>UQFO01000032.1 GCA_900540275.1 uncultured Oscillospiraceae bacterium | reverse complement strand
CGAGGTTTTCCCTTGTCGGCGGAAAGGTGATTCCAAAAGAGGGAAACCGCCGAAACGGTTTCTCCTCTTTTGATTAAACATAAAAAGTTTTATGAAAGAACCCAAGAAGCAGAATGCTTCAATCAATAAAACGATGAACAAAGCGTTTCAAAAACAGAGGGGAGAACCACCGAAATGGTTCCGCCCCTTTTGAAAAGTTAACATATTAACAGAAAAATTAAATTAAAAAGTTAGATGTGACTCTCGGGTCACCATTTTTTCAAAATCATATGATAATATAAAGAAACAAAGAGTTGGAATAGACAGGGTCGGGTAACGTGTTATGCGTTTATTTATTTCTGCTGTTCCACTATAGATTTAATATAGGAAAGCACCTTTTCATAATTTTCTTCGTTTAATTGCAACACCAATTCAATTATCTTGTTGCGTAAATCATTTTCCTGTACATTTCCGGCAAAAGTTTTGCGTACATTGGAAGCGCCCAAGAGATAATCAACCGATACGTCCAGATAACGCGCAATTTTTATCAGGGTTTCCCCGTTTGGAACGGTTCCCCGGTTTGTCCAGTCAACAAAAGAATTTTTAGATAAAGACAGGTCGGTCAGCATCTTATTCTTCGATATCCCTTTTTCTTGTAGAAGACTGTAAATCCGATTAAGAAAATCCATATTTATTCCTCCTGAATATATAAAATTTCAATGCAAAATTGTTTAAAACGACGATTTTCAGCAAATGCTGATAAATCTCTTGACATTCAGCATTTGCTGAAATAAAATAGAGCTGTAGAAAAATGAAGTGTATCTTTTGAGGCAAAGGGATAGATACCCTCCCATGGGCATAGATATACATTTTTATTATAACGGAAAATGTGGCCTCCTGCAATAAACAAGCGCATTATAAATAAATCTTTGGAAGGGTAGAGGGATAATGGAATTTAATAAAAACCAGCTTTATGGGCAGCCCGTAATGGAATTCATTGAAAGAATGTGCATGAACAGCAGCGAAGACGAGCCAAACAGTAAAGAACGGGTGGCATACTATAAAGCCCTTTTTTATTTGAACCTTGAGATTGAGGACGAGATAAAAGCGCGCAAGGGAGAGCTTGCGCAGCTCAAACGTGTGAAGGCGGTGTTTGAAAAGACCTTGATATTGTCTGGAATTACCGACGAGATACTTGCAAATGAATTACTCGGAGATGATGATGACATGGCTTTGGTAAGAATCCAGCTGGATAAAGATTCAGCCGAAAAGCTTGAGCAAATCGCAAAAAAACAAAAGAAAAGCCTGTCGGAGGTCGTGTCCGGCATGCTTGAAAAACAGATAGAAAAAGAAAAAAATTTAAAAAACTATAATTAAGAAGGTCCGCAGAAAAGAAAGCCCCGCCCAAACGGGTAATTTTGCCGTTTCGCTTGAAAAAAGCGCGTTCGTACCTTATAATAAAATACATATTATAATGGACGACTGAAAGGAATGGTCAAGATGTACAAGGACATGCTCGACAGCATCGGCTTTGTGGCGGGCTACGACAAGGAAGTAGCGGACGCTATGGGCGGCGAGCTGAAAAGACAGCGCAGGAACCTGGAGCTCATCGCTTCTGAAAATCTCGTTTCCCCGGCGGTCATGGCGGCAATGGGAAGCGTTCTAACAAACAAATACGCCGAGGGTTACCCGGGCAAGCGCTACTACGGCGGCTGCCAGTGCGTGGACGTCGTAGAGGATATCGCGCGCAAACGCGCGTGCGAGCTGTTCGGCGCGGAGCATGCAAATGTACAGCCCCATTCCGGCGCGCAGGCGAACATGGCCGTTTATTTTGCTATGCTGGAGCCGGGCGACACGGTTATGGGCATGAATTTGAACGAAGGCGGCCATCTGACCCACGGCTCGCCGGTCAACCTGTCCGGCAAATACTACAATTTCGTTGCGTACGGCGTAGACCCCGAAACGCACCGGATTAATTACGACAAGGTCATGGAGCAGGCGCTCGAGTGCAAGCCAAAGATGATTGTCTGCGGCGCGAGCGCGTACCCCAGGATTATCGATTTCCAGAAGTTCAGGGAAATCGCTGACGCGTGCGGCGCGTACCTGATGGTAGACATGGCGCACATCGCGGGGCTTGTCGCGGCGGGCGTGCATCCCAATCCGGTGGAGCACGCGCATTTCGTCACGACGACCACCCACAAAACCTTAAGGGGACCGCGCGGCGGCCTTATCCTCTGCAAAGAGGAATTCGCAAAGGCCATAGACAAAGCAATTTTCCCCGGCACGCAGGGCGGCCCGCTGATGCATACCATCGCGGCAAAGGCCGTTTGCCTGGGCGAGGCGTTAAAGCCCGAATTCAAGGAGTACGGCAGGCAGATTGTAAAGAACTGCGCGGCTTTGGCCGATGGCCTTGTAAAGCGCGGCAATAAGCTTGTTTCCGGCGGAACAGACAACCACGTGCTGCTGCTTGACCTGCGCGACATGGAAATTACCGGCAAGGAGCTGGAGCACCGTCTCGACGAGGTTTATATCACCGTCAACAAAAACACCGTCCCGAACGAGCCGAGAAGCCCGTTTGTCACCAGCGGCGTACGTATGGGCACCGCTGCGGTCACGACGAGGGGTCTCAAAGAGGAAGACATGGACAAGATTGCAAAGTTTATTACCATGACCCTTAACGACTTCGAGGGCACGGCGGATGCGGTGCGCGCAGGCGTAACCGAAATTTGCGCCAAATATCCAATGTACGAATAAGTTTAATAATCAAGCTTAAAATAAAGCGTCCGTCCACTTGGGCGGGCGCTTTTTGCGCGCGAAAATAGGCGAATCCAGTCGTCTTGCGGTAGATTTTTTCTTTTTTGTTGTTTCTTCTTCCTGTTTTGGATAGATTATTATAAAGTATCTAAAAAATCGGTTGCATTTGACGTGTTTGCTGTGATATACTGATAAGGAAATCCGGGATTTCCGGAAAAAAGAAATATTATGCAAAGAACGGCGGCTGGCTGCCGCCTTGAAAGGAAGGAACCATATGAATCCTGATATATTGAGAACCCTGTCCTACGGGATGTTCGCCATCGGCGTGCAGGGAGAACAGCGCCCGACCGCCTGCATTGTCAATACGGTCATACAGGTCACGGCAGAGCCGATGGTCGTCGCCGTCAGCGTCAACCACGACAACTATACGAACGAATGTATCAAAAGGACAGGCGAATTCGCCGTTTCCGTGTTGTCTGAGAACACGTCCGGTACCGTAATCGGCGCGCTGGGCTTCAGCTCCGGAAGGAACGCGGACAAGCTTGCAAACGTCAATTACAAGGTATTGCGCGAGGGCGAGCCTGTTTTACGGGAAGATATCTGCTGCTGGTTCCTCTGCAAGGTGCTCGACAGCATAGAAACACTTACGCATACGGTCTTTCTTGCCGAGGTGACCGCCGGCAGCGACGAATACAAGGGAACGCCGATGACCTACGACTATTACCATAAGGTTATCAAGGGCAAAGCCCCGAAGAACGCGCCGACCTACCGTAAGGAAGAAGCATCGCAGGACACAAGCCCGGAGGAACGCTATATCTGCACCATCTGCGGCTACGTGTACGACGACCCGCAGCATCCGTTTGAGGAGCTTCCCGACAACTGGGTATGCCCAATCTGCGGCGCGCCGAAGAACATGTTTAAAATTAAGGGCTAAAACAATCGTATTTTCAGGCGGGCGATTACGCAACGAGTAATTGCCCGCGATTTTTTGACGACAGGAAGGGGAAAGGTATGGGCTTTTCCATCACGGGGACAATCATCGCGGCGGTTATGCTGCTGCCGAATATTATTTTCCTGTTTTTTCCGCCGCAAAACGTGCGGGCGGAAGAAACAGGCGCGGGGCGTTTTTTTACCATTATGGAGTATATCGGTCAGGTTGCGCTGATTGCGCTGCTCGTCATGTCGCACGACAGCTTCGACGGACGGCCCTTTGACGTATGGGCTGTTTTAATGGCCATATGCATCGCGGTTTACTACGGGCTATGGCTGCGATATTTTTTAACAGGGAGGCAGGCGCGCCTGCTTTACCGTCCTCTGCTCGCCCTGCCGGTACCGATGGCTGTGTTCCCGGTGTTCGCCTTTGCGTTCTCTGGCGTTTGGGGCAACTCGCTTTTCTTACTAGCCGCGTCTGCGGTTTTCGCGCTCGGGCATATTCCAACCTGCCTGCGCAAAGCAAAACTTTATAAATAGGAAAGCTTTTGTATTTGGCCTGCACAAAGGGGGCTATGCACTGTTTGGCGCTTTTATATTTGAAAGAAGCGTCTTTGTAATTGCAGCCAAATAAAAATAATCGGCAGTTAAGAAAAGGCAGCGCCCATTTTGGACGCTGCCTTTTATCAGGGCTTTATAATTTCTACAGGGATTGCAAACCATTCGCGCACCCAGTAGGTGGGCAGTAGGTACAGCGGCGTGTTTGCGGGAACGGCGCCGATTGTCTCTACACCGTTTTTCTGCGCGATGATTGCGGCGCGCAGCTCGTGGAAGCCGTCGGTTGCAATCGCCAGATTGCCGTTTAGATTATTTTCCTCAATGATTTTTTGGGAGAAGCGGATATTTTCGTCCGTGTCGGTCGATTTGTCCTCCATATAAATGCGGGAGGAATCGATTCCGCGCTCTGTCAAATAATTGTACATGCACTGTGCTTCGCTGATGCCCTCGTTCGGGCCCTGGCCGCCCGACACAATACAGGGCACGCCGGGATTTTTGCTCAGGTAATCGTAGGCGGCCTCCAGGCGCTTCCTGAGCATCAGGCTCGGGTTCTTCCCGTTTACCTTACAGCCAAGCACCACGACAGTGGACTGGGCCTCCGGCGTTTTTACGATTGCCGTCGCCATGCTGGCGGAAACCGCGATGCCATACACTACGCCGATGACGACGAGCGCGTAGATTACATTTAAAACCATTTTAGTACCCTTGTGCTCCTTGATTTTTTTCTTAAGCCGCCCTATCCAGAAAAGGTTGTTTACCCAGATGAGATAAACCGTGCAGGCTACGATGCCGAATATGTTGCCGATGTCCTTGATGTTATGCATGGCAAGCGGCGCGATAAATAGGATTAACAATATGAGCGCCAGTATGCTGGAGATAATACGGAATACAAGAAACCCCGTGTGCTTTTTTTCCATCTTTTCAAATCCTTCCCTGTTGTGTTCCCTTTTATCTTACAATATCCGGCAGGGAAATACAACAAATGAGGAAGAATTTCACCACAGCGTTGAAAAGGCTCTGTTAAGGCGGCTTGTTATCGCCTGATTGCATAATAATCAGGTCTTATTATTCTCTGGGTATTATAATTTTAGCTGACTCCAGATTCATTTTTGTTTTGAAAAACCGCTGTTGATTTTTAATACCGATGCAATCCAGAGGAAAATGAACTGATAAGCCTAGGGCGGCTGCGTCCAATGCAGATGCCGCGACATAAAAATTTCTGTCAATCCTTGTAACCTCAATTTCAGAAATTCCCTGTTCGTTCAGGGAAGAAAGCAGAATATCCCCATCAAACATGCTTGGCCCTCCCTTTTCTATGATAAGGCCGGGTAAAACCAACAGCCCCGGCATAAAATCAGAAACGCAGCTGAGTTTATGTTTTTTGCCTTTGTTTTTATAAGAAACAATCATCCGGTCCGTTTGGGATGCTGCTGTGAAATTTTTTCGTTGATTCTATCGATAAGCGTATGGGGGTAGTCCCTCGGCCTCATATAATCCTTCTGCATATCAATCACAGCCAGGGCGGCTTTATCTGTCAAAGGGACCCTTTCTTTCTATTAAACCTTCTATTAAATTTCCCCCGGTACAAATGTACCGGGGGAAATTTGGTGTTTCAGTAAAAATTAATATTTGTCTCTTTTCACGTAGCTCGTGTGGAGAATCTCATGCGCCTTATGGCTGCCGGGCTTCTCAAGGAACTCGTCATAGAGTTTTTTGATAATCGGGCTCTCATGCGATTTTCTCAGCGGGAGGTTTTTGTCCTCCTCGTAAAGCGCCTTCGCGCGCTCGGCTTTCAGGTCGGTAAAGTTGCGCACGCTGCCGGGCTGGATGGGCTGGCCGCCGCCGTTTACACAGCCGCCGGGGCAGCACATAATCTCGATAAAGTGGTAATCGGCTTCGCCGTTCTTTACCCTGTCGAGTACCTTTGCCGCGTTCGTCAGGCCGCTTGCAACCGCAACCTTTACATCGATGCCCGCGACATTGTAGGTGGCTTCCTTAATGCCGTCGGTACCCCTGACCTCGGTGTAGTCGATGCTGTCGAGCGACTGTCCGGTCAGCGTGTCGGCAGCCGTCCTGAGCGCCGCTTCCATAACGCCGCCCGTAGCGCCGAAGATTGCGGCCGCGCCGGTGGTAACGCCGAGCGTTGGGTCAAACTCGCTGTCGGGGAGGTTCTTGAATTCAATCTGCGCGGATTTAATCATCCTTGCAAGCTCCCTGGTCGTCAAGGCAATGTCGACGTCAGGCACACCTGCGGCGTCCTGGTCGTCACGCTTTACCTCAAATTTCTTCGCGGTACAGGGCATGATGGAAACGACCACAATATTCTCCGGGTCTATATTTTCCTTCTGCGCGTAATAGGTCTTGATAATCGCGCCCGTCATCTGCTGCGGGGATTTGCAGCTGCTAAGGTTTGGGATAAACTCAGGATAATAATATTCGCAGAATTTAATCCAGCCGGGGGAGCAGGATGTAATCATTGGCAAGGTCCCGCCGTTTTGTACGCGCTCAATAAACTCGTTTGCCTCTTCCATAATGGTAAGGTCCGCGCCGAAATCGGTGTCGAATACCTTATCGAAGCCGAGCATTTTAAGCGCGGAAACCATTTTGCCCTTCACGTTTGTACCGATGGGCATATCGAAGCATTCGCCGAGCGTCGCGCGGATAGCGGGCGCCGTATGGACGACGACAAACTTCTCGGGGTCTGCAATCGCTTCAAATACTTCTTTGGTCTGGTCGCGTTCCGTAAGCGCGCCGGTCGGGCATACCGCCGTGCACTGGCCGCAGGAAACACAGGAGGTTTCCGCGAGCGTTTTGTTGAAGGCGCAG
>UQFO01000031.1 GCA_900540275.1 uncultured Oscillospiraceae bacterium | reverse complement strand
ACCCTGATGCCCTGAAAAGAGGGAAACCGCCGAAACGGTTTCTCCTCTTTTGATTGAACATATAAAGTTTTATCAAAAAAACCAAGAAGCAGTATGCTTCATAAAAAGAAACGGCACGTTTCAAATAAAAGAGAGAAGCAGGATGCTTCAAAAAACAAAAAGCAGTGCGTTTTAATTAAAAATGTAAATTTGATAAAATAAGCAGATGAAATATCAAGGGGAACCGTGGATGTCCCTTGATATTTTTTTATCAAAAATGCGTTTTACGCCAAAGCAAAAAAGAGGTTTTTGCATATTTTTCCAATTTATTCTTGCTTTTTCGACAAAGCGCACACTTCTATTTTATCAAATCACACAAATAAAAAATTTATTGTGAAAAACAGTTGACACATCTCACAAGCAGGCCTATACTGAGGATGTCGAAAAGAGAAAGAACTCGTCGGCAAAAATGGCATCGATTTCAATTGGAGTAAAAAAATGGGAAACATCAACATCAGCATTGTCGCAAAAAAAGCCAATGTCTCACAAACCACGGTATCCCGTGTACTCAATAACAGCGCGCTTGTCAAGGAAGCGACGGCGCAGCGCGTCAGAAGTGTGATGGAAGAGCTCGGCTACCAGCCAAACGAGCTGGCACGGGGCCTTCGCAGCAACGAGACGAGGACCATCGGAGTGATTGTATCGAACGTGTTAAACCCCTTCTTTACCTCGGTCGTGCGCGGCATTGAGGATGTGGCGAACAAGGCAAGCTACAACATCATGCTCTGCAATACAGACGAACAGGCCGAAAAGGAAAAGCAGTACATCCAGGCGCTCATCAGCAAGCGCGTAGACGGGCTGATTCTTGCCAGTACCGGCGCAAAGGACGACTACAGCGCCTTAACCGGCGGCAAGCCCATCGTATTCGTCGACCGCAGGCCGGAGGGCGAAAACAAGGGCAAGTTCGACACCGTGCTCGTTCAAAACCGCGAGGGCAGCTTTGAGGCCGTCACAAAACTGATAGAATCAGGCTTCAAGCGCATCGGCATCATATCCGGCCAGAACATCTCCACCACCGGCTACCAGCGCTTATACGGCTATGAGCAGGCGCTCGAAACAGCAGCGCTCCCCATCGATAAGAAGCTCATTAAATTCGGCGATTTCTTAGGGCACACCAGCTACCAGAACACCATCGAGCTGGTAAAGGAAGCAAGGTGCGACGCAATCTTCGCCGCGAACAACATGATTTTGCTCGGCGTGCTCAAGGCGCTCGCCGAACTGAACATGAAGGTCCCGCAGGACATCGGGCTTGCCGCATTCGACGATTTGGAATGGATGCAGTACTGCCAGCCGCAGATTACCGCGGTCAGGCAGCCCACCTACGAAATGGGAACCACGGCGATGTCCCTCCTGCTCGACCGCATCGCGGGCTCACAGGAGCCTGCAAAAGAGGTCCTGCTCCCCGTCGAGCTGGTCCTTCGGGAATCCTCGCAAAGGGTTCGTAACCATGCAGTAAATTGAGTCGGTTTCATTTTTTGCCGTAAAATGACATCGATTTCATTTTTGCTAAATATTGGCAATCATTTTCTTGTTAAAGGAATGGAGGAAAAAAATCATGATGAAAAAAATGTTGGCAGTCCTGTTGGCACTCGTACTGGTACTCTCGTTCGCGGCATGCTCTACAGGTGGGGACACCTCAAGCGCGGGCTCGGACAAACCGTCCTCTTCCGACGGCTCTTCGGGAAGCTCAGGCGACAAAATCACAGTCGGCGTTACGTTCATGACGCTCAACAGCCCCTTCTTTGAGGCAATGCAGCGCGGCGTAAAGGAAGAAGCCGAAAAGGCCGGCGTCGAAGTCGTTATCAGCGACGCGCAATTGAACGCGGCACAGCAGATTAGCAGCGTGGAAAACCTCATCGCACAGAAGGTTGACGTCATCCTCTTGAACGCGGTCGAATCCAGCGCGATTGTTCCCGCTGTCGAGGCGGCAAACGCGGCGGGCATCCCCGTCATCTGCCTTGACGTTATGGCCGACGGCGGCGATATCGCTTCGTTCATCGCCTCCAACAACAAGGCGGCCGGTGAAATGGGCGGCGAATTCATCGCGGAGAAGCTTGGCGGCAAGGGCAAGGTCGTTATCCTGGACGGCCCTCCTATCAGCTCCTTCCAGGACAGGGCCGCGGGCTTTGAGACGGCGCTGAAAAAGTACAAGGATATCGAAATTGTACAGCACATCAACGCGGTCGAAAACTCCACAACGGCGTTCGTAAACGCGGCAGACAACATCCTTTCCGCACATCCGGACCTCGACGCGGTTCTCGCGGTCAACGACTACGGCTCCATCGCGGTGGAATCGGCAGTCAAATCGGCAGGCAAGGACTTTAAGGTCATCGCGGTCGGCATCGACGGCATGGAAGACGCTATCAAAGCCATCACAGAGGGCGATATCGTTGCCGGCTCCGTCGCACAGCAGCCCGCGGAAATGGGCAGAATCGGAATCCAGACGGCAATCAAGCTGCACAACGGCGAAACGGTCGACAAGACCATCGACGTTCCCCTCGAGATGCTCTCGAAGGACAACGCGGCAGGATTCTCTTGGTAAACATCAACACACTGGGGACGCATGCCGGAGCCATCCGGCATGCCCCCGGCAACCGGGGGTGAAAACGGTATGGCAAAAGAAATCTTAAAAATGACAGGGGTTGTCAAGCGGTTTCCCGGCGTGCTTGCGCTCAACAACGTGAATTTCACCCTGAACGAAGGCGAGATACACACGCTGGTCGGCGCCAACGGGGCCGGAAAATCCACCCTGATTAAAACGCTGGCAGGCGTCTACCCGCCCGACGAAGGCGAAATTACGCTGTTCGGGGAAAAGCAGCGCTTTAAAAACCCGAACGACGCAAAGCAAAAGGGCATCGCGGTCATCTACCAGGAATTTACGCTGCTGCCCGACCTGGACGTTGCGAAGAACATCTATTTCGGCATGGAGCCTGTATACGGCAAATCAGGCGTCATCAACTGGAAAAAGGTGTACGCGCAGGCCAAGGAATTGCTCAAACGGTTCGACTTGAACCTGAACGTTTACACAAAGGTCGGTGATTTGAGCATCGCGCAGCAGCAGATGGTGGAAATCGCCAAGGCGCTCGCGTGCGACGCGAAAATCCTCGTCATGGACGAGCCGACGGCCACGCTCACAATACAGGAGGTCGAACGCCTGTTTGAAATCATAGAGGATTTAAAGAAAAGAAATGTATCTATTATATATATCTCCCACCGCCTCGACGAGGTAACGCGCATCGGCAACCGCCTGACGGTGCTGCGCGGCGGTACGGTCGTCGGCACCGCAAATACATGCGATGTAGACAAGCCGGAAATCATCAGGATGATGGTAGGCGAGCACATCAACAACGAAATCACGCCAAACCCCGTAATCGACGACGGCCTGATTTTGTCGGTCAAAGACATATCCAACCAGTTTATCCACGACATTTCCTTCGACCTGAAAAAGGGCGAGGTGCTCGGCATTGCGGGGCTTGTCGGCGCGGGGCGCACAGAGGTTGTGCGCGCCTTGTTCGGAGCGGACCGTATGAAATCGGGTACGGTGTATGTCAACGGGGAAAAGAAAAATATCAACCGGCCCAAGGATGCAATCGACTGTAAAATCGGGCTGCTGCCCGAAAGCCGGAAGGCGCAGGGGCTCTTCATGAACCTCAACATCAGGCGCAACATCACCATAGTCAACCTGAAAAGCTTTATAAGCGGTATCTTTATAAACAGCAACAAAGAGCGAAACGAAGCCAAACGGCACATCGAATCGCTTAGCATAAAAACGCCGTCCACCGAATTCCCCGTCTTAAACCTGAGCGGCGGCAACCAGCAGAAGGTCGTACTGGCGAAATGGCTCTGCGCCAACTGCGATATCCTCATCCTCGACGAACCCACCAGGGGCGTAGACGTAGGCGCGAAGGAAGAGATTTTCGATGCGGTCCGCCAGCTCGCTCAAAGCGGCAAGGCTGTCATCTTCATCTCCTCCGAGCTTGAGGAGGTCCTGCGGGTAAGCAACCGCATCCTCACCATGTACAAGGGCCGCATCACGGCCGAGCTGGAACAGAATAAAACAGATATCAACGAAATCATGCACTACATTACCGGAGGCGATTCGAATGAAAAACCAGCTTAAAAACCTAATCAAGCGCCGGGAATTTGTCGCTTTCATCGGCCTTGCGGTCATCTGCATAGCCTTCTGCTTCGGCAGCTCAAACTTCCCCACGCTTTATAACGCAATGAATATTTTGCGCCAGGCGTCCATCAACGCAATCCTGGCAGTCGGCATGACGTTCGTCATTATTTCGGGCGGCATCGACCTTTCGGTCGGTTCCACCGTTTCCCTCTCCGGTACGATTGCGGCCATCATGATGGTCAACATGGGCATGAACGTATTTATGGGCGTTATCGGCGGCCTGCTTGTCGGCCTGATAATCGGCGCGTTAAATGGTATTATCATCTCCAGATTGAGCGTCCCCCCCATCATCGCGACGCTCGGCCTGATGACCATCGCAAGCGGCTTGGCGCTCGCGTTTACCGGCGGGCGTTCCGTTTCCGGCCTTGCGGACGGCTTTGACATCTTCGGGCGCGGCAACCTGGGCTTCCTGCCTGTTCCCGTTATCATCATCGTACTCATGTATTTAATCGGGCACTTTACCTTGCAGAAAACGAAGTTCGGCTCTTCGGTGTTTGGCATCGGCGGCAACGAAGAAGCGGCCCGCCTTGCCGGTATCCCGGTCAAGCGCACGAAGGTCGGCGTTTATATGCTGAGCGGCCTCATGGCGTCTGTCGCAGGCATCATCCTTGCTTCCCGCCTCGATTCCGGCCAGCCGATGGCAGGCCAGGGCCTTGAGCTCAACGCCATCGCGGCCGTCGTCATTGGCGGCGCAAGCGTAAACGGCGGCGTCGGCGGCGTTGTCGGAAGCCTTATCGGCGCGCTGATTATGAGCGTCCTGAGCAACGGCTTCGACCTCATCGGCGTGGGCCGTTACTACCAGATGATTCTGACGGGCGCCGTGCTTATCCTCGCGGTCGCGGTCCAGAAAAAATCCAAATCAGCGGGAGCGGCGTAACCGCAGGGACCCCTTAGAAAGGGAGGAATCAACCAATGAACCATGATTTAAGGGCAAAAATCCACGAGACGATAGAAAAAAACAAAGACAGCTACTTTGATTTCCTCAAGGACCTGGTTTCGTTTGACAGCCGGATTATCGACGCCGGCAAAACGGGGCAGGAAAAGGGAATCATGGAATACCTGAAAAAACACTTTGCAGAAATGGGCGCGAACGTTGATGCGTTCGCACCCGACAACGAAAAAATCTGTAAATACCCCGGCTTTAACCCGAACCACACCTATGAGGACAGGGAAAACGTATGCGCGGCCTTCTTAGGCAGCGGCGGCGGCAAATCCCTGATTATGAACGGCCACTGCGATATTGTCACACCCGGCGACGAAAGCCTGTGGCAAAGCCCCCCGTTTGAATGCGTAGAGCGCGCCGGCCGGTACTATGGGCGCGGCACCACCGATATGAAGGGCGGCGTTGCGGCGGCAATCCTCGCGGTCAGGACATTAAAGGAGCTGGAAGTCCCGCTTGCCGGCGACATCGTAATTGAAGCGGTCATAGACGAAGAGGGCGGCGGCAACGGTACCATCGCATGCTGCGACCGCGGCTACAGGGCCGACGGCGCGGTTATCATGGAACCAACGCATATGGCAATCATGCCGACAAACCGCGGCGCGTTCCTTGCGCAGTTCACCGTACAGGGCAAGCAGACGCACGCGGCGACCAAGGGCATCGGCGTAAACGCCATCGAAAAGGCATATAAGCTGATAAACGCCCTGAAAGAACTGGAATCCGAGTGGCTGATGACGAAAAAGCATCCCCTGCTCCAAAACCCCACGATGAACATCGGGCAAATCAGCGGAGGGAGCGGCGCTTCCGTTGTGGCGGAAAGCTGCAACGTCAAGTTCGACGTGGAATTCCTGCCGAGTGAATACGATGCGGATTACAAGCTCGTTCCCGTAAAGCCTGAAGACATAAAAAAAGAGGTGCAGGACCGTATAACGCTTGCCTGCATGGGCGACAGCTGGCTCAAGGACCATCCCGTCACAATCGACTGGTATCAGGAAACGCTCTGCTTTGAAACGCCCTCGGAGCACGAATTCGTGCAGACCGCGCTTAAGAGCTGTAAACGCGTGCTGCCTGACACGGCGCTCGACGGACTGCCCTGCGGATGCGACGGCGCGCCGCTTGCCAACATCGGCAAGATGCCCGTCATCATCATGGGCCCCGGCGACCTGGACTGCCTGCATATTACGGACGAGAGCATGAGCGCGGAAAAATTTTATCAGGCAATTGAGGTATATGCGAATTTCATCATAGATTGGGTTGGGATTTCTAAAGAAAAGGAATGATTTCTATGATTACAAGACAAAAGTATGAGACATTACGCGCACAGGTAATCGATTATTACGATAAGGCGGGTATCGCGCTGACCGAAAAAGAAAAGGCGAACATAGAGGTTGCGGATTTTGGGCTGGGCGACCCCGACCACTGCGCGCTGCAGCTAGTGATTTATATCAACACAGACCGCGTCTGCGCAAAGGAAATGGTGCTTCTGCCCGGCCAGACATGCCCGGAGCACCGCCATCCCCCGTTCGGCGATTACCCCGGCAAGGAAGAAACCTTCCGCTGCCGTTTCGGCACGGTGTACCTTTATGTAGAGGGCGCGCCTACGCCGGATATAAAAGCAACGGTCCCGCAGACGGGCCGGCAGTATTACACGGTATTCCATGAAATCGTCTTAAAACCCGGCGAGCAGTATACCATCCCAATCAATACGCGCCACTGGTTCCAGGCGGGCAATGAGGGCGCGGTCGTATCGGAATTCTCCACGCCGAGCTTTGACGACGAGGACGTGTTTACCAACCCGGACATCAAACGCGCGCCGGAAATAGCAAAGGAGGCGTGACCCATGTTTGACAGCAAAACCTGGAAGCGCCAGGCGGAAATTGTCTGCAGGGTACTTGAAAACGCCCCGTCGTTTGACAAAAGCTATTACCTTCCGCCTGAGGAATTTACCATGCGCCAGCAAAAGGTCATGCGGATGCTCGAGCAGGAGGGCTATGACTGCGGCGTCGTATATTCCGACGAGCACTACTGCGGCGACGTTCCCTACCTTGCCGGCAACAGCAACATGATTGTAGAGCCTGCCGCGGCTGTCATTGCAAAGAACGGCCTGTACTTTATCGCCGGATTGGAAAGCGGTATTGTAGCCGAGCAATTCTGCCACCGCAGCGGCGTAAAAATCCGGAAGGTCGATATTTTGCAGGTAGACAATCCTGATTATCCTCCGAACCTGCCGTCCCCTATCGATATTATAGAGGAGGCATGCGGCGAAAAGCCGCGCAGCATAGCGCTTCTGACAAGCAGGGCCGTTTTCCCTCTCGGCCTTTATAACGTATTGAAGCGCTATGTTGGGGAGGAAGGGATTGCTGACATATCTCAAAAATACTATGAAATCAAGTACGAAAAATCAGAGCGTGAAATGCGCCTGATTGAAGAGAGCTGCCTTATCAGCGACGCCATGCTCGAGGGTATGCTGCGTATCCTGCGCCCCGGCCTTACAGAAGCGCAGGTAGCCGGCTGGGGCTACGAAATCGCGAACGAGCTCGGCGCGGAGGAAATGGGCTTCAAGGTCATGGTGACCTCCGGCATCAACAACCGCACGATTGTCGCGAGGGCCTCCAACCGCGTCATACAGGAGGGCGACGTCGTACATATCGGCGTATCCCCCAAGCGCGACGGGCTGTGCGGCGCGCAGCGGATTTCCGTCATGTGCGTCAAAGACCCTTCGCTTGTAACAGACAGTTACCGTATCTGGACAAGGTTTTTGCAGGAAGCGTTTGAGTTTTCTGTCGAAAAGCTCAGGGAAATTGCCAAAGACGATTTGCCCGGCTGTACACATGAAAAGGCCATGATTGATTTCTACCGCGCAAAAGCGCCGGAGCTTGAAAGGGCAGCGGGCCTGAAATTACCGGGCTTTGAGGAATTAAAGGGCTATGTCACCTCCCATAATTCCGGCTATACGGAATGCCAGGAAATGTACGGCGCCCTATCGACAGACTTTGACAGGAAATGCGCGCAGCGCATGGTTTTGATGCTCGACGTCGGGCTAAAGGGATTCCGGACGACATGGGACGATGTCGTGATTCCCGGGCTTGATTATATCGTAATAGAAAAAACAGCCGGTAAATTCGGCCGTGACGTTCGCATTCTCAATAGGCTGCCAATTGATTTACAATACCTCGTTGGAGAAGCCTTTTAGCGCATGTGGGGGCAGACTTTAAAGAGGTCTGCCCCGCTTTTTATCCGCATGCCCCCATCGACAGGAGGGACTTCAAATGGACAAACAAACGCTTTTCAGAAAAACCGGCGGTATGGAGCAGGTGCTCGGCGTGCGCGACTGCGTTTTACAGGGCGGCAAGGCGCAGGGTACGCGCGCCGTGGAGCTTTACAACGCTTCGGGGCTTTCGGTTACCGTTCTGCCCGGCCGCGGGATGGATATTTCAAGCCTGAAATGCAAAGGAATCAACCTGAGCTTCCTTTCTAAAACAGGGATTACCGCTTCCCCATATTTCACCGAGGACGGCGCGCGCGGCTTTTTCCGCGGCTTTTTTGCCGGCTTCCTGACAACCGGCGGCCTTACCTATATGGGCGGCGCCTGTAAGGATGAGGGCGAGCCGCTCGGCCTGCACGGGGTCATATCGAACACGCCCGCTTACGAGGTATGCCCCGAGACCGTATGGGAAGGCGGCAAGCCGCTGCTTACCGTTTCCGGCAAGGTCAAAGAGGCGCGCGTGTTCGGAGAGCATGTGGTTTTGAGCAGGCGCGTGACATTAAACGGGGAAGAAAACAGCTTTATCATAGAAGACGACGTGGAAAACCTCGATTTCGCGCCCACGCCGCTGATGCTTTTGTATCATATGAACTTTGGCTATCCGCTGCTTTCCCCCGCGTGCGAGCTGCATATCCCGTCGTACGACGTATCCCCGCGCGACAAGGAGGCGGAAAGCGGCCTTTCGGAGCTTTTAAGTATTTCCGAGCCGATAGACGGCGCGAAGGAACAGGTTTTCTTCCATAAAATTCGTCCCGGCAGGGACAAAAGGGCGCATGTGGTGCTTGCGAACAAGGAGCTGAAAATGGGTGTGGAGCTGATTTACGACCCGGAAGCCCTCCCCTTCTTTACCCAGTGGAAATGCATGAAAAGCGGCGAGTATGTGCTCGGGCTGGAGCCGGGCACCTGCCATGTCATGGGCAGGGCGCAGGCAAAAAAAGACGGAAGCCTGAGGTACCTCCAGCCTGGGAAAACAAAGCGCGTGAAAATAGAAGTCAGGGTGCTTACCAGCACTTCTGAAATACGCCACGCGCTTTTATGCTTATAATGAAGGATGGTGCAGGATGAAATATGTAATTGGAATCGACGTGGGTACAAGCGGCGTAAAGACTGTCCTTTTCTCACAGGACGGGGAGCTGCTCGGCAGCTCGTCGGAGGAATATCCCCTTTATCAGCCGCAAAACGGCTGGGCGGAGCAAAATCCCGACGACTGGTGGGAGAAGACAGCCCTGAGCATCCGCCGGCTGCTTGAAAAAACCTGTGTCCGGCGCGGCGAAATAGAGGCCGTCGGCCTAACCGGGCAAATGCACGGGTTGGTACTGCTCGACGAAAACGGCGGCGTCCTGCGTAACGCTATCATCTGGTGCGACCAGCGAAGCGGCGCGCAGTGCAGCAAAATGACGCATGACCTTACACGCGACAGGCTGATTGAATTTACGGCCAATCCCGCCTTGACCGGCTTTACGGCCGCAAAGCTTTTATGGGTGAAGGAAAACGAGCCGGATGTGTTCGCAAAATGCCGCCATATCCTGCTGCCGAAGGATTACATCCGCTACAAGCTGACAGGTGTATTCGCGACAGATATGTCCGACGCCTCCGGCATGCAGCTGCTCGATGTGAAGAACCGCTGTTGGTCGAAGGAAATGCTCGATTATTTCGGCCTCAGGGAAGACATGCTTGCAGTGCTCTATGAATCCCCCGAGATTACAGGCACGGTAGACGAACAGGCTGCGCGGAAAACCGGGCTTACAGCCGGAACCAGGGTGGCCGCGGGCGCAGGGGACAACGCGGCGGCGGCTGTGGGCACGGGCGTCGTCTGTGACGGGCGCGCGTTTACAACGATTGGGACCTCCGGCGTAGTATTCGCCCATACGAGCGAACCGCATGTTGACCCCAAGGGGCGCGTCCATACGTTCTGCTGTGCCGTGCCCGGCGCATGGCATGTGATGGGCGTCACGCAGGCCGCGGGGCTTTCGCTCAAATGGTTCCGCGACGGGCTTTGCCCTGAGCTGCACGCGCAGGCAAAGAAGGACGGGAAAAGCATTTACAGCCTGATGGACGATATGGCGGAAAAAAGCCCCGTTGGAGCAAACCGCCTGCTCTTCCTCCCGTACCTGATGGGTGAGCGCACGCCGCACCTTGACCCCGACTGCCGCGGCGTTTTCTTTGGCCTTTCCGCCATGCATACACGCGCCGACTTAATCCGCGCGGTGCTCGAGGGTGTGGGCTATTCCCTGCTCGACTGCTATCAAATATTACAGGAAATGGGCATTTGCCCGGACGATATGACGCTGTGCGGCGGCGGCGCGAACAGCCCGGTATGGAAGCGGATGCTCTGCGATATGTTCGCCTGCCCCGTTTCGACCGTCCGCCTCAATGAGGGCGCGGCACAGGGCGCGGCAATTCTGGCCGCCGTTGGCGGCGGGATGTTCCAAAGCGTGCAGGACGCCTGCAATGTCTTTGTAAAAAAAGAAAAGGGTGCTGTGCCGGATATACAAAACACGGAGCTGTACAGCCATTTCCACACGGTTTACAGTTCGCTTTATCCCGCGCTCCGCGCGTCCTTTCACGCACTTTCCTCCTTATAAAACCAAATAACAGCAAAGGGAAAGGCTGTACTCTTAACGGGTACAGCCTTTTTCCGGTGATTGCTCTTTCTTTTTCTTAGTATAACGGAGGATGGCAATACCATCCTCAAAGAAATAATCATGCAGGCGCAGGGCTATTTGTGGCGTGCCGTGCAGGAAAAGCGGCCTGCCCTTACCCAAAATAACAGGGATGATGCCGATGATATATTCGTCGATTATATCCTCCCTTAAAAAGCTGTCGAGCATTTCGCCCCCGCCGAACAGGTAGATATGCTTTCCTTCCTTTTGCTGCTCCGCAAGGACAGCGCGGCAGATATCGTCTGAAAAAAACACGTTTGCTTCATCCGCGCGCTTTGTTTTTGAGGCGACGTAGACCTTCTTGTCCTTAAAATCCCGATGCATTCCCTGGTCGAAGCATCTGCGCCCCATGACGACAGTATCGATTTCACTCAAGAACCGGCTGAAGTCGTATTTGAGCGCCGTATCACACGCATTGCTGCCGTCCCCCTTTATCCAGCCATAGCCGCCTGAATCGTCCGCAATAAAACCGTCAAGGCTCATTGCCAGGTTACATATGATTTTCCGCATAAAATCCCCTCGTTATTTTTCCTTTGTTTTTCTTTAGTTTCCCCCATAAAAAGTAAAAAAAGCCGCAAAAGCGGCTTTGATAAGAAGCTTTTTAAAAATTTTTGGTCAACTTTTGACCGTCCGCCCGCATTCGCTGCACTCCGAATCATGAACCGAAACAATCCCTCCGCATTTGCTTATGTGTGATAAAGAAGCAATAGAAGTGCAAAAAATTTTGCCGTTCCT
>UQFO01000030.1 GCA_900540275.1 uncultured Oscillospiraceae bacterium | reverse complement strand
CGGAAGGCTTGCTTTTGCAAGGCTTCCGCTTTGCGGCGTGAGGTTATTATAACACGGTTTCCTTCGCGTCAACAATATGCAAAAGACGTGTAGGGCAGTTTTTTGTTTTAAAACCAGATTAGATAGACGACCTTTTCTTTTTCAAAAAACTCAACCTGTACATTTGAAGCGATAAAATCCGTACGGTGAATAAATTTTTCTATTTCTCCAAGCTCCTCGGCCAGCCGCAGCGAAAGCAGCCGCTCCCTTAGCTCTTTCAGCGAAATTGCGGATTTTAAAAAGTCCAGCAGTATCGTATACGCTTCGTTTTGCATCTTCAGCTTGGAAAACAGCACCCTTACAAATTCATGTATACAGGTAACCGCCGAACGGCCCGCAAACGATAAAAACGGAATGCGGTTTGCAAGCGCGAAGGATACAATATTATCCCGCAGCTTTCCAAAGGTTGCAAACATCACCTGATAGCGGTTTTCAACTGCGCGCGGCCCGGCATGCACAACAGCCGGGGAGCCGCTTGACACTGCGCCAAGCTCCGTTTCCTCCATAATACTTCCCCTGACAGACAAAACATTTTTTGCAAGCGAAATTGCAAACGCTTCTTTTTCACATCTGCTTGCTATCAAAATTCTCGATGGATAATAAAATGACGAACGCATGGGCGGGTTCATCATAATTTCCGTCTGGTACAGCGCCCCATATTTATGTACAAGCTGTCCTGCCGTGCGGTCATAAGCCATGAGCACTTCAAGCTGCGCGCTTTCAAATCCATAACTATTGAGTACCCTGTGAATAAAATAATCCTCCGCTAGCCTCTCCAGTTCCTTTTCCATTCTTAAATCCTCCACAATTGATATGCCAATCCTCACGGAAAAAAAGAAGAGCAGTTATTCTGCTCTTAATAAATATCTGCCAAAATAATCCGGCATGTTTCTTTGCACCGCATAATTATTTTTTCATTGAAAAAAACAAGCGTACCTTTTATTTTCTGGAGAAAGTTGCGCGTCCTGCATGCAGCAAGTCATGCAGGACGCTGTGCGTGTATGCTGAAATAATTGAGATTGAAGGCAATTCCGCGCTCCAACCCGTTAATTGATGGTACTAAAAATATAACGCGAAAATCCTAAAAAATAAACACCTTTGGTATGTTTGGTATCAAATCTGTGATGTTTGGTATATTTTGTCGGCTGAAAACCCAAAAATCAATATTTCAGTTTACAATTTAGTTATATTTTTTAATAATTTTTCTTTCACTGTTTTATACCGGTTTCGGCTGACCGGAACCCTTCTTCCGTCATCTAAAATCACAAGCATTTTGTCCGCCATAAATATATGAAAGCAATTTACAAGAAATCCAGAATGCGTGCGAATAAATCCAAACGGGGTAAGTTCTTTCTCTTTTGCCGACAGGCTGTCCCGTATGATATATTCCTTTTCTTTGGTATAAACGGCAATGTCGTTTCTTCTGCTTTCCAGATAATAGACGTCCTGCACGGGTATAGATACCATACCCTGGCGGCATTTAAGCGTAAGCATTTCTCCGTTTCTGCGCAGCTCACACAATATGTCGCGCAAAAGCCTGGGAAGCTCCCGGTCAATTTCGCTTTTTTTCAGGAACTCAAAAGGATGGACGCGCAGCGCCTGGAATACGAGCTCTTCCTTTTCCGACGTAAAAATGATAATTGGTTCCCCGCTTTGCTGCCAAAGCTGCCGCGCGACAGCCATTCCGTCGATGCCGGGCATATGTATGTCGAGGAAAATCACATTGTATTTTTGCTTTGCCTGCGCTTTTAACAGACTTCTGCCATCGCTGTAAAGGTCAATTATAAATTCATCTGCCTGAACCGCCGGCACATGTTTTTCCAATTTTTTCTTAAACCATAAAAGAAATGGCTTCTCATCGTCACAAAGCGCAATTTTCAAAAGGGCCCCTCCTTCTACTTATAGTTATTTTTTATTATATCATATCATTTAAAAATATCAAATAAAAAAATAACCCATTTTGCGTTACGTTTATTTTACACAAAATGGGTTATATAATTTTGTTCAAATGCTACGGAGGAACCTGTTAAACGCTTTCCGTCCGTCCGGCGTATCCTTGTAAACACCGGCGTCTTCAAGCACGTGGAGGAATACCCCGCCTGTTTCCCGCCTGATAATCTCATGGATATTTTGCTCATTTCGTTCAGGGTACCGTTTTTTGATTTCCTGCGCCCAAGCGGCATGTTTGGCGATGCGTTCGTCCGACCCGGCGTCCCTTCCCGCAGCCAGGCACTCCGCGAGCAAATCAAGCTCTGTTTTGAGCCGTGCGGGAAGTACCGCGAGTCCCATGACCTCAATCAGGCCGATGTTTTCTTTTTTGATATGGTGCAGCTCCTGATGCGGATGGTATACTCCCAGCGGAAATTCCTCTGTCGTGATATTGTTTCGAAGGACTAAATCAAGTTCATAGGCGTTCCCGCGTTTTCTGGCAATCGGCGTAATCGTATTGTGTGCTTCACCGTCCGTATGTGCATAAATAAAGGCGTCCTTATCCGAATAGCCGCGCCATCTCTCTAAGATTTTGCCGCCCAGCTCTATAAGCGGTTTCTCATCCGGGCAGCCCAGCCGGATAACCGACATCGGCCATTTGACGATTCCGGCCTTGACCTGTTCAAATCCTTCAAAGGAAAACGCCTGCTCTACCGGCGCTTTTGCCATCGGGAATTCATAGTGACCTCCCTGGAAATGCTCATGCGACAGGATAGAGCCGCCGACAATGGGCAAATCCGCGTTCGAACCGATAAAGTAATGGGGAAACTGTTTTACAAAATCAAACAGCTTTTGAAAAGCTGACTTATCGATTTTCATTGGCGTATGTTCGCAGTTAAATACAATGCAGTGCTCGTTGTAATAGACGTAAGGAGAATACTGAAAGCCCCATTTTTCTCCTCCAAGCTCAATTGGGATTATCCGGTGGTTCTGGCGCGCGGGCTTTGTGAGATTTCCCGCGTATCCCTCGTTTTCCGGGCATAACAGGCATTTGGGGTAACTGCCCTGCGGCGTGTTTTTTGCGGCGGCAATCGCTTTTGGGTCTTTTTCCGGTTTAGAGAGGTTGATAGTAATATCAAGCGGCCCGTACGGAGTATCGGTTTTCCAGCGCATATCCTTTTTGATGCGGTACCGCCTGATATAGTCGCTGTCGCAGCTTAATTTAAAAAAATATTCGGTTGCCGCCCGCGGGCTTTCCTGATATTTTTTATGAAATACCTTGACAACCTCCGACGGCCTCGGCGTCAGTACCGCCATCAATTTTGTATCAAACAGGTCGCGTGCCGTAACACTGTTTTCTATCATACCGTGCTCACAGGCATAGTCGAGCAGCTCTTTGAGCGTCTGCTCCAGCAGAATATCCCGGTATTCTTTCCCGTCGTCCCCGTATTCCTCCTTTTCCAGAAGCTCGAGCAGGCGGTTCGTAGCATAAATTTTGTCGCTTTCTTCAATTAATCCGGTTTCCAGCCCATATCTTACCAGCTTTTTTATCGCGGAATCAATCATTATTCATGCGCCCCTTCGGTTGAGATTACAGAATGGATTATTACAGCCTGCAGGGGCCGCCGCCCGCCTCCACCACATAGAAGTCGGCGCGCAGCCCTGTTTTTTCCTGATATTCTTTTGCAACGTTCTGCTCAAACGCCGCAACATCCTGCTCTTTTACAAGCGCGACCGCGCACCCGCCAAAACCGGCGCCGGTCATCCGCGCGCCGATTACGCCTTTTTGTCTGAGCGCCGCTTCCACTACCGTATCCAGCTCTACTCCCGTTACCTCATAATCGTCGCGCAGCGACTCATGGGACTGTACCATCAGCTCGCCAAACCGCCCCAGGTCTCCGCTTTTGAGCGCTTTTACGGCATCGATGGTCCGCTGGTTTTCGTAAACGGCATGGCGCGCGCGTTTTCTTACCGTTGGTTCCGTAATGAATTTCTTTCCCTCTTCAAACTTTTCGGGCGTCAGCTCGCAGAGATTTTTCAGGAACTCATATTTTTTAAGCGCCTCGACCGCATGCGCGCATTCATTACACCGTTCGTTATACTTGGAATCGTTCAGCCCTCTCTTTTTATTTGTGTTGATAATTACTATCCTAACGCCGTCAAGATGAAGCGGAGCATAGGTATAGTCAAGCGTGGAGGTATCGAGGCATACGGCACAGCCTTTCCTGCCCATTGCAACCGCGAACTGGTCCATAATGCCGCAGCTGACGCCGATAAACTTATTTTCCGCTTCCTGCCCAATCAGCGCAAGCTCAATCATATTGACGCTGTCAAAGCCGAACTGCTCCTTGAGCAAATAGCCGGTGAGCACCTCCAGGGAGGCTGAGGAGGATAGCCCCGAAGCGTTCGGGATGTTCCCATAAAACACGATATCCAGGCCGCAGTCGGCACGGTATCCCTTATCAGTAAAAACCTTGATAACGCCGAACACATAATTTGCCCAGTCATATTCCTCATCAAAATGAAGGCCGTCGAGCGGCGCCTCAATCACGCCGCGCTGCTCCATATTCATGGAAAAAAGCCGGAGCGTACGGTCACTGCGTTTTTTGACAGCGGCAAACGTGCCGATATCGAGCGCGCAGGGAAACACATGGCCTCCGTTATAATCGGTATGCTCACCAATCAAGTTGACCCTGCCCGGCGCAAAATAAACGGCTGGCTCCCCCTGTTCCGGGAATAGCTCCCCGAATTTCACTTTTAACGCTTGTAAAGATTTGCTTTCCATGATAAATCCTCCTTGTATCCGGCAAAAATGCAACCAAAATTCTTTATATGATCTGTTTTTTTTATGAAATACGTGTTATAATGAAATATATTGAACATCGCGTATCGCTCAGGTTCATTTGGAAAGGGTGATTTCTATGCAACAGTTTTGTAAAATCCTAATCGTCGACGACGAATATATAATCCGGCAGGGCATCAAGCATCTTCTCGACTGGGAAAAGCACGGCTTTCAAGTTGTTGGGGAAGCCGACAACGGCAAGCAGGCGCTGGAGATGATTGAGAAGGACCCGCCAGATATCGTACTGACGGATATCGTTATGCCCGTCATGGACGGCATAGAGCTTACAAAAATGCTGAATATCAAAAACAGCGGGATTCAGGTAATCGTGCTGTCCGGCTACAGCGATTTTGAATACGTCAAAAGCACCTTCCAAAGCGGCGCTGTGGATTATATTTTAAAACCGACGCTCAATCCAAAGGAGCTGCTTTCCGTCCTGCAGAAGGCGGTTCAGCGTATCCCGAACCTTGCGCTCAAAAGCAACGCCGATATTCATATCGAAAGCCTAATCAACCAGTTTATTTTAGGCTTTACCGACGTTCTGCAAACCGAACAACTCAAAAAACAGTTCCCTTTACCCTGTCTGCGCATTCTCGGAATCAACCGTAAAATCTGTAAAAACAACAGCGTTATCAACGGATTTATGGGCAGCGGCGTTTACGAAATGCTGGGCACATACCATCCGTATCCAATCAACATCAATGATGATATCGCCCTGGCTATCTTCAATTACGACCATCCCGACGAGGCTACGCTTTCCCACGCGGTCAAAGAAACAGTAGAAAAGCTTTCCGCCGCTTCCTCCGGATTGTTCTTTGTATTAAGCGACCCGTTTTATAAGCTCGACGATATCCGTACTGTTTATAACGACCGTTTCTGCAAGCTGACCGAGCGGCGCTTTTATTACAAGGATGTGCCGCTGATGGCGGCCTCAAAATTCCCGCCGCTGCAGGAATACGAAAAGTTCGATACCAAACGGTTTACAAGCCAATTAACCTCAATGAATTTTGAAGAAGCGCTGCAAATGCTGCGCGAATACGTTGACCGCGCAGTCACGGAATACCGCATGAATGAGCCGGAGCTCAAGGCGTTTCTGGAAAGTATGCTGTATAACCTTATCTCCGAGCTGGAGGAGCTTAATTTAAATGCGGAGAATTTAAGCCACCTGAAGCTCAATTACCTGAGCAGCATTGAAGCAGCCGCTTACGCGGAAGATTTTTTAAAGGTTTTTCACGATATCTGCGGGGATTTTTCCGTCATTATCCAAAATTACCATTTAAAAATCAACAACGATACGATGAAACGGATTACCGCGTATTTACAGGACCATTACAGCGAACCGCTTACTTTAAACGACATCGCTAAAAAATTCAATTTCAGCTATTACTATCTTTCCTCTTATTTCAGCGCGCATTCCGACGAGGGCTTCAGCGAATACCTCAACCGGATACGCATTGAAAAATCGCTTGAGCTACTGCGCAACAAATCGGTTCCGATTTCCGAAATCAGCGCAATGGTAGGCTACTCCGACCACAGCTATTTTTGCAAGGTATTTAAGAAGTTTACCGGCCGCACGCCAAGCGAATATAGGAAGGGACAGGGCTAAGATGGAAAAGAAAACCGCATTTTCCGGCTGGATGAGGCGCAACAGCCTGTTTCTAAAGATTGTCACGATTACGACTGCCGCAATCCTGATTGTCGGTGTGCTGATTTCTTTTTTTGTTATCCAAATGTCGGAAAAAATTTATATCGATACCTACGCGCAGGCCAACAACAAGGTCATTACGCAGGTACAGTCGGAATATGCGCGCTTAAACGAGGATATCGTCTCCCTGCTTACTACCTGTTCCGGCAGCTATGCGGTATCCCGCATTATATCCGGCTCTGAAATGAACGTAGACGAACAGTACAGCCTGCGCCACCAGATGCGAAGCCAAATTGAAAGCGCCGCGTCCGTGCAGGCGCAGGTGACGATTCACCTGATTCTCGCCGGTACGAACGGCGAAACGTTTGTAAGGGGCGACGCGCGCCTGACAAAAACCGCGCAGGAAATTTTGGAAACCAGCGCTGTGCGCGAGGCAATGAAACAGCCAAACCTGGTTCTTTACGCCTACACGCCCGACGGCTTTACGACCGCCACCAAAGGCCAAAGCTGTATTTTGGCAGCGAAATCCCTTTGGGACCGTGCGGAAAACCGGCCTTACGGCGCGGCGGTCGCGCTGCTTACGCAGAGCGATTTCAGCTCCCTGTACCGTCCGCTTGTTGACGGGACTATTAACCGTGTCTATGTGCTGACGGACGAAGACGGGATGGTTATTTCCTCCAACGCAATTTCTGAAAACGGGAAACACATGAAAGAGCTCAACCTGCTCGCGGAGGATATCATAAACGGGCCGGAGCTGTACCGGCAGCAAAAGTCGGAAGACGGCCTGGAAACGACCGTGCTTGCAAAGGAGCTTACTTCATATGGTTTCCGTCTGACAAGCGTCATCAATGAAACCGCCCTGCTTAACCAGATGTACCGCCCGCAGGATACGCTGCTCGTATGCGCCGTCATCATCGCCCTTGTGATGCTTATATTGTTTTTCACCGTGCGCAAAAGCACACGGCCGATTACAAACCTTGCGCGCAGGATGCCTGAGATTGTCGGCGGTGATTTCTCACGGCATATCGAGGTCAAGGGAGGCGGCGAGGCGCGCGAGCTTGCGGAAGCCTTTAATCATATGCTCGACGGCCTCAACGATTACGTAAGCCGGCTTGTCACCCTGCAGGAAGAAAAAAGGCTTGCTGAAATCCACGCGCTCCAAATGCAGATTAACCCGCATTTCATGTACAATACGCTTGCGTGCATCAAGTTTTTAATATGGCAGGGCAGCACGGAAAAATCCACTCAGACAATCGACGCGTTTATCAATCTCCTGCGCAACACCATCAGCAATGAGGGCGAGATGGTCGCCGTCCAGCAGGAAATCGACAACCTGAAAAACTACGCCCTGATTCAGCAGGCGCGTTACGGAGATAAGGTAAACATCGCTTACTCCATCGCAGAGGGCTGCGAAACGCTTGAAATTCCCAAAATGCTGCTGCAGCCGTTTGTGGAAAACGCGTTCTTCCATGCCTTTTCCAGCAGGGCTGAGGGGCGAATCAATGTTTTTGTCCGCCGCAGCGGCGGCCGGCTCATCTGTGAGATAATGGATAACGGCGTCGGCATGAGCAGGGAGCAGCTCGACCGGCTCTGGTCAAGGGACGCGCAGAAAGGACATCCTTTTACCGGCATTGGCGTGCGTAACGTAAACGACCGCATCAACCTTTTGTACGGGGAAGGCTACGGCGTCCATATCTCCTCCAATCCCGGGGAAGGTACCATCGTGAAAATTACGATTCCCGCCCGGGACTTCATCGGTTAAACAACGAATCGATTATATTGCCTGCGGAGGAAGAGGTTACCCCTCTCCTCCGCATTTTCTTATGGTAAACGAAAACGCGTACCGGCGGTTTGCAGGAAGATGGTAATCCTCATGTACCGGCGCGCCCCAGCTGTCGTCCCCGCCGACGCCCATCTGCTTTGCCGCGATGCGTATATTCGTATACGCCGCGGGCGGCAGCTCCTGTGGATGAAGCGCGTTTTCAAGCTCCTGCGCCGTATAAGGAAGCACCTGAAGCTCAAACGGCGTTCCATTTGCTTCAAACCGCAGGCCGAAGCCGTCGGCATCCGTAACCTCAGCGAAGCGTACACCAGTGCGGTTGCCGCATTCCTGCGGGACAACATACCGCGAAAGGTTCTCCGGCGCGGTAAACTTAAATTTTCCAAGCCTTGCCCCGCGGCTGCGGTCGATATAGTTTTCTTCCGGGCCGAGGCCATAATATAATACGTTTTCAAATTCCTTCGGCAGGCGCAGCACAAGGCCAAACAAAGGCAAATCCGGCAGGTTTTCCGCGCCTGCAAAGCAGGCCGACACATCGATGCTCCCATCCTTTTGCACCGTATAAGACACAACCGCTTCGCATTCGCTCCACGCAAGCGGGCGGTAGGTATAGGTGAAGGCGACGCATCCGTCCCGCTCCTCTTCCCTGATGTCCGTACAAAGCTGCGTGCGCGAGGCAAACATCCAGCATGCGGACTTATAATCGAACCCGCAGCCGCGGTCGTTGTCGGTGGACGCGCGCCAGTACTCCGGCTTCGGCGGACGGGTGATAAGCTCCCTGCCGTCATAACGGAGGGAAACAATCCCCTTTTCCTGCCTTGAAAGCAGCACAGAAAAATCCTTACCGTGTACGCCTGTGTTGATGTCCCCCCGGACAATTCTGGTTTCTCCGGCAGGTACTTTTTCTTTCGCCTGCCGGCTGCCGCATTTTATAACAGCCTGCCCAAACGCAAGCTCATGCCCCTTTTCCGCCCATTTTGTATCTCTGTTCAGGCAAAATGAAACGGACAACGCTGCTTCCCCGCCTTTTACTTCAACAGGAAGCGGGACGTACCGCTCCTGCTGCGGCATAACGGTACACGCAAAGGAATTTCTCTGCGACGCTTCCCCATCCAGCAGAAGCGTCCAATAAAACGTACCGCAGCTTGTATCTGCAAACAGATTTTTATTGCGGATAAGAACGCCGTACTCGTCGGGAACAAGCACAATATCCTGGTAAAGGTATTTCATCTCCTGCACTTTTGGGGAAGGCGAGCGGCCGGCGTACACAACGCCGTCCGTACAGAAATTGTAATCGGTCGGGCGGTCGCCGAAGTCGCCGCCGTAGGCAAGCGTTTCACCGTTTTCCGTCTGCTTTACGACCGCCTGGTCGATATAGTCCCAAATGAACCCGCCCTGGTATTGTGGATAATTCTCCTCTAAAGCAATATATTCATCCATATTTCCAAGCGAATTGCCCATCGCGTGCATATATTCACAGGAAATAAAGGGCTTTTCCGGGTTCGATTTCAGGTATTCCTCTATTTCTTCGGGCCTTGCGTACATACGGCTTTCCATATCACTCGTTTCGGGATAGCGCCTGTCATGGAAAATGCCTTCGTAGTGGACGAGCCTGGACGGGTCGCGCCGCCTGAAATATTGTGCCATTTCATAGATGTCTTTGCCGCCGAACGATTCGTTCCCGCACGACCAAATAAGGATACTTGGATGGTTTTTATCACGCTCCAGCATCGATTTTGCCCGGTCGAGCACAATACCGAGCCATTCCTCCCGGTCGCCCGGAACAACCCAGTCGGGCTTTACCTGCCCCATCTTCTGCCAGGAGCCGTGGCTTTCCAAGTTAGTTTCGTCTATCAGGTAGATTCCGTATTCGTCGCACAGGCGGTACCACTGCGTCTGGTTCGGGTAATGGCTGGTGCGCACGGCGTTGATGTTATTGCGCTTCATGAATTTTGCGTCCCATACCATATCTTCGTAGGAAACGCATCTGCCGGTGCGGCAGTCGAACTCGTGCCGGTTAACGCCATGGAATACGATGCGCTTGCCGTTTAAGCACATGACGCCGTCCTTCATCTCAAAACGGCGCACACCGATTTTCTCCGGTACTGCCTCTATCATTTCCCCGTCCTTCTGTATAGTAATAAACAGTTTGTAGAGGTTGGGCTGTTCGGCGCTCCAAAGGGCGGGGTTTTCTACCGCGAACGTATGGGTGCTGCTTTCGGAAAGCGGTATGCCCAAAGACGCATATACCTTTGTCCCATCCGGCGCAAACAGCTCGATTTCCGCCTGCGCGCCCTGCGCGTTTATTATTTGCATTTGCAATGTAATTTCCGCTTTGTCGAGCGTTTCATTCAAGCTCGCCTGAACAAACAGGTCGTACAGGTGCACCTGCGGCCGCGCGTATAAATATACGTCGCGGAAAATACCGGAAAAACGCCACATGTCCTGGTCCTCCAGCCAGCTGCCCGTACTGCGTTTGCATACGAGAACCGCGAGCCTGTTTTCGCCCGCCTCAATAAATTCATCTAAATCAAATTCCGCGGGGGTAAAGCTGTCCTCGCTGTAGCCGGCAAGCTGCCCGTTGCACCAGAGGTAAAAGGCCGTTTCCACGCCCTGGAACGAAATCGTAAGCCGCTTGTTTTTGAGGTGCTCCGGCAAAACGAAGCTGCGGACATAACATCCGCATGGATTATAGCTTTCGTCCACCTGCGGCGGGCGCAGCTCGCTGTGGCCGTCCCATGGGTACATGGTGTTGATATACTGGCATTTATCATAGCCCGCAAGCTGGATATGCGACGGGACCAGGATATTGTCCCAATCCGATACATCATACCCCTTTTCCCAAAAGCCCTGCGGTATTTCCCCTGTATTGCGCGCATAAGCAAAGTGCCAGGCGCCGTTCAAAGAAAAGGAAAGCGGCATTTCCGCCATTGCCTCAGCCTGTGAGCGCGTTTCATAAAACCGGTGGTCAGAATGCGCGGGCTTCCGGTTGACGGCGAACACCGCGGGGTCTGAAAGCCACCCAAAGTTTGGTTTGTTATTCATAAGCATTTCTCCTTAAAAAAGCGGGACGGATTTGAACCAGCTGATTCGTTTCATCCGTCCCGCACCGCGTCCGGTTATGTTTGTTTATCCTTTGACCGAGCCAATCATACCCTGTACGAAATGCTTCTGCATAATGAAGAAGATAAGCGCGGTCGGCAGGGTTGCGATGACGATTGCGCACATAATCATGCCGTAGTCGGGCGTGTAGGAGGCGCCCATTGCGGACAAAATCAGCGGAATCGTACGTTTATCGGGTGTTTGCAGGGCGATTAAGGGCCACATATAGTTGTTCCAGGAGTTCATAAACGTGATAATGGCCGCCGCCGCAAACGTATTTTTAATGGTGGGCATAAAGATTTTAAAGAAGATACCGAGCTCTCCTACCCCATCGATTCGCGCCGCCTCAATCATTTCCTTCGGGAAGGATTTTGTATTCTGCCGGAAGAAGAAAATCAGGAAGGCGGTGGATACCGCCGGAACGATAACGACGAACATCGTATCTAGCCCGAACGGCGTTCCGTTTAAATTTGAAAACATACGGAACAGCGGAATCATCAGCGCAGCAAACGGAACCATCATGGAGAGAAGAAGGAAGTTAAACAGGCGGTCCCTCGATTTGGTGCGGAAGATTTCAAAGCCGTAGCCCGCCGCCGAGGAAATAAGAAGCGCCAGTACCGTCGTAATGACGGCGATGACTGCCGAATTGCCGAGCGCCTGAAGGAAGTTCAGGTTGTTGCTGAAGAGGTTTGTAAAGTTCTTGACAAGCTCCCCGCCAATCTGCATTTTTCCCTGTATGATATCGGTGGTATTGCTCGTCATACCGAACAGCATAAAAATAAACGGGAAAATCGAGACGAGCGATATGACGGTCAGCACGATATATTTGAAAACCCTCGCAATACTGAATTTACGCTTCACGTTTGTCACCTCCGACCTTCATCTGGATTGCCGAAAGGATGATGATGGCAACCAGTATGACGATGGAAACTGCCGACGCATAGCCGAAGTTCGGCGAATATTTAAAGCTTAAGTTGTAGATGTACTGGGAAAGCGTAATTGTCGCGTTTGCCGGCCCGCCCTGCGTGATATTCACGACCTCGTCGAACAGCTGCAGCGTGCCGATGGTAGAGGTGATGGTGGTAAAGAGGATAATCGGCTTTAACAGCGGGAGTGTAATTTTAAAGAATTTACGCACAGCGGAGCAGCCGTCGATATCCGCCGCCTCATAAATAGACGGGTCTATGTTTTGCAGTCCAGACAGGTAGAATATCATATTGTAGCCCGTCCAGCGCCAGGTGATGGATATGATGATGAGTATCTTCGCCCAAAACGGGTCCGTCAGCCACTGGATTGGCTCCGCAATCATGTTCATTCCCAAAAGCGCCTGGTTGACGACGCCGTCCGGAGCAAAGAGGCTTTTCATGATGATGGAATAGGCTACCAGCGAGGTGATGCACGGAAGGAAGATAGCCGTCCGGAACGCGCCCTTTAATTTCAGTTTTCTGTCATTTAGCATGACGGAAATAATCAGCGCGAAGATAATCATAATCGGTACCTGTATCAGCAGATACAGCACAGTGTTCCATGCCGCCTTGACAAACGTTTTATCACCAAACAGGCGCAGGTAGTTGTCAAAGCCTACAAACTTCAGGTTGTTGCCCAGTCCCGACTGTGTGGACGTGATGATTGCCTGTACCATCGGGATAAATACCAGCACGACAATCAGCACGGTGCTCAGTGCGACAAAGGCCCAGCCGACGAGATTTTCCTTGCGGGTCATACCGATATTATTTCTGCGCCGCTGCCGTCTGGTATTTGCTTTTTTTGTTTTCGCCGTACCCTTTGGTACGCCGCTTGACATCGCATCCAAACGAATCCCTCCTTATTATTTTAGCGGTCTTCTCTGAGGGAGCCGGCCGCTGCTTTTCCCGCGGCGGCCGGCTCAAAGAGGTGGGGATGTAGCGGTTAGCTGATAACTGCGCCTTCCGCCTGGGTTTGCGCGGCATCGAGCGTTTCCTGCATGTCGGCGCCGCCGACGATGGACTGAACGGCCTCGGTCATGATATCCTCGACCGCGTAGGTGTGCAGGCCGTAGTTGACAGCGGGAACCTTCTCAGACCATTCAGAGAAATTCTTGAATATCTGCTGCCCGCCGAAGAAATCGTTCTTTGCTTCGTAATTTTCTGTATCCTTCGCAGCCTTCAGTGTGCTGACGAGATTGATGTCCTTAGCAAGCTGGTTTGCAAGCTCTTTGCTCGTCGCAAAGGTTTTGCTCAGAAAATCCTTGTTAGCGCTTGCGTCGCCGACGCCCTTGATGACGTACCAGCCGCTGCCGCCGATGGAGGAGTAGTTGACGGAATCTTTATTTTCGCCGAGGCGCGGAATCGGGGCGATGGCCCATTTGCCGCTCTGGTCTTCCGCCTTGATGACGGAGCTGCCAATCCAGCAGCCTGTCGGTACAGAAGCGACCTTGCCGCTCTGGAACGCGGAAACAAAGGAATCCCAGTCGGAAACCTGCTCTACGATACCCGCGTCGAGCATTGCCTTATAAACGGTGATACCGTCCTTGAGCGCCTGATTGTCCTTAATATCGACCGTCTGGCCGTCTTCTTTTACATACCAGCTGCCTGCTGACTGCATCATAATACGGATTTGGCCGATGTCGGACGGGTCGAGCGTCAGCATCGCGTGGCCGGTCTTTTCTTTCACAGCCTTGCCGATTTCAATGTATTTTTCCCAGGTAAGGTCCTGCATATCTTCCTGCTTGTAGCCCGCCTGCTCGACGTAATCGGTGCGGTAGAACAGGCCCGCTACGCCGGAATCGAACGGGACGCCATAGATTTTGTCGTCAATTTTGTTCACGGCAAATTTATAATCCATAAACGCGCTCTCGTCTACGATATCGGTCAAGTCTTCAAACGCGTCGGGGTATGCGCTGAGGAAATTCTGCGCTTTGTAGTCTTCAATCAGCACGATGCTGGGAAGGCCGGACGTCTGGCCGGAGGATAAGCTCGTGTGGAGCTTCTGGACGATGTCGTCCTGCGCCATGGTGACGATTTCGATTTCCGCGCCGGGGTTATCCTTCTGGTACATTTCTTTTGCGACCTCTGCCGCCTTGATGTTAAAGGTTTCGTCCCAAGCCCAGATGGTAATCTTCTGGGCTCCTCCGGAGGAGCCTGCGGATGAACCGCCGCTGGCGCCTGCCGAAGAGGTATCTCCCCCGCCGCTGCACGATGCGAATGTGATTGCCGCTAGAAGCGCCGCCATAATAATGGCAATGATTTTGTTTGCTTTCATAATGACAGATCCTTTCATTCAATGTTTGGCTTGTTTTTTCTTTGTGAGACAGGCGACCATCTGCACAAATACTCGTTTATCTGACGGTTATATTTTAGCATGTGTGCAACAAGGATTGTTAGAAGAATCTTTCTTTGAACTTGTACTGGTTTGCGTGGGAAAAACAGCCTGGTTTTTCCTATTGGTACTAATTTGCGCAATTAAAAAATATTTACGGCGAATTCGGTCAAAATTGTACCAAACGGCCTGCTTTTTAAAGCCAAGCAGGCCGTTTTTGCTTAAATGCTTACAAGCAAGAGCGATTCTTTGTTAAAGTCTTACAAAGAGGCGCAACTGTTTTTGTCGGTTTCCAATAGCGGTTTTTCATATTTATTCCTTACAGGCGCAATAAAAATAGAGAAACCAGGTGTATTGGTTTCTCTTTCCTTATCGTTTTTTAAACGTCCTATTTCTTATTTTTTTGACGCAGTCTGCTTTTTGGATTTCTTGATAAAACTTTCTATGTTCAATCAAAAGGGAAAAACAATCCGCTGTTTTTCCCTTT
>UQFO01000029.1 GCA_900540275.1 uncultured Oscillospiraceae bacterium | reverse complement strand
TATAAAGTTTTATGAAAAAAACCAAGAAGCAGATGGTTTTCTTTAAAAAGAGAGAAGCAGGATGCTTCTCAATAAAAAAGCACCGTTTTGGCAAAAAACAGCGCAAAAGAACAAGGCTGCCGGAAGCTTAACGGCGCGCGCCGCGCTCCCTAACCGCCTGCTGCAAAATAAAAGGCGTCTGAGGAAAGGTTATCTACCTTTCCTCTTTTTTCTTTCTTGGGTACGGTTTGGGCTCGTTTGTCAGCCCAAGCAGGTAATCAATACTGGTATCGTAAAATTCCGCCAGCTTTATCAGCGAATCGGTCGGAATATCCCGCTTGCCCAGCTCATATCTGGAATAACATACCTGCGTGCAATGTAGATGTTTTGCTAATTCCTTCTGTCGAAGGTCTTTGTCTTCCCGCATCTCTTTTAATCTTCGATACATAGTATTAATCCTCCTGCTGACATTATATGTAAACCGTATTGGTATATTGACATTTAACCCGAATTGGTTTAAACTAAAAATAAATTTGTCATTGGAGGAAAAACTTTCTTTACAGGACCATAAGCGGTTCACCAATATACCGGACGCTGGGCGTGCGGCATCCTGCATGGCCGCTGAGACTAACCTGTTTTAGGGTAGCCGGTCCCGTTATTTATTATATTAAATTGTAAGGAGACACATCTGTATGCAGGACACGATCATGCAGCTATTTTATGGTACGCAGGAAAGTGAAAAATATCCAATACCAAAAACACCGCAGTACAGGGAGGCTGCCGAAAAGGAAAAAGAGGCGGAAAAGGCCTTTTACGAAAAGCTTTCCGCGCAGCTTAAGCAGGACTATGAAAACGTAATGCTGCTAAAAACAGACTTACAGTGTATGGAAACGACGCAGGGCTATGTAGACGGCTTTAAATGCGGCGCGCGGCTGATGATGGAGATTCTTTCAAAGGATGAAGAAAAATAAAAAGCGTTTGGAAGCAAGACGTTTCCAAACGCTTTTTTGCAACTGGGCCGGGTTCCGGCTCAAACCACAAGCTTTTCCCGCAGCAGCAGCAGTATTTTCTTTTCCCTGCGCGATACCTGGACCTGTGACATGGAAAGCTCTCTCGCCGTCTGCGTCTGCGTAAAGTTTTTAAAAAAACGCAGGACGATGAGCGCCCGGTCGCGCTCGTCAAGCTCCCCGATTACCTGCCGTAAGGACAAAAGTTCCGTTAGCTTCTCCTCAGGCGCGTCTATAGGGATATCGAGCTGCCCGCCCCCGTTTTCCTCGTCTGCGGAAAGCGAAACCGGCCTCGCCGCGGCGTTCAGCGCCTCAGCCGCAAGCTCCGGCTCAACCTGCAGGCTTTCGGCAAGCTCGCTGATTGTCGGGTCGCGCCCATGCTTTACGGCAAACGCCTCGCAGGCGCGCGTCGCTTTCAGGGACAGCTCCTTCAGGCTGCGGCTGACCTTGACCGCGCCGCCGTCACGGAACAGCCTTCGCATCTCGCCCAGGATAACGGGAACCGCATAGGTGGAAAAGCGCAGCCCGCGGCCCGTATCAAAATTGTCGGCCGCCTTGACAAGCCCGACGCAGCCTGCGCCGTACAGGTCGTCGTATTCGATGCCGCGCCCCTTGAAGCGCTTGGCGCACGCATGGACAAGCCCCAGGTTTTCATTGATGAAAGCGGCTCTGTCAGCCATCCTGCTCCCCGCTTTGCGAAAGCATTTTCGTCATGGTCACGACCGTACCCATCTGGGGGCGTGAGGACACCTTTACTTTATCCATAAAGCTCATCATCACGGCAAATCCGAGCCCCGCGCGTTCCTCGCCTCCCGTCGTATAGAGCGGTTCCATCGCCTGCTTCACGTCCTCTATGCCGCAGCCCCTGTCGCGTATTTTTATGACGAAGCGCCCTTTTTCAAAAATCTGCGCCGTTATGTATATGACGCCCGACGTTCCGGCGTAGGCATGGACAATGCAATTGGTAACGGCCTCGGACACGGCCGTCTTGATATCCGCAAGCTCGCCGACCGTCGGGTCGAGCTGTAAAACAAAGGACGAAACAGCCGCCCTTGCAAAGCTTTCATTTGCGCTGCGGCTGAGAAAGCTCAGCTTCATCTCGTTTACAGGCTTCATTTCTGCACTTCCTTTCCTTTAAACTCCAAAACGCCCAGGGCGCCTACGCCCGACAGCTCAATCAGCCGTTTCAGGTGTTTGGGAACGCCTACCACCTTGACATAACCGCCGAGCAGCTGCATCAGCCGGTACCTTCCCATAATCAGCCCAATGGCGGAGCTGTCCGCAAATTGTACGCTGGAAAAGTCCAGCTTGAGCAGGGTAGGATGCATTCTCTCGCATTCGCTGTCGATTGCCTTGCGCATCCCCCGCGCCGTGTGATGGTCGATTTCTCCGCTCAAAAGGGCGGTCAGCTCGCCCTTGCTGCTGCAGCTAAGCTGAACATTCATTTCACATTCCCCGATTCCTATGAAAAGTATGTATTTTGGATAGTATTGGAAGGTCAGCGCGATAATATACATTTTCCGACAAAAAAATAAAATCACCTATCCCAAAGAGATAGATGATTCCTAATGCCTGTGATACTGCCGCGCGGGGCTTGCCGGGTTTGTCCCTGAAAACTTCGTCCGCGCTGGGGGGACATCATCTACTAACAGTAATAATAGATGATGTTATTAAAAATTTTTATCGAAACCGGTTGTCATATTTTTGGATTATCGTTCGTTTCTTGTCCGTATCAGGATGGGGCGCAGCTCGGCTGCCAGATAAAGCGACCCGCACACGACGACGGCGCCGTCCTCGCCCGCAAGCTCAAAGGCGCGCTTGACCGCGTGCGCCTTGTCCTGCATGGGTATGACCATATCAAAATACGCGCGCGCTTCCTGCGCAAACTCCTCTGCCGGCATAGCGCGCGGATTGTCAGGCGACAGCGCAATCACGGTTGAAAACAGCCCCTTTATATAGGAAAGGGAGGTCACGCTGTCCTTGTCGCGCAGCATACCGATGATACAAACCGTGTTTTTTCCCCTGCAATAGGTTTTCACCGCTTCGGAAAGCGCTTTCATCCCGCCGGGATTATGCGCGCCGTCAAGCAGGACGAGCGGGTTTTCGTCCATCAGCTCGAGCCGCGCGGGGATAAACGCGTTTGCAAAGCCCTCTTCCACGGCTGTATCGGGAATATCAAGGCCGCCGCGCAGCGCTGCGACTGCCGCGAGCGCCGCCGCCGCGTTTTTCAACTGATGCGCGCCAATCAGCGGGAGGGACAGCTCCTGCCCCTTAAAACGCATTTTCGTCCCCTTGACAGAGGTTGAAACAAGCTCCGGCAAATAATCGGAAGCATTATAAAAATCGTTGTGCCGCTGCTTTGCCGCATCCAAAATTACGCGGTTTACTTCCTCCTGCTGCGGATAAAAAACCGTCTTTCCTTCCGGTTTGATGATGCCCGCTTTCTGGAAAGCGATTTCCTCAAGCGTTCCGCCCAGCACCGCCGTATGGTCGAGGCTGATGGACGTGACGACGCTCGCAAGCGGCGTACCTATTACATTGGTGCAATCGAGCAGCCCGCCGAGGCCCGTCTCGAGCACGACGGCGTCACAGCGGCTGCGGGCGTACCATTCAAACGCGATGGCCGTTACCAGCTCAAATTCTGTGATGATTTCATCCTGTGCCGCCATCTCCTCAACGAGCGGCATAATTTCCCCCGTGATTTCGCAGAGCGCCTGCTCGGGAATCATCTCCCCGTCAATCTGTATCCGTTCGCGGAAATCAATGATAAACGGGGATAGGAACAAGCCCGTTTTATATCCGGCCGCGCGCAGCACGCCCGACAGGATGGTACAAACGGAGCCCTTGCCGTTTGTACCCGCAACATGGATAAATTTTGTTTTGTCCTGCGGCCTCCCCATTTTATCAAGCAGCGTTTCAATACGGTCAAGCCCCGGGCGGGAGCCGAATTTTAAAAGCGAATTGATTTTCTCAACCGCTTGGCTGTATGTCATCAAATAAAACCTCCTTTCACAGCTTGTCTTCAGAAAGCTGTTTGTAAATATCTCCCTTTTTCAGGCCCGTTTCCTTTGCGGCGCGTTTTGACGCGTCAGACATAGACAGCCCTTCGCCTATATAGGAAAGCGCAAGCCCGCAGGCATCCTCCAGTGTAAAGGCCTTTTCCTGCTCCTGCGCGGCGCCTTCGACCACGAGCACCAGCTCGCCCTTGAGGGTATTTTCCGCATAGCGCCGCGACGCCTCGGAAAGCGTGGTGCGAATGGCTTCTTCATGTACCTTCGTAAGCTCGCGCACGATTGACAGGTTCCTGTCGCCGAGCGCTTCGTATAAATCGCGCAGGGTGTTTGCAAGCTTGTGCGGCGCCTCGTAAAATACCATGGTGCGTTTTTCGTCTTTGATTTCCAGCAGATGCGCGCGCCGGCTCTTTTTATTCATGCTCAAAAAGCCCTCAAAGGTAAACCGGCCTGTCGGAAGGCCGGAAAGCGCGAGCGCTGTAATAACGGCGCTCGGCCCGGGGACGGCGGCTGTCTGTATTCCGCGCTGCGCGCACTGGCGCACGAGCTCCTCCCCCGGGTCGGAAATGGCGGGCATCCCCGCGTCGGTAACGAGCGCGCAGCTTTCACCTTCCTCCAGACGGGCACAGATAATTTCACCGCGCTCGCGCTTATTATGTTCAAAATAGCTGACCATCGGCTTTTTAATATCAAAGCGGTTCAAAAGCTTGAGCGTTACGCGCGTATCTTCCGCCGCGATAAAATCTACTTCCCGGAGCGTCTGCACGGCGCGCGGCGAAAAATCGCCAAGGTTCCCAATCGGCGTGCCGACAACGTATAAGGTTCCCGCCATTCTTCCGCCTCCTTCTCCTTTAAATTTTATCATGATAACTTAAGCCCTTAATTGTCACCACGAATGAGCGCCAGGTGTTTTCTATACATATTCATGCCTAAAAGCATAATAGCGCATACCAAAAACAACGTCGTAATGAATCCGCCCTCTGGGCCAAAGTCTCCGCCCGTCCATAGGTCCGCACCTGTATTTTTTGTGACAAACAGTGAATAGCTGGTGCTTGGCTCTCCGCTTATGTTCAAGCCGAATATGTTTCCTTGCGCGAAATTCCAGCTTAAATGCAAACCACAAACGCCCCATATATTACCCGCGCTTATTGCATACATCGCGAAGAAAAAGCCGGAGAGCGTTAAATTTATGAACGAGAGGATTGTTGCACCATTACCCAATAAGTGAAGGATTCCAAATACCCCGCCAGTAAGCAGCACAGCGGCTAGGGGATTATAGCGCAGCCCCAATGTGGGAATTAGCCAGCCTCGGATTGCAATTTCTTCTGACGCGCTTTGAATCCCCCATCCAAATACAGCAACAAACAGTGAACCGAATAAAATGTCTATCGGGAATAAATAATTAAAATCAATTTCTATTGCCCCTAAAGCCGCCAATATAAAAGTTATAATAGAAATTGAGGCAAATCCAAATAAAAAACCTCCCCAATATGCCTTTGCCTTATGTTTGCAAATAAATCCCATGGTTGCTATTCTGCGCTTTTCCACAAGCTTCACCCACGCAAAAAACACGAGAATTTGAAAGCCGCAAATAAGAATTTTTCGCAAAGCCGAAGTAAAAGCAATCCAAAGCGGCGTGTCGTTAGGGAATGATTTAATAATCGGGATTGTTACAAATCGCCCTAAGATAAGGGAGCCTCCCCATAAGCAAAAAAATATTATAATGCTAAATATTGCATTTGGTCTATGCTTGTTTTCTTTTGCACTCTTAAACAAGCCACTGTCTTGAAGCCTCATATTTATGGACCTGAATGCAGGATGTTCTTTGTTCAATTAATTTTCCCCATCATATTACTATTTTTCAAACGCGCAATTCTCGCCAAATGTGAATACACCCAAGTTTTCTTACTTTCGTACTAGCCCGATAAACCAGAATTGTTTAAACCTTCAAATTATAAATTTCTTGCTGCAGCCGCTCCAAAAAAGTGCCGGCATGCGCGCCGTCCATCTGTGTATGATGGAATTGGAAAGATATAGTCAACTTGGTTTTAAACAATTTTTTCTTATATCTGCCCCAGATTATAAACGGATTATTAAAAATGCCGCTGTACATACCAACTGCGCCGTCAATATCCACATTCGTTATTGCAGACGTACCAATTACCATACTATCTGTCAAATCGTGGTTTTTACAGGTTTCTGCAACCTGTTTTGTATATTTCAAGTAATCGTTATTAAATTGTGATAGGTCTTCATGGAACAGTATATCGCAAGAGCTTACTTCGCCGATTTTATTCTTTACAATCGTGTTCACAGCAATCGTAGGATACTGTATCAGTTTTTTCCCAACCGGGAGCAAATAAAAGACTTCCATGTCTTTGGACGCTTTACCAATACAATAACCAAGCAGCATGTTAAATTTATAATGCTGCTTTTTACTTATCCGGACAAGCGGTGTAACATCAAGCGTTTTAAAAAATGTTACCATGGGATTGGGGGCGTCCATCCAAAGCGCAAAGGCCATTGCTCGTTTTGTTTGTTTTGGGTCTATTTCTCTCATATGCTTTCTCCTGACAGCTTCCCATTTGCTGGCGCGCCTTCAATTTTCAAAGGCAAATAAACCCAACTAAGCTTTTTTCATTCTAATATCAGCGTAAGGAAATGTCAAACAGCTCATTTCGTGTCACAGCTTTATGTAGCTGTCCAAAACCCTATTTGTTCGTTTGAGCACCAAACGGGCGCTGTTCTGCCGTTTTACAGTTAGATTCATTCTATAAGGAAGCCGGTTACCATGCGCTTTTCAGCTTATAGAAGCCGCAGCCGGCTGGAAAAAATTATTTTTTATAAAGCCTGCTTTTCCTGAATTCTTTCTATACTATTGTCAAAAGGAAAACGCCGGATTCTTTCTTTAAAATCATAAAGCTGTCATGCTATCCCGAAAAAAGGTTTTATAAGCACTCACATTTATAATCGCCGTAAACCGCGAGCATTTCCTGTGAAAAGCCGCCTGTATTATCCTCAATCATGAGAGCCGGCTCAACCACCAGCCCGCCGGGGCGCGCGCCGCGCCTTGCCTCGATGAGCACGAGCTTCGGCGCCTTCCCCGCGCGCTGCTGCACCATGCGCAGGCGTTTCGGCTCCAAATTTGCTTTCCGAAGCGTATTCATAATATCGCAGAGGCGCTCCGGGCGCTGGCACATGCAGAACCGTCCGCCGAAGCGCAGCAGCCTGGCGGCGGCCAGCGCCGTATCCTCCAGGGTACACGCGCACTCGTGGCGCGCAAGCCTGTGTGCCTCCCGCGGGTTTTGCAGCCCGCTTCCAAGCATTTTATAAGGCGGGTTACAGGCTGCCAAATCGTAAACACCGAATGGAAGCGTGCCCTTTAAGCAACGCAAATCCTTTTGAAAAACAGAAATGGTTTCTTCAAAGCCGTTGAGCGCAACCGAACGTGTAAGCATGTCCGCCGCATCGCTTTGCAGCTCCACTGCGTCGATATGCTTCGGGGCGCCCGTCTTGTTCCACAAAAGCGGGATAGCCCCGCAGCCGCTGCCGAGCTCCACGGCCGTTTCATTCTTTTTCAGCGCGGAAAAATGGGCGAGCAGGACCGTATCGGTTGTGAAGCGGTGCTCATTCGATACAATTACCCGCACACCCCCGCCAAGCGGCTCGAGCCGTTCCCCATCTTTTAGCATAAAGAGCGCCTCCCCTCATGTAAAGACCTAAACGATGGCAAAAAAACAACGACAGAGAAACTCCCCTGCCGTTTATTTTTTCTGTTGTGATAAAATTACTCCTGGTTCGGAGCGCCAACGGGGCAAGTATCCGCGCAAGCACCGCACTCTGTGCAGGTTTCGGGATCGATTACGTATTTGCCGTCTCCCTCAGAAATTGCGCCTACAGGACATTCTGCCTCGCAAGCACCGCAGGAAATGCAATCATCATTAATTGTATATGCCATGGGGGAACACCTCCTTTTAAAATTACAACTCTATTGTAGCATCGTTTCGGAAAAAAGCAACGGTTTTGCTGAAAAAAGTAATATTTACATGTCCTGCATAAAATTTATTCCAGACCCTTAAGCTCTTCTATTTCTTTTTTATCAAGCCTAATCTGCGCGTCCTTTAAAACCTTGACGTCCTTGACCTTAAAGGTCTGCGGCGCAGCCTCGGGCGCGCGGTCCATGCGAACCTTTAAAATACCGGTAAGAAGGTTTTGGTCTACGACGACGCCCTTGCCCTCCGGCGTGCTGACAATCGCGCCGAGCTTCGGCGTGGTACGCAGCAAATCGGCGTACGCCTCCTGCTCGTATTTCAGGCAGCACATCAGCCTGCCGCATGTACCCGATATCTTCACAGGGCTTAGGGAAAGGCCCTGTTCCTTTGCCATTTTAATGGAAACCGGCTGGAATTCGCCAAGGAATGTGGAGCAGCAAAACGGCTTGCCGCAGATACCTAAGCCGCCGAGCATTTTCGCCTCGTCGCGCACGCCGATTTGGCGAAGCTCAATCCTTGTGCGGAACACGCTCGCCAAATCCTTTACGAGCGCCCGGAAATCCACCCTGCCGTCAGCCGTAAAGTAGAACAGGATTTTGCTGTTGTCGAACGTGTATTCCACATCGACGAGCTTCATCTCGAGCTTATGGGCGGCAATCTTCTTTTCGCAGATAGAAAAGGCCTCCTTCTCCCTGCGCCTGTTGTCCTCCACACGTTTCAAGTCCTCGCTTGTCGCCTTGCGGATAAGCTTTTTCAGCGGATGGACGATTTCCTCATCCGGAATTTCGCGGTTTTCCGTCGCGACAAAGCCGCATTCCACGCCGCGCGCCGTCTCCACGATAACCGGCTCGCCTTCCTTTAATTCAGTATGGTCAGGGTCGAAGAAATAAACCTTCCCGACCTCTTTAAAACGTACGCCGATGACTTCTGCCATAAAAACCTCCTGCAGCGGGCCGCCCGCCGTTTTCTATTTAAAATTTATTTATACTTTTGCTCCCGCAAAGCGCTTGGCAGCCATGCGGTAAAAAGCGTCATATTCACGTTGCGCTCAATCTTCACCTGCGCCTTCCCCAAAAGGTCCAGCGTACTGAGCAGCCCCTGCGGCTTTAACGCCCGGGCAAGCTCCTGAGCCGCCCCGGCTGCCTCTTTGCCTTGCCGGTAGTGCAAAACGAGCGCTTCCCGCACAATTTCGGAAAACAGGGAAAGCGTCTTCTTTGCAAGCTGCTTGTCCGTAAGCGCGGCGGTTGCCCTGAGAAGCTCCGTTTCTTTCTTTGCGCATAAGGCTTCGGCAAGCATGGCCGCCTGCTCGCACGCCCTGCCGTCCTGTTCATCCGGCGCAACGCCCTTTTTGTCCAGGACGAAAACCGTCACGCGCGACCGTATGGTTTGTAAAAGGTTCTGCGCGTTTTCGCAGGTAAGCAGGAACAGGATATTCTGCGGCGGCTCCTCAAGCACCTTTAAAAAAGCGTTCTGCGCGGGGGCAAGCATTTTGTCCGCGTCCGGCAATACGTAAACCTTTGCGCGCGCCTCGTTTGGAATAATATACGCGTCAGAGCAGATTTTACGGATTTCATCGACCGGGATTGCCTGCGTCTTGCCTGTACCCTGCGCCGTGTATACGTCCGGGTGAGTTCCGGCCCGCTCCTTTATACAGCCTGGGCAGCCTCCGCATGGCCTTTCTTCCCCGCCGGTGCAGACAGCCCACCGGGCAAGAAGCCGCGCGCAGCCCTCCCGCATATCCCTGCCGGCGCTTTGCAGCGCGACAGCGTGCGGAAGCCGTTCGCTTTGAAGTAAGGAAAGGAGTTCCCCAGGCAGGGAAAAGCCCTCGGGAAGGCATACCTGTGCCATGACGAATCCCCCTTTCTGCTATAATTAAAATCATATTACCATTTTTCCAAAAAAAAAGCAAATGGAATACACGTGTAAAAATGTGTAAAACCACCTAGATTCAGGAAAACCGCCGCTTTTTTTCTTAGGAAAATTCTACAAAAGTTTACGTATTAAAATATTTTTACACTTTTTTAATGACTTCAAGAATTTTCTGTGTTATAATTACAGATAATTTGGGCATCCTAAGGTTATATTGTATATTTCCAATAGTTTTTACTATTTGTTAATTTTTTAACTTTCAAGAAGGTGAAGTAGCGCTGGAACAAATTGTAAATATAGACCGTATGGAACACGCCATGGCGCTGTTCGGCAGCTTTGACGAGAATATCAAGCTGATTGAAAATGAATATGCCGTCGGCGTTATAGGCAGGGGGTCCGACCTGAAAATCACAGGCGAGCCTGAGGCGGTTACAAAGGCCGCGAAGGTAATCGACAGCCTCTTAAAGCTTGTAAACCGCGGCGAAAGCTTAAGCGAGCAGAACGTCCGCTACTGCATGTCGCTTGTAAACGACGGCAGCGAGGAAAAAATAGAGCAGCTTGCCGGGGACTGTATCTGCATCACCTCCAAGGGCAAGCCGGTAAAACCCAAAACACTCGGGCAGAAGCAGTACTGCAGCGCTATACGGGACAATACGATTACCATCGGCGTCGGCCCCGCGGGAACAGGCAAAACGTACCTGGCGGTCGCTATGGCCGTTACCGCGTTCCGTTCCAGGCAGGTCAACCGCATCATACTGACCAGGCCTGCTGTAGAGGCCGGTGAGAAGCTCGGGTTCCTTCCCGGCGATTTACAGAGTAAGGTTGACCCGTACCTGCGCCCCCTGTACGACGCGCTGTTCGATATGCTCGGCGCTGAAACGTACCAGAAATACGTGGAGCGCGGCAATATAGAAGTGGCGCCCCTTGCGTATATGCGCGGGCGCACGCTCGACGACAGCTTTATTATCCTCGACGAGGCGCAGAACACCACCGGCGAGCAGATGAAGATGTTTTTGACAAGGCTCGGCTTTAACTCCAAAATGGTCATCACCGGCGACATTACCCAGATAGACCTGCCTTCCGGATGCCGTTCAGGCCTCAAGGAATGCGTCAGGATTTTAAAAAATGTAAAAGATATTGCCCACGTCGCCTTCAGTGAGAAGGACGTGGTCCGCCATAAGCTTGTGCAGGAAATCATCAAGGCTTATGAGAAAAACGAGGAGGTCAAGCGAAACAGAAATGGATAAGATAAGAGTCATCATAACAAACAAACAAAAAGAAATTAAAATTCCCACGGGGCTGCGCATGCTTGTGCGCCGCTGCTGCAACGCCGTGCTGCGCATGGAGGAATTCAAGGGCTCCGCGGAAATCAGCGTGACCTTTGTAAACAACGCGCAAATCAAGGATTATAACAAGCAGTACCGTGACAAGGACATGGTCACGGACGTGCTTTCGTTCGGCATGGGTGAAAACGGCGTGTACGATATCGACCCCGACACGGGCGCGCAGATTCTGGGCGACGTCGTCATTTCCATGGAAAAGGCGCAGGAGCAGGCGCTGCGGTTCGACCACAGCCTCCAGCGCGAGGTCGGCTACCTGACCGCGCACAGCGTGCTGCATCTGCTTGGCTATGACCATGAGGACAACCTGGAACGGGTACATATGAGGGAAAAGGAAGAATATATTATGGACCAGCTCGGGCTGCCCGCTTCCTCGAGCTATATTATCAACGAGTAATGGACTTTTTTCGCTCCTTCCGTTACGCAATCCGCGGCATTGCGGCAGGAATCAAATCAGAGCGCAATATGCGCATCCATATCGTCGCGGCGCTATACGTACTGGCTCTCGGAGCTTTTTTCGGGCTGCCTGCGGACCGCTGGGCGCTGCTTCTGCTCACGATAGGCAGCGTGATGTCGGCGGAGCTTGTCAATACGGCGGTGGAAAAAATCAGCGATGCCGTAACAAAGGAATACCACCCGCTTATCAAGCTTGCAAAGGACGTTGCCGCGGGCGCCGTGCTCGTAACCGCTATCTTTGCGGCTGTCATCGGCGTGCTGATATTCTGGCAGCCGGACAGGCTGTGGGCGCTTGTTAATTTCCTTTGCGGAGAACCGGCAGTCTTTACGCTGTTTATACTAACGCTGCTGATAGCGGTATTATTCATTGTCATCGGCCCAGCCGCTATGGCGGAAAACGCAAAATCCCTGTTCCACAGGGAAGGCGGCAACGATGACGGCGGGAACCAATAAAACACCTTACCATTGGAAACGATACGGACAGGCGGAGGGATCGGCTCTCCGCCTTTTCAAATTTACAGGGCCGCAGGGCCACGGAGGTAGCTCTTTGAACCAACTGATAACAAATCAAAACGATAATGACAGAACGGCGTTTATCGCGATAGTCGGCAGGCCGAACGTCGGCAAGTCTTCTCTTTTAAACCAAATGCTCGGGCAGAAAATCGCCATTGTGTCAAGCAAGCCGCAGACGACGCGCACCCGTATCATGGGTGTGCTGACAGAAAACGAGGTACAGCTCGTCTTTATCGACACGCCCGGTATGCACAAGCCGCGCACGGAGCTCGGCAGCTACATGGTGCGCTCTGTAAACGAGTCGGTGTCCGGCGTGGACGCCTGCCTGCTCGTTGCGGAGGCGGGGTACGACCCGTCGCAGACGGAGCTTACACTCATTGAAAAATTTAAAAAGCTCGGGCTTCCGGCCGTGCTTGCGCTCAATAAAATCGATTTGCTGAAAAACAAGGAAGAAATGATGGAACGCATTCTCCATTACAGTAAAGAATTCGATTTTGAAGCAATCGTCCCGGTCTGCGCGCAGGATGGAAGAGGCGTGGACGAGCTGAAGCGGGAGCTTGCAAAGCTCTCCCAGCCTGGCGGCCACATGTTTGACGACGATACGCTGACCGACCAGCCGGAGCGCGTGCTCGCGGGCGAAATTATCCGCGAAAAGCTGCTGCGCCTGCTCGACAAGGAAATCCCGCACGGAACGGCGGTGGTCGTGGAAAAAATGAAAACGCGCCCGGACAATTCAGGCATCGTAGACCTGGACGCAACCATTTACTGCGAGCGCGACAGCCATAAAGGAATCATAATCGGGAAGGGCGGCGCCATGCTCAAGAAGGTCGGCTCCTTTGCAAGGCAGGACATGGAGCGGTTTTTCGACTGTAAAATCAACCTGACCCTGTGGGTCAAGGTAAAGGAGGACTGGCGCAACCGGCAGGGTATCCTGCGCTCGCTCGGCTACGACAGCTCGAACTTTGACTAAACGCGCCAACGATAAAATAAGGAAAAAATTAACTTAATTTTGTTCTACAATTTACACGCTATATCACCATTGTGCGTGAGTATACTGTTAATAGGGACGAAAAAACGTCCGCTTTAATAACGGTTAAGGGTGTGTAAGATATGGACGAAACGGATGCCTGGACGGCTTTTTTACAGACCGGGAGCGTTCTCGACTATTTAACGTATACAACGATTAAAAACGAGGGAAAGCAGCCCGGCGCCGGCATCGCGCAGGAGGCCGCGCATGAGAATTTCGACGGATGGTCTGATACTCAGGGAACAGAATATCGGGGAGCAGAATAGGCTGGTCACGGTTTTGACGAGAAGCCACGGCGTTGTGCGCGCATTTGTGCGCAACTGCCGCAGCCTTAAAAGCCCCAAGGGAGCCGCCACACGGCTGCTGTGCTATTCCCGCCTGGTGATTTTCGCCGGGCGGGATACCTATACCATCGACGAGGCGCAGTCTGAGGAGATGTTCATCCCACTGAGAAACGATGTGGTGAACATGTCGCTTGCGCAGTACTTTTGTGAGCTTGCGCTCCATTTTGTGCCGGAAAACCTGCCCGCCGGAGATTACCTGCGCCTGCTGCTAAACGCGCTGTACCTGCTTTCACGCGGCAAGCGCCCCGCGGGGCTTATCAAGGCGGCGGTCGAGCTGCGTATGCTGACAATCGGCGGCTATATGCCCGATCTCGTCTGTTGTGAGGGCTGCAAATGCTACGAGCACGAAAAAATGCATTTTTTGCCGAAACGCGGCGTTTTGCTGTGTGGGGACTGCCTCAAAGAAAACGGTGAATATTCCATCCTGCTGGGCATGGGCGTGACGACCGCGATGCGCCACTGCGTTTACGCGGAGTTTGACAAGCTGTTCCAGTTTACCCTGCCGGAGGATTCCATCGCCCTGCTGGAGCGCGCAAGCGAGGAATACCTGCTGCATATCAGCGAAAAAAGCTTTAAAACGCTCGATTTTTATAAAACCATACGAGACTAACATAGATACACACCGGAGAATTGAAAATGAACAGACACGAAAAAGCCCTGGAGCTTGATAAAATATTACATATGCTCGCGCAGGAAACGACCTGCGCGGACGCGCACGACCTTGCGCTCCGGCTGGCGCCGGCGCACGGGCTGTATGAGGTTACCCTTTTACAAAAAGAAACAAGCGACGCGCATATGCTCAGCGGGCGGTTCGGCGCCCCGTCGTTCGGCGGCGTGAAAGACGTATCCAATCCCCTTCGCCGCGCGCAGGCGGGCGGCGTTCTTACGATGCCCGAGCTGCTGCGTATAGCCGAAGTGCTGCGCGTTATCCGTTCGTTAAAGCAGTGGCGGCAGAAATCCGCTTCGGTGGAAACGTCGCTCGACCCGTATTTTGAAACGCTCGTGCCAAATAAGTATTTAGAGGAGAAGATTACGGGCGCGATTTTGTCGGAAGAAGAAATGTCTGACCACGCGTCAAACGAGCTTGCCTCTATCCGCCGGAAGATACAAAGCGCTTCTGCTAAAGCGCGCGACGTGCTCGATAAAATGATACACAGCGCGTCGTACCAAAAATATTTGCAGGACGCCATTGTGACCATCCGCGACGGACGGTACGTCGTGCCCGTTAAGGCGGAATGCCGAGCGAATATCAAGGGGCTGGTGCACGACACCTCGTCCTCCGGCGCAACGCTTTTTATCGAGCCGATGGGCGTGGTCGAGGCAAACAATGAAATCCGCGTCCTGCGCAGCAGGGAGAAGGCGGAAATCGAGCGCATTTTGGCGGAGCTTTCCGCGGAAGCCGGTTCGTTTGCCGACCAGGTTACAGAAAGCTACCATATGCTCATCGAGCTGAATGTGATTTTTGCGAAAGCGGAGCTCGGCTATAAAATGAAAGCGAGCACGCCGGTATTAAACGACAAAGGGAAAATAAAGCTCAGGGAGGCGCGCCATCCGCTAATTGACCCGCAGAAGGTCGTGCCGACCGATATTGAGCTTGGGATTGCGTTCGACACGCTCGTTATCACAGGCCCGAACACGGGCGGCAAAACCGTATCTTTAAAAACGCTGGGGCTTCTTACCCTGATGGCGATGTGCGGCCTGATGATACCCGCAAGGGACAACAGCGAGCTTTCCGTGTTCGGCACGGTGCTTGCGGACATCGGGGACGAGCAGAGCATTGAGCAGTCCCTTTCCACCTTTTCCGCGCATATGACGAACATTACCGATATTTTAAAGCAGGCCGGCACGGGCAGCCTGGTGCTCATAGACGAGCTGGGCGCGGGAACCGACCCGGTAGAGGGCGCGGCGCTTGCTATCGCAATCCTGGAACGGCTGCGCGTCCTCGGCGCAAAGACCGCCTCTACGACGCATTACGCGGAGCTAAAGGCTTTCGCCCTACAGAACGACGGCGTGGAAAACGGCTGCTGCGAGTTCGACGTTGCGACCCTGCGCCCCACCTATAAATTACTCATCGGCGTGCCGGGCCGGTCGAACGCGTTTGCCATTTCCGAAAGGCTGGGGCTGTCGAAGGAAGTCGTATCCCGCGCGCGGGAGCTGGTATCCGCTGAAAACAGGCAGTTTGAGGACGTTGTGCAGACGCTTGAAAAGCGCCGGCAGGGGCTTGAGGAACGCCTGAGGGAAACGGAAGAAATCACCCAGAAGGCAAAGCGTGACCGCGAGCGGGCGCAGCAGGAGCTTAGCCGCGTCAAACAGCTTGCGGACGAGGAAATAAAAAAAGCCAAGGAGGAAGCGCAGCAGATAAGCGCGAAAACGCGCGCACAGGCGTACGCTATCCTCGACAGGCTCGAGCAGGCCGAAAAGAAAAAGGGCCTTAGCGCGCAGGAAAAGGCGGAGCTTCGCGCCGGTATCCGTAAAATGGACGACAGCGCCGACCCAATCAAGGAAAAAAGCAACAGCGGCTATACCCTGCCGCGCGCGCTCAAAAAGGGCGACAGCGTGCTGATTTTCGATATCGATAAAAAGGGTACGGTGCTGGAGGAGGCGGACACCTCCGGAAAGGTACTCGTACAGGCGGGCATTATCAAAACGCGCGTACCGCTCGACAACCTGCGCCTGTTAAACGAAAAGCCGCAGAAGGAAATTGTCCGCTCGACGACGCGCAATGTAAAAGGCGCCGCGACCGCGCGGCCTGTAACGGACGTCGATTTGCGCGGGATGACGGCAATCGAGGCAATTATGGAGCTTGAAAACGCCATCGATTCCGCAATCCTGTCCGGCATCGGGCAGATTACGGTCATCCACGGCAAGGGAACCGGCGTGCTGCGCCGTGAGGTACACGCGCATTTAAAAGGGAACAAAGCGGTCAAGAGCTTCCGCCTCGGCGTATACGGCGAGGGTGAAAGCGGCGTGACCATTGTGGAGCTGAAATAAAATTAATTCCATCCATATCCATCCGCCCCATTATTGGAAGGGAACCCTGCATATGAATGTGGCATACACAAAAGAATACCAGAATTGGCGGAAACAGCGTATGTCCGTGTTTCGTCCTGAATACCTCTGTCCGCGTACAGAAAAAATAAAGCTGAATACCGAACCCGGCGCCTTTATACTCAAAGTGCGGGACTATAAAGATAAAAACCAAAATAATCCACAGCGTGGAAGCGAATGCGAGCTGCAAGGTCAAAGAGGCGAGGTTTTCTACCGCTGGTACAATATCGATAACAACGCGGAATTCTACCGGCTCATTGAGCATAGCGACGGGAATGATTATCTTATTTTCCGCCAGGACCTGTATGGGTACAGCGTCCTGAATCTGCAAACCATGCAGGACCTCCACTATATCCCAGCCCAGTCTTTCCCATATGGAAAGGAGGATTTCGCGGAAACCTTTATCTGGATGGACGCATATTACGAACCGCAAAGCAGCCTTCTTGCCATACCCGGTTGTTTTTGGGCGCGCCCTTATTCTGTGGCCGTGCTCGATTTTTCACAGCCATTGAAAGCCAATGAAGCGTGGCTGGATATCCATTTGCTGGTTGACGCAAATTACGATATTTATGACAATATCGATTTCGCCGGGTGGACAGATGGCACGCTGGTTTTAACGGGGGTCAACTGCCGGACTAATACGGCCGATACAATGGCCGTCCCAATAAATAAACTGCGTAACGCACTGGGAAAGCAAGAAGTTCCCGCCATACTGTGATTCAGCCCCGAAACGGAGGATTTATATGAAAAAGGAAATACATAGCGCTGTGCCGCCCGACGATTACGGCGACCATTTCGGGCAGCCGGAGCAGGAGCCCGAAAAGCGCGGGCATGCTGTGCGGAATATTTTTATTACCATCGGCGTTTTGGTTGTGCTCCTTGCGATTGCGGCAGTGACTGCCATCAACCTGGCGCTTTCGACCGACGGCCTTTCAAAGTTTGAGGTTGAATCTTCCAACAAGCTCGCCTACACGCTCGCGCAGTCAGTCATGTTCGGCGCAAAGCAGGAAATCAGCGAAAGCGAGCTCAATTCCATGCTCGCCTACCTGTTCCAGCAGCGCGCGGCCGCGGACGAGGAGCAGGCGTCCTCCCCCATCCGGATGGACGCGCTCGTTTTCAGCCTGCATAAGGAAGAGCCGTGCAGGGTTTACGCCCGGCTCAACGGCATGGGGCAAGTGCTCGTGCTGTCCGGCGACGCGCAGGTTTCGCTTGACAGCGAGGGCAAGGAATTTGTTGTCACGCTATCCAACACAAAGCTCGGCAAGCTGCCTGTCCCCGCCGATTGGATTACGCCGTTTTTGTTCCAGAACGATTCGGTAAAAAGCCTGTCGGACAAACTCACGTTTGAAGGAAGCACGGTGCGCTTTCCGTCCGAGGTCTCGGTAGAGGTTATGTCGCAGGAGGTCACGCTTGAAATCAAGGAGTTTTCGCTCGGCGAGCAAAGCATGGAGCTGCTTACAACTAGCGCGCTTGACGCGATTGGGGATTTTTTGAATCACTTATTCGATTAATTAAAATTTAAGCCCGCAGCGGTTTCATTGCCGCAGCGGGCTTTTGTTTTTTATGAAGCATCCTGCTTCTCTCTTTTTAAAGAAAGCCATCTGCTTCTTGGGTCTCTTCATAAAACTTTCTATGTTTTAATCAAAAGGGAAAAACAATCCGCTGTTTTT
>UQFO01000028.1 GCA_900540275.1 uncultured Oscillospiraceae bacterium | reverse complement strand
AGACAGACAGACAGACAGACAGACAGACAGACAGACAGACAGACAGACAGACAGAATAAATCTGTCCTTTTTTATTGCCCACAAATATTTTTTAAATATATCGATTAATTTTAACGCGCTGTCCGGCGGGGCTTTCGTCCCGGCGGCCGGCGCGTTTTCGTGTTTGGCGGGCAGGGGAATTCGTTCCCCTGCCAAAAAAACGTTGGGTAAAACGACGTTAATCAATTAAAATTACAGGAGGTTTCACAATGAAAAAGCGAATTTTATCGGTATTACTGTGCTTATGCTTGGGTTTGACGTCTTTTTTAACGACGGCTTTCACCGCGTTTGCCGCCGACGGCGCCAATTGGTCGGATGAGGCCAACCGGGATACGATATGGACGGACGGCGCAATTTCAACGCCCGAACAGCTCGCGCAGTTTGCCTATCTCGTCAACACTGGCGCGTACACGGGGAAGAACGACGTATGGCTGACGCAGGATGTCGATCTGGCGGGTCACGAATGGACGGCCATTGGGGAGTACAAAGGCTCGTTACAGGACTATACCGGAGATACGAGCAAATTCTTCCGCGGTGTATTTGACGGTAACGGCTATACGGTCAAAAACATGCAGCTTACAAAATTTCCCGGTGGGACGTTAGACCTTTGTATCGTCGGGCTTTTCGGCGGCACAAACGCCACCATACGAAACCTGACCGTGACCGGTACCGCCGCCACACAGGATTCTTCCGCAAGAATTTATATGGGCGCCATCGCGGGTATGTACCCGGAAGGAACCATCAGCAATTGCACCAGCCGCCTGTCGATGGATATCACTACGACCGGCGTCAGCTATATCGGCGGCGTTGTGGGATCCAGCAGCGGCGCGATTACTCGCTGCACCAACGATGCGAACATTACCATTCACAGCAAAAACACCAATGTTGGCGGTATCGTTGCCGGTAGCCAGCACGGCGAAATCGACCGCTGCGTCAACAAGGGCAAGCTGGCGGGCGAAGCTGCGTTCACCGGCGGCATCTCCGCTTATGTTTTCGGAGCGCCCAGCACGGTCACGAATTGTGCCAACTATGGCGAAATCACCTCAACGGCGGCCGTCCCCTCCTCTATCGGCGGCATTATCGGGCTCTACAACGGCACGGGGATGAGCAACTGCTACAACACCGGCCTGATCCAGCCCCAAAGAAGCGGCGGACTGATTGGACAGGTTGACGAAACGGCGCTGAATACCCTGGGCAACCTCTATTACAGCGCGGAGGGCAGCGCTCTAGGCGTATACAAGCGTGGGAATACAGTCGTCACGGAGGAGAAGAACGACGTCGGCGTCAAGAAGACTGAAGCGGACATGAAGCAGGAAAACTTTGTCGCAGATCTCAACGGCAACGGGGATGCCTTCGTTAGCCAAAAGGATGGATTCCCCACGATTGCGCCCCTCGCTGTAAACGTCGTGATTGACGCCACGCCGAAGGACGCCGTCGTTTCCCTGTCCCAATCAGAGGGTGGCGCCGCTATCGATCCGCAGCCGGACGGAAGCTATATCCTGCTGCCGGGCGACTATTTCATACAAGCCAGCGCGGCAGACCATTATCCGGTATCTTTCGCGCATACGGTAAGCTATGACCGCTCTACCCTGCTTGTTACTATAACGCTGGAGCCATTACCGGCCGATTATTCTAAGGTGGACGAAGCGATAGAAAAGGCAAACGCATTGAACAAGGACGAGTATAAGGACTTTACCGCCGTAGAAGCGGCAGTCGAAGCGGTGGAGCGCGGCAAAAACATCACCGGGCAGTCAGAGGTAGACGCTATGGCCAAAGCCATCGAGGACGCAATTAATAGCCTGCAAAGGAAAACGGCAGAACCGCCGAAAGAAAAACCAACCGAAAATCCGACGGATAAGCCGACGGAAAAGCCGTCTGATTTTACACAGACAGGTGATTCCGCCAACCTGTCCGCTTGGATATTCCTGTTACTGATATCCGGTATTGGTATATTGGGTGCGGCCTTTTATCCTCGCAAAAGAAAAACGCAATAATTCTGTTGAAAGGAAAGCCGGCTCCAATTAATTGGAGCCGGCTTTTTATCTTGATATTTATTTGTTCCCATTTTTACAACGCTTTCCGTAGTTCATATAGGTTTGATGAATTAAAACATATTTTAGTCGAACAGGCTCAGCTGAGCATCCTTGCGTTGGGCGTGTTCCCTGACAGGCGCCGTATGCAGAAGTTCCTGCGGAATGCCATTTAGGAAAACAGACGGCTCCTGCTGTGAGCCCATCAGGAACAGCTCGTCCTTTGCGCGCGTCATACCGACGAAGAACAGGCGGCGCTCTTCTTCCATATTGGTTTCACGTCCCTGTGCTTCCAGCGGGATACTGCCGCCTTTTACGCCGCAGAGGAACACAACGGGGAATTCAAGCCCCTTTGCGCCGTGGAGCGTCATCAGGCGCACGGCGTCAGCCGGATAGGTTTTAGCTGCGCTGCGCTCGATATCGGCTTCCTCGCCGAGCAGCAGCGTCTGCATAAAGGATGCCATATCCTTATGGAAAACAGCCATATTCATAAACTGTATAAGCGGCTCGTGTTCCGCGAGGTTGTTTTTCTCCGCAAATTCCTCTAATAATTTGCGTGGCTTAGCTTTATGCGCACGGGGTAGAAATTCCGTAATTTGTTCCATACAGGGCTGGAGGGGCCCCGCGTTTTTATATTCCTCCCATACGGAAAAAAGGCTGTCCTCCCGCGCGTTTGACAGCGCTGTGCAAAAGCTTTGGATTAAATCCGCCGGGCATCTCCAAACGTTTTTCAGTGCTGTACGAAGGGCCGGCACGTCGTTCTGCTCAAGCAGGAAGCGGAAAAAACCGGATACGCCGCGTACCGTTTCATCTGATAGGAAATCATCACGGCCAGCGGCAATATAGGGAATGCTTTCCTTGCGCAGGCACATCTCGAGCAGGCGTATCTGACGGTGCGTGCGGCAGAGCACGGCAATATCGGAAAAGCTGCGGGAAAGCCGCGCGTCACGCGGTTCGGTGAGCGCCTGCGCGTCCAGCATATCGATGCCGCCGACCATACGGTTGATTTCCTTTGAGACAAAAATTGCTTCGGAAAGGCTGCTTTCCGAGGTGCGCAGGAACACCATGCCCTGCGCCGGGCGGTTGGCGGAAAGCACGCGCGCTTCGCCGGGGTTCTGGGAGATGACAGAAAGCGAACAGCTGAGGATTTCAGGCGAGCAGCGGTAATTTTCCGTCAAGCGGATGACATGGAGCTCAGGATAATCTCCGCTCAGCCGTTCAAAGCAATGGGCGTCGCTCCCGCGGAACCCATAAATCGCCTGGTCGGGATCGCCGATGACGAACAAGCTTTTTCCTAGCCTGTTCCACGCCTGAATCAGCCTGTACTGGACAGGATTGACGTCCTGGAATTCATCGACAAGCAGGTGCTTGCCTTCATTGTCCCCACAAAGCGCAAGCGCTTCCAGCAGCAGGTCGTCAAAATCCATCAGCCCCAGCTCGCTGACACGTGCGCAGTAAAGGCCGAACGCTTCTTCCATCAGTTCTGGGTGCTTGAAAGGCACGCCGTTTTTTTTGTTTGATACTTCGCGCAGAAGCTCGCGCGGGGATATTTTTATTTTCAGGTCTTTTATTATACCGGCCGCTGTCTCGAGCGCCTCGTATTCGTCTAAAAGCGTAATGCTCTCTTTTTCTTTTTTTAACCTTTGTAAACAGATGGAATGGAATGTGCCGACAGTAACGCCTGCCGCCGCGCGTTTAGAGCCGAGCTGTTGTGCGAGGCGTTCGCGCATTTCCTTTGCCGCCTTGTTTGTAAAGGTAACAGCGGTTATGTCACGCGGTTTTACGCCGCATTCCCCTATTAAAAAAGCAATGCGGGAAATCAGCGTCTTTGTTTTACCGGTGCCGGGTCCCGCGATAATTGCAGCGGCGCCTGAGGAAGGCAGGGTCACGGCTTGTTTTTGTTCCGCGTTGAGGCCGGAAAGTAAATCCTGCGAAGCCGCCTTTTGTTCTGCGGAGCGCTCTTCTTCCGGCGGAAGCTCCGCAGATTTCTTTTTCCTGATAGGCTTAGCGCCTGCTTTGGCTTTTGTATGCCAGTCTGCAGAGGACGTGGCGCCGAATAGGCTGATTTGCCCGCTTAAGCTTTCGATTTCGTCCCGTTCCAGAATATGGATGACCCCGTAAGCGCCGTCATAGCCTGGGTCGCGGCGCACCTGCCCTAAACGAAGGCGGCGGATACCCTCTCGGATGCATGGCCCGGCAGTATGCCCGATTTCTTCCAGCGGCGCCTGCCGTAGAATAAAAAACTCAGAGCCGATTGTGTACAGAAGCTCCTCATACAGCGCCGCGACCTTTTTGCCCGCGGCGCTGTAGCCGGTGGACGCGGCGAGCACCTCCGGCAGGGGGACAAGGCTTTCAAAGGGCGCGGCGTCAGGCAATACAAAGCCCTCCGCGCGGTCTGCAAGCTCCTCGACGCGGTGCTGCACACCTATGGTAATCTTTTTGCCGCAGACAGGGCATTTCCCGCCGTATTCCTCAGACTGTGCGGGCGTCAGGCACAGCCCGCAGTTACGGTGCCCGTCAAAATGGTATTTCCCTTCCTCGGGAAAGAATTCGATGGTCCCGCCAAAGCCCTCTTTAACGCCGCCCTCGAGCGCCTTTTTGAGTGCGGGATAGGAAAGCTCTGTGTTTATAATATTTGCTTCCCTCCCAAGCTTTGCGGGGGAATGCGCGTCGGAGTTTGATACTAGGTGGTAACGGTCGAGCGCCGAGACGCGCCAGTTCATCGGCGGGTCAGAGGACAGGCCCGTTTCCAGCGCATGGATATACGGTGTCAGGTCCTCAAAGCATTCCTCAATCGTATCGAAGCCGGAAAACGCGCCGAACAGCGAAAAGTGCGGCGTCCAGATGTGCGCGGGAATAAACACCGCCTGGGGGCAGCTTTCCAGTGTAATTTCCAGCAAATCACGGCTGTCGAGGCCGAGAATCGGCCGGCCGTCGGAATGGATATTCCCGATTGCCTCAAGCTTATGCGAAAGTGTGTCGGCATCCTCAAGGGACGGCAGCAGGATGACATTGTGGACCTTTCGTACCTTACCGTTCTTTTTATAAATAGAGCTGATTTCTCCCGATACGACAAAGCGCGTCTGCTTTGTACCCAGAACGGTCGGATCAGAAATACGCGCGTCGTCCCGGAGGATATAAATCCCCTCCTCCGATGGAGTGAGCTTTTCCTTTAATTCCCCGCGCCACGCCGGATGGGTGAAATCGCCTGTGCCAATCAGGTCGATTCCCTTACGCCTTGCCCATAGGTCGAGGTACTCGGGAACGCATTCTTTGCTCGTCGCGCGGGAATATTTCGAGTGGATATGTAAATCAGCAATGTACATGCCTATCACCTGCCAATAGTCATTTTAAGTTAAATCCTATTATACCCTTTTTTATTTTTCTATGCAATGCAAATATATTTTAATGTAATAAAGGAAATACAAATTGTCTGGCTTAAATTGATTTGAGTGAATTAAAACTATATTTTAAATATTTAAATTAATTAAATTTATAATTTACATTAATAAGTTTATAAATAAACAAGATAATTACTAAAATATTAGTATTATTGTTTTATTTTGTTGAAAATTATAAACAAAAATGATAAAATATAGAAAACATGTTAAAATAAGGTGATTCTGTTGAAATTAATCGATTTAAGTAAGTACCAACAAATTGATTTGGCGCCAGAAAGTAATCAAATTTTATCTTTTACAGTCTGGCCGAGCGGGGAGATACGTTTAAATAGCAAATTGGCAGGTCTGCTCGGAGGGAAAAGTGTTCTCTTGTACAGCTCAGACGATGCAAAAGAACTTTTGCTCGACGAGACAGAGAAAGAAGAAGAAAAATCAAGACTTATCCCGAAATCCGCTAAATTCAAGTCGGAAAGGCTAAAATCGTTTTTGTACCGGAAAAAAGTGAGCCTGCCTGTCTGTTACATGGTGGAGTGGGATGAAAAATGTGAGGTTTGGAGGTGTAAGCTAGACTGTTCTTTTCAAAATAATCCGAAATATGTTCCTGATTTTACGAGTGATGCACCGCCAAGCGTACAAAAGAAAACCAGAAAGCCCCGGACAAAAGGTTTAAAGGATATGCTGCCTTAAGGAGGGAGTAGATGAAACATCTTTTAAATGAAACGTATATATATGAACAGAATGTACCATGGATTAAATCTGTCGCGAAAAAGTACGGGAAGGGCCTGGAATACGATGACTGTTTTAATATTGCGTCAATTGCTTTTATAATTGCTGTCCGATTATATCAAAAAAGATTTGGCGCTTTCCATGCATTTGCCGAAATACAGATAAAATGCATATTGGAATCGGAGAGGAAAAAGAATAACCGTCATAAATACTTGAGCGCATATTCACTCGACAGGTGTATCTCTGCAGATAGCACGGATGCGACGCTGGGAGAAACATTTTTTCAGAGCCCTGATAATGTACAGGAGGAAGTTGAGCTGAAGGATTTTGTAGAACATATCGAAGATATGCATTTGCGGGTTATTGCGGGCGGAATTTTGGATGATGAAGAAACGTTAAAAGAAACGCAATCGGGATTGGATGAGGAAAATTTCCAAGCCAATGAAATTGAAATGCTGAGAAATGCGTGGCTGCTTTACAGCGGAGAAGAACAGAATTGGTTTACGGCATAATCGCAATGTAAATATACAAATACGGATAAAAGGCGGGAAAGCACATTACCAAGCTTACCCGCCTTTTTCAGCGTTGATTTTCGTTTATGCTGCTGCATCAAAATTTTAAAAAATTCTTAAGAGTGCTATTTACATTCATATGAATGTGTAGTATAATCATGGCAAATCCACAGGCTGAGAAAGGGGGCGGGCGTTTGAAGGCGTATTTTCCCGGTACGGTAGTGGAACGGAATGACAGGAGCGCGCAGGCTTTTTTCGGCGGTGTCTTTTCCGTTACAAAAGGGCTGATGCTGGCGCAGGTTCGCGAAATTACGGGACTTGATACCCCCGCAATCCAAAACTGGATTAACCGCGGCTGGGTACAGAAGCCGGTCGCCAAGCGGTACAGCGAGAACCATGTCGCGCGTATTATCATGATAAACATGCTGCGCGGCGTGATGAAGCTCGACCAAATCGCCCTGCTCCTCGCTTATACGAACGGGGAAGCGGACAGCGCGCAGGAGCACGTGATTTCAGACGCGCAGCTTTACTGCCTTTTGTGCACAATCCTCGACCAGGTGGATTTTGAAACGGTACTTTCCGAGGGGGAATTTGAGGAAATTGTAGAGCATGCCGTCGTACATACGGCGGAGCCGTATGCCGGCGCGCGCAAGCGCCTGCTGTGCGGAATGCGGATTATTCTGACCTACTATGCATCTTCTATCGTCAAGAAACGGGCGGACGCACTGTTTGAGCGGGTCAGAAGGGACCAGCTTGCCAAAGCGGCAGAAGAACGATTGGTGAAATGATTCCGGTAAAGAAAGAAGGGGAGAAACATGTGGGAATGGTGGAACGCCATGACGTTAATCCAGCAGGTTTTCGTTTGTATTGCGGCGCCTGCAACGATTATTCTGGTTATCCAATCCATCATGCTGTTGTTTGGGTTTGGATTTGACCACGCGGACGTGGGCGATTTGGACGCGGATATGGATACGGACATGGATATGGACGTGGACGCGCAGGACGGCTTCCATGGAGACCTCCATCACGGAGAAGCGGACGGCGGGGAAGACAGCGACCCGGGGCTTCGGCTGTTTACGGTTCGCGGCCTGGTTGCGTTCTTTGCGGTCGGAGGCTGGACGGGGCTGGCCCTGTCCAAATACTTAAACGCCGGGCTGGCGGTAGGCTTGGCCTTTCTGGCAGGCGCGGCTGCCCTAGTGGGCATTGCCCTGCTGTTCAAGTATGCGTTCAGGCTGCAGGATAAGGGCAACCTGAACGTTGGAAACGCAATTGGGAAAACGGGAAAGGTCTATATCCCAATACCCGCGTGCGAAAAGGGGCAGGGTAAAATTACGATTATGTTGCAGGAGCGCCTGGTAGAGCTCGACGCGGTAACCAAGGCACAGCAGCAAATCCCGACCGGTACGCCGGTACGCGTAAGCGCGGTCGTCGATGAACAGACGGTACAGGTCGAGCCGGTAACGGGACCATCCAATCAAAACAGAGGGGGAATTTCACAATGGATCCAGCCATAATCATTCTAATTTGCGTTATCGTCGTTTTATTGTTTACGACTCTAATTGTCCTTTTATCGCGGTACAGAAAGTGCCCGTCGGACAAAATCCTCGTTGTATATGGTAAAATCGGCTCTAATAAGGACGGCACCTCACGCAGCGCGAAGTGCATCCACGGCGGCGCGGCGTTTATCATGCCGGTCATTCAGGCGTATGAGTACCTGGATTTGACTCCGATTTCCATACCGGTCGATTTGAAAAACGCGCTGTCCAAGCAGAACATCCGTATTGACGTGCCCTCCCGGTTTACGGTGGGCGTATCTGTCGAGCCTGGTGTTATGCAGAACGCGGCGGAGCGTCTGCTCGGCATGAAGCTCACGGAAATCCAGGAGCTCGCCAAGGACATCATCTTCGGGCAATTGAGGCTCATCATCGCGACGATGGACATTGAAGAAATCAACACCGACCGCGATAAATTTCTGGCCGCCGTATCCAATAATGTGGAAACGGAGCTGAAAAAAATCGGCCTGCGCCTGATTAATGTCAACGTTACAGATATTACAGACGAATCCGGATACATTTCAGCCCTTGGCAAGGAAGCCGCGGCAAAAGCCATCAATGACGCGAAGATTTCCGTAGCCGAGGCCGACCGCTCCGGCGCTATCGGCGAGGCAAATGCAAAGCGCGAGCAGCGCGTGCAGGTTTCGCTTGCTGATTCAGAAGCTATCAAGGGTGAAAACGAGGCAAAGGCGCAGGTCGCTGAATCGAACGCTACGCTTGTGGAAAAGCAGTCCGAGGCACAGCGCCGCGCTACGGCGGCGGAAAAGATTCAGTCCGCTAAGGCGCTGGAGGAAGCGTACGCCGCCGAGCAGGACGCGGAAAAAGCGCGTTTTGCACGTGAACAGGCAACGCTTGAAGCAGATGTCATCGTCAAAACGGAAATTGAAAAACGAAAAATGGAGCTTCAGGCTGAGGCGCAGGCAGAACAAATCAGGCGCCGCGCAAAGGGCGAGGCGGATGCAATTTACGCGAAAATGGAAGCGCAGGCGCGTGGTGTGCAGGAAATGCTTACAAAGCAGGCAGCCGGCTTAGCGCAAATAGTGGCGGCTGCGGGCGGCAGCGCCGACGACGCGATGAAGCTGATGATTGCCGACAAGATTGAGGAGCTCACAAAAACGCAGGTTGAAGCGGTGAAGAACCTCAAAATAGATAAGGTTACCGTATGGGACGGTATGAACGGCAGGGACGGGACGTCCACAACGTCGAATTTCCTGTCCAGTATGCTGAAATCCATCCCACCGATGAACGAAATGTTCCAGATGGCAGGGATGACGCTGCCGGAATTTCTGGGCAAGCCGCTCGATAAAACGGAGGAAGCACAGGCCGAAACGGCAGCGGTTTCCGAAGGGGTTGCGGCGCAGCCTGAACAGGAGCAATAAGCTGCGCGAAGGCGAGGTGCAGGCCAAATGATTTTGGCGATTATAATGCTCGTGGCAGTCATAGTGGTAGCAGCAGTTGCATATGTCCGGCTTGCAAACCACGGTTATACCATGGGGAAAAATCTTTTTAAAAACAGCGAAGATTGTTTAGATGAAAAGCAAGATGACGCAAGCGATTACGACTACTGGAACAAAAATAAATTCGATTAAGCAAAGGGCGGGGCGCATAATGTACCCCGCCCTTTTTAGCCGCGGATTTCAGACGGTTTTTCACAGTAAACCGAAAAGCCTGAAGGAAGTATCAACGCTGGTTAATAATCCGCGTGCAGGTTTTTGCATAAATTTTATTCTTTTTGTGCTTACACAAAATAGGAATGACTGTTGTTTTATTTTCGCGCATATGTTAAACTATAGTTATGAAAATGGGGAAACCTTGATAGATGGAAAAAGCAGCCTTTTGTGAAGCTCCAGCCCCGGGCGCAGGGGGAGAAACGGCGATTTCCCGGGCGTTCTTCCCATGCCGCGGCGGTATATAACAGGCTGCCTGGACAGACGGATGGGGACGGCTGCTTTTTGACTGGAGAATTTGGAGAAGATTATGTTTGATTGGCTGCGGCTATTTCGGGCCGGCAGCCGCGCCGGCTTTTTGCCGCGCGCAAGAGAGTGGGGAGAAGTTATGCCTGCCTTGTACCACTATGGGCTGCCGGTTCTGCTTGTTTTGCTGGTTTTGCCCTGCGATTTGGTTTTAATGAAATTTTTTGCTATCCTTCAGCCGGCGGAGAAAATCCCCCGCTTGAGGGCTGCCGGTTTTATGGCGGTTACCGCTGTGGTTTTTTATGCGATGGGGGTTTGGGGAATCCCATTGCCTGTATTTTATCTGACGCTTTTTATCAGCAAATGCTTATTTTTCCTGCTGCTCGGCGGCAGGATGGTTTGCCGGTGGTTTGTCGCCGATATAGGAATCCTGATTTTTGCAAGCGTCCATTTGCTCGTGCTGGGTGTGACGGCGCTTTTTTTGAAGACCAGCATATTTGCTTTGCTTTCCAGCTTCAGCATGCGTAATTTGTGCCTGATAATTGCAACATTTGCAGACCTGTGCATCGGGCTGGGTATTGTTCTCAACGGTGAACTTAAGGAGAAATCACGCCTGATGGGACAAAGCGGTGAAGAGTTTCGCCTGCTTATCCGGTTCAGCTGGTTTGGGATTGGCTATGTCCTGTTCGACAGTATACCAAGCATGTTCAATCTGCCGGGCTCTTTTGCCGCGCTGTTTTTAATTGGAAGCGTGCTTTTGCTGCTGATGATGGTGTATGTGTTTATGAGCCATGTTTACTCCATTACGAAGAACGCGTGGCTCGAAGAAGAGCACGACCGTCTGGAGCGGCAAAAGCTGGAGCATTTACAGCGTGCGCGCCGGCTGCGGATTGCCGCATACCTCGACGGCTTGACGGGCGCGTACACGCGCCTGTTTGCGATGGAACAGATGAACCTGCTGCTCGCAAGCGGGGAGCCGCTTGCGCTTGTATATATTGACCTTGACCACTTAAAGAAGGTGAACGACGAGTATGGACATACGATAGGGGACCGTTACCTGCTCGATTTCTCGGCGCTCATCCGTGAAAATCTTGACCGGGACGACATTTTTGCGCGCTTTGGCGGAGACGAGTTCTTGATTTTGTTTCCAAACTGCGGAAAAGGGCAGGCAGATACGCGAATGGAAGAAATACGTTCAAAGGCGCCTGCCGTCACTCATGGCGCGGTCCCGCTGTCGTTTAGCTTTGGAGTGGTAGAGGTTCCCGCCCATTCCCCAAAGACTGCTGAACAGCTCATCAGCGAAGCCGACCACAATATGTATGCCGATAAGCTAAGCCGGCAGTCAGGGGGGCATTCATAATGCAGCTGCTTATCATTTTATTGTTTTCCCCTGCGTATTTTTACTGTAACTGGCAGTATTTCCAATATATTGGGGAACAGACAGGACGGCGTATCGTGCGCTGGAAGGGCGTAGGCGCAACCTTTGCGGTGAATTATATCCTGTTTATTGCCTGCAGCTATCTGCAGCTCCACCTGATTGTCAATTGGACGGCGTTCGCTGTTTTCCTGGTTGCCGAGACCGCACTTTTGTTTCGGTGCCCGCTGCGGCAGAGCGTGTTCCATGGCCTTACCTGCGCTTTGATTGGGCTTAGCATTAATATACTCTCCCGGTCGGTCATGGCAATTGTTCAGGATATCCCTGCCTCGGCCTTTGACGGCACGAGCCCGAACAACGAATATAAATTTATACCGGTAGCCGCGGCGTTTATCCTTGCCGGCGCCGTGTTTCAAATCATCAGAAAAACAGCATGGATGGAGCGTGTCGGCACGATTGCCGCCGACCCGTCAAACCTGAAATTTTCCACGCGGCTTATTACTGCGATGTACTGTTATCTCTTTTTAAACCTGCTGGTCTATTACATGCCGGGGAATTACCTGATTTTTAAAATCTGGGTCGTCAAGGCGTGTATCAGCGTTCTGGTCGGCTATTATATCGCGACGCTCTATGCCTTTAAAATGAGCAGGCTCAACCGGTACCGCGAACAGAACCACGCGGCGCATGAGGAGCTTTTAAAACGGATGCAGGAGGAAAACGAGCTTCATTTCCTTGCTTATACGGACCCGCTGACCGGCTGCTGCAACCGGAAATATTTTTCCATGCTGCTCACACAGCGAATGGAAAAGCGCGACCGATTTTGCCTGTGCTTTGCCGATTTGGACGGCCTTAAATGTGTTAACGATGAATTCGGGCACCAGGCGGGCATGATTGGCGGCATTCCCGTCGTTCTGGCGGTATTGCTCTATACATTGCAGATTTACGCGGAGTTTTCCGGAACGATGGATATTGTAACGGGTGTTGCGCAGCTGTTCGGCGTCAGCCTTGCAGAGAATTTCAGAAGGCCGTTTTTCTCCCGCTCGGTACAGGAATTTTGGCGCAGGTGGCATGTAACGCTCGGCGCGTGGCTGCGCGATTATATTTTTTATCCCATCTCGTTTTCTAAATTCTTTATGAACCTGAGCAAAAAGGCGAAAAAGAATTTAAACGAGCATTTCGGTAAACTCGCGCCCATTGCCTTTTCCATGTTTTTCGTCTGGTTCGGCAATGGTATCTGGCATGGGGCGAGCTGGAAATACGTGGTGTATGGCCTGTATTACTACCTGATTATGATGATAGGGCTTCTGTTTGAGCCGCTGGCGAGGAGGCTCATTGCTAAGGCGCATATCAATATAAGCTCGCGCGGGTACCGCCTATGGCAGATGGCCCGGACGTTCCTGCTCGTTTGCTTTGGTATGCTGATTTTCCGCGCAAAGGATTTGCCGCAGGCGTTTACCCTGTTCGGCTCGGTTTTTACAGGCTTCGACGCGGGTGTTTTAACTTCCGGCGCGCTGATACGTGATTTTGGCCTCTATACAAGCGATTTTATTTTGCTGTTCCTGTCTGTACTGCTTATTCTGGCGGTCGGGATTATGCAGGAAAAAGGCCTTGTCGTCCGCGACGTGATTGCCAGGAGAACGCTCGCGGCCAGATGGGCCGTTTACTATATTGGTATTTTCTCGGTCATCCTGTTCGGCGCCTACGGTGCGGGATACCGCATAATCGACCTGATATACGCCCAGTTTTAAAGGAAGATAGCTTATGGATAAAGGAAAAAGAAAAACAGCCGCGCTGCGGCTGATAAAGACATTGGCGTTTTTGCTGGTTTTCGCCGTGCTGCTTGGTGCGGCGTCCCTGATACTGGCGCCAAAGGAAAACACGAAGGAAGCGTGCGTGCGTACGCCGATGATGAAGTATTTTCATGGCGAACCTGAAAACACGCTCGATTTTACGGCGCTCGGCAGCAGCAACTTTTACCGCGGGATTATCGCCACAGACCTGTGGAAACAGTACGGCTACGCGGGGATAGTCGCGGCGCGCCCGGGCATCAAGATGAGCGAGATGTATTATCTTTATAAGGATATCCTTTCCTGCCAGAGCCCGGGGCTTGTGATAGTTGAAATAGGCTCCGCGTTCGACTTAAAGAAAAAAAACGCGCCCAAACAGGAGAAAAAAACACTGAAATCAATCGCGAAGTACCCGTCCGGCGAGCTGGGCGTATGGGAAGACGCGCTGGCGACAGAGCTTAATGAGCTTTTCCCGGCGATTGACTACCATTCCCGCTGGAAGAGCCTTACACTGCGGGATTTTGATATATTGAGCGCGCCTGATTACAGTAGGCACGACCCTCAAAAGGGTTACTTGATTGATGTTTCGAAACGCCCCTATACAAAGGGGGAATATATGAATAAAACGGATGAGGCCGAGCCGATGCACAGCGCGGACAGGCTGTACCTTGACAAAATTGTCCGGCTTGCAAAGGAAAACGGCGCAAAAGTGCTGCTGCTTAACATACCCGACGCCCGTTCCTGGGATTACCGGCGCCATAACACGGCGCAGCAGTACGCGCAGGAAAACGGGCTTGCCCTGCTTGACCTGAACCTGAAAACCAGGGAAATGGGAATCGACTGGAGCAGCGACACAAAGGACGGCGGCGAGCACATGAACCTTTACGGCGCCCGGAAGGTAACCGCATACCTCGGCGCGTACCTTTCCCAAAATTTTGACCTGCCCGACCGCAGGAACGACGCCGCTTACAAGGCTTGGAATAACGATGTAAGGCTGTTTGAACAGGCGGCGGAGAAAAAGATAAGGGAAAACCCGCAGGGCGTTCCTGTCAAAAAGTTAAAGCTCCCAAAGCCGGTTAAATAATCAGGCTGGGAATCTATAAAAAAGCCGGACGAAACGTCCGGCTTTTTTGAGCTGTTTATCATTCTGGCAGAGGTTCCTCAGGGGACAGGTAGCCACGCACCGCGGCTGAAAACGCGCAGAAGGCGTTCGGTACGGCGTAAACACTGGAAAGCGCGTCGCCGTCCGCCCAGGTAAACGGCGTATTTTCGTCCGCCTCCACCTTCCAAAGGTAGCCTGTCATATGCCATTCGATATGGGTAAAGATGTGCTTTGCGGTTCGTTTTTCAAGCAGCTGCAAGGGCTTTATGCCCCATTGCCCGGGCAGTGCCGCGGCTTCCTCCTCATTGAGCGTACCGCCTGTATGCGGGAACTCCCACAGCCCGGCAAGCAGTCCGGTCCCAGGCCTGCGGCGCAGCGCCGTCTGGTATTTGCCGGGGCTTGTCTCCCGTATAAAAACAAATACGGTCAAATCCTCTACGCGGCGCTTTTTCTTTTCCGACCGGACGGGAAGCTCGGAGATAACATTGCCGCTTTTTGCCCTGCAAAGTGTGCGCAGCGGGCATTCCGCGCATTTAGGCGTGCCGTTTGGCAGGCAGACGGTAGCGCCCAATTCCATGAGCGCTTGGTTATAATCGCCGGGGGATTCCTTAGGCATCACGTTTTGCAGGGCCTCCTCTACCGCGCGGCGCACGGGCGGCAAATCGATGTTCTCATAGCAGCGCAGCACGCGCGATACGACACGCAGTACGTTGCCGTCAACCGCGGGCGCTGGAATGCCATAGGCGATAGAGGCGATTGCCCCGGCCGTGTAGCTTCCAATTCCCGGCAGCTTTTTAAGCTCCTCAGGGCTGTCCGGGATGCGTCCGCCGCAGTCTGACATAATAACCTGCGCGGCCCGGCGCAGGTTGCGCACGCGGCTGTAATAGCCGAGCCCTTCCCATAGCTTTAAAAGCTTGTCGTCCTGCGCGCGGCTCAGCGCCTCCACAGTTGGCAGCTCCTCCATAAAGCGCGCAAAATACGGCTTGACCGCCTCCACGCGCGTCTGCTGCAGCATGATTTCGCTTACCCACACGCGGTAGGGGGAGGGGTCGCTGCGCCAGGGCAGCTCGCGGGCGTTTTGCCGGTACCACAAAAGCAGCGGCGCTTGTATTTCCTTTAAAGGGAGATATTCTATTTGAACGGGCTTTGCTTTTCTTTTCATAGAGGCTCCTTTTGCAGCAAAAATTTATCTAATTTATTATACTATAGATAAGCGGCCTCAGGCAATGGATTTTGCCTGACAAAAACAGGGCTGTGCGTGCTTTTTCTCCCGGAAGGATTGGGATTTTTCTTTTTCGGAAAGGGTAACAAAATTGTCATTTCCACGCGCGCATTTCCTTTTACCGGATTGCGCTGGTTTTTACGGCGGCTCCCACAAGATATTGTATTTTAACAAGTGGAAAAGATTTCAGGAGGTTTCCCTGCCCTTTTTCGCATATCCATGCGGAAAACAGGGTGGGCTTTCTGCATAGGAAAAATAAAAACCGAGAATAATTCTTGATTTATCTCTATATATTGTGTTAATATAAAAACAAATCACAACACCTTGTTTTGATTCCAATAAGTGAAAAAGACTTGATACCCGAATTTTTGCACGAAAAAGCCATGGAAAAACTGTCAGATTTACCATTGACTAACTTCTGTATATGGTCTATACTATTCAAGCGTTGGAAGAAATAAACACTACATATTGTGATACGGGAGATTATGGCTCCTGTGAGATTAAGAGTTGTTAAAAGGAGAATGTACCATGCTCAGAACCATCCAGAAAAGAGACGGCCGCACCGTTGAGTTCAACCTGAAAAAAATAACGGATGCTATTTATAAGGCCGCGCAGGCAATCGGCGGCAACGACTATCAGGCGGCGGAGCAGCTTGCGCTGAAGGTCGAGGCGGAGCTTGAAAACGAGCGGGTGGATTCGCCTACCGTTGAAGAGGTACAGGACGCCGTAGAAAAAGTGTTGATTGAAAACGGGCACGCGCGCACGGCTAAGGAGTATATCCTCTACCGCGCGGAGCGTACAAGAATCCGTGAGATGAATACGCGCCTGATGAAGATTTATGAGGACCTGACCTTTAAGGCGGCGAAGGACAACGACGTCAAGAGGGAAAACGCGAACATAGACGGCGACACGGCCATGGGTACCATGCTCAAGTATGGCTCCGAGGGCGCAAAGCAGTTTTATGAGATGTACATATTAAACCCGAAGCACGCGCAGGCGCACCGCAACGGGGACATCCATATCCACGACCTGGATTTCCTGACGCTTACGACGACCTGCTGCCAGATTGATATCGATAAGCTCTTTACAGGAGGCTTCTCCACAGGCCACGGCTTCCTGCGTGAGCCGAACGATATCGCGAGCTATTCGGCGCTTGCGTGTATTGCCATCCAGTCAAACCAGAACGACCAGCACGGCGGGCAGAGCATCCCGAATTTCGACTTTGGCATGGCAAAGGGCGTCGCGAAAACCTACCGCAGGATTTACAGGCAGAACCTGTCCCGCGCGGCGGAGCTTTTGACAGACGACGCGGACGCGGCGCAGACGGTGCTCGACCTTGCGAACACGGCGGAGGCCGACAGCGGAAGCACGCCAAAGCTCGACGACGGCGAAATTTACATGGAGGCGGAGCTATCCCTGCTGACTGAAAAGTACGGCGAGAAGCTTGCGGGCAAAATGCAGCGCTTTGCGTTCAACCACGCAAACAAAGAAACAGACAGGGCTGTGTACCAGGCGATGGAGGCGTTTGTCCATAACCTCAACACCATGCATTCCAGGGCGGGCGCGCAGATTCCGTTCAGCTCCATCAACTACGGGACCGATATTTCCCCTGAGGGCCGCATGGTTGTTAAAAACGTGCTTCTGGCAACGGAAGAGGGGCTCGGTAACGGTGAAACGCCGATTTTCCCGATTCATATTTTCAAGGTAAAAGAGGGTGTAAGCTTTAACCCCGGCGACCCGAACTACGATTTGTTCAAGCTTGCCTGCCGCGTCAGCGCGAAGAGGCTGTTCCCGAACTTCTCGTTCATCGACGCGCCGTTTAACCTCCAGTATTATAAAGAAGGCCATCCCGAGACGGAATGCGCGTACATGGGCTGCCGCACAAGGGTAATCGGCAATGCTTACGACCCCACGCGCGAGATTGTAAACGGCAGGGGCAACCTGAGCTTTACCTCTGTAAACCTGCCGCGCCTTGCTATTTTGAGCAACGGCAATATCGATTTCTTCTATGAGCAGCTCGACCGCATGATTGATTTGATTATTGACCAGCTCTTGGAGCGTTACGAAATCCAGGCGCAGAAGCTTGTGCGCAACTTCCCGTTCCTGATGGGTCAGGGCGTGTGGATTGATTCCGACAAGCTCGGCCCGAACGACAGCATCCGCGATATTTTAAAGCACGGTACCCTGACGCTCGGCTTTATCGGCCTTGCGGAATGCCTGAAAGCGCTTGTGGGCGCGCACCACGGAGAGAGCAAGGAGTCCCAGAACCTGGGGCTTGAGATTGTCGGCTATATGCGTAAGCGCATGGACCAGGCGACAAAGAAATACGGCATGAACTTTTCCCTTATCGCAACGCCGGCGGAAGGCCTATCCGGCCGTTTCGTCCGCATGGACGCCGAGCGCTTCGGCAAAATTCCCGGCGTGACCGACAGGGATTATTATACGAACTCCTTCCATGTACCGGTTTACTACAACATTTCCGCGTATGATAAAATTAAGCTGGAAGCGCCGTACCATAACCTGACAAACGGCGGCCATATCTCTTATATTGAGCTTGACGGGGACCCGACGGAGAACCTCGAGGCGTTCGAGCAGGTCGTCCGTTTCATGAAGGAGTGCGGCATCGGCTATGGCTCCATCAACCATCCTGTCGACAGGGACCCCTGCTGCGGCTTTACCGGCATCATCGGCGACGAGTGCCCAAAATGCGGCAGGAAGGAAGACGAGCATTACGGCTTTGAACGGATTCGCAGGATTACAGGCTACCTCGTCGGTACGGTCGACCGCTTCAACAACGCCAAGCGCGCCGAGGTTGATGACAGGGTCAAGCACGCGATTACCTCTGAAATGGAAGAGGTATAAGCGTTTACGTAAAACAAAGAATATAGCGGGACGGGCGGAAATGTTGATTTCCGCCTCCTGTTTTGTAGAGGATGGTTTTATGAATTGTAAGCTGCGCCTTGCCGGCGTTATCAGGGAATCGATTGTCGACGGCCCGGGCATCCGGTTCGTTGTGTTTACGCAGGGCTGCCCGCACCACTGCAAGGGCTGCCATAACCCGGAAACGCACGACCCGCAGGGCGGATACGAAACGAACACAGACAATATTATGGAAGCGCTCAAAAAAAACCCGATGATTCAGGGCGTCACGTTTTCCGGCGGCGAGCCGTTTGAGCAGGCGGGCGCGCTCTCTGAGCTTGCAAGGCAGGTACACGCGCTTGGTATGAATATCATGACGTATACCGGCTATACGTTTGAAAAGCTCACAGCGGGCTTTGAGGAGCATCCCCAGTGGAAGGAGCTGCTTGAGCAGACGGATATCCTTATCGACGGGCCGTTCGTCCTGGAACAGAAGAGCCTGATGCTGCATTTCCGCGGCTCGAAGAACCAGCGGGTAATCGACCCGAAGGAATCCCTGAAGCAGGGGACGGTTGTTGAACGCGACATATAAAGAAAAGGGGGAAAGCCTGGGCTTTCCCCCTTTTATAATCCTTATTCCATCTTTTTGGAGGGAAGGCATGGTGAATGGTTTCCCTTCTTTTTTGAAGCAGCCTGCTTCTCTCTTTTTATTTGAAACGTGCCGTTTCTTTTTTATTGAATGAAGCTTTCAAAGAAGAAACCTGTCTCTCTCTTTTTAAAGAATGCCATCTGCTTCTTGGGTTTCTTCATAAACTTTTTATGTTCAATCAAAAGGGAAAAACAATCCGCTGTTTTTCTTTTTTTTAACATGCTTTTTCTCTTTTTTGAAGAAAACAATCTGCTTCTTGGATTT
>UQFO01000027.1 GCA_900540275.1 uncultured Oscillospiraceae bacterium | reverse complement strand
TCTGGCTGCCGCAGGAGGAAAGGCTTGCCGTCAAACACGCAAGGCAAAAGTAATCTTCATATTCGCAGTCGCCAAACGGTACTACATCAAACGAGCGGAATACATAGAACGCCCTGCCCGCAAACCCTATTTTCTCGAGTACGTCCGCATTAAGTTCCGTTTCCTCCAATAGCTCCGAAAGCAGCTTCTTTTCTTCACCCATAAACATCCTCCTTTTAGTTTACATTTATTAAAGCTGTTTTTAATATCCGTAAGACATTTAATATAGAATTAAAACAGATGCGATACAAAAAGTATACCCTACTATTAGTAGGATTTCAAGAGGATATCCTACATTTAGTAGTATTATGACAATAAGGAGTTGATTTTCATGAGAGATTATAACAATTTATACAGAGAAATAATAAGAGAGTTAAGAAAAGACCATAAATTGAAACAAAGTCAGATTGCCGAGGTTTGTGGAGTATCAAGCGCGTTGGTAGGCCATTGGGAAACTGGGGTTAGGGATATTAATATCAATTGTCTTGTGAAGCTAGCACTATACTTTGATGTTTCAGTCGATTATATTTTAGGTTTATCAAACAACCCTAAAAAGGGGAGATTCGGTTAAATCTACTCCCTCTATCCAGCAGTAACGCTCTTTAACCCCGCTTGTTTATCAGCTGCATTCCTGCAAAACAGTATTTTATTTATTAAATATATGCGAGTATTTTGCCCTATTTTGCAGGATTTAAAAAGAAATCATTCATAACGCTGGAAAAATAGCGGGAATTTGACAGGAAATTAACAATTTATACATTGATAATTTCAGCCGTTTGTATTATAATAAATCTCAACGTCGTAAACCCGTCAAAGGGTAGAAAGGGGAAACACCAAAATGACAAATAACAAGTCCGTTCTTTCATGGCTTGAAGAAATGAAAGAACTGCTCACACCGGACCAGACCGTCTGGATTGACGGTTCTGAAGAACAGCTCGAGCAGCTGCGCGCAGAGGCTTGCTCCACAGGCGAGCTGATTAAGCTCAATCAGGAAAAGCTTCCCGGCTGTTACCTCCACAGGACCGCTGTCAACGACGTGGCCCGTGTAGAGGACAGAACCTTTATCTGTTCCAGGAAAGAAGAAGACGCCGGCCCTACCAACCACTGGAAGGACCCGCAGGAAGCGTATAAAATGCTGTTCGACATTGCAAGAGGCAGCTATAAGGGCCGCACCATGTACATTATCCCCTATTCCATGGGCCCCATCGGCTCCCCGCTTGCGCAAATCGGCATCGAAGTCACCGACTCCATCTACGTTGTGCTTAACATGTCTATTATGGCGCGCGTAGGCAAGGCGGTCATGGACCAGCTCGGCGACAGCACCGACTGGGTCAAGGGCCTGCATTCCCGCTGCGATATTGACGCGGAAAAGAGATATATCTGCCACTTCCCGGAGGATAACTATATTATCTCCGTAAACTCCGGTTACGGCGGAAACGTACTGCTCGGCAAAAAGTGCTTTGCTCTGCGTATTGCCTCCTATCTCGGCAAGCAGAACGAGTGGATGGCGGAGCATATGCTCATCCTCGGAATCGAAAATCCGCAGGGTGAAGTCAAATACGTCTCTGCTGCCTTCCCGTCGGCCTGCGGCAAGACAAACCTTGCCATGCTTATCCCGCCTGAGGGATACACGAGCAAGGGCTACAAGGTGTGGACGGTCGGCGACGACATCGCCTGGATGCGCAAGGGTCCCGACGGAAGGCTTTGGGCCATCAACCCGGAGAACGGCTTCTTCGGCGTTGCGCCCGGCACCAACATGAAATCCAACCCGAACGCGCTGATTTCCACGCAGAAGGGTACCATCTTTACAAACGTTGTGCATAACCTCGACGACAACACCGTATGGTGGGAAGGCCTCGACAAAAATCCGCCTGAGAATGCGGTCAACTGGAAGGGCGAACCTTGGAACGGCAAAACCGCGACCGAAAAGGGCGCGCATCCCAATTCCCGTTTCACCGCTCCCGCAAGGAACTGCCCCTGCATCAGCCCGGAATTTGACAACGTAAAGGGCGTTCCGATTTCCGCTATCATTTTCGGCGGCAGAAGAGCGCAGACCACACCCCTCGTTTACCAGTCAAAGGACTGGAACAACGGCGTGTTCGTCGGCTCTATCATGGCTTCCGAGACAACAGCGGCCGCGACCGGCAATGTCGGCGTAGTGCGCCGCGACCCGATGGCAATGCTCCCGTTCTGCGGATACCACATGGGCGATTATTTCAAGCACTGGATTGAGATGGGTGAGCTGCTTGGCGACAAGGCTCCGAAAATCTTTAACGTCAACTGGTTCCGCCTGGATGACGAGGGCAATTTCCTCTGGCCGGGATTCGGCGATAATTTCCGCGTACTCGAGTGGATTATCGACCGCTGCGAAGGCAAGGCAGACGCAGAGGAAACCGCAATCGGTTATGTCCCGAAGGCCGACGATATCAATATCGAAGGACTCGATATCGATAAAAAGACGCTCGAGGATATCCTTGCTGTCGACAACGAAAAATGGCTCAAGGAAGCCGAGGGCATTGAGGAGTTCTATACGAAGTTTGGCGATAAGCTTCCGCAGGAGCTCAAAAACCAGCTTGCTTCCCTTAAGGAAAGGCTTGCAAAATAAAAAGGTACGGTTTCGTACCCTGAATAGAAGCGCCGCGATTCCCTTTACAGGGATGGCGGCGCTTGTTTTTTTGAAATATCAGGTTACAATGTATAAATCAGGACATGCGAAAACCACCGGGAGGAAAAGAAGAATTGTGAGCAGAAACATTTCATAAAACTTTATATTGCGGCATCCTATTTTCCAGCTTGCCCGCGTTTGTAATGATACAAACCGTTGCGGCGCAGTACCGCTGCCTGTCATTATCCCAGCGGCCGGTCCTTTCGTCATCATATTCCGGCGTTTAAAAGCCGCTATCTCTCCGTCATGCATTCCACGAATAAAACCTCCTATGTAAAAATATAGAGATATGACAGGCTCCTCTCTCTGGGAGCCGAATTTGCCATTACGCTGATTTCACAAGTATAGCTGGGAAAACGAAACAGAAGCAAGGCTGGTTGAAATGAAGCCGCGACACCGTTCCATAAAAAGAAACAGCGGCGCGGCCTTCAAATAAAAAACAAGGGGCGGCTTAGACCGTCCCTTGTTTGATTTACGATTAAGATTCCGACGAGGAGCTGGACGCGGGGTTCTTTCCGGTAACGCTCTCTTCAAACACAAATTTTGCAAGGTCATAGCGCTGCTGCTCCCAATCGATAATTTCAACGATTGACTGCCCGTCGGATGTCCAGCCGTACTGCCAGACATTATCCTCCGGCACCCTGAATTCCTCCATATCGTATTTGAGGTAGGTCAGGGAATTCGCAACAAGCGTCGTTATCTCATTTTTCTTGAGGTTTGTCGTAATCATCGGGCCGACTTCCCCAACGATGCTCACAATCTGCGTAAGGTTCGCGTTTTTAAAGTCCGACATCACGATTTTCAGAAGATTTCTCTGGCGGGATGTGCGGTCGAAATCGTCGCCCGAAAAACCAGCCTCTTCGTCGCCGCGGTTACGCGCGTACCACAACGCCTGCCTGCCGTTCAGGTGCACGACGCCTGGTTCGTCCGCAAGCTCGTTGCGCGTATCGACCTGGTTATTGATATAGGACTGCCAGTTGATATAGTCGATTTCCTCAGAGGTCAGCTCAATATCTACCCCGCCGAGAATATCGATGATATTCCGAAAGCTTTTAAAATCGACAACCGCATAACGGTCAATATTGATGCCGAAATTGCTTTCAATCGTTTTAATTGTCAGCTGCGGGCCTCCCAAGGTATAGGCCGCGTTTAACTTATTCTCCCCATATGGCTCGCCAACCGAGTTATTCCCCGGTATCGTCACGTAGGTATCGCGCATAAAGGACGTGAGCTTCAGCTTCTTATGCCGGTTGTCTATCGACAGCATAATCATCGTATCGCTGCGCCCATGCTCTTCCCCCGCTTTTCTGCTGTCCTCACCAAACAGCATAATGTTTAAAATCATCGGGTCGTTTAAAAGCTCGCCGCTGTTTAAATCAAGCTCAGTCGGCCCTGTCGATAAAGACGAATGAGACGAGGAGGTATTCTGGTTGTCGTCAATCGATTTGTATTCGATTGCGTTGACCGTATTGTACAGGACGATTAAGCCCCCGCCGACGCCGCCCATAATCAGGCAGAGAAATAAAACGAGTACATTTTTCCAGCCGAAGGCGTGCGCTTTTTTCTGTGCGCCCGGCCTTGCCACCGCCTGCCTTTGATTTGGTTTTCTGGACAAAGCTCATCGCTCCTTCCTTTATTTCAAAACATTCCAAAATGTCTGTATATTATACACCCTTCAACATAGGCGGATAATTACATTACAGAAAAATGGCGCCATTCTTGCGCAACGCACCATTTTCCATGGCAAAAGCTGTGCTTCTTTGTTAAATTTCCCACCTGAAAACTGTTTTAAACGGCGTATTCAGGTCGGTTGCGAACACACGGTGCAGGTCGTCTATGCTGCGTACCGGCTCATCCTCATAAATAATGCTCCCGAGCCTGCGCCGGATGCGCTGCATCTGCATCATTTCCACCGCTTCAATAAAATCAGCTTTTCCGCTGCGGCTGCTTCCTACGACCGTCAGGCCCTTTTCCAGCATCAGGCGTGTGTTGATAGCGACCTTGTTCTCCGTCACGCCAAGGAATACCATCGTCCCCTGCGGCCGGATATGCTCAATCATGTTGTTGATTGCGTCATAACAGCCTTCGCCTCCGACACATTCAAACGCGTGGTCAATTTTAAAGTCGGGAGGAAGCGAATAGTTGAGATAGGTCTGGTTGACGAATGAAAAACGTGAAAGCTTCCGGTTGTTTTTTCCGACGACCACGATTTTCGATTTCGGGAATTTCACCTTGAGGGCGCTTGCGATAACGTACGACAAGCTGCCGTCTCCCCAGATTCCTATGGTGTCCCTGCAGTCATGTGCCGCCGCGTCCATCCGGTTGATTGCGTGGACCGCGACGCTCAAAAACTCACAGATAGACGCGGTCGAAAGCGGGATGTTTTCAAACGGGATAACCCGGTCGGGCGGCATGTCCACGAATTCACGCATAAAGCCGTCTGTGCCGCTTGACATAAAGTAAGATTTTTCGTCGTAGTTTTCATAAATACCGCCGCAGGCGCGCGTTGGCGTATTCGGGATTAGGACTACGTTTTGCCCTACTTCGTAGGTGCCGGTTTTGTCGAGGATAACCTCGCCGCAGCATTCGTGGATTAGCGCCATCGGCAGCTTTTCGCTCAAGGCCCGCATGTCGCGGTTGCCCAGATAATAGCGCTGGTCGGCGTGGCAGATGGACATATAGCGCGGCCGGATAAGCACCTTGCCGTCTATGTTTGCGTCCTCATATTTTACAGAAAAGAACTGTGGGTTCACCAGCTGGTAAATATAATTAATCACCGGCGATCCCCCCGACAAGCACCTGCGCTATCTTGTAGTCGTTGACCGTCGTTATCTTCATGTTGGAAAGCTCTCCTGTAATGAGCTTTACAGGTACGCCGCGCATAACGCATATCTTGCACGCGTCGGTCAGTACCGCCTTCTCGCTCGGCTTCAGCTGGGAATACAGCTCCTTAAGCAGCTTAATGCTGAAGCTCTGCGGCGTCTGTCCCTGATACATATAATTTCTGTTCGGGATTTCGGATATGTCCACGCCGTCGTGGGATTTCACAATCGTATCTGAAGCCGGAACGACCGTATCGCAAGCGCCATACTGGATTGCGGCGTCGATATTTTCATTGAGGATGCGCAGCGTGACAAAAGGGCGTACCGCGTCATGCGTGACGATAATATCGTCTTCATCGGACCCGAAATCCTTAGCGATTTCCTCAATAATATTAAAAATCGTATCGTTGCGGTTTTCCCCGCCCGGCGCAAGCTTTACCTTGTCCCGGTCTATCTCGTACATTTCGAGCAGGTCGGTCATGTGGGAAATCCAGCTTGGATGCACGCCGATATAAATGGCGTTGAGCCTTGCGCACATCAGCATCTTTTCCAGCGTATGGATGATAATGGGCTTGTCCCCAAGCGGCAAAAACTGCTTGGGCATAGAGGAAATGTGCATCCGCGTGCCGCTCCCTCCGGCAAGTATCGCTCCGTATATCATGCTAGTCTTACCTCCGAAATTCAACTTATTTTCCGCTGTTTTCTTTTTGACGCCGCTCTTTGTGGTACTCGTAGCAGCTTTTGTTCAAATCAAGATACACCACATCGTGGTGCGGCACCCGTTTTTCCTCGGGCGGCAGCTCCATATAGTCACCGAACGCAATCTTTAAATATGTGTCATAGCCTGTGGGAATCGGCATTTGGTATCCCTCAAATTCACGGTAAACGGCGCTTTCAAAAACTTCCTTGGGATATTCGCACTGCATATAATGCGGGCCTGTGCACAGCTCTGTAATAAGGCTGCAGTCTTTTATCCTGTATTTTGACATCTTCTTTTCCGCTAAACGCCATATCTTTTCCCGGAGCTTTTTCCCGCGAAACAGCCCTAAAAGAATACGGCTGCCAAGCGCCACCACCCCACCGTGGTTTTCCGGCACTACCTGCGCAAGAAACAGGGAATAGGTCAATGCCCACAGCTTTTGTATTTTACGCCTGATTCCCGTTGGGCATCCATCGATTGGGAACACATCCATGGAAAGCCCGTGCGGTATATCAAGGTGCGCCTGGTTCGCCTTGACACACGTGGCGCTCGTATCTACAATCGTCGTAAAAATATTGCCGGTAAATATTGTATCGTCTGTGCGCAGGCAAAGGAAGCGCGGGTTCTTTGATTTTTCCTTCCAAAGCGCATGCAGCTTTTCATAGTCGTCCCGCGGCATAAAAACATCGATATCGTCGTCCCACGGCACAAATCCGCCGGTTCGGAGGGAGCCGATACAGCAGCCGCCGCAGAAATAAAACAGCAGTCCGTTTTCATCGCAGAATTCTTTAAAATATAACAGCGCGTCCAGCTCCTTGAGCTGCATTTGCCTGAGCTGCCCGTCGTTAAGCGTTATGGGCCCATTGTCATTCAACCGTGTATCCCCTCTTTCCGGATTGTTTTTCTAGAAGCTTCCCCGAAACGGATTCTTTTACGAAATTGATTCTTTCCTGCGCGCCGGTTCCCAGCCCTTTTCTCCAAAATGGCATCTTTATCACCCCGAACAGCGTACCGACGCCGTAAACAATATGCAGAAGCGGAAATAAAAAAGGCAGCAGTACAAACTGCAAATATGCTTTTCTTCCGGAAAACGCCGACGCTGTGACAGCCGCGTCGAATAAAAGGTACGCGGCGCTTAAAAGAATAAGCGGCAAAGTAACACCGCATACGGCAAGCACGCCGAAAATAAGGAGCGCGCCGACAAGCCCCAACGGCGCGAAATGGAAATAGGAAAGACAGCGGGGGCATACGCCGAGTGTCAGCCCAATCCACATTCCGTTGCCGTATTTCTGCCGGAGCATTTTTGCAAGGGTCGCCCGTACGTTCTGGTACGATACGATGTCGGGACAGCTGCTTATCCGGTAGCCGGCCTTACGAATCCGGTAATGCAGCTCGTTGTCTTCCGTCCTTCCGAGGTCTTCATTGAAGCCTCCGGCCTTTGCAAAAACCTCCGCCCTGTAAGCGCCGTGGAAAATGGAGCTTACCTCCTGTTTTTCCTTCTGCTGCCTGCGGTATTTCGCAATGGAGCTTCCAAAAAGGGATTCCTCCAGTGCAAGCAGCGTCATCTGCCACGGCGTTTCCTTTTCTGCCCTGTTTGGCCGCCCTCCGCCGCAGACAGCTTCCCCTTCCCTGATATTCTTTACATTTGCGCTGACAAAATTCTCCGGGATAGAAGCGTGCGCGTCTACGCGGATAATAATATCTCCGTTTGCAGCCAATATAGCCGTATTCCAAGCGGCGGCCTGTAAATTTTTCGGGCTATCCTGTATTATTACGCGGCAAAAACCGTTTTGCTCCTTTGCAAACGACTCCATTACGGCCTTTGTGCCGTCAGTGGATATGTCGTCCACAAAAACGACCTCGATATCCCCATGGGGATAGTCCTGTAAGCGGATATCGTCAAGCAGCCTGGGAAGGGCCTTTTCCTCATTATAAGCAATCACGCATAATGAAACCAGCATTAAAAGCCCTCCTGCGCGGGCGCGCGCATCCATTTGGCACTGACCGCGCAGGACGCCCCAAAATACGGAATGACATACAGCGCGGGAACCACAAAAAAGCACAGCAAAAACCAGGGCAGGAAGGAAAGCAGGAGCTTTGCATAACGTATTGTGTTGCGCTTCATCATCAGCACGGAATGCTTGATGCAGGCCCTGGCGGGCAGTTTCCCCTGCCCATCGATAAATATGTATACCGCCAGAAAATAGCGGGAGGTAAGAAATACCCACAAAATAACGCCCGTGATAATAAAAATTACCGCGAATACCCCGTTCATTACTGTATAATTCGCAGCGGAATAGCCCGGTTCGTTCTGCGCGGAAAACATGAAATTAGATAGGGCGGCCGCCGCCGGGACAGCACAGACTATCCCCCAGAATAGATACCGGAGAAAAAGCTGAATACAGAGCGAAACAGACCTTTTATAAGTTTCCGCATCGGAAAAACCGGAGAAAAGAACGGAAAAATCCGTATCCTGCTCCTTGGCGAGCGCATCGTTCCATTTGATATATCCAACCAATATAGGCGAAAACACCACAAGAACCACCAGCGCAAGCAGCTCAATCAGCATAAGGCTTAAAAGCTCTCCTGAATGCGCCTGCGGATTAGCCGACAACGCGTTTAAATCGCCGCCGTTTATAAAATAGGCAACCTGCAGGACTGTATTCGACACCAGCCACGCGCATACAAGAAAAACAAATGCCGCTACCGCCTTGCACCAGTTATCCTGCGACAGACGCGCCTTTGCCTGCCTCTTGATGATTCCCTCCGCTTTCATGCCTACACCCCTTTACAATAAAAAATATAACTAAGCGTTTAACAGCCGGTACATCGCCTCCAGGCAGATTTCAGCGTGCTTCAGGTAATGGTCGAGGGACATCGATTCATCCGCGTTGTGCAGGCGGCAGTCCTCCCCTTCAAATACGGGACCGAACGCAACACCGCGCCCAGCCATCGCCCGCGCGTAGGTTCCTCCGCCCGTCGGGTAAACGCGTGCGTCCTCCCCTGTCACTTCTTTATAAGCGTCCTTTAAAATCGTTACCAGCTCGGAATCCTTGTCGATGTTGAGCGGCTTCATATGGCTTAGCAGCTTAACGGAAAGCCCCTCGGACTTTGCCGCCGCCTCCACGCGCTCCAACACCAGGTCTCCGTCCATTGTGACGGGGTAGCGGATGTCGAGCGTCGCCTTTGCGGTATTTTCCGTTATCGTAACCATGCCGACGTTGAGCGTAAGCGCTCCCGACGCGGAATCGCGCATCTTAAGCCCCATGGAATTGCCGTTTGTTTCTGTCGCTATTTTTGAATCGATAAAAGCGGGTATGCTGCCGAGCACAGAATGCCCGAATTGGGACGTAAGCAAATCAATCAGATGGGTCGCGGCATTAAAGCCCTTTTCCGGCTCAGAAGCGTGCGCGGCCTTTCCTTTTGAGATAATCATCATCCCGTCGATTGTATATTTAAATTCAAACGCCCCGTCCTTAGCGTCCGCAAAGCGGTTTAATTGATGGTCGTCGTTTTCCGAGCAGTCAAGCAGCGCGTACGCCATGTCAGGCACAGAATTGACCGCCTCGCCCGCCTTGAATTCCGTCAGGGTCGTCCCGTCATGTGTAGGGGCGACAACCTCTACCTGCAAAATTCCCTTTTCGCAGCGGCATACGCCGTATTCCGCGTCCGGCGTAAAGCCCATTTCTGGCAGCGGCTCTACGCTGAAATACGTCTTCATGTCCTCCATGCCGACCTCCTCGGTCGTGCCGAAGATAACGCGCAGGGTATTTTTCCCCTCCACGCCCATATCCTTAAGCGCCTTTAGGCAGTAGAGCGCAACAACAGCGGCGCCCTTGTCGTCGGCAACGCCCCTGCCGTAAAGGCGGCCGTCCTTCTGTGTCAGCTCAAACGGCTTGGAGGTCCAGCCGGTCGCAGCGGGCACCACATCCAGATGCGTCAAAACGGCGCAGAGCTTCCCGCCGCTGCCGTACTGCGCGTGTCCCGCGAAATCGAGCACGTTTTTCGTATCAAGCCCGAAGGATTCGGCTTTTTTGAGCATCCAGCCGAGCGCCTGCGCGGGCAGCTCGTGTCCGTCCGCCGACACGGACGGAATCTCAATAAGCTCCTTTAGGTCTTTCAAGATATCGTCCTTATATTTTAAAATGTGTTCTCCAAATGACATAACGCATTACCTCTTTTCAAATAAGGGTTTATTCTTTGCCGGGGTTCCCCTGTTTTTCTTCCTGCTCTATTTCTACAAGCAGCTCCCTTGCCTGCGGCGACAGCTCCTCTTCGGGCTGAAGCGCCTGGCCGCCCGCTAAAGCGGCGGGAACCTTTTTCGCCTTCATTTTTCTCATAATACGGTAGGTTTGTTTCTTTTTTGTCTCATCCGGGCGTTTTCCGCGGAAAAACAGCATATAAACGGCAAACGCAAGGAAGCACGCGCCCGTTATAGCCATTCCTATTTTAAGCCCCGGCGTTTCGTAATTGAACCTGATTTCGCTTATCTTGCCGCCCGGTACGCGGATTGCCATAAAGCCGACGTTTACCTTTTCGATATCGGCCGGCTCGCCGTTTACCGCCGCGCTCCAGCCGTCCTCATACGGGACGCTGAAAAACACCAGCTGGTCGCCCTTGCCGCTCAAATCAATCTGCGCGCTGAAGCCCTTGCTGTCATACACAAAATTTGTACAGGTGGTTTCCCTGCGCGCAAGGCAGTCCTCTTTATACTGCTCCTCGCTATAGGTGAAGCTTCCGCCGTAGCTGCTTCCGCCGGTAATATCGGCGTACTTTTCAAGCTGCCCGTCGGTAAGGGTCATCGCCTTGAGCAAGAGCAGGTGGCGGCTGCTTTCCGGGCAGCTCTTGTATTTTTCCACATTAATAAACTTGTCATACGTGAATCCCATCGGGATATAGTATTCGTTTTCCCAGATGTCGTATCCGTTCTGCGTATCGTAATAATTCCAGCCGGGCATTGCCGTATCGTTATTTTCGTCCGTAAAGCTGTCGCCGTCGAACTTGTAGTCGAACAGCCAGCGGGTCGAGGTAAACGAGCGCAAGCCGTAGACGTCCGTTTCCGGACGGGAACCGACGTCGCGCGTTACACCGATGGAGGGATAAAAATCCATAACGGAGCCGGGCACGATGCTATGGAACGCCTGAATAGACGGAATCTGCCAGAACATCGCCGTGTTGTCCATTGTTTTATAAAAATCACTTCTCGCGCTGTTCGTGTCAGGCAGGTCGATTTCGCCGCCCTTATTGAGCACGTGCGGAATTATGAACTCATGTGAATTGTAGCCCTGCGTTTTTCCCAAAATCAGCAGGTAGGACGAATAGCATACGGAAATAATGCCGACGCACACATACGTATAACGGATAAATTTCCTCCTGTTTTTACGCATCAGCTTGAGAAGCAGCGCCAGCACCGCAAGGCTTACAAGCGCTACCGCGCCGTAGGCCCAGAAACGGTCGGGATACTGCATCAGCCCGTAGGTTGTTACCGTTTCCCCGGTCTGCGCTTCCGTCGTATTCGGCATAAGGCCGATGGCCACAAGAATGACCGCCGTAATCGAACCCGTCCAGGTAAGCGCCCTGCGCCAGTCCGTTTTGCTGTTCTCCAGCGATATTACGGTCGCAAGCGACATCATAAGCGTAAGCATATAGAACCATCTGGCATAATAAGAAGAATTAAGAAGCTGGAACAGGCTGTTGAGGATTGGGATAAACGCCATAATAAACAGCGTAACGATTAGCCTTTTCAGCCAGTTTGTGTGCTTTTTTGCCTGCATGAACGCGATAACGCCCGTCATGGAAAACAACGGCAGCCATGCGGCTACAGAACCCCACTTTGCGTTGGAATCCGGCGTAAAGTTTGGCCGCGCGGGAATATCCGGCGGGAAAAAGAAGCTTTCCAAAATATGGATATAGCGCTGTTCGGAGCCGTAAAGCAAAGCGCCCCAGCCGTTCGGCGCGCTGTCGACGCGCGGATTTTGCAGCACGGCGAGCACCGAAGGCACGAGTATCACCGCCGACGCGCCAAAGCCGATGAGCACCTCAGCCGCCATACGCAGGAAATCGCGCAGCGTAATACGGAAGCTGCCGGAAACCATCCGCACAATCCAATATATCAGCACAAAGACGACCTGGCCGGCAAAGAAATAATAGTTGAACGCACAGCTGGCAAAAACGGCAATAGCAAGCACGCCGCGCCGCCTGTTATACATATATTCGTCGACCGCCGCCAAAAGGAGCGGGAATACGACGATTGCTTCGTGAAAATGGTTGAAAAATATGTTATAGATAGAAAATCCGGAAAAAGCGTATAGAAGCCCGCCGATGACCGCCAAATCCCTGCTGCGCACGTAACGTTTCAGAAAAACATAACCGGAAAGCGACGCGCATGCAAATTTAAGCATGAGAAGGGGCGCCATCAGGTAAGGAACCGCCTCGCTTGGAAACGGCAGCGTCAGCCAGAAAAACGGGCTGCCCAGCAGGTAAAAGGAATAAGAACCGACAATGTTCGCGCCCAAATCGGTCGTATGGCTCCATCCTAAATTACCTGAACGAATGCTGTCGTGAATCATCTGGTAAAAGGGAATCTGCTGGACGTTAAAGTCGCCGTAATATAAAAACAATCCCTGGTCGTAAATCAAAAAGGGGAGGAAAAATAAAAAAGAAAGACAAAGGCCTAATAAAAACGCTTTATGCCAATATCTTTTCTTTCCTGCTGGAGAGGGCAGCCGTGCCGCTTTCATATGTCCACCGCCTTATATATTTTAACGAAAACAAGCCGGAAATGTCTGGAATGAACCCCTTCCATCCGCCTGTATTTATAAAAATAAAGCCGACTTGTACACAATATAACTATGGTATTATACCACAATCCGACGGCGATTGCACCTGTTATTCCGACAAAGTAATAAATTAATAGTTTTGTCACAAACTCTTAAAAAATTGTTGTAGAATAGTTACAGCAAAAGAAAAATGAGGTGTTATTTTGGCAGAAAGCAGCTTCTTTGCGATGCTCTCCAGAATGAAATATATCGACCGTTGGGGGCTTATGAACAGCACCAGGAAGGAAAATATCAGTGAACACAGCCTTGAGGTCGCTGTAATTGCGCACGCGCTGGCGCTCATCGGTAAAAAGCGCCTGGGGAAAAATACCGAGCCCGAGCGCACGGCGGCGCTTGCGCTGTTTCATGACTGTACGGAAATCATAACGGGCGATATGCCCACGCCGGTGAAGTACTTTAATCCGCAGATTAAGGACGCTTACAGGGAGGTTGAGGCCGTAGCGGCAGAAAAGCTGCTGGGGATGCTCCCGGATTATCTGCGCGCCGAATATGAGCCTTTCTTTACAAAGCAGGCGCAGGATGAAACGCTTTGGAGCTATGTAAAGGCTGCGGACAAGCTTTCCGCGCTGATTAAATGCATGGAAGAAATTCGTATGGGCAACCTGGAATTTACAAAGGCAAAGCAGTCCGTTTCAGAATCCCTCGCTCAGATTGATATGCCCGAGCTCCAAATTTTTATGGAGGAAATGCTGCCGGCTTATAATCTCACGCTTGACGAACTGGACCAGAGGCTATAGCTGTTGACAATTTCAACCAGCATGCTATAATAAAAATGCGGAAAGCACACAAACGGTTTTCCGCATACAATATCATAAATGCTGTCTTCGAGGCGGGGTGCAATTCCCCACCGGCGGTAAGCGTGTCAAGCGCAAAGCCCGCAAGCGAAAGCTGATTTGGTGTAATTCCAAAGCCGACGGTAAAGTCCGGATGAAAGAAGATGCGCGCTTATTATATTAAGCGTTATTGCCTCGCAGATTACCTGCGGGGCTTTTTTTGTTTCAAAGGCGGCAGAAAAGGAGATGCTTTCATGCAAGAAAATCAAGCACACACCATCAAAAAAGCCGGCGAACAATCGTATCGGCTCAAAAAGCTCGCGATACTGGGGCTTTTGACGGCGCTTTCTTTCCTGTGCGTCGCTTTTTTCCGGATTCCGGCCTTCCTGCCGTTCCTCGATTTGGAAGTAAAGAACGTCGTCATCACAATCGCCGCGTTTATCTTCGGCCCCCTGTCCGGCGCCGCAATCAGCGTCTGCGTGGCACTGGTCGAGATGTTCACCATCAGCACCACGGGATGGCTTGGCTTTATTATGAACGCGATTGCCAGCCTATGCTTTGTCTGCCCCGCCGCCTTTTTTTACAAAAAAAAGCACACCATGTCGGGCGCCGTGCTGGGGCTTGTTACTGGCTCCCTGCTTATGACCGGCGCGATGCTTTTGTGGAATTACCTGATTACGCCTTTTTATATGAACGTTTCGCGCGAGGCCATCGCGGCGCTGCTTTTGCCTGCGTTTCTACCGTTCAACCTCGTAAAAACCGGCCTTAACACAGCCTTGATTTTACTGCTTTACAAGCCTGTAGTCCTGGGATTGCGCAAAGCAAACCTTATTCCCCAAAACCCATCAGGCGACAAACCGAGAAGCAAGGTCAGCATCGGTATTTTGATTGCCGCAGGCTTACTGCTTGCAACCTGCGTATTGGTAGTCCTCGTCGTAAACGGAACGCTATAATTATGCTGGTATTAAAACGCTCCCTGCCATTAGCAGGGGGCTTTTTTTGTCCTAAATAGCTGAAAAATATTCCGCCGGCATTTGAAATGAAAAGAACTCTTGTCGAAATTAAAAATTTTATATACAATATTGTGAAATGTTTTCACATATGGTAATATATAATAAAAATTAAAGGAGCGTGTATTATGAAAAAAGCAATTATATTTTTCCTTTGTTCCATTTTTTTGTTTTCTTTTGCCAGCTGCAGCCCGAGCGATGAAGATACCAGCCTGAACAACAGTTCCTCCCCAACTACAGTTACTACGCCGTATACCGACCCAGCAACTGAAGAACCGACCGTTGCTCCAACGAAGAAGCCTACGGAAAAGCCAACTGAAGAACCAACAGAAAAGCCGACAGAAAAACCTACGCAGGCGCCTGTATCTTCCAAAAGTGCTTACAGCATAAGCAAATCGTCCTCCAGCGCCGAACAACAAAAGAACTCAATGACTGTTTATATTACGCCGTCCGGAAAAAGGTATCATTACTTGAGCACCTGCGGTGGAAAAAATTCTTATGCGGTATCAATTGATGAGGTCGGAGGCCGTACGCCCTGCCAAAAGTGTGTGCACTGATATCCAGGTAAAGTCTCGCTTTTCACGCGGGGCGTGGATTGGGTCGCAGAGCAAAAAAACTTCACAAGTCCAGCTTTGATTTTTATCAAATATTTACTGCGGTATCTGATTCAAAATATACAGAGATAACGATAGGAAATGGCTCTGCCAGTTAGGGTTGAGTGAGACAAAAAAACTTCTAATCCCGCCTAACGAGGACAAGTCAATAGAAAAATTTCACCTTCAGACTATTTATGAGCTTGAGAATGATAAGGAACACCTGATAAACATTTTGCAACGGTATTTATAATAATCTTTGAGTGTCCTTTCATAAAGAAAGGACACTTTTATGTATCATTTGTTAAAGAAGGAAATAAAAATGGGACGTATAAAAAGCCGGTCATTTGAAATTATTCAAGCAGCCAAACCAGGGGATAAATCCAGTAAAATTTTTGATATTTTTATAATATCGCTTATTATTATCAACGTAGCAATGGTTATCGCGGAGACATTTAATATCCCTGCTTTCTTACGCGATGTCTTTAATATTGTTGAAATAATTTCTGTCATTATTTTTTCGATTGAATATATTCTTCGTGTTTGGACCTCTGATTTCCTATATCCAAAATTGGGGCCAGTGAAAGCTCGTCTCAGATATATATTTTCATTTATGGCAATTATTGATTTACTTGCAGTTCTTCCGTTTTATCTTCCTTTTCTTATCCCAATCGATTTACGTGTACTACGTACTTTAAGGGTAATACGCCTCCTTCGTATTTTTAAAGTAAACCGCTATACGAAAGCCCTTTCCACAATAGCTGCCGTATTCAAACGCAGGGCAAGTCAGCTTTTATCATCTATGTTTGTGGTTACTCTGCTCATGATTATCGCATCTGTTTTAATGTATAGCATTGAAAACGCTGCTCAGCCAGAAGTGTTTGATAACGCTTTTTCTGCTTTATGGTGGGCAATTGCAACAATTACAACTGTTGGATATGGCGATATCTATCCTGTAACCGTTGCAGGGAAAATTTTGAGTACTATAATTGCATTACTTGGAATTGCGTTGGTAGCTGTTCCTACCGGAATAATTTCTGCCGGTTTTATTGAGCAGATAACGGATTCCCCAAAAAGTGAACAAGAAGATAACGTAAAGCCCTACTGTCCTTATTGTGGACATAAATTGGAAAAGTAAAGAAGAGCCGCAACATGAAAACCAACGCCGTTACCTGCGCAAATTCCGCGCCGTTCATGGCACTGGAGGAACACCGGGCAAGGCAAGCGCAAATAAAGGCACTGCTGGAATTCGCATCAACGTACGGCTCGGCCCGCACGTTGTACCGCAGGATATTTACGAGCGGCCGTTTCAGGCAGCAGCCTGTTTGCGCGCCCGCAGATGCTCCGTCTGCCCGGATAGGTGCAGCTAGGGCAATATAGCGCCGTGTATTTTTAAAAATATCCAAAGAAAAAAAGCCGCAGGCGCTGCCTGCGGCTTTTTTAAGCCTTTGGTATTCAGTTTTTCGGCCTGCAGCAGCCGCATTCATCCCCGTTTAAGTCAGAAACCTTCGGCGGGAAGAACTCGTCTGTCGGGAAGTCGAGCCTGCTGAACATTTCACACGGGTTGTCTGAAGACGTTGTGCATTCTTTTTCCGGAATACAGAAATCATACGCGGGAACGAGCATTTGGACGTTCCGCTCGATCTGGACAATCGTAAAGATGCCGATTGTAATATAAACGTCTTTTTCGCCGCCGTTGCCCGGGACAGGGCCGCCGTATCGGCAGGAGATACAGTCGGGAATCCTGCAGCACGGTACGCAGGGTTCCCTGCGCTGGCAGATTTTAGCGGAAAGGCCTATTGGTTTTGCGACCTGGACGCTTGCCTTCGGCAGGTTCCTGACCGGGGCGTTCTGCACATCCGGATCGTCCATCGTGAAGTCAGAGCTGAATATCTTGACGTTGCCCTCGCTGCCGTAAAGGATAACCTTCTTGTTAAAGATACTGAGCCCCTTCACACACATTGGCATAGCTGCCGGCTGCATGAATACGTCGAGCTCTACATCAAAGAAGAACGTCATATCCACAGAGTAAAAGCCCTTATGGAACGGAACCGGCTCCAAGTCGATATATACGGTGATAACATCCACGTCTCTGATTCTAACGTTGCTCGCCTTGTCTATCATGCACTGTGCCGTATCGCAAAACAGTACCTTTAAGTCCTCTAGGCAATCTTTGTCTCCGCAGCTGTCATAAACCCTGTAAGCATCTATACAAACTGCTTCTTTTGCGCATCCTGTGTCGTCGCCGCCGCACGTAGCAGCGGTAAATGCTGTTTCAGCCATAAAAAAATCCTCCCTTATTAGCTTTACTAATATTGTATGGAGGATTGCTTTTATTGTGACAAATTTAAATGTCTGGCAACAGTGCGGTACCGGACCTTTATAAGCTGTGCTCTTTCAATTATATGCCGTATGCAGAATTCTCCCAATTGTTTTCCTATTTTTTCCTATATTTAATATATTAAATTTTCCCCGTACAATCTAAACTGATTTTTTAGCTCCCACGTTTTTCCATGAGCCAGAAAATGGAAAGCACAGGCCGCCCAGACGCAGAATACATTTCCATTGCCCTTGTACGCAGCATGTGTAATTATAACAGCATATTTTATTTGGTTTTTGCCCTACTGTATATTTTTAATTGTAAAAAGGCCCGCTGCTCAAAATGATGAGAAACGGGCCTTACTTTTTATATTTTTTCGAGCTTTGCAAAGTTTTGCATAATCCGTTTTGTCCCAACGCTTTCAAACGCAATCTCAAGCATCGTGTCGTTGCCCATTGGGACGGCGTTTATGATGAGCCCCTGGCCAAACGCCTTGTGCCGGACGCTGTCGCCCGCCTTGAGCTTCTGCGCGGCAGCCTGTCCGGCGGACGCTGCGCTCCTTGCGCTCGTGTGAGAGGCAAAGCCTGAGGTGCGGCTCTGGTAGGCGGTGGGTACCGAGCCCTGCTGCGGCTGCTTTCTTACAAAGGAGGAGCTTATTTCGAGCAGCTCTGCCGGAATTTCATTGGTAAAACGGGATACGCGGTTCCTCTGCGTCATACCGAACATCATGCGCTCGGAGGCATGCAGCAGGTACAGCTTTTCCTTTGCCCTGGTTATTCCAACATAGGCAAGCCTGCGCTCCTCCTGCAGTTCCTCCTCCATCAGCATCGACTGGTTTCCGGGGAAAATACCGTCCTCCATACCCGGGATAAACACAACGGGGAATTCCAGCCCCTTCGCCGAATGCAGCGTCATCAGTACGACGCTGTCGGCCTGCGTATCATAATTGTCAATATCGGTAAACAGGGCGATTTCCTCCAAAAAGCCCGAAAGGCTCGCTTCTTCGCCGTTGTCCTCTTCATATTTTAAAATATTGGAGAGCAGCTCGTCTATGTTTTCGATGCGGTTGTCGCTGTCCTCTTTTTCCTTTTTCAGCCAGTTGATATAATCGGTGCGTTCAAGAACAGCGCTGTAAATTTCCTCAATCGATACGTCTTCCCGCTGCGAAAGAGCAATCAGGCCGTCCATCATCGTGCAGAAATCGTTGAGCTTATTCGCCGCGCGCTGGAGCGGGGCGTTTTCATCGCTGCGGCTAATCACCTCGTACAGGCTGTCGCCATTGACAGCGGCGATGTCCGCCGCCTTATTTACCGTAGTATCCCCAATCCCTCGCTTTGGCTTGTTGATAATCCTCCTCAGCCGGATATCGTCGGAGGGGTTGTTGATGAACTGAAGATACGCAAGGATATCCTTGATTTCCTCGCGGTCATAAAAACGGTGCCCGCCGATTAAGCGGTACGGTACGCCGCTGCGGCTGAAGCTCTGTTCAATTGAGTTCGACTGCGCGTTCATGCGGTACAGAACGGCAAAATCGGAATATTTCCTTCCTTTTGACACCTCGTCGAGAATCGTATCCGCGATAAAGGAGGCTTCGTCGCGCTCCGACATACAGCTGCGCAGAACGATTTTATCCCCCTGCGGGTTCTGCGTCCAGAGCGTTTTGCCTTTGCGCTCTTTGTTATTCTTAATCACGCCGTTCGCGGCGTCAAGAATGTTCTGCGTAGAGCGGTAGTTCTGCTCAAGCCTTATGACACAGGCGTTTTCGTATGTTGTTTCAAAGCTCAATATGTTTTCAATCGTCGCGCCGCGGAACTTGTAAATGCTCTGGTCGTCGTCCCCGACCACACAGATATTTCCGTTTTTCTCTGCCAGCATCTTAACAAAGCGGTATTGAACCCGGTTGGTGTCCTGGTATTCATCTACCATAATGTACCGAAACTGCCTTTGGTAAAGCTCCAAAACGTCGGGTGCCTGTTCAAACAGCTTTACCGTGTTGCAAAGGATATCGTCAAAATCCATCGCGTCGGAGGCTTTGAGCCTCTCCTGATAAAGCGCGTACGCCTTGGCGATGGAAACGAGCCGGTTGTCGCTGCCCGCCGAAGCCTTTAGCTCGTCAGGCGAAACCATCCTGTCCTTGCAGCGGGATATCTCCGCGAGCACGCTGCGGTGCGGCAGGATTTTTTCGTCATAATTGAGCGTTTTCAGGCAGTCCTTCATCAGGCGGCGCTGGTCGTCCGTATCATAGACAGTAAAATTCCGCGTATAGCCGATGCGGTCGCCGAACCGGCGAAGCATCCTGGAGCATGCCGAATGGAACGTGGCCGCCCAGATGTCTCCCCCGCCTTCCCCAATGCGGGCGTTCAGGCGGTCCTTAAGCTCACCCGCCGCCTTGTTCGTAAAGGTTATGGCAAGAATCTGCCATGGAGCGGGCGGATAAACCGCAAGGCGCGCGGCAAGCTCATCGTCAAGCGGCCCGTTCCCCTGTGCCGCCGCGTTCAGGCGTTCAAGCTCCTCCTGCGTAAAATCCTGTGGAATCAGGTCGCTCTCATACGCCTTGCCGTACTTTAATATACTTGCGATACGGTTGACGAGCACCGTCGTTTTGCCACTGCCGGCGCCCGCGAGAATCAATAGGGGCCCTTCCGTTTTGAACACGGCTTTTTTCTGCATATCGTTCATTCTGGAGAACTCGTTCTCCATGACTTTTTTTCTTAATTCCAAAAGTTCTTCCTTTGTATTATTCAAATGCGAAACAAATCCTTTCTAAAAAGCTTGTGTTTCATTTTATCTTATTTTGCCTGTTTCTAAAACCTTCTGTGGAATTAAACAGAAAAAAGGCCGCCGGTTCGCCTCCGACGGCCTGCAAAAAAATTTCTATTCCGCTATTTCTCAGCCTTCACGGTACAGCCCGCGCAGCAGCTTGATTTCCTGTGCGTAGCCGTCCAAATCGTTCGGCGTTTCCAAATAAAACGGCAGGCCTTTCAGCTTTGGATGGTTGATGACGCTTGAAAGTGCCTCCAGGCCGATATGCCCGTTACCAATCGTTTCGTGCCTGTCCTTATGGCTGCCGAACGGGTTTTTGCTGTCGTTGAGATGCACGGTATAAAGCCGTTCAAGCCCGATTATACGGTCGAACTCATCCAGCACGCCGTCGAGATTGTTCACCACATCGTAGCCCGCGTCGTTGACGTGGCACGTGTCGAAGCACACGCCGAGCTTATCCTTTAATTCCACGCCGTCGATGATTGCGCGCAGCTCCTCAAAGGTCCGCCCGACCTCGCTTCCCTTTCCGGCCATGGTTTCCAGCAGCACGGTAGTCGTCTGCTCCGGCTTTAAAATGCGGTTGAGCAGCTCAATAATCATTTTGATTCCCACCTCAGCGCCCTGCTTGACATGGCTGCCCGGATGAAAATTATAGTAGTTGCCGGGAACGTATTCCATGCGCTTAAGGTCGTCCTCCATAATCATGCCCGCAAGCTCGCGCGTGTGCGCGTCCGCAGAGCAGGCGTTCAAGGTGTAGGGCGCATGCGCCAGAATCTTCGCAAAGCCCTTATCGCTTATATATTCATGGTACTGCTTAATATCCTCCGGGTTGATATCCTTAGCGGCAAACCCGCGCGGGTTTCTCGTAAAGAACTGAAATGTATTTGCTCCGATAGAAACGGCCTCCTGCGCCATATGCAGGAATCCCTTGGAGGCAGACAAATGTGCTCCGATATTCAGCATGGTTTTCCCCTTCCTTTCATACAATGGTATTATTGTGGTGTTTCCCACTTTTTTATGCAGCCGCTCTGCAGGCACAGTAAGCCCGCGGCGGATTTTCCCCAGCCGCCGGAACAGCTCTCGAAACCCTGGCATGTGTTTCAATGTTCTCCCAGCCGCCGGAAGGCTTGCTTTTGCAAGGCTTCCGCTTTGCGGCGTGAGGTTATTATAACAC
>UQFO01000026.1 GCA_900540275.1 uncultured Oscillospiraceae bacterium | reverse complement strand
TCTACCCGCCCTTCCGCCAACAATTTCTTGTAGAACTGTTGCAGATGCAGCGTCGACAGATCATTCAACGGGATCTTATGTGCGGGACCTGCTCTATGACGCCTTGCGCGACGCAAGTATTTCCGTAGAAGCCTTTGAAGAGAGCGTTTCGTCTGAGAATGTCTACCGGCGCTGCGGGATCACCAGAACGGCCAATCCGAGGGGCCGTCCGCCGAAGAAAAAGGCGGGTGAGCAAGCATGACCAACGAGCAACTAATTCGCCAATATTATGACGGCGATGAGGCCGCGCTGGAAAAGCTGTACCATAAAAATATCGGGCTGATCCGCAGAATCGCCAAGGAAGCAGCAGCGGAGTTAACTGCCTGACGGCGGACTCACATCATCCAAATCAATTTTCCGCGTATACGAAAACGATTCTGGATGACCTTTGCGGCGAGGGTGCGTTGGAGCTTCTGATGCGAATACAGAGCAGAGAATATGACGAAAGCCGCGCCGTGCTCACCACCTATCTCTACCCGCATTTGAAGGGGCGCATGACCCGCTGGCTGGAGCAGAATCTTGGCTGTATGGCGTTGAGCAAGGACGAGATGACCGCTGTCCGGCAGGTGCAGAGGCTGTATCATGTTGCATGGAAGGATACCGGTGAAATCGCGGAGGAGCTGGGTATCCCTGAGGCTCGTGTCAGTCGATATGTTCGCTACAACACCCATTTCCTCGGTGTGCACGATCTTGTCCCGGAGGGCTATGACGGCGATCCCTACGAGCGGCTGATGCCGGGGCTACTCTCCGCTTCGGCGGAGCAGGCCGTGTACCGCAAGGTCTGCATTGAGCTCCTCCGGGAGCTGTTCGACACCCTGCCGAAGAAGGACAGGGACATTCTCGGCAAGACCTGCGGCGTGTTCGGATACCCGGAGGCGACCTTGAAAGAGATCGGGATGTATCACATGATGAAGGAGTCCGCCGTGGAGAAGGCGAAGAACCGCGCGGTCGAGAAGCTGAGAGAATCCTATCCCGGCAGCAGGCTTCAGGTATGGAGGACTGTTCATCGTATGATGCGGAGACCGATCCCGCCGCTAGGGGAAGACAGTGATCTGCGGCGCAATTTCCCACAGTATGTCCGCGCCTTGGCGGAGGTCTATGGCGTGCTGAACAAGCTATGATCTGACAACATCGTCAATATTGAGCTTCATCAAATTCTGCAAAACCTTTACAAAACCTGCATAGACAGGCTGCGAAAACCGTGCTATACTATGTGCCAAAATCAGAAGCGGTATTTGAAAGAAGGTGTGCACGTTGATAGAACCCATACTCTATCTGAAGCGTCATTTGACTTCTTTTCAAATCATGATCCTCGGCTTTGCGGGTGTGATCCTGCTGGGGGCGCTGGTGCTGATGCTGCCTATCGCCACAGTACAGCGGGTCTGGACGCCGTTTCATGAGGCACTGTTCACCTCCACTTCCGCTGTCTGCGTGACGGGACTGGTGGTGCAGGATACCGGCAGCTACTGGTCTGCCTTTGGTCAGACGGTGATTTTGCTGCTGATCCAGATTGGCGGGCTGGGCGTGATCACCGGCGCGGTGACGTTCCTGATGCTCGCCGGGCGGAACATCACGCTCAAGGAGCGCAGCGCCATGCAGGACGCCATCTCCGCTCCCGCGGTGGGCGGCATCGTGCGCCTGACGCGGTTTATCCTGAGAGGGACCCTGATCGTCGAGCTGCTGGGCGCGTTGGCGCTGCTGCCGGTGTTCTGCCGGGACTATGGGCTGCGGGGCGTATGGATGTCCGCTTTCCATTCCGTTTCCGCCTTCTGCAACGCGGGTTTCGATATTCTGGGGCGGGCGGATGCCCCTTACCCTTCGCTGACGGCCTATGCCGCAGACCCGCTGGTCAACATCGTCATCATGCTGCTGATCATCGTGGGCGGCATCGGCTTTCTAACGTGGGACGATATCTGTACGCACGGTCTGCACCTGCGGCGTTACCGGATGCAGAGCAAGGTCATTCTGAGTGCGACGGCGCTTTTGATCACGATTCCGGCGGTCCTCTTTTATCTGACGGACTTTGCGGACCTCCCCGTGGGAGAGCGGGCTTTGGCCTCGCTCTTTCAGGCGGTCACACCGCGGACGGCAGGCTACAACACGGTTGATCTAACGAAAATGAGCGATACCGCGCAGGCGGTCACGATCATGCTGATGCTCACCGGAGGTGCGCCCGGTTCCACGGCGGGCGGCATGAAGGTCACAACACTGGCGGTGCTCATTGCCAACGCCGCGGCAGCCTTCCACAGGAGAGAGGACTCGCGGCTCTTTGATCGCAGATTGGACTATTCCGCCATCCGCAATGCCGCCGCGATCTTACTGCTGTATCTGTCCTTGACGTTTGTTGGCGCGGCGGTCATCAGCGAGGTCGAGGGCCTGCCGCTGGGCGCTTGCCTCTATGAGACTGCCTCCGCCGCGGGCACGGTGGGACTGACGCTGGGACTGACGCCGCAGCTCGGGACGCTGTCGCAGAGCATTCTCATTCTGCTGATGTTTTTTGGGCGCGTCGGGGGACTGACCTTGATCTACGCCGCGTTTTCCGGGCATGACATGACCTATGCCCGGTATCCGAAGGAAATGATCACCGTAGGCTGAAAGGAGCGCACGATGAAATCTGTATTGTTGATCGGACTTGGCCGCTTCGGGCGGCATCTTGCCATGCAGCTGAATGAGCTTGGCCATCAGGTGATGGCGGTGGACAAGGACGAGGAGCGTGTCAATGAATGTATGCCCTTCGTCACCAACGCGCAGATCGGTGACAGCACCCGCGTGGACTTTCTGCGCTCACTGGGCGTGAGCAACTATGACGTCTGCTATGTCACCATCAGCGGGGATTTCCAGAATTCACTGGAAACCACGTCGCTGCTCAAGGAACTGGGGGCAAACTATGTGGTATCCCGCGCGGAGCGGGACGTGCAGGCAAAGTTTCTGCTGCGAAACGGCGCGGACGCGGTCGCCTACCCGGAAAAGCAGCTGGCGAAGTGGGCGGCCATCCGCTATACCGCCAACCATATTTTCAGCTACATTGAGCTGGACGAGCAGCACGCCATTATCGAGGTTGCCGTGCCGGAGGATTGGCAGGGCCGCAGCATCGGCGAGTTGGACATCCGCAGAAAATATGGTGTCAACATCCTCGGCGTAAAGCGGAACGGCAAAACCGATGTGAACATCTCACCGGAAATCATATTGGACGGAAGTTTGACTCTGCTGGTGCTGGGAGAAAACAAAGCGCTGAAAAAACAATTTCGCCTCTGAACCCGCTGATTCACGCTGAAAAGAACGATCAGAAGAAAGGGACACACGCACAATGGCGTGTGTCCCATTCTTGTGTCAATATCCGCTGGGGCGCACAGCCCTGATCAATTATTGCGCAGCTTCCATGGCGGTGATGACCGGCGGTTTCTCTTCATTTTCAAGGGTTCCGGTATAAGTGATCACCACATCATCACCCTCACTGAAGCCTTCGACAGAAAAGTTTTCGCCAAAATCCATGACCTGATATTCCCCATCGTCCGTGATGAGCACCAGGTAGTCCGTATCCAGTCGATTGATCGTGCCTGTGATGGTTTCTTTCTGCTGGCTTCCTTCCGCGGCACTGCCAGACGCACCGCAGACAGCCAGAAGCAGAACTGTGCTCAGGGCCAGAGCCAGCAAAACCCAATGGGATGTTTTACGTTTCATATCAATACTCCTTTTCACTTGTATTCCGCCATCGTTTCGTAACAGAGGGAGACATTATTTTCCGTGCGCTCCTCGATCAGACATTCGCCGGAGAGGATATCACAAATCTGCATTGCTTCTGTATATTCCACATGGATCTGGATCAAGCATCCACTTGTTCCGCCGGACGGCAGATGTGTTCTTCTTCCTCCCACTCGAAGGAGTAGAACCCATCTGCCTCCAGTTCTTTCGCCATGCCCCACGCCAGCTTGAAGCCAGCCGTGAAGCTCATCAGCTTGGATTCAGCCAGCAATGCGTTCTGCGCGTCCAGCAGACGCAACAGCCTTCTGTGCCCCGCAGCGTCCATGTCCCGTCGCAGTTCCTCATGGGCGCGTTCGACCTGCTCGGCCAGCTCTGGATACCACCCCGAAACAGGAAAGCGCATCATCAAAAATGTGCTGGGTAAGACACAGGCAGAATGCAAGGCGAAGCTAAAGAAAGCCATTGAGGAAAGCCAAGCATTGGACATCAGCCGCGCAAATGAATATACGGTTGCCACATGGCTGCGTAGCTGGTATGAGATCTACGCAAAACCGAATATCCGCATCTCAACAGCAAACCGCTATCAACTGATGGTCGAGCAATACACGATTCCCCGCATCGGCAGCATCAAACTGACAAAGTTGACTGCCCATGACTTACAAAAGCTCTACAAGGATCTGATGGAAAACGGTCGTATCGACCGCAAGAGCGGTCACGGCAACCCTGGACTCAGCAGTACCACAGTTCGGAGTCTGCATCTCATGCTGCACAGTGCCTTGGAACGGGCGGTCAAGGAGCGCCTGATCCTGCGGAACCCGACCGAGGACTGCATCGCGCCGAAGGTGCAAAAAATCGAAATGCAGATTCTTCCACCTGAGCACATCAAGGATTATCTGGAAGCCGCTGACAGGAGAGGTCTGCTCCCCATGTTCTATCTGGAGCTTGTCACGGGCTTGCGGAAGGGCGAGATCACGGCGCTTCTCTGGAGCGACCTCGACACCCTAAACAAAACCATCTCCGTCAGCAAACAATATGTAAAGAATCCCAATGGCGAACTGACGCTCTCCCGTCCCAAAACGGAAACCTCAGTTAGAAAAATATCCATTTCTCAAGATGCCATCGATCTCCTGATAGCAGAGCATAGCAAGCATCCTGAGAATCCCTACATGTTCCCCTCGCCGGCAACCGGTGAGATGTACTACCCAGACTCCGTCGTAAACCTGCACAAGAAGATCCTAAAGGACGCTGGACTGCCGCACATCAGATTTCACGACCTCAGACATACCTTCGCAACGCTGGCACTGCAAAATGGAGTGGACGTCAAAACCGTCAGCAGTATGCTCGGCCACTATGACGCCGGATTTACACTCCGCACCTACACCCACGCTACGAGGCAGAAGCAAGACGAGGCCGCACAGACCATGGGCAGTTTTATGGCGCAGGTCATGTAAGCAGAAAAAAGGCGCAAAAATACCGGAGAGAAGGCAAAAGCCTCCTCTCCGGTGCTCTTTAAATCTTTCTACGCATTTCGTTGTGTGGGTCACGGTGTGGGTCAGGCGGTTGACCCACATTTTGACCCATACCTAAAAGTGCATTTTTGTAACGAAAAACACCCAAAATCCGAAGATTTCAGGTGTTTTCTGGAGCTGCTGACCAGATTTGAACTGGTGACCTCATCCTTACCAAGGATGCGCTCTACCGACTGAGCTACAGCAGCGAATTTGGCGACCCGGAACGGGCTCGAACCGTCGACCTCTAGCGTGACAGGCTAGCGTTCTAACCAACTGAACTACCGGGCCATTACCTGGTGGGAACAACAGGGCTCGAACCTGTGACCCTCTGCTTGTAAGGCAGATGCTCTCCCAGCTGAGCTATGCTCCCTTAAACCTCTTCGCGGTGACCTTTGCGTCATCAGCGACGGTTAATATAATACTATATCGGGGAGCGAATGTCAATACAAAATTTAAAATTTTTTTATTTTTTAGATTCGATGATTTCCTCGAGCTGTTTCTTGGTAAAACGGTAGTTTTTGTTGCAGAAATGACAGTTCGCCACTGCGTAGCCTTTTTCGTCGGCAAGGCTTCTAATCTCGTCGTCAGATAATAAACGGATGGACTCTTCTACTTTTCTTCTGCTGCATGTGCAGACATAATCGATGGGAAATTCGTCCAGCACCTCGACCTCAAAGCCATCGAGCGCCGTTTTGCAGATATCGAGCGCGCTTAAGCCTTTGGCAAGCATCGTCGTCACAGGTTCAAGCTTTGAGACATTCTTTTCCAGGCGGTCGATTGCGTCATCGCCGGCCGCGGGAAGCAGCTGGATGAGCAGGCCGCCCGCAAGCAGGACTTCACCGTCCTCCTTGTCGAGCAGGACGCCGAGCGCGCAAACAGTCGGTATTTGTTCGCTTTGCGCATAATAGCTGGTGATATCCTCCGCGATTTCCCCGCTTACGAGCTGCGTCTGCCCGAGGTAAGGCTCACCGCTGCCATAGTCGCGCATAACGTTGAGTATGCCGTGCTTGCCGACTGCCGCCGCAACGTTGAGCTTGCCGTTTACATAATGCTCCGTTTCGCAGGCGGGGTTTTCCACATAGCCGCGGCAATTGCCCCTGCTGTCTGCTACGGCAATTACAGCGCCCAGGGGGCCGCCGCCATTTATGCGAAGCGTGACAGATGCGTTATTCTGCTTGAGCTGCGCGCCCATTACGGAAGCCGCGGTAACAAGCCTGCCGAGCGCCGCTGTCGCGACAGGACTTGTATGGTGCAGCTTTTTTGCCGTGTGGACGATATTGGAAGAATCGATGGCCGAGGCCATGACGCTTCCGTCAGACGTAATACATCTTATGATTTTATCCATGAAAGTATTCCTGCCTTTTTTATTCTTTGCTGTTTTCATCCATTTATGAAAGCTTATGCGCAACATAAACGTTGCGCTGCGAATCTTCCTTTGGCTCGTCGAACGTAAGCTCCCCATAAACGGAAATGGAGCCGAAGCCAGCCGTCTCGAGCATTGCGCATAGCTCCCCGTGAGGATAAGCGCGTTCGGAAAAGCTTTCCCCGCTGCGCCGGTAAAGCGCGCCTTCGCGCTCAAAAAAATCGAGCGTAATATGGACGGTGTCCCGGTCGCGGTCAAGCGCGTTCTGCCAGACGCAGTAAACGTCCGCGGTGTCATATATAAAGGTATTGCCGCCAAGTATTTCCCTGTGCTTGTAAACGGTGTTGACGTCAAATAAAAAGACGCCGCCCGGGTTCATAAAAAGAGAAACCTTGTCAAACGCCTTCTGTACGTCGCTTTTGACTGTCAGATGGTTCAGGCTGTCAAGCGTACAGACGCAGGTGTCGATTGTGCCGTATAAATCAAGCTCCTGCATTTTCTGGCGAAGGAATAAAATGTCAAGCCCTTCCCCACACGCTTTCTGCTGCGCGATGGAAAGCATATCCTGCGAGCCGTCCGCGCCGAATATGTCAAATCCCAGCCTGCAAAGCTCAATAGTCAGGCTGCCCGTGCCGCAGGCAAGGTCTAGCGTCAGCCCGGGATTATGCCCGATGCGCCCGAGCAGCTCCGCGATATATGCCGCGCGCTTTTTGTAATCGACGTTTTGCGTCAGGCCGTCATAAAAGCCGGCAAACGCCGTATATTTTGCGCTCATTTTTTTAAATCCCCGTCCTTAATGCGCTTAAAGGCAAGCTCATAGCCGTCGCAGCCGTAAATCAGGGAACGGTTTACCCTGCTGATTGTCGCGGTGCTTGCGCCTGTCTCGTGCACAATATCGCTGTAGACGCGCTTTTCACTGAGCATATGCGCCACGACAAAACGCTGTGACATCGCCTTGATTTCCGGAACGGTGCAGAGGTCCTCGAAAAAGCTGTAGCATTCGTCCATCGTTTTCAGTGAAAGAATCGCCTTGAACAAAAAATCCACATTGTCGTCCTTGATTTTGGAGTTCATATAAAGCACCTCTTCATTTTTTGCGGCGCACCGCATTTTCATACGATAAAATTTTATCATAGGAAAGTGTAAAAGTAAAGACGGCCGCAAAGAAAATCAAATAGCCGCTGTTTCCCGGAATATACGTAAAAAACAGGCGGCTTTTTTAGAAAACCGCCTGTTTTTTCTGTTTTTATCATTTATAAATCCTTTTTGATATGCTCGAGCGCGCCCTTTTCGATTCTCGAAACCTGCGCCTGGGAAATTCCAATTTCCGAGGCGACCTCCATTTGCGTTTTGCCCTTGAAAAAGCGCAGGGATAATATTCGTTTTTCCCGGTCGGAAAGCGACGCAATCGCTTCCTTGAGCGCAATTTCATCAAGCCAATTGTGGTCGTCGTTTTTGTCGCCGACCTGGTCCATGACATAAATAGTGTCGCTGCCGTCAGAAAAAACCGGCTCGTAAAGTGAAACAGGCTCAACAATCGCCTCAAGCGCCAGGACGACATTTTCCTTTGGCATATCGAGCGCTTTCGCAATCTCCTCTACCGTTGGCTCCTTATTGTTCTGCGCCGTCATCTGCTCCTTGACCTGCATAGCCTTATATGCCGTGTCGCGCATACTGCGGCTGACGCGTATGGAATTGTTGTCGCGCAGGTAGCGCCTGATTTCGCCGATAATCATCGGCACGCCGTACGTGGAAAAGCGCACCTTCAAGGTACAGTCGAAATTATCGATTGCCTTAATCAGCCCAATGCAGCCCACCTGGAACAAATCGTCCGGGTTTTCACCGCGGTTTGTAAAACGCTGTATTACGCTGAGCACCAAGCGCAGGTTGCCGCTTATCATTTCCTCGCGCGCCTTTGCGCGTTCCTTCGGGGTTCCGTTTTTTATTTTTTCCAGCAGCTCCCTCTTTTCCGCTTCTTTTAACACCTTGAGCTTAGAAGTGTTGACCCCGCAGATTTCCACCTTGTTGTATTGCATAAAAAAATCCCCCTGACAACGCTCTTACTTCTCTGTAAGTATTGCCGTAGTCCCGGGGGTTCATGCAATTATTTTGTTTTAATCCTCCGCGTCCTCCAGAAGAAGCGCTTCGTCCTCCGAAAGCTTCGATACGCCGGAAAGCTTTTTCTGAATCTGGCGCGTACGCACGCCGACGAGCTTATCCAGCTCAGAATTAGCCTGGTCGAGCCGCTGCTGTGTAAGCGTTAAAATTTCCGCGAATTTATCAAATTCCGTTTTGACCGCACCCAATACGTTCCACACCTCTGCGCTGCGCTTCTGGACGGCGAGGGTTTTAAAGCCCATCTGCAGGCTGTTTAACAGGGCCGCCATTGTGCTCGGCCCGGCGATATTCACTTTGTATTCCCTTTGCAGCGTTTCAATCAGCCCGCGGCTTACCGCCTCGGCGTACAGCCCTTCGAACGGCAGGAACATCACCGCGAACTCTGTCGTATTCGGCGGGTCTATGTATTTGTCACGAATATCCTTCGCCTCATTTTTTAACGTCTGGATTAAATTTTTTACCGCGGACTGGATTTCCTCTTTCGAGCCGTTTTCCTGTGCGTCGAGCAGCGAAGCGTAGGTGTCGCCCGGGAATTTGGAATCGATTGGCAGGTAAATAAACCCATCGTCCTCCGCCGGAAGCTTCACCGCAAACTCTACAAACTGACGGCTGCCCTTTTTGGTGACCGCATTTTCCTCATACTGCCCCGGGGCCAGGATTTCCTTTAAAATAGAGCCGAGCTGTATCTCACCCAGTACGCCGCGCGTCTTTACATTGGAAAGGACTTTTTTCAAATCCCCCACGCCGTTTGCAAGGCTCTGCATTTCGCCCAAGCCCTTATATACCTGCTCCAGCCGGTCGCTGACGAGCGCAAAGGAACGGGTCATTTTATCCTCCAGTGTTTTTTGGAGCTTTTCGTCCACCGTTTGGCGCATCTTTTCAAGCTGTTTATTGTTATCCTCCTGGATATAACTCAACCGCTTTTCCACCGAGCTGCGGATTAGGTCGAGCTTTTGCTCGTTTTCAAGCGAAAAGGTTGTAAACCGGCTTTCCAGCTGGCTCAAACGCTGCACCTGATGCTCGTCGGATACCCGCTGGTTTTCCGAAATCATATTGCCGAGCGCATGAACCGACCCCTGCGTCATCGCGGTCAGCTCCTGGCGCAGCAGGCTGTTCTGGCGCTCCAAATCCTGAAGAAGCCCGTCTAGCCGGCCCGTTTCCCCTCTTTTTTTAGAGCCGCGCAGTAATATGATAAGCAGGACTACCGCAATACAAAGCAGCGCGGTACATACGGCGAGCAGGTAATTTTCCATTTTAAAATCCCCCGTTTTATACAGAACATCTGTTTTGATTATAGGGCCTGCCGATTCAGGTGTCAATTGTTTTTAGAAAATTCGTTCGATTGGTTGATATTTATCACCAATCATTGAAAATCCGTACCCGGTATGGTATGCTCTCTATAAAGAAAGCAATAGTTCTTAAGAAGGAGGGCGCGATATGTTTGAAGGAAAAAGGGAAGACAGGCAGCCGTCAGCCCCTGTACTGCTCACAACAGCAAGGGACGACTGCGAGCTTGGGATTATCCGCTGCCTTTTAAAGGAAAACGGCGTGCCCTTTCTCACGCGCGACAGGGAGAGCGGCAATTACATGCGTATCCTGATGGGTTCCAACATTTTCGGGACGGATATCCTTGTAAATCAGGAGGAGTATAAAATGGCGCGGGAGCTTCTGGATGGAATTTCCGCCCCAAACGAAGAATAAACGATTATAAAAAACATCCCGAAACCGGAGAAAACGGTTTCGGGATGTTTTTTATTCCGTCTGCGCCGTGGGCTGAAATAAGCTTTCAATCACCTTATCCGATTCTTTTGGAGAATACAGGAAACGGTCGACATGCGCGCCGTCATAAAAATATTTCGGCGGCGCCGGTTTGTACTCGTATTCAAAGGTGTCGATGACGATTAGCTTGATTTTCATACGCGCAGGGATGATGTTCTTTATGTATACGCTTGCCTGCTGTCCGGAACGGATACCCTCTTTTGTTTCCGCAAGCCCCGCGAGGTTTGGCGTAAGCTCCACGAAGGCGCCGTAATCCTCTACAGAACGTATGATACCCGCGACCGTTTCACCGGGCTTGAACTGCTGCGCGTTCTCTTCCCAGGTGCCGAGCAGCTCCTTATGCGAAAGGCTGATACGCCCCTTTTCAACAGTTTTTACAACTGCCCTGATATCCATACCGACAGCGAACCGTTCAGCAGGATGCTCGATACGGGAGACGGATATCGTATCGATTGGCATCAACGAAACGACGCCGCAGCCAATATCGGCAAACGCGCCGAACGTTTCCAGATGGGTGACGCGTGCGTCTATCACGTCGCCCGGGACAAGCCTGCTGATATATTGCTCAATACAGCGCTCCTGCGCCTGCCTGCGCGACAGAACGGCTGTCAGGCTGCCGTTTTCGTCACGTTCAAATCCGGTAATAACAAAACAGACCGGCCTGTTCACACGCGAAATGACCGCAATATCGCGCATTGTTCCTTCACGTATACCGACCGCGCCTTCTTCGCGCGGGATAATCCCCTTCATACACCCCAAGTCGACGATCAGGTTATGGGAAGAATCGCAGATGACCGCTCTGGCTTCCAGGATTTTGCCCTCGCTGTACGCTTCGTTTAAGTGCGCCTGTGATTTGCATGCGTTTAAATTATCGGCCGTTTCTATCAGCCGTCCCTCAGGATAAAATTCTATCATTTTCTTTCCTCCCGTATTCTTTGTAGCGGCTAAAACATTATATGCCGGCAAAAGTGGAGAATATACCAGAGAAATATCGGGCTGTGCCCAAAAAGGGCATTTGATTTTCCCGATGGAAAATTATGAATAAACATTGCTTGCATTGCGGGGGACAATATAATAAAATAATAGATAAGACATTTGAAAGGAAGCTGAAAAATGAAAAATAAGATTTTGATAAAGGGCATCTGCGCGGCGCTCGTGCTTGCGATGTCTTCCATCATGCTGCTTACGGGGTGCGGGGATAACGGCGCGTCCTCAAACACACAGACGGCTGGCTCCGGCACCTCTTCCGCGAACGTCGCGCTCGTCGATTTTAACGATATCGGCATCGAGCGGAATATTTATCACGACGAGGAGCACAAGGCGGGCTACCAGCTTGAACAGCCGGAAAAGGGCGAGCAGGTGGCGATTATGCATACGAGCATGGGCGATATTTCCCTGCGCTTCTTCCCGGAGGCAGCGCCTAAGACGGTGGAAAACTTTATTCAGCACGCAAAGGACGGCTATTACGACGGCCTGAAATTCCACAGGGTCATTGAAGACTTTATGATTCAGGGCGGCGACCCCAAGGGCAACGGCACCGGCGGAGTGAGCATTTACGGGGATAAATTTGAAGATGAATTTTCGGACAAGCTATTCAACCTGAGAGGCTCGGTCGCGATGGCAAACAGCGGCGCCGACACAAACGGCAGCCAGTTCTTTATCAACCAGAAGCCGAAGGACAGCTTTGAGGGCTGGGAAACGCTCGAAAGCCAATGGAAGCAGGTCCACCAAATGCTTTCCCAGTATATCGCCTCCGGCGCGCTGCAGTCCTTTATACAAAATATCAATTATATCGCCTGCCTTGATACCGACGAGGTGCCGGACGATGTAAAAAAGCTTTATGCGGACAACGGCGGAAACCCGACGCTCGACGGCGCGTTCAACGCAATCGACCGCGGCCATACGGTCTTTGCACAGGTTTACGATGGCATGGACATTGTAGATAAAATTGCCGCGGTAAAGGTCGACGACAACAGCAAGCCGGAAAAGGATATTATTATCGACAGCATAGAAATCACAGGCTTCGGCGGCTGACAGTTATCATAAAAGGCAAAAAAGCGGAAACGATAAGGAAAAGGAATAAGGAGGATTTGTTATGTCTGATAATATTATGCATCCCACGGAATCGGATTTCGATTCCATGATAAGTGAAAACAAGCTTGTAGTCGTTGACTTTTGGGCTACCTGGTGCGGACCGTGTAAAATGCTCGCGCCCGTGATTGAATCTCTCGCCAATGAATTTGAAGGCAAGGCGGTCGTCGCCAAGGTAGACGTCGACCAGGAAAAGGGCCTTGCCAAACAGTTTGGCGTTATGAGCATCCCGACTGTCGTCATTTTCAAAGACGGGCAGGAGGTAAACCGCGAGGTTGGCTTTAAGCCAGTTGACGCTTACCGCGGAATCCTGCAAAGCTATCTTTAAATGTAGTATAAAAAACGGCGTGCCAAATCATGGCACGCCGTTTTCTTATTTCAATTGTTATTCTAACCCTCCTGAATGGGCAACCACGTCCACGGAAGCTGTTCACCCGCCAAAATCCGCTGTGCAAGCAATACGTCCACCAGCGTGAGCTTTCCGTCATGGTTCAGGTCGCAAAGCTCCTTGACATAAAACTCGTTTTCGCTGCCCAAATACAGATTTTCCATCTTTAAAATCTGCGCAAGCACCTTCTGCATGGTTAAGACATCGGTAAGCATAAGCTCTCCGTCCAAGTCCGTATCCCCAAGCGGGCGCGCCTCTAGGCCGTAGCCGTTTTGCACGGGAAACATTTCGGCAATTTCTTTTATATTTGTTACAATTCCCGTTTGATACGCCTCCCAAAGCGGAACAGCCTCCTGCCCCTGAATCAGGAAAATACCCAGTTGGTCCGGGGTATAAAGTGACCGGTTAAAAAATTTATAGTTCCCGATTTGCGCCGTCATTTCCATTGGTGTAGGTTCAAGAGCGGCAAGGCAAACGGCATATCCGTTTGTTTCACCATAAGAGGAAAACAGATACTGTCCCCCATACGCGTCTATCGCTTTCCGTGTATAACCGTACCGGTCGATCAGGCACTGTTCAAATACGGCTTTATATTCTTCCGCAGTCGCCTCCTGCGCATTTGCAGAAATTGCAAATACCGCCGGTATGAACAGCACGGTTAAAAACAGCGAAATTACTCTTTTTATCATGACATAACATCTCCATTCAGTGCCGTAATGGCAAAATAGGCCGTATGGCCGGACGGGCCGTTCCTGCTCACCTTGATATGGTAGGTACCGTTTTGTACGTTTGTTGGTGGAATGGAAATACGCTGCACATTGCCTGTAACATTAAATGATGTGTACACCGTACCATCAGGCGCCGTAACCTCTAGCTTAAGAAAGGAAAGGGGCGCCCCGCTCAAATTGACGTCCGCAAAATGATCGCTTATACTGTTAAAAGAAGTTGTTTTCGTCCAAGTAAGCGCGATATTCAAAGGTACATTTGATTTTGTCACGAGTAAATTTTTTGTCACGGGGCCGAATTCGCTATGCACAAAAGAACCGGTCGCATACTTTGGGTAGCTGCTCGAAGATAGCGCAGTAAAGGAATTGTAGACGTTTAACATTCCGGCTCCGCACTGGCGTGTCATCGCAGGTGTGTTGGAAGTTATAGAAGAATATGCCGACATTTCCGTCGCGCCGCACAGCAAAAGCGCCTTGACAAGCTCCGGATTCGTTTTCAAAAAAGGCTGCGCCTGCATCAGTTGCGCGATAGCACCCGTTACGACAGGTGCAGCAGCACTTGTTCCGCCTCCTGCCATACTAGGAGCTGCAGATGTTGTAACACAAGAGCCTGGAGCGATAAGATCAGGCTTATAAGGCTTGCTTTCGTCTGCACAATATGATGAAGTACTTGCTAATGTATCATCTAATAGCGATTCTGTTTTCTTGTCGTCTAAATTTCCCACTGTAATCGCATTATAAGCCATTCCACCGCAAGCGACGCCTGCTGGGTCAAGGTTTCCCGAAGAAATTACTATTGCGACATGATGATCAACACTAATATGATCAATCCATTTTGTAATGTCTCTGTACTGATTAAAATAATGATCATTTCCAGTTGGGTAATTATCATTTATCACACCAACATATTTGTATTCAAAATATGCACTAGCATTAATTACGTTTACCCCTTCACTCAGAAGGGTTTCTATCGCCTGTTTATAACCTTGTCCTTGATTGGATGAAGCATATAGCTCTGCTTCAGGGACAATTCCAGTATAATTTTGAGTTTTGCCTATCATAATACTGGCAACATATGAAGGATGGTCTGTAGCTGTTCCATTTAAAATATGTATTTTATTGTTTTCTTTAGCATATTGGAACGATAATAAATCATCATTTAACACCCCAGCTTCAACCTGTCCTATCTTAATACCAGAACCATTTTCCCAGAACATCGCGCATATATTCTATTCCTGTAATTTTTTGCCACACAACTGGTATTGAACTGTCAGGAAGCGATACATTCTGCTGTTCATTGATTTCTATTTGCTCCAGTTGGGATTCTAAATAATAATTTTCATCTGCAGGAAGATAAAATACAGCTTCCACATCATTTGAAGCGACAATATTATAAATCTGCACTTTCGTAAGCGTTATATCTATATTGGGCGCATACTGGCATGTATAGAGAATTTCAGGCTGTTCAGCGGCAGAAGCGCGAAACAATTCTTGTTTTTCTTTTGGAAACAGCGCGTCAAAAATATCCATATTTTGTTTTTGGTAGAGGCTGGATGAAACTGTACGCTGTGTCTCTACCAAATATTGATAATCATCTGATGAAAGCCCAAGAGACGCCTGCTCCATTTGCTCTAACTCGGTCATAAGGCTTAGTGTTTTTGCGTTATCAACTGCTAAATCCTGTTGCTCCATGTATTTTAATAATTTAGCCTTTTTATCTTCGTTTTTTACTTCTTTTTTGATGCATTGTTCCACTGCAGATGTCATTGTTTCGCCGTTAATATCCCTTACCCATACAGACACGTTAAACTTTTCTGACTCCTTTGCCGCTGTAAGCTTTTGCAGCAAAAACGAGTCAATCTTCTTTTCATTGCCATTTTTATACACCTGTAACGCTGTGACAGAAGGACAAAAGGCTACTAACCACAATAGTAGCAAAGCTAAAAGTATCGATATTCTTTTCTTTCTCACATGAATACTTCCTTTCCTGCTTTTTATCAGTTCAATAAACAATTGGACATTGGTCTTCCTCCTCTCGAAAGCTTTTATTTATTTTACTATATTTTTCTTTATTAATCAAATTATTTAATGAATTTTTAATATTGCAGCTTTAAATTGAAGCTATAAAAATTCCTGTTTAGAAAACTTTCATTATTTAAAATTTTATGAACTTTTTGCATCAAACCCGTTTAATTCCTGCAAAAGATTGACTTTTTTCATAAATTAGTGGATAATATAACGTGTTAAATTATTAACGTGGGAGCCTGTAAGCCTGCGCTTCCCACCTGTTACGAATTGAAAAAGAAGGAGGAGATTATCTTGGGCTACACTCTTGCACAAAAGATAATCAAAGAACACCTGCTCAGCGGCGATATGACCGTCGGCAGCGATATCGGCCTGAAAATCGACCAGACCCTCACGCAGGACGCGACCGGAACCATGGCATATCTTGAGTTTGAGGCCATGGGTGTTCCAAGGGTCAAGACGGAAAAAAGCGTCGCATATATCGACCACAATACGCTCCAGACAGGCTTTGAAAACGCTGACGACCACCGCTTTATCCAGTCGATCGCCAAAAAGCACGGCATTTACTTTTCCCGCCCCGGAAACGGCATCTGCCACCAGGTGCATTTAGAGCGCTTCGGCAAGCCGGGCAAAACGCTCATTGGCTCCGACAGCCACACCCCCACGGGCGGCGGCATCGGGATGCTGGCTATGGGCGCGGGCGGCCTGGACGTCGCGGTCGCTATGGGCGGCGGCGCTTACTATATCACCATGCCGAAAATGGTGCGTGTAAACCTTACCGGCAAATTACAGCCGTGGGTTTCCGCAAAGGACGTTATATTGGAAGTGCTGCGCATCATGTCCGTTAAGGGCGGTGTGGGTAAAATCGTCGAATACGGCGGAGACGGCGTAAAGGGCCTGAGCGTGCCTGAGCGCGCGACCATCACGAATATGGGCGCGGAGCTCGGCGCAACGGCCTCTATTTTCCCTTCCGACGAAATTACAAAGGCCTTCTTGAAGGCACAGGGACGCGAAGAGGACTGGTGCGAGCTCCAGCCGGACAGCGACGCCGTATATGACGAGGTAATCGATATCGACCTCTCTTCCCTCAAACCGATGGCGGCTTGCCCGCACAGCCCCGACAATATAAAAACGATTGAAGAAATCGGCCCGCAGAAGGTCGACCAGGTATGTATCGGCTCCTGTACGAACTCCTCTTACCTTGACCTGATGCGTGTTGCCGCTATATTAAAAGGAAAGACCGTGCACGAGGATGTAAGCCTTTCCATCGCGCCCGGTTCCAAGCAGGTTTACAACATGCTTGCCTTAAACGGCGCGCTCGGCGATTTGATTGCCGCAGGCGCAAGGATTCTGGAATGTGCGTGCGGCCCGTGCATCGGTATGGGACAGTCGCCGAATTCCAAGGGTATCTCTCTGCGTACCTTCAACCGCAATTTTGAAGGGCGCTCCGGTACGGCGGACGGCCAGATTTACCTTGTCAGCCCTGAAACGGCGGCGGCAAGCGCACTTACCGGCGTATTTACCGACCCGTGCACACTGGGCGAAGAGGTAAAAATAGACCTGCCCGAGGCGTTCCTCATCAACGACAACATGGTAACGCCGCCCGCGCTAGAGGAAGAGATGGACAGCGTAGAGGTCCTGCGCGGACCGAACATCAAGCCCTTCCCCACGACGAAGCCGCTTGAGGAAAGAATTGAGGCACCTTGTGCCTTGAAGGTGGGCGACAACATAACAACCGACCACATCATGCCGGCGGGCGCGAAGATTCTTCCGCTGCGCTCGAATATCCCCGCGATTTCGCAGCACTGCTTTACCGTGTGCGACAAGGAATTCCCGAAGCGCGCGCAGGAAATGAAGCAGAGCGTCATCGTAGGCGGCGCGAACTACGGACAGGGCTCGTCAAGGGAGCACGCGGCGCTCGCGCCCTTATATCTCGGCGTAAAGGCGGTGCTGGTCAAAAGCTTTGCACGTATCCACCGCAGCAACCTCATCAACGCCGGTATCTTGCCGCTGACCTTTGCAAACGAAGCGGATTACGATAAAATTTCACAGGGCGACCTGCTTTCCATGCCGGACGTGAAGGCTTGTATTCAGCAGGGCCGCGATATTATAATTGAAAACAAGACGACCGGCGGCAAAATCACGGCAAAATGCGAGCTGACCGACAGGACGAAAGCGATTATCTCAGCCGGCGGCCTGTTAAACTACACGAAAGAAAACGCCTGATTTTAAAACCGCCCTTTCCGGGCGGGATACATAATAAAAAACCGGCGGGCTTAGAAAATGCCGGTTGACCCGGCTGCATCGGGACAGGAAATCAATAGAAACAGGAGTGATTCCATTGGCAGACAAAATCCAAATGAAAACCCCTCTGGTCGAAATGGACGGGGACGAGATGACAAGGGTCATCTGGCAGATGATTAAGGATATCCTTCTTACCCCTTACATCGATTTGAACACGGAATATTACGATTTGGGGCTTAAGCACCGCAACGAGACAAACGACCAGGTTACCTTCGACAGCGCGCAGGCGACGAAAAAGTACGGCGTGGCCGTCAAGTGCGCGACCATTACGCCGAACGCCGAGCGCGTCAAGGAGTACGGCCTGAAGGAAATGTGGAAGTCCCCCAACGGTACCATCCGCGCGATTCTCGACGGCACGGTTTTCAGGACGCCGATAGTCGTCAAGGGCATCACCCCGTTTATCCCCACCTGGAAAAAGCCAATCTGTATTGCGCGTCACGCGTACGGCGACGTATACAAGAACACGGAGATGGCGGTTAAGGGCGGCAGCAAGGCGGAGCTCTGCGTTACAGCGCCCGACGGCACGGAGCAGCGCCAGCTCATCCATACGTTCGACGGAGACGGCGTTATCCAGGGCATGCACAATCTCGACAAGAGCATTGGCAGCTTTGCGCGTTCCTGCTTTAACTACGCGCTCGACGTACACCAGGACGTATGGTTTGCGACAAAGGATACCATCAGCAAGAAGTACGACCACCGTTTTAAGGATATATTCAACGAAATTTTTGAAAATGAATATAAAGAAAAATTTGAAAAAGCCGGGATTGAATATTTCTATACACTGATTGACGACGCGGTCGCGCGTGTCGTCCGCAGTGAGGGCGGCTATATCTGGGCCTGCAAGAACTACGACGGCGACGTCATGTCCGACATGGTAGCCACCGCGTTCGGCAGCCTCGCGATGATGACGAGCGTGCTCGTCTCCCCTGACGGCGTATACGAGTACGAGGCGGCGCACGGGACTGTGCAGCGCCACTACTATAAGTATTTGAAGGGCGAGCAGACCTCCACAAACAGCGTCGCTACGCTGTTTGCGTGGAGCGGCGCGCTTCGTAAGCGCGGCGAGCTCGATAAAACGCCGGAGCTCTGCGCGTTTGCCGATAAACTGGAGGCGGCGACGGTCCAGACGATTGAGGACGGCGTAATGACGGGCGATTTGTACCTGCTTTCCTCTCTCAGCAATAAAAAGAAGGTCGATACGGAAACGTTCCTGAAGGAAATCGGCGTCAGGCTTTCCTCCATGATGTAATATTGTCTTAATTCAGCCGGACGGTTTTCCCGTCCGGCTGAAGCGGCATAAAATACTTGCGGATATTCTCAAGGCAGTTTGATTGAGCTGTTTTTAGAATGGCTGCAGGAAAAAGATGCAGGAAGAAGGAAAAGATTATGAGCAAAAGGGAAAACATTTCGATGTCGGTCGTCCGCCGCCTGCCGCGCTATTACCGCTTTTTGTCAGAGCTTAAAATGCAGGGCATCATGCGCATTTCATCCAAGGAGCTGGCAGACCGGATGAAGCTTACCGCGTCCCAAGTGCGGCAGGATTTCAACTGCTTCGGCGGCTTCGGCCAGCAGGGCTACGGCTACAGCGTGGAACAGCTTTATGACGAGATTGAAAATATACTCGGCCTGCAGGGCCGTCATAAGACGGTGCTTATCGGCGCGGGCAACCTTGGGCGCGCTGTAGCGACGCATATGTCTTTTGAGACGCGCGGGTTTGAGCTGATTGGCATTTTCGACCGCGACAAAACACTCATAGGCCAGGAAATCCGCGAGGTACTCGTCGGAGATATAAAAAACCTGGAGCAGTTCTGTGAGCTGTTCCGCCCGGAGGTCGCAATCCTCTGCGTACCGAAAAGCTCGGTTGAGCCGATTGCGAAAATCCTGTACGCGTCCGGAATCAAGAACTACTGGAATTTCAGCCATTACGACCTATCAGTCGCTTACGACGACGTAATCGTCGAGAACGTCCATATGTCAGACAGCCTGATGACGCTCTGCTACCGCATCAACGCGGCGCAGCAGCAGGCAAATATTGAGCCTTAATGCGGGCATAATAACCGTTAGATTTTCCGGCGAATTTTTTGTACAAAAAATTCGAAAAAACGCGCCGGATTTTTTATAAGCCAAACCGTAAAAAAGTTTGTTAATTTATTGACAATCCATAAGCCCAATGGTATACTAGGGTCAATGAGATTGTTAATCTTTTAACAAGTCTTAGAAAACAGGAGGTAACTGAAAATGGCAAAAGCACAAGAAAAACCGCAGCAGAACAATGTAGCCGAAACGATTGACGGTTATGTTGCGAAGGCGCAGCAGGCCCTGGAGGAGTATATGAAGCTCGACCAGGAGCAGGTTGACGCAATCGTAAAGGCGATGGCTCTTGCGGGCCTCGACCAGCATATGCCGCTTGCGAAGCTCGCCTATGAGGAAACAGGAAGAGGCGTGCTCGAAGACAAAATCATCAAGAACATGTTCGCTACCGAATATATCTGGCATTCCATTAAATACGCGAAGACCGTCGGTATTGTGGAAGAAAACGAAATGGAAGGCTATGTGGAGGTCGCGGAGCCTGTCGGCATCGTCTGCGGCGTAACGCCCGTAACGAACCCCACTTCGACCACCATGTTTAAATCCATGATTTGCGCAAAGGGCAGGAACCCGATTATCTTCGGCTTCCATCCGAGCGCGCAGCAGTGTTCCATCGCGGCGGCTAAGGTTGTAAGGGACGCGGCTGTCAAGGCGGGCGCTCCTGAAAACTGCATCCAGTGGATTGAAACGCCCTCCATCGAGGCAACCAATTACCTGATGAACCATCCGGGCGTTGCAATGGTCCTTGCGACAGGCGGCTCCGGCATGGTCAAGGCGGCGTATTCGACCGGTAAGCCGGCGCTTGGCGTTGGCCCGGGCAACGTGCCCTGCTACATTGAAAAGAGCGCGAACCTCGAGAGGGCCTGCACAGACCTGATGCTCTCCAAAACGTTCGATAACGGCATGATTTGCGCCTCTGAGCAGGCTGTTATCGTCGATAAGGAAATCGCGAAGGATTTTGAAAGGATTATGAAGGACAACAACTGCTACTTCCTCAACAAGGAAGAAACAGAGAAGGTCTCGAATTACGTTATCAACCCGGAAAAGCAGGCGGTCAACCCGGTTATCGTCGGCAAGCCGGCGGCATGGATTGCCGAGCAGGCGGGCGTAAAGGTTCCCGACAAGACGAAGATTCTTATCGCGAAGCTCCCGAAGGTCGGCCCGGAATATCCGCTTTCCAGGGAAAAACTCTCCCCTGTGCTCGCTTACTTTATTGTGGACAGCACCGAGCAGGGCTTCCAGTATGCCAACGATATGCTTGAAATGGGCGGCCTCGGCCACTCCGCTGTTATCCACAGCACAAACGCGGAAATTATCCAGGCTTACGGCGAGGCGATGCGCGTCGGCCGTGTAATCTCCAACTCTCCGTCCTCGCAGGGCGCTATCGGCGATATTTACAACACGAACACGCCGTCGCTCACGCTGGGCTGCGGCTCCTACGGCCACAACTCGACGACATCCAACGTTTCGAGCGTTAACCTGATTAACAAGAAGCGTATTGCCAAGAGGAGAGTTAATATGCAGTGGTTTAAAGTTCCGCCGAAGATTTACTTTGAGTATGATTCCATCCAGTACCTTGAGAAGATGGAAGGCATTGAGCGTGCGTTCATCGTTACCGACCCGACCATGGTCCAGCTCGGCAACGTCGATAAAATCCTTTACTACCTGCGCAAGAGGGAGCAGTACTGCCACGCTGAGATTTACAGCGACGTAGAGCCCGATCCGGATGTAGAGACAATCATGCGCGGCGTTGAGGCAATGCGCACCTTCCAGCCGGACGTCATCATCGCGCTCGGCGGCGGCAGCGCAATGGACGCGGCCAAGGGCATGTGGCTGTTCTATGAGCATCCCGACACCACGTTCGACGGCCTCAAGCAGAAGTTCATGGATATCAGGAAGCGTGCCTACAAGTTCCCGAGGCTCGGCGAAAAGGCACAGATGGTTTGTATCCCGACGACCTCCGGTACCGGTTCTGAGGTTACGAGCTTCTCTGTCATTACGGACAGGAAGAACGGCAACATCAAGTACCCGCTGGCCGATTACGCGCTCACCCCGAGCGTTGCAATCATCGACCCGCAGTTCGTCACCTCCCTGCCGAAGTCCGCAACCGCTTTCACCGGCCTTGACGTCTTGACGCACGCGATTGAGGCTTATGTCTCCGTTATGGCGAGCGACTACACCGACGGCCTTGCGCTCCAGGCAATCGATATGGTATTCACCTATCTGCCGAGAGCCTACAAGAACGGCGCGACTGACCTTGAGGCAAGAGAGAAGATGCACAATGCTTCCTGTATTGCCGGTATGGCGTTTACAAACGCGTTCCTCGGGCTCAACCACTCCATGGCGCATAAGCTCGGCGGCGAGTACCACATCCCGCATGGCCTTGCAAACGCGCTGCTTCTCCCCTATGTTTGCCAGTATAACGCGCAGAAGCCCACAAAGTTTGCGACCTTCCCGAAATACGAGAAGTTCATCGCGGACGAAAAGTTTGCCAAGATTGCCAAGATGATTGGCGTAGGCGGCAAGACGACAGAAGAAAGCGTGAAGAACCTGATTAAGGCAATCAGGGATTTGACCAACGAGGTCGGCATTGAGTTTGGTATCAAGAACCAGGGCGTCGACGAGAAGGTATTCTTCGATACGCTCCAGTCCCTTGCTGAGCGCGCGCACGAGGACCAGTGCACAACAGCGAACCCGCGCTACCCGCTCATCAGCGAGATTAAGGAAATCTACACCAAGGCTTATTACGGCGAAGAGTAATCCGCATAAATTCAGTTTTCAGTTTTCTACCTCCCTTCTATATTGCAGCAGCGCACCGGAACCCGGTGCGCTGCTTTTTTTGCGGATTTTAATAAATCCGCGCTTTTTCTTGAAACAGCCTGCTTCCTATTCCTTTTTAAAGTATGCTGCTTCTTGTTTTTTTGAAGCATCCTGCTTCTCTCTTTTTATTTGAAACGTGCCGTTTCTTTTTATGAAGCATACTGCTTCTTGGATTTTTTCATAAAACTTCTATGCTCCATCAAAAGGGAAAAACAATCCGCTGTTTTTCCCTTTTGTAAACCCTTTTCGTCGG
>UQFO01000025.1 GCA_900540275.1 uncultured Oscillospiraceae bacterium | reverse complement strand
CCTAATCGACGCGGTGCATGAAAAGGGCATGAAGATTGTACAGGACGTCGTGTGGCAGCACACAGGCAATTTCGGCGAGGCTTATTTCGCGCCGCTGTTTGAAAAGCAGTACACCACGCTCAAGGATTTGGAGAGCATCGAAACCTCGATGATTCCGCTTCCTGAAAGCGGGCTGGGCACAGCGGAGGAATACTATTCCCAGACGCCGGCCGTCCAGTACAGCACGCGTCTCGACCGCATGAAGCAATTAAAAACAAACTCCCAGAACGACCCGGTTAACCCCAACGGCGATATCGGCAATATGGATAAGGTATCCACAAGCGATACCTATAACCCCCACAACTACTATCACAACGGCTACTGGCAGAGCCTCAACTGGGACGACTGGTCCTGCAAATACTGCCAAATCGCGGGCGACTGCGTTGACCTCAACACAGAGAACCCGGACGTTGCGAGCCACCTGGTAGACGTTTACGGCAACTATATCAGCATGGGCGTCGACGCATTCCGTGTCGATACCCTACGGCATATCCCGCGCCTTTCCATGAACACGATGTTTGCCGACCAGTTAAATGCAATCGGCGGAAAGAATTTCTACATGTTCGGCGAGGTCTGCTGCCGTTATACGCAGGTCTGGTACCGCGACCACGCGAGTGAATCGGTCCAGTTCTACACCTGGGACGAGCCGGACAGCTCCTACACGAGCCAGTGGAACTGGGAAAATACGCCGGAGAACGTCAGCAAAAATATGGATTTGACGCTCAAGCACTGGCAGGAATATGACAATGTCAACAAGCAGCCTACAAGCGACAACGCGTTTTTGAAGGGCAACAATTACCATGCGCCGGACTACAGCAAATCCTCCGGCATGGGCGTTATCGATTTCCAGATGCACTGGAGCTTCGACAATGCGCAGAGCGCCTTCAACATCGCAAAGGCCGGCGACAAGTACTTCAACGACTCCACCTGGAATGTCGTTTATGTAGAGTCCCACGACTACGCGCCGGACGCTGACCAGAAAAACCGCTTTACGGGCGGTACGCAGACTTGGGCTGAGAACATGAACCTGATGTTCACCTTCCGCGGAATCCCCTGCCTCTATTACGGCGGCGAGGTTGAGTTCCAGAAGGGCCAGGTCATAGACGTCGGCCCGAACGCGCCGCTTTCCACTACGGGACGCGCCTACTTCGGTGATTATCTGGAGGGCGACGTTTCTGCAACCGACTTCAGCGAATACACAGCAAGCGGTACGGTAGCCGACACGCTCAACTACCCGCTTGCAAAGCATGTGCAGAGGCTCAATAAAATCAGGCGCGCAATCCCCGCGCTCCAGAAGGGCCAGTATTCGACCGACAATGTAACGGGCGACATGGCGTTCAAGCGCCGCTATACAGGCGACGGTGTGGACAGCTTCGCTTGCGTAAGCGTAACAGGCGCCGCGAACTTTACGAATATCCCCAACGGTAAGTACATCGACGCCGTAACGGGCGACGTAAAGAACGTAACGGACGGCAAGCTTTCCATCCCTGCCTCCGGTAAGGGCAACATGAGGGTTTACGTACTCTCTTCTAACGGCTTTACGGGAATCGACGGCAAGATTGGAACAAACGGCACCTATCTCAAATAAAACAGTAAGTTGGAATGCAATGAACCGGCGGGATATTTCCCGCCGGTTTTACCTTTGCTGAAAGAGGATATGGTAGTGATGAAAAAATTTCACAAAAAATTCTGCCTAAGTTTGTTTCTGGTATAATAAATATAGAATTATGTGGATGGACAAGGCCGCGCCTTTCCCTTTGAGGGAAGGCGCGGCCTTTATTTTTTATGTTGTTAACGGCATCCACTATGAAATGCGCCGTCAAATCCTTTTTTTACGGAACAGCAGCACGCTCAGTACTGTAAATAGGACGGTTCCTCCCGCCGCGAAGACAATCGGGAGAGTGAAATCGCCCGGGGGAGCTCCCGCGTTTAAGAGCGCCGCACAGCCCGATGCAAGCATTACGGGATTAACCCTCTGCGCCTGCGGCAAAATATTCAGAAGGAAAAGCGCGCCGGTAAAGCCAGCGGTAAGGAGCAGGCTGCCATAGCTGTTTTTAAACAGCACGCCGCCGAGAAAGGCAACCGATAAAAGCAAAACGCCGAACAGCCAAAGGCACAGCGCCGCTAAGCCTAAGCCTGTAACGCGCTCCCCCGGAAAAAGAAACACGGTATAACCATAGGTCACGCCAAAGCACAGAAGGTAAGCGCCGCTCCAAAGCAAAATAGAGCATAAAAGCTTTGCAAGCGCCACGCTTGAACGCGTAAGCCCCTTAGTCAGCAGGTTTACAAGCGTTCCGTTTTGCAGCTCGCGCGGCAGCATGCCGCTGAACACGACGACAAGCACGATTAAACCAATTTGGGGGACATTTTTAAAAAACTGGAGATAGGAGTCTAACGCCTGCGGCTGCGCGAGCGCAATCGTCATGCCCTCTGGCATCATCGCGTTTACAAGCTCGGGCAGGAATTTCGCGGAAAGGGGGTTCATTATGCCTAGCAGGAGGAACACCGCGCCGAGAATCAGGATTCGGTAGGAGCGCAGCGCTTCCACCCATTCTTTTCTGAGAAAAGCCGCAAATCCGTTCATTTTACCGCCTCCATAAAAAGGTCCTCTAGCGCCGGCTCAAGCGTTTCAAGCCTTAGCGGCTGGACGTTTTGCCGAGAAAGCGCATCAATTATATGCGACTGTGTACCGCGCGGGTCGTCCGTTTTTAAACGGAGGGAGCACTCTGTCTCCCGCGCGCCGAGCAGGAGGGGGCGTACCGCTTCATCAGCGGAGAAACGCGATTTATCCTCCGGCGTATAAAAATCGATGATGACCGTATGCCCGGCCGTATGAGATTTGAGTTCTGATAGCGTGCCGTCGCATATCAGCCGCCCGCCGTTCAGGATAGCGACGCGGTCACAGACGCGCTCGGCGTCCGGAAGGATATGCGTGGAAAACAGCACGGTCGTTTCAGCCCTGACGCGCTCTAAGATAGAAAGCACGTCGTTCCTTCCTACCGGGTCTAACGCGGACGTCGGTTCGTCACAAATTAGCAGCCGCGGGGAAGACAGCAGCGCCTGCGCAATGCCAAGGCGCTGCTTCATACCTCGGGAATACCCGCCGATGCGCTTTTTTCTGTTTGAAAGCCCCACAAGCTCCAAAAGCTCAAGGCTTTTTTTCTGCGTTTGCGCCCTGCCAAGCCCCGAAATCCTTCCGCACAGAGCCAGGTATTCCATAGCGCTCATATACCCGTAAAAGGCAGGGACATCCGGCAGGTACCCGACCATGCGGTTGGTTTTTGTTTCCCCGTAGGTAACGGGTTCCCCGCAGATGGTAATTTTTCCGCCGCTGGGCCTGAGCAGGCCGAGTATCAGCTTCATGGCCGTGGTCTTGCCCGCGCCGTTTTGCCCGAGAAAACCGTAAATACAGTGTTCGGGTACGCTGAGTCCAAGCCCGTCGAGCACGGTAAAGTCACCAAAACGCATTTTTAAATTTTCTATGGTCAGGATATTCATTCTTCTTCCCCTTTGCCAAAGATAAAGTATAAAACCGGCCCGATTATCTGCACAAACAGCACCACGGCAATCCACACGGGCTTGCTGCCAAACCGGTAATGCGGATGGCGTATTACATGAACGAGCGCCGTAATCGCCAGAGTAAGCTGGATGATTAGTACCGGAATCAAAAGCGGCAGGTATGTTAATATTTGTTCCATAAAAACACCTCATTTTTCAGCGGAGCCGAGCTTATCCAGGATGCTTTGAAAACGGGGGTCCTGCTTAAGCGGGGCAAACGCCGGATTTTGTACAACCACATCGGTTATGCTTTTGCGCACTGTTTTTTCATCGCGCGGGATTAGCGTACCAAGCTCAAAGCTTTCAAACCAACTGCCGAGCAGGTCAAAATAGCTGTCTCCGTGCAGCTCGAGCTTTGCAGGCAGCTCCTGAACGAGGGAGCAGTACCTTTTCAGCATACCGATTGCCTGCTCCGTCTTTCCGAGCGCGCAGTAGCCCTGTGCCGCGGTAAGGACAACAGATAGCAGTATGGTGGGATGGAGCCGCTCTACCTGGTACAAATCGCACAGCCCGATTGTACGGTGGACGATTTCCTCAAATTTGTCCGGGTCGTCCAGGTACAAGGAAAAGAAAACAGACGCGCCGTCTATTAAAGATATGAGATGCTGGTAAGCGCTTATCTGCATGGTTTCCTTTGCTTTTTCCGGTTTGCCGAGCAGCATATATGCGTTTGCAAGCAGCGGCTCCGGCGAAAGCATGGGGACGGTCGAGTTTTCCAGCAGGCCGAGCACCGGTTCCGGTTCCTTGAGCAAAATCTGGCAGAGGGCCTCCATGTGGATGGCCTGCCGGCACAGCTCGACGTCGCCGCTTTCCTCCTTAATCCGGATAAAAAGCGCGCGGCATTCTTTAACCAGCTCCCCCTGCCTTTCCTGTCCGGCAATTGTTATGCTGTAGTTGATAAGCAGCATGGCCATCTGGAACAGCAAAGGAAAGCAGGAGTAATATTTTTTGATAATGCAGCGGCATTTTGCAAGTACCTGGTCGAACGGCTCGCTTGCAAATTCCCCGCAAAGCTTACGGTACAGCTTGCGGATATCCTGTGTCGTCATCTGCGGCTCGTAGCCCACGAGCTCGTCGATACTGATATTAAAATAGGCGGCAAGCTGGGGGAGAAAGGTAATATCGGGATAGCTTTGCCCTGTTTCCCATTTGGACACGGACGCCTTCGACACGCCGATATATGCCGCAAGCTCTTCCTGTGTGACGCCCTTTTCCCTTCGCCGCGTTAAAATTGCTTCTGCGATATGGAGTTCTTTCATATAACCACCCCTTTCTCTTCATTATATGGATTTATAAAGGGAATTCAAAGGATTTACAGTTAACTTTCCTTGACAAAATCAACCATTGGGAAACGCATACGCAAAAAGGCCGCCGGATATCCGGCGGCCTTCCAAGTATATTTGTTACATGCTTTCAGGGGCGGTGATATTAAACATCTCAAGCACGTTATGGATGACTGTGCGTACAGCGGTGCAGAGGGTGAGCCTTGCCTGTGTCAGGCTTTCATCGTCTCCCTTGACCCTGCACGCATTATAGAATTTATGGAACAGCGAAGCAAGCTGCAATACGTAGCGTGTGATTTTTGTGGGGTCGTAATCGCGCGCCGCGGCAATGATTTCATCTGTGAACGCGGCGAGATGGTGAATTAGCTCCCTTTCCTCCGGCGCGTTTAAAAGCAGCAGCTCTTCATCCGTGCAGCGGCGCTGTGAAACGCCGTCCGCGGCAAGCGCCTTAACGATGCTGCAAATGCGCGCATGCGCATATTGGACGTAATACACGGGGTTTTGGGAATCCTGCTTGACTGCAAGGTCGAGGTCGAAATCCATCTGGGTGTTTGCCTCGCGCATATTGAAAAAGAAGCGCGCCGCATCGACCGGGACCTCGTCGAGCAGGTCGGCAAGCTGGATTGACTTTCCCGTGCGCTTGCTCATCTTGACGGGCTTGCCGTCGCGCACAAGCTTGACAAGCTGCATCAGTACGACGTCGAGCCTGCCGCCGTCAATGCCGATGGCTTCCATGGCGCCCTTCATGCGGGCGACATGCCCGTGATGGTCCGCGCCCCATACGTCTATACAAAAATCGAAGCCGCGCTCTAAGAGCTTATTGCGGTGGTAAGCGATATCGGCTGCAAAATAGGTGGGGTTGCCGTTCTGGCGTACGAGAACGTCGTCCTTGAGCTCAAGCTTATCGATTTCCTCCTGTGTTTTGCCCAGCGCAAGCAGGCGCTTTGTCTGGAGCTCCTTGTTTTTATACCACAGCGCGCCGTCCTGTTCGTACACCATGCCGTTTTTCTTTAAAATCCCAATTGTTTCATCGACCGCGCCGCTTTCATGCAGCTCGCTTTCAAAGAACCATTTGTCGTAGGTGATACGGTATTTTTTCATATCCGCCTGCATTTTTTCAATGTTGCGCGGCAGCGCAAAGCCAACAAGCGCCTTCCTGCGTTCCTCCGAAGGGCGGGAAAGCAGACTGTCTCCGAAGGCGTCGGCATACTCCTGCGCGCGCTCTCTGATGTCCGCGCCCTGGTATCCGTCCTCGGGGAAGGGGACGTTATCTTCGCCCTTGAATATCTGGAGATAACGCGCCTCGAGCGACACCGCGAATTTTTCTATCTGGTTGCCCGCGTCGTTTACATAAAACTCACGCCAGACATTGTAGCCCGCGGCGTCCAGTACTGCCGCCAGGCAGTCGCCCAGCGCGCCGCCGCGTGCGTTGCCCATGTGCATAGGCCCCGTGGGGTTTGCCGAAACAAATTCCACCATCACCTTTTTGCCTTCGCCGTAACCGGAACGGCCATAATCCGCGCCTTTTGTCTCGACGTCGCGCAGCACATCCGCATAATACTGCGGCTTGTAGAAAAAGTTGATAAATCCTGGTCCCGCAATCTCGATACGGCCGGCATAGGTGCCTTCCAGGTCAAAATGCGCTTTGATTGCCTGCGCGATTTTAAACGGCGGCATATGAAAGGCCTTTGCGCCAACCATCGCGGCGTTCGCCGCAAGGTCTCCGTGCGCGCGGTCCGCCGGCATTTCTATGATAAACGCCGGCAGCTCCGCCTGCGGGAGCTCGCCCTGCCCGATTGCTTTTTCCACTGCGTTTTTAATTCCGGCTTGAATTTCGGCTGCCGCCTTCTTTGCAATCTCTGACATAATATTTCACCCTTTGTACGTATTTTAAACTTCCGCAGCGCCCGCGCGCTTGACATCGATATGGAATTCGTTCCGGCTTGCAAGGTCTGAATTGAAGTCGAGCGAGTAGCTTACGTCGAGCGTGCCGCCCTCGTCGTCGAGATTCATGGCAATGCGGTCGGTAAACACGCCGATCATCAAATCGCCCGCAAGCGTCCTGTAATGGCACTGGTGACGGCGCCCAAGCTCTAAAAGCAGGCGCGACTCATACAGCCCCGGGCGGATAATAGCAATTTTCCCGCCGCTTTCCACCTTGACGATTGTCGTCTTTTCCTGGCCGCTGTTTTCGTCGTCGTATTCCTTATACATAATATAACGGTGCCCGTTTTTCTCGGTATAATGGCCGAGCGTCATGACCTCGATTTTATCCTCTTCGCTGTCTATAAACTGCTTTCCAACAATGTTGATAACAAAATCCTGCCGCATGATTTCTCCTTCTTAGCCCGCACAGGGGAAATTTACCTATTCGTATTGCTCAATATCGATGCGTAAAACATCCTCTTTGATTTCCCGGTTTAAAAACATACCGGCAATATGTGAAAAGCCCTCCGGCGTGTCGCTGACATAAAAGCTGCACCTGCCAGCCTTTTGCCCTGTGTTTTGCAGGCCGCGCTCCTTTAACTGCTTTGCGGCATAGAGCGCCGTTTCCCTGCCGGAGTCGATTAAGGCCGTATTTTCTCCCATAACATCAGAAATAACGTCCCGAAGCAGCGGATAATGGGTACAGCCGAGGATAATAGTGTCCGCCCCCACAGCTTTAAGCCGCTCGAGATAGTGCTTTACAACCATGACCGCAATCGGGTCGTCCCGCCTGATAAAGCCGTTTTCCACAAGCGGGACAAAAAGCGGGCAATCCTGCTCATAGACGCGTATTTTGTTATCTAAGCGCTCTATCTCCCTTTTATAGGAGCCGCTCCTTATGGTGGCGGTCGTGCCGATTACACCGATTTTTCCAGTTCGTGTAGCGTTTGCCGCCGCCTGGGCCGTCGGCGCGACGACGCCTGTAAACGGCACGGCAAAGCATCCGCCCAAATCACCCGCGACAGAGCTGACGGTTCCGCAGGCGGCAATGATATACTTAACGTTTTTGGATAGCAGGAATTGAGCGTCCTGCTTTGCGTATTTCATGATGGTCTCCCGGCTTCTGTTGCCGTAGGGCACCCTGCCCGTATCGCCGAAATAGACAATGTCCTCATTGGGCAGTACATGTAAAAGCTCCTTGACGGCGGTTAAGCCCCCAAGGCCGGAATCAAATACCCCGATGGGATCGCATGACATAAGCGTGTAAGCCCCCTGTCCGGAATTAGCGCCGCGCAAGCGGCAATATCTAAATTCATATAATAGCATAGAATCATCCGTCACGCAATAAAAAATAGTTATTTTTTCAGCCGGTAACGTCTTCTCCATAAGCTGAAAACCGCATGGTTGCTTGGCTCCTGTAATATGTAAAGCGGCAAAATGGTGCCGATTGTGACAGTAACATGAAGTTGTGATACGAAATGAGCTGTTTGACATTTCCGCACGCTGATATTAGAATGGAAAGGGTTAAGTTGTGTTTGTTTTTGGCAGAAAAGGCAGGGTAGTGGAGGGCGTCTTGATGTTTAATGAAATCTGTATTTATGAAGCAAAAATTGACAAGCAGGATGAAATTGAAGCTCTGATGAAAGAGGTCGCAGAATTTTATCTTTCGCAGCCCGGAGTTATTGATGTAAAGTACATCAAGCGTACCCATCGGCAAGAGGACTTCCATGCCGTGAAAGAGGGGAAGCCGCCCATTCGCCTGACGAAATGGATAGGCAAAGTCACTTATATTTTGCACTGGACACTTGAAAATGAAGACGTTCATGCACAAGTGTCCAAGCTCGGATTGGAACAGTTTTATAAACGTTGGAATCGCTGTCTTACTACCATGCCTAAAATACTGCTTGGTGAGAATATCGTGTAGGTATCTTCTTGAATTAAGGCACACTACGCTATATTTGTTTTCAATAGTGGCTCGTAGTACACACGAAACGATTTTTCACTTTTTCGTCTTCGCAAAAACCTGTAAAATCTGCTAATGGATATTTCAATAAAATTTCTCGTGACAAACCTGCAATTTCGCTGTATAATAAATCAGAATAAGCGGAAAAACTGAGGTTAGGAATGATTTGATGTTAGAAAAGGCTTTTCAATTAATAAGCGATAAAGTGGAAGAGGCGCTGAAGCAGCAGGGCTTTGAACGCGTCGGCGTATCCAATACGGACAGCAGCGAAATGGTTACGCTCTATACGTCGGAGGCCATCGCGTACAGCGTCGTCTATTATAAAAGGAAGAAGCACATGGTGCTTGAAACGTGCGGCATGACGGACGAAGGCCCGGATAACGACTGGAAGACGCTCGCTACCTGGATGTTCGACCCTGAAACCGATACGGAAAAAGACGCCCAGAGTATCGCTAACGACTTTATAGATACCATAGCCGCGCCTGTCAGGAAAAAGGCGACAAAGGGCGCAAAGAAAAAGAAGAAGGACGAGGAGGGCAACGCCGACCCGCTCTTTTTCTCTAAAAGGCTTTTCAGCGTGTTCCCTGAGCTTAAGGAAGAGGTTAAGTCCGAAGAGGACTGCTATGACCCGTTCCGCGGCGTGACCTTTGCCAAGGCCAGCATCGTCCCAAAGGTAAACGAGCTGCTCAAGTCCGGCTCCAAGCAGGACATTACCAAGCTTGCCGCCGTTTTAAACGCGCAGTACGATGCGGGCGACATGGATACGCGCTCCATTATTACAATCGTTATCCTCAATGGAATCGAGACAAAAGAGCAGGAGGACGCCCTGCTTGCAGAGCTGAGCGATACCCTGCAAAAGGCCTGGGGCAACGCCAGGCGCTTTAAAGGCAAAGCGGTAAAGCCTGAAAAAAAGAAAAAGCCGAAAAAATCATTTGTGCCTACGCTGAACCAGTAATGAAAATCAGCCGCCGCCGGATACCGCTAAGGTCCGGCGGCTTTTTGCTTTTTCCCTTGACTGGAATATTCTGCCGGGCTGCTTACGCCAAACTGCATAAAGTTGAAAAAATCCTTGACGTATTGTAAAGATTATGATATAGTATTACTACCTCAAAAAAGGGGTTTATTTTTTTGTACCCATTTTGAGGGAGGCTGAATAAAAACCGCAAATCGGGGGTGCCGTTAAAAATGAGAGTAAAGATTACATTAGCCTGCACAGAGTGCAAACAGCGTAACTACAACACAATGAAAAACAAGAAGAACGATCCGGACAGGCTCGAGATGAACAAGTACTGCAGATTCTGCAAAAAGCATACTCTGCATAAAGAAACCAAATAACGCAGCGGAGGGAATGACAATGGCTGAAAAAAGCGCCGAGAAAAAGGTTCCGAACAAGTCCGAAAAGAAATCGGACAAAAAGCCGAACATTTTCTCTAGAATAGCGAAATACTTCCGTGACTGCAAGGGTGAAATCAAGAAGATTACTTGGCCGGCACCGAAAACCGTGTTTAAAAACATGGGTATCGTTCTCGTCGTAATCATAGTAATCGGCCTGTTCATCTTCGGACTCGACCGCGGCCTTTACGCGCTGCTTGGTCTGATTATGAATGTTGCTACAACCTAATAGACACGGAAGGGTGGATGACAATGCCTGAAGAAGCAAAATGGTACGTTGTTCATACCTATTCCGGGTATGAAAACAAGGTCGCTTCCAATCTTGAAAAAACTGTGGAAAACAGGGGACTTCAGGATTTGATCCAGGAGGTCAAGGTTCCGACTGAAACCGTGGTGGAAATCAAAGATGAAAAAAGCCATGAGGTCGAACGGAAAATCTATCCCGGATATGTATTTGTCAAAATGATTTGTACCGACGAGACGTGGTATGTCGTACGCAATATCCGCGGCTGTACCGGGTTTGTCGGTCCGTCCTCAAAGCCTGTTCCTCTTTCTGATGAAGAGGTCTTGAGAATGGGAGTGGAAACCAGGAATATTGAGGTTTCCTACGATGTAGGGGATTCCGTGCGCATTATCGACGGTCCGCTTGAGGACTTTGTCGGAATTGTGGACGAAATCGATAAAGACAGGAACATCGTGCGCGTGACCGTTTCTATGTTCGGGCGCGAAACGCCGGTCGAGCTGGAGCTTGCCCAGGCGGAGCCGATGGAATAAGAAGGTTAATAATCCGGTTTTCCGGTTATTATGGAGGGGCAACGCCCCTTGTGGGAGGAACGATTAAGAGCAACCGTTCCGCTGTTGAACCACGAATTATGGAGGTGCAAAGAAATGGCTCAAAAGGTAGTAGGCTTTATCAAGCTGCAAATACCTGCCGGTAAGGCGACCCCGGCGCCGCCAGTCGGTCCTGCATTGGGACAGCACGGCGTCAACATCATGGCGTTCACGAAGGAATTCAACGAGCGCACAAAGAACGACGCGGGCCTGATTATCCCCGTCATTATCACGGTTTACGCAGACCGTTCGTTTACGTTTGTAACGAAAACGCCGCCTGCGGCAATCCTGATTAAGAAAGCATGCGGAATCGATAAGGGTTCAGGCGTGCCGAACAAAACAAAGGTTTCAACGATTACCCGTGAGCAGGTCAAAAAGATTGCAGAGCAGAAAATGCCCGACTTAAATGCCGCGACCATTGAAACGGCGATGAGTATGATCGCAGGTACTGCGCGCAGCATGGGCATTGATGTTGTCGATTGATTAAGCCCGGGTGGGAGGAAATAATCCGATTTTACCACTCAATAGGGAGGAAAACCAATGAAACACGGTAAAAAATACGTTGACAGCGCAAAGCTTGTCGACAGAGCAAAATTATATGACACTGACGAGGCGCTCGACGTCTGCGTCAAGACGGCGAAAGCCAAGTTTGATGAGACGGTCGAGGTCCACGTAAAGCTGGGCGTCGACAGCCGCCACGCTGACCAGCAGGTCAGGGGCGCAATCGTCCTGCCCCACGGCACAGGTAAAAACGTCCGCGTCCTTGCTATCTGCAAGGGCGAAAACGAAAAGCTTGCGCAGGAGGCGGGAGCCGACTTTGTAGGCGCGGAGGATATGACGCAGAAAATCCAGAGCGAAGGCTGGATGGATTTTGACGTTTTGATTACAACGCCCGACATGATGGGCCTTGTAGGACGTCTCGGTAAGGTCCTCGGCCCGCGCGGACTCATGCCGAACCCGAAGGCCGGCACTGTTACGCCCGACATCGCCAAGGCAATTAAAGAGGCGAAGGCCGGTAAAATCGAGTACCGTCTCGACAAGACAAATATTATCCACTGCCCGATTGGAAAGGCTTCCTTCGGCGCGCAGAAGCTGCAGGAGAACTTCGATACCCTGCTCGGCGCAATCGTAAAGGCAAAGCCGTCTGCGGCAAAGGGACAGTATATCAAGTCCTGCGCCGTAACGACCACGATGGGTCCCGGAATCCGCATCAACCCGAACAAGGTCGGCGGACAGAGCGAAGCTTGATTTCAGGCATGCTCTATCGTACGGGTTGCCGTACATTTAAAAAGGTACTTGACAGGGCGCCTGCCCTGTGGTAGTATTATACACGCTGTTCTTTTCCTAAGACAGCAGGCGCATTGTGCGTAAAGGTTTTACCTGCCTGCCGAGGTTTAGACTTGTGATTGTTATAAAGCTTTCTTACGCTTTATTGTGATTTTAAGTCCCCTCTGCAAAATGCAGGGGGGCTTCTTTTATGCATTATCCTTTATTTGGAGGTGAATTCATTTTGCCAAGTGAGAAAATTCTCGAACAAAAAAAGGCTATAGTCACAGAGTTGGCTGAAAGGCTCAAAAGCTCCGTAGCAGGCGTGCTTGTCAACTACAAGGGTATTACGGTTGCCGACGATACTAAGCTCAGGAAAGAGCTTAGGGAGGCGGGCGTTTCCTATACGGTTGTAAAGAACACACTGCTTTCCAGAGCTGCCGAGCAGGCGAACCTCGAAGGGCTCAATCCTGTTCTGGAAGGAACGACGGCTCTTGCAACCAGTCCTGAGGACTACGTTGCCGCCGCGAGAATCCTTTCTGGGTATGCCGAGAAAAACAAGGATTTCCAGATTAAAGCGGGCTTTGTTGACGACGGCCTGCTGAGCGTAGAGGAAATCAAGGACCTCGCAAAGCTCCCAAGCAAAGAGGTGCTCGTTGCGAAGGCTTTGGGCGGGCTCAACGCTCCCATCAGCGGTTTTGTTACTGTGCTTAACGGTAATCTCCGCGGCCTTGCTTGTGTTCTCAACGCAATTGCGGAACAGAAGCAGAGTGCGTAAAGCTACACAAAATTGTGCGTGTAAACGCGAACATTAAAATTATTTTTGGAGGTTTCAATTATGTCTGATAAAGTTGTAAAGTTAATCGAAGATGTTAAGGCTCTTACCGTTCTTGAGCTCAGCGAGCTCGTAAAGGCCCTCGAAGAGGAGTTCGGCGTTTCCGCTGCTGCTCCGGTTGCCGTTGCTGCTGCTCCTGCTGCGGGCGGCGCTGCTGCTGCTGAAGAGAAGACCGAGTTCGACGTTGTCCTCAAGGCTGCTGGCGCTGAGAAGATTAAGGTTATCAAGGTTGTCAGAGAGATTACGGGTCTCGGCCTGAAGGAAGCTAAGGAGCTCGTCGACGGCGCTCCGAAGACCCTGAAGGAAGCTGTTTCCAAGGACGACGCGGAAGCCATGAAGGCAAAGCTTGCTGAGGTTGGCGCAGAAGTTGAAGTAAAATAATTCGTTTGACTGCAAACCGGACAGGGTTTCTACCCTGTCCGGTTTTTTTCGTTTTTTGCCGTTTATGGTTGCCGTCCCTTTAAAACAATAGTATAATTATATTAATATTTTGGTTGTTTAAGGATGATGTGAATGAATGGTTCGGCAAAAAAACTGGCATGTCTGGTTACAACGGTGCTCCTGGTCACGGTGATTCTCGCGGCTGTCTGTCTGAATGCGGACGCTATGAAGAGCGTCCAGCCAGAAAATAACAGCCTGGAAGCTATGGGACAAGCTGCCGTACAGGGCATGGCGGTACGCGACGACGGAGGCGACCTGATATACCCCGAAGACCTAATGAGCGCGGGCTATATTTACAGCGGCGACGGCGCTAAACTTGAAGGGGATTACCGCAGCGTGCGTTTTTCAGCATCTGACCTTGATTTTGAAAAGAAGGAATACCGTATCAATGCGGGCTGTTATGTAACCTTCTGGAAAAATCCCGGCGAGTTTGCAGGCGGATATGAAATCAGAAGCGCGTCGAACGACCATCCGGCGCAGATTACCCCTGTTTCAGAGGGGTATGATTATATCCTGATTGGCCTGCTGGATGAGGACGTGCGGATATATGCGCTCGGCAAAGGCGCGCTTACGGTGGATTTTCAGGAAAAATTCAAGGAGAGCCTTCCAAACCGCTACCGGCTTCAAGATACGGTAACAGACGCCGCCCTGATAGATTCCTATGAGATTTCCCCGTACGGCAACCTCATTGATAAACGGATGCTTTCCAAGGGCGCCGCGCTTCTCGACAATGGAACAGAGAAAGAGGACGGCGGCATTAACGAAAGTGCCTTTGTGGAGCTTTCAGACAATACGGAATACCTGCTCAATTTTGAATCCTACATAACCTTTTTCGATGAAAATAAAAATTTTATCGGCGGCTATACAGAGGCCGCGGCCAGTGTAGAATGCCCGCAGGCGCTGAAGGACATTCCTGATGATGCATGCTTTGTACGGCTTTCGGTGAAAGCGACTGATACGGAGACGGCAGTATTTGCGCGCAAAGACTGCTTTTCAAACAGCCTTCCCGCGCTCTATACGCTTGGCCCCGTTGGAGAAAGCGGCACTTATCTTGCTCAGAAGGACATAAACCCCCTGTATGGAAAGACGGCGGTGTTCTTCGGTGACAGCCTTTGCCAAGGGAAAGGGGATGCTTTTGGAGGATGGGCGAGCTGGATTCAAAGGGAAAACCCCTCCATGGACTGCGTCAACTGCGGAGTAGGGGGCTACACCTTCCTGCAGGGCAGCGAAAAATGGTTTGACGGCGGGGAAAACCAGGCAAGCCTTCCGGATGACGCCGACTATATTATCATCCAGGGCTACACCAATGGGATGTACGGGAAGAAATCCAAAAAGCCGCTCGGCACAATCGATGAGGACGACTATACCGTTACAGTACAAAACTGCGACACAAGTACCTATTCCGGGGAGATGGAAAAATTCATCCTCCAATGTTTAGACCGCTGGAACGGGAAAAAGCTCGGTTTTATTATCAGCTATAAGGCGGCTGCGCATCTCGACAGCGGCAATCCGTACCGGCAGTTTACCAAACAGATGCTTGCGTGCTGCCGGAAGTACAGCATCCCCGTCCTGAACCTGCAGGAGGAAAGTACGATTCCATGCTATACGCAGGAGGATATTGACGAATACTTCTATAAAAAGGAGAATGCGGCGCATGGGGACGGCATCCACCTCAATTCGAAAGGCAACGCCATTATTTCTTCAAAAATTGAGGCATGGATGAAAACACTATAGAATAATAGCAGGCAATAGACAGTTTTTATATTGCCAATTCATATCACCAAAGAGCAGATATCCCAACAGCCCCGCAGGCACGCCCTGCGGGGCTGTGCCCTTAGCAGTCGAATGCTGCGTATAATATTGATAAAAAAAAGAACCGGAATGGAAGAAAAATGTTGAATTTTATCCAGCCGGAGAGTATAATAAAAATATTACGGTAGGAGACCTGCCTGCATGGAATAAGGAGGACTTGATAATGGTTTTAGGAAAAAAGGCGTTGTGCCTTGTGCTGTCCGGTATGATGGCGGTATCAGTCGTTGTCTGCGGAACCTTGTCCGCAGGAGCGGAAATCATTAAAATAGGAGATGTAAACGGCGACGGCGAAATAAAAGTTGCGGACGTTTTGCTGACGCAGAACTTTATTGCGAAAAAAATCACCTTTACCGACAGGCAGAAGCTTGCCGCAGATGTAAACGGCGACCGCGAGGTAAAGGTAAACGATGTCCTGATTATGCAGAACTTTATAGCAAAAAATATCAGTGAATTCCCCGTTCCTGATATTGAAGTTCCAACTGAGCCGCCGACTGAGGAGCCTACGCAAAAGCCGACTGAGCCGCCGACCGAGGAGCCCACGCAAAAGCCGACCGAGCCGCCGACCGAGGAGCCCACGCAGAAGCCGACCGAGCCGCCGACCGAGGAGCCTACGCAGAAGCCGACTGAGCCGCCGACCGATGAACCCACGAAACCAAGCGTTACGGTCAACGGTACGCAGGCAAGAGTGGGGGATACAATAAGGGTCGTATTCCACACGAAGGGAGTCAACGACGTGGCCCAGGCGATTCAGGCTTATGTTGAATTCGACGCGCAGCGGCTTACCCTTTCCGGCTACCGGCTCGACACATGGAGCAATTGTATGAAAAACGATTCCGAACCGGGCAGGCTGTATTTTACGGCGTCCGATATTGCGGCAGGCTTCCCGATAACAGACGATACGGACATTGTATCGCTTACGTTTATCATAAAGGAAACGAATACGGATGTCAGCACGGACGTTGTTTTGCATGTCGAGGAATTTTTTGGGGAATCAAGCGGGGACGGTAATTTTAAATATACCGTCAGCGATGCAGTAACAATCGAATAATAAAAAAGCGGATGCCCCCAGAGGGCATCCGCTTTTTATCAGGTTTTATAGGGCAAGCCTGTAGATTTCTTCAATATCCTTTGCCTGCAATACGCTGAAATTCCCGACAGGCGCCGCTTTCTGCGCCATTTCTTTCAAGCGGCTGCCGTCAATTTGCAGCTCGCTTAACCGAACGGGAAGCCCGATGGAGGAGAAGAAGTTTTCAAGCCTGCGGATGGCTTCCTGTATAATCGAATCCGGGTCGCCGAACGCCATATCCACGTTCATGACCCGCACGGCAAATTGTAAAAAGCGTGTGACGTCCACCTCGTGCTGGTATTTCATCCACGCGGGGAATATAATGGCAAGCCCCGCGCCGTGGGCAATGTCGTAAATTGCGCTCAATTCGTGTTCGATATCGTGCGACGCCCAATCGCCGATTCGCCCAAGCCCGAGGATGTCGCAGTGCGCAACCGTGCCGGCCCACATGATTTCGGCACGCGCGTCATAGTTGTCCGGATTAGAAATGACCTTCTGCGCGTTTATCATAATCGAGCGCATTACGGCCTCGCACATACGGTCGCTGACGTCGACGTTCCTGACCGTAGTGAAGTACCGTTCCATAATGTGCGCAAGCATGTCCGAAATGCCGCATGCCGTCTGGAACGGCGGCAGCGTGAAGGTGAGCTCCGGGTTCATGACGGCGAACTGCGGACGAACAAGCCCATGGGAATAGCTGCGTTTGAGCCATCCGTCCTCGTTTGTAATTACCATGCTTGCGCTTGTCTCGCTTCCGGCAGCGGGAATAGTCAAAACAACGCCGATAGGAAGGCATTTGTCAATCGGACGGCGCACCTTGAACAAATCCCATACGTCATGCTCGAGGCATGCGCCCATCGCGATGGCCTTAGCCGAGTCGATTACGCTGCCGCCGCCTACAGCCAGGACAAAATCAATCTTTTCTTTTTTGCAAAGCGCAATCCCTTCCCGGACAAGGGACAGGCGCGGGTTTGGCCTTACGCCGCCCAGCTCAAGATAATCAATCCCGCTTTTTTCAAGGCTTTTGGTGATTTCGTCATACAGGCCGCTCTTTTTGATGCTGCCGCCTCCGTAGTGCAGCAGCGCCTTCTTGCCGCCGTACCGCTTTAAAAGCTCCCCCGTCTGGCTTTGCGTCCCTTTGCCGAACACGATTTCCGTTGCGTTTTTATAGGTGAAATTAACCATCTGGAATCAACTCCTTACATTGTTTCAAGTAATTGCGGCGCCTTTGCGGCGGTAGCAATTACATAATCTTCATGAAATATTGTATAGCTCCTTGTATCCATATTGTTTTCGTATCGCCGAAGATATTTACCGTCTGCTTCACTCTTTTCTTTGCTTTGTTAAAACTCCGGTACAAAGGCAAATTGCTGCGATGACAGCTAGCGCGATTACCATGATATCTGACATTGGCTGTACAAGGCGGTTAATTAATATGACAGCCAATAGGATGCCCCATCCCAGGACTATAAAGAAATTTTTCATGCCAAGCCTCCCTGAACTCCGATATATCATGCGCGCGGGCAACACATTCCCGATATCACAAAAGATATTAGAAATGTACGGCTTTTATACTGTGAGCTTTTTACCCGCTTTGAGGTTATTATACTACAAAGATATGCGCATTCCTATGTTTTTCTTTGAAATAGGGAAAAGATATGATATAATTACCCTGTAAATTTATACCCCTGTGCCTAAAGGCGTGGAAGAAAGGACGGGACGGTATGATTCTGCATGACATCTCTAAAAACATTTTTACTGCGAAATTATACGACGGGGACCCTGCGCCAAAAAGCGGTTGGCTTTCGCGGATTGAATACGGGGAGGACTGCAACCTGTCCTCCGTCGAGCTGTGTACGCACACCGGCACGCACATCGACGCGCCGCTTCATTATCTGGAGGACGGCGATGCAATCGATGAAATACCGCTTTCCGTGTTTTACGGCGCCTGTACCGTCGTTACCATCGAAGGGCTTCTGACAGGCGAGGATATGGAAGAAATCCTCCCGTTTTGTAAAAAAAGGCTTTTGCTCAGGGGGCGGGGCCAGGCGTTTTTAACGCAGAGCGCGGCGTTCGTGCTTGCCGATTACGGAATCCGCCTTATCGGGACCGACGGCTTGTCTATTGCCTGCAGGGATGAGGAGTTTGAAATCCACAGGGAGCTTCTGCTCCATAATGTCATTATATTAGAAGGGCTTGAGCTTGCCGAAATCAGGGACGGGGACTATACGCTCGCCGCGTTTCCCATAAAGCTTTCAGGGCTGGAGGCGGCGCCTGTGCGGGCGATTTTGCTGGAACAGGAAAAAGGGATTTAAAAACATCCATGGCGAAAGGATGGAAATGTCAATGAAAAAAGGGATAAAGCTCGTACTGCTGCTGTTGTGCGCCGTACTGTTTACCGGGGTAGTATCCGGCTGTGAAAATACAAAGGTACAGGTGGAAAACCTCATTAATATGAACGCGCAGTTCAAGGGCAGCCGCAGCATTACGGTCAATACCGGTTTTGTCTTTGAAGGGAAAGAGGATTTAAAGGCGCAGTTTGACGAGGCGGTAAAAGAATTCTGCCCGTCTGCCTTCAAGCGCGAGGTTAAAAACGCGGACGACGGCCTGAAATATATTTTTACCATTGAATTCGATTCGAAGGAAGATTATATCAATAAAATATCCTCTGTGCTCGACCGGCAGGCAGGCGCCGCGCTCGGAACGCCGGACAGCGACCTTGCCCGCGGCTGGCACCTCAAGGAGGACTTCGACGGCATGGAGCTTATCAAATGGCTTCAGGACGGGATTGCTGAAAAAAAGTACAATGACATCAATTTTGAATACGAAAGCGCTTCTAATATCGTTAACCTCGGCGGGGATATCCAAAGCAGCCAGTCAAGCCAAATCGATATCAATACGGTGGAGGGCTACCCCGTTACCGCCGTTTCGATTGAAACGACTAATAACAAAAAAGACAGCTACGACAGGCGTTTTACGCTCTCTGTACCGCAGTCCACCTATGAAAAGATGGGCAAGACCCTGCAGACCATTATGCGTGAGCGCACGGCCGCGGAAGCCGTATACAGCGGCTGGACGCAGCAGGGCAACAACCAGGAGTTCCAGGTGCTGTATCAGGGTATTACAGCCGCGCAGCTTCAGCGCGTGACTTCGCTGTTCCTCGACTGCAAGGAATCCTCTGTTTATTACGGGGATGAAAACAACAGCAGTACGCCGCTGGCGGAGCAGCTCGTTTTTGAAGAGAATATCGACGTGCTGAGCTTTGTCCCCAAAAAGGACGGCGAGGTTGCCTTTTCCTATAAATATTCCCTGCCGCTGAAAACCACATATGGCGAGGGCCTTGTTTTCAGCAAGGGCGTGTGGGAAAAGCAGGGCAGCTGGGTTGACGGCGTTTACACCCTCAATTCACGGAACAAGGCGTTTACCATGCGTATTCCGGACGGTATCCAGTATGATATCGAAGGGCTGGCGGTAACGCTTGAGAATAACGGCTCAGACAGCTACACGCGCTCCCTTGATTTCCTTTACAACAAAAAAGATGGGGAAGAGGGGCGCAATTACGCGTACCAGTTCTTTAAAAAACAGGGCGTGTCTGTTTCGCAGAAACAGGAGGACGACGCGCTCATTTGCCGTATTGCCATGAAGGGAACCGCGCAGCAGATTAGTAAGCAGCTCGACGGTTTGTTCGGCGGCGGCAACTCGCTCGAACGCACGGAAAATACGAGCACCATGGCGGTCGTAACCGATATAGGCCTTAGGGACAGCGTCAATCTGTCCTATATGCTGACAGGCGGTAACGCGGAGGTCCCGTTTACGTATACGCTTATCAATAAGGGCGGGGAAAATATTATTTCCTTGAACGGCGAAGGGGAAGCGAAGAAGGACTCAGCCGCGGTTGCGGAAAACGACGGATCGTACCGTGTTACGCTGCAGGGCGGGGAAAACACGATGGAGCTGAGCGCCACGGTTCCCTATGTGCAGGGCGTCGCGACGTACTGCGTTGTGGCGGGCGCCATGTTCCTGGTCGCCGTGCTGCTGATTTTATTCTTTATCCGTAAAACGAGGCGCGTCAAAATGAAGGAAGAGCAGGAGCAGCAGCGTAAGCTCCATGAGGAAGCGCTCAAAAAAGAGATGGAAAAGGAGCCGGAAAAGCTGCCGGAAGAGCATACCGGCTTCCCGGACGGATTCTAATTCCTCATTTCAGATATTTCTAAGGATTTGATACCCATGTATAAAGCAGTTGTTTTTGATTTGGACGGTACGCTCGTCAATTCCCTTTACGACCTTGCGAGCAGCATGAACAAGGCGCTTGCCGCCTGCGGGCTGCCTGTTTACCCGGCGGACGCCTACCGGCAGTTTGTCGGAAACGGCAGGACGGTGCTCGTGGAACGCGCCGTAGGGGGAGAAAGGCTTACGCCGGAGATAAAAGCGCGTGTGATAAATTTATTCGACAAGGACTATGCCGCCCATTGTATGGACAAAACGAGGCCCTATGAGGGCATACGCGAAATGCTCGATGCATTAAACGCAGCGGGTGTGAAAACCGCGGTGCTATCCAATAAGCCGGATGAGTTTGTAAAGAAAATAATCGGAAAGCTGTTTCCTGGCTTTCCTTTTACGCTTGCCTGGGGCAAAAAGCCGCAGTTTAAGGAAAAGCCGGATTCCGGCGCGCTGTTTGCGATGCTTGATGAAATGGGCGTTTCAAGCGGGGAATGCCTCTATGTGGGCGACAGCAATGTGGACGTATATACCGCAGAGAACGCGGGCCTTCCCTTCTGCGGTGTGGAATGGGGCTTTCGCGGAAAGCGGGAGCTTATCGGCGCGGGCGCCGCGGCGACGGTAAAAACCGCGCGGGAGCTGCTTCTTTTTATCAAAGAAGGGGATGAAGGATGAACCCCAGGAATTATCAAAAAGAGCTGGATACACTGCTTTCACAGCTCATAAAAGAAAACAAGACGCCGTCACTTTTCCTGCATAGCTGCTGCGCGCCGTGCAGCAGCTATGTGATAGAATATTTGTCCGATTATTTCAGCATAACGGTTTTTTATTATAACCCGAATATTTACCCAGACGAGGAGTACCTCCACCGCAGCGCGGAGCAAAAGCGTTTTATTTCAGAGCTGCCCGTAAAGCATCCCGTTTCCTTTGTGGAAGGGGACTTTGACAAGCGGCGGTTTTATGATGCGGTCAAAGGCATGGAGGCCCTTCCGGAGGGCGGCGAACGCTGTGAAAGGTGCTATGCGCTGCGCCTTTTGGAAACCGCAAAGCAGGCCATGGCGCGCGGGTTCGATTATTTTGCGACGACCCTCACGATAAGCCCGCTGAAGAACGCGCGGACAATCAATACGATAGGGGAGCAAATTGGGGAGCAGCACGGTATTTCTTACCTTTGCTCCGATTTTAAAAAGAAAAACGGGTTCAAACGCTCCACGGAGCTTTCAGCACAGTATGGCATGTACCGGCAGAATTACTGCGGCTGTGTGTTTTCACAGGGAAGGGAAGGATGAGTATGCTGCCACAGGGCTGCCTTTCCGAGGACGGCTATATTATCAACCAGGGGATGCTGCGGGAAATCCCGTTCGGCAATTACCCGTCAAGCAAAAATGGGTGCGGCTGGATTGCCGTATATAACCTGATGAAAGCGCTCGGCAACGAAAAACCATATGAAGAAATAATGGAGGCCCTTACGCCATATACATTGTTTAAGGGGCTTCTCGGGACAAGAATGCCGGGAATCAAAAAATATATCCGCAGCCAGGGCTACGCGATGGACACGAGCTTTTTCAAAAGCAGCTTCGAGCCGCTCGCCTTAGGCTCGCAGGCGGGTATCATATATTATGGGACAGGAAAGACATATCATTTTACGGCGTATCAGCCTACGGAAGAAAAAACCTTCCGGTTCTTTAACTCGGTATACGGCAGGCAAAACGATATCCTGACCATGGAACAGTTTATTAAAAGAATCAAAACGCCCCTTACTCACATCGTCGCGGTGCGCGCGTAAGGGGGCCATAGGGAGGTTCCTTTCGTTCGTTCCGCGTAAAAAACGCGGGAGGGCGAAATGGAACCTTTTCTTCTTTATTTCTTTTTTGTATTGGGGCTGCTGCTGATTATCAAGGGCGGCGATTTTTTTGTGGACGCCGCCGTCTGGCTGGCTGAAATTACGCATGTGCCGCAGTTTGTCATCGGCGCGACGGTCGTAAGCATTGCAACGACCTTGCCGGAGCTTTTTGTATCGTCGATTGCGGCCCTGCAGGGGAAAACCGATATGGCGGCGGGCAACGCCGTCGGCTCGGTCATTGCGAACACCGGCCTGATTTTTTCGCTCGGGATTTTGTTTATCCCGGCGTTTATCAGGCGGCGCAGGCTTTTGCCGAAGGGTATGCTTTTTTTGTCAGCGATTACGCTGCTGTGGCTTTTTACCCTGTCCGGCAAGATTACGCTGTTCGGGTGTGCCGGCATGTTTTTGCTGTTTGCTGTTTTTATAGCGGAGAATATCCGGGAAGCAAAAGCGGAAATGCGGTGTGCTGCGCCCCCGCGCGGCGGAGCTGTTCCGGCGGGCAGGCGCGCCTGTGCCGTTCATATTATGAAGTTTGTTTTGGGCGCCGCCGGCATTTTGCTCGGCTCGCAGCTTCTGGTGGACAACGGCAGCCTGATTGCCGAGAGCTTTGGCGTCTCTGAGCGGATTATCAGCCTGACCGCCGTTGCGATTGGAACCTCCCTGCCGGAGCTTGTCACAACGGTTACCGCGGTCGCCAAGAAGCAGGCTTCGCTTTCCGTTGGCAATATCATCGGCGCGAATATCATCGACGTAGCGCTTATCCTGCCCGTGTGCGCCTTCCTGTCGGGCGGCGCGCTCCCGGTTGGGGCGCAGACCTTCCGGGTCGATTTGCCCGTCTGCCTGCTTATCGCGTCCGTCATGGTTGTGCCGGCGCTGTTCAAGGGGCGTTTTATGCGTTGGCAGGGTGTTTTAATGCTCTTTTGCTACGGCGCTTATTTGCTGGCTGTTTGTAATTTGTAGAAAAAGGGAAAGCAATATTTGCTTTCCCTTTTTAAATCTGATTTATATTTTTTCTAATCCTTCAGTATTAAGCTTTTGATAAAAATTTTAATATTTAATCAGTGGGGAGGGAATAGTTGCGGCTGTTCCCTCTTCTTTTTTGAAGCAACCTGCTTCTTGGGTTTTTTCATAAAACTTTATATGTTTAATCAAAAGGGAAAAACA
>UQFO01000024.1 GCA_900540275.1 uncultured Oscillospiraceae bacterium | reverse complement strand
CGCGAGCTGGGTTCAGAACGTCGTGAGACAGTTCGGTCCCTATCTGTCGTGGGCGCAGGATATTTGAGGAGCGCTGTCCTTAGTACGAGAGGACCGGGATGGACGCACCGCTGGTGCACCAGTTGTCACGCCAGTGGCACAGCTGGGCAGCTATGTGCGGAACGGATAAACGCTGAAAGCATCTAAGCGTGAAGCCGGCTCCAAGATTAGATATCCCATCGAGTAAATCGAGTAAGACCCCTTGAAGACTACGAGGTAGATAGGCTGTGTGTGTAAGCGTCGTGAGGCGTTGAGCTTGGCAGTACTAATAGGTCGAGGGCTTGACCATAGAGTTATACTTGGGAAAGCGCGTTAGTGATTTACATCAACCACATCCCTTCTTTACATCTCCTTTTCTTCCCTTTCTTTATTCGGTTTTTAGGGCGCAGATTTTATTAAAAAATCAAGGCAAGGACTTTTGTCCTTGCCTTTTTTGCTTTGTTTTGCAGTTTTATATAAGAGATTATAAATTTTGTATTTCGCTGATGTTCTCTTACAAAGGGCGTTTCGGGTAACTTATGCGGTACAGCTGCTGCTTAGTTTTATAGAAGATAGAAGGCGGCCATAATAGTGAGGAAAGATGGAACAGAGCCAGTTCGCTCTTATCCCATCTTACCTCTTATCTTACGGTGACGTAAATGTCAATCATACAGCTAAAGAGCATCCTGAATGTGGTATTGTGCTTTGTAATCGTCCCTATGAGAATCTGATATACTCCGGCTGGTCTTAACAATTCCTTTGCTAGTATCAAGATATGAGGTGAACTTGTTATGAGTTTCCTCATTTTTTCCTCCAAGTATACTATCCACCCATGAAGCAATATTGTCTTGGAGAACGCTGTCGGTATATATCCGGGTCAGGTTAATACCATAGTCAGTTGTATCGTAAACCATCTCTATCGCGTTATTGAGTAACAAAGCGTCCTGTTCTTGAAGAGTTGAAACGTAAGAGGATTTTAGTTCAAGTGTTACTTCTTTTAGTAATTTATCAAACTTTGTGACAGCGTGTATTTGCAAATAAGTTTCAGAGATATTTCCTGTAGCAAATAAACCGTCAGACAATAAAACGCCGACATCCTTAGCCAGCGAAAGGATTCCAAGCGGCTGGTATGCTGTTGTGACGATTTTTTCTAGATAATCCCAAAATATTTTATCAGCGCTATTTTGAAAAGCAAGTAAAAACTGCTCGTAAGGCGAAGAACTGAACATTTGCTCCATATGGTTCAGAGCGGTTTTCATTTCCGGAATTGTGCATTTCTCAGATATTCTATGTATGATTGTCTGTTTCTCTTTGCTAACGCGTGAAACGGCGCTGTATTTACTAAAATTGTCAATAAAATCTTTTAATGTTTTTAAGTGGCTTCTTAGAGAGGTAAAGATGCTTATAGTATCGGCGGCGGCTATCCCAGTTGCTTTTTCGTAATTCTGCAAAGCTGTATTGATGAGTGCTGGGTCAACAGAAGAGATGCTAATATCCTTTAGTGTCTGACCTGCTTCCAGTTTTATAAGCTTTGATAAAATTTTTAGCAAGGTAAAGGCAGAATCCTCTTCTATCGCCTGGATTCTTGAGGAAAATTCACTCGTCTTACACTGCTGTACAATAATGTCTGAAATAACAATTTCATAAAAATATTCCGGATGATCCCTGAATTTTTTGTTGGCTATTTTTTGGTACAAAGTTGTCAGATTATTATATAATCCATCGGAAGCCGCAGCGTCATCTATCAGCTTGTATGGCATATCGTAAGCAAATAAGCTGTTCCAGATTACTTGGTTGTTCAAATCGCGATCCGCCTTATAAACCTCAAATGGCGGTACAGAATAGTCTGATTTATTCCAGGTCCCGGTAAAAACATATCCCGTAGAGGTATTGTTGCTTTTTACTGTTCCGCCATTTAAAATAAAAATATGGTTGTTGTTATCGGTAATAGATATATCAACTGTCTGCTGATGGGTTTCGGGATTACTGAAAACAATATTAGTGTATTTCGCAGGAACCTGTATGATGTACAAGTCGTCGTTAAAATGTTCCATTTCATATCCTGGCCAGAGGGTTGGAACATCACTGCCGTTCCAAAAATAGGCATATGGCGTTGCGTTTTCCCATGCGGTTGGCTTTTTCAATAGTATAGGTATTGTTCCGGACGGTTCCGTCGATTGATACCGGGACCATGTTTCATTTTTATAGGAATAGGCCATGTTGTTTCCTGCATAGTTGATATATTTTGTTTTCTGCGCACCGTTATTGCTGAATACAAACCAATAAATGTCGTCTTCCAGTGTGTAGGAATAAATATTTTCAGTTACTCGACACATAGGTTCCCCCAAAAGAGGTGCGGCGAGATTGTTTTTTGCAGCAAAAATATAGGGAGAGTCCCAATTATCGGGCGCTTCAAAATAAATTGTACTTCCTTTTGTTGACGGCTGTACCGGCTCTGCAGGCGGTTTATACTCAGAATATAGTACCCAACTGCCTGTAATTGTTTTGCCGCCCGCGCTTGCCGGGCAGAAAATATAGTCAGTTCCCGGAATAACCAAATTGGCGGTCTGATTTGCTATATTATTAAAAATAATATTATTATACTCTGCGGGAACCTCGAGCATATAAATGTCCCCTGCAACTGGGCTCATAACCGTTCCCGGCCAGGCCAGTAAATTTCCTTTATCATTCCAGACATAACAGTAAATTTCACTCCATGATTCCGGGGCTTTAAAATAAACGGTCTTAGGATGGTCCGGATTTGTAGGCTCGGTGGAAGGGCTCCCGTCCTCGCTGTAGTCTTCCCATATTCCTGTTGAGAACCCTGAACTTGTTTTTTGAATTCTATAAATTTTATTTTCACCAGGAATGACAAGGTCATAAGTCCTTTGACTGCTTGAGCTGTAAAAAATAATGTTTATCATTTCCTCCGGAACATCAAAACAGTAAATTTGATCCTTGACATGCGACATTTCTGTTCCGGGCCAGGGAGAAAAAGAGCCGGAGTCATTCCACAGATAGCATGATACTTTCCCCCAGGAAGATGGAACTTCGACATAAACCGTTTTGGTTCCTGCGGCATCGGCATTCAGCGGACTGGGAAGCAAAAAAATACCGCAAATAATCAGTATTGTGAGAAAAATAGATGTAGTTTTTTTAAAATTTTTCATGATTTACCTCCTTAATGCATAACTAAAAAAGAATTTATACGTGAATAATATTCACATTATTTACTTGCGTTCTATTTAATTTACCCTCATTATATAAAGATTTTATATAGCTATAATATAAATATATCAGAAAAATATAATATTGCAATAGCTTGTCGGATAAGAAAAGGGAGATTCCATTGGAATCTCCCTTTTTCATTTATTTTAAAAAATCACAAGATATGTTCACCTATTCGCCCCACATCCCCATCCATTACGCTGTATTTGCTTAAAAGCTTTCCCTCCACCTCTGGGGAAAGGTTCGAGTGGATGTACAAGCTGTCGAGCCCCGCTTCAAACGAACCGCGGATATCGGTAATATAATCGTTGCCAATCATGATAGTCTCGTTCTGTTTCAAGGCATAGCGGCTTAATATCGTCTCATAGAACGCTTTGTCCGGCTTACAGGTGTACTCGTCGGAGGAGATAACAATCCCGTCAAACAGGGAATAAATATCGAGCAGGCGGAGCTCAGGCACGGTAAAGCAGCGCTGGGCGTTTGTCAGCAGGTAAACGCGCCTGCCGTTAGCCTTTAAACCGGACAGCAGCTCCCGCGCACCGGGATACAGCCGGATATATTTCGTGGAAATCGCGCGGAACGCCTGCGCCGTATATAAAGCCAGCTCTTCGCTTACGCTTACGCCTTTGTTTTGGTATAACCGGGCAAACACGTGCTCCAGCCGGATGTCGATATGCTTGAAAGCCGGATGCGTTTTCTTTGTCTGCTCCTTTTCCTTTGCTGCCTCGGCATGATAGGCGGCCTTTAATTCCTTCGGTGCGTAAGGCGCACTCTGGAACGCATAAAGCTCGCTCATTTTTTCCCAAAGGTATGGTTTCCTCTCGTTTGTATGGATGTCAACAAGCGTGCCATACAGGTCAAACAGATAATTTTGATACATAACAGGGTCTCCCTTGCCAAAAGGCTGAATTTTCTATTTTATCTTATCACAGCACGGCAAGAAAATAAAGCGCGGGTGCTGACAAACAGGAGGTTTTGTGATAAAATACAATTCGGTGCCTCTATTGGCGCCCCAAAGGACAGGTGATAAAAATGACTGACAGGAAGAAGGCGCTCCTAGCCATTGAAGCGCTCAAAAAGGAATACCCGGATTCAATTTGTTCGCTGACATATACAGACCCCCTGCAGCTTTTGATTGCGACGCGCCTTGCCGCGCAATGTACGGACCTGCGTGTCAATATGGTGACTCCCGCTTTATTTGAGCGGTTCCCGACTGTGGATGATTTTGCTGGCGCGGAAGTGGAAGAGGTCGAAAAATATATTAAGAGCTGCGGGCTTTATAAAACGAAAGCGAAGGATATCGTCATGATGTGCCGTAAACTCAAAGAGGAGTTCGGCGGGGTTGTGCCCGATACCATCGAGGAACTTACAACGCTGCCCGGCATCGGCAGGAAAACGGCGAACCTCGTCGTCGGCGATATATACGGGAAGCCCGCCGTCGTGGTGGACACCCACTGTATCCGTATTACTTCGCGCCTTGGATTCCATAATATTAAGGACGCGGGAAAGATAGAAAAAATCCTCCGGGAGCTGCTGCCGCCTGAGGAATCGAACGATTTCTGCCACCGGCTTGTGCTGCACGGCCGCGCGGTCTGCGACGCAAGAAAACCCAGATGTGAACAGTGCTGTATGCGGGAGTTCTGCGATACGGCGCTCGGGAAAAAATAAGGCGGTCAGGGATGGATACTTTTAGAAACAGGTGATAGGTTATGTCCTTTCCAAAGGATAAAATCAGGAATTTCAGCATTATCGCGCATATAGACCACGGAAAAAGCACGCTTGCCGACCGCATCCTTGAGCAGACGCAGTCCGTCGCCATCCGCGATATGGAGGACCAGCTGCTCGATAATATGGATTTGGAGCGTGAACGCGGCATTACCATAAAGGCGCATGCCGTTTCGCTTCTGTATCAGGCGGACGACGGCGAAGAATATATTTTTAATTTAATTGATACGCCCGGCCATGTGGACTTCAACTATGAGGTGTCGCGGTCGCTTGCCGCGTGCGAGGGCGCGGTGCTCGTCGTCGACGCGTCACAGGGAATAGAGGCGCAGACGCTTGCAAACACCTATCTGGCGGTAGACGGCGGGTTGGAAATCGTCCCTGTCGTCAATAAAATCGATTTGCCAAGCGCCGACCCTAAGCGCGTAATCGATGAAATAGAGGACGTGATTGGCATCCCGGCGCAGGACGCGCCGCAGGTGTCCGCGAAGGCGGGAATCAATATCCGCGCGGTGCTCGAGAAGGTCGTGCGGGACGTCCCGCCCCCGCAAGGAGACGAAAGCGCGCCGCTTAAGGCGTTGATATTCGATTCCTATTACGACAGCTATAAGGGCGTTATCATATATATCCGTTTGATGGACGGAAAGGTGAAGCCCGGCGATACCATCCGCCTGATGGCGACCGGGGCGGAATTTACCGTCGTCGAGTGCGGCTTTTTGCGCGCGACGAGCCTGGAACCGGCTGGCGGGCTTTCCGCCGGGGAGGTCGGGTATATCGCCGCTTCAATTAAATCGGTGCGCGACGCGAAGGTCGGCGATACCGTTACGCTGGCGGATAACCCCGCCGCCGAGCCCCTGCCCGGCTACCGCGAAGTCCAGCCGATGGTGTTCTGCGGTATTTATACGACCGACGGCGCGAAATACCCGGATTTGCGCGACGCGCTTGAAAAGCTGAAGCTGAACGACGCGTCCCTCTCCTTTGAACCGGAAACATCTATTGCGCTTGGCTTTGGCTTTCGCTGCGGCTTTTTGGGCCTGCTGCATATGGAAATTATCCAGGAGCGTTTGGAGCGCGAATATAACCTCGACCTCATCACCACCGCGCCCAGCGTAATCTTCCGGATTACCAAAACAGACGGTACGGTTGAAATGATAGACAACCCCACCAATTATCCCGACCCTTCCGTGATACAGATGGCGGAGGAGCCGATAACAAACGCGCATATTTATGCGCCAAGCGAGTATGTCGGCAATATTATGGAGCTTTGCCAGGACAGGCGCGGCGTGTTCAAGGACATGAAATACATCGACGCTGACCGTGTAGATATCCATTATGAGCTGCCGCTGGCGGAGATTATTTACGATTTCTTCGATACGCTGAAATCCCGTACACGCGGCTACGCTTCGTTCGACTATGAGCTCGACGGCTATGCGCAGTCGAAGCTCGTCAAGCTCGATATTATGCTAAACGGAGAAATCGTCGACGCCCTCTCGTTCATCATACACGAAGACAAGGCGTATGGGCGTGCGCGCAAGATGGCGGAAAAGCTCAAGGAGAAAATCCCGAGGCAGCTATTCGAGGTGCCCATCCAGGCGTGCATTGGAGGCAGGATTATCGCAAGGGAAACCGTCAAGGCCATGCGCAAGGACGTTCTTGCCAAATGCTACGGCGGTGATATTTCCCGTAAAAAGAAGCTGCTTGAAAAGCAGAAGGAAGGCAAGAAGCGGATGCGCCAGCTTGGCAGCGTGGAGGTGCCGCAGGACGCGTTTATGGCGGTTTTAAAACTGGATTCCGATTAACTGCAGAAAAAGAGGAGGATGCTGTTCATACAGGTTCCTCCTTTTCATTGACAGAATAAAATTTGCTGTTTCTTTTTTATCATAAAAACGGAGCGGGAGCCTATATAGGCTCCCGCTCCGTTTTAGAATAAATGCAATTTAAAAGCTGGGGTTATTCTTTCGCTGAATCAGCAGTATTATCTGCAGAAACATCCTTTCTTCTGCGGTGAAGCTGCGTCGCTACAATCATAGCAATGAAGATAAACAGCGCGGCAGCGCCCGCGACAACGCCTGGAATAAAGCCGGCAGGCGAATACTTAAAGGAAATTTCGTGGCTGCCTTCGTCGAGATAGACCGCGCACATCGCGTCCGCAACGGGCGTGATTTCCGTTTCCTCGCCGTCAACAAACGCTGTCCAGCCGGGTTCGTACGGAATGGAGGTGTACATCAGGCCGTCGGCCTTTACATCGATTGTACCCTTGACCTCAGTGGAGGAGAAATCAGTGACTGTAAGCTTTTCGTCGTTCAGGAGGTCATAGCCCCGGTCAAAAACGTCCTGATTGAGCACACAGACATAAATATCGGCATTTCCGCTGACTCCCTGTTCCGAAATATTAGAGAAGAAGGAGACGGTTTCGCCCTTTTTATAATGTCCGGCAGAGAAGATGTAGGGGCGTTTGATGTTGAACCAGTGCTCCGAGCCGCCGCCGCTTACCAGCATATTTTCCGCATTGTCGATTTTTGCGTAGGCGTACAGAACGCCGTCCTCCGGCATTTCGTAATTCCATTTGACGGAACCGGTTTTTGTGGTATCCTTCGGCTTGTAGTTATACTGGCCATACGTGCCCTCAGAGTCATAGAAGACGTCGTAGTTGTTGTGTCCGGCGGTCTTTACCGTTACGCGGGTAAAGAGCTCGTCGGTAATGCCGGTCGATTTTTCAAACAGCTCCTGCTGCGCGGCAAACGGGTCGAGCTTGTTCGGCTGGAAGGTGGACAGCGCGTTGTCCGCCATAAAGCCCAAGGAAAGGTACCGGTTGTTTTTGTAGGAAAGCATCCCGTTTACATCAGCCGTTTTTGACCAGTTGACCGTGTCGGCAAGATATCCGTTTTTGGCAATCAGGTATTTGATATCGGCAAACGCGTTGGTAAGCGGGGAGGTTTCGGCATAGTAGTACCGGTTGCCGGCGTCCCAGCCGAGCAGGCCGATTCCCTCAAGATAGTTTGTCACGTTGACGTTTGCGGTGGAAGCGAACTGTGAAAGTCCCTGGAACCCGTAAAGCGGCGGGTCGTTGAGGGAATAAAAGGCGGAAAATTCCGTGCGGTAGAACTTTTCATCATCCTGTGCTTTGATTGCGGAGAGGGATTTTTGCACGGTGTCATACTGGTCGGGATAGCTGGAACGCGAAGTGACGCGGACGGTATCCACACCAATATATGCGTTGATACACATCTCGACCAAAATGACGCCGCATACAATGCCGGTGACCGCCTTTTTATTGAATACCTTTTTCTGATAGAGGAAGAAAACGAGAAGGATGATTGCCGCGAGCACCGCGCTGCCTGCTACGGCTGTCGTACCCTGCGGCCCAAAAGCAGCGCACGCGATGACGAATACAGCGACTGCCGCCATTGCGACCAAATCGGCCGTGTTCATGTCTTCGAGCAGCTGGAACGCGCGGTAGGCCATAATGACCAGGATAAAGGAAATCAGGAAGGAATAGCGGTACGGAATCATATTTGTAGAGTGGAACCCGTGCCAGATAAAGTTCAAAACATTGACGTTGACGCTGATAATCAGAAATGCGAGGATTGAAATGTTAAAAACTTTTTCCCGTGTTTTAATTTTCCTTGAAAGGAAGAACACGGCGGCAAGCATAACACAGATAATGCCGCAGTAAACATTCGGCAGGCCTTCCTTGACGTTTGGCTCGGCAAAGGCCGAGAAGTTACCAAAAATATCGAAAAACGAATTTTCAAACCGCCAGGTGGAGGGGAACGCGTTTTCCGCGCTGTAGGTCAGCTGCAGGTTGAGGTAAGCGGGCAGCGTAATAAACGCTGTCAGCATCAGGCTCAGAACGGAGCTGCCAGCAATCAGGCCCAAACGTTTGAAAAAGGTCTTCCACGGGATTTTTGTGCAGATACAAACGCCGAAGAAGACAAACACCGTAAAAATACAGATAAAAAAGCCCATATAATAGTTCGTCATGACGGCAAGGGCCAGGGAAATAATATAAAGCCGGAACTTTCCTTCCCGTACGAGTGCCACTGTACCGAGTACGACAAGCGGAAGCAGGGCAAAGGTGTCAAACCAGATGATATTCCAGTAATAGCCCATCGTAAAGGCGCACAGCGCATACAGTACGGAAAACAGGGGTAACGTAATGTCGTTACGCTTGAAGGTGGATTTCAGGAAAATCGCGGTGAACAGGCCCGCGCAGCCAATACGGATCATCAAAAACAGGGTAAGGGCCTCGCGCAGGAATTCCGCCGGAATAATCAGCGTAAGCAGGTTCAGCGGGCTTGCCAGGTAATAGGCGGACAATGCGACAAAGTTGGTGCCCATGCCCGTGTCCCATGAATACAGCAGGGAAGAGCCCTCCTGCAGCTTGCTCTGGAAATCCGACAGGAACGGGTAATACTGCTGCCATAGGTCGGTCACGAGGATTTGCTCGTTCCCAAATGGATACACGCCGTGCAGAGCATAGGAAACCCCCATGAGTACAAACGGAATGACAAACGACAAAACGAGGTAAAGCTTCGTGTTCGCCTGCCGTTCAAGCGTTTGGAGCGTACCGGCGGGCGGCGCCGTATTTTGACGGCTTTTCTTTTTCTTTTTACTCATTTTTCTTGAATCCTTCCTGAAAAATTTAACGTGTAAACAAATACAATCCATTTTACCATTAAAATGCTTTTTGGTAAACCATTCCCAGCAAAAATTCATAATTTTCTGAAAACAGGGCAGAAAAAATTGGGGTAAGGGGGGAGCCCCGCTATAAACTCAACGGAGTAAGAGAAAAAATTCCGCCGGCGGTATCTGCGGGCAGCCGTTTAAAGATATTGGGAAACAGGGGAAAGCCTTTGCTTTTTTTGATGTATTTTGTTATAATACCCTCGTATATAAATTACTGACGGGGGTTGTCCTCGAATCAGGGATGAAGAAAGGATTTGGGTGCTTATGAAGCAGGTCGACATTGTAGTCCCCTGTTATAACGAGGAGGAAGGGCTTGAGGTTTTCGTTGAGGAAACCACCAAGGTTCTCCGCACCATATACGGCTATTCGTTCCGCTTTATTCTGGTCGACGACGGCAGCAAGGACAAGACGCTCCAAAAAATGAAGGAGCTGGCTCAGCGCCGTGAGGATATCAAATATATATCCTTTTCCAGGAATTTCGGCAAGGAAGCTGCTATGTACGCGGGGCTGGAAAATTCAAGCGGGGAGTATGTTATTGTAATGGACGCTGATTTGCAGCATCCGCCGCAGATGATTCCACGGATGGTTCACGGGATTGAGGAGGGCCACGACTGCTGTGCGGCAAGACGGATAAGCAGGCAGGGGGAATCTAAGGTCCGCAGCTTTTTTTCCAGAACCTTCTATAAGCTCAGCAATAAAATTACAGACGTTAAAATGCCGTATGGCGCGGTTGATTTCCGGATAATGTCACGCCAGATGGTCGACGCCGTTTTAAGGCTGTGCGAAGTGCAGCGCTTTTCCAAGGGGATATTCAGCTGGGTCGGCTTCGACACCAAATGGCTGCCGTATGAAAACGTCGAGCGTTCCATCGGCACAACGAAATGGAGCTTTTGGGGCCTGTTTAAATACGCGATAGACGGGATTACGGCCTTTTCGGTCGCGCCGCTGCGCGTTATATCAGGGATGGGTATCCTTATCTCCCTGTTTGCGTTTGTTTATATTATCCTAACGCTTGTCAAAACGCTGATTACAGGAATCGATGTGCCGGGGTACGCGACGAACCTCTGCGCGACGCTTTTCCTGGGCGGTATTATAGAATTCTCCGTCGGCATCCTCGGGGAGTATGTCGGGCGTATTTATATGGAAAGTAAAAAACGCCCGATTTACCTGACAAAAAGTACGAATATTGAAAAAACTTCTGACAAAGACCTGAAGGATTGAGAGGAAAAGTGAATGGGAGCAGTCAAAAAGTTCTTTGACGTCAAATTCTGGAAATTTGTGCTGGTCGGCGTTGTGAATACGATTGTGGGCTACGGCATTATGCTCGGCTACTACAATGCTGCGGCATCATTTGGCTGGTTCAACGGCGATATCAATTACTGGATTGGTTCGGCAGCCAATATTATCATCGGCAGTATCTTAAGCTACTTCCTGAATAAGCATTTTACGTTCCAGAACAAGGACAGCAATAAAAAAACGGCAATCCGCTTTATTATCAACATAGCAGTCTGCTATTTGCTTGCCTATGGCATCGCGAAGCCGCTGATTACATGGGTTACTGTAAATTGGCTCGGCGGCTTCTCGGCGGCTGTTGCGGGCTGGCTTTCCGGGCTGAGCTTTTTCGCGGAGAAGACGATGCCGGAGCTCGTAACGCTCGTTTCCGATAATATTTCCATGCTTGCGGGCTCAGTGTTCTTTGTGATGTTCAATTATGTTGGGCAGCGGTTTTTTGCCTTTAAGGAAGAACCGAAGGAACAGGCGGCAGAAGGGAATAAAGAGTAAAGAAAACCGCCCGCGCTATAAGCACAGCGCGGGCATTTGCTTTCTATGGGAATATTTAAGCGGAGACGGCTGCGACGAAAGAGGGATATGAAATGGATATTACAATCAGGCGTTACAGGGAGGAAGACCTTTCCGCTATGACGGAAATATGGAACGCGGTTGTGAACGAAGGCGATGCGTTCCCACAGACAGAGCCGCTGGGGTGCCCAGAGGAAGCCCAGGCCTTTTTTGCGGGCCAGAGCTTTACAGGCGTTGCGGCCGACGGGGATACGGTCCTGGGGCTTTATATCCTCCATCCAAACAATATCGGCCGCTGCGGGCATCTGTGCAATGCAAGCTTTGCGGTTGGGGAGCAGGCAAGGGGGAAGCACATCGGCGAGCGCCTGGTTAAGCACTGCATGGAACAGGGAGGGAAGCTTGGGTTCCGCATACTGCAGTTCAACGCGGTCGTCAGGACAAACGCTTCCGCTATTCATTTATATGAAAAGCTGGGTTTTGTAAAGCTCGGTGCAGTTCCGGGCGGGTTTCAGATGAAGGACGGCAGCTTTGAGGATATTGTACTATTCTACCATACGCTATAATCCGGCTGGGATGTCTCGGGAAAGGGGAGAATGCATTGAAAAAGGATTACCTGCTGCCGCTCGGGATATGGCTGCTTTTTGAGGCGGTAGCCGTTGCGCTTTGGCTTACACTTGATAACTTATTTTATTTGTTTAATTTTTCGTATATAGGAACCTGCCTTGCGGTGGGGATATTGCTTTACAGCAGGCGGTGGAAATATGCGCGCAGCGCCGTGCAGCTTGCTGTAGGGCTGTATATGCTGGTTTACCTTGGCTTGATATCGAACGAGAACATGCAGATAGAAGGCTTTTGGTACTATCTGTTTGCGGGCGTTTTTGAGGCGGCCGTCATCCACTATGCTGTCGCCAAAATATTTGGGCCGCTGCTGTTTGGCAGGGGCTGGTGCGGGTATGCGTGCTGGACGGCTATGGTGCTCGATTTATTGCCGTACAAGCGGCGAAAAGCGCCAAGAAAAAAGCTGGGCTTCCTGCGTTACCTTGTGTTTATATGCTCCCTTATTTTTGTCGGGGCGCTTTTTTTCCTGCGTGTTCCCAATATGGAGAAGGTGATGTTCTGGAGCTTTATTATCGGGAACCTGCTTTATTATGGGGTTGGCATAGCGCTTGCTTTTGTGTTGCGGGACAACCGGGCGTTCTGTAAATACATATGCCCGGTTACGGTGTTTTTAAAGCCGATGAGCTACTTTTCCCTGCTGCGTGTCAAAAACGACCGGACAAAATGTATTTCCTGCGGAAAGTGCGAGAAGGTATGCCCGATGGATGTGATAATGACGGATAATAAAAGAAGCCGTCCCAACGGGACGGAATGTATTCTGTGCCTGCGCTGTATCGATGAATGCCCGGAGAAGGCGCTGCATCTTTAAAATGGGGGGCGCCCCTTGCTCCCCGCTGGATTCCGGGGCAGGCCGCTGAGAACAAAAAGCGGGACAGCGCAAGTCCACGCCGTCCCGTCTTATTATGCCTGTTTGTTTTACTGAATCGAGCAGTCGAGATACCGCTCAAGCTCTTCGTCGTCTTTTCTTTTCTTTTCTTTCATGATTATGAAAGCGGTCACTGCGGCCGTAATGGCGGCAACGGAGGCAATGATGGCAATCAGCATACCAAATTTATGTTTTTTCATAGCGGAAATACCCCCAAATATATTAATACGATGTTTCTGATATTATAATACCCAGTTTTATGAAAAAAGTCAATCTTTCCTCCTGGGAAAAAATAAAATTCAAGCTTTGTTCAAAACTTAGCAAAAAATAAAAAAAGCAGGGCATACTGCTCTGCTTTTACGGCGAAAACAATCTTTTAAGCGGTGGCGTTGAGCTTGCGGGCAAGTGCGGACTTCTTTCTTGCAGCGGTATTCTTGTGCATGATTCCCTTTGCGGCCGCCTGGTCGATTTTCTTCATTGCAAGACGTACTGCCTCCGCCTTATCGGCTGAGTTTGTGTCAACAGCAAGATTCGCTTTTTTCACCGTCGTTCTCAAAGCAGACTTATAAGCTTTGTTATTCGCGGTTTTTACTGCGGTAACCTTGACACGCTTCTTTGCTGATTTGATGTTTGGCATTGTCCCACCTCCTTCTGCTCATACTCGTGTACAAGACATACTATCATCTTTTATTCAAAAAAGCAAGTGTTTTTCTAGCTTTTTTCAAAAAAAATTTACAGGCACAAGATGTAGTAGCACGGGCGAAAGATGAATACAACCGAATTTATACTTACTGGTTAAGCTAGAGAAATACACGCATGCACGCGATTGAAATCAGCAGCACGCCGGAAAAGACGTTAAACGCCCTGGGCGGGATTTTTTTGAGCATTGTAATTTTTTTGCCAAGCCCAATCCCGCCGCATAAAAATAGAAGCTGGACCGCGCCGACGAGCAGCGGCGTCAGATAGGAGCCGGTTCCCGTCACGGCATACCCTACGCCCGCGCCGAAAGAATCGATGGACAGCGCGATTCCAAGGTACAGCGCTTCTCCCGTTTCGATTCGCCTGGAGCTGTCGGCGTCAAAGCTTTCCGGCTTTTTGAACAGCCCCGTGCATACAATATATATGCCGATGCCCACGAGCATCAGCGCGCCGAGTGCCTTCGCAACCCCTTCGGGTATAAACAGAAGCAGGATATGCCCGAAAAAAAGGGCAGCCGCGGTAAACATCACCGAAACCAGGCAGATGACGATTTTTGCGCCCAGGGAGGTTTTTATCCCCCGAAGGCCATACGATACGCCGATTCCGAGCGCGTCCATACTCAGGGAAACGGCAAGCAGCAGTGCAGACAATCAAACACCCCCTTACATTCAAAATATGAAGGGGGCGCGAATGTGTGATTTTGAGGACCTGCCTATTTATATAAATAGAAAGAAACGCCGCGCAAAGCAAAAGCCCTGCGCGGCTGTCTCTATAAAAAGCGGCTTTGTAGGTCGACCCCGCCGCTTTCTATTCTATGCAGCATAAAGAAAAGGGGAACTCTAAAAGCCCCCCTTCCGTTTATTATTTTTGTTCCCCGCTGTCCCCGCCGTCTTTTCTGCGCCGTCGCGCTATGAGGTAAACAACGGCCGCCGCGATAAGTACAGCGCCGGAAATACACCGCAGGATGACGACATACGGCGCATCCTTGAGCATATCGACGCCCGGAGTCAGCTCGTTAGCAAGCCACCACAGGCAGAGGAAAACAAAGTAGCTGCCGAGAAAGCAAAGAATCTTATGCTCCTTAACCCCGTTTACAATTAAATAAACGCCGATAATAAGCCACATAGCGGCGAAAACATAGCCCATTTATAATCAGCTCCTCCTATCTCTGCGGGAGGTCTTTTTCTTTTTTGTCCCTTGGCTTCTTTCTTCCCTGGATTTTTTAGGCCGGCTGTAGAACAGGCAGATTAATAGATAGCCGCCGAATACGATAATCCCCGTGTAATGAATCCACTGCATTGCATCGGTTCCGGGCCAAAGCTGCGTTACAAGGTAATTCGCCGCCATCCAGACGCCTTCAAAAATAAAGAACAGCGCTACGGGACGGAAAAGCGGTACCCCGCGGAAGAGCGGCGCAAACAGAATTACAGCCACGGCAAGGCAAATAAAAGACGCGATTAAAACAATCCACATAAACGCCGTTCTCCTTCCTGAGATTTTCTATTCAAAGTATATAGAATTCGGGCAGGGAAGTCAATAGCAAAGTAAAACGCCGAAAATCCGGCGCCTCTTCATAATTAGTTTACAATTAAAAACTTGACAAAAGCGGGGCGCGGTGGTAAATTATAGATAAATTAGCACTCTCCTTTTTAGAGTGCTAACACAACAGGGAGGTTCGGCATAGACTGGGAGAGGTGATGGATATGGAGCTGGCGCCGAGAAAAAGTAAAATCCTTTCGGCAGTGGTGGAAAGCTACATCCGCACAGGCGAGCCTGTCGGCTCCAAGGCCTTGCTCGACCAGATGGATTTATCCGTTTCCTCCGCGACCATACGCAACGAGATGGCCTCCCTTTCCGAAATGGGCTATCTTTTGCAGCCGCACACGTCGGCGGGACGGATTCCTTCGCACAAGGGGTACCGCCATTATATTGACCATATGATGCCCATACGGCCATTGCCCGGGCAGAGCAGGGAATTCATTGACGCGCGCCTGAACGCATCAGCGGACGACCCGGAGCACATTTTGAACGAGGCCTCCGGCATCCTTTCCCAGATTACCGGTATGGCCTGCGCGTCGACCACGCCGCCCGGCGAAAGGGCTGAAATCCGCAAAATCCATTTGGTACAGACAGGCCGGCAGACGGCGATGGCCGTTTTGATTACCTCCTCTGGGATGGTCAAAAACCGGCTGTTTCGCTGCGATTACGTGCTCACGCCCGAAATCGTCAAGGTATTCGACCGGCTCTTAAACGAACGGTTTGGCGGCGTTTCCCTGCACGATATCACACCCGCGTTTATCCAGACGGCGGCAGTCGGCTTCGGCGAGCTTGCCATGCTGATGCCAAACGTACTCATGGCGGTGATGGAATCGGCAAAGGAAGCCGCGCAGATGAACGTGAGCCTGCATGGGGAAACAAACCTGCTTTTCTGCCGTGATTACGATTTGCAGGACGTGCGCGCGGTGATGAAGCTGCTGCACAGCCCGCCGGACACGGCCGCTCTGCTCTTAAGCGGCGGCGAGGAGGCTGAGGTGTTCGTCGGGGGAGAGAGCGGCAGGCAGGAGCTTACAAACAGCAGCGTCATAACAAAACGGTACCGGATTGCCGGAGCCCCTGCGGGGGCCGTGGGAATTATCGGCCCTGTCCGCATGGATTACGGCAGGAGCCTGAGCCTGCTGGAATATGTTTCCGGCGTGGTGGGTACACTTATCAGTGAGTTGCTGGAGATATAAACGCTTGAAAAGAAGCACGGGGCCCTGTCCCCGCAGAAAGGAATGAGTTTCATGAGCAAGCAGAAGAAGGAAGAGGCCGCGCCTCAGACTCATGAGGAAGAAACGAAGGAACAAAACGAACAGGAGGCCGCCGGGGAGCCTGGGCAGAAAAAAGAGGCTAAGAAAAAAGAAGCAAAAAAAGAAAAGGACTCCGGCGCGCTCAAAGAGGCGCAGGAGGAGCTCCAAAAGCAGAAAGACAGCTATATGCGCTTAGCCGCCGAGTATGACAATTACAGAAAGAGGACGACGGCTGAAAAGCTTAACATATACGCCGACGCCACGGCAAAGGCCGTTTCTGAAATCCTTGTCGTCGCCGACAGCCTGGAAGCGGCGCTTAAATCGTCGAAGGGCGCGCCTGAGGAGTTCCGCAAGGGGCTGGAGCTCGTAAACAGCCAATTCACGGCGGCGCTCCAAAAGCTGGGCGTCGAAGCGTTTGGGGAAGCCGGCGAAGCATTCGACCCGCAGCTTCACAACGCGGTTTCCAAGGTGGAAAACGAGGAGCTTGGAGAAAACACGATTGCGATGGTTTTCCAGAAGGGCTATAAGACGGGTGACAAGATAATCCGCCACGCGATGGTGCAGGTAGCTAACTGCGATTGATCCGCAAACGAATCAATTGATTGACATAAACCAAAAGATATCACCGGAAAATATGGGAGGAATTTATCATGGCAAAAACAATCGGTATTGACTTAGGTACAACAAACTCATGCGTAGCAGTAATAGAAGGCGGAGAACCCGTCGTTATCGCAAACGCGGAAGGCGCAAGGACGACGCCGTCCGTCGTCGCGTTCTCCAAGACGGGTGAAAGAATGGTCGGCCAGGTGGCAAAGCGCCAGGCGATTACTAACCCCGACAGGACTGTGGCTTCCATCAAGAGAGAGATGGGTACCGCCTTTAAGGTAACAATCGACAGCAAAAACTACACACCGCAGGAAATTTCCGCAATGATACTGCAAAAGCTGAAGGCAGACGCGGAGGCTTATCTGGGCGAAACGGTCACGCAGGCCGTCATCACCGTCCCCGCGTATTTTACGGACGCGCAGCGCCAGGCGACGAAGGACGCGGGCAAAATCGCGGGACTCGATGTCAAGCGTATTATCAACGAGCCGACGGCAGCCGCGCTTTCCTACGGCATCGATAAGGAAACCGACCAGAAGGTCATGGTATACGATTTGGGCGGCGGCACGTTCGACGTTTCTATCATCGAGATGGGCGACGGCGTACAGGAGGTCCTCGCAACCGCGGGCAATAACCGCTTAGGCGGCGACGACTTCGACCAGCGCGTAATCGACTGGATGGTATCGAGCTTTAAGGCGGAAACAGGCATTGACCTTTCCAGCGACAAAATGGCGATGCAGCGTTTAAAGGAAGCGGCGGAAAAAGCGAAAATCGAGCTTTCCGGCGTTACGCAGGCAGCCATTAACCTGCCGTTCATCACAGCGGACGCAACTGGCCCCAAGCATCTGGACCTTACGCTCACCAGGGCAAAGTTCAACGAGCTTACCGCGGACCTCGTGGAAAACACGATGGGCCCCGTCCGCAGGGCGCTGCAGGACAGCGGCCTTACCATAGATAAAATCGATAAGGTGCTCATGGTCGGCGGTTCCTCCAGGATTCCGGCTGTACAGGAGGCTGTAAAGGGACTGATTGGCAAAGAGCCGTTCAAGGGCATCAACCCCGACGAATGCGTCGCTATCGGCGCGGCTATCCAGGCGGGCGTGCTTGGCGGCGAGGTCGACGGCCTGCTGCTGCTCGATGTTACGCCGCTTTCCCTCGGCGTTGAGACAATGGGCGGCGTGATGACAAAGGTCATTGAGCGCAACACGACCATCCCGTCGAAGAAGAGCCAGATTTTCTCCACAGCGGCAGACAACCAGACACAGGTGGAAATAAACGTCCTGCAGGGCGAAAGGGAATTTGCCCGCGACAACAAGCAGCTCGGCCTGTTCACGCTGACCGGCATTGCTCCGGCTATGCGCGGCGTGCCGCAGATTGAGGTCACCTTTGACATCGACGCGAACGGAATCGTAAACGTATCGGCCAAGGACCTTGGTACAGGCAAGGAGCAGAAGATTACGATTACCTCCAGCACAAATATGTCCAAGGACGACATCGACAAGGCTGTCAAGGACGCGGAGCAGTTCGCCGCGGAGGACAAAAAGCGCCGTGAAGAGGTCGATACTAAGAATGAAGCCGAGAACATGTGCTACCAGGTGGAAAAGCTCATCAGTGAAAACGGCGACAAAATCGACCAGGCGGACAAGGACAGCCTCAATGCCAAGGTAGCGGCCGTAAAGGACGCAATCGGCAAGAACGATATGGCAGCCATCAAGGCCGCGAAGGAAGACATGGAAAAGACGCTCCAGGGCGTTTCCGCAAAGCTTTACCAGCAGGCGGCTCCCCAGCAGCCGGGTGCGGCTCCGGGAACTGACCCGGCTGCCGGCACGCCGGGCGGCGCAGCGGGGCAAAGCGGCGACGGCAACGTATATGACGCCGATTTCAAGGATGTTGACTAAAATAAAAAATTTGATGCTGTGCCCAGGGCGGTAAGCCCGCGGGCAGGGGCAATAACATTGGGGCAGGGCGACCTGCCCCGTGTTGCCGTTATCAGATAGTACCATAAAACTGTAGACGCGGCGGCCGTTTTAGAGTATGATAGAAAAGCTTTGAGTTTTAACATAACAAGGAGGCGTCATTTTGGCTGACAAGCGAGATTTTTACGAGGTGATGGGAGTACCCAAAAACGCCTCTGAGGATGAAATAAAAAAAGCGTTCCGCAAGCTTGCGAAACAGTACCACCCCGACCTGAACCCCGGCGACAAAGAGGCTGAGGCGAAGTTCAAGGAGGTAAACGAGGCCTACGAGGTGCTTTCCGATAAAGACAAGCGCGCGCGTTACGACCAGTTCGGCCATGCGGGCGTAGACCCGAGCTACGGCGCGGGCGCGGCGGGCGGCAGCCCGTTTGGCGCGGATATGGACTTTGGAGATATTTTCAACAGCTTTTTCGGCGGCTTCGGCGGAAGGCAGCACGCTAACCCGAACGCGCCGCGCCGCGGCACCGACATAGAAACGACCGTCACCATTTCGTTTGAGGAGGCGGCCAAGGGCTGCAAAAAGACAGTGTCTTACCAGAACGTCAGCACCTGCAGCGACTGTAACGGCTCGGGCGCGGCAAAGGGAACCTCACCGAAGGTCTGCCCCGCGTGCGGCGGTACCGGCCAGGTTAAAATCAGCCAGCGCACACCGTTCGGCGTAATCCAGACGTCGCGCGTGTGCGATTCGTGTAAGGGAAAGGGGCGCGTCGTCGAAACGCCGTGCCGCACCTGTATGGGTACCGGGCGCGTCAAAACGAAGCGCACCGTCGATGTGGATATCCCCGCGGGTATCAGCGAGGACCGCGTGCTCAATGTTAGCGGCCACGGCAATGCCGGCACAAACAACGGCCCTTACGGCGATTTGCACGTATATGTAAACGTCCGCCCGCACCCCATATTTGAACGCCGCGGCGACGACGTATGGTGCGAGCTCCCCATTACCTACTCGCAGGCCACGCTCGGCGGCGAGGTCGTCGTACCGACCCTTGACGGCAAGGTAAGCTACAGCATACACGAGGGTACCCAGCCAAACGACGTGTTCAAGCTGAAAGGAAAGGGCATCCAGCATCTCGGCGGCAGAGGCCGGGGCGACCAGTATGTCAGGGTCGTAATCGAAGTGCCGAAAAACCTTTCCAGCAAACAAAAAGAGCTTTTACGGGAATTTGAAAAGGCCGTAGGAGAAAAAAATTACCAGAAGCGCAAGGGCTTCTTTGATAAATTAAAGGGCATGTTTGAAGAATAAGGCGGTGCTTTTTTGGACTGGACAGAAATTAAAATAAACGTTTCCGCAAAGGATTTAGGGACGGCGGGCGATATTGCCCAGATGGTCGTGCCGTATGGTATTTATATAGAGGACTACTCCGCGCTTGAGCAGGAGGTGCGGGAGATTGCGCGCATCGACCTGATTGACGAGGCGCTGCTGCAAAAAAACCGCGACGAGGGTGTCATCCACGTATACATAAGCCCCGAGGAAAGTCCAAGGGAGGCGGTTTCCTTTTTGAGCGAACGCTTAAACGCTGAGCAGATAGCGCATGAAATCACCTGTGAAAGCTGTGCGGAGGAGGATTGGCTTCATAACTGGAAGCAGTATTTCCATCCAATGCCGGTTGGGAAAAGGCTTTTAATCCGGCCGACCTGGCGCAGTGAGTACGACCCGCAGGGACGTGTTGTTTTGAACCTGGACCCCGGGCTTGCGTTCGGCACCGGCACGCACGAAACGACAAGGCTTTGCCTTACGGCGCTGGAGCGTTACATAAAACAGGGCGGCCATGTGCTCGACGTGGGCTGCGGCAGCGGGATTTTAGCGGTTGCGTCGCTCCTGCTGGGAGCGGGGCGCGCGGTTGGCGTGGACATCGACGAGCTTGCCGTAAAGACAGCAAAAGAAAACGCCGCGCTCAACCAGGTGGAAGACCGCTTTGAGGCAATCTGCGGCGACCTGACCGAAAAGGTTTCCGGAAAATACGATGTAGTATTTGCAAACATCGTGGCTGACGCGGTGATTTTGCTTTCAAAGGATATTGCCGGCTTTTTAAAGGATGATGCCGTTTATATCATGAGCGGCATTATAGACACAAGGGTGCAGGATGTCACGCAGGCGCTTAAAGGCCGCTTTACAATCATCGAAAAGCTGGAGGAAAATGGCTGGTATTGCCTCGCGGCGAAGAAAATCAAGGCAGAAACACAGAATTGATAAAAAATTTTTCTGTAAAGACATAATTCCTTCATATTTTACTGGTAAAATAAGCATGGTTTTTTAGCGAATAAAAGATTTATGGAGGTCGTACAAATGAGAAAAACAACCAAGAGGGACAACATTAACTTATTGATTTCCGCATTCCTCGTCATCGGCTACATCGTATGCGCCTATTTCTTCAGTTCTTTTGTGGGTACCACCGTTGACGCCGCGGTCGGCGGCATCATCAATATGGCAATTTACCTGGTATTCGGTTTGATTTTATTCTATGCAACGCGCGTGGGTGACGGCAAACAGCTCGTTCGCTTCAGCATCCCCACGTTCATCCTCATCGACCTGCCTGCAATTTATATTATCGCGGCGTATTTTGCGGTCGGCCTTCCGTTCCATACGGAGCTGGCGGCCAATACTACCGTCGCAATGCTCGCGGCAGCGGCGCTCGGTTACGGAATTCCGTACACCTTCTTAAGCGGCTTTGAGCTTGTGCAGGAGGCTCCCGCCGGGGAAGCGGAGGAAGAAGCCCAGCCGGAAGCCGGGGGAGAAGCCTACAGCACGCTGGACATCGCTTTTGAAAGCGAAGAGGAAGCGCAGAGCGGCGAAGCGCTTTCCACAGAAGAGCTGGCGGAGGAACCGGCCCAGCCCCAGGAAAATAACGAAAACGAAGAATCCGCGGATGAAACGGAAGAATCTGCGAAATAATATAGATAACCTATAAAACAGGAGATGCAAGCAATGGCAGAAAACTGCAGCAATGACTGCTCAAGCTGCTCACAGAGCTGCTCGGAAAGGCGGCAGCCCGAGGACTTTTCCGCAAAGCTTAACGAGCACAGCAGCGTAAAGAAGGTAATCGGCGTCATCAGCGGTAAGGGCGGCGTGGGCAAATCCATGGTCACCTCCATGCTTTCCGTCATATTTAACCGCCGGGGTTTCCGCACGGCGATTCTTGACGCGGATATTACCGGACCCTCTATTCCCAAGGCGTTCGGTATTAATAAACAAAAGGCGCAGGGCAGCGAATTCGGCCTGCTCCCCGTTAAGACAAAGACTGGTATTGAGGTCATGTCTGTCAACCTCCTTTTGGAAAATGAAACAGACCCCGTCGTCTGGAGAGGCCCGATTTTAGGCGGGACGGTCAAGCAGTTCTGGTCGGATGTTATCTGGAAGGATATTGACTATATGTTTGTTGATATGCCCCCCGGAACAGGCGACGTACCGCTTACGGTATTCCAGTCGCTCCCGCTCGACGGCATTGTAATTGTGACGTCGCCGCAGGAGCTCGTTTCCATGATTGTCGCAAAGGCGGTCAATATGGCGAATATCATGAACATCCCAATTCTCGGCGTAGTAGAGAACATGAGCTATTTTAAATGTCCCGGCTGCGGCGCGCTGCACAGCATTTACGGAGAGAGCCATCTGGAGCAGACTGCGAAGGAATATGGGCTCGATATCCTGGGAAGGATTCCAATCGACCCCTCGGTCGCAAAGTCGGCCGATACGGGTACCATCGAGCTGTTTGTCGGCCATTGGCTGGAAAGCGGCGCGGACAAAATTGAAGAAAAATGCAAGAAATAAAAAATTCCGGGCGCCTTATAACAGCGCCCGGTTTTTATTTTTTGTTGTTTTTACACTGGATGTTTAAAATTGTTTGCATTTGGTTTTATTTGCAAAGCATGGAAAAATCCCTTGATAAGACCTTGAAGAAGGTATAACCCGTCCGTGCTTAAAAAAATTTGTATAGCAGGACAGCTATGAAGAAAAGCTCCTTGCCGATTGTACGGCTGTTTTGCCCATTACCGCGGGAGCATCCTACCCTCTGCTGCGGGATTTGGCTGAACACAGATTCCTCCCGCAAAGGCGGTATTATGGCCCTTTAAACCAAAACAGGTCGAACGATAAATTTTAGCGGCGGAGCATAAACTGCTCCGCCGCTGTTTGTATCCCGCAGACAGGAAGTTATTGCGGCGCATCCGGGTCGTAGCCCCCTGCTTTCTGAAAGCCCGCCGCAGTAAGCATTTCATGCGCGCGGCCGCTTGCGTAGTTATAATTTTTATATTCCCCGCTGTACCGGTTATACACACGCTGCAGGTAATCCCCGCAATCTGCGCGAACCTCGGCATTCATGCCGGTATCAAGGTAAAGCGGCAGCAGGTACTCCACGGCGCTGTCGTCAAGCGTATCCAGCGCCGAAGCGCCCATCCAGTCAATTTTTCCCTCCTGATACCACTGTACATTGTATTTTGCCGTCATGGCGTCGATATTTGCAAAGCTCAGGCACATAAAAAGCGCAGCAAACACCAGAACCGCCGCGCGCTGGAATAAAAAGCGCGGCCATATCATTTTGATAATGAGAAGCAGGAAAATGCAGGCGAGCAAAATCATGAACCAGGTTGGATAAATCCGCATAGTGGTAAGGCCGAAGGAATCGATATACATTACCATTTTACTAATCGCGGAGGCAATCAGCATAAGCGTCAGGACGGACAGTACGATACTGTATATGCGCGCGGCAAACGGCAGACGGCCTTTATTGTCTCTGTGGCAGAATAACACCGCAAGGCCGATTACCGCCAAATTGATGACCGCGACCGCGCAGAGCTCAAAAAAGCCCTGCCGCGCGTATTCCGCGTAGCCGAAGCCCGCGGGCAGCAGGCTCCGAAACGCTGAAAGGAAGTACCCGGACTGCGCCGCAAAAAACAGCACATATAAAACGCACAGCGGCGTAAGCGCCGCGTAGATAAGCGCGCCGGGCGCGGTCCTGCGTGCCTTTTTGGGGAGAGCCGCCAGCTTTGGCGGCTCCTTTTTGTTTTTGCTGCCATAAAGCAGTCCGAAAAACCAAAAAGCAACCGGTATCCCAAGGACCGCCTGAAAAAAAACAACCAGAAGCTGCGGCCAAAAGTCGCCAATTGAAAATGACATGAGGCTGCGGAACATGGCGTCGCCCGACATCAAAAGCGCCGCCGCAGCCAGTGTAACCGGCAGGGCAAGCAGAAGCCCGAGAAAAACCCATTTTACCTTCTTGCCGCCAGCGCGCCTGAAAAGCTGGACGGCCGCGTTGGGGCAGGCCCCATAATTGGAAAAGGGCGTAATAAACAGGCTGTTTCCCACATCATGGACCATTCCCCTTTTTATGAACCCTTTTTGACGGAAGGCGGTAAAAACAAAATACGCGCCGCCTGCCGACAGAAAGACAAGGTCTAAAAACTTGATAAACCCGCTGGATGAAAGGCAGAAATTGAAGCTCAGCGCCGCAAGCACAAGCGCGCCCGCGGCAGTCCATACGGAAAACCGCATATGGCTGCGCTCCATATAGAACACGGAAACAACGAGCGAAAGTAAAAAAAACACTGTGGCAGACGCTCCGAGCTGCCCCCAAAGCACAAAGCGGGAAAACAAAAAGCCAAGTACGATGGTAAACAATGAAAAAACGCAGTCCTGTAAAGAAAATACGATTTTTTCTTTCGGGGGCGGCATGAATACGGGAATTGCGGCATACGGGTTATACGCGGCGCCGTTTTGCAAAGATGAGGATGCGGCGGGCCCCTCCTTCCCTGTTTCAGCGGGAAAATTATCGTTCAGTTTTTCCACCGAAGCCGCCCCCTTCCTGTTCTTCCGGCTCATATGCCAAAATGTCGCCCGGCTGGCATTTGAGTACCTCACAAATTCTTTCCAGTGTGGAAAAGCGGATGGCTTTGGCCTTTCCCGTCTTTAAAACAGACAGGTTGGCCGGGGTGATGCCGATACGCAGGGCAAGTTCATTTGAGGAGATTTTCCGCACCGCCATCATGACATCCAGGTTGATAATAATCGGCATGATGCTTCCCCCCCTAAATTGTAAAGTCGTTTTCTTCGCGGATGAGCACCGCCTGCTGAAACACGTTCTTGAGAACACGCAGCAGTAATCCCACGAAGGCGGCGGCAAAACATAAAAGCAGCGCCAAAAGCCGCCATATTCCCAAGACGGCAAAAATAACCGCTGCTGCAAAGCAGCAATAGGAGATTACGCGCAGCATTTTAACCGTGCCGGCGGTAAAGACGGCGCCTGTTTTGACATTGCTTAGGATTCGGTTCAGGCAAAAAATGAGAATGAAGGCCGGAACGAGCGTCAAATAAAGGCATATGCACAGCGGCCAGAAAATTGGTTCCTGCATGGAAACGCTGTCGTACCAGCTTGCCGCCCATGGGATAAAAAAGGGTGCGGCAATAAAAATGACAAATACAATTTTTACCAAAGCAGATGTAATAAAAAGCGATTTTGGCTGTTCGGACATGGCAATTCCTCCTTTTGTAAGGAAATAATAGCATGTGACTTTCTAAAAGTCAATATATTTTTATCGTTTTACAATAACAAATTACCTTTTTTAATATAAATAGAACCTATGTGCGAAAAAACCGCCAAAAAACAAAACAAACGTTTGATTTTTATAACGCGTTATGGTATAATAAAGCCGGAAAATTATTACTACCGGCACAGGGGGGGCTGCTCTATGAAAGAGCTTACAAAAAGCCAGCAGAAAATCCTTGACTATATACGTGAATGCGCACAAGAGGGGCTTTCGCCCTCCGTGCGTGAGATATGCAGGGCCACAGGGCTAAAATCCACCTCCACGGTCCACGCGCACCTCAATACCCTGCAGGAGCGCGGGCTGATTTCGCGCGAGGCTAAGCTTAACCGGACCATCCGCGTCAGCGGGGAAAAGAACGTTCCAGTGCCGGTGCTTGGACGCGTTACAGCTGGCCTGCCGATTCTTGCTGTGGAAGAAATTGAAGGCTATGTTCCTGTCACGGAGAGTATTCGCAGGGGACGGGAGCTGTTTGCGCTGCGTATAGTAGGCGACAGTATGATTAACGCGGGCATCCTGGACGGAGACATTGTGGTGGTGTGCAAAACGCCCGTGGCGGAAAACGGCGAAATCGCCGTGGCACTTATTGATGACGAGGCGACGGTCAAGCGTTTTTTCCGGGAAGACGGGCATATCCGCCTGCAGCCGGAAAATCCCGCATATGAACCGATTATTGTAGATGAATGCATTCTATTGGGTACGGTTATTTCGCTTGTCCGCTATTACTGACTGGCTTTATATAATCTTTATCAGAGTTCATAAAAGCTTTTTCTAATTTTAAAAATTTATTCATACGCTATTCACACTCTCAAATTAGAATAAAAGCGTACTCTAAAAGACGGAGCCGCACCGTCAGAGTATAATGTTCTACCCTCCTCAATGTACCCCTCAAACTAAAAGGAAAAGGGAACGCCCGGTCTACCGCAAGGACCGGGCGTTCTCTTGTTTATAATTCGCTTTGTTTACAGGCTGAAGCCTGTCAGGGACGATATCCAGTCGAAAAACGGGCAGAGCGCAACAGGGAGGAAGATTGCCGGCACGAAGTTGATAACCTTGAGCTTTGCAATCCCCAGCATATTGACGCCGAGCCCGATGATAAGCAGCGAGCCGATGACGGTCATCTCGTTTACCACTGCGTCGCTTAAGTACGGGGCGACCCACTGCGCAAGCAGCGTAATGGCGCCTTGGTATACAAACACGAACGCCGCCGCGAAAAGCACACCGATACCAAGTGTTGACGCAAAAATCATCGCGGCCACACAGTCGAGCATGGATTTTGTAAACAGCATAATATGGTTGCCCGTAAGCCCGCTCTGCAGCGCGCCGACAATCGTCATCGCTCCGACGCAGAACAGGAGGCTTGCTGAAACGAAGCCCTCCGCAATCGTTGTTTTTCCGTCTGTGCGCTTGCATTTGCTTTCAATAAACCGGCCGAGCGTATTTATGCGCTTGTCAAGGTCGATTCCCTCGCCGAGCAGCGTGCCGAGCACCATCGAAAGGATAACGAGCAGCGTGCGTTTGCCGCCCATAACGCCGGTAATTCCAATAAACAGCGTACAGAGCCCCAGCGCTTTCATTAAAATATCCGCAAGGCGCTGCGGCAGGCCTTTTTTTAAGAGCAGGCCGATACAACCGCCTATCAGCACGGCTATGGTATTGACGATGGTTCCCAGCATGGATTTTCCCTCTTCCCGTTATGAGGAATTTCCGCGCGGCCCGCGGATGTATGTTCATTATAGCACGCCGCATTCCCCGCGTCCAAATATTTTAAAGAACCGCACGCCATTTTGGCGTGCGGTTCTAATATTTTTTCTATTCGCAGAAATATTCCCGTTTCTATAATTGATTTAAAACATAGCCGTATTCATCAAAAAGATGGGGATACAACAAAAATGTAGTTCCCCATCTTTTGCAGTCGCCTTTTCCAGAGGCTTTTATTACTATCAGTTATTCTGTGTTTCGCCCTTATCCTCCAGCAGCTTTATTTTAACATCGAAGGTTTTGCCTTCCCCGCCCTGCTTTTCCGGTATGCGGTAAATGGTAAGCGTCACCTCGTCGCCTGGCTCATGCTCAGCCAGCTCAGAATAAAAGCGCGAAAAGCCTGTAACCTCAACGCCGTCAATCTTTGTGATGATGTCGTTTTTCTTCACGCCCTGTTTCGGCAGGGGGCTGTCGTCCGTAAATTCATCGATCAGGATGCCTGTCGGCACGCCGTTTGCCTGCGCGGTGAGCTTTGTTATCGCCATTCCGGTAATGCCAATGCGCACGCGGCCGGAAACATATCCCCGGCTGATGATGTCGTCGGCGACCTCCTTGACAGATTGGCTCGGGATGGCAAAGCCCATCCCCTCATATTCTGTGTCGACAATTTTAATCGTATTGATGCCGATAACCTGCCCCGCGAGGTTTACAAGAGGGCCGCCGGAGTTTCCAGGGTTGATTGCGGCGTCCGTCTGCAAAAATCCGACGCTGCTGTCGTCAACCTTCCGGTTGAGCGCGGAGATAATCCCCCTGGTCAGGGAATTTGAGAAGTTGATGCCGCCCGGATTGCCAATTGCCGCGACGTCCTGCCCGACCTCTACTTCGCCGGAATCAGCAAACTCGGCGGGCGTAAGCTTTTTACCCGCGTCAATCTTCAGTACGGCAAGGTCGGTGCGCGTGTCATAGCCGACAACCGTGGCCTTATATTCCTCCTCCTCGGAGAATGCGACCTTGACGGTGTATTTTTTACTGTCGCCTATAACATGGCTGTTCGTCACAACATAGCCGTCCTCGCTGATTATAATACCTGTACCCTGGCTTGTTTTCGTCCCGCTGACGCCGTTTTCGACAGCGCTGCCCTGTTCTGTAATTACAGCGACGACAGATGGATTGATTTTTTTATATGCCGTCTTCGAGTCGTATTTGTTTGAGTCGTCTATATCCTTCGGCTGGGCCTTGAGCGTAATGGACGGGCCATCGGGGTTTACTCCGGTGTCGGAGGGCGCCGCGCTGCTGGAGCTGTCGTCGTCCCCCCATCCGAACAGGCCGCTGTTATCGTCATAATTACTGCTGCCGTCATCGTAGCCTGACTGGGCCGGCAGATTGAAAATACCGTTTTCAAACGCCCTGCCGCTTACAATATTGGTAATGGTAAAGACGGCAAAGCAAACGACCAGCACGCTAAGCAGGCCGATTACGCAGCCAAGAAATATTTTCATTCCCTTTTTCATCCTGCGCTTGGGCTGCTGGTACATCTGCGCGTAGTAATACTGGCCCGTCGCGGGGTCATAGTACGTTCCCTGGTACGGCGGCTGCCCGCTGGCGGGCGGCGCCTGCTGCGCGTTCGGCATACCCTGATAGGGCTGTTGAGTAAAATAACCAGCGCCCTGTGTATTTGGGCCGGGGAATGGCGGCGCGCTTTCCGTTTGGGGCGCCGCCTGCGGAGTTTGCCCGTAAACAGGCTGCCCGTTTACCGTGTCCTCCCATTGATGCGGCTGCTCCGGCTGCGGTATTTCTTCGTTTGCAGCCGGCTGTCCAGGCTCTCCCTGGAAAGTGTTTTCCTGCCCCCAGCCAGCGGTATCCTGTCCTGCGCTGCCTGCCTGTTCCGGCGGCTGTATCGGTTCGGTATGATTTAAACTGCCGCCGTCCTGCGCCAGCGGCTCCCGCGCCGCCTCGCCGGAATTGTCGTTTTCTGGAATAAAGCCGTCGTTCCCTGGAATATAATCACTCATGCTGATCCTCCTCATTACTCAATGGCGCGCCCTGTGCCGTGCCATCCTTTTTTTCCTTATTTGGCTTGTCGCCCTTATCCTTTTTCTCGGTTTTGTCCTTGAGCTTCGGCTGAATTGATTCTTTTTCTTTCGGCAGCCACAGAGTAAAGCTGCAATAGCTGCCTGTTTCGCTTGCGGCGGTAATGTCCCCGCCATGAAGCCGCAGGATTGTCTTTACAATATACAGGCCCAGGCCCATTCCGTTTTTGTCTTTGCTGCGCGACTTGTCTGTTTTATAAAACCGCTCGAAAATGTGCGGCAGCTCGTCGGGCTGGATTCCCTGCCCGCTGTTGCGGATTTCCAGCGTCGTGCGGTCAGGGGCGTCAGATAGGCTGATCCGGATATAACCGCCCTCGTTTGTAAATTTAACCGCGTTTTCTATTAAATTGTAGACAACCTGATGAATCATATCCGGGTCGCCGTCGACAAAAATCGTATCGGCTTCCTCAAGGCCCTCTACACGGATATTCCGGTCTCCTATTTTTTGCTCAAAGGTCAGAAGCGTCGAAATTAGAATGTTGGTCAAATCGAACCGCTGCTTATTCATGCGAAGCTCGCCGCTGTCGATGCGGGAGAGCGCGAGCATCGACTGAACCAGACGGGAAAGCCTTCTGACCTCTGTCGATACAATGTTAAGATAATAGCCCTGCCTATCCGGCGGAATCGTGCCGTCCAATATTCCGTCGATAAAGCCGGCGATTGTGGTCATCGGCGTTTTTAGCTCGTGCGACACGTTTGCGATAAAGCTGCGCCGCGTACCCTCGGAAGTTGCGAGCGAATCAGCCATATTGTTGAACGCGATAGCAAGCTGCCCGATTTCGTCCTGTGAGGTCACGGGGACACGGCTTGAGAAGTCGCCCGCGCCGAACGATTTCGCGGCCTGCGCCATCTGGCGCAGGGGCCTGACCATATTATATGTGTAAAGGCCTACCATACAGAACACGATTGCGAAGGTAGCGATAGCCGCAAAAAAGAAAATTTTTGTGATGTTGGCGGTAAAATCAGAGATTGAGCTGGCCTCCGACGAAACAAACGCCACGCCTACTGCTATATTCTGTCCGTTTGAATTCACGATAATCGGTACGCCTACCGTATAATAGTTGTTTTTATAAATGCCGCCCAGGTTCGAGGTTTCGAAATACTCCCCCGTAAGGGCGCTTTTCATTATAGAATCCGGAATCTTCGCCCTGTCGTGAACGCAGTTTGCACCCTCCGAGCAAAGCTGAGTAAGGCCCGTGTTGTTTGTGATAAAGATGCTCGCGTTGATACTCTTTGATATGGTTGACATGACCGTCTGCAGAAAGTTGGATTGGCCCAATATCAAATTATTATTGACAAGCGTTGAGCTGTCGGAAATTAAATCCGCAACGGAATGAGCGTTTTCTGTAAGCAGCTCGCGTTTGTCGTTTTCCGAATACCGCGCGACAAAAAAGACAAGCATCACGCCCAGTATCAGAAAGCTGACAAGAACAATCGCGAGGCTGATTTGCAGGTATTTGCTGAACAGCGTTCGCCTGTGCTGGCCCAGCATCCTATTTTCTCTCGCCATATTCTCCTATCCCGTCCCCTTATACGTTAATGTTACAGCTTAAAAACAGGCAGCCGCACACGGGCCGCCTGTCTTTAAAATTATAAATCCGCAGCTGCAAGGCTTATGATTCCTTGACTTCAAATTTATAACCGACGCCCCAAACCGTTTTGAGTTCCCATTTGTCCGAAACGCCGTCTATTTTTTCCCTCAACCGCTTGACGTGCACGTCGACCGTCCGGGAATCGCCGTAATAGTCGAAGCCCCAGACCTCGTCGAGCAGCTGGTCACGCGTGAAAACCCTGTTCGGGTTGCTTGCAAGATGGTATAAAAGCTCCATTTCCTTAGGCGGCGTGTCGATTTGTACGCCGTCTACCTTCAGCTCATAATTAGTCAGGTTGATGGAAAGCTTGTCCCATTTGACCTCTTTGACCTGGTTGTCGTCCGTCTTGCCTGTACGCCTGAGCACCGCGCGGATTCGTGCGACGACCTCCTTTGCCTCAAAGGGCTTGACGACGTAATCGTCGGCGCCGAGCTCCAGGCCAAGCACCTTGTCGAACACTTCGCCCTTTGCGGTCAGCATAATGATAGGGCACTGGGAGGTCTTGCGGATTTCCCTGCACACCTGCCAGCCGTCAAGGCCGGGCAGCATGATGTCGAGCATAATAAGCTCCGGGTTTTCCTTTTCAAAGAGCTTCAAAGCCTCCATGCCGTCGTTCGCGGTCACGACATTAAAGCCTTCCTTTTCAATATACAGCCGCAAAAGCTCGCATATATTCAGGTCGTCGTCTACCACCAGTATTTTACCAGAACTCATTTTCATGTACCTCCCGTTTTATGTTCCGCATCATCATTCAACTGTACAGGAATACTTCCTGCCTTGATTATAATGCAAAATGCTTCAAAAATAATGAACAAATTTGAAATTTAAATCCAACAAATTATAAAATCCCGCGGTTTTATCCGCTTTTTTCGCCTTCCTGTACCGGACAGCCGTGCGTTGTTACATGGGAGCACCTCCCGCAGGAGATACAACGCGCCTTTTCCAAGTCTCCGTTTTCCCAGCGGCGCACAAGGCCTGGCTCCCTGATAAACGGGCGGCACATCGATACGGCGGCTATCTCCCCGCCGCTGAGTACCCGCTCGATAACGCCGGGCGTACGGTACCCGCCGACACTTATCACGGGTATCCCGGCGTCACGGGCAACATGCCGCGCGCCCCCGCGGAAATAGCCCTCGCCCTCTTCGTCTTTTACAAAACGCGCAGGCATGGACTGGCCCGACACACCGATACCCGAGCTGATTTCTGCCGCGTCCAGGCCGCGGGCGTAAAGCGCGCGGCAGATTTCGACGCATTCCTCACCGGTAAGGCCCGGCTGCGTCAGGTCGCTGTAATTGATTTTTATAAGCACAGGGAAACCCGTTCCCACGGCATCGCGCACTGCGCCGTATACTTCGCAGAGCAGGCGCGCGCGGTTTTGTAGACAGCCGCCGTAATCATCCGTCCGCCTGTTAAAATACGGGCTTAAAAATTCGCTGATTAGATAGCCGTGCGCCGCATGGATTTGAACGGCGTCGGCGTTTGCCTGCCTGCATTTGTACGCCGCCTGCGCAAACTGCCGCCCAATTCTTTTTAAATCCTGCTTTTCCGCTTCACGCGACTGCCCCCCGGCAGGGGAGGGGCCGAGCGGCGGGGAACCATGGGGTACAGCCGATTTTACACCGCAGTGGGCAAGCTGCACGCAAATTTTTCCGCCCTTTTCATGCACGCGGCGCGTAATTTCAGAAAAACGCGGGACAAAGCTTTCTTCGTCTGTATTTACCATATCGGGAAGCGTGCGGCAATCGTTTGATATGCCCATCATACCCGTAATAATCAGCCCCGCTCCGCCCTGCGCCAGGTCTTCATAAATTTTACCCAGCAGGGGGGAGGCCGCCCCGTCGCAGGCGCCTCCCATTTCCAGCGTTGCGCTGCGCACCAGGCGGTTTTTTATGGTCAGGCCTCCGAGCGTTGCCGGTTCAAATAATTTTTTCATCAGAATTCCCCTCCAAAGCTTTGCCCTCATTATGGAGCTGCCCGGCCATTTTGTCAACCGCTGTAAAAAAGCAGCCGGCAGGAAATCCTGCCGGCTGCTAAAATCTATAGGTACGTCCTTTTAACCTTCGTGACGGTATTTTTTTCTCGTCGCCATTCCGCCCCTGATATGGCGTTGCGCCTTGTTGATTTCGAGAATCGTCTTGACCTCCCTGTAAAGCTGGGGGTTAACGTATTTCAGGCGTTCGCTTACGTCTTTATGTACCGTGCTTTTGCTCACGCCGAATTTTTTCGCGGCGCTTCTGACGGTCGCGCCGCTCTCAATGATATATTCGCCGAGCTCTACGGCGCGTTCCTCCACTATCCCCTTCAAATGAACAACCTCCCTTTAGTAAGGTAAGATAGTTCATTTATATGCAGCTGAAATTCGGATTAGCACTTTTGGGGACAATGGGTAAAAAGTTTATGGAACAGCCTTTTTGCCGCGGGAATTCCTTGCTATGCCTTACCGGCTGCATGAAGCGCCGCCTGTTCCGCGTGGATGCGCGCCGTGTCGAACACGGGAAGCGGCGTATCCTCCTGCCGGATTAACAGCCCGATTTCCGTGCAGCCGAGAATAACGCCCTGCGCGCCCTTTTGGGCAAGCGAGCCGATAATTCTCAGGTATTCCCGTTTAGACCGCTCCGATACCACGCCGAGGCACAGCTCGCTGTAAATAACGCGGTTGACAAGCTGCGCGTCCTTTCCCTGCGGCGTCAGCACCTCAATGCCCTCTTGTATCAGGATGTCCTTATAAAAATCCTGCTCCATCGTGTAAATTGTGCCGAGCAGGGCCGCGCGTTTTATATTGCGCTGCTTAAGCCGCCGGGCGGTCGCCTGTGCGATATGAAGGATTGGGATATTTATATTCTCCTGGACCTGCGGCGCCACCCTATGCATGGTGTTCGTGCAGATGACGATGAAATCCGCGCCGCCGCGCTCCAGGCTCTTTGCGGCCTGTGTTAAAATGGCGGCGCTTTTTTCCCAGTCGCCGTCTGACTGGCAGCGCTCGATTTCGTGAAAATCCACACTGCAAAGCAGCACCTTCGCGCTGTGCAGCCCGCCGAGCTGTTCCTTTATCACGGTATTGGCTGTCTGATAGTATGTGACGGTGCTTTCCCAGCTCATCCCGCCAATCATTCCAATTGTTTTCATAAAAATCCCCTTCTGCCGGTTCACAAGCCCGTGGTCAGCACAGCAGCTTAATGAGCACCGGCGCAATATAAACCGCCGCGGCAGCGAGCCCTGCAGCGCCGAGCGTCACTAAGAAGCACGCGCGCTCAAGCGTGCCGCAGACGCTGCGCTTTTTCCGCCGGAACACGGCGTAGCCGGTACAAAGCAGCACACCCGCGCCGCAGATAATCAGGCCCGCCCACATGCCGCCCGGCACAAAGGTCAAAACGACATGGGCTTTGCCCTGCGGCAGCTTTATGGACATCCATCCGCCGAAAACCCTGTTGATTTCGGCAGGCTCCCCGTTGACCGTGGCGGTATACCCTTTATCATTTGGGAAAAAGAGAATCAGGGCTTCGTCCTTTTGCGCGGTGCAATCGGATTCGATTGTATTCCCATTCACCTGGATTGCAGCCGTACGCGCCCTTTGCGCGATATTTTGAAGTGCCGCTTCCTTGAGCCCATATAAGCCGAACGACTTACAGGCGAGGCTCTTGTTGAGCTTTACCACGACGCGCACCGTTTCGTTTTCGAAGGAGCCTAGCTCTAAAATCCCGTTTTCCTGCTGGGACGGATAGCTTTCACTGATAACCCTGCCGTCCGCCTCGACGGAAACCGCGCCGTTTACCTCTTCGACAAGGGACGTGCTTACGCGGTCGAAGCAATCGAAATAAAGCGTAGTGCGCTGCCCGACGGGAATTTCATATACGAGCTCGCTTCCGGTCCCCTTTTCCGCCGTTATGGTATAGCCCTTTCCTTTGCGGTAGCTTACAGACGCGTTCACCGCCTCCCGCGGCTCATAGCGATGAAACAGTCCCGTTTCCCCGAACAGCTTTTCACACAGGTACTGCTGGGTTTCCAGCCTTCCTGTCCTCGGCAATGTTTCATGATTTGACAAATCCGAGCCGGTCAAGAGCGCCGGCGGCAGAAACACGTCGTTTTCCCGGATAGCAAAAGAAGCGTTACGGTAAAACGCGCCGTCAAGCAGGGGGGACCCAATGGTGTAGCGGTTTGAAAGCAGCATATCGGAAAAGAGCGTGCCGCCGCTTGAAGAGACCTCCATCCAGTAAGCGGAATACCCAAGCTTTTTCATTGTATAAAGGTAATCTTCTGACGTCAGGGAGGAATAATGCCCGAGCGTATTGTATCCGGCCGCGCCAGTAAGGTTGACGTCGTACCGCTTTTTATCGGTTTTTACCCGGTAAAAGCCGTCGTCCGCCGTTTTTCCAGCCAAATCCATTACCTGCCGGTAGGACAAATCGTCATGGCGCGGGGCCGCCAGGTATACGCCGCAGTTGAGCATAGATCGGAAGAGCACACGTCTGAACTCCAGTCACCCGTCCCGA
>UQFO01000023.1 GCA_900540275.1 uncultured Oscillospiraceae bacterium | reverse complement strand
TTGTATGAAGAAAACCACTCGCTAGGCGAGTGGTTCAAAAGAAGGCTTATGCCGATGATGTAGAAATAGGAACTCCCTTTGCTAAAATAGAAGTGCGGTCAGCCAACTGCACGAGGAAAGCAAAGGGAGGTCATTCAGAATGAACGACATGAATAGTTTAACGCATACAACATGGAATTGCAAATATCATATCGTATTCGCGCCAAAATATCGTAGGAAAGTGTTCTACGGAGAGAAACGCAGAGAGATAGGAGAAATCTTGAGAACACTATGTAATTGGAAAAAAGTCAAGATCATAGAGGCGGAGGTGTGTCCAGCCCACATACATATGCTATTAGAAATCCCACCAAAGATAGCAATATCAAGTTTCATGGGATATCTCAAGGGAAAAAGCAGTCTGATGATCTACGAGAAGTACCCAGAGTTGAAATACAAGTACCGGAACCGTGAATTCTGGTGCCGCGGATATTATGTAGACACGGCAGGGAAGAATGCGCAGAAGATACAAGAGTACATCAAACGGCAGCTAGACGAGGATAAGGCAGGAGAACAACTGACGATGGATAATTTCTAAACCCGTTTACGGGCAGCAAGTAACAAACTCTCGCGATTGGCAGACCGTACCAACGCGACGTGACGCGTGCCGCTAGTATTAGAGGGCTTTGCCCGTCTATGAAGAACCCCCGGCTTCGCCGGGGGGTTACTATTGTTTTATATCTATTTGGTGGGAATGCTCTTTGTTTTTTCCTGGATAAAGCTGCATTTGTTTTGTACACTTTGAAAAAATATGAAGTCTAAATTTGTTCAAAACAGATAATTCAGGGGAAGTACATCCAATTGTTATGAAAAGTTATTGCAGTTTTGAATTGAATGTTGTATAATATTCACACTGAAGTATCTGCTTCAGATTGAAGAAAAGCTTTTAAGGAGGAGACAAAAATGTCCAAAAAAGTACTTAGCGTACTTCTGGCTGTTGCCATGTTGGTAACCATGCTGTGTGTTGCAGGCGTAAGTGCAGGCGCAAGTGACGCAAAGCAAATGGAAGGCGGCACCATCTATTTTGAAGTACCGGAAAGCTGGGGCGAGATTACGTCCAAATCTGCTGTTTATGCCCATATTTGGGTAAACGCAGGTGAAGAACTGTCTGCTTGGCAGACAAAGGCTGAAAAGATGAAGCTCGTTGAGGGCCGTACCTTCAGCTACACAATTCCGAAATCTCCGGCCGAGCCGGACAGCGTGGACTGGAACATGGTTATTTTCAGCATGTACCAGGTGGATCAGACCTATGATCTGACGATGAACCTGTCATGCCTTGGCGATACCGCCTATGTGACCGGAAATAAGCTTGAGAACCCGGTTGACTCTAATAAAACGGTTCTTGAAGCTCTCTGGAAAAATAACAAGGACCAGGGACCCCATCTTGTAATTTCCAGCATCGGCAACATTGTTGGCAGCACGGTTGTTCCCGGTGAAACGCTGGACAGCATTATTGAGGCCTTTGTTACGAATTATCCGACCATTGCAACGGAAGAGAAGGTTGCGCAGCTCAGAGAGGAATTAGCCCCTTATTTTGAGAATGATCCGGGTTCTGACCCGACGACCACTCCGACGACGAGCGGCCCGACAGACGAGCCGACGACGGCTCCTGACACGAAACCCACAACACCCCCGACAACCGACCCGACCGATCCGGTGACCGATCCTGCAACTGACCCGGTAACCGACCCGACCGGCGACACGGAATCCACTACTGACCAGTATGGCCGTGAAAGAGGTATTCCGGTTCCGCTGGGCGTAGGTATGCCTGCGAGAGTTATGGATAACAACGGCCAGCCCGGCAATGCAGAACATCCGGATTGGGACGGCTATTACAGGATTTATTATTTCAGAGCTCCCGCTGAGTGGATGGAAAATGCCAAGTACAAAGAGGACGGCTATGAGATTGGCTTCTACTGGTTCTATGGTGAGGAAAGCGGCGCCGCATGGCCTGGTGTTCCTGCTACAAAGCTGAATGTAGAAGGATATGAGGACGTTTACTACGCAATCGCTCCTTCCTATGCGAACAACATTATCTGGAACAACGGTATCAACGGCGGCCTTGAAAAAGATGAGAATTTTGATCCCGCCAAGAAAGCGGCTGCTCTCCAGACAGCTGACATCAATGTAGAAGACGGTATGTTCAACCAGCTTGAGCAGGACGACCTTTGCGGCTCTATCTTTGAGCTCAATGGTGAGACGATTAAACAACCGAATCCTTATACAGGTGAAATACAGTTGTTATATCTCGGCGACTGGTCCTACTTCAACCCGCTGAACGGCGACCAGACGACACAGCCTCTTACAGTTGACGGTGAAGTAATGATTGATGAAAACGGATTTAATATGAACCCGTACTTCGATATGGATTACTCTTATGTCCGTCCGGGTCCGGTTGACCCGATTGATCCTCCCTCATCTTCGACGCTTCCCCCGTCTGATGACCCGACCAATCCGACCAATGGCACCGGAAAGAATCCTGGTACTGTAAACACGGCACAGGATGTCGCATCTTTCTTTGTGCTTGCTACAATCCTCCTTGCTGCTGCCGGCGTAGTTGTTATTGCGCGCAGGAAAAAAGCACAGGGCTGATTTTAAGCTGACCTGAAACCTAGAAGTTATAAAACCTCCCGTCCTCAAAACGTAAGGACGGGAGGTTTTTTGTATGGCCCTTACATGCTGTTTCCAATTATCTATAACTGTTTGTATAAATCATAGAAAATTATGCTTGTATTTAAAATTTAATGTGGATTTACTATCAAAAAAATTTGAAAAACGGTTGAAGTTTTTCTTTATATATTGTATAATTACGGTACTGAAGTATGAACTTCGGATTTATACGTTTTAAGGAGGAGACAAGAAATGTCCAAGAAAGTAATGAGCGTACTGCTGGTCGCTGTTATGGTTGTGTCCATGGTTTGTGTTGCCGGTATCAGTGCGTCTGCCTTCAGCGGCGGTAAGGTCTATGTTGAGCTTCCCGAAGCATGGGCAAAATCTGCAAAAGCCGTATACTGCCACATTTGGAAAAATGGCGGAGATGAGCTTTATGCATGGCAGACCAAGAATGAGAAAATGACCGAAGAAGGCAACAACAAGTGGAGCTATGAAATCCCGGCGGGAGACTGGGACATGGTTATTTTCAGCACAAGCACAGGCGTCCAGACGTATGACCTCACCCTTGGTGACGAATGTGTTGGCGATACCGCTTATGTAACAGACGAAATGATTGAGAATCCCATGGATTCCAACAAAATGACTAATGCTGCGCGCTGGAGAAACAACGGCAGCAAATACGGCCCCCACTTCGCAATCACAAGCATCGGCAATGTTGTCGGTGAAGTGCTTGCCCCCGGTGAGGATCCGCAGGCTGTCCTCGACGCATTTATTGCAAATTATCCTGACTATGCTACAGATGAGAAGGTTGCTGAGCTGAGAAAGACTTTAAAGCTCGACTCCGGCGATAACAACTCCTCCAGCAAGAAGGAAGAAAACAAGGATACAAGCAGCAAGAGCAGTACCGCAAGCACCGGCACTACCAAGACCGGCGATTCTACTCCCTTCGTAGCGCTTGCAGTGCTCCTTGTAGCGGCTCTTGGCGTGGCAGTCGTTGCTTCCAAGAAAAAGGTTTCTGAGTAATTAACCGCAATATTTTTGCAAACGAAAAGCCTTCCCAGTACCGGGAAGGCTTTTTTTGACGATAAAGGCAGACAGTGTTTTGCAGTCAATCTAATTATAAGTGTGTTCGCATATTTCATTAATTTTTTTCTGCAGCTTTAAAAAATCTTCAAAAGCGTCTGGCTTTTGCCGGGGATTGCGAAGCAGGGCGGCCGGATGAAGCGTTGCCATCATAAGCAGGCCATTTCTTTCAAAAAATATACCATGCTCTTTGGTGATTTTCATATCCGGTTTAATAATTTTCATTGCCGCGATCCTGCCGAGACATACAATGATTTTCGGCCTGATTAAAGCAACCTGGTTTCTCAGCCATCCAATGCACGCCTCCTGCTCTTCTGGTAAAGGGTCGCGGTTTTGAGGCGGCCTGCATTTGACGATATTTGCTATATAGATATTTTTGTTGCGGTCAAGGTCAATGGCTTTAAGCATTTTATCAAGAAGCTGGCCGCCGCGCCCAACGAAAGGTTCACCCTGTAAATCCTCGTTCTGGCCAGGTCCTTCTCCTATAAATAAGACCTCGGCATTTTGATTCCCAACGCCGAAGACTACGTTGGTACGCGTTTTACATAGGTTGCATTTTTCGCAGCAGAGGCAATCGCGTTCTAAATTTTCCCAGGATTCGTACATGTTTTTCCTTCTTTCCAAATAGGTACTGTTAAACAAATTTTTTTTGTATATTGCGGCGGAATGCCGTCTGTTTTAGCCTGTCAAAAATATAAACATAGAGAACAGCGAATACCAATACTGCTTTTTACAATATCATGAACACAAGAACTGCTGGTTAAAAGGGGATGCGCCTTCCGTTCCGGTGCGTGTTTCAATGTTCTCCCAGCCGCCGTAAGGCTTGCTTTTGCAAGGCTTTCGGCCTGCGGCGTGAGGTTATTATAACATGATAAACGGCTGCAAGGCAGCCGAACCCACAGCAAGGAAAGCGCTGGACGATTTCTGCACCATGTTTCAATGTTCTCCCAGCCGCCGTAAGGCTTGCTTTTGTAAGGCTTTCGGCCTGCGGCGTGAGGTTATTATAACATATGTTTTAAAAAGGCGCAAAATATTTGCTGGAAAGGTTGAAATTACAGCGGAACAGTTGTAATATAATATCAGAAAAAATAGTAAAATCATGCGTTCCGCGCGCGCGGAAAAGCGCGGAGAAATGGTGGTCAAGGCAATGAAAATTATGGTTGAAACCTCGGCGAGACATCTGCATGTAACCCAGGAGGCGCTTGAAACTTTATTCGGCAAGGGTGCTGTCCTGACAAATAAAAAGGATTTGTCCCAGCCCGGACAGTTTGCCTGTATGGAAAAGGTGAAGGTAGTGGGGCCTAAAGGTGAACTCGTTATGTCAATTCTTGGGCCTGTAAGAAGCGCATGTCAGGTGGAAGTCGCTTTAACGGATGCAAGAAAGCTCGGTATTGCGGCGCCGGTACGCGAGTCTGGCGATATTGCCGGAACTCCTGGCTGCAAGCTAATTGGCCCTGCTGGTGAAATGGACATTGAATGCGGAGTGATTGCCGCAAAGAGGCATATTCATCTTGACCCAAAGACGGCCCAGGAGTTTGGTCTTTCAGACAAGCAGACTGTCTCAGTCAAAGTAGGCGCTCAGGAAAGGATGCTTACATTTGGCGATGTTGTTATCAGGGTCAGCGAAAAGTTTGCACCCGCAATGCATATCGATACCGATGAATCTAACGCCGCCGGGCTTACCGGAACGGTGGACGGGGAAATTATTGCCTGATTAAATAAAGGAATACATTTTATAGAAATCCCATTTGCTGTACAGCGCTGCCGCTGGTTTGCAAATGGGATTTTTGCTTTGCTTTCATTTATTTATCCATGACAGCCAAAAGAATCGAAAAATAATGAAAGATACTTCCCGCTATTGTGAACAGATGCCAGATAGAGTGAAAGTACTTGATTTTTTTGATTGCGTAAAATATTACGCCGACCGTATAGAACACGCCGCCGGTCAGCAGGAAAATCAGCGAAATCTGAGGAATGGATTCCATCAGCGGCTTGATTGCAAGAATAATCACCCAGCCCATCAAAATATAGCAGACAACAGAGGGCTTTCGAAAGCGTTCCAAATCAATCGAATTTAATACGATGCCGATGATTGCGGCGCCCCAGACGATGCCGAATAATGTCCAGCCGAGCCAGCCGTTCAGGCAGAAAAGCGTCAGCGGCGTATAAGTTCCTGCGATAAGAAAGAAAATTGTATTATGGTCCATAATACGGAAAAATTTTTTTGCTTTTTCGTTTGTAATCGCATGATACAGTGTGGACATCGTATACAGGATAATCAGGGACGCGCCGTAAATACAGGAGCTGACGACAGCCCAGGTATTTGCATAAATCGCGGAGAATATAATCAGGATTATGGTACCGGCGATAGAAAGCAGGCTGCCGGCACCGTGTGAGACAGAGTTGAAAATCTCTTCCCCAAGTGTATAACGTTTGGGTGTTTTATTCATGAATAAGGCCTCCGTTGAGAACTGTTATTTTTAGGTCTGAAGAAGAAAGGCTGTAGCCGCCCATTGTCCGCTTTGCCATAATTTCAGTCAGGCTTGAATTGTCGCAAACGCTTGAAATGCCATCGTCGTCATACAGCAGGTATACCGCCTGGTCCGGTACAAAACCAATCAGGGAAAGCTGCCTGCGGTTGAGCCCGCCGGTGCACGCGGCGCTTTCGCACAGCGGCAGAAGATGGTTTTTCCTGATGAAAATAGGAACCTCGTCAAGCGCTACATCTATGTAATGGTCGCCCTTGCGCATAATGGAATGCCTGCATAGCTGAGAGCCGCGCAGCGTAATACAAAGCATATCCTCAGGGAGGTATACATAGCGCCCTGAGGCGTTCTGTTCATAAACGGGGGCTATCATGATACTGTCGCCGACCATCAGCTGGTCTTCTACTTTTCTTGCGCGGCTGTCTTCCCGGTAATCGAAGGCAAGAGGGCGGAACATCATGGTATTGTTTAAAGCGGCTTTCATATATTCACTGTAAAGATAGGGAATCAGCCGGTAGCGCACGGATATAACGTCTGCAAACGCTTTTGTATCGTCAAACCGGTAGCATTCCTGCTCACGGGTGCCGAGCGCGGAGTGGTTGCGCATCAAGGGGGTAAACACGCCGAAGGCGAGCCATCGCAGAAGCAGGTCGCGCGTTACGTCGCCGCCGAAACCGCCAATATCGGCGCCTGTGTAGAGAAAGCCGCACATATTAAGCGACGGCATCATTTTAATGTTGAGCAGCAGGTGGGACCACCACGACTGATTGTCCCCTGTCCAGATACCGCTGTACCGATGCATGCCGACATAGGAGGAACGGGAGAAGAGCAAAATCCGCTTGCCGGGAACGATTTCCTCGAATGCTTCCGCCGCGCTGCGCGTCATGTAATACCCATACAGGTTGTGAACCTTATCGTGGCGAACCTTCACGCCATCCATATCGTGGTAAAAGCTTTGATAATCGTCCATGCTGTTGGAAAGAGCTCCAAACAGGTCGCGTAAATCAAAGAACGAATAAATATCCAGCCGTTTGTTTTTATATTGCGCAAGCGCGTCCCAAGCCTTTAAAAGCCCTTTTTCCGAATAAAAAATGGCAGGCTCGTTCATGTCGTTCCAAAAGCCTTCTATTCCACAATCCAGCAGAGATTTGTACTGGTGTCCAAACCACCGGCGCGCGCCGCTGTTTAGAAAGTCGGGAAAGTGCGTGTGTCCCGGCCAGACAGCAGTGACGTAGTCCCTGCCGTTTTCATCCTTGCAGAAGTACCCGTTTTCGGCGCCTTCCTCGTAAACGCTGTAGCCCTTTTCAATTTTCACGCCCGCGTCGATAATAGGAACCAGGCGAACGCCCTTTTCCTTCATTTCCGACACAAATTCAGGAAAACGGGGGAATTTAGAATTATCTACTGTGAAATCTTTGAAATCGTCCATATAGTCGATATCAAGGTAAACCGCGTCAAGCGGAATGCCGTTTTTCCGGTATCCTTCGACGACATTGCGGATATCCTGCTCGTTTTGATACCCCCAGCGGCTTTGCTGGAAACCGAACGCCCATCTTGGCGCGAGATAGCTGCGGCCTATCATTCGGCGGAATTGCGTGACAATATCGTTTTCACTGTCCCCTGTAATGATATAGAGCTTGAAATCAGGTGTTTCCGGCTCAATCATGAGCAAATCGTGCGTTTGATATCCGATATCGAACACAACACGCCCCGCAAAATCCACAAATACGCCAAATAGCTCTTTGCCGCTTACGATAATGAAGTTATGCGCTCCATAAAGGGAACGTTTTGTTTCCGTATGGTTCGGGTCGTCGGTACAAAAGCTTTCATAACGCCAGCCTCGTTTATCGATACCGCGGATTGCTTGTCCAAGTCCGTATACTGCGTCGTTTTCACCGAGCCGGCGGGAGAGCCGAAGGGAGCTTTCCGTTTTGTCCAGGGTCAAAAAATCAGGAGCGTCGGCGCTGGGGATGAATTCTGCGACGACTGCCTGCGTATTAATCGGGTTGCCGAAGCGGTAATATGTAATCATGAAAACTTCCTCCTGAACCGGCGTTTGATGTTGCAATTGCCGGGTAATTTCTTTATAATTGTTATTATACAAACGAACCGGGAAAATATATTGTCAGAAAATAATTATCGTGACAATCGAGGGGGAATAATTTTGGACAGGAAAGTAATGCTCACGGCCGACAGTACCTGCGACTTGAATAAGGAGCTTATGCAGCGGTACCATGTGAAAACTTATCCACTGCATATCGTGCTGGGTGGTAAAAGCTTTGAAGACAGCGTAAACATTATGCCGGATGAGATATATGACAATTTTTATAAAACAGGGGAGCTGCCGAAGACTTCGGCAATCAACGCAGGGGAATATATCGACGCCTTTCGCCCTTTTATCGAGCAGGGGTATGAAATCGTACATATCAATATCGGTAGCGCTTTGTCAGGCTCGCACCAGAACTGCGTAACCGCCGCAAAGGAGCTGGGGCATGTATACCCCGTAGATTCCTGCAACCTTTCCTCGGGAACCGGGCTGCTCGTGATTGAAGCCGCGCAGCGAATTGCACAGGGGATGGACGCAAGGCAGACGGCGCAAGAGGTGCAGGCGCTTACTGCAAAGAGCCATGCGAGCTTTATTATTGACCGCCTTGACTTTATGCGGGCTGGCGGGCGCTGCTCCACAGTTACGATGCTCGGCGCGAACCTGCTCAATTTAAAGCCCTGTATTGAAGTGGACAATGAGCACGGAGGCGCAATGGGCGTTGGGAAAAAATACCGCGGGAAGCTTGAAAAGGTCTTACAGAACTATGTTGAGGAAAAGCTTGCACAGTACGGCAACATCAGGACAGACCGGATATTTATTACGCATTCGGGTATTTCAAAAGAACGCGAGCAGATGGTTTACGACCTGTTAAAAAGCAAAAACTATTTTAAGGAAATTCTGATTACGCGCGCAAGCTGTACGATATCCTCCCACTGCGGGCCGAACACGCTTGGCATCCTGTTCATGACGGAATAATGCAGGCCAAAGCAGGTAGCTCATTTAATGATGTTTTTGAGTAAAAAGGCCGTCCAGAACTTGTTCTGGACGGCCTTTGTCGTCAGGATTTGGAAACGGATTCTGTGAAATCGCCTTCCAGCTTTTTACCGTCGAAGTCAAGCAGCTCGGAAAGTGTCAGGGAAATATCGCTTGACGTTGCGCTGGATGTGCCTGTAACCTCGAAGGAGACTTTAACAAGCACCTTTTCAGAGGCAAAATCGAAGCCGTCGAGATTTGCGGAATTGAACAGCAGCTGGTCTTTCTCCTTTGCGTTATATATCGGGTTTCCTATTTCTGGAAACTCAATGGAGTCCTCCTTTATCTTTAGGAGGCTGGAATTATAGTTTACATAGCCGTTTACACCGCAGACAGTTTTGTTTACGCCGCCGAGATAGGCAGTATAGGTGACGGTATCTCCGACCTGGAATTCTTTTCCGTTTATTGTAATCGCCCCAGAAGGATTATTGTTTGATTCTCCGCCAGACGTGTCGCCGCCGGAAGAACTGCTGCCAGAAGCAGGATTGCCGCCGGAGCTGTTGTTGCTGCCGGAAGCCGTGGAGCTGCCGTTGGAGCCTGAGGACTGTCCGCCGCCGGAAGAGCCGTTTGACGTGTCCGAAGGATTATTGGAAATACTGCCACTGGAGCTATTTTGAATGGCATTGCCGTTTTCATCAGTCGGAAGCTCACTTGACGGCTTATTGCTTGAAATAGGGTTGCCGTCCGGGCCGGTAGGCACCTGGGAAACGACGCCCGGCAGCTTTTCCGGACGAAATACAAAATTACCGTTATCGAGTTTGAAAACGCCGGTCGCAAACAACGCGGCGGTAAGCAGGGCCAGTATAACGACGACGGCAATTATAATTTTTACGCCGAGCGGGATTTTTCGCTGTTTTTTGTACGCGGTATTGACGTCAACATTATATTCTCTGAGTTTCTCGGGAATTTCCTCCTTTGGGGAAGCCGCGCCAAAATCGTCTCCGTAACCGCTGCCGGCTGGGGCTGGCGTTCCGGAGGCGGAACCGGCAAAGCCCATGGAAGGGTCAACCGGCGGTTCCTGTTCGTCCATGGGGGAATCAAAGCCGTCGTGGTACTGCATATCGTTATCGGAATGAATGACCGTCTGGTCGTCGTCATAAAGAGATTTTGTTTCCTCTAGTATACGTGAAACATCTTCCTGCGGGTTGTATCCGCAGGCCGGACATTGCGGGAGCTGTTCGTCGTATTCGTTGTTGCACTTTGGACAGCGAATCATTTTATCAGGTCCTTTCAAAAAAATATACGGTTTTAATGTTCCGTATATTCCGTTATCAAACAGATTATAACATTATCTGCACATGGAGTAAAGAAAAAGCCGGTTATTTCATACAATGTTAAAATATGCCGGACGGATTCCTGTTCAAAATTTTTCAATAAAAAACATGCAATTTTTTTACAGTCCGATTAAACTTTGTTTTAATTTAGCGGTTAAAATAAAAACATCAAAGGAAGAAAGCAAACGGATAACGCGGGGTTTGAAATCTCCCCTTTGACTATATAGGGCTGTACGCGCAAGGAACGCCGTGCAGCCCAGATTTTTTATAATTATCCTCTCTTCGCATTAGGCGCCGCCGGGCTGAAACGGCGGGCGCCGCTGTAACAGTTTTATAATAAGTTTTTTAAAATAACAGGCGTACAGATTTCCTAGCAGGTTATCTGTGCGCTGTTTTTATTTCGGTTCAAAGTTGACCAAATCCGGTCAACTTTTTATTTTTTTGCCGTGTTATTTGTAAGTGGTTTTATTGCTTACAAAAGAAGGGGGGATTGCGTGGAACAAAAATATAAAAAACGACTGACTAAAAAAGAACGTCTTTTCTGCGGCTGCTATGTCGAGTGCGGCAATGCGGAGGAAGCCGCCCGCAAAGCAGGATTCCCAAAGGAAAAGGAAACCGCAGGCGCTGAGCTTTTATGCAGGGCGGATATTACGGACGAGATTGGCCGGCTGCTTTCCAGAAGGGAAGAGGTTCTGCGGTACAGGATTCAGTGCGGATATGAACGGCTCGTATTTTCGAATCCAACAGACAGTGTAAAGCTTTTGTTTATGCGGGAGCCTGATTTGCGGGAGCTTGATGACCTCGATTTGTTCAACGTCGCGGAAATCAGAAGGCCGAAGGACGGGATGATAGAAATTAAGTTCTACGACCGCCTGCGCGCGCTTGAAAAAATGGCCGGCCTGCAGGAGCAAAAGGGCGGCGAAGCGGTACCGTTTTATAAAGCGCTGGAGTCTGGAGCACGCGCTCTGGAGAATCGCCGGAAGGGTGATAGCGAGGAATGACAAAACAGTTTTATCCCTTTTCCCAAAAGCAGCTGCGCGCCCTTACCTGGTGGTGTGAAGAAAGCGCGGACCATACGAAAGACGCCATAATATGCGATGGAGCGGTGCGCAGCGGCAAGACGATGTGTATGGGCATTTCGTTCGTGGCATGGGCTTTCTACCGGTTTGAGGGAAAAAGCTTTGCCCTTTGCGGGAAGACAATCCGTTCCCTGCGGCGCAATCTTGTGATACCCCTGTTTCCGGTGCTTTCTGAGCTTGGGTTTGTCTGCCGCGAAAAGGTTTCGTCCAATGTGATTGAGATTTCGCGCGGGACATGCGTGAACCGCTTTTATTTGTTCGGCGGGCGTGATGAATCCTCCGCCGCTCTGATACAGGGCATGACGCTTTGCGGCGTGCTGTTCGACGAGGTGGCCCTTATGCCGCGTTCCTTTGTGGAGCAGGCAATCGCGAGATGCTCTGTAAACGGCTCAAAGTTTTGGTTCAATTGCAATCCGGAGTATCCCCAGCACTGGTTCCGGCAGGAATGGATTTTAAAGCAGGAACAGAAAAACGCCCTCTACCTCCATTTTAGGATGGAGGACAATCCTTCCCTGCCGGAAGAAATGCTCAGGCGTTACCGGACGCTTTATACGGGAACGTTTTACGAGCGTTTCGTCGAGGGGAAATGGGTTTGCGCTCAAGGCGCCGTCTACCCGTTTATGTCACAGGGAGGCATGTTCTGTGAGGTTCCCTCAGGACCGTTTGAGCGTTATGCCGTTTCCTGTGATTACGGTACAAAAAATCCGGCGTCGTTTGGCTTATGGGGCGAGCAGAGGGATAGGTGGTACCGAATCGGCGAATATTACTTTGATTCGAAAAGGGAGGGCTTCCAGAAAACGGATGAAGAGTATTATGTACAGCTTTGCCGGCTGCTGGACGGAAGAGAGCCTGCGGGGATTGTGGTCGACCCGTCGGCGCTGAGCTTTATCGAGACAATCCGCCGTCACGGAAAATACCATGTAATACCCGCTCGCAACAGCGTACTGGACGGAATACGGAAAACATCCACGGCGCTCAAGGAAGGGAGAATCCGTATCTGTAAAAGCTGTACGGACGCAATTCGGGAATTTGGCCTGTACCGCTGGTCCGACGGACAGGCGGGCGATATTCCATTGAAGGAAAACGACCACGCAATGGACGACATCCGGTATTTTGTCACTACATTTTTAGAACAGGGCGATGGCATTTATGCCATCGCCGCACAGCGAACGGGGAGGTGAGGCTGTGGGCCTATTAAAAAGAAAAAACAGCAGAATGGCTGACTGCTTTTCCAGCGTGCAGACGGCGCGTGGGTTAAACTCAGGCCGGCATCCGTTTCGGGCGCTCGATGGCTATGTACCACTGAAAACGGCGGAGCATACGCTTTACGCGGCGCTTCGGGAAGCGGTTCCCATAATCGACGCAGCTATTCTTAAAACAGTGCGGTTGACCGGCGACTTTACAGTAGAATGCGGCAGCCCGCGCGTGCGCAAGGGAATCAATACGTTTTTAAAGACGGTAAAAGTTGGCGGATGCTCAAGCGGCATAACAGCCTTTTTATCGGCGTATCTCGACCAGATGCTTACCTATGGGACCGCGGTAGGGGAAATTGTGCCGTGCTCAGACGGAAGAAGCATCGGGGCGCTTTATAACGCAAGCCTTGAGGGAATTGAACTCAGGGCGGAGAAAAACCCGCTTGACGTTACGGTATGCATGAATAACGCATCGGGCGAAAGCATCCCCGCGCCGAATCAAGAGCTGATACTCGTCACGCCGCTGAATCCTGAGCCGGGAAAGCTATGCGGGACGTCCGTTTTAAAAGGGCTTCCGTTTGTTGGTGGAATCCTGCTGAAAATCTTTCATACGTTGGGCGTCAACTGGGAACGGGTCGGAAACATCAGGTTTGCCGTCACATACAAGCCGCCGGGCGATATGAGCGAACGCGCCTTCACGCGTGAGCGGGCACAGCAGATTGCAGAACAGTGGGGCAAGGCCATGCGTGACAGCGGGCAGGTGAGCGATTTCGTTTCAGTCGGCGATGTGAACGTCAAGGTCATCGGAGCGGATAACCAGGTGCTCGACAGCGAGGTACCGGTACGCCAGATTCTGGAGCAGATTATCGCAAAGCTTTCGATTCCGCCGTTTTTGCTCGGCCTTTCGTGGTCGAGTACGGAGCGCATGTCGAGCCAGCAGGCGGACATACTGACGAGTGAGCTTGAATATTACAGGAACCTGCTCACCCCTGTGATTGAAAAGATATGCGGGCTCTGGATGCGCATGAACGGCGAGGACGAGGAATTTGAAATTTGCTGGAACAACATCAACCTGCAGGACGAAACGCAGCTTGCAAACGCAAGGCTTCTCAACGCGCAGGCCCGGCAGCTTGAAGAACAGGCAAAGGGGGAACAAAATGAAGCAGGGACAGATTATAAAGAACGCAAAGCTCAATAAAGAAGAGCTGGCGCTGATTAACCGCTATACGCGCAGGGAAATGTCGGAGGAAGAGGTTTACACCTTTTCGGTTGTTCTTTGCGACAACGACATCGACCGCGATTTTGAGCGGTTCGACGAGCAGGCGTTACATACGCTCAAGGAGCTTTTTGTAGGCAAAACGGGTGTGTTCGACCATGACCCGAAGGCGGAAAACCAAACGGCACGTATCTACGACTGTACCGTAGAGAGAATCACGGCCAGAAAAACCCGAACGGGAGAGGATTACCTGCGGCTTATTGCTAAGGCATACCTGCCGCGTTCGAAAAGGAACGAGGATTTTATCCTTGCGCTGGATTCCGGCATCCAGAAGGAGGTAAGCGTCGGCTGCGCGGTGAGTGGGAATATATGCTCAATTTGCGGTGCGGACAGGAAGAAAAACGCCTGCCGCCATCAAAAGGGCAAGACATATGGCGGAAAGCTCTGCCACGACGTGCTCACTGGAGTGACGGACGCGTATGAATGGAGCTTCGTCGCCGTACCAGCGCAGCGCTCGGCTGGAGTTATCAAGTCTTGGAAGACGCAAGAAGGACAGGTGAAGGAGCTGAAGGAAATTACAAAGGCATTGTCTTTTGGGGGGGATGTCTCCTTGAGCGCGCAGGAAGTGAAAAAGCTATACAGCTATCTCCAGACTCTTGAGGCAGACGCGCAGTACGGCAGGCAGTACCACGAGGATTTGAAAAGCGAAGTCGTGCGCTTGAGCGTACTTGTCCAGCCGGATATCGGCAAACGCATGATGGAAAGCCTGGCAGACAAGATGGATATTGCGGAGCTCAAGGCGTTTCGCAGCGCATATGAAAGAAAAAGCGCCGCGCTGTTTGAGCGGAAGCCGCAGCTTTTCCAAGGGGATGGGCAGGAACGAAAAATTGAAAACAATCAGGAATACCACATTTGATTGCGTCTGCACCGCTCACAGCTGAAGCCAGCCCGGTTTCGGGTTATAAAAAATTATTAGCGCATGTGCGGTACGACGGGAAATAGGAGAGGATGAATTATATGAAAGTATCTTTCAACGGTTATGATGAGAAGTTGATTACCTTTGAATGCGATGAGACGGTAAAAAAAGGGTCGCTCGTAAAGCTTACGCAGAACGGGGAGGTCGCTGCCTGCGAAGACGGCGACGACTTTATCGGGATTGCGGCCAATGTGCGCGGAGGTTTTGTCGGCGTACAGACGTGCGGCTATGCGTGCGTGCCGGTAAGCGGCAGCGTTGCATTGGGTTTTCAAAAGCTGTCCGCGGCGGACGGCTCGGCAGTAAAGGCAGCGGTATCCGGCGGCAGGGAACATCTAATACTCGACGCGGCGGATGGCAATGCCGGAATCTTAATTTAAAGGAGGGATAACAGATGGCAATGTATGAAAATATCACGATTGAAAAAGGCATGTACGGAGTCAGGGGAAAAAGCATGACGCAGGTGCTCGAACAGCTTGACCCGACGGAAAACTACAACGGCACGCCGCTTTCCGGGCTTGACGCGTTCCAGCGCCAGCTCAAGCGTTTCGATATCAAGGTTAGCGGCGCGAACTCGGACGCGGTGGAAAAATTTTTCCAGAGCAGCTCTTCTTCGGCGTTGTTTCCCGAATATGTAAGCCGTGCTGTCAGGCAGGGGATGGAAGCAGCCGACGTACTGCCGAACATCACGGCGGCCGTCACAAAGATTGACGGAATGGATTACCGCAGTATTGTTTCTACGCCGACGCAGGACGACAAAAGCCTAAAGCCGGTGGCGGAGGGCGCGGCAATCCCGCAGACGGTCGTCAAAACGCAGGAAAATCTCGTCAAGCTTCAGAAAAGGGGCAGGATGCTCGTTTCTTCCTATGAGGCACTGCGCTTCCAGCGGCTCGACCTCTTTACGGTAACGCTGCGCCAGATTGGCGCGTATATCGCGCGGGCACAGCTTAAGGATGCGGTCGATGTATTGTTGAACGGCGACGGCAACGGCAATCCGGCGGCGGTGGTAACGGCGGACGGAGACGGGCTTACCTATTCCAGCCTGCTCAAGCTTTGGGGCGGGCTTTCGCCGTACGAGCTCAATACAATCCTTGCGCCGACAGCTGTCATGCAGAAGCTGCTTTCCATGGCGGAGCTGCAGGATGCGCAGGCAGGGCTGACGTTCCAGGGAACCGGAAAAATGATTACGCCAATGGGCGCCCAGCTGATTCATGTACCGTCCATTGAAGGCAACACCATCATCGGGCTCGATAAAAGCTGTGCGCTCGAAATGGTGCAGGCCGGGGATATTTTAACAGATTACGATAAGCTGATTGACCGTCAGTTGGAGCGGGCGGCAATCAGCTGTATTGCGGGTTTTGCTAAAATTTTTACCGATTCCGCTAAAAAGCTTACTTTTTAAGAAATGGGGGCGGCGGGATGAATTTTAAAGAGGTCTATGAACGGTTTCTGTTGATTTCCGGCTTGGACGCGGAAGAGGCGTCCAAGTGGTCGGCGCTTTGTTTGGATGCAATCGGCCAGCTGCGCGGGATGCTCAAAACAAATGTAAAAGAGGAGGAGAACAGCAGGCGGCTGAACACAGCCGCCGCCGCCCTTGCCCTATACAAAATGGCGCTTTGCAGCGCGGCTGAGGATATTACCTCCTTTCAGGCGGGCGATATCAGCATAGGCGTTCAGCAGACGCTCCGGCAGCGCGCGCTGGCGGTCTGGGAAGCGGCAAAGGCGGAAATAGCACCTTTCATGAAGGATGAAAATTTCTTTTTTGGGCGGGTGGCGCCATGAACACGGCTGTATCGGTCAGGCAGATGCTTAAAAAGTATGGAAGCGCCGTTGTTATATCGCAAAGCGGGCCGAGCGTTAAAACCAAAGCGCTGATACATCCGCTTTTTTACAAAAACAAAATGTACATCGACGGCCATTACCTGCCGCAGGGCTACTGCGACGGCGGGCATTACCTATATTATGGGATGCCGGACGTACTCTTTACAGAGCCCTTTGAACAGATTACGATAGACTGCCCCGCGCTTAAAACGGCCTATAGGGTCAAGCGCGCGGAGGTTCATCTGTTTCAGGATGAGCCTGTTTACGTATGGGCTGTCATTACTCCATGTACAAAAGCGGAGGCATTTGATGAAAGCGTTTAATCTAGTAGAGCAGGATATTTTACAGGAATTAAAAGAAGCGCCTGCGCTGCATGAAATTACTTTTGTAAGCGCATACGCGAGAAAGCCGTTTCAGACTCCTGTAAAAGGACTGACGGCTTCAGTCGGTATCGACGGCGTAAAGAGCCATGTCAAGGGCGGCGCCCTGTCGGAGCGGATACTGAAAGAAAAACAGCTGATTATTACCATCGACCTGTTATCCCCTTTGGGCTTGGGCGGAAAAGCCTGTGCAGAGACGCTTGCGGAAATTGCGCAGGTGCTCGAGTGCGGCGGGGACAATACACAACACAGGAAAATTGAATCCTATCCGGTCAAATACGACAGCAATGCCTGCGCGTTTAAAGGAACCCTGAAGCTTACTGTTTTGGAAACGCTGCATGACGGGGAATCACAACTGGAAGAGGATGCCCGTACCATCGGCGTTTCTATTAACGGCTTACCTGTATTTTTCGTACAGAATGCGCAGGCAGAATCTGAAAACCGCGTTTATCCGGCTGAATGCTCTGGGGAAGGCGGCGCGCGTTTTTTTGTTTGCCGCGGCGGGGCGCATTTAATCACACTCGGCCGTTTTTTGACAGAAAAAAGCGCGACGGATATTTTTTCACTCGATAATTTTACGGTGCGCATGAAATCCGGCGGCAGAAACGTGCTGTTTGAAGGCTGCCACTGGGAGCGCATTGAACAGTCCTTCCAAAGCGGCAAGTATATGACGGAAAAAGCCATAATCCGCGCGGAAAAAAGAGTGGAAATGGAGGAATCAGAATGATTGGCGATTTCAAGAAAAAAGAAGAGGCGTTTTCGTTTGCGTCAGGGTATCTTGACGATAATGAAAGGGCACGGCGGCTGTCCGATGTCTTTGAGCAGGACGCCCGCCGGTTTGCGGGCGCGTTTACAGAGGAAGAGGAGACGGGGCCATGATACATGCTTCTATGCGGTATTGCGGGTTTTCCCTGCAGCATAATCCCAAAAGTATTGAGGTAACAGACAAACGGAATTTGAACGAGCTGGAAACGCCTTACGGCAGCCTTTTGCAGGATATGGGAAACGGGCTGAAGACCGTGACGGGAACCGGGGAATTTTTCGGGCGCGATTGCGTGCGCCAATATAAAGAACTGCAATCGCTGCTGCACAAGGGAAAAAGGGGTTTGCTTTCCCTGCCCGGCTATGAGCCGTTTTTTGCGCGTTTTACTATGCTGGAGCTTACCCAGCCGCCCGCCGATGATTTTTTGAGCTATCGGTTTGTTTTTCTTGAGGAAAGAAATGGTGCTCCTGTAAAATATTCAGACGGCGCAAAATTCCATACGGTGGGAGAGGCTGAAACACTTTGGGACATTTCGTTTCGATATGACGTGCCGGTGGAAATGCTGTTAAAGCAAAATCCGGATATCAGGCGACCGGATAATCTGAAAACAGGAGAGAAGGTGGGCCTTCCATGAATGCCAGTGCAATTACGGCCCTGGGCGCAGACGTTGCGCTTCCTATGCCGCTGAGCCTGTGCATCAACAGGGAAGAAGGCGCGCCGGCCGACGATTTGACGGCGGTTTTTGCATATACTGCCGTACCAGAATTATCGGAAATCATTTTAACAGACGGGGATGAAACTTTATTCTGCGGTATTGTGGATGAACAGGAAGTGTTTTGCTCCGCAAGCGGAAATGTCCTTAAAATAACTGCAAGGAGCATGGCCGCGCTGCTGCTCGACAACGAGGCGCAGCCGCAATGCTACGACCGGCCCGGCGCAGACGATATCTTCCGCCGCCATGTCCTGCCGCTGGGGATTACGCGGTATTCCTGCGACAGGAAGGAGAGGCCTGCGCGGTTTGAAATTCTGAAGGGGATGTCGCAGTGGCAGGCTTTGTCGTTGTTTTGCAGAAGCTGTCTCGACAGTGTGCCTGCCGTAACACCCGACGGCTGTGTTTTAATGTGCGGATATAAAAAAGAAGGCGTGCCCCTTTGCTTTGGCGGAAGGGAGGGGCTTCCCTTTACAGAAGGAAATGTAAAAATAAAAAGGTATCAGCGTTTATCTCGGATTTTTGTCAAAACCTGCATTGACCAAGGCTACGATATGGTTATAGAGGATAAAGAGGCAAAGGGAAGCCGAATCAAAAGAGAGCGTTTCCTAAACGCCGCGAATCCGCTTTCGGTCCCGGTAAGCCGGGCGGATACGATACTTAAAAGCGGAAGGAAGCAGTCGTTTGAAATGGTACTTACCTGCCCCGCCAGAATGACCGCGGTTCTGGGAAAGGCCGCGCAGGCAGAGGTATGCGGCGAAACATATCGCAATCTTTATGTAAGCGGCCTGCAGTATAGGCTGCTGCCAGGCAAAGAGGCGACGACACTGACGCTCAACCGTATAGAGGAGGAACTGACATGTGGCTGATGAAGCAAATGGCTGAAAAAAGAGTAGAGAGATACAATATAGCGGATAAGGGTACGGTTGCGTTGTCCGAAGGCGGGCGCGTAAATGTACGGGCGTCGGGCGAACATGTAGGCGTTCCGGTCGCAGCCCCGTATGGAATCGCATATGTGCCGCCCGAGGGCGCGGACGCGGTGCTGCTGCCTGCCTCCGGCGGCAGCGTATGTATTGGCTCATTCGTAAAGGACAAGGGGCTTGAGGCAGGCGAGATTATGCTTTATTCCGCGGGCGGGGCGGAGCTTATCCTGAAAAACGACGGAACAATCCTTGCAAACGGCAAAGTGATTGCGGGAGGTGCGTAGATGGACACAGCATTAAACGGTAACGGCGAATTTGAGCTTGACGGACGGGGAATGCCTTATTTGTTAAGCGGGCTTTCTGAGATTATGCAGCGGGTAAGCTTATGCCTGAAAATAAAAAAAGGGAGCTTTCCCTACGACAGGGAGCTGGGGAGCGAACTGCATACGCTTACTGAGAGCGTACAGCCGCTGGGCGAAACGGCGGCGCTTTTGGTAAAGGAGGCGGCAGCGCAAATTCCACAGGTCAAAATATTGGATGTGGAGGCGTCGTTTGATAATGAAAAAAAGCTTGGCCTCTCTGTTTTATTGGAATTTGGCGGGGAACAGGGCCGTCTGGAGATGAAAATATAATGGAAACCTATGATACGATTTTAAAAAGGATGCAGGAGAAATTCCAGAGCCTGTCAGGGTACAGCGCGGACGATGCGTCAGACATCGGCATCCGTTTAAAGGTTCTCGCGGGAGAAATTTTTTCTATGCAGTCATATGCCGAGTGGCTGAAACGCCAGATGTTTGTACAGACAGCTGGCGGGGAACAGCTCGATTATCACGCAGGACAGCGCGGCCTATCACGCAAAGCGGCGCAGTTTGCGCAGGGAGTGCTGCTTTTTTCAATTGAAAAGGAGGCGGAGACCGACCTGTATATTCCACAGGGCTGCGTCTGCTCGACACAGGGGGAGAACCCTGTGCGGTTCGTGACGACGCGCGGGGATATGATTAAAAAGGGAAATAAATTCCTGTACCTTCATGCGCAGGCGGTCAACGCGGGCAGTGGGTCAAACGCAGCGAAGGATACAGTGACGGTTATCGTTACGCCGCCCGCCGGAATCAGCCGGGTGACTAATCCGAGTTCTATGGATGGCGGTATGGACGCGGAGGACGACGATACGCTGCGCAGGCGTGTTTTAGAGCATATCAGGGACGTACCGAACGGGACAAACCGGGCCTATTACCAGAATGCGGCGGAAAGCTTTGAAGGCGTATATTCCGCAAACGTTGTTCCAAGGGGACGCGGCGCCGGTACCGTGGATATTTATCTCGCGGGTAAGGCCGCTCCCGCGGGGAGCGGCCTGGTTGCACGCGTACAGGAATATATGGATAAGGTGCGTGAGGTAAACGTGGACGTAAAGGTACAGGCGGCCCAGACGGCCAGCGCCAGCATATATGCAGAGGTGGCGGTGCGCGAGGGCTACGATTTTGACGAGGTAAGCGCACAGTGCAAAGAGGCGGTACGCGGCTTTTTCGACTCGCTGTCCGTCGGGCAGGACGTGCGCCTGTCCAGTGTGGGGGAAGCGCTCTTTCATGTGCCGGGGGTATCCTCTTACCGCTTTGACGATTATTACACAAGCGACAGTACGGCGCTGCCAAACCAGCTCTATGTGCTCAAGGATATTGTCGTCACGCAGTGGGGGGACGGGGCATGAGCGCGGCGGAATCTTTAAAAAAGGGGCTTTTGCCGCTCGGGATTTATCCACTCAGGGAAACAGGCGCCGTCTGGCGGGAGCTTTGTGCCTATGCTGCTGCGCTCGATACCGTAAACGAAATGCTCGATGAAATTCTGCAGGAAAGCGTGGTCAAAACGGCGGAGAGCTTTGGGCTTGAGATGCTGGAGCTCATTACGGGCGCGCCCCGTACGGAGCTTTCGCTAAAGCAGCGCAGAGAAATGTTAATTGCACGGCTTTCTCTAACCTATGGCGATTTTACCCTATCCGGAACACAGCGGGCGCTGTCGGCCCTGGGGCTTAAAGCACAGATTTTTGAATACCCGCGCCAGATGGCACTGCATATTGTCTGCAGCGGGGCATACACGGCGGCGCAGAAAAAATGGATTGCCGCGCAGGCGCAGGCCCTGCTGCCTGCGCATCTGGACTTAATCATGGATTTCCGCACGCTTGATTGGGAGGCAATCGACCGAAAAAATCTTACATTTTCCTATATGGACGCAAAAAATCTCAGGTGGAAAGAGATTGAAGCATATGGGGCGGAATTTTAAGGAAAGGACTGAAAGCATGGCATCCAGTGAAAAAAGTGGAAACCTGGGGCTCAATTTATGGCTTGCGTCAGACAGGCCGGTTCGCGCGGATTTTGTAGAGGATAACCGCATTATCGATGAAGAGGTGGGCGGGCATTTGGCAAACGGCGCGATACATGTGACACAGAATGAAAAAAATAAAATCACGGCGCCCTACGCTGTAAAAATGTATGCCGGCACCGGCGCTTCGAGCTTTACCTATACGTTCGATTTCCCGCCGGGAATGGTTGTAGTGTATAAAAAGAATGCTCCGCTTACTCTCAACGCAAGCGGAGACACCATTATAAACGGCGGTTTTGCCGCGCAGACGTATGGCGGCAGCGCTGGAATTTCCCTTTCTGCAAACCAGGTAACGGTAACGCAGCAAAGCACGGCGTCGCTCGGCGTGCGGTGCAACCTCAACGAAAGCGGCGGCCAATATGTCATAGTCGCATATAAATAAACGGAAAACAAAAAAGGATTCCCAATTTTGAACTGACCGCGAAAAAATAGACATTGAAGAAAAGGACCTCCTGTTGTAGGATAGAAACTACAACAGGAGGTTTTGTCATGGCAGGGAAAAAAGGAATGAGGCACTACAGTGAAGAGCAAATAGAGAGCATCAAGGAAATGGAACGAAAAGGAATGACACACCGGGAAATCGGAAAAGAAGCAGGCTTAGAGATGAAACAGGTGAGGAAACTATTAGAGAGACAGCGCAGACGGGAACGAGAGATAGCCCAGGGAGCTGTCCCCAAACGAAAAGGGAGGCCGCGAAAAACACCAATGACGTCACAGCAACGGATACAGGAACTGGAACGGGAAGTGGAATTCTGCACGCTGCTGGAAGGAGGTGAGGAAGTCGGTGAAGTATGCGGCGATTGAGAGTACCCGGGAGAAGTATGGAGTGTCGTATTTGTGTGCATATTTCGGTGTATCACGCAGTGGGTACTATGCATGGAGAAAACGAAAAGACCAGCCCAACCGTGATGAGATATTAGGAAAACTAATTCAAGAATGTCAGGAACATACGAATTACACCTACGGATACCGGCGGGTCAGGCTTTGGCTACTCTACGAGACGGGGCTGGTCATCAGCCATAAGGCGGTGCTGCGTCTGATGCGCAAATACAACCTTCTTGCACAAATACGTCGTCCAAGACCCTTGTATCAAAGGCGGCAGCAATTTCAAATATATGAAAACAAACTGAACCGGAACTTCCATGCAGACCGTCCCAATCAAAAGTGGGTTACCGACATCAGCTACATTCATACCAGGGAGGGCGTCCTCTACCTGTGCGTCATCAAAGACCTGTACGACAATTTCATTGTGGCCTACGATATGGGAACCGTTCAGGACAATGCACTCGTTTACCGCACGATTCAGAAGGCAAAAAAAGAGGCCGCTGATGGACTGCTCCTCCACAGCGACCAAGGGTTCCAATACACCTCGCCAGGCTATTTGAACCTAACCAAACAATACGGTATATTGCCCTCTATGTCAAGAGCTGGCACACCGCTCGACAACGCTCCGGCCGAGAACTTCTTTGGTACGCTCAAAACGGAATGCATTTACCGCCAAAAAATCCAGACGTTTCAGCAAGCGCGCAGTCTGATTGACGACTACATTTATTTCTACAATTTCGAGAGGTTTCAGCTCAAAAGCAAACTGACCCCCTTTCTTAAACGGAGTCAGCTTGCGTAATTCTTGGCTATTCTACGATTGAGTCCCTTTTTTACTGTCTATTTTTCGGTATCCGGTTCATTTGGGAATCCTTTTTTATTTGATTAAAGAGCTGATTTTATAACTTAGCACGAGATAAATACCATAAACCCGGCTAAAAGATAATCCTGCGTTTTTTTCTGATATGTTGAAATCAATGAGGGTCCCTCGGCTGGCTGCCGCCTAAATCGATGTCTATTTCGGCAGTATCATATTTCTGTATTTTGTTTTTCTTTGGCTGGTAAACGTGCTGCTGTGTGTTTTTGGAAGGGGAGGAGGGCGTTCCCTTTCCCTTTCCGGCCTTTATCTTCTTAGATTTGCCCACACAGTAAACAACAGTCCCTATAATACCGGCAAGTGCCGCCGCAATCAGTCCGATGCCAAGAAACAGCATCCAGTGGTTGGAATTCTCGTCGTCAGCCGATTTGTTGTTTTTTATAAAATTAAAATCATTTGCCCCATCCTGCCCGCTGCTCAGGTCAAGGGCGATTTTCCAGTCGGAGCTGTTGAGCTCATTGGAATCAACCGTTTTGCTGACGTCATACAGGTCGTTGTCTACGCCGGAAACCACACCCGCGCTGCTCATACCGTCGCTGCTGTCCGCCGCGCCGCCATCGTCGTAGGAACTGTCGTCATAGAACGAATAATTGCTTTCGTATCCCCCAAAGTCATCTGAAGAGGGCGGTGTATAGTCAGGCTCCGAATAGCTGCTGCTGGGAACTGGCTCATAATCTGAAGAAGACGGCTCAGGTTCAGGCTCCGGGTCCGGCTCAGGTTCTGGATAGCTGCTGTCGTCCGGTACGGGCTCCGGAATATAGTCGGAATAAGACTGGTCGGGTTCGCCGGCATCGCTGTCGTCGGACCACACGGCGAACGCCATCATATTTTGGAAACATAGGAACAATATAGAAAGTATGATCAGCGCTGCGCTGCATAGATACTTCTTCATTTGCTTTCCCCCAAAAATTCTAATACACCTTATAATAGCACAATCCGGCAGCATTTTTCAATACCCGACATGATATTCTTTTTCTTTTTAAGGCGTATGCCTCTTAAAATACAAGCTTCTAGGCTATGAATGCGCAGATTTTGCATGATTATTCCGCTTCGGACAGCGCCCCAGATGTATTTTCTTTACTTTTGAGAAAAGGCGGAACCGGGATAAGAGAGCCTGCAAACGCTGCCGCCAGCAGCCAGACGATGCTTTGTGCCGGAAAGCACAGCATCAAGAGGAGAGCGGCGCAGACGGGCTTTTTCATCATCATGCCCATTGAGGCGGAAGTGACGACGCAGACTGAGAAAACCGGAGTAATAGGCAGCAAAAGCGAAAGCCCATAGCCGAGGCACACGCCTGAGAAAATTGCGGGGAAGAAATGGCCGCCCTTCCAGCCTGTTTTAATACAAAAGTTTGTAATAAACATCTTTACGACCGCGGTGACGATTAAAACCCCAGCGGCATATGAACCGTAGGTATCGGTCAGACGCGCTGTCTGCTCTTCCCCGGAAAACATCGTCATGGGCAGCAAAATTCCACAGGCGGACAGGGCAAGCCCGCCTAAAATCCCCTTTAATATGGGAAAACGCACAAGCGGCCTTACAATAAGCTCGCTGAAACGCTCAAACGCAAAGAATAAAAGTCCCAACAGCACACCCGCCGCCGCAAGGATTACTGCAAAAAAGCAGTCCTGGGAAGTGGCGGCGAACTTTTCAAAGCGCGGCATGGAAAGCCCGCCGCCGAAAAAGCTCGAGAGCAGTTCAAATACGCCTACGCCCGCAAGAATCGCAACAAAATAGGTAACTAATTTTTTTGATTTTGGAAAGGGGGCGTCTTCCTCGCTGCCGCTCTGCTCTATCGGCATCATAAAACCGAACAGCGGCGCGCGGAAAATAACGCTGAGCGCCGCGCTGACTCCAATGTTTGTCAGTTCACGGAGGTTTTTGCCCGCGTAGCGGAACCGGTCGCCCGCCCAATAGCAAAGCCCTACGACTACTCCGGTAAGCCCTGCCTCCGGGCCGATACTTCCGCCAAATATGAGCGGCAGCACCGCCATGACGAGGACGATGGGGATATTATGGTAAGGGTACCGTTTTTCCCGTTTTACCTTAGACATCACCCTGTTGAGTTCTTCTGGAAAATCTCCGAAAAATCTGTGAAGAAGGCCGATTGCCAGGCCGCCGAGCAGACAGAGCGCAATAGTATAGAGGGCGCTCGGAATGGGGACAGACTGGGGGACAATCTCCCAAAGCAGTGTAATGCCGAGCTGCATGACCTTTAGAAACGCCCAGATGATAACGGAAAACACACCGCCGACCGCGGCGGAAAACAGAAGGAACAAAAGCTGGTTGTTTGTCTTGGCTTTCATAAATATGCCGCCTTTTACCTTGTAATAGGAGAATTATAGCATAAAATCGCAGCGTTTTATTCCTGAAAGCTGAAAAAACTGTTTTTATTCCTTTATACAGAAGCCAAATAAAAAGCAGGCGGGGTTTCCGCCTGCTTTAACAAATCTGCTTGAATTACTGGTTCATATACTCTTTAAACATGGAGGGCTGGTACTTGTTGACGACAGCCTCGTTCTTTTCGCATTTGTAGTCCTTTGCCTGCGCTTCCATGTCGTCCTGGAATTCTTCAAACTTCATTTTTCTCAGGACATTGGTGCGCTGGGTGTCGTTGAAAACATTTTCGGCGGCTTTATTGATATCTCCCTTGTAGACGAGGTAAAGCACCGCGGTGGTGTCCTTGCCGACCTGGATAACGGTTGCCTTACCGTTGTCTAAATCTTTAATCGCCTTTTTCAGCTCGTCGCCGATAGAAGAGTCGTCCAGCACCTCGGTATTCTTGACCGCCGTGCTCTTCTCAAGCCCCTGGTCCTTTACGAATATATCATCGATTTCGTCAAAAGTATTCTTTCCGTCGTTGATGAGCTTTGCGTAATCGTCAAAATCGGCCTTTGCCTTCTTGATTTCTTCCTCGCTCAATGCAACGGACGTCGTGCCAGTGGAGGAATCGCTGCTCTCCTCCGATTTGTAAAGGTTCAGCGGCAGATAAGCATAATCGGTGTAGTTTTTGATAAAGTAGTCCTTGATATCGTCGTCCGGTACGGCCTTTTCTCCGCCGATTCCGTAAATGGACTTGAAGATGGCGTTGTACTTAGCGGCAAATAGGTATTCCGCGTTGTAGAAGGAATCCTTTGAGATGCCCATTTTCTCATAGGTTTTGCCGTAGTAGCTCCACATGGTATCTGCGTTCGACTGCGCGGCGGTTTCCTCTTCTTCTGAAAGCTTCAGCTTTCTTTCTGCAAACAGCCTGTCCGTGTTCAGCAGGTTTTTGCACGCAAGGTCGGCTTCACGCAGGACATAATCCTGGGCGTTAATTTCCTTGTCGTCCTGGTCCTTGATTTTCTGTGTCAGGACGTCGATGCTCTCTGTGGAGCTTGAAGACGAATTTGCGCTGCTCACCTGGGACGCGGCATAGCTGTAGCCGCCCGACATATAGTAGATATAGGTTCCCGGGGAAAGCGTGTTCAGGTCGTCCTTATAAGACCATGACTCGTCGGCACAGCCTGTTGCGACTGCGGCGAACATGCCCATTGCCAGAGCCAGGGCAAGTATCTTTTTTGAAGTTTTCATTTTCTAATACTCATTCCTTTCGTTTGATACAAAGCGTAAATTATTATACACGTTTCCGCAAAATTTGTCTATATCAAAAGAAATAATTTAACAAATTTACAAATGTAAGTTCCGCAGAAGAATAAACCAGCCGAATTTCCATTGTTACAGGTTGAAAATCCGGTGGAGTGCGTCGAGGGCGGGCGTATCCTTTCCCATCTTGACGGCAATGTAGGGTTTATTCCCGGCGTTTAACATGGCCCTGCCCTTGAGCCTGCCGATAATGTCCGCGACGCCCTGCGACTTAATCTGCCGGACGTAAAGCAGGAAGGTATCGTTCTGCTGCTTGATTTCATAAATACCCATCTGTGCCGCCGCGTTGCGCACAAGCGCTACGTCTATGAGCCCCAGCACGGATTTCGGCGGGTCGCCGAAGCGGTCGATAAGCTCGTCGGTGACGTCGTGCGCGTCCTCCTGGCTCCGTATGTCGGAGATACGGCGGTAAATGTCGAGCCGCTGGCTCAGGCTTTCAATGTAATCCTCCGGAATATGCGCCTGAACACGGACATCGACCAGGCATTCGAGATCCATTTCCTCCACCGGCTCGCCTTTTTCTTCCTTGACGGCCTCGCCGAGGAGCTTCAGGTACATGTCGTAGCCGACGTCCTCCATATGGCCGTGCTGCTGCGCGCCGAGTATATTGCCCGCCCCGCGCAGCTCCAGGTCGCGCATCGCGATTTTAAAGCCGGAGCCGAACTGCGTGAATTCGCGGATGGCCGTCAGGCGCTTCTGCGAAATTTCACTTAATACCTTGTTCGGCACAAAGGTAAAATACGCGTATGCGCGCCGTGAGGAGCGCCCGACCCTGCCGCGCAGCTGGTGGAGCTGGGAAAGCCCCATGCAGTCGGCATTTTCTATAATCAGGGTGTTGGCGTTCGGTAAATCGACGCCCGTCTCGATAATGGTCGTGCAGACAAGGATGTTTACCTCTTGTTCAATCATTTTCCGCCAGACCTCGGAAAGCTCCTGTTCATTCATTTTTCCGTGCCCGACGGCGATTCTTGCCTCTGGAATCAGGGACGCAAGCTTTGCGGCCCTGCGTTCGATTGTTTCCACCTTGTTGTGCAGGTAAAAGACCTGCCCGCCGCGGCGCAGCTCGCGCCGGATAGCCTCGCAGATAACGCCGTCGTCATGCTCGAGCACATAGGTCTGTACAGGATGCCTGTCCTGCGGCGCTTCCTCGAGCACCGACATGTCGCGGATACCGCTCATCGCCATGTTGAGCGTGCGGGGGATTGGCGTTGCGGAAAGGGTGAGCACGTCGACGTTTTTGCTGATTTCCTTAAACCGTTCCTTCTGCGCCACGCCGAAACGCTGTTCCTCGTCGATGATACACAGCCCCAAATCGTGGAATACCACGTCCTTCTGCACCAGGCGGTGCGTCCCGACCACCATGTCGATTTCCCCGCGTTTTAAACGGCGGATGATATCCTGCTGCTGCTTCGGCGTGCGGAAACGCGATAAAAGCTCCACACGCACAGGGTAGCCCTCAAACCTGCGCAGTACCGTCTGGTAGTGCTGCCATGCGAGGATCGTCGTCGGGCATAAAAGCGCGCACTGCATCGAATCGGTCACACATTTGAACGCCGCGCGCAGCGCAACCTCGGTCTTTCCAAAGCCTACGTCCCCGCACAATAGGCGGTCCATCGGCGCGGTTCGTTCCATGTCGGCCTTGATTTCTTCAATACAGCGCATCTGGTCTTCTGTTTCCTCATATTCAAAGCGCGCTTCAAAATCCCTCTGCCAGTCGCCGTCCGGCGGGAACGCGTGCCCCTGCGCCTGCATGCGCTGCGCGTACAGGACCGTAAGCTCCTTTGCCATGTCTTTGACGGCGCTCTTTACGCGCGCCTTGGCCTTCTGCCAGTCGGTGCCGCCGAGCCTGCTCAGCCTTACGGTGGAGTTTTCCCTTGGGCCGATATATTTGGATACAAGGTCGAGCTGCGTGACAGGGACGTACAAAACGTCTTTTTTGGCATACTCTACCCGGATATAGTCCTTGACGACGCCCTGCATGTCGAGCTTCTGGATGCCGCCGAACACGCCGATGCCGTGCGTGGTGTGTACCACATAATCGCCGGGCGACAGCTCAGACAGGCTGTATATCTGCTGGGCGTTTTTATTTTTTGCCTTTTTCCGCTTCTGGGCGGCGGCAACCTGCCCGTGCGTAATGACAGAAAAATGGAGCGCCGGATATTCAAAGCCAGAGGAAAGGCATCCCTCAAGCACATAGATTTTCCCCGGCGCAAGCTCTGCGGGGTCTTCGGCAAGCTCTGCGGGGAAGCCCTGCTTTTTCAGCTCCCCGGCGACGCTCTGTGCGCTGCGCTGCGTACCGGCAAGCACGGCGATGCGGCTGTTTTTATGAAAATCCGCCTGCAAATCCTCGCAGAGAACCTTCATGGAGCCGCTCCATGAGGAAAGCTGCTTTGCGGTAAAGGTGACAAGCTCTCTAAGCGGCAGCTCGTAGCTGCCGTGCGTAAAGTTATCGAGGTATACGGTGCGTGTCGTGCGCAGAATATCAAGCAGCTCTACACGGTCAAGCTGGTATTTGTCGAACCCGCGGCAAAGCGTGCCGTCTGAAAAGCAGTCTTGCAGCTCCTCCTCAAACAGCCTGTTGTACGCGCGCAGGCGTTCGTTCGTTTTGACCGGCTCCAATAGAAACAGCAGGTCTTTTTTATCCTTATAATCAAACAGGCTTCCGGGGCTGTCGTAAAGCAGGCCGATGAATTTATCCATTGAGCCGGGGCGGACGCCGTTTCGCAAGGAATCCGATTCCCGCTGGAGGACAGTGCGCGCCTGCGCGGCGGTCTTTCCGCGCAGCAGCGAGGCCTTGTGTTCTATTTTAGCGGCAAGCTTTTCCGCGTCGCCAATTAATAGCTCCGTCGAGGGGGTGAGGGTAAGCTCTTCGATGTAATCGGTGCGCCGCTGCGTTTCCACGTCGAAGTAGTTGAGCGTATCGATTTCATCGCCCCAAAATTCGGCGCGCACGGGAGCCTGGGCGTCGGGCATAAAGAAATCAAGGATGCCGCCGCGCACGGCAAACTGCCCCGGGCCTTCCACCTGCTCACAGCGCTCATAGCCGTTTAAGGTAAGGACCCGCACCGCCTGCTCGAGCGGCAGCCGCCCGCCGGACTGGAATCGTACGGTAGCGTCCCGAAGGGCCGAGGGCGGGATGGTGTACTGGATTGCGGCGTCGATACACGCGATGACCGCGGTATAATCGCCCCGCAGCATTTTCGACAGGACGTTCAAACGCTTATGCTCATATTCGCGCGACTGGCTGTTTACGTCGCGGAAGGTAAAGTCGCGCACGGGATAGACGAGCGCTTTCCCGCCCATGGAACTTAAATCGTTTGCGAGCGTCTGCGCCTCCGCCTCGTCGGACGCGACGACAAAAGCCCTGACGCCTTTTTCGGCGCAGAGCGCGTGGATGATATGCGCCTTATGTACGGTGGTGAGCCCCGCTGCGGCCGCGGCGGCGGGGGAAAAATCAAGGCATTCGGAAAGGCGTTTGTACTCGGGCAGCTGTTTGATGACGTTTGATAAAAATTTCATTGGTTTCCTCTATAAAGCCGTAATGGTTACAGGCACGTTTGCTTCGTTATGAATTGTAAAGGTTCATCGCCCGGTCGATATCTCCGCCGATGATAAGCTCCAGGGCAACGCAAGCCTTGTCTGCGGCTTCCAGCAGGAGCTTCTGCTCATCCGGCGTAAAGCGTGACAGCACCCATTTTGCAAGGTCCCAGCCGGGGTTCGGCTTTGCGCCGATACCAATCTTCACGCGGGGGAAGGTGTCTTTGCCTGAAAGGTAAATGATATTTTTCAGGCCGTTCTGGCCGCCGTCGCTTCCCTTCCTGCGGATGCGCAGCCTTCCCGGTTCAAGCGAGATGTCATCGAGTAGTATAATCACCCGCTCGGGCGGAATTTTGTAGAAAGACATCGCCTGGGTTACAGATTGCCCGCTGTTGTTCATGAACGTCTGGGGCTTCATGAGCAGGACGCGCTTTCCGCCGGCCGTGCATTCTCCGCACAGCGCCTTGTATTTCAGGCGGTTTATCTGGACGTTATGTTTTTCCGCGAACCGGTCGATTGTAACAAACCCCGCGTTGTGCCGCGTGTTTTCATATTCCCGCCCCGGGTTGCCCAAGCCCGCGACGATAAATTCCACCGGGCCCTGCGGCGCGGCGGCATTGCTTTTGTGAAACATATTTTTAAACATATGGGGTCCCCTCTCCTGCTTTGACGGAAATACCGGAAGCTTTTCCGGTTATGCAGATACGGCTAAAAGGCGGCATTTTTGGATGCCGCCTTACTGTAACCTGTTTTATTTTATGATGCGGGGCAGCCCTGTTTATTTGAACATGGGGGAGACGGGCTTGTCCGCGTAAATCCTCTCGATGGCCTCCGCAAATACGGGAGCGACGGGAAGGATAGTGAACTTGTCGAGCATTTTGTCCTCCGGGATTGGAACCGTGTCGAGCAGGATAAGCTCCTTGATGGGGCTCTTTTCAATGCGCTCAATCGCGGGGCCGGACAAAACGGCGTGCGTCGCGCAGGCATATACGCCGGTGGCGCCGCCCTTTTCGATAATGGCTTCAGCGGCGTTGCACAGCGTGCCCGCGGTGTCTATCATATCGTCAACGAGGATGACCTTTTTACCTTCTACCTCGCCGATGATATTCATGACCTCGGAAACGTTCGCCCTCTGGCGGCGTTTGTCGATAATCGCAATCGGGCAGCCGATTTTCGTTGCAAAGTTCCTTGCCCTTGTAACGGAGCCCAGGTCGGGGGATACGACGACGAACTCGTCGGTATTGCCGCTGATCCTCTCCCGCATATGCGCCGCGAGCATCGGGGCGCCGAGCAGATGGTCAACGGGAATGTTGAAAAAGCCCTGAATCTGCGCCGCGTGCAGGTCCATCGTCAAAACCCTGTCCGCGCCTGCCGTCGTAATAAGGTCCGCGACAAGCTTTGCGGAAATCGGGTCTCTCGCCTTAGCCTTGCGGTCCTGCCTTGCGTAGCCAAAGTACGGCATAACGGCGGTAATACGGGCGGCGGATGCGCGCTTCATCGCGTCAATCATGATGAGAAGCTCCATGATGTTGTTGTTGACCGGGTCGCATGTGGATTGGACGATAAAGCATTCCGAGCCTCTTACGGATTCATGCAGCGAAACGGAGATTTCCCCGTCTGAAAACGTGCTGCAGTCAGACTTGCCCAGCGGAAGGCCCAGGCATCCTGCAATACCCTGCGCTACATCCTTGTTCGAGCTTCCTGTGAAGATTTTGATGTCCTTACCGTGAAAATTCATTTTGAATAATATCCCCCTACATCCGGGCTGTGGAAAATTCCGCTTTCGCAAAATTATCTTCGTCCGGTTTTTATATAAAATAAATATCTGACGATTAAAAAGCTGAAAAGAATTTTTGTTCAGCCGAACTTTTTCCTGGCGATTTCATTTAATTCCGCAAGCTGCTGCGGGTCGTTTGCGCCGAGCACCGTATCGCTCGAAGCCGCCGTATACGCGCCGGCCGGAAGGCCCTGCTCCAATAACAGCTTTAACGCGTCGGGCAGGTAATATTCCGCCGCGTTGTTGTTTGCGGTAATCTTATGTAACACGCTCAAAAGGGCGGCGGTATCGAACCAATAGCCGCCGGAATTGACCTCGTTTATTTTAAGCGTTTCGCTGTCGGCGTCCTTTTGCTCTGTAATTGCTTTGAGCGCGCCTGTTTCCTTGTCGCGCACAATCCTGCCGTAGCCCGTGGGGTCGTCCACCCTTGCGGAAATAACGGTTGCGCTGCTGTTTGTTTCGTCATGCTGGATAAAGGCGCCGGTAATCGTCTGCGCGTCCATAAACGGCGCGTCCCCGTTTAAAATCACGACGTCGCCGCCGTGCCGCTTTAAAAATTCCTCCGCCATCATTACGGCGTGCCCAGTGCCCAGCCGTTCGCTTTGGAATACCGTTTGGATTGGCTCCGGCTGTGTTTTCAGGTAATCTTCAATACATTCCTTCCGGTAGCCGGTGACGACACAAATGTCCTTGATGCCGCTTTCACTGAGGGAGTCGATTATCCACCGGAGCATCGGTTTGCCGAGCACGATGGAAAGGGTTTTCGGTTTATCCGAATTCATACGCTTGCCTTCGCCGCCCGCGAGAATCACAGCGCTGCGCTGCGCCATAGAAAGCACCCCATTTTCTTTATGTACCCTGCGCGCCGCCAAAAGGGCGCAAAAATACATTATACTGTTTTTACAGGTATCCATATTATCTCACACATTGTGTAATTTTCAAGATGTAATTCATGCTGCCGCCGAAATTTAACGTTTTCAACAGTATTGTCAATCGTTTGATTCTCTAAATTAGTTCGTTTTTATCGGAAAAAAGTCTGGTCAATTCAGGAAATGTTTGCTATAATACAGGGTGGACTGACATAGTCAGTAAACAAGGATGTGTACAAGCTTTCGTTTTGTTTGTACGCGAAGAATTTTAGGAGGTAGTTTCCAATGAGCCACAAGTATGTTTATCTTTTCTCTGAGGGCAACGAAAACATGAGAGAGCTCCTCGGCGGAAAAGGTGCGAACCTTGCAGAGATGGTCAGGCTTGGCATGCCTGTTCCCCAGGGCTTTACCGTTTCCACGGAGGCCTGCACACGCTATTATGAAGACGGCAAAAAGATTGGCGCCGATATTGAAGAGCAGATTTACGCGGCGCTTGCTAACGTCGAAGAAATCAACGGTAAAAAATTCGGCGACCCGAAGAACCCGCTTCTCGTTTCCGTCCGTTCGGGCGCGCGCGCTTCCATGCCCGGTATGATGGACACCATCTTGAACCTCGGCCTCAACGACGACGTTGTAGCGGGCCTGATTGCGGGTAACCCCGACCCGAAGTTCGAGCGTTTCGTATACGACTCCTACCGCCGCTTTATCCAGATGTTCTCCGACGTTGTCATGGAAATCTCCAAGAAGCGTTTTGAGGTCATCATTGATGAGCTGAAGGAAAAGAAGGGCGTCAAGAACGATATCGATCTCGACGCGGCAGATATGAAGCAGCTGGTCGTCCTGTTCAAGGATTACTACAAGAAGGAAAAGGGCGAGGATTTCCCGACCGACCCGAAGGTCCAGATGATGGAATCCGTCAAGGCTGTTTTCCGCAGCTGGGACAACCCCCGCGCAAACGTGTACCGCCGCATGAACGACATCCCGTATTCCTGGGGCACGGCGGTCAACGTACAGCCGATGGTATTCGGCAACTTAAACGAGAATTCCGGCACGGGCGTTGCCTTTACGCGTGACCCCGCCACAGGCGAGAAAGCGCTGTTCGGCGAGTACCTGATAAACGCGCAGGGCGAGGACGTCGTCGCGGGCGTCCGTACGCCGAGCCCGATTTCCAAGCTCGCTGAGGATATGCCTGAGGTTTACAAGCAGTTTGTCGAGATTGCAAACCGCCTTGAGAACCACTACAGGGATATGCAGGACATGGAGTTCACCATTGAAAACGGCAAGCTCTATATGCTCCAGACAAGAAACGGCAAGAGAACGGCTGCCGCGGCTCTGAAAATCGCTGTCGACCTTGTTAAGGAAGGCATGATTACAGAGAAAGAGGCAGTTTTGAGAGTAGAGCCCAAGCAGCTTGACGCGCTGCTCCACCCGCAGTTCGACACGAAGGCTTTGAAGGCCGCCACGCCGATTGGCAAGGGCCTTGCGGCTTCCCCGGGCGCTGCCTGCGGCAAGGTCGTATTTACGGCTGAAGACGCGAAGGAATGGGTCGAAAAGGGCGAGAAGGTCGTCCTGGTACGCCTTGAGACCTCTCCTGAGGACATCGAGGGTATGAACGCTGCGGAGGGTATCCTCACCGTCAGAGGCGGTATGACCTCCCACGCGGCTGTCGTTGCGCGCGGCATGGGTACCTGCTGCGTATCCGGCTGCGGCGAAATCAAGATTGACGAAGAAGCAAAGCAGTTTGAGCTCGGCGGAAAGACCATCAAAGAGGGCGACTACATTTCCCTCGACGGTACGACCGGCGACATCTACGGCGAAGCAATCCCGACGGTTGACGCCGCCATTATCGGCGACTTCGACGTCTTTATGAAATGGGCTGATGAGGCGAGAACCCTGAAGGTCAGGACAAACGCCGACAACCCGCGCGATACGGCCCAGGCTGTCAAGTTCGGCGCAGAGGGCATTGGCCTTTGCCGTACGGAGCACATGTTCTTCGAGGGCGACAGGATTAAGGCCATACGCGAGATGATTGTTTCCGATACGGTAGAAGGCAGGAAGGCTGCCCTTGCTAAGATTATGCCGTACCAGCAGGGCGACTTTGAAGAGATGTACAGGGTGCTCGAGGGCCGTCCGATGACGGTTCGTTTCCTCGACCCGCCGCTGCACGAGTTCGTCCCGACCAAGGAAGAGGACATTGAAGAGCTCGCAAAAGAAATGAATATTACCGTGGAGCACCTCAAGAACGTAATCAGCGGACTGCACGAGTTCAACCCGATGATGGGCCACCGCGGCTGCCGTCTTGCGGTTACCTACCCGGAAATTGCCGAGATGCAGACGACAGCCGTCATCAACGCGGCAATCGTTGTCAACAAGGAGCATCCGGAATACAACATCGTTCCTGAAATCATGATTCCGCTCGTTGGTGAGGTAAAAGAGCTCAAGTATGTGAAGGACGTTGTCACAACGACGGCCGACAAGCTCATCGCGGACGCGGGTGTCGATATGAAATACCATGTTGGTACCATGATTGAGATTCCGCGCGCTGCTTTGACAGCGGACGAAATCGCAAAGGAAGCGGAGTTCTTCAGCTTCGGTACGAACGACCTGACCCAGATGACGTTCGGCTTCAGCCGTGACGACGCGGGCAAGTTCCTCGATTCGTACTACGAGACAAAGATTTACGAGTCCGATCCGTTTGCAAAGCTCGACCAGACAGGCGTTGGCAAGCTCGTCAAGATGGCTGCCGACCTTGGACGCAAGACACGCCCCGACATCAAGCTGGGCATCTGCGGCGAGCACGGCGGCGACCCGTCATCTGTTGAGTTCTGCCACAACGCGGGTCTCAACTATGTTTCCTGCTCTCCGTTCCGTGTGCCGATTGCACGCCTTGCCGCTGCACAGGCTGCGCTTAAAGCCGCGAAATAAGCTCCGCTGACAATACCATAAGCATTTAACGGACAGTTCGTTTTTACGGGCTGTCCGTTTTTTATGCTCTTTTTTAAATATAACAAATTGAAACAATATATTTATGTCTTACATTTATACCAAACATCACAAAAATAATACCAAACATAACAAATTATTGATATATAAATAAAATTATGATATGTTTGTTACAGATAATACATATAAAATTATAGATAAATTTTTTTATCGAAACAATTATAACGCTTGTAATTTGAATCGGGGCAATTATTTAATACAGATGGGAGGAGATTCCAATGGACAGAGTAGAGTAAGCTTTTACCCCAAAATGCGGGAGTAAAAAACAAACCTTTTAAGGAGGGAACTTAGATGATGAAAACCAATAAAAT
>UQFO01000022.1 GCA_900540275.1 uncultured Oscillospiraceae bacterium | reverse complement strand
GGACGGGTGACTGGAGTTCAGACGTGTGCTCTTCCGATCTTGCCCTGTATGCCCAGCCGGACGTCCGGGCAGCCGCCCGCAGCCTGCGGAAGCAGGTGGAGGAGATGCTGAGACGATGAGGATCGACGGCGCAGTCTTTGACCTGGACGGCACCCTGACCGACTCCATGTACATCTGGAATGAGGCTCCGAAGGCCCTGGTCCGGCGCTTCGGCGGGACGCCGCCGGAGGATCTGGCGGAGCAGCTGAAGGAGATGGGCCGGCTGGAGGCGTCAGAGTATATGATAAAAACCTTCCGCCTGCCCTGCGCGCCCCAACAGATCATGGATGGGGTGAACGAACTGGTCACCGAGGCCTATCGGGAGCGGGTCCCCGCCAAGCCCGGCGCGGCTGCCCTTCTGGACCGGCTGAGACAGTTGGGGGTGCCCTGTGGGATCGCCACGGCCAGCGAGGCCTTTCAGGCCCGGGACGCCATGGTCCGGCTGGGGCTTTGGGATCATTTTCTGTTTGCCTTCAGTGCGCTTCAGTACGGTTCCAAGACCGGGCCGGGGCTCTATTTGGCCGCCGCCCGAAGCCTGGGAGCGGCTCCGGAGCACACTCTGGTGTTTGAGGATGCCCTCCACGCCGCCCGAACCGCCCGGGAGGCTGGCTTCCTGGTGGCCGGGGTGTGGGACACATCGGCAGAGAAGGATCAGGACGGGCTGCGGCAGTGTTGTCATTGGTACCTGCCCCGGCTGGATGATCCAGAATTTCTGGCAGAACTGGAGCGGCTGTGCTCCGGGAAGAAAAAAGTCGAAGAAATTGAAAATAACAGTTGACAGCAGGGAAAAAATCTGCTAATATAAACCCTGTTGTTGCGAGTGTAGCTCATCTGGTAGAGCGCCACCTTGCCAAGGTGGAGGTAGCGAGTTCGAGCCTCGTCATCCGCTCCAACAAGGCGCTTAATATTGATTAAGCGCCGTTTTTATCCGGCGACATAGCCAAGTGGTAAGGCATGGGTCTGCAAAACCCTGATTCCCCAGTTCAAATCTGGGTGTCGCCTCCAAAACAGAAAGCCCTGAAACCTATTTAGGTTTCAGGGCTTTTGCTTTATAATACAAATGGGGTCATTCATATTTAAGCTATCGTTGTTACAATAAAGCGAAATGTATTTAAGTGCTTGATAGAAGGCTTGGGTATCGATAGCCCGAATGACGTTTTGGAATGCTTCCTATCATATAATACTGGCGGGAAGGTTGTACCCTTTATATTTTTACAACAAGAACCCCCTGAAAAAACAGGGGGTCCCAAGAGGTCTATCATGAAAAAGTTTAGACAAAATTATAAACCAATACAGGTTGTACTTTCAATCTTTCTTGCATCTTTATCATAATGGAGCGCGCCGCAATAAAACGTCGAATCCAGTCGAATGTTTAAAAATAATAAAATATTCATAATTATAATCGATTACATTTTTATATAAATCGGTTATAGAAATATAAATGGCTTCCATATAAAAAAGGAGCGCCCTTCTGCTGCAGGAAAGGCGCTCCTCTATTATTTATGATATAAGTGTGTTAGGCGTTTGCCCAGACGTTCAGTGTGACAAAGGTGCCTGTGTCCCGAGGGATTGGGTTTCTCCAGTTATAGGCGTAGAGATGCACTTTCTGGTATTGGCCGAGCTGGCCGGCCGAGAAATGGTACTGAACATATGCAGGCCAGCTGCTTCCTTCCTCATAGATATAAGACATGTTTTTCGGGGTGAGCTGCTCGCCCGCGTCGTTATAGAAGTTATAGGTCAGCTCCGAAATGTAGGCGGCCGTCAGTACGTAGTCCTCTCCCAGCGTAAGGTCGTACTTGTCGGAATAAAGCACGCTGGTGTTTGCCTTGGTATACTGTGGGTCGAGCACCCTGACGTTAAGCGTAATCCCGGTAGGGCCGTAACCAGAGTGATAGTAATATAGAACGTCCAGATTTTTCTCTCCAGTCTCAGAGAAGTTAAAGCTGTACTCGCTGGTAACCTTATAGTTATCCTTGATAAAGGTTTTTTCACCGGTCGGTCTTATAAATTCGCCTGTCGCACGGTCGCGGAAATACAAGTCGAAATGGCTGCCCTCATCCATTATAAATTTGCAGGTATAGGTTTCTCCCTGGACGCAATAATTTGTAGGCTGGTCGGCCTGAATCCAATTATGGTCGTTGACCGTGTACTTACCGTCCTGGAAAATCAGCTCCTGGCCGCTATTTACAGCAATGCCGTCCTGGAAAGCCGCCGGGAACTGGTTTGTGCCGTCTGTAAAGATAACGCATGCGTTATCTATACCATAAATGCTTGTATAGTAAGAATCGTCTAAGTATTTTGTCATCGACTCTCCGGGCCAATCGGTAAAAGAGACTTTTTTATCGCCGTTTTTGTAATAGTAGTAGTATTTGATATCGTCGGACCAGCCGGCCGGTTTCTTAAAGTTAATACGAATGCCTTCCGTACGATTGCAGCTGATTACCGTATCGTCCTTTACCTTGACGCGGCCTTCTGCGTGCAGGTCGCTTGTCTGCTTTCCATTTTCGTCGTTAATGACAAAATCGCAGCTGCCTGTTACGGATGTCTCGAACAGGTAATTGCCGTTATTGAGCTTTGTCATATCGGTCCCCGGCCACTGGGTATCGGCGGAACCCGCGTTCCACAGATGGATTTTAACTGAGTCGGCCCAATCGGCCGGCTTATAGAATTCTATCCTCACGCTTCCACTTGCGGCGCCAACCGGTACCATGCACAGTGTGGAAAGCATGATTACAGCAAGAATGCCGCAGGCGAGCTTTTTCATATTACGAACCATTTCCAATTCCTTCTTTCAGTAAGTAGTCTGTAATCGATTACGGCGCTTATGTTACAGCTTTCCGTTGAAGAGCTTTGTCGAATATAGTCGAATGCGAATATATTAAGGACTCTTTGTATATCTGTTTAAAAATAATTCGATTTGTTTTCTTTTTTAATGTAAGTGGAAAAGTTTATTTTTTTGTTGTATAATCACAGCGTGAGGTGAAAAGCCATGCGCGAACAAAAAAAATTAAATCCGAAGCAGCCGGGCGGATGCTGTTTTGACGACGACTTCCGAGAGCTTAAGGAGCACGGCACAGCGGAAAACCCAGTCGTTTTTTATGAAAGCGTATTTCACCGGCAGAGCGACTACGGGCTGCATTGGCATAAGGAAATGGAATTCGTCTATGTGCAGACGGGAAGCGTTTTGTTCCGTATCAACCAAAACGAGCTGCTCGCAGGCGCGGGCGATTTGATTTGCGTCCCGCGCAGCGCTATGCACAGCGTCAAGCACGCTGGGAACAAGCTTGAGACAGCCCGTTTTATTTCCCTTTTGTTCGACCCGGAGATTTTAAAAGGACCCTCTCAGGAATATTGCCAGAAGACATTTGTGCATCCCCTGCTCTGCGGGCAGCTTATCCTTCCTTTCCTGCTGACGCCGGACAGCAAAAACTACAGCGAAATTATAGGGACCTTCCAGCGGTTGTACAGCTGTTTTAAACGAAAGGAGCCCTATTACCAAATCCGGTTCCGGGGGCTTTTGTTCGAGCTGTTTTTTGGGTTTCTCAATGGGGAAGGCTATACCTTCCACAAACAGGCGGCTAATAAGACCGTGTCCGCGATTACTGGGGTAATCGAATATATACAGGGCCACTACGACGAGGATATTTACATAGGCAGGCTTGCGGAAATGGCCAATTATAATGAAAACTACTTTATGAAGGTGTTCCGGGACTATACGGGTAAAACGATTGTTAAGTTTATTAATGATTACCGGCTGGAAAAATCGAAGGAATACCTGATAAGCTCAGAGCTTTCTGTCGATGAAATTGCTTACAAAACCGGTTTTTCAAGCGCAAGCTATTATATCCGCGCTTTTAAAAGCAAGTACCGCCTGACGCCCAAGGAATTCAGGCAGCAGACGTGAATATCTGCCCGCGGTGTTTTGCCGCGGGCTTTCCTGTTTAAAAGCTGTATGGCTTTTTGTCCGGCGGCGGCCCGAACAGGTCGGGGCATAAATGCATGCGTACAAATTCCTTTTGCCCGCCGGTGAGCTTTCCGGCGCAGTGGTTTTGAAAGACCTGCGTAATAAATAAAATCTCATCCTCGCGTATATGCCCGATCAGCCGGCGGCGTATCCCAACTGCCGTAAAAGCGCTATTGAGCAAAACGCAGCCTTCAAACAGCTCCTTGGTTTCCCCAAGCCTTGCAACCCTGTCAATAAACGGCGAATCCCCATCGCCTTCCAAGCGGCGCGGGATATAAGATATCAAATACAGCAAACAGCATCCCTCCGCCTTTAGTATGCGCGCAGGAATGAAAAAACAGGCGCGTGTACCGGTTGGCTTAAAACTGCATAAATATTGTAAGAAAAGTCGAAAGTTTATCAGGGCGAATGCCCTTTCTATTTTAGGATGGATATGTTAAAATAATGTTTATTTCTGAGGGGGCAGTACCCTCTATTATCATTTTATGGGGGCGGTCGTTTGAGCAAGCATTCAAAACGCGCGCACATACAAAATGCGGAGCGGGAAGCGCAGCGTTCGGAAACGGGCAAAGGGCGGGAAACGTGCCAGGAGCGCCAAACCTTCAAAAAGCTTCAGGAGCAATACGGGGAATTCAGCCGAAAACGCCCGCGGTACATAAAATACGGGCTGCTGAGTATTTTTATTATCCCAATCGTTTTCCTTGTTTTAATGTTCAGCCTGGAATCGAAGCTGGTTTTTCTGACGCTGTGGATTATATCGATTATCGCCTTCGCAGTGTTCCTGATTGTTGTGGAATACAAGGATTACTGGTATAGGAAGCTGCTTGGGCTCGACAAGGAGCCGGTCGCCGGCGGCAAGGATGAGCAAGAGGGACCGCAGCCTCTTGTGGGGCCGGAGAGGCGTGAGCCGGAAGCAGGCAGTGAAAGAAACGGGGCGCGGCCGCCTGAAAATACGAAGGCCGGCGGCGGAGAAAAACAGGGCGGCGTTATAGCAGGGGGCGGCCCTGAGCATAGCCCGGAAGAAAGCAAGGAATCAAGCTGTACGCAGGGGGAAACGAAAGCATGAAGAATGTATTTAAAATATTCAAACGCGATTTAAAACGTCTGTCGCGCAATGCGATTGCGCTCGTCATTGTCATCGGTATCAGCGTGATTCCCGCTCTGTACGCATGGTTCAATATCGCGGCGAACTGGGACCCGTACGGAAGCACCGACGGTATCAAGGTAGCGGTTGTCAATAAGGACGGGGGCTTCAGCCTCCACGCGCTTGAGCTTAACGGCGGCGATGAAATTGTCACAAACCTCAAGCAGAATACACAGATGGGCTGGACATTTACCGACGAAAACGACGCCAAAAACGGTGTGGAAAGCGGAAAATATTACGCGGCGGTCGTCATTCCGGAGGATTTCAGCGCAAACCTGACGAGCATCGTCACGGGCGAGCTGAAGCGCCCGCAAATAGAATATTACGTCAACGAAAAGAAAAACGCGATTGCGCCCAAAATTACGGACAAGGGAATTTCTGCAATACAGAGCGAAGTAGACAGCAGCTTTATCAGCGTGATAACCGAAAGCATTGCAAAAATATTGAACGCGACAACAGACGACATGGGGCAGACGCAGCGGGAAATCGTCGGGAAAATTACGGATTCCCTCAAGGACGCGCAGGATGACATCGAGAGCTTCCGGACCTCTATCGGAGCGTTTTGCGATACGGTCGATTCGATGGACGCTTTGTTGGAAGCCAATCAAAAGCTTCTGCCCGGTATCTCCAAAACGCTGGACGGGGCAGGTGGCTTAAACGACTCCGTAAAAGATGCGGTCGGCGCTTCAAAAGCCGCGACACAGCAGGTTTCCGCCGCTTTGGGGGAAATCATCGATTCAATGGATTCCATCTATACCTCCGCAGACGATACGGTGAAGGAAGCGTTTGCGCTTTTAAAAACCGATACGGATTCTGCCGCCTCAAAGCTTGAAAAAGCGGTTACTTTCAATGAATCCATTGTTTCCATGAACAACCAAATTATCGGTATATTGCAGCAGCTTTCCGACAAGCTGGGTATCGACAACAGCAAGCTTATCTCTAAGCTGGAAAGCGAAAACGCAAAGCAGCAGAAAATCATCGATAAGCTTACGGCGGCGGCTGGCACAATCCGCAGTACGGGAAAGCTGCCGGCCGATTTGCAAAACGAAATCAACGCCATGCTTTCTGACAGCAAATCTTCATTCCACGATATCAAATCCACATATATAACCTCGGCAAAAAGCAGTATCGACAAGGCCGCCGATAAGCTTTACGGCACAATGCAGGACGTTGCCGGGATTTTGACGGCGGTAGGCGGCGATATGCCGAAAATCGATGGAGCGCTCGACAGTGCGGGCACCTCGCTTGCTTCTTTAAAGAAAACGCTTGAGAAAACGAGCGCGCTTTTAGGAAAGGGCAGCGAAAAGCTTCAAAAGACCATCGATAAAATCAACGGCCTGGAGGCGGATAACAGGCTTCCGGAAATCCTTGATTTGATTACCCATGACCCGAAGGGGCTTGGCGAGTTTATGTCATCCCCGGTCGAAATCAAGACAAAGTCCGTTTACCCGATTAAAAATTACGGCTCCGCTATGGCGCCGTTCTACTCTACACTCGCTATCTGGGTCGGCGGTATCGTACTTGTCGCGATTTTGAAGGTGCGTGTCGACGAGGACAAAAAGCTGAAAAAGCTTTCCCCGTCCTCCACGTATATCGGCAGGTACCTGCTGTTTTTCGGTATTGGCCTGATACAGTCGACAATTATCTGCCTGGGCGATTTGTTCTTCCTGCAGATTCAGTGCGCCCAGCCGATGCTGTTTATGCTCGCGGGCTGGGTTTCAAGCTTTGTATTTACATTAATCATTTATACGCTAACGGTATCGTTCGGCGATATTGGCAAGGCGCTTGCCGTTGTGTTCCTCGTCATTCAAATTGCAGGGGCGGGCGGTACCTTCCCGGTTGAGGTCGTGCCGGAGTTTTTCCAGGGCGTTTATCCGTTCCTGCCGTTTACATACGGTATCAACGCCATGCGCGAGGCTGTCGCAGGACCCTACGGCGCGGATTACTGGTTCGACCTGCTGAAGCTTCTGGCGTTTGTACCGTTTGCCCTGGTTTTGGGTTTGCTGCTGCGCAGGCCGCTGATACGGTTCAATGAATTTTTTGAAAAGCGCATTGAAGATACGCACCTGATGTAAACGTGTAAAACCAAAGGCTCCGCTGCATTGGCAGCGGAGCCTCTTTTTATAGAAACTAAAATATTATTTTTTTGACGGGCCGAACCAAACCTTCATCTGGAAATCCTTCCCGCATTTGGGGCAGGCTACCGTATGCTTTCCTTTGCGGCGCGGCAGGCGAAGCGTCGCCTTGCAGTTCGGGCATTTGTGGTAAACTCTTGTGCGAGATTCCTTGATACGTGCGGAGGCCCTGTGAAACCACGAAGAAACTGCGCTCCAGATTTTTAAAAACCGCGCGTTTTCCGCAGACCTTTTCACCGTATTGCGCGACAGCATACGAAAGGCAAAATAAACCAGCAGAAGCAGTTCCAGGATTGTAATAATATACGTTCTGGTGAACAGGCTCGCAAGCGCGATTACAAGATAAACTACAATTAAAAAGACGGAAAACTGGTCGATGCCGTGCCGCCCGTACATAAAGCGGGCAAGCAATTCCCGAAATCTCCACATCATCAGGGCAAGTCTCCTTTTTCTGTTTGATAACGTACCCTATCATAACACCGCAGCAGCGGCGGTTCAAGTAGAGAAACGGCGATTTGGGGCGAAAGGCAAAAACTTTTCAAACCGTTCATAATTCCTTCTGCGCCGTTTTCCGGCGCGGGCGGTACGGCTTTGAATTATACTGTTTCGCCGAGTCTCCATTCGGCGGCTTCTTCCAATGATTTTCTGGGCCTTTGCGGAGGCGCTTCATCAGCGTAGCCGAGCGCTACGGCGGCAAATAGCTCCCCTTGTGTGTTCAGGCTGTCCTTCAGCTCCCGGTAAGCAAAATAGGTGTCGCAAATCCAAAGGCTTCCGAGTCCCAAATCTGCCGCCGCAAGCGACATGTTTTCAATCGCCGCTCCGACAGACTGCGCGTTACAGATTTCGTATACGCGCTCCTCTGGTGAAAGCGTCTCATACAGGCCGATTCCCAGCGGGTTTATTACAAAGACGACGACTGGCGCCTGCTCCATAATTTCCAATGTGTGCGCCGCGCCGCCCAGGTGCTGCCTGCTGCCCGGCAGCAGCGCCTCTTTGCTTTTCTCCCTGTCCAGCCCTTTTTGCATTGCGCCGAGCAAAGCTTTTTTTGCCTTGCCGGAGGTTACGATAAACTTCCAGGGCTGCCGGTTTTTAGACGAGGGAGCGTAAAGCCCTGCCTGTAAAACCTGTTCAATCAATTCCCGTTCCACGGGTATGCTTTTGTATTTTCTTATGCTCCTCCTGCCGGATATAGCTGCGTTCATTTTATTCCTCCTGTGCTGGATTTTTCTTTATTTTACCACCTTCCAGCGGTCAAGTACAGGCTTGACAAGGCAAAAAAGCGGCACAGCCGGCTTGGCTGTGCCGCTTTACCCAAGGGCAAGGGCTGCGGTTTCCGTTTAGAAGTTGGAAGAATTGATGTGCGTGGACAGGAGGTAATACGTCTCCTGCCAGTGCGGGTGGGCGAGCCCGCCGATTGCGGAAGCGATGATACTGGTTTTTGCCTTTTCATAACGCTTCGCAATATTCAGCTCGACCGCGAAGCGGTATGCGTTGATTTCACCGGACATCTGTGCCGCGAGAAGCTGCATGAAGTAGCTGGGCGACTGGCAGACCTCAAAATCCCAGCCGGAAATCAATCCGCCGTTATAACGGGTAATAATACAGTGCGGAAGCGCGTTGACAGGGATTTTTGCGATTGCCTTCTCCCGGCTCGATTCCGACATGCCGCGGTTGATGATGGTAATGGTATCGTTGCTGCCGTCGCCGTGGCACTTACAGGTGTAACGGTAGCAGTCGCTTCTGCCTGTAGCGACTGCCGCAATATCGTTGACAGTGTTCTGCATACCGAAGGTATCGGGGTTATAGTCAAACTTGGAGACAAGCGCTTCCCATTCCTTCTCATAATTTTTCGCAACGCTTATGCTCGCTGTCCTGCCATACCGTTTAAAGCCCCACTGCGTCATCGGCAGGCACGGGACGAAGTCGTCTGTGTTAACGACATTGAAGATGCTCTTGTAGTTCGCCGTGTTTGAGGCGGTCGTGGTATTAGGCGCCGCAAAGGTATACGTATAGTTGTAGTATCCTGCGTTCTGCAGGCGCGCTCCGAGGATATTGGCGATGCCCGCGCCGCGGGAATGGCCCGTTACCCAAAGAACTTTGTTTGAAGTGGAAGACGTATAGCTGCGGATGTAGGTATTAATGTAATTGAGCAGCCTTGTCGCGGCAATATCAAAGCCTTTGTGATTTGTTTTCACAGTCCAGTCTGCCGTCTGAGGCGATTCGTTCGGGTCGCCGATGTCAAAGTTGCTCGACCATTCCTGAAGCGTCCCGTTTGTGCCTCTCACCGATACGGAAATTATTTCTTTTTCCGTTCCGTTATAGGAAACGGTCCTGTGCCCGATTGCAAGCTCGGAAAGGTGGTAGTCGCTGTATGAATTAGCAAGCTTATAGCTTTTTACATCCTTCAGGCCGTGATACTGCATCAAGGCGGCGATAGCCTTTGCCGACCCGCCGACGTTGAGCGTGACGCCGTCGTAAATGACGGACGACCACAGCGAGGAAACGGTACTCAGCGGCTGGCTGTAGGTTTCGTTATTGGCAAAGAACCTGCGGTAATCCATGGAATAATTGACGGTAGAGGCCGCCTGGCTTGTTGTAAGCGTACCAGAGAACGTATTGTCCAGCGGTTTCGGATCGGACGCGTCGTCGATTCCGTCGTAGTCGGAGTCGGCGGCAACCGGGTTTGAAAGCGTGGTGTAAACCAGGGCGCTTTCCTGTCCTGCGTCATCTGAAAATGCGGAAAGGTCCCTGCGCTCCAAAGCGCCGAGCTCCTCATAATCGCTCAGGCCGTCGCCGTCCGTATCGATTTTGTTCGAAGCGGAAACAGGGCCGTCCAGCTTGACGGACTGGTAGTTGCTGAGCATTACCCAGCAGCCGTCGTTTACCTCGTCCGCCATATGGCCGGCAAGGGAAGAAATTTCCGTACGCATATTTCCGCTGAGGTCTGCGTAGGCGCCGCCTGTCTTCTGGTAAAGCTCCTTATAAGAGGCGTTTTTGCTCGGCGTAGTCATAACGCTTGCGGAAATCCCCTTTTCAGAGAAGCGCTCAATCTTCTGTTTCATTGCGGCGGCCGGGCTTTTGCCCTGCAGCTGCAAGCCGGAATCGGTCACCAAGACGACAAATTTATCGGCCGAGCTGCGGTAATCTAGCTTTCCGGCCGCTTCAAGCGCGTCGTCCGGAGTTTTTTCCGCGCGGTTCAGTTCCGCGATTTTTGCGCTGAGTTCAGAAGCGTCGGTAAACCAGTTGGACGGGCCGTTCTTTAAAATCCGCGCGCCGGTCCCGTCCGTGCCGACTATCGCAAAGTTGGGAACGATGCTGCCGCCGTCCGACAGACGGTCGGAGAATGTATCGAGATACTGCGCAATCCGGCCTGATACGTTCCCAGCGGACGAAGACGTGTCAACAACAAAGACGACGTCGGCTTGTCCAGGCTGCGTGTTATCTGAACTTGCCTGGGTATTCGGGGCAAGTCCCAGATTATTGAGGAAGGTGTCCGCTTTCAGGACAAAATAAATACCGCCTGCGGATATACGCGCCTGGATTGTATCGGCTTGCGCGCCGGGCTGCGTGTCCAATGGTACGATTTTCCCGTCCTGCATTGCGCAGATTACCAAATCAGAGGCATAGTCCTCTTGGAGCGCCTGGCGTTTGAAGCTGAGCGTCAGGCTGTAGCTGCTGCCGTATGAAGAATCGATTGACACCGCTTTTCCCACGACCGCGCGCTGGTCCGGCAGCAGGAATTCCTCAGCCGCGCTTACTTTGACCCGTTGGTCAATGAAGCCCGGAACCTCCGCTGATATAGAGGGGATAAGAAGCGCGTCCTGCGCCAGAAGCGCTTCGTCGATTGCCGCGCTTCCCAGCGTTTGCGCAAAGAGCCTGTCCGCGTCGTTACGGACACCGTCGCTGCTTGCCCTGAGCGGGTCGAGTCCAAGCTTTATTTCCTCATAATCGCTCAGGCCGTCGCCGTCGGTATCGGCCTTCAGCGGGTCTGTCCTATATGTATTGATTTCGTCGCCGTCGCTCAGGCCGTCGCCGTCCGTATCAGCCTTTGCGGGATTTGTTTTGTGGGCAAGCTCTTCAAGGTTTGTGAGGCCGTCGCCGTCCGTATCCTCATCGCCGTCCTCTATCCCGTTGCCGTCTGTGTCCTTCTTCGCAGGGTCAGTATGAAGCAGATAAATTTCTGCATAATCGCTCAGGCCGTCGCCGTCGGTATCGGCTTTATCCTTATCGCTGTGATACAGCTCCTCCAGGTAGTCGGGTACGCCGTCGTTGTCGCTGTCGAGCGATTGGGCCTGTTCATCTGAAATATCCGCCTGCAAAATGGCCGCGCTGTCTGTACTGCTCTGCTCCGCCGCTGAAAATGCTGAGGCGGAAAAGCTGCTTGCCACCAGAAGCGAAGCCAGCAGCAAGGATGTGATTTTTTTTAAATTCATGATTTTTACCTCCTCCAGATTAAAATATAGATTTTTGCATCCGACACGATATCTCCCCTTTAATACGCCCCTCCTTATTCTGTTATTAATACCATATCGGGCTTTTTATGGTTTATATCAAAATTATCATATATATTTATAAAAATGTCAATATAATTTATAATAAATTCCTATATATTTTAATTCGACAATATAACCTGAATTTCGACACACAAAAATATTTTACTTATTTTATAAACATATTATGTGACTGAATTTCACATAAAAGGTTATAAATTGATAAAATAATGCTGTAAAATGTCTATTGTTCATACTGGGCGTTTTATAAAAAACAAAAGGGGTAAGGAAAATGAGAAAAAAAACAAAAACCACCATACTATCGATTTTACTAGCTGCGGTATTGCTGTGCCTGCCGTTTTGCGGCGTCAGCGCACAGGGAACACAGCCATCCGGCAGTGCGCAATCCACTGCCGCGCAATTGGAAGAAGGACTTTATTTTTTGAAAAACAAGGGCAGCGGACTGTATGCTTCGGTCGATACGGAAAATACACAAAACATCAGGCAGCAGCCCTTCACCGGCGGAAATAATCAGATATGGGTCATTAAGCGCTCTGCCGACGATGGATATTATAATGTACAAAATGGCTTGTTGGACGCTTCCTGTTATCTGGCTCAGGGACTGCAGACGACATCGAGCAGGGCGGCTGCCAGTATGCTTTCCGACGGTGCATTTAACGTTTCTGTGTCAAAAAATACAGACGGTACCTGTTACATAAGCGGAAAAAAACAGGCGATGGATTTTGAAAAATATTTGGAAGTCCCAGATAAATCCAACACGTCCGGCTCCCTTCTTTCGTGGTATACATTCGACACTATGAGCATCGAATACCATTCATGGTATCTGGAACCCGCCGGCTATGTGTTGGGCGACGCCAATATGGACGGCTATTTGGATATCAGGGACGCGACAGCAATACAAATGTATCTTGCTGCCTGCGAATCCTTCACCGCCGCGCAGATATTACTTGCTGACTTCGACTGTAACGGTGTAGTAGATATTCGCGATGCTGCAGCAATACAAATGTTTATTGCGGGTAAAACTGCCAGAATCAACGGACAGCTCTTCTAAAAGGGAACAAAGGGCAAATATAGGCAAGCTACGGCTGCGGCACAACCGTGAATTCCATACAGGGAAGTGTTATGTATCATCCTGCCGAGCTGCTGGAGCTCGATGCAGAATACATCGAATGCTTTATCGGTGGAAACCTGCTTGTAAACACCAAAACTGTTAGGGAAAATCAATTTCAATTGCTTTGATATTTTCTGACCTGGCGGTAAACAAATATACGGGCACGCAGACCGAAACAGTGGAAACGCTGACTAAGTAGTCAGACAAGGCGTTCTGAGTGCTTAACGCTGACTGTCTTGCGTAAAAAAATTGAAACAAAATAAGGAGCAAAAAACGATGAAAAAAAGAATGAATGCTGTTATTTGCGTCTTGCTCGTTCTGGCAATGGTTTGTATCCCGGCAAGCTACAGCGCGTTGGAAGCTGGGCAGGCTGGCACGCGCGCAATGTACGATGCTGAGGAGGGCATTTATTACCTGCGTAATAAAGCGACCGGTATGTACGCTACCGTAAACGCGCCGTGGCAGACCGTATATAAGGATACGTTTTCCAAAAACAACCTGGGCCAGCTATGGACAATTAAAATTTCGGATTACGACTTTTATTATTATATGTACAGCGGCGCGTTGCCTGAGGATTATAGGCTGACTCAGGGAACCGTCGATTCTGCTTCCAACAAAGCGTCCGTTACCCTGACCACCGGCACAAGCAACCCGAAATATAAAATTGTTGCCTCACAGCTGAACGACGGCTCGTTCTACATTACAAGCATGCTTACATCCGATTATGTTACACGGTATCTGCAGGTTCCGGCGCAGGGTACGGGCGTCTTGCTGGAATGGGCGCCCTTTGATTCGTCAAACGCGGACGCGCAGAAATGGTATCTGGAAAAAGCCGATTTTAAGCTGGGCGACGTTAATATGGACGGCTATATCAACAACGCGGACGTTACCTATCTACAGGAATATCTCGCCGACGACGAATCGCTCTCCGGCGCACAGCTTTATCTGGCGGATTTCAACCGGGACGGCGTAATCAATATTGCCGATGTAACGGCAATCCAGCTGTTTATGAACAAGCCGCTGATTAGGATTAACGGGCAGGAATACCATAAGGGGGCTGCCTTCCGGTATACGCTGGAATACAGCTGTACTTCCGCCCCGGTCGCAGGCCTTCAGGGTACAGTCTCCTACAATTCCGGCGCGGTAGTTTTCAATGAGGATTCCATTGAGTTTTCGCGTATCGGCTCGCCTGTTTATAACGCGTCGAATCCGGGAACCATTCGTTTCAACAGCTCCAGCGCCAATCCGTTTGACTTGAACGGGCTGGCTCCTATAATGACTGCGGAATTCACCGTACCGCAGGATACCGCAATAAGCGAAACAGCCGTCAATTTTCAAATGGAAAGCCTTTACGGAGTTGATTTCAATGCGCTGCGGGGAAAACAAAGGGTGACCATTACCGAGCTTGGGTTTTAACAGCTTCGGGCGTTACGCTTAAAATGAAGAAACAGGACGGGAATTATCTTCCCGTCCTGTTTCTCCCTTCTGCCCTTGCAGGCCGTCAGGCTATTTTAATAATTGTATTGTAGTTTACATTCTTTGTTGACATCCTGTGGCATACTGAAATATAATAAAACCATATGAAAAGACAGGAGACTTGATGATGAAGAACTATAAACTCGTATTGCTCAAGGGCGACGGCATCGGCCCGGAAATTGTGGATGAGGCGGTCAAGGTACTCAATAAAACGGCGGAGAAATTTGATTTCACCGTTACATACGATGAAGCGGATCTCGGAGGAATCGCCATTGACCATACCGGCGTTCCGCTGCCCGACGTTACGGTAGAGAAGTGCAAGGCGGCGGATTCCGTCCTGCTTGGCGCGGTCGGCGGCGCAAAATGGGATACGCTTCCCGGAAACCTGCGCCCGGAGGCGGGGCTTCTTGGAATCAGGGGCGCGCTGGGGCTTTTCGCAAACCTGCGTCCGGCGGTTATCTTTGAGCCGCTCAAGGGCGCTTCCCCAATTAAGGATGAAATTATCGGTAAAGCGCTCGACGTGATGGTCGTAAGAGAGCTTACCGGCGGCATCTATTTCGGGGAACGCGACCGTACGGAAAAAAACGGCGCGCTGGCGGCATACGATACGGAAATGTACACCGTTGCGGAAATCGAGCGCATCGCCCGCGTTGCGTTCAATATGGCGATGCAGCGTTCGAGAAGGCTTACGAGCGTAGATAAGGCGAACGTGCTCGAGTCCTCCCGCCTGTGGAGGGAGACGGTTATCCGTGTTTCCAAGGAATTCCCAGAGGTGGAACTCAACCATATGTATGTAGATAACTGCGCAATGCAGCTGGTACGTAACCCAGGACAGTTCGACGTTATCGTCACCTCCAATATTTTTGGGGATATCCTTTCAGATGAAGCGTCGATGATTAGCGGCTCTATCGGTATGTTAGCGTCCGCCAGCCTCAACGAAAAGCAGGCCGGCCTTTATGAGCCGATTCACGGTTCCGCGCCCGACATTGCGGGGCTTGGTATTGCTAACCCGCTCGCCACGATTCTTTCCGTTTCTATGATGCTGCGCTATTCGCTCGAACAGCCGCAGGCGGCCGACGCGATTGAAAACGCGGTCAACGAGGCGCTCAAAACGCACCGCACGCCCGATATCTATACAGAAGGAACCACTAAGGTCAGCTGTAAGGAGATGGGGGACCTCGTCTGCTCGCTGATTTGACCAGCGGCCTTGAACCTGCTGAAAGGAAGGGTATCATGACGGACTTGTATGATTTGCATACCCATATCCTGCCCGGGATTGACGATGGGGCAAAGGATTTGGAAACCTCCATTGCGCTGACAGAAAGGCTCAGGTCGCAGGGAGTCACACATATCGCGCTGACGCCCCATTATTATTCCAACAGGGAAAGCCTTGAAAATTTTTACGAAAAACGGCGGGCTGCATATGAACTGCTTCTTTCAAAAAAAATAGAAGGGGTTACGTTCATTCTCGGCAGCGAGGCGTATATTACGGATTACATTTTTAATAATAAATCCATTGACGGGCTTTGCTATGATGGGACGCGCTACCTGCTCACTGAGTTTGCCTACGATTCCGACTTTTCCGACGGGGCTGGCGACAGGCTTTACCGGCTGGTGAACCAATTTCATGTGACCCCTGTTATCGCGCATATAGAGCGTTACCGCTTTTTGATGAAAAATCCTGATACGCTCGAGGAGCTGTACAACGCGGGCTGCCGCATGCAGATTAACCTGGACAGCCTTTCAAGCTTTTCGCTGCGGCATAAGCTTTTAAAGCTGATAGAAAAGGGGCTTGTCCATATTGTGGGAACCGATACCCATTCGTACCAGCGCGGCTGTGATTTTCAAACAGGATTCGGTATTATTGACAAAAAACTGGGTTCCAATTTTTGCCAGTTGATAATTAATAACAGCAAAACACTTGAAAATGACAAAAAAATAACATAAATACAAGATTTATTTCTAAAAAGGTATTTACTTTAAATTACGGATATGATATGATTAGTCCAGAATTTACACGGAGGGGTGTACTATTATGAAAAAGTTTATTTCCTTGGCACTGGTGCTGTTGCTCACAGTTGCTATGGCAGTTCCGGTTTTTGCCGCAGGCGGAATAAATGAAAATGAACAAAAAGTTCTTGATTTACTTTCCCAGTCGGTTACGGTAGACGGCCAGCAGTATGTTATTCCTGCTGATTATGTCAATCAGGCGGAGAATTACTTCAATACGATTGACATGACGGCGCAGGAAGCAGACGAAATCACCGGGTATATTCAGGACGGTATCGATTATTTTATTGCTTCGGGCGCGAAGGATATTACAGGGCTTACATATGAAGAGAAGCTCTACATCCTCGACTGCGGCAAAAAGGCGGTCGCTGTGCTCGGTATGACGCTGACGGCCGATTTTGTAGACAATACGGTTACAATCCTTGCTCCGGACGGAACAGTCGCTTTCAGTGCGCCTGCTACTATTTCCCCGCTTAAGCCGGTTACTCCGACACAGCCGGGTACCAGCGGCGGCGGCGACAAGCCGGGCGGCGGTACGATTAAGCCCACCGGTATGGCGTCCGACGCTACAGCTGCTATCGTGCTTTCTTCTATGATTGTTCTCTTTGTAGCGGCCGCGGGCATTTATCTGGCGAAGACCAGAAAATCCAGGGCGTAATTTATCATGAGCAAAAATATGATGAAATACAGTAGGAAGAATTTTATAATTCTTCCTATTGCGTTTTTTATACTGTCTTATTTACTTTTGTTCGTTACGCTTTCGCCGGTCATGTCCCCGTTCATAGGAATTGCGGACATGTTTTTTGCCGACCAGAAGCTTGACTATAACAAGGAGTACAATAATATCTTTGTTCCGGTTGACGATAAAAACGTCAAAGAGACGGTGAACGCTTCCGACATCGATTACCCGCGCTATGGGGAGATGTTTGGCAAGATTACGGTTTCCGGAACGACTGTACAGGATGTCAACCTTTTCTTTGGGGACGGCAGCGTTTCTTTAAGAAACGGCGTAGGCGTTTTTAACGGCAGTTTTATCCCGGGCTACGGTAAGACGATTTTGATTGCCGGGCATAACAACACCTATTTTAACGGGCTGAAAACCGTGAAAGAGGGGGATATCGTAACCGTCAAGACAAGCTACGGTAACTTTACCTACAGCGTGACGGGTACAGAGGTGCGGCCAAGCACCGACCCTACCGCTCTGAACCTGAATGCCGACCATGAAAACCTTGTTATGTATACATGCTATCCCTTTGATGAACTGGGGCTGACAAACCAGAGGTTTTTCGTATACGCCGAACCGGTTTCCGGTCCAAAGATTATCGTCGATAAGTGAGGGGGATAGAATATGGGCAAATCGTCGCAGGAGGGTAAGGGCGCAAAAGTGGTTTACACAATTTTTGCTTTCTTGCTTTCCATGCTTATCTTTTTCTTTACCCTGCTCGTGATTTTACAGTCCACATTCCTGAATAAAAACTTTATATTGAATGAAATCAACGATACCAATTATTATACCGACCTTTCTTCCGAAATTACGGAAGGGCTGATTGACCTCGGTAACGCAAGTGGAATCGACGAGGCATTTTTTACCGGAGTTGTGGATGAGATTACACTCAGGGAAAATGTTTCATCCTATATCAAAAGCTTCTATTCCGGTAAAGACCCCGCAATCGATGCGACGGCCTTCAAAAGCACGCTGACCACTAAACTGGAGCAGTATATTAAGGATAATGACCTGAAGGTTTCAGATGAGGCGAAAGCTGGGCTTGATACGTTTATCAGGGAAGCCTGCGATATTTACATCAACAGGATTGAGCTGCCTTATCTTGGCCTGGCCGCAGGTTACTTTCATAAGCTTTTAAATCCGGTTTTATATGTTACAATCGGCGCGGGCGTTTTGATTCTGCTGATTGGCATTATTATCATTGCGACAAACAGGTGGAAGCACAGGGCCTACCGCTATCTTTCCTATTCCCTGCTTGGAGCCTTTTTGATGACGGTTGCGGTTCCTGTCTTAATTTATTTAATCGATAAAATCGATAAGCTGGCGCTGCGTTCGCAGGCGCTGTTCAGCCTTTATTATACCTGTGTTACGTCATTTTTGAATTCCTTTTTCTTAGCGGCGGTAATACTGGCCCTGCTTTCTGCGCTGTTTATATTTCTGCACAGCAGAAGCAGGAAACGCGCGATTCGCGGTTAAAATGAATAATCATGATACCTGCAGGAGGACGCCTTTGGCGTCCTCCTTTTTGTATAAAGAAGCCTGTCCGCTGGGAATGTGTTTTAAGAAAATGCTCAGACCATACGGTACCATCGTAACTGCCGCGCGTTTCGCCGGCAGTTCCTTAATCTGTATAGAAGGATTCCAGTACATCCAAAAGTTCTTAATATAATGTTAAGAAATTAACAATAAAAGATTTTAAATAAATTTTTAAATCCTTCGAAATTTAATTGACTTTTTTTAATAAAGCAAGTAGTATATAGATGTGCACAAAATTATTATAAGAAATGGGGAAATAATATGGAAAAATGTAATGTTCCAAAAGATTTTCATCCAGGAGGCGGCGCGCAGTTTTGGGGGTATATTTCCGGCCAGAATCATACCCCTGATGTCGTGACCAAATGGAAAATCAGGCTGGAGCACACGACAAGCAACTGGGTGGGAGAAATTACCTCGGACCATCCGATGGCAATTCTGCAGACGCCGGGGCTTTTCGGCACGTTTAACGTAACGGTTACAGCGTCCGGCCCGAACTTTGGGGAAAAGAAGCTGGAAGTGCTCAGCGACCCCGAAGTCCACTATCGCCCCGACATCGCGTGCAGTGCGGACAACGCCGGAATGATAGGAATCGTTGCGGTGCAGGATGGTAAGGATGCGAATTATTGGACTGTCTGCGACGCGTTCTGATGTTATGTGATTGACTGATTTACTTTAACCGAAACGTTCCTGCCTTTTGGGTTTGAGGCAGGGGCGTTTCTATTTTGAATATGTTATCCCTTGTTTTTTCCTCTGGACAATCGACCTGTCTGTGCTATACTTATTTAGGTGGAAGGGATGGGATAAACGGCATGGTTAAATGGCTTGCACATTTGAGGACAATCAATCATCATAAGCGGCTCGTCATGATGCACTGCTTCCGGGTAGGCTTATACCGGCAGGGGATAATGCACGACTTGTCAAAATATTCCCCTGTGGAGTTTTTGGTGGGAGCGAAGTATTTTCAGGGAAACCGAAGCCCGAATGAAATAGAACGGAAGGAAAAGGGCTACAGCAGCGCGTGGCTGCACCATAAGGGACGAAACAAGCACCATCTTGAATATTGGCTTGACTATTCGCCGACCGGCGACCATGCGCTGACAGGAATGGAAATGCCGGTAAAATATGTGGTCGAAATGTTTTGTGACCGTATGGCCGCGAGCAAGACATATCGGAAGGGAGCGTACCGGAACAGCGACCCTTACGATTATTATATGAATTCGCGGGACCATTACCTGCTGCATCCGAAAACACGCGCTTTGCTCGAACAAATGCTAAAAAGGCTCAAGGACGAGGGAGAAGAAGCAGCCTTCACCTATATCAGGCGGGAAATCCTGAAAAACAAATCTTAGTGCCGGGTGCAATCAATGTGGATTGTGGGAAAACAGCGATGAATAACGGCTGTTTTCCTTTTTATTATCTATATAAGTTTAAAATGGAGCTGTCCCGCGCTGCAGCGGTATGCTATACTTATTTTTGAGGTGAACAGGATGCAAATCAGCCGCTTATTTGAAATCGTCTATCTTTTACTCGATAAAAAATGTATAACAGCGCAGGAGCTTGCGGACAGGTTCGAGGTTTCGGCACGCACGATATACCGCGACATCGACACGCTTTCCCAGGCGGGTATTCCCGTCTTTGCAAGCCGCGGCAAGGGCGGCGGCATACGTTTGATGGACAATTTTATCTTAAATAAATCTGTTTTGTCAAAGGAAGAGCAAAGCAGCATCCTTTCGGCCCTGCACGGGATGAACGCGCTCCAGCCCGGCCAGACGGGCGCGGTTCTTGGAAAGCTTTCCGCCCTGTTTGGCGGCCGGCCGTACGACTGGATTGAAATTGATTTCTCATCATGGGATTCGTCGGACAGGATAAGCAGAAGCCTCGCGCTGCTCAAGGAGGCTATTTTCTCGCGGGCGGTAATATCCTTTGACTACTGTGCCTCGGACGGCAAAACCACGCACCGTCAGGCGGTGCCCCTTCGCCTTGTTTTTCGTGGTTATGACTGGTACCTGTACGCCTGGTGCCGGATGCGGGAGGATAACCGGTACTTCAAGCTCAGCAGGATGGACTGCATTACCTTGGGCGAAGAGCGCTTTGAGCGCAGCGCGCCTGCTTTACCAAAAGAAGAGCGCCGTCAAAATACATATCCTACGCGCAGCCGGATAGAGGTTCAGGCGAAAATCGCGCCGGAGCTTTCCTTCCGCATTTATGACGAATTTGCGTCGGCCAACCGCCGGCTGATGCCGGACGGCTCTTTCCTCGTGCAGATTACAATGCCCGAGGACGACTGGCTTTACCATTACCTTTTGACATTTGGCCCGGGGCTGGTGGTCCTTAAACCGGAGCGGGTTCGCACTGAAATGAAGCAGCGGCTTAAAAAAGCGCTTGGAAATTATGAAATATGACAGGCTGCCGTCATGTTATCCACTGTAAAATAAAGAAAAAATGGAAAGCAGGCGGAAACAATGCATTATGAAACAGTAAACCTACCAGAAATGAAGATTGCGGGCTTAAGCGCGCGTACAAGCAACCTTGACCCGGAGATGGGCCGGATTATCGGCTCGCTTTGGAACAGCTTTTTTGCACAGGGCGGGCCGCAGGCGGTTCCTAACCGCATGGGGGAGCATGTATATGGCCTGTATTCGGACTATGAAAACGATTATCGCGCGCGATACGATATAACAGTCGGATGCAGGGTGCAGGACGCCGACGGCCTGCCGCAGCAGATAGCTGTAAAAACCGTGCCCGCAGGAAAATACGCCGTATTTGCTGTACCAAGCGGAGACACAGCCGCTGTGGCAAAGGCCTGGGAAGAAATTTGGGGCATGGAGCTCGGTCGGTCGTATACGGGCGATTTTGAGCAATATACTTCATCACCAGACGGAAAAACACAGGAAGTATCCATATACATCGCCCTAAAATAAAAGCTTACAGGAGGGGTTCGCATGCTGGAGCTGCCGGAAAGCCATACTATAGCGGCCCAAATGAACGAGGCCATTAAGGGAAAGCAAATTGTAAAGGCCCGCGCCAATGAGTCGCCGCACGGCTTTGCGTTTTATTTTGGAGACCCCAAAGATTACCCGGCGCTGCTCGAAGGGGAAACCGTTTCCGGCGCGCGTGCTGCGGCAGGACAAGTAGAGGTATTGCTGGGGGATAAAAGACTGCTGTTTGGTGACGGCGCGAATATCCGCTATGTTTCCCCGGAAGGCAGGCTGCCGCAGAAGCGCCAGCTTTTGCTTGCGTTTGACGACGGTTCTTCGCTTGCCTGCACGGTTCAGATGTACGGCGGAATCTGGGCGTTTTTGGAAGGGGCTAACGATAATTTTTATTACCGGGTGGCGTTTGAAAAGCCTACGCCGCTTGAAGATATGTTTGATGAAATGTATTTTGAAGGGCTTTTGACAGAAGCAAAGCAGTCCCTGAGCATCAAGGCGTTTTTGGCGACGGAGCAGCGGATACCCGGGCTTGGCAACGGCTGCCTGCAGGATATCCTGTTCCGTGCGCGCCTCCATCCGAAAACAAAGCTTTCGCTGCTTTCGGACAGCCATAAGGAAAGCTTGTTCCGCAGCGTGAAGGACATCCTAAGGGAAATGACGGATAAGGGCGGCAGGGATACGGAAAAAGATTTGTATGGAAATCCCGGCGGTTACCATACGGTATTGTCTAAGAATGCCCTGCGCCGGCCATGTCCGGCCTGCGGCGCGGAAATTGTAAGGCAGAGCTATCTGGGCGGTAATATCTATTTTTGCCCCGTCTGCCAGCCGATGCTCCCCGGCGGGTGAATGAGATATTAAAACGTACGAAGCAGGGGCTGATAAGATGAAATATTTTGGGGACGCCCTAAGTGGGCTGCACAAGGAATTAAATGCAGCGATTCGCAAGCCGGACCAGCTTGAGCGGGCCAAGCGGCTGTTTCTTGAAATACATTCCAGGCTGCATTTATCCTCGATGACAGGTACTGAAAAAAATGAAGTCGATTATCTGCTCAATGACCTTACGCCTGACGAATACAGTATTATGCCAACCTCAACCGATGAAACAATTGCATGGGTATTATGGCATATAGCGAGAATTGAAGATTTGACAATGGGCATTCTTGCTGCCGGTGGGGAGCAGCTGTTTGACGGCAAATGGAAAAGACGCCTTAACGCGCCGATTTCTGACACGGGGAATGCATTATCAGATGATGAGATTATGGAATTGAGCCGCCAGCTGGACCTGAAAGAACTTGCTGCGTATCGAAATGCTGTTGGGCGAAGGACACGCGATATTGTAAAATCGCTTTCTGCAGACGGCATAAAGCGCAAGGTATCTCCGCAAGGGCTTGAGGCAATTAAGCAGGCCGGCGGAGTGGCTAACCAGGAAAAATCACTGTGGCTTCTTGATTATTGGGGCAAAAAAGATGTAGCGGGGTTACTGCTCATGCCGCCAACGCGCCATGTCATACTGCATTTAAATGATTGCTGCAAGTGGAAGCAGTATATACGCGGTGGGAAGAAATGCTTTCGTCACGAACGGAGGATAACATAATGTACGAAAGAATGCTGGACGGGCAAACACAGCCGTCCTACGAGGAATTTACAGAATACTGCGGAGAAAGGAAAGCGCTGCTTGAAAAAGCGGACGATTTTTTGATAAATCAACTGCACGCAGAAAAAGAAATGCGCTTTCCTTATGGGAAACACTACGGCTGGGGGTTGAAATATTCTTTAAAAAGAAAGCATCTCTGCGACATTTTTGCGGAGAATGGCGCTTTTACGGTTATGCTGAGGCTGGCTGACAGCCAATTTGATAAAATGTATGAGGGAGCCCTGCTGGAAACGAAAAAGCTGATAGACAATAAATACCCCTGCGGAAGCGGCGGCTGGATTCATTACCGCGTGCTGACATGGCAACAGCTGGAGGACGTTTTTAAAATGCTGCGGCTGAAGGCTGGGATAGGATGATTTTGCCCGCGCCGCGTGCTTACTAATTTCCCTTGGCTTGGATTTTTGACTGGACGGCTAATAAACCAATCAGAAACGGGTAAGCTAAAGCCAAAGGAGAGGATTGTATGCCAGAGGATAAAAAACAGCAGAATACGCCGCGTTCAGATGAATTTCATTGGGAAAAGAACGAAAAGGACGCGGGCAACAACCAATGGACATCCCAAAACAGTACAAAGGCGTTTACCGACGACAGGGAGCGCCGCGACGGCCCCGGCGGGGAAGACGAACAATAAAGCATATTGCAGGCAGGCGCGCGGTTTTTCCGTGCGCCTGTTTTACATATCGCGCTCATTTGCGGCATAGACTAAAGTGAGGAGATGATACAATGCACCAGATTAAATGGAAACCGCTCATTATATGCCTTTTGATTCCGCTTGCGGTCGGCGGCCTGTCCGCGCTGCTGACTATGGGAAGCATGGATGTTTACGCAAACCTGAACCAGCCTCCGCTATCGCCGCCGGGCTTCCTTTTCCCAATTGTCTGGACCATCCTGTTTATCCTGATGGGGATTTCCTCATATCTGATTTTTGTTTCAGATGACCGGAACAAAACAAAAGCCCTTGTTCTTTACGCAATCCAGCTGGTTTTTAATTTTGTTTGGAGCCTGATTTTCTTTAACATGCAGGCATATCTGTTCGCGTTTATCTGGCTTGTTATTCTGTGGGTGCTGATTCTCGCGATGATAATCGCATTCTCGAAAATCAATAAAACAGCGGCGCTGTTGCAGATTCCATATTTGTTGTGGGTGACCTTCGCCGGATATTTGAATTTGGGCGTTTATCTGCTCAACCGTTAAACAAGCGCGCGTACGCGCCATAAATAGTAACCGCCCTTCCATGTTTCTGTTAATGGAAGGGCGGCTGTTTTCCATTTTATGGGGGCAAGCGTTATTAGGCCAAAAAAATGGCTTGTTTTTCATACATATCCAACACAAAAAATGACATAAAAACAATGCCAAAAACCGCTTGTTTTCGGTCGAAACATAAAAAACAACAATAAAATAGATGAAATAAGCATATCAAATCAGGGGAATTTATTTATAATGAAAGCATAGGCTATTTTTTTATGGGAAGCAATGTCAACAGGCAGGCGGCGGTAATTTGGGTGTTTTTATTGCCGTTTCGCGGAAATAAAAAAATAGCCTACCTAATTTTAGAAGGAGAGGTTTTTGGAGTGAAAAAAGTAGGAAAGCTGCTTTCCTGGATGCTCACCTTTGCAATCGTCGTGACAATGTTTTCAGTATGCGGCGTAATGGCATCGGCTCAGGACATCCCCGAAAGCGCGGGAACGTTATATTTCAGAAATACGCTCGGCTGGGAGCAGATAAGCGCATATACGGCAGCCGGCGCGCTTGCAACAGAAAAGGTAAAAGACAAGGACGGCATATACTGCGCGCAGCTTCCGGACAGCAAGGCGGACGTTTATTTTTCCAACGGAGCAAATGAGCGCACGCAGGATATATCGGGCTATGAGGACGGGCAGATATTCCTGCCTGACGCGGATGACAAAACCACTGAATCCGGCGTAACCACATACGGCGGCACGCTCGATTATTACAAGGTGAAAAATGTTATCCTGATGATTGGCGACGGCATGGGCGCGGAGCAGGCGAAGGCCGGGGAGATTTACAAAGGCTCCAAGCTTGTAATGCAGACGCTGCCCTATTCCACAATGGTCACTACATATTCAAACGACGGCGTTACCGACAGCTCGGCTGCCGCAACCGCCATGGCGACAGGCTATAAAACAAACAACAATATGGTCGGTATGATTGCCGACGGCACGAAGAAGGAAAACCTCATAGAGTTTTCCAAGGCAAGAGGGCTCAAGGCGGGCGTCATCGTTACGCAGGTACTGCCGCACGCAACCCCGGCTGGCTTTACGGCGCATGTCTCGGCCCGTTATTCCTATAACTCTATTGCCGCGCAGCAGCTGCTTTTGCAGGCGGACGTCCTGTTTGGCGGAGGCGGCTCATACTTCGATAACAGGGAAGAGGCAATCGAGGCGAACAACTATGTGCGTGTGAACGATTTGGCTTCCGTCGCCTCGGCTGACCCATCCAAAAATATTCTCGGCACGTTCCATACCTCTTATATAACGGCAGACGACCAGCCCAGGCTTGCTGATACGACTAAGGCGGGACTGGACCGTTTAACAAATGAAAACGGCTTTTTTGCCATGATAGAAGGCTCGGATATCGATTCCTATGCCCATAAAAACGAAATGGACAAAATGCTAAAGGAAATGATTGTATTCGACGAGGCCATCGACGTTGCGAACAATTACGTCAAAGAGCATCCTGACACGCTCCTGCTCGTCACGGCCGACCACGAAACGGGCGGGCTGAAGGTACCGGACGGCGCTGCCGCTTCCGACCTGACCAATGCGCTCTTCTCCACGGGCAACCATACGGGAGCAGATGTTCCGCTGTACGCGGCGGGCGCAAGAGCATGGGATTTCTGCTCCTCCGATAAGGTGGACAATACCTTTATCCATGATTTTATTACGGACGTACTAAACGAAAGCTACGGCGAAGCCCCCGAGAAGGACTTTACGGATTATGATGCAAGAAAGGTGTTTTTCGAGCTTCCTGAAACATGGGAAACCCCTTATGCCTTTACGACGGGCGCCGTTTCTATAGGCGAGTTCCCGGGCGTAGAGATGGAACACGTTGACGGCAACATTTATTCTATCACCCTGCGTGACTACGCGGGCGAAATGACAAAGCCGGATGGCCAGTACATCGTCGGCGATTTAAACGGGGACGGAAAGGCCTCCGTTGCGGACGTTCTTGAAATCCAAAAATATGCCGCGAAGAAAATTAGCCTGACGGAAGACCAGCTTCTGGCAGCCGATTTAAATGGCGACGGCATAGCAAATATCAAGGATGTCCTGGAGATTCAAAAATATATTGCCGGCATGGGCAACCCGTACCATATCGATGAAAAGCGCAGCAAGCCGACAAAGCCCGTAGACCCGCTTTCAATTGTGTTCAGCAATGGCAAAGACTGTAAGACAATTGAAATCCCGTTTAACGGCTTTAACCAGAAGTACAAAGTGACGGATGGCGAAAACACGGACAGCGCGACAGGCCAGTGGGAGGAATACCACACGACAGCCGGCGTTATCTACTTTGAAAAACCCGAATCCTGGAAGGATGCTAATTTCTATACCTGGGGCGACGCATATTTCGGCGTATGGCCCGGCACAAAGATGCAGTTGGTGAAAGACAACATTTATTCCATTACGGTTTCCGACAGCGAAATTCTCGAAACCACGCTGGAATTTAACCTGATTTTTAGCTCCGGCACGTACCAGACGATGGATTTGGAGTTCGCGGGCTTCAATAAAATTTACAGGATTGTCGGCGGCGAGAAAACACAAAAGGCCTATGGCACATGGTCCGACTATGACCCGGACGGCCCCGAAAAGCCGACGGAACCCGGCAAACCGATGACGATTTATCTGCAGGACCAGACTTCGTGGGATATTACGACGGACGGCGCGCTGCTTTATGTCCAGTGTGACGGTGGCGAAAGGGTACCGCTCAATTATCTCGGCTCCAAAACATGGTCCGCTACAATCCAAGACAACTACAATAGCATTATTTTCCTGCGCGTCAACCCGAGCGATACCACGCAGGTATGGAACGCATTCGCGCCGGTTGCGGCACGCGGGGACAACGATATGTACTGTGTAACAGGCAGCACGACAGGCAACTGGGCAAAATTTGAGGGAGCTGAGCCAGACCCATCCAATCCGACAAACCCGACAGACCCGGCGGAACCATTTGATCCTACAAAGGACGATTCAGCGGAATTTGAGGGCGTCGCACACAAGAACGTATATCTCAAAAATGAAACAACCTGGGACTTTGGGAGCGCGGGCGCCGTTATCTTCGCACAATGCGGCGACAAGAAAATCATCGCAAAGGCTGATGATTCCGGTAAAATCTGGGCGGCAAGCGTTCCAGCCGATTGGGATACGGTTGTCTTCAACCGTGTAGACCCCGCAACAGGCAAGATATGGAATACTTTCCCGAAGACGGCCGTCAGTATCGGTGAGAACAATATGTATGTTGCGGCTTCCAGCTCCGCCGGTTCCTGGCAGAAGTACACGGAAGCCCCGACCGAGCCTTCACAGCCTACCGACCCTTCACAGCCGACCGAGCCTTCACAGCCGACCGAGCCTTCACAGCCGACCGAGCCTTCACAGCCGACTGAACCCTCCGTACCTACAGAGCCGTCGCAGCCGACTGAGCCTTCACAGTCTACCGACCCATCTGAGGAACCGTTCGATCCTACAAAGGACGATTCGGCGGAATTTGAGGGTGTTGCGCACAAGAACATTTATCTCAAAAATGAAACAACCTGGGACTTTGGAGACGCCGGCGCCGTTATTTTTGCGCAGAACGGCGACAAGAAAATCATTGCAGCGCCGGACGAAAGCGGTAAGCTCTACACAGCCAGTATTCCGCAGGATTGGGATACGGTCGTCTTTAACCGTGTAGATTCAGCGACCGGAAAAGTGTGGAATTCCTTCCCGAAGACGGCAGTAAGCATTGGTGAAAACGATATGTATGTCGCGACCTCCAGCTCAGCCGGTTCCTGGCAGAAGTACACAGAAGCCCCGACTGAGCCTTCCGCACCGACCGAGCCGTCTCAGCCGGCCGAGCCCGGCGAGGAAAAAACAATAACCGTGTACTTTAAAGATATGCGCGGTACGGAATACTACGTCCCGCAGGTGAAAATCGGCGATGAGACGTTCGACATGGAGCTGGTTGAAAACAGGACCGACCTGGGGGCGCTCGAAGGGTCTGCTGACGGATACGGCGGATGGTATTCCTACACCATTAAGACGACTCAGGAATCTGTAGAAGTCATGTTCCTCAACGGTTCCGGCAAATATAACATGACCGCGTCTGTAAGCAGCGACGCGTGGTTTACCAGCAAACGCTACGATTATAAAAACAACGAAAACCTCGTTGATTATACGGCGCTCCATAAGGCAATTGCCAACGCGCAGAAGGAAGCTGCTCCTTCTGACGAACTGGCAGCTGCCATCGACGCGGCGCTTGCCGTTTATAACAAGACGTCCTACAGCCCGGATAAAATCTCCGTTTCCCAGTCGGACGTAGACAACGCGGCAAAAGCCATTACTGATTTGCTTTCCAAATAACTACTGCGGCTATTTCGGATATACCAACAAAAACGAAGGCGGAAAATACCGCCTTCGTTTTTGTTATGCGGACGCGCCGCAGATATAAAATGAATTGACAAGAAACCGCCTTTTTAGGTTGAACTGGCTGCTTGCATTCTGTTATAATAAAAATAGCCTTTATCCGCCCGCTAAAGGATTGAAATGTCCGGCAAAAATCAAGGGGAAGTATTTAGCCGCAGCTATTATTTGGATTGCGGCTGTACGGGATATTTTCAGCATGATACGTGTTATGAAGGGAATCAGAGAGGGAGAAGTTTATATGAAGTATTCATTTGAATCGGTTAAGTACGAGAAAAACCTGCCCGCAAAAATTTTAATGCAGGACAAGCCCGGTTACCGCTGCAACACAAAGCAGCATTGGCACAAGGAGTTGGAAATCGTTTATATGATTCATGGTACGATGCATGTGAAAATCGGGCGGAAGGAGCAAACCATCAACGACGGGGAATTTTATTTTGTCAACAGCGAGGACATCCATGTGACGTCGGTGCCGGATAAAGACACCATTTACCAGTATTTTGTTATCCTGCTTTCCTATGAATTTATGCGCAATTACTGCAGAAAGATAGACAGCATTGCGTTCGAGGTCGAAAATAACGAGCAGGCGAAGAAAGAAATCAAGGAAAACGTACTTAGGATAATCGACCTGGACCAATCCCGCGGGGAAGACGATTATACCGATTTGGAAATCAACGCCCGGCTTCTGGATATTTACCATACCCTGCTATGTGAATGCGCCGTTCATAAGCAGAACAGATATCCGCAGAATGTCCAGGAAAATTTTATTTACGCGAAGAAAGCAATTGAATACATGGGACAGAACTATAAGGAGGAAATCACGCTCAACGACATTGCCGCGCTTGTGGGGCTGACGCCTTCGTATTTTTCCAAATACTTTAAAAACATCACAGAAAGCAGTTTTACCCAATACTTAAACGGTGTGCGGCTGGAATACGCGCTCAAGGATATGATTTATAACCACGACACCGTTACCAATGCCGCGCTTGAAAACGGCTTTGCAAACGTCAAGTCCTTTATCAACCTATGCAAGAAGGTATACGGCTGTACGCCGAACCAGTATAAAAAACAGTTTGGCGACAACTGGCTGTAACCCGTAAAGCCGCTGTTTTTCATCATAGTTTAAAAAGAGTATGAGAATTCCAATTTCTCATACTCTTTTTTAAATATGCCGGCTGCCGCGGCACGTCCTGCTGCGGGCGCTCATCTTTTGATAACACCGCAGGCAATTTTGCCGTCTGAATTACCTGACGGCTGTGTGGTAAAATCGTCCGGCTTTGCGTGGATGATTACCGTCTTGCCGATAACGTCGTTTATACTGAACCGGTCGGTAAGCATTGCGTACCATGCGTACCCGTTGTCAGAAAAAAGAGGGGGAAGGTCGCCGGCGTGTTCCGGGTGCGGGCAGTTTTCAGGATTAAAATGCGTGCCCGCGTCGGCAAACGGGTCTTCCTGGTTGCCGGTGCAGGAGCCTCCGGCATGGATATGCATTGCAAAAATGGAATTGCCGCACTTCGTCCGGTCGACAGGCAGCCCGGCGATGTCCGCGACGACGAGCGTTCCGCGCAGCGTTTGGTAAAACGATACGGTACCCTTGATAGAGGCGTATTTTTTGGAGCCTTTTATTTTAGCGACAGCGTTCGGGCGGTCGTTTAAAATCTTTTTCGCGTAAATTTTTGAGGCGTCGTTCCAAAGCATCTGATTCAACTCCTTTCTATCAGAATATGCAGGAGTTGTACAAGAGTTCGGGCGGATTGCGCCAAAAGCGGAAAACAGGATGTAAAAGCGGCGGAAAGCAGCGTGTTGATTGGCGGGGATAGTATTCGATTATTGAGAATAAATTCAGCAAACAGCAGAAAAATTTAAGCCTGATATTTGTACCAATCCGCAAAATGCCGCTTGTTTCCTGGTGATACGGTATTTTTAAATTTTATAATTTGAATAAAGCTTTATGTGTTATAAAAATAATATAGAATTATGAAGTGATTAGACAAATTTTTATGAAAAAAAATTTTGATTATCCCGAAAAACCCTTGAAATACAAGCACATTCGCAGGATTTCAGATTGATTTTACTACCAATTTACTACTTTTAACGGATTGCGCCTTGATATGCCGGAACATCTTGCGAGCATGAAACAACCCAATACAAACGCGACGCACTGGCGGCGCGGCACGTCGGCAATCACACAATTTCATATAGCACCGCACTGGCGGCGTTACCTTATCCCAACCGGGAAACAAGGAACGCCGCTATTTTTTTACCCTCATGTTACGCAGTAGGGGCAAAAAGAGTCTTGCTACACAAGGCTTTGCGGGTACGGTTTTCACAGGGTAAGGGATTGATACCTAAACCCTTAAAATCGCTGTTCTACCGCGTAACAAATATGCAGCAAAGGAGTTGATGAAGCTATGGCAGTTTTCCGCGTGGAGAGAAACACAGGATATACGGTTATGAGCAACCACCATTTACGCAACAAAGAACTTTCCCTAAAGGCAAAAGGGCTGTTATCGCAAATGCTGTCCTTGCCGGAGGATTGGGACTATACCCTTGCGGGACTGTCCTATATCAACCGGGAAAAAATCGACGCTATCCGCGAAGCTGTCCGGGAGCTTGAAAGAGCCGGATATATCCAGCGTTCAAGGGAGCGCGACGAGAAAGGACGCTTGCGGGGAACTGATTACATCATCTATGAGCAGCCGCCTAACTTGGATTTACCTACATTGGAAAATCCAACATTGGGAAATCCAACATTGGAAAATCCTACGCAGGAAAAACCTACGTTGGAAAATCCAATGCAATTAAATAAAGATATACAAAAGACTGACTTACCAAAAAAAGAAAAATCAAATACGGATTTATCAAGTAACCATTCCATTCCTATCCTTTCCCCTAACCCCTCTCCTTTGAGGGAAGAAACGGCAGAGCCGGAACGGAAAGGAACGGAAGCGGCAGACGCATACAGCGTGTATGAGGAAATCATCAAGGACAATATCGAGTATGAGCATTTTATCAAGCATACCAACATTGACAGGGAACGCTTGGACGAGATTGTGTCCCTTATCCTTGAAACTGTCTGCACCAAACGAAAGACAATTCGTATCGCCGGGGACGATTATCCGGCAGAGCTTGTCAAAGCAAAGTTTATGAAGCTGAACAGCAGCCACATTGAATTTGTCTTTGACTGCATGAAAGAGAACACCACGAAAATCCGTAACATCAAGCAATATCTGAAAGCGGTACTTTTCAACGCGCCCAACACCATTGACAGCTATTACACCGCCCTTGTCAACCACGATATGTACGGCGGCTATTAAAAAACAGGAGGATTTTAATATGACACAGAAAACAGGAGCTTTGATTTTTGATGAAACGGCAGACCGTTACGACATTCGCTTTGACCTTAACGACTACTACGGAGGATTGCATTGTGGGGATTGCCTTGAAGTGTTTGTACGCGGCAAATGGAAGCCGACCCGCATGGAGTACGGGGACAACTGGTATCTTGTCGGTGTGAGGGCTTCGGATTTGAACGGGCTGCGGGTGCGTATCTAAAGGCGGCATGAAAAATGTACGCCTTATTTTTATGCCCCGAAGCGGCACACCACCCTAACCAAACTATGAAAGGAGGGATTTCATGCAAGATGAAGTCAATGAAAAAGTCGTGTCTTTAGCAATCAAAACATCTAAGCTGACCGCCGAAGTGCTGCAAAAGGCTATGAAAGCCCTGCTTGCCAAAGGCAAAGGGCAGCTAACCAAAGCCCCGCATGGGAAAATCACTATGCGGCAGCTTATGAAGCAGGGAGAAAAGGTTTCCAACATTGAGATTACCGACCAAAATATCAAAGCCTTTGACCCTATCGCAAGGAAAAGCGGGCTTGATTACAACGTCAAGAAGATTGAGAACGGCAAGCCGCCGACCTATCTTGTGTCTTTTAAGGGCAAGGATATTGACGTTATGACCGAAGCGTTCCGGGAATTTACCGCAAAGAAATTAGGCAGGGATAAAAAGCCCTCTATCCGCAAGCTGCTTTCCACTCTGAAAGACAAGGCGGCAGCTCTGAACGCACAGAAGGACAAAGTGAAGAAAAAGGACAGGGAGGTATCGCTATGAAGCCGGAACTTAAAAAGCTGCTTATCCTAAATGCCCCCTATCTGCTCTTTGTCTATCTCTTTGACAAAATCGGACAAGCGGTACGCCTTGCGCCGGGGGCTGACCTTTCCGGCAAGGTGCTTTCCCTTGCAGACGGCTTTTCCGCTGCCTTTGCAACCCCGCTTCCGAGCCTTGCCCCTATGGATTTGCTTATCGGTATTGTGGGGGCTGTCCTTATCCGGCTTATGGTGTACTTCAAAGGCAAGAACGCGAAGAAATACCGAAAAGGTATCGAATACGGTTCAGCCCGTTGGGGCAACGCCGAAGATATAAAGCCCTATACCGACCCGGTATTTCAAAATAACGTGCTTCTGACACAGACGGAACGGCTTACCATGAACAGCCGCCCGAAGCAGCCGAAGTATGCAAGGAATAAAAATATCCTTGTTATCGGGGGAAGCGGCAGCGGCAAGACGAGATTTTTTGTGAAGCCCAACTTAATGCAAATGCACTCAAGCTACGTTGTAACTGACCCGAAAGGTACGGTTTTAGTCGAGTGTGGGAAGCTCTTACAGCGCGGCGGGTATCGGATAAAGGTGCTGAACACGATAAATTTTAAGAAATCCATGCGTTATAATCCCTTTGCCTATATCCGCAGCGAAAAAGACATTTTGAAACTGGTAAATACCTTGATTGCCAACACCAAAGGGGACGGGGAAAAAGCCGGGGAGGATTTTTGGGTAAAATCGGAACGGCTCTTTTACTGCGCCCTTATCGGCTACATTTGGTACGAAGCCCCGGAGGAAGAAAAGAACTTCACGACGCTGCTTGAAATGATAAATGCCAGTGAAGCCCGCGAGGACGACCCGGAATTTCAGTCCCCCGTTGACCTCATGTTTGAACGGTTGGAGGAAAAAGACCCGGAACACTTTGCCGTCCGGCAGTACAAGAAATTCCTGTTATCTGCGGGAAAGACACGAAGCTCTATTCTCATTTCCTGCGGTGCGCGGCTTGCCCCTTTTGACATTAAGGAGCTGCGCGACCTTATGGAAACCGACGAAATGGAGCTTGACACCATAGGCGACCGCAAGACCGCCCTGTTTGTTATCATCAGCGACACCGACGATACTTTTAACTTTGTCGTGAGTATTCTTTACACGCAGCTTTTCAATCTGCTTTGCGACAAGGCAGATGATGAATACGGCGGCAGGCTGCCCGTCCATGTGCGCTGTCTGTTAGACGAGTTTGCAAATATCGGGCAGATACCGAAGTTTGAAAAGCTCATAGCCACCATACGAAGCCGGGAAATCTCCGCGTCGATTATCTTACAGTCGCAAAGCCAGTTAAAGGCAATCTATAAGGACAACGCCGATACCATAGTCGGCAACTGCGACACCACCCTTTTCTTGGGCGGCAAGGAGAAAACCACCCTCAAAGAAATGTCGGAAATCTTGGGGAAAGAAACCATTGACAGCTTCAACACTTCCGAGAACCGGGGGCGCGAGGTATCGCATGGGCTGAACTATCAGAAGTTAGGCAAGCAGCTTATGACGGAAGATGAAATAGCGGTTATGGACGGCGGGAAATGTATTTTACAGCTACGAGGGGTGCGCCCGTTCTTCTCTGATAAGTACGACATTACAAAGCACCCCAACTATAAATATCTTTCCGACTATGACAAGAAAAATACTTTTGATATGGAAAAGCATTTAAGGCGCAGACCCGCCCTTGTGAAGCCGGACGAAGTATTTGACTACTACGAAATCAGCGAAAGCGATTTGCAGGAGGACACCGACCATGAATAGACGTATCAGAAAGAAAAAGGACAAGAAAATCACAGAAGCCATAAACGGGCTTGTTTCGATTGCTGAACGACGGGAACAGCAGCGGCAGGCTGCTATCCGGCAGTTTGTGAAACGGTGTGAAGCCCTGTATGAGCAGCAGCGAAAAGAAAGGAGGAATTGACGCAGTAACAAAGAAAAAGACAACTTGCATGATACGCGCCCCTACAAAAATTCCTATCGCCCACACTGACAACTGAATACCGCCGCGCAGCAGACATTTAGGCAGCGCGGGGACTTATGACCGCGGCAGTTTGAAAACTGACCGCCGTTTTTTATGCCCTTTTACGGGCAAGCCGCATTTGCGGCAGAAAGGAGTTTTATGGAATTTTTCAACAGCGCAATCGGCGTATTACAGACTTTGGTTATCGCTCTTGGAGCAGGACTTGGCATTTGGGGCGTTATCAATCTCTTGGAGGGCTACGGAAATGATAATCCGGGCGCAAAATCACAGGGCATTAAGCAGCTCATGGCGGGCGGCGGCGTTGCCCTTATCGGCACTATCCTTGTACCTCTGCTTTCCGGCTTGTTCGGTTAAGCGCGGGTAGCTACCTATGCAGAGCATACTTGACGCGATTAACGAATGGATAAAGGAAATCCTTATCGGAGCGATAAACGGTAATCTGTCAACTATGTTCGGGGACGTAAACGAAAAAGTCGGGACTATCGCAAACGAGGTAGGACAGACCCCGCAGGGTTGGAACGCAAATATTTTCAGCATGATACAGACCCTTTCTGAAAATGTAATCGTTCCGATTGCGGGGCTTGTCATTACCTATGTCCTATGCTACGAGCTAATCAGCATGGTAACGGAAAAGAACAATATGCACGACATAGAAACATTCATGTTCTTTAAGTGGATATTCAAAGCCTTTGTCGCGGTGTTTATCGTAACCAACACGTTCAACATCACAATGGCGGTCTTTGATATGGCGCAGCATATCGTTTCCGGCGCAGCGGGGGTTATCGGCGGCGATACGAATATCGACGTTGCCGAAGCCCTTGCCGCCATGCAGGAGGGGCTTGAAGATATGGAAATCCCCGAACTGCTCTTACTTGTGCTTGAAACAAGCCTTGTAAGCCTTTGCATGAAAATCATGTCCGTACTGATAACCGTTATCCTCTACGGCAGAATGATAGAGATTTACCTTTACTGTTCGGTATCGCCTATTCCATTTGCGACCATGACCAACAGAGAATGGGGACAGATTGGAAACAACTACCTAAAAGGGCTGTTCGCTCTTGGTTTTCAAGGCTTCCTCATTATGATATGTGTCGGTATTTACGCCGTACTGGTAAACGATATGATAATCGCAGACAATCTGCACAGCGCGGTATTTTCCCTTGCCGCCTATACGGTTATCCTCTGTTTTTCCCTGTTCAAATCCGGCACACTGGCAAAATCCATATTCAACGCCCACTAAGGGCAGAAAGGAGGTTTTTTCTTGGCGTATGTACCTGTACCAAAAGACCTTTCCAAAGTCAAAACAAAAGTCGCTTTCAATCTGACAAAGCGGCAAATCGTTTGTTTTGCGGCGGCTCTCTTAATCGGACTGCCGCTGTTTTTTTTGCTCAAAGGCAGCGCAGGGACAAACCTTGCGGCTATGGCGATGATTGTCGTCATGCTTCCCTGTTTCCTGCTTGCCATGTATGAAAAACATGGGCAGCCCCTTGAAGTGGTGGTAAGAAATGTCATTCAGACAAAGTTTACCCGCCCAAAGGAGCGACCTTACAGAACCGAAAACCTATACGCTGTCTTGGAAAAGCAGCGAAACTTAGAAAAGGAGGTATCAGCGATTGTCAAAAGGACAAACAAAAAAGACGCGGGAAGCCGCAGGAAACAGGCGTAAGCTGACCCGCGCCGAAAAGAAACAGATTGCCGAAGCTATCCGAAAGGCTAAAGGCGACGGCAAAGCCCGCACCGCACAGCAGACCATTCCCTACCTTGCCATGTACCCGGACGGTATCTGCAAGGTTACGGAAAAGAGATATTCAAAGTGCGTCGTGTTCGAGGACATCAATTATCAGCTTGCACAGGCTGACGATAAGACCGCCATTTTTGAAAACTGGTGCGATTTTCTCAACTACTTTGACGCGAGCGTGAGCGTGCAGCTTTCTTTCATCAATCAAGGAACGCAGCGGGAACAGGCAGAAAAAGCAATCTCTATCCCCGCACAGGAGGACGCTTTTAACTCTATCCGCACCGAGTATTCGGATATGCTGAAAAATCAGCTTAGTAAAGGCAACAACGGGCTTGTGAAGCACAAATACATTACCTTTACTGTTGAAGCCGATAACAAGGCGGCTGCAAAGTCAAGGCTTTCCCGTATCGAAACCGACGTGCTTAACAATTTCAAGGTGCTTGGCGTAACCGCCCGCCCCTTATCCGGCTATGAACGCTTAAAGGTGCTGCATGGGGTATTCCACCCGGAGGGCGAGCCGTTCTCCTTTTCCTTTGACTGGCTTACCCCGTCGGGGCTGTCTACAAAGGATTTTATCGCCCCGTCCTCTTTCCGTTTTGGCGAGGGCAGATATTTCCGCATGGGGAAGAAAATCGGCGCGGCGAGCTTCCTTGAAATCCTTGCGCCGGAGCTTAACGACCGTATGCTTGCCGACATACTGGACTTGGAAACAGGGGTAATCGTCAATTTACATATCCGCAGTATCGACCAGTCGGAAGCAATCAAGACCATTAAGCGCAAAATCACAGACCTTGACAAGATGAAGATTGAGGAACAGAAAAAAGCGGTTAGAAGCGGCTATGACATGGATATAATCCCGTCCGACCTTGCCACCTTTGGCAGCGAAGCAAAGAACTTGTTGCAGGACTTACAGAGCCGCAACGAGCGAATGTTTCTCCTTACGTTCCTTGTGGTAAACATGGCAGACACGAAGCGGAAACTGGAAAATGATATTTTCGCTGCGGCGGGTATCGCACAGAAATACAACTGCCGCCTGACACGCCTTGACTATCAGCAGGAAGCAGGGCTTTTATCCAGTGTGCCGATTGGGGAAAACCTTATCCCGATACAACGGGGGCTTACCACATCAAGCACCGCTATTTTCATTCCCTTTATCACGCAGGAGCTTTTTCAGACGGGGCAAGCCCTGTACTATGGCTTGAACGCCCTTTCTAACAACATGATACTCTGCGACAGAAAGCAGCTCAAAAATCCCAACGGGCTTATATTGGGAACGCCGGGAAGCGGAAAATCTTTTGCGGCAAAAAGGGAAATGACAAATGCTTTCCTCATTACCGACGACGACATTATCATCTGCGACCCGGAAGCCGAGTATTTTTCCCTTGTGCAGCGTCTTAATGGGCAAGTGATACGTCTTTCCCCTACGGGCAGGGGCATTGACGGCAAGCCCCAGTATGTAAACCCTATGGACATAAACCTTAATTACAGCGAGGACGACAACCCCCTTGCGCTGAAAAGTGATTTTATCCTTTCCCTTTGCGAGCTTGTTATCGGAGGCAAGGAGGGTTTGCAGCCTGTCGATAAGACCGTCATTGACAGGGCTGTAAGAAATGTGTACCGCCCGTTCCTTGCAGACCCCGACCCGGCAAAAATGCCTATCTTGGGCGACCTTTACGACGAGCTGTTAAGACAGCCGGAGCCGGAAGCTGCCCGTATCGCGGCGGCATTGGAGCTGTATGTTTCCGGCAGCCTTAACGTATTCAACCACAGAA
>UQFO01000021.1 GCA_900540275.1 uncultured Oscillospiraceae bacterium | reverse complement strand
ACAAAAGGGAAAAACAGCGGATTGTTTTTCCCTTTTGATTAAACATATAAAGTTTTATCAAGAAACCCAAGAAGCAGATGGCTTTCTTTAAAAAGAGAGAAGCAGGATGCTTCATAAAGTAAGAAGGAACCATTTTGACGGTTCCTTCTTTGAAAGCTTCATTCAATAAAAAAGAAACGGGGCGTTTCTCAAAAAAGCCAAGAAGCAGGCTTCACAAAGAAAAGGCAGATTAAAAAGGGGGAGCCGCCACGGCTCCCCCTTTTATTTAATACCTGTCAGGTCAAAATCAGGAATATAACCCTTGTCCGCCGCCCCACGCTCCTGCACAAAGCCGTCGAGACCAAGCTCAAAGAGCCTGTTTGACACCTTTTGGAATTCACGCGCGGTAATCTTCCGGTTGATTTCCGGGTACCTTTCCGCCTGGCCGCAGGACACATACTGCGCCATCAGGCTGACGAGTATTTCATCCCCGAACTCCCTTGCGAGCAGCTCCAAAACGGCTATGCTGTTTTTGGTGTTCATCGGCAGGACAAGGTGCCGTACAATCACGCCGCTTTGCAGCATGCCGCTTTCATCAAAACGCGGGTTCCCCGTTTGGCGCACCATTTCTTTCATGGCGCGAATCGCCGTATCGCGGTAGCCGGGCGCTGAGGAATAGCGCAGCGCCATTTCATCGTCGGCATATTTAAAATCCGGCAGGTAAATGTTTACATATCCTTTGAGCCTTCTAAGGCTCTCCACACTTTCGTACCCCGAACAGTTATACACAACAGGCACACGCGGCCTGTAAATCGAAAGGCTTTCAAGCACCGCGTCGATATAGTGCGACGCGCTCACCAAATTGATGTTATGTACGCCCTGTTCTTCCAGCCTTTGAAAGCCTTCCGCAATCTCCTTCGGCGTCATCTCTTTGCCAAAGCCCCGCGCAGAAATTTCATAGTTCTGGCAATAAACGCAGCGCAGCGTACAGCCGCTGAAAAAGACGGCGCCGCTGCCGTTTTTTCCGCTTAAACACGGCTCTTCCCAGTAATGCGGCGCAATCCTTGCGACCTTTGGGAGCATTCCCGCGCGGCAGAAGCCCTCTCCCTCACGCGGGCCGCGGTACGCCTTGCAGTTTCTCGGGCAAGCTGTACATTCATCTATCGATAGCTTCATAATCTGTCATCCCCGTAAATAATCCATAATGGCCTGATACCGCTCCACAAGCTGGTCAAACGTATAATAACGGCAGTTCGCCGGGCTTGTGGAGGGAAGCGGGATGGCTTCTATCCCTGTTTTGCCCCTGCATAGCCGGTTATAAAGCGCATACGCCTTTGTTCCGGTCGTAAAAACCGCCTGTATGTCCGATACATTGAGGATTCTGTTTAAATCGTTCGGCACCGGATTTTTGATGCTCCCGTCGTCCGCGCCCGCAATATCGCAGGAAGCGAGCACATCCCACAGCGCAATGTGATTCTCCTTAAGCAAGGCGGTACACTGTTCGTTCGCCGCGGGTACAGCGCAGGAAAACAGCGCTGCCATCACGCGCCAGAACCGGTTCTGCGGATGGCCATAGTAAAACCCGATTTCGCGCGATTTGGGCGACGGCATCGTGCCGAGGATTAAAACCCGTGACGCTTCATCGTAAACCGGCTCAATCGTATGGATAATTTTTTCCCGCTCCACAGCGCATCCTCCTCCCTATAACAAAAAAGGAACGCTTTGTCTGTAAACCCTTACAAACCGCCGCGCTCCCTGTATGTATCATATTGTAACACCGGCGTTTATCTGTGTCAATCCTCAGCAGAGCGCCGTTTTATTTTTCCAGCTCTTTCTTTTCCTCCGGCGTGATTGTCCTTATGGGCTTGCATGGATTGCCCACAGCAAGCACGTTTGACGGAATATCCTTAACGACAACGCTGCCCGCGCCGATTACCGTGTTGTCGCCAATCGTGACGCCCGGCACGATGGTCACGCCGCCGCCAATCCAAACATTATCGCCGATTGTTACCGGCTTTGCGTTTTCAATAAACTGGTTGCGCGTCTCGGCGTCGAGCGGATGGGTGGCCGTGTAAATGCCGACGTTCGGCGCTAAAAACACATGATGTCCGATTGTTACCTTCGCGCAGTCAAGAATGACGCAATTGTGGTTGGCGTAAAAATGCTCGCCCACGCTGATGTTATACCCGTAGTCACAGTGAAACGGCTGTTCCACCCAGACATGCTCCCCTGTCTTTCCAAACAGCCGCTTAATCAGCTCCGATTTTTCCTGCCCCTGCGACGGCCTCAGATTATTAAAATCAAAAGTCAAGTCCTTCGCACGGTTGCGGTCGTTCTCCAATTCTTCATCGATGGGGTTATAAAGCTGGCCGCTTATCATCTTCTCTTTTTCTGTCATCGTCATACTCCTCCGTACGATTACCTTTTGTAATCGTTTTCTTTACTTCAGCTATTTATATCACGCCCACAGCCGTTTGTAAAGCCGTTTGCAAATTTTTGGCATTTATTCCAAACCGGAACGAACACGTATGAGCCCGGATTTATATAAATAGCCCCACGGCATGTGTTTTGGTACATGCCGCGGGGCGGTATAATGGGCAGGCTCAGCTTTCAAAAAGCGGAGTGGAAAGGTAACGCTCCCCCGTGTCCGGCAGGATAGCGACAATATTCTTGCCCTTGTTTTCCGGACGGCGCGCAAGCACAGACGCGGCGTATACAGCCGCTCCGGAGGATATACCCACGAGCACGCCCTCGTTTTTTGCAATCAAGTTGCCAGTATGGAACGCATCCTCGTTCGATACGGCCAGGATTTCGTCATAAACGCCGGTATCGAGCGTTTTGGGGACGAAGCCCGCGCCAATACCCTGTATTTTATGCGGCCCCGCTGTCCCCTTAGACAATACAGGCGAGCCCTCCGGCTCAACAGCGACAATTTTAACAGACGGATTTTTCTCCTTGAGGAACTTACCCGCTCCGCTTAATGTACCGCCCGTCCCAATGCCTGAGACAAATATATCCACCCTGCCGTCGGTATCCTCCCAGATTTCCGGGCCGGTCGTTTTATAATGCATCGCGGGGTTCGCGGGATTGTCGAACTGGCCGAGGATTACCGCGCCGCTGATTTCGTTTTTAAGCTCCTCCGCCTTTGCAATCGCGCCCTTCATACCCATGGCGCCGTCGGTCAGGACAAGCTGCGCGCCGTATGCCTTGAGTAAATTCCTGCGCTCGACGCTCATCGTCTCCGGCATAGTGAGGATTACGCGGTAGCCGCGTGCCGTCGCGACGCTTGCAAGCCCGATTCCCGTGTTCCCGCTGGTTGGCTCTATGATTGTGGAGCCTTCTATTAAAATTCCTTTCTGCTCGGCGTCTTCAATCATTGCCTTCGCTATGCGGTCCTTGACGCTTCCGGCTGGATTAAAATACTCAAGCTTTGCCAAAATTCTCGCGGGAAGCCCCTGTGCCTTTTCAAAATTTGCAAGCTCCATCAGCGGCGTACGCCCGATAAGCTCTGTTACGCTTTTATAAATCTGTCCCATAGTAAATCGCTCCTTTTTAAGAAATTGCCCGAAAAGCCTCTTCCAGGTCGTATCGTATATCGTCGATATGCTCCGTGCCGATTGACACGCGCACCGTATTCGGCTTGATGCCTTGTTCCAGCAGTTCCCTTTCATTCAACTGGGAATGCGTCGTTGTCGCCGGATGGATAACAAGCGACTTCATATCCGCGACGTTTGCAAGCAGGGAAAACACCTGCAGGCTGTCGATGAATTTCTTTGTTTTTTCCTCATCACCCTTGATTTCAAACGTAAAGATTGAGCCGCCGCCGTTCGGAAAATACTTGTCGTAAAGCGGCCTTTGCTTGGGGTCGAGAGACGGGTGGTTGACTTTCTCCACAAGCGGATGTCCGTTTAAAAAGGCAAGCACCTTCTTTGTATTTTCCACATGGCGCTCCACACGGAGGGAGAGCGTTTCCAAGCCCTGCAGAAGCAAAAACGCGTTAAAAGGGGAAATTGCGGCGCCCGTGTCGCGCAGGAGCACCGCGCGGACGAGCGTTACAAACGCGGCTTTTCCCGCGGCCTTCGTAAAGCTAACGCCGTGGTAGCTGTCGTTGGGCTTGACCAGGTGTTCAAACTTGCCGCTTGCTTCCCAGTCAAAATTACCGCTGTCAACGATTACGCCGCCAAGCGACGTTCCGTGGCCGCCGATAAACTTAGTCGCGGAATGCACGACGATATCAGCGCCGTACTCAATCGGCCTTAAAAGGTAAGGCGTCGCAAAAGTGCTGTCGACCACAAGCGGGATATTATGGCTATGCGCAAGCCGCGCCACTTTCTCTATATCGATAAGCGTGGAGTTTGGGTTTCCAAGCGATTCAATAAAAATTGCCTTTGTATTGTCCCGCAGCGCACGCTCGAACGCGCCTTCCTCATCCGGGTCTACAAATGTCGTTTCAATGCCGTAATCTGGGAACGTGTGTGCAAGCAGGTTGTACGTGCCGCCGTAAATCGTCTGCGCCGACACGATATGGTCCCCCGCGTGCGCAAGGTTTTGCAGCGTATAGGCAATCGCTGCCGCGCCCGAAGCAACGGCGAGCGCCGCGGCGCCTCCCTCTAAAGCGGCAACTCTCCGCTCGAATACATCCTGCGTGGGGTTCGTGAGCCTGCCGTAAATGTTGCCCGCATCCGCCAGCCCAAACCGTGCCTGCGCATGGCTGCAGTCGCGGAACACATAAGAAGTTGTCTGGTAAATCGGGACGGCGCGCGCATCCGTTACGGGGTCCGCCGTCTCCTGCCCGACATGAAGCTGCTTTGTTTCAAAATGAAGCGTTCTCTCATTTATTTTACTCATAATAAAATTCCCTCATTCCAATTAAAATGTTTGCCTTGCCGAATACATAATATGGATACGCCGATAAATCACCGGCACATTCGTTCAGCCTTTGGCATACATCGTTTGGTTTGCAGGTACTTTTCTAAAAGAAAAATCATGGGATCAGCGCCTTTCTTATTATTCCTATATGTTAACTAGGAATTTGATTGCATTTATCATACCACAAAAGAAGCGTTTGTCAACCCTTTTTCAAAAAAATGGTTATAAATTTTTAAATAACATAGTCGTTTTCTCCGCGGCGGCGCTCCAATTCCACAAGGTCGTAAAGCGTAATGCCGTCTACAACGCCGTTTATCGCTTTATTGAGCTTTTTCCATACATACAGCGTCGTACACTGCGCGCTGCGCACGCATTTGTTTTCCTCATCCTCAAGGCATGGGACGGGCGCCAGGCTCCCCTCTGTCAGACGCAGAATTTCCCCTACGGTGTACTCCTTCGCGGCCCTTGACAGCCGGTAGCCGCCGTTTGCGCCGCGCACGCTCCTTACAAAGCCCGCCTTGCTCAGGACCAGGATAATCTGTTCCAAATATTTTTCAGAAATCTCCTGCCGGGCCGCAATACTTTTGAGCGAGATATATTCCCCCGTATCGTTTAAAGCGAGGTCGAGCATCAGGCGCAGCGCATACCTGCCCTTCGTAGAAATTTTCATTAAAGCCACGTCCTTTCAAGCCGGGCACAGGGGAATCCCCTCCAATTCCGACTGAATAAATAGGATTTTTATTTATACTATTCTTTTCCCAATGGTTTGTCAACTATTTTTCTTTTCAACGTTATTATGCTGTCTGTACATTTTTGACGAATTATGTTAAGATAAGGGCAGAAACAGGAAAAGGATGATACTTTCTTGAATATACTGGTTTTGTCCTGCAACACGGGCGAAGGTCACAACAGCGCTGGACGCGCGGTATATGAACAGTTTAAGCAGAGGGAAGTCCCCTGCGAATTTAAGGATACCCTTGCAATTGGCAGCGAACGGGCATCCCGTTATGTAAACAGCCTTTATGTCGGCATTACCACAAAATCCCCGAATACGTTCCGCCTGCTTTACAAGGCGGGCGATGCCGTCAGCCGCTTAAACGGCAAGTCGCCAATCTACGCGGCGAACAAGCTGAACGCCAAAAGCTTGTATGAGTATCTTATCCGCCATAAAATCGATACGGTCGTCACGCCGCACCTTTTCCCCGCTGAAACGCTGACAGGCATCCGCAAACGGTACGGCAAGTTCTTTCGTTTTGCGGCTGTCGCCACAGACTATACCTGTATCCCCTTCTGGGGGGAAACGGAGCCGGATTATTTCATCGTTCCCCATGTCGACCTCGTACCGGAATTTATAGAAAAGGGTGTAAAAAAACAGACGATTCTGCCGTATGGCATCCCTGTATCGGGAAAGTACAGGCAGCATACACCGAAGGCCCAGGCAAGAAAAGAGCTCGGGCTTGAAGAGAATAAAACGACGCTTCTACTGATGTCTGGAAGTATGGGCTTTGGAAAACCCGCAGCACTCGTCCACGCGCTTTTGCACGCGTTTGGAAAAGGGACCTCGATTGTCGCCCTGTGCGGAGGAAACAAGAAGCTTTTGCAGGCGCTGCGGGAGGAATTCTCCGTCTGTCCCAATGTCATGCCGCTCCCATTTACCGACAAGGTCGGGCTTTATATGGACGCCTGCGACCTGCTGTTTACAAAACCCGGCGGGCTTACCTCGACAGAAGCCGCCGTAAAAAACATCCCTATCATCCACACCGAACCCATCCCGGGCTGCGAGACAAAAAACGCGCAGTTTTTTGTTCGGAACGGCCTGTCGCTTTTTTGTCCCGGCCGGCCGCAGGACACTGCGCGCAGTGCCTATGAGCTTCTGCATGATAAAAACGAAGTGGAACAAATGCTCAGGCGCCAGCGGGAGCATATCAAACCAGACGCGGCGGAAAAAATCTGCACGCTGCTGGAAGAATCGGCAATTTAAAATAAGACGGCGAATATTCCGAAGCGGTTATGAGGGATATTCCAGAAAGGGAGGGTCGATATGGAACACATTTTACCCTATCTGTTTTTCACCATAATCGGATATTTGTCGGGAAGCATCGTGTATTCCTATTTTCTTCCCAAGCTTTTCTTCAAAAAAGATATCCTAAAAATCAGCGACGACGGCAATCCCGGCTGTGCTAACGTGTTTAAATACGTCGGCGTGCCGATGGGCATCCTTTGCCTTGCGCTCGACTTTTTCAAAGGATACGTTCCCGTCTTTATCGCCTCCCATATGCTCAGCCCGGAAAGCCTGCTGTTTGCCCTCGTTATTGCCGCGCCGACGGCAGGGCACGCGTTCAGCCCATTTCTGCGGCTCAGGGGAGGCAAGGCAATCAACGTTTCGTTTGGAAGCTTAGCGGGCCTTATGCCGCGGTTTTTTACGGTCTGGTGGCTGGTAATACCGTTTGTTATTCTGTCTACCGTATTCCGGCTCAACCCGCACAGCCTGCGCGTGGCGGTAAGCTACACGGCAATGCTTGCAATGAGCCTGCTGTTTGATAAAAGCACGGCGGTTACGCTCGCTGTTTTTCTGCTGTGTATGTCTGTCCTGTACCGCCACCTGCCCGGATATATCAAAGGCGGGTACAAGGAAGGGCAACTAAAATTCTTGAATTTTACACTTTGGGGCAGGCAGTAATACGTAATAAAGGCCGCGGAATTGTATTCCGCGGCCTTAGCTTTTATTTCTGCTCAAAATCTTTATACATCAGGCTGGGCTGTATGCCGGTGTTGTTCTGGTATTTTCCGCTGCTGTATAAATCGTATTCCCCATCGATATCATGATAATAAATTTGGCAGACCTCAACGTTCGGGTAAATCCGTACCGGCTGCACGCAAAAAATCTCAAGCGTCCAAAAGCCCGCAAACCCAACGTCGCCGAACCCGGCCGTCACATGGATAAACAGGCCAAGCCTTCCCGTTGAGGAACGGCCCTCCAGCATGGGGATATATTTGTCCGTTTTAGTAAACTCGTTTGTCCTTCCAAGATACAGCCTGCGCGGTTCGAGCAAAAGCCCTTCTTCCGGTATGATGAGCTTTTTCACCGCGTTCGGCGTTTTCATATCGAGTACGTCATTTTCATAAACGAGCAGCTCGTTAGAAAGCGACAGGTTATAGCTGTTCGGGTTAATCTTTTTCTCATTGAACGGCTCAATGACGATTTCCCTGCCCATATGCTTTAAAATTTCCTTACCGGAAAGTATCATCGTGCGCTCCCCCTTCACGGGTATGTTCTTATTTAAAGTCCGGCAATATTTCTTGGATTCTCGGAAGAAGGCCGATTTTGGGTTTGTCCGGGTCAGGAAGCTGCGGAAAATCGTAGCCTGGATAGTCGTTGCCCTCGACGATTGCGGGACCGTTTTCCGTCAGGCATACATCCCACCCGACATAGCGCATCTGAGGCACCTCGAGCGCCGCCTGCAAAACCATTTCCTTGACTTCCTTCATAAAGGGGAGGCGGTAGCCCAAAAATTTAATGCCGGTATAGGGATGCTTGTCGTAGTTGATAAGCTTTGAGGTATGCCCCTGCCCGATTATTTCGCCCTTGTCGAGGTCGAAGTGGCACGCAAGCCCCCCGTTCTCAAGGTTATCGACAAACTTGCCGTTGTTGCCCATCTTGAATACAGCGTATAGGATGTGCGGCACTCCCTGCTCTACGATTGTACCAATCCTTAGGCAGTTGAGCGAATCGGGATAAATCCTCGCCGCGGCCTCGTGCTGCCTGATTACCTCTTCAATTACGCCGAAATTCTTTTCCCTGCTTGTAACATAGGCGTAAAGCTCGTCCAAATCGCGGAAGGAGGAAACCTTAATTTTCTCGATTCCCTTGCCGCTTTCCCCAATATACGGCTTTGCAAAAAAATAATCCTTTCCCCGCACAAAGGCCTCAAATTCATGAAAGCTCAAATTCTTGAGGTCGAGTACCTGGCGGCCAAGATATTTTGAAAACCGCCTGTCAAATACATTTTTCTCGTCGAATATATAGCTGTAATCCTGGTTATTGAGACGAAGAATCAGCTTTTTGTTTTTGACCCGCGTTACATAAGTGGCGCGCTGCTTCGCCGTCATATTGTAGAATTCAAAAATTTGGTAGTCGTAATAGCCCGCGCCGTACCGCGCGGAACAGTTAAGAATATCGAGAAAAATAGACGCCTTGTTCTTTCCAGTCTTTTCATGTACATGGTCTACGACGCCCTTCATCTTATCAAGGCTTGCGCCGCCCGCCATTTTTGTAATTTCCCTCAGGCCCATATCCGTTCCCCTGTTCTGTACTATGTTTTATCCGAAAAAACGGTACGCCGTCGCCGGCGTACCCACCCATCCTGTTTATTTTATCAGAGCAAGATTTTCCGCAATCGCTTCCTTGAGCATGGAAAGCCCGCGTAAAAGGCGCTCCTGTTCAATGACGAGCGGAGGCATCAGCTTTACAACGGAATTTTTTCTGCCCGCGCCTTCAATAATGAGGTGCTTTTCAAAACAGGTATCTATCACCTTGTCGCTGAAGCCCTTTACCGGAATCTTTTCAAAATCGACGCCCCAGACAAGGCCGATGCCCCTTAGCTCCAGCCTGCTGTCGAGCGGAAGAATTTCCCTTTCGATATAGCTGCGCACAAGCTCGCCCTTTTCACGGGTTTGTTCCTCTACCTTGTGTTCGAGCATATATTCAAGCCCCGCCTTCGCCGCAATGAAGGAGAGCTGGTTGCCGCGGAACGTACCGTTGTGCTCGCCCGGCTTCCAAATATCGAACTCCGGCTTGAAGAGCGTAAGCGCCAAGGGCATACCGTAGCCGCCGATGGATTTTGATAACGTTACCATATCGGGTACGATACCGGCGCGTTCAAATGAGAAAAACGTACCTGTCCGGCAGCAGCCGACCTGTATGTCGTCTATAATCAGGATAATATCGTAATCGTCGCAGAATTTGCGAACAGCCTGGAGCCATTCGTTATCCATTACGCGGATACCGCCCTCGGCCTGCGTCGTCTCAATCACAAGCGCCGCCGGCCTTTCCACACCGGAATGGTCGTCGTCGATTAGGCGCTTCATATAAGCGACCGTGTCCAGCTCCGGGAACATGTAGGGCGCCGGGATATGCGTAACATCCGTCAGGCTCACGCCCGCCCCCCTGCGGGAGGACTTGTCCGTCGTAAGCGCCAGGGCGCCGAGCGTCATGCCGTGGAACGCTCCCATCATCGCAAAGATATTGCTGCGCTTCTTGCATTTTCTCGCAAGCTTGATTGCGGCCTCGATGGCATTGGTGCCTGTCGGGCCGGTAAACTGTATTTTATAGTCAAGGCCCCTGGGCTTTAAGACGTTTTCTTCAAAATATTCTATGAATTCCCTTTTGGGTACCGTGTACATATCGAGCGCGTGCATCAGCCCGTCCGATTTGAGGTAATCAATCATTTTTTCTTTGATATAATCGTTGTTATGCCCATAGTTCACAGCGCCGGCTCCGCAGAAAAAGTCTGTATATTCCTCGCCCTGCTCATCATAAAACACCGCGCCCTTGGCGGTTGTGAAAACGGTGGGAAAATGCCTGCAGTAAGAGCGGACCTCGGATTCATACCGCTCAAAAGCCTCTGTCTTCAAAAAAAATCTCTCCTCGCTTCTTGTTCCATACGAATAATCGCCGGAATCTATTCGGATATCTCCGGAAACCTATAAACACCCTTTATAATTATTCCTAATTTTACAATTTTTAATCTCTTTCGTCAAGGGGACAGAACGAAAAGAACAAATGCAATAAAAAAGGTAGTACGCAGGTGTATTTTACTGTATTTTCTCCCCGCTTTCGCACTGTTATCCCCATTCTTTTTTCAACCGGGGATTTTTCTTTTTCATACAAATTACTCTGTTGTGATTAAACCGTCACTGTGCTATAATTTTCAAGTAAAACATACGTATGTATAAGCAGGCAAAGGAGGCGCAAAGCCCGTTGAAACATCTAAAATATACAATGTGCGCGATACTTTCCTGGATTCTCATACCGGCTCTTTGTACTTCCTGCGGCATGTCCGGCAAGGAGGTTCGGGAAAAGGCCGACGCCGTAACCTCTTCGGTAGAAAAAATAACGCCGGCGGACCGCCCGCCCGTATCGAGCGTGGAGCTGGACGGCAGCGGCACGGCCGGCAGCTACAGCTATAATACGGTCGGCGGAATGTCCGGACGCATTAAAAGCAATTACGACAGGCTGCAGACTACGCACGGCTTTGACGCGCTGACGGACGACGACGAGCGGTATTTTTATAAAAGGCTCGAAAGCGACGTTTATATTGTGACGGACGAACCTTCTGATTCCGGAGAATACCTGATTGAACAAATTTATTTGCCGGGCGCAAGCCTCAGGGAGGACAAACTGCGCCTGGTAATCGAAGCGTTTACAAACGACCATCCTGAAATTTTCTGGCTTGCAAACTTGTTTGGATATACGCAAAGCGGCGGCGACCAGGTTGTACAGATGTACTCCATGCTAAGCCCGCAGGATATCGAGCAATACTCACAGCAAATTGAACAGGCGGCAAACCGTATCGTTTCTTCCCTTCCAGCAGGCCTCAACGAATATGACAGGGAGCTTTTCCTTCATGACGCGCTTTTGAAAAAATGCGCCTATGCCTCGGACGTCAAAAAAATAGAGCAGGATTGGAGGCCGTTTACCCTGTATGGAGCGCTTGTGGAAAACAAAGCGGTCTGCGAGGGCTATACCAAAGCGATGCAGTATCTTTTGAGCTTCGCGGGTATTGAAAGCATTCCGGTAAACGGTACGGCAAACGGCGACTGGCACCAGTGGAACTTAGTCAAAATCAATGGGTGCTGGTACCATCTGGACGCGACCTGGGACGACAGTGACAGCTATATTTTCTACGACTACTTTAATATTACCGATTTCACTTTAAAATACGACCATGAAAAGGCAGAGGATTTCACGGAGCTTTCCTACGATGAAATCTGCGGTACATCAAGCGCTCCGGCGCAGATGTTCAACATCGGCATTCCGCGATGCATCGAAACAAACGACAGCTTTTACCGCCATGCCGCCGTATACCTTTACGGCTTCGACGAAAAATCGACCAATATTGTAGAGACGGCGCTGCTGGAAACGGTATCCGGCCACAAAAACGAGTTTTATATCCAGGTGAGCAACTCAATCGATTACCAGGAGGCGGTGGACGGCCTGTTCTATAAGGAGCCTTACCAGTTCTTCCAGTACCTTGAAGACGTCAACAGCCTGCTTGGCAGTACAAAAATTGACGAAAACAACGTTTCTATCATTAAAAAGGAACGGCTGCGTATTGTAGAGGTACGGCTCAATTATACGTCTTAAATCCCAGTAATAAACACGCAGCCCCGCATTCATACGGATGCGGGGCCTTTTTACGGATTGCGTCATTCTATTTTAGTTTTTCCCTGTCGCGGAACACGACGCACTTGCTGAAAACATAATTAAACATAATCACAAACGCCGTTACGAGCAGCTTTGCCAAATCCGCGTTCCAGCCAAGCATATCGATAAGCATAATCAGAAACACGATGGACAGCACAAGTGATAAAAAGCGCGCGCCGTAAAAGCCGAACATTTCAAGCCACAGTGTTTTTCGCCCCGCCCGCCTGCTCTGGAAAACAAAAAGCTTATTCGTCACGAAAGCAAAGGTGACGGAAAGCACCCACGCAATCGCGTTTGCAAGCGCCGTAAGCAAAGCGGATTTGGGCAGCGGGAGCGTCTGGTAGCAGAGCTTTGCCACCAAAAAATCGATGGCCGCCGTACCCGTGCCGAACAGCATATACAAGAGCATTTCCCTGCTCGTCATTACCTTGTAAACCTTTTTCAGACGTTCCACTGTTTTCCACTCTCTTTATACAAAACAGGTATATATTATGACGATATCATAACATGGTTTTCTGTAAAAAACAATCGAAACGAACGCAAAAACTTATCAGCCGCTATTCAATTTGTCCGTTGTGAGAAGCGTGCCGCTGTGATATAATGTGATAAAATATAAGAAAAATGCTGAAAAGTGTATGAAGGAGAGGAATACCGGCATGAAATATGACGCCCAGCTTTTTGAGCTGGTTAAAAAAGAGGAAATTGCCCCCGGTATATTTGATTTTCATTTAAAAAACAACGTACTGTCTGATATCGCTGCCCCTGGACAGTTCGCGCATGTATTGGTAAAAGGGAAAATGCTCAGGCGCCCGATTTCCATCTGCGACGTACAAAACGGCATTATGCGCCTTGTCTTCCAGGTAAAAGGCGAGGGGACGCAAATACTATCTGAAACGAAGCCCAACGAAACGCTCGATATTATAGCGCCGCTCGGACGCGGCTTTACGATTGAAAAAGGAAAGAAGATTGCGTTTATCGGCGGCGGAATCGGCACGCCCCCCATGCTCTACGCGGCAAAACAGGCGGACAGGGCGGTTGCTATCCTGGGCTTTCGCGGCAAGGAACAGGTCATATTGACCGACGATTTTGAGGCGGTGGGCTGCGAAGTGCTGCTTACAACGGACGACGGAAGCGCAGGAATCCACGGCTTTGTAACAGACGCGCTCGCGTCTGTTATCGGCAAGATTGACGGCATATGCGCCTGCGGTCCGAACGTGATGCTGAAAGCTGTAGCGGATATGGCAAAAAAGCACGATATTCCCTGCCAGGTATCGCTCGAGGAGCGTATGGGCTGCGGTGTAGGCGCGTGCCTCGTCTGCGCGTGCAAAACAAAAAAGGACGGAAAAGAGGGCTACTCCCACGTATGTAAGGACGGCCCCGTATTCAAGGCTGGGGAGGTGTTTTTCTGATGGCTGATTTATCGGTTAAAATTGCGGGCGTCACACTGCAAAACCCTCTGATTGCAGCTTCCGGCACCTTTGGATTCGGAAGGGAATATAACGAATTCTACGGGCTGGAAAAGCTGGGCGGCGTGTCCTGTAAAGGCATTACGTTAAAAGAACGCCTCGGCAATCCCCCGCCGCGGATAGCGGAAACGCCCAGCGGCATTTTAAATTCCGTCGGGCTGCAAAATCCCGGCGTCGGCCATTTTATTGAGCACGACCTGCCGTGGCTCAAACAGCAGTGCACGGCAGTGATTGCTAACATAGCGGGCAGTACGCAGGAGGATTACTGCGCAATGGCTGAAAAATTAAACGGTACGCCCGTCAATATGGTGGAGCTCAACATCTCCTGCCCGAATGTCAAAAGCGGCGGCGTTGCCTTTGGCACCTCCTGCGCTTCGGTTGCGGAAATCACAAAGGCTGTGCGCTCCCACTGTAAAAAACCGCTGATTGTAAAGCTTTCTCCGAATGTCGCGGATATCGCTGAAATCGCAAAGGCTGCGGAAAGCGAGGGCGCGGACGCGCTTTCTTTAATTAATACGCTTACCGGCATGCGTATCGATATTGAAACAAGGCGCCCCATCCTGCGCAACAATACGGGCGGGCTCTCCGGCCCGGCGGTCTTTCCCGTTGCGGTCCGTATGGTTTGGCAGGCGGCGCAGGCGGTCAAAATTCCCGTTATCGGGTTGGGCGGTATCTCCTGCTGGCAGGACGCCGCCGAGATGCTCATCGCGGGCGCGTCCGCATTGCAAATCGGTACCATCCTGTTCCAGGACCCATACGCGCCCGTCAAAATCTGTGAAGGCCTGAACCGTTATCTCGACGAGCATGGAATGAAATCCGTAGCCGAGCTGAGCGGTACGATAAATCCATGGTAAATTACAGCAATAAAACCGCATGATTTTTTGATAACAGGCAATGCTAATCTCAACTATAATTTAAGATATTAGAGGTTAGCTATGGAACTCTTGAATGTTGCTCTTTCATCAATCGGCTCAATTATTGTCCTGTTTATCCTGACCAAGATTATTGGTAACCGCGCGCTTTCCGAGCTAAATATGTTCGATTATATCAATGGCATCACCATCGGCTCAATTGCGGCTGAAATGGCGACCTCGCTTGAGGACGACTTCATGAAGCCGCTGCTTGCGATGATTATTTATTCAGCCATCGTCCTGCTTTTTTCATTCCTTTCAGGGCGTTCGACGTTCTGGCGCAGGATTTTCACAGGACGTTCCCTGATTTTATTCAACAACGGCAAGCTCTATAAAAAGAACTTTGCAAAAGCAAAAATCGACCTGACAGAATTTCTTGCGCAGTGCAGGTTAAACGGATATTTTGATTTGAACGAGCTGCAAATAGCAAACTTTGAGCCAAACGGCCAGATTTCCTTTATGCCCAAGGCGGAAAACCGTCCCGCTACCCCGAAGGATTTTTCCCTGAAAACAGAGAATGAAAAGCCTTCCATCCCCGTAATTACGGACGGCAAAATCCTGGACGGCAACCTGCATTATACGGGCAACGACAAGCAGTGGCTTTTAAAGGAGCTTAAGGAGCTAGGCGTAAACCGGCCCGACGACGTCTTTCTCGCCGCTGTCGATTACAATAACAAGCTGAGCGCTTATATCAAGCTGGAAGACAAGCCCGACAGGGACCTCTTCCAGTAATTATTCCGAAGGGAGAGGTTAGGCATGATTATCATGGGAGTCGATTTGGGGCACGCGCGCACAGGGCTTTCGCTGTGCGACGAGCTTGAAATGCTGGCCTCCCCCCTCTGCGTGGTTGAGGAGCGCAGCCCGAAGCTGCTGCTCCAGAAGGTCGCGGACGCCGCAAAAGGGCACCGCGCGCAGCTGATAGTCGTCGGGCTGCCGCGCAATATGGACGGAAGCGAAGGTGAAAGCGCACAGTATGCAAGGGACTTTGCGCAAAAGCTGAAAGAGGCGTCTGGTATACCGGTCGATATGCGCGACGAGCGCGGTACGACGATATCAGCCTACAGCTTCTTGAATTCAACCGACACACAGCATAAAAAAAACCGCAGAAAAATCATCGACAGCGTCGCGGCGACAATTATTTTGCAGGATTATCTCGACGCCAGAAGGCTCAAACGCGAGCAGGAACAAAGGGATACATAGAAAACGCCCGGACGTTTATTCGTCCGGGCGTTTTATTGCTGCATTTATTTGGTTTCCGATTTCTTTTCCGCCGCAGCGGAACCGTCCTTGTCCATTTTAATGACGATATGCTCTTCCTCCTGCTTTTTCTTCTGCTTTGCCTGAAGCTTTTCTTGGTTTTCCGCCGCCTTGGCAAGTAACAGCATGACAGACAGGATAAATGTAAGTATGTATAAAAGTAAAGAAAACAGCGAGCCGGGCAAAAGATTGACCGGGCCGACGAAGAAGGTCACCCACGCGGCGCCCAAAGCCGAGCAGAGAACGCCCGCTATCCCTTTTACCATACGCTTGCGGTCAAACACCGCGATAAAAAAGCCTGCGGCGGGAATAATACCGAACATCAGGTACAAAAGCCCCTGAGCGATGTTGCCGCTCATAAACGCCTTACTGAAAAAGGTGATAACTGTAAGCCCCTTGTACTCGGTCCCGCTCTGCGCTAAAACGAACGGCAGCGAAATACACGCCGTAATGATTACAAAAAAAACGCACAGCGCGATGCGCAGGTTCCTGACCTTTTTTCCATCTGTTCTCTCATCTATTTCCTTCGGCCTGTCTATCATAACGCAGTTCCTTCCCGTTTCACTTATTTTACATTGAATTTCTCTTTATAGCTCTCAATGGCTACCGACACAATCTGAACCGCCTCCTGCGAGCCCATAACCTCGTTGACCGCCGTTTCCTTGTTTTCGAGCGTTTTGTAGACGGAGAAGAAGTGGCGCATTTCGTCAAAAATATGCTTTGGAAGCTGGCTGATGTCCGTATAGTCGTTATAGGTTGGGTCGTTGAAGGGAATCGCAATGATTTTTTCGTCGTTCCTGCCGTTGTCTACCATGCTGATTACGCCGATTGGATAGCAGCGGATCAGCGTCATCGGGTAAACGGTCTGGCTGCAGAGCACCAGTACGTCGAGCGGGTCGAAATCATCCGCGTATGTACGGGGGATAAAGCCATAGTTCGCCGGATAATGCGTGGAGGTGTAAAGTATCCGGTCAAGCTCGAGCAGGCCCGTATGCTTATCAAGCTCATATTTCGTCTTGCTGCCTTTGGGAATTTCGATAACGACCATAAAATCCTTCGGATTAATCCGCGAGGAATCGATATCATGCCATATATTCATATCTGCGTGATTCCCTCCCATAATATATTGGAACTATTATAGCATGGGGTGTGCCATGTGTCAAAGGAAGCCGCGCCCCTTCTTGTACGCCGCGGCGCTTTATGTTATAATGGTGTCTCCGTTTTGTAAACACACGGCAAAGCGGCAATTTATGAACAAAGGTGATATTAATTATGGGCAACTGGGTTAACGAATCTGTCTTTTATCATATTTATCCGCTCGGCTTCTGCGGAGCGCCGGAATATAACGACGGCCAGGTGGAATACCGGCTCGATAAGCTTTCCGAATGGATTCCTCATTTAAAGGAGCTGGGCGTGAACGCGCTGTACATCGGCCCGCTGTTCGATTCGAGCAGGCACGGCTACGACACTAAGGATTATTATAAAATCGATACGCGCCTTGGGGACAACGCATCCTTCAAACGGCTTTGCGGGGAACTGCATGAAAACGGTATCCGCATCATCCTGGACGGCGTGTTCAACCATGTCGGCAGGGAATTCTGGGCATTCCGCGATGTGCAGGAAAAGCGGGAAGCCTCCCCCTACTGCGGCTGGTTCCAAAACCTTAATTTCGGCGGCTCAAGCCCGATGGGCGACCCGTTTTGGTACGAGGGCTGGAGCGGCCACTACGATTTAGTCAAATTAAACCTGCGCAATCCGGAGGTGACGAGCCACCTGCTCGGCGCAATCGGGATGTGGATGGACGAATTCGGCATCGACGGCCTGCGGCTCGACGTGGCCGATTGCATCGACCCGGACTTTTTCCGCACGCTGCGCGGCTTCTGTAAAAACAAAAAGCCGGATTTCTGGCTGATGGGTGAAATCATCCACGGCGATTACAGCCGATGGGCCAACCCGGAAATGCTCGATTCCGTTACCAACTACGAATGCTTCAAGGGAATTTACTCCTCCCACAACGACCACAACTATTTTGAAATCGCCCACTCCCTCCAGCGCCAATTTGCGCAGGGCGGCATTTACAAAAATATCTGCACCTATAATTTCGTCGACAACCACGACGTCAACCGAATCGGCGACAATTGCCGCGACCGCGCACACCTGAAAAATATTTATACCGTGCTTTACACGATGCCGGGCGTCCCGTCCGTTTACTATGGAAGCGAGTGGGGAATTCACGGCACGCGGACGAACCAAAGCGACAGGGAGCTGCGTCCCTGCCTTGACCTCGGCTCAATTCCGGACGCTGACGAGACGCTGTGCGCATTTCTTAAAACGCTCGGCAGTGCCAGGCGTTCCCTGCCCGCGCTGCAATACGGAGATTTCGAAAACACCGTGATTAAAAACGAGCAGCTCGTCTTTATGCGCCGCTGCGAGGGGCAGACCGTTTATGTCGCGCTCAACGTGGCAAATTCGGAACAGTGGATTGGCTTTCACGTTGACGGCTCTTATCAAAAGCTGACGGACGCACTGACCGGGGACGTATTCACGGTGGATAACGGATGGGCAAATATTCCTGTCCCGCAAAACGGAGCGCGCGTTCTGGTTCTCCATAACGGGGAATTCACGCGCAAGCTTGTGCAGGGCGGGCCTGTCCCACAGGATTGCCAGCGGGAGGAAACGCCTGTCCCGGTGACCTGCGGGCGCTACCGCCATTTCAAGGGAAACGAGTATGAGGTGATTGGTATCGCACAGCACAGTGAAACAGGAGAAAAGCTCGTCGTTTATAAAGCGATGTATGGTGAACAGGGCTTATGGGTACGCCCATATGATATGTTTACCGAACCGGTAGAGCAAAACGGGCAGCTGGTTGCGCGTTTTACAAAGCTAAGTTAAAAGATTAAGCCGCGGGCAATAAACACCCGCGGCTTTTATTTATATTTTCCGCATTCCTTGCACGACAGGCTCGCGGCCGTATTGTGCACGCCGCAGTCCGGGCAATACCAGGAACCGTCCCTAAGCGGAGAGACGCGCGCGCCAGTCTCATCGAAAGAGACGCCGTTTTGCGCCTGCATCTTACGCTCAAAGCCTTTAATTGTAAATCCTCCGAGCGGCATAATCGATACTTCCCTGTCATTAATACCGCCAATATTCGCCACAACAGTTTCCGGGTCGCTGAACATATCCCGCAGCGTCATATGGGGTTCAAAATACCCTCCGCAGCGCTGGCAATAACGCGTTTGCGGGTCGTTTTCAAAATAACAGGCGGGACAAATTTTCCTTTGCTTTTCTTTTTCCATACGAACACTCCTTTGTAATTAGTATGCCCTAATCACACCGGAACATGACGGTATGGTAAAATAAAAAGCACGTGCCGATTATTTGCCCGTAAGCTCAGCCAACACGCGGTAAGCGGCCTCATAATCCGGATGCTGGGTAATTTCCGGCACGTATTGCGCATATTGGACCTTTCCGTTTTCGTCTACAATAAAAACGGCACGCGTCAGCAGCATAAGCCCGTCAACCAGCGTACCGGTTGCAAGCCCGAAACTCCTGTCCCTGTAATCAGAAAGCGTCTGTACCTTATCGACTCCTTCAGCACCGCACCAGCGGGCCTGGGCAAACGGAAGGTCGCAGCTTATGGCATATATATGGACTTCCGGAAGCTGTGAAGCTTTCGCGTTAAATTTTTTAATTTCCGCATCGCATACGCCCGTATCGAGCGACGGGACAGCCGCGAATACGCGAATTCCCTCAAGGCTGCCGCTTTGCACCTGCCGCATGGAATTGTCCGTCAAGCTAAAATCCGGCATCTGGTCGCCGGTTTTAAGCGGTATCCCTTTTAATGTCACGGGATTACCCTGGAATGTAATCTGCATCTAAATCTCTCCCTGCAATTTGTTTGATGTTAGTATTCCGCGTTCCTGCCCGCTTCATACAGCCATATCAAATCAGCAGGCAGAACGTGCCGGCTATTATCAGGATAAGGCCCAAGAAGGATTTTTTTGTCAGCCGCTCCTTCAGGAACAGCCAGGAAAGCGCAACCGTCACTACGATACTGAGCTTATCGATTGGTACGACAATGCTTGCCTGCCCGCTCTGAAGCGCCCTGTAGTAACAAAGCCATGAAAGCCCTGTCGTCACCCCTGACAGACAGATAAAAATCCAGCTTTTCCGGTCAATATGCCTGATTTCACCCTGCTTTCGGGTGATGAATACCATTGCCCATGCCATAACCAGAACCACTGCCGTACGGATTGCCGTACCGAGATTGGAATCGATATGCGTAATTCCGACCTTTCCCAAGATTGCGGTCAGGCTTGCAAAGACCGCGGAAAGCACGGCATAAAGCAGCCAATTCTTTTTCTCCCCGCTTTTTACTGCGCCGCGCCGTTCAAGCATCAGAAAGGTGCCAAGGGCCATTACGATAATCCCCGCACCCTTTCCAGGAGAAACCGGTTCCCCAAGCAGCAAAAAGGCCAGCAAAATTGTCAGGATTGTGCTTGATTTATCGATTGGCGCCACCTTGTTGACGTCTCCGTTTACAAGCGCCTTAAAATAAAAGAGCCACGACGCGCCTGTAGATAAACCCGATAAGATTAAAAACAGAAGCGTTTTTCCATCAACAAGCGCAAGCGACGCCTGCGCGCCCGTAAGAAAAACAAGGAGCCAGGAAAACAGGAGGATAACGGCGGTCCTGATTGCTGTCGCTACGGTCGAATCGGTTTTCTTAACGCCTATTTTAGCAAGTATTGCCGTAACGCCCGCAAAAAAAGCGGAAGCAATCGCAAAGAAAAGCCACATCATCTCGATTCTCCTTTCACAATGAACCCCTTAATAAAACTATAACGCTATAAAAAACGCGGCGGGCAATCTTCACATCCGCTTTTAATGCCGCCTCTTTTTTGCTATAATCGGGATGTATACATAAGGGAGGCAGAGCCCATGACCCGCAAAAACAAACCGCGCAGGAAATCCAATCAAGGCAGGCCGCCGTTTCTTCCGCGCAGCTTCCGTGAATGGATTTGGACTGCGCTGATTTTCAGTACGCTGGCCTTTGCCCTAATCGTGGCGGTGTTCTTATTAAACAACTCTAATTCCAGCACGATTTTTCATTACGCAACGCCCATTATTTATTTGAATTTTTTCCTTTTAGCAAATAACGCGGTATCAATTGCCGGTTATAAAAAGCTGCGCAGGCAGAGGAGGATAAAGCCTAAGAAATTAGTCTTTACGATTCTGCTGATTTATCAGTGGGGACTGCAGGCCGCCGGAATATATACCACTGTTTTATTCTTTTTAAATAAGCCGTTCGTTCCTTAAGGTTGACATTACCCGTAAACAGAATATAATAAATGATAAACGCCGAATTTTAAGGAATGATACAAATGAAGCACTGTGAATATTGTGCCAAAGAAATTTCATATTACGAGCAATACTGCGGTAAACGCTGCGAAGAACAGGCGGGTAAATATTACAGCCTGACCAGGAATAAAAGAAAGCTGTTTTCATTTATTAATTTTACCGGCCTCCTTGCGCTTACCGTCGGGCTGTTCTGGACGCTGTTCCAGGCGCAGGTTGGCGCGTACATTGCGGGAACCGCCCTGGTTTTCCTGGGGCTATTGTACTTCTTTTTCCCCTTTGGCACGCCCGATATGCTGCAAAAATTTAAAATTCAAAAGACGATAAAAATCGTCAAAATTATTGGAAGCGCCGCAATTGTACTCGGCGTTGCAGCCATTGTTTTGGGCCTGACTGTTTTAGCCGCATAATTCTTTTTTCTATGGGAATGATAATCCCAAAAGGAAAAGGAGGAAGAAACATGCTCGACAAAATTTGTCTTATCCTGGCAATTATCGGCGGCATCAACTGGGGCGCTATCGGCATCTTCCAGTTTGATCTCGTTGCATGGATTTGCGGCGGACAGACCGGTATCGTAAGCAGAATTATCTACACGCTTGTAGGTCTTGCTGCAATCTGGTGTATTTCGCTTTTGTTCCGCGACCGCACCGAAGCCGGCGACGGCCATCTCCGCACCCAGTCCTGACGATAATACCGCTATAAATAATGGGGCTCTGTTTTGGCAGAGTCCCATTTTTTATTATTCTGTTTCATGCGCGTCTTCCTGAATGGAGGAAAACAAATCATTTAAAGCCTCGCTCATCGTCGGATGCGTATAAATATTGTCACGGAGCACTGTATAAGGTATGCTTGAATCGATTGCAAGCTTGAGCAGGTTAATCATTTCATGCGATTCCACACAGAAAAGATGCGCGCCGAGAATCAAGCCTGTTTTTTTATCGATAACCGCCTTGAGAAGCCCCTGCGGCTGCAAAAGCACCTGTGCCTTCGGGACAGCAGCGGCGGCAAGCTTTGCCGTCAGTACATCGTAACCCTTTTCGCGCGCTTCTTTTTCAGTCAGGCCCACGCGGGAAAACGGCGGGTCTAAAAATACGCTGTAGGGAACGGCGCCGCGGTTCTTTGTTGTGCGCTGCCCGCCGCCCAGCAGCTGTGATTTTACAACGCGAAAATCATCAAGGGAGACATACGTAAACTGAAGCCCCCCAGTTACATCTCCCATTGCCCAAATATGCGGGACGTTCGTTCGCAGACGCTCATCCGTTTTAACAGCGCCGCGCGGCGTTATCTCCACACCCGCGTTTTCCAGATGCAGGGCATCTATGTTTGGCCGGCGGCCAGCTGCTACGAGTACCGCCTGCGCTTCAATTTTCTCTCTTCCCCGCGGAGATTCAACATAAACTGACGCATGCCCGTTTTCCTGCGTAACCTTATAAACTTCGGCTGACCGCAGTACGCGCACACCGCGTTCGTTTAAGCTTTTTAAAACCGCTTCGGCAATTTCTTCATCTTCGCGCGGCAGGAATACCGCGCCGTCCTGGATAACGGTCACCTGTGCTCCGAAATTTGCGTAAATAGAGGCAAACTCCATACAAATATAGCCGCCGCCGATGATAACAAGCCGCCGCGGCAATTCGTTTAGATTAAGCAGGGTTTCGCTTACAAATACAAACGGATTGTTTTGAATCCCCGGAATCGGGGGTATAAACGGGCGGGAACCGGTATTGATAAAAATTTGTTCGGACTCTATGCTGAACGTCTCAAAATCCGTTTGGACAGAAAGCTGGTTCGGGCTGTCAAACGAGGCGGTTCCTGTTATCACATCTACATTCGGCAGGCTGTTTAGCTTGTCGAAATTTTTTTTGCGTAGCGCGCCTGTCAGCCGCTCCTTTTCCTCCACCGCCCTTTTGTAGCGCGCCGCTTTTTCATCAAAGCCGCCGGGTAAATTCTTTGCTTCCTGCGCGCTGTTGACAAACGATTTGGTCGGGATACAGCCCACATTGATGCAGGTACCGCCGTACATCTGCGCGGAACGCTCTATTATGGCTACTGTTTTGCCGGCGGCCGCGAGCGCCCCCGCCAGCGTTTTCCCGCCCTTGCCGAACCCAATGATAACCGCGTCGTATTTTTTCATAAATAACCCGCCCTTCTACTTTTTCTTCAGCTGGCCGCGCGTCCGGCCGGAAAATATTTTATCGTCAATGTCCCCTATGGAGATGCTCTCCAAATGTTTACCGCAAAGCTTGTTGAGCTGCGCGTAAATCCCGTCCATAATTCCCGCCATGCCGGACGCGATATAGCAGTCCATATCCTCGTTCCCGCTTTTCCAGGAAACAGAAACGAAAGCCGTGCCGAGCGCCTTTCCTACCTCGCTGAGGGTTACTTCCTCCGCCTTCCGGCAGAAAAGATAGCCGCCCTCCGCGCCTTCTTTTGTTTCAATCAAGCCCGCCCTTTTCAGCAGTGCCATAATTTTGCGCACACGCGCCGGGTTGGTACAAATATTCTCCGCCAGCTCCTCGCTTGAGAGCGTTCTCGCTTTGTGGTTGAGATACACAAGCGCATGGACCGCGATTCCAAATTCACTGGTCATGCGTCATTCCTCCCCGGATACCGTATCATACGGCCAGTCCGCGATTCCCCCGAAATCATATATATGCTTGTACCCAAGCTCCTCGAGCTTTTGCGACGCCTCTTTGCTCCTGACGCCCGTACGGCAGTAAACCAGCAGGATTGCCTCAGGGTCCGGCAGCTTTTCCGGCCGTTTGCCGTTATCCAGGGATTCGTTCGGTACAAGCACGGCGTCTTTAATATGTGCCTCACGATATTCATCCTCCGTCCTGACATCGACCACTACCACTCCGCCCTTATCCATCATCGCTTTTGCATACTCAGCAGTTATTTTATTATAAGCCTCCGGCTTGCCGGAGGTCGCCGCGGTTTCTTTCTGGTAAGCGCTCGAAGCGGGTGGTGTTTCGGCCTCGGGGGAGCAGGCGGCAAGGAATACAAGCAGGCAGCAAAGCAAAACCAACAGGCCATTACGTTTCATCATTCTTTCTCCTTCGATTCATTTTTAATGTATTTTCATTTATGAGTTTAAGTCCCGAGCCTGCGCCCTAATAAGCGTCAGCCCCGTTCCATTTTCCGCAGAAACAAAAGGCATACCGCCAGCAAGGCAACCATAAAAACGGCAAGCCCCGCATAAAAAACCAAATCTATTTCTGTTGGCAGCGTACAGGTGATTCCGCACCGTTGGGAAACCAAACTTCTGACGAGGAGGAAACCGGCGGCACCTGAGCACAGGATACAGAATACGCCCCAGGCCGGACGAAGCCGCCGCGTTAAAAGAAGGATAGAAACAATCATTAATGCCGCAGCCGCTCCAAGCCCGCCGAAATGTATTGCAGTCGTTATAACCTGATAAATAGGGCCGCTCATACCTCTTCCTCCTTTTTCTGCTTTTTAAGCGTTGAGCAAATTGCGTGATGCGGGCAAGCCTTTTTGCAGGCGCCGCAGCGAATACAATCCGGGCTGTTTGGTTTTTCATAAACGGGGATATCGAGCTTGCACACCTTTTGGCAAGCCCTGCATCCGGTACACGAATTCCTGTCGATTTTATACCGGTAAAAGGCAATGGGGTTGAAAAGTCCGTAAATCGCGCCCAGCGGGCATAAATACCGGCAAAAGGGGCGGTAAACAGGTATGGAGAGCAATATCAGCGCTATCAACAGAAGGTTTTTCCACGCAAAGAGCCACCCGACCGCTGCCTGTAAAGCGGAATTAGAAAAAACAAGCGGAATGCCGCCTTCAAGCGTGCCGGCGGGGCATATGTATTTACAAAACCACGGAGAACCCTGCCCTACAATATCGACGGCAAATAACGGCAGAAGGATAACAAATCCTATCAAAATAACGTATTTTAAGTATTTCAGCCACCTGTCTCCAGGAAGCTTGCGCAGTTTTTTGAAAAACGGGATTTTATAAAGCAAATCCTGAACCAGCCCGAACGGGCAAAGCCAGCCGCATACAAACCTGCCAAATACCGCGCCGACGACCATCAGGAAGCCCGTAACATAAAACGCGAATTTATAGTTCCGGCTTCCCAGCACCGCCTGTAGGGAGCCGATGGGACACGAGCCCAAAGCGCCGGGGCAGGAATAGCAGTTAAGCCCGGGAACGCAAAGCTGTTTGGTCCATCCGGTAAATATTTTCCCCTTTACAAAGCCGATAAGATAACCGTTTGTAACGGCGGCAACGATTACCTGCACCCAAAGGCGCAGGTGCTTTACAGGCTTTCTCTTCTTATCCAATACCAATACACTCCAGACAAATGCTGACCGCCTTCATCAACACCGTTTCATTTTCCAGCCGGATTACACCGAGTAAGATAAACAGCACGCCAAGCAAAACTAAAATGGCCGCCGCGCGATTGTTTTTCAAAAAAGCCTTCATCATGAAACCTCTTTGAGCAGCCCGTCGATGACCGCGCGCCATTCCTCTGCGCTTCTCGCACCGAGAAACGAGGTTCCTACCTGTTTTCCGTTTTCATCTAAGAAGATGGTCTCCGGTACAGAGCTAACGTCCTTCAGCTTTGCGGCAATTAAATCGCCCGATGGCAGCAGATGCGTATAGTCCGCGCTTGTCTGCGCAACGATATCCTTTGCCAAATCGACCTGGCTGTCGGAAATCCCCTGTGAAGTAAGCACATCGATAACAATTCCGACTATCTGAACGCCTTGCCCCCCGTACTCCTTGGATAGCGCGCCGAGCTCCGGCATCTCGTTGATGCAGGGGCCGCAGAAGGTCGCCCAGATATTCACCATCGTAAGCTTTTTTCCGCTCCAAATGCTTTCATCGATTTTTTCACCGTCGAGGCTAATCGTCTGAAAATCAGTAAAATCCGGGCTTTGGCTTTGCGGCAGCGCGTTAAGCAAGCCGTTATAATCAATTTTTTCTCCTGATTTCTGTGACAAGCCCTTTTCCGCCTTTGGCGGCGAGGTTTTCATTTGCCCCGTGTTTTCATCCGCGCAGGACGCCAGAAGCAGCACGCCGCAGAGAGCCAGGGCCCCTGCCGTTTTTCTAACGGTTTTTATTTTCACAAAGAGTCCGCCTTTCCTATTGAGAATTGTTTTGTTGAATTTTCCACTTCTATCTGTAATTATAAATATTACAGTTAAACTTGTCAAGCCCTATGCTATAACTTTTTCCAGATAAAAGAAACAGCCGGACACCTGTTCCGGCTGTTTCAAGACAGTTTTTTATTCCTGTTCAGGCGCAGTTTTAATTAAATCTTTTTTAATTGCGCAAGCAGCTCTTCGATTTTTTGCGGAGGAATTTTTCCACCCGCAAAGGATAAAACCTGATTCAGCTGCATGGACGACGCCATTGCGACGAGCGGGGAACACATAACCTGCGGCAGCTCGCGCTCAAGCAGCGCCTTTGCCTGCGGGCAGCCCAAAATTTCACGTACTGTAATTTTACCGTTTTTTAAATCCATCGGCTTACACCCCCATGTTATCCTATGCGGAAGCGCTGTTTATGAAACTGCCGGAGAGGCCCTTTCCGGTTAATCAAAATTTGCGGGTAAAAATATCGCTGTAGCGCAGCAGCTCTGAGACAGTATCAAAGCCCAGCCGGTGCAAAAGCTCCATAACATACGGATTTTCAAGCGGCGTTGCATATGCGGCCTCATCCCCGTAAGCGGCAACATGCTTTTGCCCCTCTTCCCTGTCGATAATAGCGCGCGGCCCGCCGACACAGCCGCCCACGCAGCCCATGCCCTCGAAAAAGTTTGCGTCCGTCTCTCCCGCCTTCAGCTTCTCTATCATTTTGCGGCAGGCAGGTACGCCGTCCGCCTGCTCTGTACGCACTCCAATTTCACGGTCCGGGCTCAATTGCTCCACTGTACGGCGCACCGCCTCGCTCACGCCGCCGGTATACGCATAGATACGCCCCGCGCGGGAAGAATGGTCACGCTCGCTTTCAGGAAGCGCCGCAAGGTCGATATCCGCCGCCTCAAATACGTCGCGGATTTCCTGAAACGTCAGTACATAATCTACAGCGTCGGCAATATCCGGCTCGCGCGCCTCGCTTTTTTTGGCGATACACGGCCCTACAAACACCGTAAGGGCGTCGGGATGCAGCTTTTTGATAACGCGCCCACAGGCTATCATCGGCGATACGGCACCCGGGACATGCGGCATCAGCTCATGGTAGACCTTGCGAATCATGGCAATCCAGATTGGGCAGCAGCAGCTCGTGAGCTGGTAATCGTCTTGATGGATAATATTGCGGTCGAATTCGAGCGCTTCCTTCAACGTCAGGATATCGGCAAACAGCGCAACCTCAATCATGCCGTCAAAACCAAGCGCCTTGAAGGCGCTGCGCAGTTTTCCGGGCGTGACGTCCTCGCTGAACTGCCCGAGAAAGGCCGGTGCGACAAGCGCGTAGGCAGGGCCGTCCGTGTCCCTGACGGCTTTCATCGCCGGGAGGATATCGCGGCTCGCCTGGAGCTTTTTAAGGCTGCACGCGTCAATACAGGCTCCGCAGCCGACGCACTGTTCCGGGTCGATTGTAAGGCTGCCGTCCTCATTCTGTGAAATGGCATCGAACATACAGCTTTTCTGGCAGGCGCGGCCGAACTCGCAGGAATCCCCGCATGGTTCCGTTCGCAGGACAGGGGCATATTTTTCAGGATGCAGCAGGCAGTCCAGATGATAAGGGTCATATAGCTGCTCCGGCACTTCCTCGGAATTCGTGGTACGCCGCAGCAGGTCTTTGTACATTTGCTCAAAGGTCATCGGTTTCATCTCCGTTTTAGCGCTAAAGTATACTTCAAGTGTTATCATACCACAAAAAGGCAGAAATACAACATTGTGCGCCTTAGGTAAAAAATACGCCGTCCGCGGGCATACAGCCAACGGACGGCAAATTTTTGTTTAAAAGCTTTAATTTATGGCTCGATTGGTTTTTCTTCTTTTTTATCCGGCTGGTAAAAGTCCTTGTTGCTGCAGCCAGCCCGGCCGCCTCCCGCACAAGCGCAGGCGCACGCGCACCCCGCGCAGGCACAGGCACAGCCGCCTCCGCCGCCTCTTCGCCCGCCAATATACATGTGATAGCCGCGCCCGCCGCGGTAACCGCTGCCGCCGGAAACATCACTTACAAGAATGGCCGCGGAAATCGTCAGGAACACGATAACAAGAATAATCCGCAGGTCCGGCCCGCCGCCCTCGTCCGTATTTTCCTGATAAGCCGTAACGCCTGAAGCATAAAGCGCCGTACTGGAGTCAAACGCCCCCTTTTTGTATGTTACACAAATATCGACGCGTTCATTCTGCTTAAGCGCTCCTTCCCAAATAAGCCTGCCGTCTTCTGTTCTGTCCGCGTTGCTGTCCGCGATGGACGGCACGCCTTTCCACGAAAACAGGTAATGCTCCACCTCAATCTTTGGAAACCAGCCCGGTGTGAATTCGTAATAATCATTCCCGTTGTCCGACGAATCACGCAGAAGCATACGCCTTTGGTTAACGGTAAACCAGAACTCCGCCGTCTCTCCCTTTTCAAATTCTTTTCTCAGGGAAAACGACGCATAGCTGTCCACGGAATTGCGCGGGGATAGTATAGCCCCGCCGTATTCTTTTATACGGAAATTCTCATTTGCCATGCCGATTTTCACCCAACTCAGCGGCCCTTCCCTGCTACTGTTGAGCACCTCCCAGCGCAGTCGGTACGTAATATCGAGCGTACCGTCCTCCAACGGGGTAACCTCGACCTGGTAGTCTTGAATTTTGTCAAGCGGCTGGTTCGCTGAAACGATATAAACAAGCAGTATAACGGCGCCAATCAGCAAAACCGCAAGGACAGGCCCCCAGCGCTTCAGCTTGCTTGTTTTTTCCGCAGATTTTTCTAATTCCGTCATTGCGCACAGCCCCCTTCCCTCCTGTCTTTGCTGCGCAAAGGACAGTGCAGGGCCTCATCCTCCGGCATAGAACGGATTTTTTTGCAGACAGGATGGTTCCAGATGCCGCGCCAGTTATCCGAAAGCATATTGCCAAGCCCCATCCCTTCCCCAAGCCAGCTTTGGCAGGGAACGGCCGTACCGTCGGGGGCTACCGCCATATTGGACAGGCACGCGCCGCATACCGGTACGGTAAGCGAGAGCTCCCGCAGCGTTTCAGCATGAGCCCGCCCGGGTGATGTAAAGCTTATCTCCATCCCGTTGTGCTTGCAGAACAGCGCGGCTTCCCTGAGAATTCCATCCATCTCGTCAAGGCTGAGCTGGGAACCGAGAGCTTTGCCGCCGGACGCACCTCCTGTTTCTATAAGCCCGGAGCACGATACATACCGTACCCCCTGTCCATGCAGGAATTTCAAAGTCGATATATAGTCCTGGTTAGAACGGCAAAGCGGCGTATTGACGCTAACATCAAGCCCGGCCTCAAGCGCGCACCGAAGCCCTGAAACCGTCTTTTCCCAACAGCCGGCCACCCCCGCCTGTCCTGCTCCGACAAGCGGGTCGTGTATCGCCGTATCTGAAGAATAAAGCGTAACCTGTACGCTGTCGAGGCTTGCTTCATAAAGCTTTGCGCAAAGCTCCGGCGTCAGGAGCACGCCATTTGTATTAAGCCGCGTGACAAACCAACGCGCATAATCAACAAGCTCTGTTAAATCTTTGCGCAGGGTCGGTTCGCCGCCTGTAAAGGTGAGCTGTACGATTCCCGCTTTTCTGCACCGGTCGATTATATCCTTCCACTGTGCGGTGGAAAGCTCTTTTGACGCCGCGCCCGGCTGTCCCGCCGCGTAGCAATGCCTGCATTTACAATTGCAGTTCCATGTTCCATTTTTGGTCATAGCGCTGAGCATCAAATCCATCCGGTGCGGCGCAGTCATATGCGGCGCATACTCCCGAAGGGAAAGCGGCTGTATCTCACTGCGCGGCGTTCGGCCATGCGCAATATCGAACAGCGTCCCAATTATTTCCTCCATATCCTCCATTAGCTGTTTACGCGTTACATCGTAATAAATCCGGTGCGTCCGCTCGACTGCCTTTTCCGCAATCCGGCGCATAACCCCGTCGTCGACGGGCTTTCCCGCGTAATGATTGACTTCATGAATAAAATTACGTAAAAGCACTGCCCACGAATAGCCCAGGGGAAGAATGTAATAACCGTTTAATATCACAACAAACGGTGCATGGCGTAAAGGCGTCCACCTGGGAGGAACCAGATGAATCCGCACCGCGCCCGGCCCTTTTGGGTTCAGCGTTGTATGTACGACCCCGTTTTTCCAAGCGCGGTATAAGGCCGCTTCGTTTTTAAGCCCCACAAAACCCCTTCTTTCCGGCGCGCACTGCCGCAGCGCCCCGCATTGTTTGTCCTTATGATAGCAAGTGAGAAAAGCGATGTCAATGAGATTAAAAATCACGCCGCTGCATAGCAGCCAAAAAATAAGCGGTAAAAAGGAAGCGGGCTGTATACCGCTACAGCCCGCCCGTTCACAAAGGTCAGCTTATTATTTTATGCAGGCGGCCAAAAGCATCATCGGACGCCGCATTTCGTCGCGCATACCGGGCAGCTCCAGTATTTCCTCTGGCGGCATTGGTTCTACGATATGCTTGAGCCGGAACCCGCGGGTTAGCAGCGTATTTATATATGTGGTGAGCGTCCTGTGGTACTTCGTCACCGTTTCTCCCAAAAACACTGCCTGGCGCTTGCCTTCATAGTAATAATTATCGACCGGGAAATGCAGAATTTCGCCATTCTCCCCGTAGTACCATTCCTGTGTCCCATAAGCTGTAAATACCGGGTGCTCTACAGAGAATACAAAGCTGCCGCCAGGCGTAAGCCAACGGTATATTTTTTCCGTCAGCGCGCTGTAATCTTCAATATAATGGAAAGCCAGGGAGCTGATAACCACGTCGAAGCTTTTATCGGGAAACGATAAATCCTCCATTGCACTGCGCCGGTATTCCATATTTTCCTGGTTTGTTTTCCCGATAGCTACTGAGAGCATTTTTTCGGAAATATCGGTCCCCAGTACATACGCGGCTCCATGCTGCGCCGCATAAATACAGTGCCAGCCGTAACCGCAGCCCAAATCCAATACGCGTTTCCCATTAAAATCCGGAAGCAGCTTTTGAAGCTCCGACCATTCCCCCGCGCCGGACAGCCCCACCTTGGAACGGTCCATCCGGCTGTATTTTTCAAAAAAAACGTCGTTGTCGTATTTATTTTCTTTCATTTAAATTTCTCCCATACAAATTTATTATTTACCCATTTGTATGGGGAAAAGCAATCTTCTGCCCTGCCATTTTTTCACCCCTTAAGGTTGATACCATACGGCTTTGATTATAGCTTATTCCCTCTGGTTGTCAATGGTTTTACTCTTATTTGCCGTCCTGTACACGGCGACGGCGGTAAAGCAGCACCTATTTCAAACCACACCGCTCACGGGGAGCGGTGACCCCTGCACTGCGGGCTTTGATACATATTGAGCAGCAATAGGCGGGTAGTCTGCGCGCGGGAAATTCTGCATGAGCGTGCGCACGACACGTCTTAACGAGAAATGATGAGGAGCCGCTTACCCTCCGCGGCCTTTTTGTGCAGAGCGCAGACTGTCAAAATCAAGGATGCCGCAGTCCGGAAACCATCAGGAAAACCTCCTGCGCGTATGTGCTCATACCATTCTGGTACAGGTGACGCCCTGGGGAATCTCATCTTCACGGATATCAACCGTATAATCGCTGTAGGCACGCGCAGGACCTTCCTCCCTGCCCGGCGCCCGCTTGACCGTTACGCTGTCGAAAAGCTTATAGGAGGGGGCGTTTCCTATTTCGGAATCGTGCTTAAACACAATCAGCTCCCGAACCGCCATTTTTCCGCGGGCGGCAGAGCGGTCGTGGTCAAACATGCTGATAATTGCTTCCCACAGCAGGCTGAGGTCTTTTTCAGAAAAGCCGGTGACCTTTTGCGCAAGCATTGCCGAAACGTACCCCTCCGCACGGTAAAGGCCATAGGGAACTATAAATTTGCGGCCCATTTCCGTGCCCTTTTTTTCCGCGTCCAGCTCCGTTGTAATGGCTGCACGCGTAATTGTAATTTCCTGCGGCATGATGGGTTCCACACTGCGCGCAAAGCCCAGCTGTACCGGACCGCGAACCTGCCCGCAGTTGAGCGCCGCCTTGACAAAGGTTGTCATAACCGCTCCAAAGGTTCGTATATCGTAAAAATTCCGGCACATAAAGTCCCGGATTTTCTCGTCAAGGGATTCATCGTTCTTTTTTGCTGTTTTGATTGTCTTTTCATCGACGTTTTCATGGATATACGCTTCATTGTCGCTGCGGTTGAGCGCAACGCCCTCCTTAATATAGATACGGTAATCCTTACCGTCTGCCGCATCTTTTTTATTTTCACCCACCAGCTCAACATAATTGCGGATTTTTCTCTTCAGGCATACGTCCGTCACGATTCCGCAGCCGGTTTCCGGATCGATACGCGGCATATTTCCAGCGTCCGGGTCGCCGTTGGGATTTCCGTTTTCCACATCGAATAAAATTATGAACTCATATCTGTTTTTAATTGCTTCACTCATTATCTGCTTTCTCCTTATCGATTTCTTCCTGCCTTTTCTTTTGGTAGCGCATTTGTGTTTGATGGTAATAGCCAATATAAAAAACTTCCTGTTCACTAAGGCTGTGACGCGCGGGAAGTGACTCTGTAATTAAACCCGTCAGCTCCGCTATCGATTGGTTGTAATAAGCTTTCTGGCTTCCCTCGAGCTTGCGCAGATAATATCCCGACATACGCGTCAAAACCGCGAAGATGGACGCGGGCGCTGCCGCGGCGGAATTGAAGTATTTATCCTTGATGGTTGTTTTGATTTCTGGATTCGCCGCGTCCTGCAGCGCTTCATATACGGAAAACAGCCGGCCGAGTATGTAGGGCTGGTAGGTGCAGAATTCATTGAGCTGCACGGTAAGCGCCTCCTTCACGTCCTGATTTGGTGTTTTTTCAAGCTTTTTGAGCAGGCATGCCTTGATGGCGGAGGCCCTGCCCCATGTAATTTTTCGTTCCGACCGGATACGCAAAAGTACGGCATTCAAAAAAGCCTGCGGATAATCCGAATTGTTTAGGACTGCGCGGTAAAGCGCCCCCGAAAGAAGCGGGGACGCGGATTTGCCGCGCGCATTTGGGTTAACCGCCGCATACAGCAGATTGCCGATGGACAGCCGTTCAAACGGCTCATATGCAGGTTTCACGAGCTTGAGCCGTTCATAATGCTTTTCAATGTTTTCCAACAGTTTGCCAAACGTGTTCCGGTAAAAGAACCGTACAGAAAGCCGCGCCGCGTTTGGAGTAAGCCCGAGCACATAAAAACGCGTATCCGGCGATATCTCCACACCGTTCAAATTATACGGAACGCCCTTGAGCAGCTCTGAAACACAGCGGGAAAACTCCTGCTCGCTGAATCTCTCAAAATGGTTGTCCATAAGGCAGCCGAAAATATCCTGGCATTCGGCTTGAGCTGTTTCCGCCCAGTAAACTACGGTCGTATCACCGGCATACTGGACGTGCTCCTTATCCGAAAGCAGGCGGTTGAGCGCCGCGGTATAGGCAAATACCACGGACTGCCCGACAGGCGAGTTGTATCCCTGTTCTTTTCCATAGGACTCGGCAGAATCAGAATTGAACGACACAAGCATTGCGCCGCTCGGCTGCGCGCCCCTTACATTTTTAATCGGCGGGTGCAACTGCGCAATCGGCCCGCGGTTCCCGGTCACCAGGCACCGGCCCGAAGCACCGTCTTCCGCCTGCTTTTTCCTGTAATTGTTCCAGGCCTGAGCGACCGCATCATCCTCATGGACAAAACCTCCCGCAAAACGGAAGATTAGGTTTGCGCCCTTTAATATCCCTTCCAGATAATCCTGAAGCGCGGGGTGTTTTCCCGCTTTTTCCGGCAGCCAGTCAAGAAAAAAGTTACATACCGCTTTCGCCGCCCCACTGTCCGTATGCCCAAGCAGCGACAAGTGAAGCTTTTTGCAGCCTTCAAAGCAGTCGCGCGTCCGCAGGCTGTTTCCTTTGGTATCTATACCAAGGAGATAAGTGGAGCTGTCCCATAAAAAATTCGCCTTGATTCCGCTCGAGCGGGTAACTGCCTGGGGCAGCTCAAAGCTGCTGGGAAACAGTACCGTCTTTTTTCCGCGCCGTTCCTCCTTTACCGTCGGCATGACATCGACCAGCCCGCCCTCCTCATCGATGACGAGCGCATAAGAAATTTTCGCAGGCGCCCAGCCTTCGGGAGAAATCTCACCTTTTTCGGAAAGCTTGCCATAGTAGTCTGATAACGCCTGTAAAATCATCGTACCACCTCGCAATTACGCAGGTCGAGCACGCCGCCCTTAAGCTTTGCCCGAAAAAACATCGGCTCTATGTCCACAGGGCTGCAGTAGTCCATATCAAAAAGCATATAACCAAAATCCTGCTCCAGCCCTTCATAAGCGGAGTTAATCTCCTCCCCTTCAAAAAGCCGGAAGTTAGCGGGAAATTCCCTGCAGCCGAAGTAAGGCTGGTGGTAGCATTGGCCTCTTCGCAGCCGCCTCTTCATAATGTCCTGAAATTTCCCTTCGCTGTCAGTTTCGTTTGCTTTGTCCGTCATGGTAAAGTGGGCTTCAATCACATAGCGGACGTCGCGCAGCACCATTGCCGCACGCTGCTGGATATCATCCGGCGCGCTCAGGTAAAGCTGCCCGCCGCCCTTTTGCATGGCAATCTTTGCTTTTTGAGCCGAAACCTTCGACTTGACCTCATTGCGGCGAATATTGGTAAACCGGATTGGGTTTAAAACGTGAATCCGGTCTATATGCCAGCGAAGCCCCGGATGCCAGTAAATCGCCTCGAGTATACCGCGCGCCGCGGACGGCGTCATGATATCGTAAGAAACACGCTCCACCTTGAACTCCGGCCTGGAAAAGCAGGCGTAGTCTCCCCAAACCTCAACCTTTACAGCCATGATATTACCCCTTTCTTTTTATTGGGAACAGAGGGAAACGCTCCTGCTATACGAGCAATGCCTTACCAAAATCCGCTTCCAGTGAAAGCCCTTTATGCGAATCATAAAGGCTCAGGTTTTTCAAAATACCAAGGCCTTCATCGATTAAATCAACATCTCCCGCACCGCATAACGCCTCAAAATGCTTCGGATAAATATTGACCATATATTTACCGGCGATTCTCAGCGTGCCTTTCGAGAAATACCCCAGCTGCAATTCGTAAGCCAGCGTTTTTGCCTCTTCTTCGATTGGGATGAACAGCGCCCTGGTATCCGTATCAATCATGCGGAACCTCTGCGCCGCTTGGTTAAACGGGAGCCTGCAGCCTTTGATTCCCTTTTCAAACGCCCTGATGATTTCCTGATTGTCAAGCTCTTCATCCTTCAATTTATAAAGCGCATTAAAGTACGCGGCAACAGCCTGCGGGGAATCCAAGTCCTCATACAGCGGCATTATTTCATGAAGAATAGAGATGTTCCGCTTAATAAGCAGCGGCGGAGCGTCCTCCGGCTCATAAATGTATACCTTGCTTTCTTCTAAAGGCCGTTTTCCTTCCCTGTTGCAGCGTCCCGCTGCCTGGATAATGGAATCAAGCCCCGCCTCCGCGCGGAATACCACCGGAAAATCGATGTCAACGCCCGCTTCTACAAGCGGGGTTGCGGCTACGCGGCAGGGTAGATTCTTTAATAGGCAGTATTTGATTTCATCGAGCTTTCTTTTTCGGTGCGCGGGGTACATCAGGGTAGAAAGGTGGAACCTGCCCTCCAAAGGCAGCGCATCGTAAAGTGCGGCCGCCTGTTTTCTCGTTGAAGCCACAGCGAGCGCCTGCTTATGCCCTGCCATCTGTCCCGCGACCGACGCGGTTTCCCGCTTTCCAAGCAATACAAGCCGTGTTCTTTTAAAAAATGTGAAAAGCTCTGGAATATTTTCGCAGATTTCCCGAATCTCCATGCCCTCTGAAAACAGCTTTCCAAGCGATGGCTGCGTTGCCGTACAAAGCACGGCGGACACGCCGTAACCGCGCACCAAATTTTCAATCGCCCGGATACATGGCTTTAAATAAGGGAGGGGCAGCATCTGCGCCTCGTCAAAAATCACGACGCTGTTTGCTATATTGTGAAGCTTTCTGCACCGCGCAGCTTTGTTTGCAAACAGCGATTCAAAAAATTGCACATTAGTTGTCACGATTACAGGCATATCCCAATTTTCCGCTGCAAGATAGTGCCGCTGGGCTAAAGCATCGTCTCCGTCGGCCTCTTTAAAATCGACGTTGGCATGATACTCCAGTACGTTTTCTTTTCCCAGTACCTCACGGAATTTCTGCGCCGTCTGTTCAATAATACTCGTATAGGGAACAACATAAATAACACGTTTCATCCCATGCGCCCGCGCATGCTCAAGGGCAAACGCCAGGGAGGCCATCGTCTTTCCTCCACCGGTGGGAACCGTCAGGCTGTACAGGCCTTTTTTCTCTTTTCCCATTTGGAAGCACCGGCGCAGAACCTCACACCGTTTTTCGTTCAGTTCATTTTTTGGTGTCCACCAGCTTTGCTCTTCAAGAAAAACACAAAGCCTTTCATAAAGCGAAGGAATTCTTTCAAAACCGCCGCGCCCGGTAAGCCCACCGGACATAAAACGCTCTGTATCAATCCAATCCGCATCCACCAAGGCGGAATAGAGCATTCGAATATAAAACGCCATATCAAAATTAGAGGAAAACGTCGGGCTGCTTACGTAGGTAAGCTTGATTTCATCTATATATCTATGATAATCCTCCACCTGCTTTTTGAGCCTGCCAGAAAAGGTCGGAGCATCGGAAAAATCCCCTGCTCCTCCAAAATCGGGCAGCCCGGAATGGTGCCCTGCCACGCACATTGCGGCCGGATGCATTTGAAGTGCCGCCAGCTCCTTTGCGCCTGCCGTCGAATGGTCTACCTTAGGCCCGTTATGTAAAATACGCTTCTGAAAAGCTGCCGAATATTTACCTATGTCGTGTGCCATACCAGCCTGGTACGCATAATCCCCCGACCCAAAATCATCGGCAAACTCCTTTGCGAGTGCAGCAGTTGCCTCCAGATGGTCTTGCAACGCTTGGAGCCAGCCGCCGTTATCTTTATGCGCCGCAAACATTTTGCCCCTCCTTTATTCCGTCTTTTTATCTTATTTTATATATTATATATCTTTTTATGATAAAATCAAATACATTTAACAAAAATATAATAAATTATTACTTAATCAGCTCATATTTTCTGTTTAATTTCTTTTTATTTATACTAAATTTTTTCCTATTTGGAAAATGTCATGTTCATACATTTGGCACGCAGCAAGTTACCTTGCTCCATTGTTTTTCGGATTCTGATATTAATATTTTAAAAATGGGTTTATACTACGGTTAGGATGGTGATTGCTATGAAGAAAACAATTTATCTTGCCGGCGGCTGTTTCTGGGGCGTGGAAAAATACCTGTCGCTGATTCCGGGTGTTATTGATACTGAGACGGGTTACGCAAACGGAAAGACAGAGAACCCTTCCTATGAACAAGTCTGCCGTGACAGGACCGGTCATGCTGAAACAGTCAAGGTGATATATGACGCCGATAAGCTGCCGCTGACTGAGCTGCTCCAAAGATTTTTTGAAGCAATTGACCCTACATCGGTCAATAAGCAGGGAAACGACGTGGGCGTACAATACCGAACCGGAATTTACTACACACAGCCGGAGGAGAAGATGGTAATACTGGCAGCTCTTAAAAACTTACAGGCACAGTTTAAAAGTCCTGTCGCGATTGAGGCAGTCCCGCTTGATAATTACGCGCCCGCGGAGGATTACCATCAGAAGTTTTTAGATAAGAATCCAAGCGGATACTGCCATATCCCCTCAAAAAGGTTTGAACAGGCGAAAAGGCCGGTAACGGCAGGCTCCGGGGGCTTAAAAAAGCGGCTCACCCCTTTGCAGTATAAGGTTACGCAGGAAAATGGGACAGAGCCGCCTTTTCAAAACGAATACTATAATGAATTCCGTGAAGGAATCTATGTAGATATTGTTTCCGGCAAGCCCCTATTTGTTTCAACAGACAAGTTTGAATCAGGCTGCGGATGGCCCAGCTTTTCGAAGCCTATCGACCGCAATCTTATACAGGAACAAACCGATACAAGCCATGGAATGTGCCGCACTGAAGTACGCGGCAAAGACAGCGGTTCGCATCTCGGGCACGTTTTTAATGACGGCCCCCAGGATAAGGGCGGATTACGTTATTGCATTAACAGCGCAGCTTTACGGTTTGTTCCAATAGAACGGATGGAAGCGGAGGGTTATGGAGCATACTTGCCGTTTATCCAATAGCAGTTTTGAGAACAGCGGACTACTTCCCTATGCAAAAGGCTCCCGTATAAACGGGAGCCTTTTGCATAGGGAAGCTATAACAATAACGAAACTTGCTTTGCTATCTTTTGGGGCTGGCGGCTTCCAGCCTGACGCGCTTTATCCTGAACACGCGCCGGCTTGCTTTGCCGCTCGGTCGAATGCGCAACAACTATTACACGCCTTTCCAGTTCCTGCGCGCGTTCTTTTAAGACCACTTTAATTTCAGCCATCCGCATTCCCCGTCGGCTCATCTGCCAGCAGAATGGGGCGTCTGAAGCGAGCGCGCGGGCGACGGCCACCCGCTGCTGGCCGCCGGACAGCTTAAGCACGCTGCGTCTCGCCCCTTCCCTACAGGACGGCGCATTTAAATAATCCTCCCAAAACAAAAACGGACAAGCTGCGATATTTTCTGCCGGAGCTTGCCCTTCGTTTGAGCGAGCCGCAAAACCTGTAAAAAAGAAAAATGGGAGAGTTCTGTAAGAACTCTCCCACTGGTCGGGATGACAGGATTTGAACCTCTGTAATGCTATTTTTAACTAATCCCTTATTCAAGCCTTTTTTTGAGTT
>UQFO01000020.1 GCA_900540275.1 uncultured Oscillospiraceae bacterium | reverse complement strand
GTGTATATTATCTTACTACATACACTCCTTTTTGTCAAGGGCTTTTTTATCTTTCTTTTGCTTTCCCTTGTCTCCCCTCTCGGACAGCTGTTATATTATACATATTACAGCTTGCCCTGTCAATAGGTATTTTATTCTTTTTTTTGAAATTTTTTACATAAAAACGCCGGAAGCAAATCCGGCGTTTTTTTACTACTGGTATTCCAGCGCAATGATAATCAATTTATCGTAGCTGTCATACCCATATGTCTGTACAGAATCATTGTTAAGCCAATTCCCGCCGGTTCTTCCGCTGGCGTTTGCCTCATCCACATAATCAAAATAATCGTAATAGGACTGGCTGTCAAAAAAACAATTATATACATAATCGGTATCGAGTGCGTCACTGCACCAAATATAGAAATACGGCTCTTTGTTTCTGGCAGTCTGAATTAAATGCTCTAAAACGCTCTGTTCCCTGCCAATTGAAGAAATAAAAGCCGCATTTTTATAAAAATAGCTGTCCTCCATTGAGTCGCATTGCGGCAGAAATAAATTGAACTGTTCCATGAACTCTTCACCGGGGTTAAATATCTGCTCCTCCGTCATATCGTTATAATCTGGAGATAGCTTATGTTCGTTTTTCTCAATAAAAGAAGTGCTCACATTGAAGAAACAATACCGGTTGAAGCTATGTTCTTCCTCCTTGTCGAGATCGTCCCAGGTAACATCGAGATGGTACCACTGGTCTCCTATTTTCACAAGATTCCATTCGTGCAGAACATCGTCTGAATCCCCATAGACGACTGTAGCGGTAATCCCTGCCAGGTTAAGGAGCAGCTGCATGGCTTCGCTGTAGCCCTCACAGACAGCCCAGCCCTGGACAATCGCGCCAAATGCGCTGTGGCGCAGCCAGCTGTATGTCCCATCAAAATAATAGCAGTTGTCAATCAAATAATCGTGCAGATACAGTTCCCTTCCGAATTCATCCAGCCCCTTTGGAATACCCTTTATGATTTCTTTGACCCTCTGATAAAAATTCTGCTGGAGCTCCTCCGCTTTATCTGCGGAAACAAATGAGTACAGCTGAAAATAGCGCCTGCCGCCTTCGTCGTAAAAATCATAATCGCTGTTTATCCAGAATATCTGAGGATTATCAATCAAAAACGCGGTTAGTACCTTGTAAAAACGGATGTCGCTGAACGAGGCTCCCGTTTCTACCCTTCCCGCTTCATAGTCATAATCATAATAAGAGGCCTTGTGGTCCTGCGCAATATCATAAGCCGCATCCATAATACATTGATAAAGACGGCGTTCTTCCCCTTCTTCAAGTGAATCAAAGCCGTAAGGATGATTCTTAAATTGATATTCCGCTGTAAGCTTGCTGTAATCGAGCTTTTCAATGCGCCTGTGCGGATATTCATACCCCTGCGTTCCGGAAGGCTCGGTTACGGACTCTTTTTCTGCGCTTTGCACAGCAGCGGCGCTTTCTGTTTCTCCCGGAGAGAGGCGCGAAATTCCAAATAAAAACGCCCCCGCGATTGAGCAGGACGGAAGCGTCAGCAATATAACGCCCGCGAGCAGCAGGCAAAGTAATTTCTTTTTCATAAATCCACCCATACCAAAATGATGATGCCTTGTTGAGAAGCTGTTTCCGTTTAAACGTTGTTAAGGCGGTGTACACTGCAAATCAACCTATCTAAATCTTCGACGGAAGAAAGCGTTCCCGCCGCGCCGCGGAACTGCGCCGCACCGCGAAAACCTTTTAAATACCAGCCGACATGCTTTCTTGCCTCCTTCATGCCGTGCGCTTCTCCTTTGTTTGCGCAAATCTTCATAATATGCCTGCGCATGACGGTAAGCCGTTCCTCCATGGAAGGCGGCGGCACAACACGCATTTCGGAAAGCCACGCGTTGATTTGTGAAAACACCCAGGGGTTGCCCAGAGCCCCCCTGCCGACCATAACCATATCACAGCCGGTTTCTTCATACATGCGCGCGGCGCTTTCGCCGGTGGTAACATCGCCGTTACCAATCACAGGGATTTGGACCGCATCTTTTACCTTTTTGATAATTTCCCAGTCGGCCTGCCCAGCATAGAACTGCTGGCGTGTACGGCCATGGACGGTGATTGCGGCCGCTCCCGCCTCTTCGCAGTATTTTGCAACCTCGACCGCGTTGACGCTCCCGTCGTCCCAGCCCTTCCTGATTTTAACCGCAATCGGAACCGGGACGGACTCCTTGGCAGCCCGGACAAGCCGGGCGCATAGCTTTGGTTGTTTCATCAGCGCGCTGCCGTTTCCGCCGCTTACGATTTTCGGGGCGGGACATCCCATATTGATGTCTATAAACTCCGGCAGATAGCGCATGGCTGTTTTTGCGGCATACGCTATTGTTTCCGGTTCGCAGCCGAACAGCTGGACAGCCGCCGGACGTTCCCTATGCGTAAGCTCCATTAGCTCCGTAGAGCGCTCGCTTTTATAAGAAACGCCCTTTGCGCTGACCATTTCGCTTACCGTATACGCCGCGCCAAAATCGCGGCACAGCTCCCGGAAGGCACGGTCCGCTACGCCGGCAAGGGGCGCAAGACAGGCGCAGCCTTCAATTTTTACATTCCCTATTTCCATGAAACCCCTCTTTTATTCGGATGGAGACAGCGGAGCAGACGAAGAGTCAACGGCGGAAGTATCCGAAGGATTTCCCGCAGGCTCCCCGTCCTTCTGCGGCTTCGGCTGTTCCAACTTTTCTTCAGTCCCCGTCCCGTCGGAATATGCCATATGCGTGTATATTTTGGTCAAAAACTCGTCGGGGTACGTCTTGTCAAGAAACACGTCAAAACTGCTTCTTGCCGGAACACCCTCATGGCGCGCGGACATTCTGTTGACTGCCGCAGCTGAAATCAGGCAGTTGAGCGCCATGAAAATAACCAGTACCCATGTAAGGCCTTTGCCGATTTTATTCGGTATTTTTTCAATCAGCTTTGACATAAACGGATAAATAAACTTGAGCCACGCGATGGATAGCAGGCCCCAGAAAAGCGCGTACATCAAGTTCGTTCTTCCGTTGATATTCATAAAAGAGTCGCTGTAATCCCAGGAAACGGTGCCGAGGAACGTCTCCTGATACCAGCTGCACACATACTCGAACGCGGCGCCCAGCAGGCCCCCGCAGATAAACACCCAGATATCCCGCTTGTTGCGCAGCCAGTAAAGCGCCATAGTGATGACAACCGCGCCGAACCCGTATACCGGATTAAACGGGCCGTATATGAGGCCGCTGCGCGATTCGTACCGATGGTCGACGATTAGGCAGAAAATAACCTCCACCACTACGCCGATAAACGAGCCAATAAAAAAAATCCAGAAAAGCTTATAGAAATTAAGTCCATAAGCAAAGCTTGTATTGTCTCCGCCAGGCTTTTTTTCTTTTTTATTCGCGGCTTTCATTTTTGCGTATTTCTTTTTTTCCTGCTTTTCGATTCCGATGATGTTAATCTCAGGCGTCTGCCGCTCAGGCGCAAAGCTATCATTCCCCGTTGTGTCCTGCCGCGTTTCCTCTATAATACGGTCGATTTCGTCACCCTGGTTTTCTGCGGAATTTTCCGGAAGCTGTTTTTCCGGTTGGGTATTTTCGTGTTTTGAAGAACCTTGTTCCATTGTTTCACCTCTCCTTAGCTGTCGTAATGATACTGAATTTTATTCTTCCCATACAATTTCTAATTAGTATACAGCGTTTTTCCCGCCTGCGGCGTGGGGTTATTACAGCACATCAGCAAGCCCTGCGGGCTTGCTTCCTTCAAGAGGGACGGCACCGCCGTCCCTGCATGTGTTTCAATTTTCTCCCAGCTGCCGGGAGCTTCGCTTCCGCCTGCGGTGAGGTTATTATAACAGGATAAACGACCGCGCAGCGGGCGGCTCCTCTGCAAGGAAAGCGTCCCTAAGCTTTCCGTACCAGTTTCAATGTTCTCCCAGCCGCCGGAAGGCTTGCTTTTGCAAGGCTTCCGCCCTGCGGCGTGAGGTTATTATTATAACATATCAGGAAAGCTTGTCAATTTCAACAGGTGCATTCTTTGGCTTCTCTAAATAAAGAATGCCGTATATGGGGCGTTTTGCTCCATATACGGCCTATACGTTTATTTCCCGTGTTTCCTTCTGTGCGTGCTTGCAAGAACGCCAAGCGTTACGAGCGTTCCGCATGCGATTAGTACCCAGAGCAGTATTCCCATTACAACATACTGTGTGGTGGTGGTCTGCGTATCCTTTTTTTCGGGAATGGATGCGTCCTCGTTCGTCGGTTCAGTGGGCAGCTTGAAGATATCCAGCCAGGATTTCTGGCCTTGTGTTTCTTCTTCTGAAGAATCCGGCGCCTGCGTTTGAGAAGAGGCAGCCGGCGGGTCTGTATACTCCGGTTCCTGGGAGGAAGACGGCTCAGGCTGTGGTTCCGGTTCGCTGTAGGGAGGAGCGGTCGGTTCAGGGGGCGGCTGGGTTTCAGGCTCCTGTGAAGATACAGGCGGCTGGGTTTCCACCGCGGAAGTGCCGCTCTCATCTTCAGGAAGCGCCCTGGCAGAAAAAACAAACGCGCTAATCAAAAGGACTGCCGCAAGAACAATCGGCGCCATTTTTTTCAACTTCATTTCCGTGTCCTTTCCTTTTGGCAATCATTGCCGGCTGGTATGCTCCCTGCCTGTTAAAATCATACAGGAAGGGTTTATCATGTTCCATTATAAGCATATTCGTCCCCGTTTGTCTATAGATAATTTTATTGACGGGCCGCCGTGTATTTATTTTGCGTTTTTGAGTACCTGTGCGAGTACATCGCCGAGAAGCTTGCCGGAATAGACTGCTTCATCCAATGTATTGACGTCGGTGCCGACTTCAATTAAAAGCGACCCTGTATTGATAAACATGTTGTATGCAAAATCCCCGAAATTCATCGGCCTGGTCATTCCGGGATAAAGCGATTCCGCTGTTTGCTGGACGCGCAGGGCAAAGCGCAGGTTATATTCCCAGTCGGAAAAGCCGTACGCACCGGTTGGGTCATATCCTGTCATTATCATAATCTGTGCCGCTTTCCTGCCGTCCGCAACAAATGTCGGCTTAATTTTTCCGGCTTCCCCGCCGTAGCCGATTGCGTCACGGTGCAGGTCGATGACTACCTTAATGCTGGGATATTTTTTTAGATATTTATAGATTGTCTCCTCGCTTCTGTCGTAAGCGCCGTTATAGGAAGGGTCGTCATGATGCTCCACAGCGTGCACCGCGCCGATACCATGGGAATTGAGCGTGTCTACGATTGCCGCGCCGACACGCGTGACATTATAATTATCGTCGGTGTTCCTGGCATAGTAGTTCTCCCAATACCAGCCGAGGTCTTGCGACAGGTAGGATTCGCAGGTATGCGTATGTACGATGAGCACCTGCGGCTCCGAGGTTTTTTCCATTTTAAATCCAAGCGGCGCCTGGAGCTCTTCACCAACGTTGATTACGTAATCCGTCGTGTTTTTGATAGAAAAATTATCATACTGGACGCCGGACGGCCCATACTGGCATTCCGTAATCGGGAATTTTTTCTCCCCTTTGTGCGCCGCCTCATCCTCCGATGTAGTAGGCTGCGTTGCGGCGGCCGTCGGCTTTTCCGTCTCGTCTTTTTCGGTACCTTTGTTTTTCGTTTCAGAGGAGGAAGAAGCGGCAGGCGCGGCAGAATCCGTTTCATTTTGGTCGATTGAGCCGTCAGGCATTGCAAGGCCCGCCGCAAAAAGCTGCAGCTTCTGCGTTTGGCCAGTCAGAGCAGACGGCAGCCTTGCCCCCACGCATACGAGGGACAAAACCGTCACCGCGCAGGACAAAACCGCCGCCGTTGAATGAATGATTCTTTTTTTATATTTTTCAAGCATAAAATCCCCCACCCACGGTAAATCGTTCCTTACCTTAACCTTATGCTCTCTTTATTTTATTTATACCAGTTTTATATATCATTCAGCCGACGAGCGAAAGCAGGTCGGAGAGTTCAAAATCCGGATGCAGGGCGCAGTTGACAGCCATACTGATAAGCTTTGAGCCGCGGGAAATCAGCAAATCTATCTCCCTCGGGGTAACGACCATCTTTTGCCCGTGCGGCGACACCGCGCTGCGCACGAAGCGGAGGGTTTCGTCATCACTGTCGAGCAGCAGGTCGGCCGCGAGCGTCACCGCGTCAACAACGGTAGGCACGCCGATTGCAATGACCGGCACACCCATCGTTTCTTTATTGATGCGCAGGCGGTGGTTGCCGACGCCCGCGCCCGGCGAGATGCCCGCATCCGAAATCTGCATGGTACATCCAAGACGCTCCAGCCGCCTGGAGGCGAGCGCGTCAATTGCAATGACAGCCGATGGTTTTATTTTTTCCGCAACACTGAAAAGCAGCTCGCCCGTTTCAATACCCGTCTGTCCCAGCACGCCGGGCGCGAGTACGGCAACGGGGCGCAGGGCGTCGAGCCCCGTGGTGCGCGCAAGCTCGCCGGTAATATGCCTGGTCGCCAGTATTTGCGAGCCGACCTTTGGGCCAAGCGCGTCCGGCGTAATGTTGACGTTTCCGAGCCCCGCTACGAGAATCAGGCCCTTTTCAGGCAGAAGCGCACGGATTTCATCCGCGATAATCTCCAAGCGCTCGTCGGTCTCTTTAAAATCATCTGTAAGCGGAGGGAGTTCAATTGTAATGTATGTGCCCTTGTCTTTCCCAAGCTTTTCCGCCGCTTCCCGGCTTTGCACCTGCATGCGCGTGACCTTCATGTTTTCATAGTCGTCCGTGTCGTATGTGACGCCGCTTATCTTTTCCCCGGCAATCTCTTTTGCTTCCAATGCAAGGTCTGTCCTTACCTGCATAGCAAACGCTCCTTTTCTATCTGAAAATACTCTACATAGCGGCAAATACCGTATTTACTTTTTTCCGCCCTGCTGATAAAATAAGTATTGACAAAAGAAATAATTTTATGTTTTCAGCTATAAATACGGTTTTGGGGGTTTTCTTATCAAAAAACGGTTTTTTCCCCGCGCATGGAGCGTGTGTATTGTTTGTGCACTCTGCATATCGGCCAGTATGCCGGCCGGTGTTTCCGCACAGGAAACAAACGTTTCGGCTTACCGCATGGAACGGCCGGAAATCACCAAAGAATACCGCGATTATCAGCGCGCCGGGGCAGGCACTTTATCGAATGCGGTCGTACCCCAACAGTATGAAGGGCGTACTACCGTACTGGGCGAAGAAGAAGGCACCCTTCCTTCCTCGTACAACACAGCAGAATACGGGCTTGTAACACCTGCGAAAAACCAGGGCAATCTCAATACCTGCTGGGTTTTTGCGGGGCTGTCTTCGTTCGAAACCGCCCTGCTCAAAAATGGGTTTGGAGCATACGATTTGTCCGAAGAGCACGCAAACCACTGGTCTGCAAAGCGTCAAAACGGTACGGGCTGGCAGAGGAGCTTTTATGACGCCGGCTACAGCCAGATGATTCCGGGATACCTGACCTCATGGAGCGGCCCTCGCCTGGAAAGTGAAATCCCATACCGCAGCGGAGACGGCCTTACCTTTCCCCAGCTCGATAAAGGTAAAACAAGCTTCGGCACCGAAGGGCTTATTTTCCTGTCGGGTGAGCGCGCGACGATTAAGCGCGCCGTGCTCGATTACGGGAGCGTCACCGCCGGGTGCAGTACCTTACGGAAATATTTCAACCGCGACCTCACCGCGTTTGCCTGCCTTGACGATATTCCACCCGGAACCGATACGCAGGGACACGTCGTCGCGGTAATCGGCTGGGACGACAGCTTTCCTAAGGAGCGTTTCAACCTGTTCTCCCGACCGGAAAACGACGGCGCCTGGCTTGTCAAAAGCAGCTGGGGAACCGGACGCGGTGAAAACGGCTGTTACTGGATTTCTTATGAGGACAAGTACCTGTTCAGTAAGCGGTTCGGTAAAAATTACGCTATAACGAAAGTACAGAAAATCAAGCGCAGCTGGCGGCTGCTCCAAAATGAAATATACGGCGCGACCTGGGACATGACCGTTTATAAGGAGGAAAACGGCAATAAAAACTATCAAAACAAAATTACATATTCTAATGTGTTTGATTTTTCCGGCGGCTGTAACAGGGTTGAACAGGTTATATTTGAAAGCGAATGCGCCGGGGCGCAATACACTGTACATTATATCCCGCTTCAAAACGGAATTCCCACGGAGGATACCGGAAAATGGCTTGAGCTTGCTAAGGGTACTGTTCCTTACAGCGGATATATCAACTGCGGGACAAAGCGTTTTGAAGCGCCCGAAGGAAAAGCGGCTATCGGTGTAACCATAGACGCCGCCGGCACAGGCCGGAGCTGCTCCCTCGGCGTAGGAGAATGGCTTGAAAATACGACAGCAGGCAGGATTACGTTTTTACCCGATACGAAAAAAGGCGACAGCTATTTGTTTCTTGAAGGAAAAGCGACAGAGCTGATGGAATTTTATAAAAGGGAGCAGAACGATGACATCGGCGGAACACTCGTAATTAAAGCCGTTGTTTCCAAGGAAGAAACCGGCGGAGATATTGACGGCGACGGTGTGCTCACCGTTTCGGATATTATAGATATGCAGAAGCACATCGCAAACATGGTCAACATCGATAAGGATATTATAGACGACGTTGCTGATTTAAATAAAGACGGCATACTGTCTGTAGCGGACGTCCTGATGGCGCAGAATATCCTTGCAAAAAAACAACCGCAGCCAGTTAAAAGGCAGCAAAAAAGGACGGCTTTTGCCGTCCTTTTGTTTTATAAAATTAAAGCGCCAGGAGATACCCGCCCAAATATTTTTGAATCTGCATGACATCCTGTGTGCTGTATTTGCCCGCGCCCGTCGCATCGGCCAGAAGCTTTTGCGTTGCGTTCAGGTTCACAGTCTTGCCAATATATTTCTGGAGAAGGATTGCGTCATTTACCTCAATCTTCCCGTTTTGGTCCACGTCGCCGAGCAGGCCGGCCTTCTTCGCATAATTGAGCGCACACCATCCTGTTTTCCCGTTATAGGTGGTTTTGCCCCACGTATAGCCTTCCGCATCCTTTTTTTCTGTAATTTTAACCGCTGCGTTATTAGGAATTGTAGCAAGCCTCGTACTGCTTGTCCCTGCCGCTGAACGCAGGTTCAGGCCATCGCTTGAAGCAACCTTCCAGACCTCAGTTTTGATTTTTTGAGAGGGTGCCGGTGCAGGTGTGTTTTGATTATTGGAGGAATCACTGAATTCCCCAATATAAATATAGCCGAGAAAACGGTACCGGCTGTACCCCATGTGGCTGTCGTCCGTGCTGACCGTCTGGGTGAAGAAGTTCGTCGAGCCATATGCGGATTCGGAGAACGTAACGTTCTTTCCCGATATCTGCTCAACAACCGCAACATGGCCTGTATCTGAATCATAATTATCCCAGCATGCGACAGCGCCAAGCTTAGGCGTTTGGCCGTATGCATAGAGCTTGTTTTTAATGTTATAGCTCCACCATTCCCCCGCATTGTACGGGCATAGGTTCGGACGGGAGCCGAGGATTTCATACGCCCTGCCGTATGCATAAGCTGTGCAGTTCGGCATACCGTAGCCCGCCGCATAGAAAATATTATAATCCGCGTTGTAATAATATTTGTTGCTGCCCGCCGGGGCAGACAGGCGCGCGGTAAACGTCGCGCTTTGCGCCGGAAGGGTAAAAATAAAGAACAAACCTGTTAACAACACCATCGCGGCAAGATAAAAAGCAACGAGCCGTTTTGTTTTAACCATATACAACACCAACCACAAATTAAACAAATAGTCGAATTTTGGAGTAAAAAACGTTACTTTAATACTGCATGTAATATTCTACCACACCCAAAGCGTGGAATGCTAGTGTGAATATTTACTGAATTGTAACGCTTTCTTTTGGATAAAGTTACAGGTTTGTACAATTGTTTCAATTTTGTATTTTTTTGATTGAAATGAAAAATATACGTATTGCAGATGAATCTGGCAGGCGTAATCGAAACCGTCTGCCATCCCAGCCTCCGATATCGATATAATAATTTACCGTAAAACGCGGGAATGGCTGCGCCATTCCCGCGTCTTTTATCAAGCATATCTAATTTTTATTCCAGCACGCCGATGGCGTCGCTGATGGTTTTTTCGTATGCTTCCCTGCCGTAGGCGTCCACCTGGCTTTTATCCTTTGCGCCATGCGTCAGGCAGCCCGCGCCTCCGATGCATCCGCCGACGCACGCCATACCTTCTATAAAGTTATTCGGCAGTACCTTCTTTGAGGCCTTTAACAGCGCCGTACGGCATTCCTCAATTCCGTCACAGGCGACCGCGTTGAGCTCAAATTCTCCGTTGCCCTGTTCCTTCAGCGCCTGCGCGACAGCGTCTGAAAGGCCGCCGCTGCGGGCGAAAATCCTGCCGTAATAAGAGGCGTTGTCGAGCACGTCCTCGTCAAGGGAAGAAATATCGATATCGCGGCTGTCAATCAGCGCCTGAAGCTCCTCAAACGTGATGACGCTGTCGATATACGGGCGAACGCGCTCCTGCCTGAATTCCATTTTCTTGGCCGTACACGGGCCGATGAATACAATCCTGATATCCTCATCGGCATCCTTCATATACTTTGCAATCGTCGCCATTGGGGAAAGGTTGTGGGAGATGTTTTCCTCGAGGCTTGGAAACTGCTTTTTGATATAGTCCACGAACGCAGGGCAGCACGAGCTTGTAAGAAAGCCCTTTTCGGCAAGCTCCTGCGCCTCCGCGTAGGCGACCATATCAGCGCCCCAGGCGGCCTCGATTACGCTGTAGAAGCCGAGCTGCTTAATGCCGGAGATAACCTGCCCAAGCTTTGCGTAGCTGAACTGGCTGGAAATCGACGGCGCGACTACGGCGTACAGCTTATATTTCGTATTGTTCTCGCTCTCCTTGATGAGCTTGATTACTTCCAGGATAAACGATTTATCGTCGATTGCGCCGAACGGGCACTGATAGGCACAAGCGCCGCAGGAAATACATTTGTCGTAATTGATTTTCGCGGCTCTTGTCTCTTCGTTCACGCCGATTGCCTTGACCTTGCAGGCACGCTCACACGGGCGCTTGTGGTTTGCAATCGCGCTGTATGGGCAGACCTTCGCGCATTGTCCGCATTCGACGCATTTTGATTTATCGATATGCGCCTTCTGGTGCTCGTCGAATGTAATTGCGCCCCGGCGGCAGACGTCTTCACAGCGGTGCGCAATACAGCCGCGGCAGTCCTCGGTGACGATATATCCGCCCTCCGGGCATTCGTCGCAGGCAATGTCGATAACCTCGATGACGTTCGGGTTGCTTTTGTCGCCGCCCATCGCGATTTTCATACGCTCGCCGACAATCGCCCTTTCTTTATAGATACAGCAGCGCATGGTGGGCTTGGGTCCCTTGACGATGACCTTCGCGATATCGTTAAAGCTTTCGAGCAGCGTATCGTTGAAGGCGTGGCGTGCAACCTCCCGTAACACCTTATATTTTAAGTACTGTACCTTCGTATCAAATTTTCTCATCTGCAATACCTTCCTTTCCGCACGAAAGCCCATGCTTCCCCTGGTGCCGTATCCTTAAAAGTAGCTGACCTTAATGCGCTTGCCCATCTTTTTGAGGCATTCGCTCAGCTCGCTGATTAAATTCATCTTAATATTGAAATTGATTGGCAGGTTCGGGTTCTGGTGCGCGGGGTTGACCGCCCTGCCTACATAAAAGTTGATGTCCGTCGCTTCTTCAAAAAGCAAACGCGATATTTGTGACGCGCCGTCCTGCTTAAAGCTCCAGTCGGAATAAAACTCGTTGTTCTCCAAATAGCTTTTCGCATAGGTAAGCACCCGGCTGATGGTAATAACGCCCTCCGTTACCAGGTCTATGCCCTCAATTTTCGCAGTCGGGGGGATTTCCGGGTCGAGGTAATCAATCTGCGCTTGCATCGGCTTACCCAAATATTCGGCCGCAAGCTTAGAAGTTGTACCGCCGCTTACGATGTGCTTGCCCTCCTTTGCAAAGAAAAGCGCCATCATCTTGTTTACGTCCTTCGGGTCGACCGGCGGGCCAATAAGGAGATTTACCGGCGAGCGCCTTCGTATTTTGAGCGCGCCGATGGTTGTGTCGTCGCCCGGCTCCCCTGCGTACAGCCTGTCGCATTCGTCAAGCAGCAGCGTGCAGAGCGTTTTCGCGGTGTACTCGCTGTCGTAGAGCTTTTCCATAAACTCGACGATATGCTCGCGCTGCCAGCCGAAGTTCATCGTCTTGCCGACGCCCGCGTATATCGCGCCGTCGCTCATGGCGATAAACACATCGTTTTCCTGTAAACTGATTTTTGATTTGTAAATCTGCTTGCCGCCGATTTCCGTTAACGTTTTATCGTATTCCACGTTCTTCCCGTCGCGCAGGAAGATAACATGGGGGTTGTCGTATTGAATAATTTCCGCCTCTTCATTGTCTACGATGCGTATGATGGTAAACGTGGAATACGCTACCTTGCGCACCTCGCACACGGGCAAGGTAGAGGCTATCGTTTCCACACAATCCTCAATGCCTAATCCCGCCGCCATCATCGTAGAGATGATTTTCGAGGTCAGCATCGCAAGGATATTTGCCTTGACGCCGCTGCCCAAACCGTCGGCAAGCACCATGACGAAGCTGTTTTCTCCCTGCTCTACGACCTCTACATGGTCGCCGCACAGCTGTTCGCCGTGCTTTATAAGGCTGTGGTATCCGATTTCGGTGCACAGGTTATTCATCGCGCAACGACTCCTTCAGCTTGGTCAGGGCAATTTTCGTCTCCGCCGTCGTTTCGCCGAGCAGGGAAGCAATCTCCTGCACGACGCGCATTTGCTTCTCAATCACCTTGTCCGCGATTTCCACCGTGTTCCTGCTCATCGACTCCTTCTGCGCCTTCTGCTTTTCTTCATCGGTCACGTCGCGCATAATGCTGATGAGGATATGGAAGCTCCTGTCATAGAGGATGGACTCCTCGACGTATTTATCGTATTCTGCAAGATAGATGCGCTTGTCGTGCACATTCCTGCCGTCGTTCAGCACCTGGATATACGGAAGCGGGTCGAGAAGGCGCACGACCGGCTCGCCCATGACGTCCTGTACCCTGCCGACGTTCAAAATTTTGCGCGCGGCGGCGTTAATCTGCTGGATTTCCAGGTTTTCGCTCAATACCATAATGCCGTTGAGCGTGTTTTTGATGATGATGTCTGAGAAGGATTCCGCCTTTTCAATCAAATAAGGCAGGCACATTGTCAGGTTTGCCTTGCCGAAATAGACGGCGACCGCCTTGTCACGGCAGGTATTGTAGCCGCAGCAGCCGCAGTTTAATTCGTCCTCGGGCTTTGTCTTGCCCATTTTGCGCAGGATTTCCTCAATCGCCTTGGAACCGGGCATCTGCCGGTTCAGCCCGACAAAGGCCATGTCTTTTTTGAGCTCGCTCTCCTTGGGCATCGAGATAGAAAAGTCCTCTGTTTTCGGCGCGTACCGGTCGACCGCCATAAAGTCGCGCACCGGCTCCTTGTGCGGGTTATCCATCGCCGGGCCGCCGACGCAGCTGCCCACACAGGCGGACATTTCGATAAAACAGTTCGTAATCCTGCCCGCTATAATATCCTTGAGCGCATTCATACAGTTCTCCACGCCGTCGATGGCAAGGTAGCTGTAATCAGGGTTGTCGCAGGCCATACTGCGCAGGATGCCGCCGGTCGTCGGGAAAAGCCTTGCCTTGCCGCCCGTAACCTTGTCCTGTGCCTGTTCAAACGCAATCCCCTCTTGGTTCATCCACTCAGTAAGCTCCTCGAAGGTAAGCACGCAGTCAACGATGCCGGGATACTGCTCCGCCTCGTCCTTTTTGGAAATGCATGGGCCGATGAACACGGTGTACGCGTCTTGATGCTCTTTTTTAATCTGCGTACAATGCGCCTGCATGGGCGACAGTACCCGCGCAAGGTTCGGGAGCGCCTGCGGGTAATACTTTTGTATCAGCGTATTGATAGAATGGCAGCAGGAGGAAATGATGACGCCGTGCTTTGCGCTGCCGACCATTTCGTCGTAATGCTTTTTTACGATGGTCGCGCCGATTGCCGTTTCAGACGCGCCGGCAAAGCCGAGCTTTTTCATCGACTGTTCAAAGGAGGCGATATTCACGCCGTTATAATTTGCCGTAAACGACGGGGCAACGCTCACATAGACAGGCCTTCCGCTTGCAATCAGCTCCTTTGCCCTGCCGACGTCGTTGCGGATTTCCTTTGCGTTCTGCGGACACGCAACAAAACACATGCCGCACAGGATGCATTCATCCTTTACGATATGCGCCTGGTTGCCCGCAAACCGAATCGACTTGACCGGACAGTTACGGATACATTTATAGCAGTTCTTACAGTTTGATTTTCTTAGCTGGATACAATCGCCCAAAGCGGCTCCCCCTTATCTGCGCCGAATTTTAAAAGCCGTTACTTGCCCTGCTTTTGCAGAATATATGTATTGAACATTTCGTCGAAGTTATCCTTGCTTACGCCGCATATAATTTCATCGTCCACCTTGACGGAAACACCCTCCGTACATTTTCCCAGGCAGAACGCGGCGCTCAGCTCAACCTTATCGGCCAGGCCGTTTTCCTCGAGCCTTTCCTTCATCAGGTTGATGATGTCGTACGAGCCTCTCAGATGGCAGGAGCTTCCCACACATACGTATACCTTCATGATAGATTTCACCCCTTTTCGTCAAAAATCGTTTGATTCTCCGGTTATCATTCTATCAGTTATTTTCATTTAGTCAATGGAAAAGCAAGGACCTTTGCTTCTTTCCCTTTCCAAAATTCACGGCTGTTTTTTGTGCAAAATCTTTGTTAATAATTTAACAATCCTATGTAAAAAGCATATCACACGCAGGTGCGTTTGTCAACCGCAAAAGCAATGGTTCTCCTCTTTTTTTCTATGAGAAAAAGAGGGGGAAAATGCATTATTCCAATCCCCTTATTCTTTTTCATATTTTTGAAGCAACCTGCTTCTTGGGTTTTTGAGAAACGTACCGTTTCTTGGTTTCTTTCATAAAACTTTTATGTTCAATCAAAGGGGAGAGAACAGTTGCGGCTGTTCCTCCCCTTTGTAACCCCTCTTCGAGCGCTTTTCCAAGGGAACCCTTTCGATGGGTTCCCTTACGGCTTACGGGCGGCAAAGCATCGCGCCGCCCTCCGCCTATCCCTCCGCAGCCGATTCAAGGAGCGAAGCCCCTTGAAAATCCCCCTAAGACGAAACTATCCGTTCCTCGTTTTAAGTCTGGGGGCGTAGAACAGATACTGCGGGACGCTTCAGTGCCGCGCCTTCGCGCGGAGTACTTCGCGGATGCGGTACTTTCTTGGCGCTCGGCATTCCTCGTTGGATGAGTACATATGAGCGCGGAGTTTTTCATGAGTGCGGTACTTTGTACAATTACAGTTCATTTTTCTGTTTCATCCGCTTTCTTTGGTTCAAGCGGATGAAACAATTCAGAAGGCTTTAATCCATAGAAATTGCATACCGTCATAAAATGTTCAACACCAAAATCCCCGCTGCTGTGCTCCATTTCCCTAAGCACAACAGGTTTCACCCCCGTAAGCTTTGATAACTGCATAATCGTTAATCCTTTTCCCAAGCGCAGCTTTTTAAAGTTCTTTGACATAATTCTCAATTCCTCGTCAATATCTTTTAATTTTTCCATGCTTATCACCCCATAAGAAAAGATAACTGCTTTTGATAGAAAAACAAGTCATTTAAATCCTCATCTTTTATTTTTCTCATTTACTCCCCTTTTGCAGCCTGTTATGATTATACATTGTATTTAGTCTGATACATAAATAAACGACATAATGTTGTGTGAAATTTATTCAATTGTTAACAAAACGTAAAAAGTACCGCACCCGCGAAAGCGCGGCGCAGAGACATCCCGTACTTTTTCTCCTACACCCCCAGACATAAAACGAAACGGATAGTTATCTCTTAGGGGGATTTTCAAGGGGCTTTGCTCCTTGAATCGGCTGTGGAGGGATAGGCGGAGGGCGGCGCGATGCTTCGCCGCCCGTAAGCCGTAAGGGAACCCATCGAAAGGGTTCCCTTGTACCGACGAAAAGGGTTTACAAAAGGGAAAAACAGCGGATTGTTTTTCCCTTTTGATTAAAACATATAAAGTTTTATCAAGAAATCCAAGAAGCAGAAAGCTTTATTCAATAAAAAAGAAACGGGACGTTTCAAATAAAAAGAGAGAAGCAGGATGCTTCAAAAAAACAAGAAGCAGATGGCTTCAAAATGCAAAAAAAGAAACGCAGCGTTTCAAAAGCAGAAAAAGAAACGTTACGTTCGATAAAAAATGAAAAAAGATAATAAGAGAACCTTAAAAAGGTTCTCTTATAGCAAAGCGCCTAGCTCCAACAAATCATCGATAACGGGAACGCCGGCGGTCAGCAAATCCGCCCTCCCCTGGTGCCCCTTGGCGAGAAGCACGCAGTCTGTGCCGAGCTGCCGCGCAACGGTATAATCGTGCAGGCTGTCGCCTACAAGCACCGCCCTTTCGGGCGCAATACGCAAACGCTCCAGCACCTGCCTGCCGCGCTGTGCCTTGCAAGAAGCCTCGTAATCGTCCGCGCCCGATACGCAGTCGAAATAATGCGCGATATTAAGCCGGTTTAAGGACTTTGCAATCTCTTCCCTGTGGGATGAGGACAATATCACCTGCTTTAGCTCCATGTCGCGCGCAAGCGCCAAAACCAGCCGCGCGTTTGCCATCAGCGGTTCTTCCGGTAAATGCTTGTCGTAGCCCTGCGCGAATTCCCGCGCGAGCGTATCGAACGGCACCTCGTTCAAATCGAACAGGCGTTCATAAAACTTTGTAATCGGCGTGCCGATGTAGCTGTAATACTGCTCTATTGTAATTGGCTCCATCGACCGCCTTCGCAGGATATCGTTAACAGACAAAAGCGCCGTGTGCACGTCGTCGATAAGCGTGCCGTTATAATCCCATATAATCGCGCTGTACTTCTTTTCCATATTGAATCCTTTCAAAAAATCCGCCGGTTTTCCGGCGGATTCATTTTATCAGTCAAGCAGCATTTTATCGGTAAACTCGTCGTCCGCATTGGCCGAATAGAGCTTCATCAGCTCAGGTACGGTCATCTGCTCGCGTTCTTTTCCCTCGAGAATCAGCACAATTTTACCTGCGCTCATCACAATCGTCTTGTTGCCCGTGTGGAGCGCGTCCTTAATGTTGTGTGTGACCATCAGCGTGGTGATTTGGTGCTCGCCGATGATTTTTTCCGTCAGCTCCATCACCTGGTTTGCCGTTTTAGGGTCGAGCGCCGCCGTGTGCTCGTCAAGCAGCAGAAGCTTTGGCGTAACGATGGTCGCCATCAAAAGGGTAAGCGCCTGCCGCTGCCCGCCGGAAAGCAGCCCAACCTTTGATTTCAGCCGGTCCTCCAGCCCCAAATCGAGCTGGGACAGGATTTCACGGAACATCTGCGCGTCCTGCTTTTTGATGCCCATGGAAAGCCCCCTCCGGCTGCCGCGGCTGTACGCCAGGGACAGGTTTTCCTCAATCGTCATATTCGGCGCGGTCCCCTTGAGCGGGTCCTGGAACAGCCGCCCGATAAAACGCGCGCGCTTGTGCTCCTTCTGGCTTGTGACCTCCGCCCCGTCGAGTATGACTTTACCGCTGTCAAGCGTATAGGTGCCGGAGATTGCGTTGAGCATCGTCGATTTGCCCGCGCCGTTTGAACCGATAACGGTCGCGAAATCCCCCTTTTTCAGGTGGAGCGATACATGGTCGAGCGCCTTGCGCTCATTGACGGTCCCCGCGTAAAAGGTAATGGAGGCGTTATCAAGCTTCAGCATGTCTCTTCCTCCGTTTCTTTACATTTGCTCCCACAATCGGTACGGCAAGCGCAATCGCCACAATTACCGCGGACAAAAGCTTTAAATAGCTCGCGGGCATACCGAGCTGGAATACGACCGTAATGACGACGCGGTAAAGGATTGCGCCGAGGATAGCCGAAACGATGTTATTGAGCACGCTTCGCCTTCCAAAGATGGCTTCGCCGATGATGATGGACGCAAGCCCGATGACGACCATACCGGTGCCCGCCTTCGCGTCGGCAAAGTTCTGGTCCTGCGCAAGCACCGCGCCGCTCAGGGCGACGAGGCTGTTTGCAATCGCAAGGCCGAGTATTTTCATCGCGTCGGAATTGATTGACGACGCGTTGACCATCTCGACATTGTCGCCCGTTGCGCGCAGGGACATGCCAAGCTGTGTCTTTAAAAACCAATACAGGATAATCGTCACAACGACCAGAACCAGCAGGATGATTGGCAGCACGCCCGCCTTTTTCATTACACTGGTAAGCTCCGGCGCCCACGACTGCGCGGCGTTCAGCAGCGGCGTGAAAATGGTATCCTGCCCGAACACGGAAACCGTCGGGTTATCGCCTAAAATCATCAGGTTGATGGAGTAAAGCCCCGTCATGGTGAGGATGCCCGCCAGAATCGGCTGCACCTTGAGCTTTGTATGTAAAAGCCCCGTTATACAGCCCGCGAGCGCGCCCGCCGCCATCGCGGCGAAAATACCGAGCACGGGAAGCCCCGCCTGCGTTACCATAATGGAAACGGCTGAGCCGGTGATAAAGCTTCCGTCAACCGTCAGGTCGGGAATATCGAGTATGCGGAAGGAGACGAAAATCCCCACCGCCATAATTGCGTAAATCAGCCCCTCCTCAAGCGAGCCGAGGCCAAGCGTTAAATATTGCATGGGCGGTACCGTCCTTTGCTGTAAATTGGACAAACGCCGCGGCAAGCCGTTTGAAAAGGATAAAAAGAAGAAGCCTCAAGCGGTTTGCCGCAGCGTTATGAGTAAACGGGAGGAATCCCAAGCACAGGGATTCCTCCGTTTCTCTGTGTTATCCCTGCGGGAATATCACAGTTTTATCATTCTTTAAAATGCTTTCCGGGATTTCCACGCCGATGGCCTTCGCCGTGTCGGTATTGACATAGGTGCTCAAGTCGTCAAACACCTTAATGGGGATATCCGAAACCCGCGCGCCCTTCAAAACCTTGTCGGCCATATTCGCCGTTTCAATACCGAGGTCCTCGTACTTGATGCCGATGGTTGCAAAGCCGCCGTCCTTTACCATGGAATCCGCGCCGACATAGCAAGGAATCTTCGCGTCCTTTGTAATCTGCGCAAGCACTGTCATCGCGTCGGCAACCGTGTTGTCGGTCGGCGTAAAAATGGCGTCGCATTTCGTCACAAGCGACTGCGCCGCCTGCTGTACCTCGGTTGAGGTGGTAACGCCCGCTTCCACGTATTTCAGCCCGTTTTTATCGCAGTATTCCTTTGCCGCGGCAATGTTCGAAACGCTGCTTGCCTCGCCGTTGTTATAGAGCAACCCGAGGGTCTTTATGTTCGGCGTAAGCTCAAGAGCCATGTCGAGAATGCGCTCTACAGGCACTGCGTCGCTCGTACCCGTAACGTTTTTATCGGGCTTTTCCAGGCTTGTGGTAAGCTTTGTCGCAACCGGGTCGCTGACCGCCGAGAACACGACGGGTACCTCGTTTGCAATATTGAGCGCCGCGGAAGCAACCGGAGTCGTGATGGCAATGACAATATCCTTGCCGCCGGACACGAAATTGTTGAGTATCGTCGTGACGTTCGCAGCCTCTCCCTGCGCGGAAAGCGCCTCGATTTCAGCCGTCTCTCCGTCCTTGTAGCCGAGCTTTCCGAGCTGCTCGATTGTCGCGTCGCGGATGGTGTTCAGGGATGCGTGGTCTGAAATCTGCACAATCCCGATTTTCTTTTTCTCCCCGTCCTGGGAAGCCGCGCTGTTGGCGGAAGAACCGCCTGAGGAAGTATTCCCGCTGTCCCCGCAGCCCGCAAGGATAGCCGTACACAGTAAAAGCGCCAGAATAAGCGCCGCAATCTTTTTCATGTTATGTTCACCTCTGCAATATGTATGGGTCAGCCCTTGTATTCCATGCCAATCCGGATGGCTTTCCGGTTCGCGTCGAGCAAATGCGCCTTGCTCTTCGGCACGCTCTTCTGGATTGCCCTGTCGAGCGCCTCGTCCGAGCAGAATGCGGTTTCCTTAAACAGCTTGCCGACAAGGATAATATTCGCAAGCCCCTTGAGCCCGTTTTCCTCCGCGAGCCTTGTCGCGGGGACATAAAAAACGTTCACATCGCCGCGTTCAATTTTTTTGTCAATCAAAAAGCTGTCGATGATGACCGTCCCGCCCGGCTCGACGCTCCCAATAAATTTATCGAGCGACGGCAGGTTCATTGCAACGAGCACGTTCGGCGTGAGCACCAGGGGGGAACCGACCGGCGTGTCGCTGATGCAGACGCTGCAGTTGGCGGTGCCGCCGCGCATTTCCGGCCCATAGGAGGGCAGCCAGGAAATTTCCTTTTCATCCATCAGGCCGCCGTACGCGATGACCTTGCCGGCGAACAGGATTCCCTGTCCGCCGAAGCCCGCAAGCAGCATATTATAATTCTTACTCATTTGAGCCTTGCCCCCTTCTCCTCATCCTTGTAAACGCCCAGCGGATAATACGGCAGCATGTTCTCCCGCAGCCAGCCGAGCGCCTCAACAGGCGACATGCCCCAGTTTGTCGGGCAGGTCGAAACGATTTCAATCAGGGAAAAGCCCTTTTTGTCTATCTGGTTCTGGAAGCCCTTTTTAATGGCTTTTTTCGTTTGGTTCACGTTCTTCACGCAGTCGACCGAGGTGCGCTGTGCAAGCGCCACGCCGTCGAGCGTCGAGAGCAGCTCGCATACGCGGATTGGGTAGCCGGCTGTGTTTACGTCCCTGCCGTAGGGCGTGGTCTGCGTGACCTGGTTTGGCAGGGAGGTCGGGGCCATTTGGCCGCCCGTCATACCGTAAATTGCGTTATTGATGAAGATGACGGTAATGTTTTCGCCCCTTGTCGCCGCGTGAACGGTTTCAGCCGTACCGATTGCCGCAAGGTCGCCGTCACCCTGGTAGGTAAAGATAATATTATCGGGCTTTGCGCGCTTTAGCCCCGTCGCAACGGCCGGCGCGCGCCCGTGCGGAGCCTGCACCATATCGCAGGAAAAGTAATCGTAATTCATAACGGCACATCCGACCGGAGCAACGCCGACTGTGATACCCTCGATTTCAAGCTCATCCATGACCTCTGCTATCAGCCTGTGCACAATACCGTGCGTACAGCCGGGGCAGTAATGGAACGGCACGTCTGTCAGGGATTTCGGTTTTTCAAAAACGACTGCCATTACTCTGCACCTCCAAGCTTTTCAATTTCATTCAAAATTTCAGCGGGGGTCGGTATAACGCCGCCCGTCCTGCCGAAGAAGGTAACGGGGCGCTTACATTCGATTGCAAGCCTGACGTCATCGACCATCTGGCCCATGCTCATTTCAACGCAAAGGAAGCTCTTTGCTGTTTTTGCCGCCTTCTTAAGCGCGTCAGTCGGGAACGGCCAGAGGGTAATCGGCCGGATAAGCCCGACCTTCATGCCCTTTTCGCGCGCGCTGTCAACCGCGCTGTGCGCAACCCTGGAGGATGCGCCGTACGCGACGACGATAATATCCGCGTCGTCCGTCAAATATTCCTCGGCCCGCTGCTCGTTTTCCTTGACGACCTCATAACGCTTGAAGCGCTCAATAGAGAGCTGCTCCAGCGCCTGCGGGGTAAGATAGAGCGAATTGATGACATTATGCTCCCTTTTCCCCTTGTGGCCGTCGGTCGCCCATGGCTTTTCGGGCAGGTCTGTACGGGGATTGTCGGGAATTTCAACCGGCTCCATCATCTGGCCGAGCATACCGTCCGCCAGAATCATGGCGGGCATACGGTACTTGTCTCCAAGGTCGAACGCCGTGCCGACAAGGTCGACCATTTCCTGCACGGTAGCCGGCGCAAACACGAGCACCTGGAAATCGCCGTGGCCCGGCGCTTTCGTGGCCTGCCAATAGTCCGCCTGGGACGGCTGGATTCCGCCCAGTCCCGGGCCGCCGCGCTGGACGTTTATAATCAAGGCGGGAACATCGCTGCCCGCCATATAGGAAATCGCTTCTGTTTTTAAGCTGATGCCAGGCGAGCTGGAGCTCGTCATCGCGCGTACGCCTGCGCTTGCCGCGCCCAGTACCATATTCGCCGCGGCAATCTCAGATTCCGCTTGCAGGTATGTACCGCCGATTTTCGGCATCCGCTTCGACATATAGGCGGCAAGCTCCGTCTGCGGGGTAATCGGATAACCGAAGAAATGCTTGCACCCCGCCTGGATGGCGGCTTCAGCAAGCGCTTCGTTGCCTTTCATTAAAAACCGTTCTGCCATTGTGCTGTTCAATCCTTTCCTGGGCCATGCGCCCCTTATCTTTCTACTGTAATGGCGACGTCGGGGCACATTGTCGCACAGGATTTGCATCCGATGCACTCCTCCGGCTTCATCAGGCGCGCGGGATGGTAGCCCTTCGCGTTGATTTTGTCTTTTGTAAGGGCGATGATTTTCTTAGGACATGCGTAAACACACATCCCGCAGCCCTTACATACGTCTTCGTTGACGATGATTCTCGGCATTGATATTCCTCCTTTACCGGTTCTCTCTATTTAAAATATGATTGTTTTCTCATTCAAACGGCGGCCTGACGATTACCTCAACAGGGTAAAGCCCTTCAATCTTCCCTTCGAGCTCCTGCGCCACGTCTTTCGGCGCAGTGGTCATAACAAGCGGAAGGGAAAGCGCCGCCGCGGTCCGCTGCGCGTAAGCGGCGGAGGCCAAAATATCCTCCGCGGTGGTCAGCCCCTGCAAATGTGAATTGTTGATAATACCCGTCGCTTTGACGCGCGAAGCCGCCTCTATTTCGGAGAGCATCCCGGCCGCCTCCTGCGGAGATTGGGTAAGCGCGCGGTATTTGTTGACGACGTAATACGCCTCATAATCCGCAAGGCTTTCTATCTGCCCGGCAAAACGCCCCAGCGCGTACGCGCCCGCGTCGTCCCCGCCGATATCCATTATGACATACCGGCCGGCCTGGTTAAAAACCGAATAGATTTCCGCCGGCAGAGAAGGCAGGTCGAGGTTGGTGCCCGCAAACTGCGGGCTTACAACCTCAACGTCCAGCCCTTCAAACAGCCCTTTATAGTCGCTGCTGCGGAAATACGGGTTTACAATGTCCAAATCGACAAGCGTTACCGGGTTTCCTTCCCTTGCAAGCATAAGCGCCAGGTTTAACGATAAATTCGTTTTGCCGCAGCCGTAATGCCCGTATATGATGGTAAATTTCTTACATTTAAACATGTGTGAATCAAACTCTTTCCAGAGCCTGCCTGAAGTCCCCGATTAAATCGCCGATGTCCTCAATGCCGACGGAAAGGCGTATCATGTTCGGGCTGATACCCGCTTCCTCAAGCTGTTCGTCGTTCATCTGGCGGTGCGTCGTGCTCGCGGGATGGAGCACGCAGGTACGCACGTCCGCCACGTGGACGACAATCGCGCCGATTTTAAGCCCTTCCATCAGCTTTTCGGCGGCTTTCCTGCCGCCCCGTACGCCAAAGGAGATGACGCCGCAGCTGCCCTGCGGCATGTACTTCTGTGCAAGCTCGTAATATTTATTGTCTTTAAGCCCCGGGTAGTTGACCCATTCAATTTTATCGCTCTGCTGTAAAAATTCCGCCAGCTTCTGCGCGTTTTCGCAGTGGCGCGCCATGCGCAGGTGGAGCGTTTCCAGCCCCAAATTGAGTAAAAACGCGTTTTGCGGGGACGCCTGCGCGCCAAAATCGCGCATCAGGTGCACGCGTGCCTTTGCAATATAGGCGGCTGGGCCGAAATGCTCGGTGTATACAACGCCGTGGTACGTATCGTCCGGCGTCGTCAGCATGGGGAATTTTCCGTTTTTCCAATCGAATTTACCGCTGTCCACAACCACACCGCCGAGCGCGACCGCATGCCCATCCATATATTTGGAGGTGGAATGCACCACGATATCCGCTCCGTGTTCAAACGGGCGGCAGTTTATAGGCGTTGGGAACGTGTTGTCTACAATCAGCGGCACACCGTGCGCATGCGCGCAGCGCGCGTACATCTCGATATCTGTCACGACGAGCGCGGGGTTCGCAAGGCTTTCCGTAAAGACCGCCCTGGTGTTTTCCCTGAATGCCGCCATAATTTCCTCTTCCGTTGCATCCGGTGCCATAAAGGTAAACTCAATGCCCAGCTCGCGCAGGGTTTTATGGAACAGGTTGAACGTGCCGCCGTAAACCGCGCTTGCGCAGACAACGTGGCTGCCCGCGTGGCAGATATTCGTAACGGAAATAAGCGAAGCCGCCTGCCCCGCCGAGGTGAGCATCGCGCCGACGCCGCCCTCAAGGTCGGCAATTTTCTTTTCTACCGCGTCGAGCGTCGGGTTTGCAAGGCGCGTATAGAAAAAGCCGTCCTCCTCCAAATCGAAGAGCTTTCCCATGGTTTCGGCGCTGTCGTATTTATATGTTGTGCTCTGGCAGATGGGAACGACCCTGGACTGCCCATTCTGCGGCTCGTAGCCGGACTGCACGCATTTTGTATTGATATGGCTCATTATAGTATACCTCCTGAAAATCAGAATAATTCTTTGACCAGGCCAGTGATGAAATCGGTGCCGAAGACGACGAGCGAAACCACAATAATAAACAGAATTACGGAAACAATACGAACGACGTTTCGTTTTGTACGGCTCATCTCTTCCCATTGGGGTTCTGGCTTTGGCTCTTTTTCTTTTCGTTTCTTTTTGCCTTTTTTCTTTTGCTGTACCGGCGTATGGCTGTATTCAAATGTTTTCGTACCGCTTTCTAATGCCCCGGAGGGCATATTGCCGTTCTCCAGCACCTTTTCCCCCGCGAGCTTTACCGCGCCGATTCCGACTAAAATGTCCCTTGCCTGCTCTAAGGCTGCAAAGGGAACCTCTATTTTCACCTTCGCCGCAAGCTTGCCCGTCACCGCGTCGGCGGAACGCTCCTTTTTATCGAACTGCTCAATACACGGCACGCCGTTATCTCTAAGCGCCGCGACAATGCGCTCCCGCTCAAAGCCGTCCGCGCGGATGACCGTGACCGGGTCGCTTTCCTTAATTTCTTTTCTAAGCTCCCGCTTACAGTCGGGGCAAATTGCTCCCCTTTCAAATAGGGTGCAGCAATGGGCGCAATATTTCATAAAGAATCGTCCTTTTATCCTGTTTTTCTAAAAAGCTGTTTCCTGCAAACACGTTCTTGCTGTTTACAATTATTTTATATCATAACAAAAAAGGCAACAAAATGCAACAAAATCGCCGTGAAGAATGCCTTCCAATTTCCTGCACGCCTTCCTTTTAAATTATGGGTATTTTTTTCTCCCCCCGTTCGCGGCTGGTTTTGTTTATGCAAAGCAAAGGCGCGATAGAACCGAGTGTCAAAATTCATTTTCCTTTAATATTATGGAAAGGGTAATGTATAACCCCCGTTCAAGCTGGCAAATATATGAACGAGGGTAATTACTCCAACCGAAAATAACAGGGAACGGCCAATCCCTGTTTTCAAAACAGATAAAAATACGTTTTGAATATTGTTTACGTAAGAAAGGAACGGTCGAAAAAATGAATATTAAACGCGGTGATATTTTTTACGCCGATTTAAGCCCCGTCGTGGGCTCCGAGCAGGGCGGCGTCAGGCCGGTGCTGATTGTACAGAACGACGTCGGCAACCGTTTCAGCCCCACAGTGATTGCCGCTGCGATTACAAGCCAGCAATCAAAGGCAAAGCTGCCCACACATATACAGCTCGGCGCGGATAACTGCGGGCTTTTAAAAGATTCTGTCGTACTGCTCGAACAAATCAGGACGATTGACAAGCGCCGGCTCAAGGAAAAAATGGGGCGCCTCGACGAACCAGCCATGAACCAGGTCGATCATGCCATCACCATCAGCTTCGGTCTTGCACAGGGCGCATTGCGGGAAGCTACATAAAAGCATCCCGCTGAAATTCAGATAACGGCAAGAGGCTCCGCCGCCAGGGCGAAGCCTCTTTTTTGTAGGATATGAAAAGCTTAGCCGCCGTTTACGCGGCTGCATAAAGGACGTTTCTATGAATTATCTTGCACGCAGGCGCAAAACGCGGCCTGGATAAATCATATCGGGATTGTCTATGCTGTTAAGCTGGAGAATCCCCTCCACAGTCAGCCCATAACGCTGGGCTATTGTCCATAGCGTGTCGCCCGGGCGTACAACGTACCAGACCGGGACCTGAGTCTGCGCGGACGGGATACGGATTTGCTGGCCCGGATATATTTTATCGGGGAACGCAAGGCCGTTGTAGCGCGCAATATCGTTGACGGTCGTGCCGAAATGCTGGGCGATTCCCCATAATGTGTCGCCTGGCTCTACTGTATATACAATGGTTGTCATGAAATCAAATCTCCTTTCCTTTCTGTTCGCAACCTATTATTAATATATACGGGCGGCTGGGATAAGGTGCGAGCTTTTGACCAGGCTTGCGCGCAGCAAAGGCCTGGATGTATAATATTGCCGAAAGGAGGCGTTTTTTTGGAACTGGTCACAGCAAAAACAATTCTCTCGGCAGGATATGCGGAAAATAACCGCTGGTTCGGCTGCAATTATAATATGAACCTGTACCGGGGCTGCTGCCACGGCTGCATTTACTGCGACAGCCGCAGCGAGTGCTACCATATCGAACGGTTCGATACCGTACGCGCAAAAAAAGACGCATTGACCATCCTTGCGCGCGAGCTCAAGGCGAAACGCCGTCCGGGCGTGGTGGGAATGGGCGCCATGAGCGACCCGTACAACCCGTTTGAAAAAACATACGAATTCACCAGAGGGGCGCTTTCGCTTATCCGCGACAATGGCTTCGGCGTGGCAATCGCAACGAAAAGCCCGCTTGTCGCGCGGGACGCCGATATTTTGTGCGAAATAAAAAAGAACGCGCCCGTACTCATAAAAATGACGGTAACCGCCGCAGACGACGGGCTGTGCCAAAAAGTCGAGCCGCACGCCCCGCCTTCAAGCGAGCGGTTCAAGGCTGTAAAAGAGCTTGCTTCGCGAGGGATTTTTGCCGGGCTTCTGCTGATGCCCGTGCTCCCCTTTCTTGAGGATACGCAGGATAATATTGCGGAAATCATCCGCATGTCGAAAGAAAGCGGCGCGCGGTTCATTTACGCGCAGTTCGGCGTAACGCTGCGTTCAAATCAAAGGGACTGGTTTTATCAAAAGCTCGACGAACAGTTTCCGGGGCTTAAGGAGCGGTACATCCAAACGTATGGGGACGCGTACGAGTGCGTTTCCCCGCACGCAAGGGAGCTTTTGGCCTTTTTTCGCGAAGAATGCAAGCGCGCCGGCCTCCTTACCCGCATGGACGACATCATAAGGGCTTATAAGGAGCCCTATATAAACCGTCAGCTTACCCTGTTTTGACGGAAAAAGTGGAATAAATACGGTTCATCGAGTGGATAATAACGGCAGGAGGTATCAATTATGGAACACAAAATAGAAAGAATTACAGGCAGGGAAATTATCGATTCCAGAGGAAACCCAACCGTGGAAGCGGAGATTACGCTCAACTGCGGAACGACTGCCCGCGCAAGCGTCCCGAGCGGCGCGTCCACAGGCGAGTACGAGGCGCACGAGCTGCGCGAAACGGACGCCCCCCGTTACAAGGGCAAGGGCGTAATGAACGCCGTGCGCAATATCAACGAAATGATTGCGCCGAAGCTGTGCGGCATGAACCCGCTGTGCCAGATGGACATCGACTGCGCGATGAACGAGCTAGACGGTACGAAAAACAAATCGAAGCTAGGCGCGAACGCCATCCTGGCGGTATCGCTCGCGGCTGCCAAGGTATCCGCAAAGGCCATCAAGGTGCCGCTTTACGCGTATCTCGGCGGAGCGTACGCGCATACGCTTCCTGTCCCGATGATGAACATCCTGAACGGCGGCGCGCACGCGGGAAACAACGTAGACATACAGGAATTTATGATTATGCCTGTCGGCGCGAAAACCTTTTCAAAGGGCCTGCAGCAGTGCTGTGAAATTTACCACACACTGGGCGCCCTGCTCAAGGAAATGGGCAAGGGTACGGGCGTAGGCGACGAAGGCGGCTTCGCGCCCGACCTCGGCGCGGACGAAGAGGCCATCGAGCTGATTATCAAAGCCATCGAAAAAGCCGGCTACAATACAAACGAAATTAAAATCGCGCTCGACGCCGCAGGCAGCGAGTGGGCAAAGGGCGATAAGTACGCGCTGCCGAAGCGCAAAACTGAAATGACAAGCAGCGGGCTTATTGATTACTGGGAAAAGCTGATTGGCAGCTACCCGATTGTCTCCATCGAGGACGGGCTGGGCGAAAACGATTGGGAAGGCTGGGCGGAAATGACGCGGCGCCTCGGCAAAAAGGTACAGCTGGTCGGGGACGACTTGTTTGTTACCAATACCGAACGGCTTACGCAGGGCATCACGATGCAGGCGGGCAACTCAATCCTGGTCAAAATCAACCAAATCGGCACGCTGACGGAAACGCTTGCCGCCATTGAGACGGCAAAGCGCGCGTCCTACACAACCGTTATCTCCCACCGCAGCGGAGAGACGGAGGACACCACGATTGCCGACCTTGCCGTCGCGGTGAACGCGGGCCAGATTAAAACGGGCGCGCCGTGCCGGACAGACCGCACCGCGAAGTATAACCGCCTGCTGCGCATTGAGGAACAGCTCGAAAAGCAGGCGCAGTACGGCATACAAAAATAAAGCCCTGGTTATAAAAACCAGGCCGGTAAAGAAAAGTGCCGGGAAGCGATGCTTCCCGGCTGTTTTTATGCCTTTTCATTGGTAACGACATGCTCGACCGTATTGCTCAAATTCATCAGCTTTTCCTTAAAAAACGTGGGGAACGCTTTATAATTTTGCAGCTCCTCAAGCGGAATCCAGTGCATAAGCTCCGGCACGCCCTTATCCGTAAAGCTGTGGCTGTGAAGCTCCTGCGTACCCCTTGGCTTCATCAGGAAATAAAAAGAAATTTCGTGGCAGTCAAGGCCATCGAGCGAATCTGAGCCGTCAAAAAAATTTTCGTGGATAAACGCGAGCCTGTCAATCTCGTACGCAACGCCCGTTTCTTCCAGCACTTCACGCTTTACAGCATCCTCAGCCGTTTCCCCCAGATGGACTCCCCCGCCGATGGAATAATAATAATTGTCCATTTCGTTTCGGGCAACGAGGATGCAGCCGTTTTCTATAATAATTGCGCCCGCCCTGTACCGAAACCATTTTTCTCCCCGTACAAACCCACAATCAAGGTCCATAAAAGCACCGCTTTCCATTCTATTCTACCGAAGCAACCGCCGCGCATACGGTGCTTGCCACACCGGCGCGCTTTAAGAGACGGCTGCATTCGTGCAATGTGTTCCCCGTCGTGACGATATCGTCTACAAGCAGGATTGTCCTGCCCGAAACATCCTGTTTTTTTCCGCAAAACGTATAAACGCCGCGTACATTTTCACAGCGCATTCCCTTAGGCAGGGAATGCTGCGGGAGGTTGTCTTTTTCCTTTTGCAGCAATGGCAGGTAAGGGACGCAAAGCAGCCTTGCCAGCTCCTTTGCAAGCAGCTCCGACTGGTTGTACCCGCGCTCCCGCCTTCGTTTTCTGGAAAGCGGGACGCAGGTGACAGCGTTAAACACAGTATCGGGGTATTCCCTTTTCAACGCCCCAAAAACCGCGCGCGCAAGCCGCCCGGCGTACTGCCGCTTTCCGTAAAACTTAAACCGGATGACCGCTTTGCGGAAAAGCCCGTCGTAACGAAACGGCGCGACGCAGGTTTCGCCAAAGAGCCTGCGGACAAAGGGTTCCTTTGGAAACAATGCGAAACAGTCCGCACAGGCCAGCTCCTCCGGCTTGATGACCGCGCCGCAAAACGGGCAGCGCGGAGGGAAAAAAAGTTCTGTCAGCTTCATTTAATTACCCTTTGTATAAAAATTTAAAAAATCACTTAATGTATTTAAATAGAAAAAATAAATACAAATGGTATATTTTTATAAAATTTAACTTTTTGTTGTTACTCAATTATATATACTTAAAGTAATTTTTATCATAAAAAATACAATTCGTTAATCTCGCAGCAAAAAGTATTTCAGGCCGGAATAGCGCAGCGTCCGGCGGTTATTTTGAACCATCCGCTCGACAACCGCTTCGTTTCCTACGAGAATCAAAAGCTTTTTTGCCCTTGTTACCGCCGTATAGAGCAGGTTGCGGTAGTAAAGCTGCGCCGGTCCCTGGTACATAGGCATCACGACGGCGTTAAATTCATTGCCCTGGCTTTTATGGACGGTCGCCGCGTACGCGAGCTCCAAATCGAGCGCGCTGTCCATATCATAAACGGCGGTCTTGTCGTCAAAGCGCACCTTCATGGTCTGCCCGCCGCGCCCAATTTCTGAAAGTACGCCGACGTCCCCGTTAAATACGCCGTCGCCGTTATCGCCGTTGTCGCGCGACCAGAGTATGTCGTAATTGTTGCGCGCCTGCATGACCTTATCCCCCTCGCGCAGGGTCAGGCCGTTGACCGAAAGCTCCTTTTTCTGCGGGGACGGCGGGTTCAGCGCCGCCTGCAGCTTTTGGTTGAGCTCGTTTGAGCCGAGCACGCCCTTCCTGCCGGGGGAAAGCACCTGGATGTCATTGAGCGGGGAATAGCCGTAGGTGTTCGGCAAACGCGTTTTGCACAGCTCAACGATGGTATTTGAAATCGTATCCCTGCCCATACAGCGCAGGAAGAAAAAGTCGTTGTCCTTTCTTGTGAGCACCGGCATTTCGCCGCGCACGATGCTGTGCGCGTTTGTGACAATCAGGCTTTTCATCGACTGGCGGAAAATTTCCGTCAGCTGGATGACCGGCATGATTCCGGAGCCGATTAAATCAGCAAGCACGTTGCCCGCGCCGACGGACGGAAGCTGGTCGCAGTCGCCGACGAGTATCAGCCGGCAGCCCATCGGCAGCGCGCGCATGACGCTGTCGAACAGCTGGGAATCAACCATGGAAAGCTCGTCGATAATCAAAGCGTCGCAGTTGAGCAGGTTCTTTTCATTGCGCTGGAAAACAGGGCGGTCGTGGCTGTCCCACATGACCTCAAGCAGCCGGTGGAGCGTTTTCGCTTCGCAGCCGGTTACCTCCGACATGCGCTGGGCGGCCCTTCCCGTTGGAGCGGCAAGGAACACCTTTTCCCCGTTCTTTTTGAGGATTTGTATAATGGCGTTGAGCGTCGTCGTTTTTCCCGTTCCAGGGCCGCCTGTCAGTATGAGCAGGCCGCCTGAGAGCGCCTCGCTGATGGCAAGCTTCTGCATCTGCGCGTAGGCGATTCCCTCCTGGCGCTCAATCAAATCGATTTCTTCTTCAATATGCTCGATTTTCTGCGCGGGAAAGCGCAGCAGCATCAGCATACGCGCGGCGATATACGTTTCGCAGCGGTGCATCTGCGGCGTAAAGATAAATTCGCGTTCCCCGCAGGTATCGCATACAAGCGTACCGTCGGTGAGCATTTCCTCAAGCGCTTCCTCCGCCTGCTCCTGCGTAACGGATAAAAAGCTCACGCAGGCAGCGGAAAGCTTGTCCTTCGGCAGGCATGTATGCCCGTTTTGCCTGTTGTGGCCGAGGATATGCTGCAAGCCCGCGCGCACGCGGCACCGGTCGTCAAACGGGCGCTCCTGCGCAGCCGCTACGGCATCCGCCTGTTCAAACGGGATATCCAAGCCCTCCGTACAAAGTATGTATGGGTTCTCTTCTATTACATCGATTGCGCGCTGCCCGTAAAGCTTCCAGATTTTCACCGCCGCCTGCGGCGTTACGCCGTATTTTTGCAGCTGCACCATCAGCTCCCGTATGCCGTAAACCTCCTGGAGCTCCGCGCTCATCTGTTTCGCCTTCGCAGGGGTAATCCCCTTTATTTTTGACAAGCGCTCCGGCTCGTTTTCCATGACCTCGAGCGTGTGGTCCCCAAACGCTTCGACTAAGCGCCGCGCAGTCGCCGGGCCGATTCCTTTGACCGCTCCTGACGAAAGGTATTTTAAAATAGCGGACGCGCTCGACGGCATGGAGCGTTCGTAGGCTTCCACGGAAAACTGCTCGCCGTAATTTGCGTGGCTTTTGAAGCGCCCGATTAAATGCAGCTCCTCCCCCGCGCTTACAAGCGGCAAAATGCCGACAGCGGTGACCTCTTCGCCGCCGCAGCCGACTGTCAGTACCGTATAGCCGTTTTCCTCATTGCGGAAGATTACGTCTTCCACCTCGCCGGTCATTTCCAGCAGTTGATTTCTGTCCATGCTTCCTCCGGTCAATTGCTCTTTTCCATTCGGGCGGTAAGCGCCCTGAGCGTCACATCGTATGCCCTGCTCTCATATTTATATTCCGCGCGGGTAAGCTGGAAGCCCTCGTCCCTGCGCGTACAGATAAGGGTTACTATATAATCCATAAAATGCGGGTTTTTCACAAGCACGGGGCCTACCAGGTGCGTACCGTACACATTGTTCTGGTGAAAGCCCTCCGCCTGCTGCCCTTCGGTGTTTGACAGGCCGAGCTTCACGGTAAAAAGCGCGTCCTCCACGCCCTTGATTTCACTGCATTTATTGATAAACCCGACAAGCGGTTTCTTTAAGAAAGAGCACGCGCAGATACAGTCGCCTGTCAGCCGTTTTTTATTTTGCTCCGTGACGGTAAAGGGCGCAAAGCCGAGGGCGGAATACTTCTTTCCCACAGCGTCTGTGACACTCTGCCCAAGCAGCTCAAAGGCGTTGCCCGTCAGCAGCATGACCGTGCCGCCGTTTGCGGCGCTTAAAAAGGCGTCCCTGCTGAACATCAAGTCGTTGAGCGCCTTTTTCTGGTTTTTTTCCGTGCCGCTGCCGATATAGATAAAATCAAAATCGGCAAGGCAAACGCCGTCGGCCGTGTCTGTTTCTGTTAAATGCACCTTGGCCCCCTGGTCCTCCAAATGGCGCGTAAGCGCTTTGATGTTGCCGTACTCGCCATAAAGGTTCATCAGGTTATGATATAAATGCAGCAGCTTAAGCTCCATTTTGTTGTCCTCCCTTTTGCGCCGGTTATATGATGTTCACCTTCGACAGCAGCTTATCCTTGTCTGCGAAACAGGTAATCACATAAATATATTCGTCGCCGTTGTCCTTTAAGTAGCCGACCGCCTCGCCGATATCCTCCACAACGTACAGCTTAGCGTTTTCCACCTCGGAATACGAAAAACGCGCGGCTAAATCGTTCGCGTATTTTCCGCTTAATATGACGGAAGAGATATTATCGCCCTTCAAAAGGTCAAAGTTGATGTCCCAAAGCCACGAGGTTTCACTCGTAAAATATTTCCGGCTGATGGAGTCCACGATAACCAGCACGGCGCTCGGCCCCTTCGACGCCGCAGCAAGCTTTAAGGACTGGTCGTAGGAAACGGAGTTTTCATGCTTGGAGGCGAGCAGCACACCGCTGTGCGCGCCAATTTTAAAGTTGACTACCCTGCCGTTTTGCAGGACATAATTATTGATGCTGTTGACAATCGTCGCGCTTTTCACGCCGGCAATCGAACACACCGCATAGGCCGCAAGGATATTGTAGACGTTATACATGCTGTGCAGCGAAATCGAAATTTTATGCACGCCGTCAATGGTGACCGCGCCCTTTTCCAAGTCGACCTGCGTGACCGTATAGCTTGTTTGGTTCTTTTTATGCCCGCAGCGCGTACAATGGTAGCTGCCCAAATCGCCGAAATGGCAGTAATCATACTCCATCTTTTCCTTGCAGTTGGGGCAGAACATCCCGTCGTTGTAAACGCCCGTCGGTTTATCGGAGGAACCGCTGTAGCGGTCGACGCCGAACCAGACGGTATTTTCCCTGTTATAGCCGAACAGCGAAACGAGCGGGTCGTCCGCGTTCAAAACAAGCTGCGTTTCGTCGCGGATACTGTGTTTCAGCGCATCGAACACCCATTCCGGATGGCCGTTTCTCGTAAGCTGGTCGCGGTACAGGTTGGTTATTACATAATGGGTCGGGGCAAAATACTGGAAGGTATAGCGCGCGTAGCGCTCGTCCGATTCGATTAAGAGGATATCCTCCTTCATTTTCCCGAGCAGCGAACAGGAGGATAAAATAAGCGTCGCCACGCCCTCTATCTGGTTGGAGCCCTCTTTATTCCAGGCGACGCGCTTGCCGCCCGCTTTTAAGATATGTGCAATCATCTCCACCGTGGAGGTTTTGCCGTTGCTTCCTGTAACCGCAATCACATATTCCGGGAGCTTTACCTTGCTTAAAATATTTGGATAAAGCTTTAAGGCGATCTGGCCGGGCAGGCTGCTGCCGCGCCCCAGAACGCCTCCTATAAATTTCAAAAGCTTACAAATCAAAATGACAAAAAACATTCTCATACCGGACCGTCCCAACTTTGGTTCATAATGGTTTGATAACAATAAATTATTATACCATAAAGGGACGTTCCATAACAGGGGAAATTCAAATTTATCTGGTTTTTTTGAAAAGATTTACTTTTCCGGGGATTCCTTCATCTCCATGAAATCATAATCACTGCAAACCGTATCGCAGATTTTTTTCGTTTCGTCGTCCATCCCACAGTCGAGGCAGACGACCTTTTTAAACCGGCCTCCGCCGGCCCATTTGACGCGCGCCGCCGCGTGGCGCAGGACGATTTCCGCCTCTTCATCGTGCCCGCGAATCGGTACGACCATAATCACGTCCCCGTCTTTTTTTGAACGCATGAAAAACAGAACGACCGACCTTGCAATCTGCACCAGGCCGATTATCGCCAAAATGATAAAAACGATATCACGAATTATGTAAAGCATAAAACCACCTCAATGCAGTCTATGCCGGATAGCAAATTCTGTGCCGTATAAAAAAAACGTAAACGCTTACAATAAACATGACGGTTCTTCCGTCTCTGAACAAACAAAATCAAGTACGTGAAAGTACAGTACAAAAGGAAAGGAATGGAAAAGCATGGACAACAGCTTTGCAAACAAGAGCATTAAATGTTCCGTTCAGCAGTGCAAGTACCACAACAATCATGAGGATTACTGCTCCCTCGACTGCATTAAGGTGGGCACACACGAGGAAAACCCGACTGTGAACCAGTGCACCGACTGCGAATCCTTCGAGGTAAAAAGCAGCTGCTGCTAAATAAACGGCAGTAAAGCTTTACGCTGAAACAAAAGAACGCACACGCAAGGGCCCAGGCCTTTTTGCGTGTGCGTTTTACATATTCACTTTAAAGGGCGCATCCCCATATTATATGTTGTCAGAGATAAATTGACTTTTCTCTACCGATACACGTTATGGGGGTAACGATTGTGATTCATATAAACAGCTTTGGGATTATAGGTGGTGACAAACGCCAGCTTTCCGCTGCCCGGGCAATCTGCGAGGACGGCTATACCGTCCTGTTAAGCGGGTTTGACCGGATTGAGCAGCTTTTGGGGCATGTCGACGGGATTGTGACGCCGCAGGAATGCGCGCTTTGCAGCGAGGTCATTATTCTGCCCCTGCCCGTGACGAAAGACGGAAAAACCTTAAACGCTCCGTTTGCTAAGGAGAAAATACCGCTCGACGATTCGTTCGCCCGTATGATGCAGGGCAAGCGCGTCTACTGCGGCATGAAGGAAAAGCTCGTCAAGTCGAGCAAGCTCTGGAACGATATTTTCCTGTTCGACTATTTCGACCGGGAAGAATTCAATGTTTTAAACGCGGTCGCAACGTCTGAGGGCGCTGTGGAAATCGCCATGAAGGAATATCCCGGTACAATCAACGGCGCCAACTGCCTGGTAACGGGCTATGGGCGCATTTCGAAGGTTTTAACCAATATATTAAAGGGCCTGGGCGCGCACGTCAGCGTCGCGGCAAGGAAAAAGCAGGACCTTGCGTGGGCCAGCCTCAACGGCTGCCGGCCTGTCGATATGAGAGACCTGAGCGAGAGCGGGCAGTACGACATCATTTTTAACACCGTACCCGCCATGATACTCGACTCCCACGCGCTCGCGCACATCGCGCTTGATTCCGTGGTCATCGACCTAGCGTCCATGCCGGGCGGCGTCGATTTCGACAGCGCCAAGCGCATGGGCATCGACGCGGTTCACGCGCTTTCCCTGCCCGGAAAGGTCGCCCCGAAATCATCGGGAGAAATTATTAAAAATACCATATTCAATATGCTCGAGGAGGCTTAAACAGTGAGGAAAGCCACGATAGGTTTTGCAATGTGCGGCTCATTCTGCACCTTCTCCAACGCGCTCACGGAAATGGAGAGGCTAAAAGAAGCCGGATTTGATATTATACCCATTATGTCGTTTAACGCATACACGACAGACACGCGCTTTGGCAAGGCGGAAGAAATCAACAGGCGCGTCGAGGAAATCTGCGGGCGGGGTATCATCCACACCATCCCCGCCGCCGAGCCGATTGGCCCGAAAAAAATGTGCGACGTCATCGTCGTAACGCCCTGTACGGGCAACACGCTCGCAAAAATCACAAACGGCATTACAGACACACCCGTAACCATGGCGGTCAAGTCGCATTTGCGTATCGGCCGCCCGGTCGTCATAACGCTCGCAAGCAACGACGCGCTCGGCGCGTCCGCGCAGAACATCGGCAAAGCGCTTAACACCAAGCATATTTTCTTTACGCCTCTGTCGCAGGACGACCCGGAAAAAAAGCCCAATTCCCTGGTTGCGCATTTCGACAAGCTGGAGGATACGCTGACGCTTGCATTGGAAGAAAAACAGCTTCAGCCGGTTTTCTGCTGAGCTTTTGATAAAAAGACCGTTCTATTCCCATCTGAAATAGAACGGTCTTTTTCTGTTATTGCCCGGAATCTATTCCGATGGGCGTCTGGTAGCCGATATCCTCAACGCATGTATATGCGGCCTCAAGCGTGAGGCTCTTTTTTGTAACCGTTTTTTTAATCTGCCTGTCTTTGATTTCCGCATTCGCAAGGCCAAACGCCTCGTAAAGCGAAAGCTGTGCCATGGCGCTTTGCTCCGCCTGCTTCTGCGTGAGCGCCTGCCGCTGTTCGCGGTATTCGTACCAATGCTCCGTATAAATATCAAACGGCAGCCCGTTGCCGTTGATGGTATAGTTGTCAAGGCGCGCCTGCTTATAATAGGTTCCCTGCGGGACGAAGTGGAAATCGAGCGGGAAGCGGATATTCAGGAGCCTGCCCTGCCGCCGCGTGACCGATTCGCCTGTCGGCAGCAGCTGCGTGCGCTCAAACGGTACCTCTACCCTTTGGATGTGCTGCGTCTGCGCGTAAACCTTTGCTTCGCTGTGCCATAGGGTCGACTGCCCCAGGCTGTCTTCCATGACGCCGCTTATAAGCAGCTGGCCCTTAACCACACCGTCGCCCGTCTTGACCGCGGCCGCGCCCTTTGCGATATCCATGCGCAAAATCTGCCCGTCGCAGGCTGCCTTGATGTTGCACGGCTGGTCGTCGGGTACGATTTCAGGGCGCTTGTAGCTTTCGGAAAGCTCCACATATGCCGTCGTACCGATGATATTGACGGAAAGCCAGCCGACCTGCCCGATTTGCAGCGTTGCGTCGCGCTCCAGGCGGTCAATATCGAAGCTGCTTTTAAACACGCCTGTCGAAAGGCCGTTGTCCGCAAGGGCTGTGCGCACATCCGTTTCGCTAAGGTGGTCAAGCCCCGATATTTCCACACTCCAGATAAACGACGACATAATCTGGATTAAAATAAAAAAGACGGCGATTCCCGCCACCAGGCCAACGCGTTTTTTGTTGCGGTATATAATAAACGGAAGGCCCTTCTTTTTGGTTACGCGCAGCTTTACACCCGCGCGCCTGGCAACAGGCCGGATTTCCTTATAATTGCTGACCGCCGTTTTCGCCCGCAGCTTTCCCTTTTCCCCGACCGGCTCCCAAAGCGGGATGTCCTCACGCAGCGTCAGGTTTAAAAAGCGTTCCGGGAACGCGCCCTGCGCCTCAAAGCCCACATAGCCGCGCAGCCACCGCAGGATATTTAAAACAAACATGCAACCGACTCCCCTTAACGGACAAACTCGACCGAAGTAATATACCCCTCAACAATCAGCGAGGAGGCAGTCAGGCATTTGATATTGAGCCCCCTGCCGCAAAACGAGATAACCAATCCCCCCGCGTTGACGCGGATAACCTGTGTGTCATATTCCAGTATGCCCTTGCAGCCCTCTATGAGCGCCTCCCTGTTCCCCTTGAGCTCTATATATGGCATATTCGGCATCAATTGCTGCGGCACGCTCAGCAGCTTCGGCTTTTGCTGGGGCCCGCAGCCGTCGTCCTTTTGTCTGGACTTTGCCATATTTCCACCACGTTTCTGCATAAGGTTGGCCGCCCGGTTCATAAACTTAACAGGTACGGCTGTTTAAAATTATGCTTTGGCGGTGGTAGTTATGACACAGGGCGCGTACGAGGGGCTGCTGTTTTGCGCGCAGATTTTAATCCCCTCCCTGTTCCCTTTTATGGTTTTATCCTCGTTTGTCGTCAACTGCGGCATTTCAGGAATTTTATCGCGTTTTTTAGCGCCCGTAACGAAAAGCTTTTTCCGCCTGCCCGGGAGTGCCGGCGTAACAATCCTGCTTAGTATGTTCGGCGGCTACCCGGTTGGGGCGCGCGGTATCCGCACCCTGCTTGACCGGGGCCTTATCACGCGGGAGGAGGGCGCGCGCATGCTCTGCTTCGCCGTCGGCGCGGGACCGGCGTTTGTTATTTTCGCGGTGGGCTGCTCGCTTCTGCACGACGTCACGATGGGCATCATACTGTTTGCGGCGCAGGCGGTAACGCAGCTTATCCTCGGCTTTGCGTCGCGCTTTCTCTGTAAGAACGATACATATAAACAGAACATGCCGGATAAAGTAAAGCCGATGCCGCTTGCAAGCGCCTTTGTACAGTCGTGCGCGGACGGCGTGCTCGGGATGCTCAACCTCTGCGGCATGGTCGTGCTGTTTTCCTCTTTAATGGGAATCCTGCAAAGCGGCGGCGCGCAGTCGATGTTTGAAAACCTGCTGACGGGCTGCGGCGTAAGCAAGGCGGCGGCCTCCTCTATCCTGCCTATCCTGTTTGAGGTTACAGGCGGCTGCAACAGGGCGGCAAACGCGGGCGCTTCCTACGAGCTGATGGCCTTTGCAATCGGCTGGGGCGGGCTGTGCGTGCATTTCCAGGTGTATTCCGCCGTCGGGGAGCTGCCCGTCAAACGGCTGCTGTTTACACTGTTCCGCGTGCTGCAGGGCGCGCTTTGCGCGGGCATCACGTATGGTATCCTTCTCTTTTACCATCCCGAGCCGGTCGCGGACGCTTTTTCCAACGTACAAAAGAGCGTAAGCGCCGCGTCCTCCTCAACAATCGCGGGAAGCATCGCGCTGATTGTCATGTGCTTCTGCTTCCTTTTCTCCTACCAGAGGTACCAAAAGAAACAGAAGCGCATAATATAATAGCCGCGGAATTGTATTATCATAGAACCCGTCCCCTGTTCGCGGTATCAAACCTCCGCTGGCGGGGAATCCTAACTTTTGACAGTAAGGTGGAATGCTTATGTGTGGAATTGCCGGATGGCTCGACCGATACGAGGATTTAAGCGAAAAGGCAGGCGTAATCGACGCGATGTCGAAGACGCTTGTCCGCCGCGGCCCCGACGAGGACGGCGTGTACTTAAACCGGGAGCAGGGCGTGTGCCTGATACACCGCAGGCTTATCGTTATCGACCCGGAAAACGGAAAACAGCCGATGACGGTAAAAGGCGCGGGCGGGCGGTTTACCCTCGTATATAACGGGGAGCTTTACAATACGGAGGATTTACGCGCGGAGCTTAAAGCGCTCGGCTATACCTTTGAAGGCCACTCCGATACAGAGGTGCTGCTGAACTCCTATATCGCATGGGGCGAATGCTGTGTAGAAAAGCTCAACGGCATTTTTGCCTTTGCCGTATGGGACGAAAGCAACCGCCGGCTGTTTATGGCGAGGGACCGCATCGGGGTCAAGCCGTTTTTCTATTACACCTACAAAAACGGGCTGCTGTTCGGCTCCGAAATCAAGGCGCTGCTTGCAAACCCGCTATTAAAGCCGCAGATTGACGAGGAGGGCCTAAACGAAATCTTCTTTGTCGGCCCGGGCAGGAGCGGCGGCCTGGGTGTACTGCGCGGCGTTAAGGAGCTGCTGCCGGGCGAATGCGCCGTTTATGAAAATGGGGCGCTGCAAAAACGCCGTTACTTTACCCTTAAGGCGCGCGAGCACACCGACAGCGAGGCGCAGACCATTGAAGCCACGCGGTTTTTACTGAAGGATTCCATCCGCAGGCAGCTCGTATCCGACGTGCCGCTGTGCTGCTTCCTGTCCGGCGGGCTCGATTCGAGCATCATCTCCAAGGTAGCCGCGGATTACTATAAAGAAAAGGGGCTCGGGCAGCTCACCACCTATTCCGTCGATTACGCCGACAACGCGAAATATTTTGAAAAGAGCCTGTTCCAGCCAAACGCCGACAGCGACTATATCTCGCTGATGGCGGAAGCAATCGGCTCAGACCACAGGCAGGTCATTTTAGACAACCAGAGGCTCTACGACGCGCTCATCCCCGCTGTGGAGGCGCGCGACCTGCCAGCCATGGTAGACGTGGATTCTTCCCTTCTGCTGTTCTGCCAGGCAGTTAAGGAGGATTTCACCGTCGCGCTCTCCGGCGAATGCGCCGACGAGCTGTTTGGCGGCTATCCGTGGTACCACAACCGTGATATTTTGTTTGAGGAATGCTTCCCGTGGTCACGCAGCCTTGACATCCGCCGCAGCGTGCTGAAAAAGGGGCTACTGCCAAAGGGCGAAGCGTACGTGCACAGCCGTTATATGGACACGGTAAACAAAACCGACAAGCTCCCAAATGAGGACCCGCTCGAAGCGCGCATGAAGGAAATGTTCATGCTCAATTTCAACTGGTTCATGCAGGGGCTTTTAGACCGCAAGGACAGGATGTCCATGTACAGCGGGCTGGAGGTCAGGGTGCCGTTTTGCGACTGGCGGCTTGTGGAATACGCCTACAACATGCCGTGGAGCCTAAAGGCCCTGCATGGCAGGGAAAAGGGCATCCTGCGCACCGCTATGGACAGCGGCCTCCCCTATGAAATCACCTGGCGCAAAAAGAGCCCATATCCCAAAACCCATAACCCTATCTATATGAAGCTGTGCAGCGAGGGCGCGAAGAAGGTGCTCAAGGACAAAAGCTCCGTACTGCGCGGGTTCCTTGATGAAAGCGGCGTGATGGAAATTATCAATCATCCGGAGGAAATTTCCTCCCCGTGGTACGGGCAGCTCATGCGCGCGCCGCAGATTCTCGCCTATATTGTAGAGATGGACTACTGGTTCAAAAAATACAATGTGGAGATAGTCGGGATGTAGCCTAGCGCACCGTACCCTTTGCAAGGCGCACAAGCAAGCCGGAAAACGGGAACAGCAGCGCGGTGCACAGGATATTGAACACCGTGTGGATGAGCGCAATCATCTCAGGCGAGGCGCTTTGGTCCATAAAGGAAAAACGCATAAAAATATCGCACCCGTAAAACGCCGCGAGCCAGAACAGCGCGCCGATGATATTGAAATATAAATGGATAAACGCGGTGCGTTTGGCGTTTTTGTTCGTCCCGATGCAGGAAATGAGCGCCGTGACGCACGTGCCGATGTTCTGCCCCATTACAATAGGGACAGCGCTCGCAAAGGGTACCGTCCCCGTAAGCGACAGCGCCTGCAAAAGCCCGACAGAGGCCGAGGAGCTCTGCAAAACGGCAGTGACCGCCGTACCCGCAAGCAGCCCGTAGAAGGGGTTTGAAAAAAGCGTGAGCACCTGCGCCGTCTGAGGGACATCGCGCAAGGGTGAAAGGGAATAGCCCATCAGCTCCATACCGCACATCAGGAGGGCGAAGCCGAAGCAGCAGGCGGCTAAGCCCTTCTTTTTCCGTTTTGGGAAAAAATAAAGCAACAGGCCGCACAGTGCGCTTGCCGCGGCAATTGTATAGGAATTCACAAGGATGGAAAGCAGGCCCCTGCCCTTCATTCCCACAAGGCTCAAAATCCATGAGGTGGCTGTCGTACCGATGTTTGCGCCCATGATAACGCCGACTGTTTCCCTGAGTGTCAATATACCGGCGTTTACAAGCCCCACTAGCATAACGGTCACGGCGGAGCTGGACTGGATGACCGCCGTTACGCCAGCGCCAAGGCACAACCCCTTAAAGCTGCTGGAGGTCAGGCGCGCGAGCGAATTCCTAAGCCTGTCCCCCGTATGCTTTTCAAGTGCACGGGTCATACATTTCATGCCAAACATAAAAAGGGCAAGCCCGAAAACAAACAAAAAAATATGGGTAACAAGCAGCATATCAAACGACCGTCCTTTATCCAAACGTTCCATAGGCATTTGTATGCAAAAAAACGGCCAAGCAGAACGCCTGTCCGATTACCCGGACAAGCACTTTAACAAATCCCATTATCTCTGAACTTTCTTTTGCAGAATCCTCCATCCAACACTTACATTTGCATTGCGTCCCGCTTTTTTGTTATCCTGTTTGCAGGAGGTATCAGTTATGAAATTATCAAGAAAACTTTTCAGCACGCTTACAGCCGCGGCGCTAATCCTTACAATTGCCGCCGTACCCGTAAGCGCTGCGTCATCTAGCACCTACACGGTGCAAAAGGGCGATTCCATGTGGAAAATCGCCGTAAAGTACGAAATCGGCGTCAGCGAGATTATCGGCGCGAACCCGCAGGTATCTAATCCCGATTTGATTTACCCCGGGCAGGTGCTCAATATCCCGTCCCTTGACTCCTCTGTCCTGAGCTTTGAGGAAGAGGTTGTCCGCCTTGTAAACAAGGAGCGCACATCCAGGGGCTTAAAGGCTCTGTCCATGAATTGGGAGCTCTCCCGCGTGGCGCGCTACAAGTCGCAGGATATGAAGGACAACCGTTACTTTGCGCATAACAGCCCAACGTACGGTTCCCCAGGCAAAATGATACGCGACTTCGGTATTTCCTACCGCAGCTACGGCGAGAACATCGCGTATGGCTACCGCACACCGCAGGCAGTCGTTGACGGCTGGATGAATTCAAGCGGGCACCGCGCGAATATTCTGAACACTTCGTTTACGCAGATTGGCGTAGGTTATGTTTCCTCCGGCAGCTACTGGACGCAGATGTTTATCGGCTAATAGCCTAACACAAAAACAGCCGCCAGGTTTTTTACCCGGCGGCTGTTCTTTTATATATATTTATACGGGTGTAAGCATCATTACTAGTAATCGGAGCTGTTTTTTACAGGAGCCATTCCTTTTAAGAACTCGTTGAAGTCCACCTTAAAAATTTCTGTTAGGGCGATTAAATCGCTGACAAATATATTGCGCGTGCCATTTTCTATTTTTGAATAGCTTGAGCGGTACATCGGACTGCCCATCAAATTGAGCTTTGTGCAAACCTCATCCTGTGTCATATGCCTTTCTTTACGAATCCTTTTCAGATTTGTTCCAATAGTGATATCCTGTAATATTTTTGTCATAACAATACACTCCTTACCGTCTCCTGTTGTAATTGTGAGTTTATTATAACAAAGAAAAGGGTTACAAATATAACCGCCTGGTTATAAGTTTGTTTTTGGAGAATTTTTTTAAAGCATTTTTGCTTCTTAACATTCTTTATCAAACTTTCTCTGCTTTATTCTTGCTTTTTCTTTCATTTCTTCATAAAACTTTCTATGCTTAATCAAAAGAGGAGAAACCGTTTCGGCGGTTTCCCTCTTTTCAGGGCATCAGG
>UQFO01000019.1 GCA_900540275.1 uncultured Oscillospiraceae bacterium | reverse complement strand
TCGGCATAAGCCTTCTTTTGAACCACTCGCCTAGCGAGTGGTTTTCTTCATACAAGGAGAGGGAAACCCGTGAAATGGTTTCCCTCTTTTGATAAACATATGTAAATAATGAAAGCCGTCAGTCCGCCTCCTGCCAGCCCTTGCAGACGTCGCACCACATGGAAAAGCCGGAAGAATACCGCTCAAGCTCCGCAATAGAAAGCTCCACAGCGCTGTTTGAGCTGCCGCACGCGGGAAACACGGACGAAAAGCGTCTGAGCGACTCGTCAAGATATACGGCGACGCCTTCGTTTACTGCAAACGGGCAGACGCCGCCGACAGCGTGGCCGACAAGCGTTTCGGCCTCTTCGGGCGTAAGCATTTTCGCTTTCGTATGGAACATGTCCTTATATTTGCGGTTGTCAACCTTCGCGTCGCCCGCGGCCACAACCAGGACGGGCTTCCCCTCCACCATAAAGGAGAGCGTTTTCGCGATACGCGCAGGCTCGCAGCCCGCGGCGAGCGCCGCAAGCTCCACCGTTGCGCTCGACGTATCGAACTCCATTATTCTGTCTGCAATGCCGAGCGTTTCGAAATACGCCCGCACCTTTTCTATTGCCATTTGAATTCTCCCTTTCTCCTGTTATGTATACCGGCGTGTCAAAGCTGGCCGCATTCCAGCATCGACTGCGCCGCGAGCATCGCCCCGAGCTTGCCGCTGTGGAAGTTGAGCGCGCCCTGCATCCAGGCGGCGTATGGCTCGCGCAAGGGGGCGTCCGCCGAAAGCTCAATAGAGGCGCCGAGCGTGAACGCGCCCGCCGCCATGATTACCTTGCTGTCGTAGCCGGGCATGTCCCAAGGCTCGGGCACGACGAAGGAATCGACAGGCGCGCCCTTCTGTATCCCGCGGCAGAACGCCGTGAGCGCTTCGCTTGTTTTGAGCTTCAATACCTGTATAATATCGGCGCGCTCGTCGCAGTAGCGCGGGGAAACCTCAAACCCGAGTATTTCAAAAAGCGCGGAGGCAAAAATTGCCGTCTTGACAGCCTCGCCCGTTACGTGCGGCGCGCTGAACGCGCCCATGAAAAGCTCGCGGTTGTTACCAAGCGTCGCGCCGATTTCCCTTCCGGTAGAGGGCGTGGTCAGGCGGCATGCGCACTGTTCCACGAGCTCTTTTTTGCCCGCGATGTATCCGCCGGTCGGCGCGATTCCGCCGCCGGGATTTTTAATGAGCGAGCCCGCCATCAAATCGACGCCGTTTGCAAGCGGCTCCTCCTTCTCTATGAACTCGCCGTAGCAGTTGTCGAGCATCACAATACAATCCGGCGCAAGCTCTCTTGCTCTGCGCGCAATCTGCCCGATTTCACCGATATGGAGCGACGGGCGCAGGCTGTAGCCGCGCGAACGCTGGATATAGACCATTTTTGTATCGGGCGTGATGTTCTCCATCGCGCCATAATCGACCGTGCCGTCCGCCATTAAATCGAGCTGGCTGTACTCGATGCCGAAATCCCTGAGCGTGCCGCTGTTACAGCCCGCTTCCTCACCGATACCGATGACGCCGAGCAGCGTGTCGTACGGCGTTCCCGTAACGCACACCATCTTGTCCCCAGGGCGCAGCACACCGAACAGCGCAACAGCAAGCGCGTGCGTACCGCTTACAAAATTATGGCGCACCAGCGCGTCCTCAGCCTCAAATACTGTCGCGAAAACCTCGTCGAGCGCGTCTCGGCCGCGGTCGCCATAGCCGTAGCCGGTGGAGGAAACAAAATGGCTTTCGCTCACACCTGCTTTCTGGAACGCGTACAGCATCTTCTGCTGGTGGTATTCCTGTATTTCCTCTGTGTATGTCAGCTGCGGCGCGCAAAGCTCCAGCGCCCTGCCCGCCGCGTCCGTAATTTTTTTGTCGAACTGAAAAAACTGTCTGCTCATGGTTTTCCCCTGATTCTATGTATTTTTCTATTATTATTAACGCGTATGCTCCCGCCAGCTCCCGCAGGCTTTAAAACCAAGCCGTTCATAAAAACGTTCGGTTTCCCGCGAGGAACAATGCAGGAACAAATTCGTCCTGCCCTCCCTTTGAAGCTTACCGATAAGCATAAGGACAGCCTGTGAACCAAAGCCCCGGCGCCGTTTGTCCGGCGCGCAGCACACTCCGCCGAGCACCGCCGCGTTATCGCACTGGTAAAGGCTCAAGGCGCACGAAGTAAGCGTCCCGCTGCCGCGCAGGGCAATTATATCTGCACATCCGTGGCGCGTCATATGGGACATATCGAGAAGAAAGGATTCATAATCCGGCGGATGAAACCCTTCTCCCGCGCAATCCCTCAACAAATTATGCAGCTCTCCCAAGCCGGGGGCCTGTGGCTGTAAAGGAAGCATGGGCTGTGAAACGCCGTTTTTTACAAAACACATGGTTTTCCCGCCGGCGGCAGAAGCCGCCGCGGGTTTTAAATCAAACGCTCCATCATAAAGGGCGCTGCGAAAGCCAGCCATTTTGAGAAAACCGCAAAGCTCTTCCTCATCCGCCCCAGGGCAAATGTCCAGCACGGCGTTTCCCGCATACCTTGACAGGAAGGCCGTAACCGCAGCGCCCTGCTCCTGCATCCAGAATTCGCAGAGGTTTGTTCCTTTGTACGCCTTATAAAGGGACAGGATGCGCGTGTTATACGGGTTTGGCGTTTGCTTTTGCCGGCTTATGATTCGCGCTTCAAACCCGCCGCCCGCCGCGTAAATCATTTTACGTTTCCTCCGGCGATTTTTTCCGCCGTGCCCAATACCGTGACATATACCGCGTCCAAATCCTCCTGCGCCGCGACCGTGCAGGCGCTGTGCAGGTACCGGCACGGAAGCGAAACCGCCGCGGTGCGCACGCCGCCGCGCGAGCAATGGATGGCGCCCGCGTCGTTGCCGCCGGCGACCGCCTGCTTGGGCTGTGTTTTCACGCCCGCCTCCCTGCCGGCCGACAGCGCGAGCTTATAATACGCGCTGTCGTAAATCGTGCGCTTGTCCATAAAGGAAACTACCGCGCCTTCCCGGAGGCGGCAGACCTGTTTCTGCTCCTCCACGCCAGCCGCGTCTGCCGCCGTCGTCGTTTCCACGACGATTGCAGCCTCTGGGTCAAGCGTATACGCAGCCGCTTTTGCCCCGCGCAGCCCGACCTCCTCCTGTACGACGAATGAAAAATACATATCGTACTGGAGCTCGGTTTTCAGCATCTCGATTAAAACAAGGCAGCCGGCCCTGTCGTCGAGCGCCTTTGAGATAATCCGGCCGTCCTTGCAGATAAACGGGCTGTCGAACGCGGCATAATCGCCAATATCGATAAACTGCTCCGCCTGTTCTTTATTTTCCGCGCCGATATCGATATAAATTTTATCCATCGGCGGCATTTTGTCCTTTTCATCCGGCTTGAGCAGGTGGATGGGCTTGATGCCGAACACACCCTTGACCGCGCGCGGGCCCACTGTGACCGGCTTGCCGCAGACAACCCTGCGGTCGATGCCGCCGACCGGCTCAACGCTCAGCATGCCGTCGCGCGTGATATCGGTCACGATAAAACCCACCTCGTCCATATGGGCGCTCAAAAGCAGCTTTGTTTTCGCCGGATTTCTGCCCTTTTTAAAGGCGAGCACATTGCCCATGCCGTCTACTGTCACGCTGTCGGCACAGTCCTTTATTTCGGACAGTATGATTTCACGCACACGGCCCTCGTCGCCTGAGACGCCGTTTGTGCGGCAAAGCCTTTCCAAAAGTGCCATATCTATCATAACGACGCGCTCCTTTCCAGCACATAGGCGCAGATTAACTCAGCCACGGCTTCGATATCGTTTAAATCGACAACCTCCGCCTGCGTATGCATACTGCGCTGCGGAATCGATACGAGCGCCGTTTTTACGCCGCCGCGCGCGCAGGAGATATAGTCCGCGTTCGTTCCCGTGGCGGCTCCCATCACCTCGAGCTGGTGCGGGATATTTTTTTCGTTTGCAATCGCAACGAGCCTTTTTGACATCTCGCCGGAAATCGTCGGGGCGATTGCTATCATACCGCCCTTACCCATCGCGCCGCTTTTTTCCGCTGTAACGCCGCTTTGCCTCGCAAAGCTGACGTCTACGGCTATCGCCTCGTTCGGGTATGCAGCGAACGCGGCGGTACGCGCGCCGCTGCCGCTGATTTCCTCCTGAGCGGTCAGCGCCACGGTCACTTTGCACCTGAGCGTTTCCCCGCTGAGCTTTTCGGCGCAGCGCAGCATAACGGCAGCGCCGGCTCGGTTGTCGAGCGCGGCGCAGGAAACGCGCGCCCCAAGCAGCTGCTTCGGCTCGCTGTCGAACACAATGCGGTCTCCGAGGGATACGCGCTCCTTCACCTTTTCCGCGGGAAGCCCTGTGTCGAACCACAAGGCGTCCGCCGCTATGGGCTTGTCCTCCCCGCCGTCGCTCAGGTGCGGCGGCATACAGCCGCAGACGCACGGCACCTCTTCTTTCCCGAGTACGATAAACGGGCTGCCCTGTAAAACACGCCGGTCGATTCCACCGCACGGCTCCGCTTTCAAAAAGCCCTTGCTGTCGATGCCTGTGACAATCAGGCCGATTTGGTCGAGGTGCGCGTCGAGCAGGATATGGAAGGAAGCGTCCAAATCCCCCAGCACACCAAACAGGTTGCCGTTAATATCCTCTTCCACCTGCGCGTATTTGCCCAGGTACTCCCCGGCAATCCCGGCCGCCGCATGCTCCGTTCCGGAAACGCCGCGCGCCGTACACAGGGAAAACAACAGTTCTTTCAATTGTTTCATCCTTCTTTTGCTTTTAATTTATGGACCAGCTCTTTAAAATGCTTGCCCCTCAAGTCGAAATTCGGGTAGAGGTCAAAGCTGGCGCTCGCGGGAGACAGCGATACGATATCGCCGCTATGCGCGTTTTCATGCGCGGCCTCCACTGCCTGCTCCATATTTTCCACCCGTATAATAACGGGATGCCCGCATTTGTAGTTTTCGGCGTTTTTAACTGCTTCTTCTATCTTGCCGGCAGTCGCTCCCATTAAAATGAGCAGCTTTACTTTTTCGTTGATAACGGGGCCGAGCGGCCCGTAGGGAATCATTTTATCGTACCCGCCCGCAATGAGAATTATTTTTTCATCATATAGCGAGAGCGTTCCACAGGCGGTGCGCGTAGGGCTGGAGGCGATTGAGTCGTTATAATACCTGACGCCCTGAAGCTCGCGGACAAATTCCGCGCGGTGCTCCACGCCGCCGAAATCCCGCGCAACACGGCGTATAGTATCCGCATCGGCCATTCCCCATACCGCCGCGACCGCGGCTAAGTAATTTTCCACATTGTGCATACCGGGGATTTTGATGTCGGAAATATCCATCACCTTTTTAGCATTTCCGTTTTCCGCCATCATAATACTACCGTCTTTTTCCGTATAGCAGCCGTTTAAAAGCGTTTGCCTGCGGCTGAAGCCGTAAACCATGCCGCGGCAGTCCGCCGCAAAGCCCTTTGTAATTTCGTTATCCATATTGAGCACCGCGCGGGAAAACGCGTTCTGGTGCAGGACGATGTTCTTTTTCGCGTCGATGTACTCCCGCATATCCTTATGGATATCGAGATGGTTCGGCGCAAGGTTCGTCACAACGGCAATTTCAGGGCTTTGGCGCATGGAAATCAGCTGGAAGCTCGACAGCTCCACGACGGCTATGTCTGTGTCCTTTATCGCTTCGATTTCAGGCAAAAGCGGTTTGCCGATATTGCCGCCTAAATGTACGGTTTTGCCCGCGGCCTTTAAAAGCTCCGCAATAATCGAGGTCGTAGTCGTTTTGCCGTCGCTCCCCGTCACAGCGATGATTTTACACGGGCACAGCTCGAAGAAAACCTCCATCTCAGACGTAACCGCCACACCGCGCTCACGAAAAGCATTGAGCTCATCCATATAAAAGCGCATGCCGGGCGTGCGAAACAGGATATCCGCATCGAGATTATTTAAATAACCCTCGCCAAGGCTCAAACGCGCGCCGGCGTCCTGCGCCTGCCCCGCCGCTTCACCAAGCTGCTCCCGTGTTCGTTTATCGCAGGCCGTTACCTGCGCGCCGTAGCGCGAAAAAAGCGAAATGAGCGGGTAATTGCTTTTCCCGATGCCGCACAGCGCGACCTTCTTTCCCTTTAAGCTTGTTAAAAAACGCGCGGCCTTACTGTCCATATTATCTTCTGCCTTTCAAAATAGGTATTGTGATATGATACGTAGCTACGACTGATTATACTGATTTTTGGAAAAAATATCAACCGCAAACGCCGTATTAAGAATAAAACGCGGTTGAAAAGCACGGTGTACGATGATAGAATGAAATTATCCCAAATGGGAGGAGTCCGAGTCCCCTATGATTTACGATTTTTTGGCGCTCGATAAAAATTGCGGTACGCCTTTGTATATCCAGCTTTATAATAAAATTAAAACGTCCGTGGAAAGCGGGGCTCTGCGGCACGGGGAACGGCTTCCGTCCATCAGGCGGCTGTCCGCCGACCTCGGTTTGAGCAAAACGACCGTGGAAAGCGCCTACGGGCAGCTTTGTGTCGAGGGATATATTAAAAATATGCCCCAGCGCGGTTTTTTTGTGCAGGCACAGCCGCACCTCCATTTTGAGGAAGAAGCGAGAGCGGAAAAAAGCGCCGGGCCCGGTAAAAGGAAGCAGCCGGCAGTGGTCCGCTATGACCTGAGCAGCAGGAGCGTGGACGCAAACGCGACGAACCTGAAGCTCTGGCGTAAATATATCAAGGACGTATTAAACTGCGAGTACCTAATCAATTCCTACGGCGACCCGCAGGGCGAGCCGGAGCTGCGGCGCGCGCTCGCGTCCTATTGCTACGGCGTGCGCGGCGTTGTAGCCGATGAAGGCAGGATTATAATCGGCGCGGGCACGCAGCCGCTTTTATACCTGGTTTGCGGCCTGCTCAGGAACGGCTGTAAAACGGTCGCAATGGAAGCAAACGGCTCGCGCCACGCGGCGCAGGTCTTTCAGGACTGCGGGCTTCCGGCCATGACGGTTGAAAGCGACAGCGACGGGATTATACCGACGCGGCTATTCGACAGCGGGGCGGATATTTTACTGCTAAACCCCTCCGGCTCCCTTAAAACAGGGCGGTCAATCCGCATGAACCGCCGCTACGAGCTGCTCGAATGGGCGCAGGAAGGAAACCATATTATCATTGAAGACGACTACAACGGAGAGCTGCGCTACAACACGCGCCCAATTCCCGCTTTGCAGGGGCACGACAGCGAGCGCGTAATTTATTTAGGCTCCTTTTCAAAGCTTTTACTGCCGTCGGTAAGAATAGGATATGCCGTTTTGCCGCAAAATCTTATAGAACGCTTTCAAAAAAGCGCGGAATTTTACAACCAGACCGCTTCCAAAACGGAGCAGCTGGCGCTGGCGCGGTATATCGGCGACGGCCAGCTTGAACGCCACCTCCGCCGGCAGCGCCTGCGTTACAGCGAAAAAAGCGCGCAGCTTATGGCTATGCTTAAAAAATATATGCCGGCAGAAACGCAGATACAACTGCTGGAAACCTCGCTTGCCGTCAAGGTGACCTTGAAGGAGGCGCTCGAGCAGCCGGGCTTTCATGAAAAGCTCGCGCAAAGCGGTATCAAGATAATAGCGGACGGCGAGCAGGATGCGTACAGCTTCAAGCTGGGCTTTTCCGGTATCGAGACAGGCAAAATCGAGGACGCCGCCGCTTTGATTGCGGGCATAATAAAAACGCACCCCCGAAAGGATGCGCAATAAGCGTAAGGTATAAATATATATTTTATTCTTCCGCCCTGCCGAGCAGGAAATCGACGGATACCTCTAAAATATCGGCAAGCGCAACGAGCTCCACATCCGTAACAAAACGGATTTGCCCCTCAAGCTTTGAAAGGCCGGATGCGTTCATGTCCACCCCGTTGACCTGAAGCTGCGCCAGAAGCTCTTTTTGCTTCATCCCTTTTTTCTTGCGGGCAGCCTCTACCCTGGCGCCCACGAGATTCCTTGTGCCGAGTTCCTGTTTACGCAATCTCATCATTACCACTCCAATAAGTTAAATAACGCCTGAAAAAACGCTGTTAAGCAAAGCTATTATATATCTTCTATGGAAAAAAAACAAGTGAATTTTACAAAATTTTTTCTTTATCGTCCTTTTATTGCATAAATTGTGTCAGATTTGAAAGGATATTCAAAATCTTGTGCTATCCTTTTTCTTAATTTTTTCCATATACCGTTCCATACAAGGAGGTTTCAGCAATGAATAAAAATGAATTTATGAAAGAATCGACCGGCTTTTTAAGCTATCTTTACGACGCCTTTTCCGATTTGCCGGAGCTTGCGGCCAAGGACTTCCGGCCGGAAAGCTGCGTACTTGTAATCGTAGATATGGTAAATGGGTTTGTAAAGGAAGGAAAGCTTTCAAGCCCGCGCGTTTTTCAAATCAAAGACCGCGTCGCAAGGCTTGCAAGCGAATGCCTGCGCCGGAAAATCGACGTTATCGCCTTTGCGGACAGCCACAATGACGACAGCCCGGAGTTTTCCTCCTATCCGCGCCACTGCGTCGGCGGGACGAGGGAGAGCGAGCTCGTAGACGAGCTAAAAGCGCTCAGCGGTATCCGCGTCATAAAAAAGAACTCGACCAACGGGTATCTGGAAGAGGAATTCCAGGCGTTTTTAAGGGAGCACCCGAAAACCGATACCTTCCTGGTCGCCGGATGCTGCACCGATTTATGCGTCCAGCAGTTCTGCCTGACGCTTAAAACAGGTTTTAACAAAGAAAACAAGCCCTGCCGGGTTATCGTCCCTACGGAGCTGACGGCAACGTTCGACCTGCCCTCCCATGACGGAGACTTTTCCGATTTAACAGCGTATTTCAACATGGGGTTAAACGGCATTGAAATGGTAAAGGATATTCTTTTGGACGACGCGGGAAAGGATGTAATCAAATGATACCTGACGGAAAAAGGAACCTTACTATGCTGACCGATTTTTATGAGCTGACGATGGCGGGCGGTTATTTTGAAAACGGGCTGTGCGGCACGGTTGCATATTTCGATATGTTTTTCCGCCGGGTGCCCGATAACGGCGGCTACGCGGTGATGGCCGGAATCGAGCAGGTGATGGATTATATAAAAAACCTGCATTTTACACAAGAGGACATCGCCTATCTTCGGGATAAGGGCATTTTCAGCGAAGCGTTTTTGGACTATCTGAAAAGCTTTTCGTTCACCTGCGATATTTGGGCGGTGCCTGAAGGCACGCCGGTTTTCCCCGGCGAGCCGGTCGTCACCGTGCGCGGGCCGGTCATACAGGCGCAGTTTATAGAAACGATGCTGCTGCTGTGCATCAACCACCAGAGCCTGATTGCAACCAAGTCAAGCCGAATCTGCCGCGCCGCGCAGGGCAAGGCGGTGATGGAGTTCGGCTCGCGCAGGGCGCAGGGCTTTGACGCCGCCGTCCTGGGGGCGCGGGCGGCTTATATAGGCGGATGCGCGGGCACGGCCAATGTGCTTGCGGACCGCGTATACCAGACGCCCGCGCTGGGCACTATGGCGCACAGCTGGGTGCAGATGTTCGACAGCGAGTTCGACGCATTCAAAGCCTACGCGCTGCGTTACCCGCGGGACTGTACGCTGCTTGTAGACACATACAGCACGCTGAAGTCCGGCGTTCCGAACGCTATCCGCGTATTTAAAGAGGTGCTCGCGCCGCTTGGGTACCGTCCGTCGGGTATCCGCATAGACAGCGGCGATATTACGTATCTTTCAAAAAAAGCGCGTAAAATGCTCGACGAGGCCGGGTTTCCAGACTGTAAAATCTGCGCGTCAAACTCCCTTGACGAATACCTGATACGCGATATGTTTTTACAGGGTGCGCCGATTGATTTGTTCGGTGTTGGGGAACGGCTGATTACCGCTTCCTCCGAGCCGGTATTCGGCGGCGTTTATAAGCTTGCCGCCGTTGAGAAGGACGGCGAAATCGTACCAAAAATCAAAATCAGCGATAATGTTTCAAAAATAACAACGCCGTGCTTTAAGGACCTCTACCGCCTGTACGACAGGGCGAGCGGCAAAGCGATTGCGGACGTCGTCACGCTCTTTGGTGAGGAAATCGACGACCAAAAGCCGTATGAGCTGTTCGACCCGCAGTACACCTGGAAGCGCAAGACCGTGACGGATTTCCGCGCGCGGAAGCTGCGCGTACAGCTTTTTAAAAACGGAAAGCCCGTCTACCAGAGCCCGGCGCTTGCTGAAATTAAAAAAAATTGCGCCCTGCAGCTCGAAACCCTATGGGACGAGGTCAAGCGTTTTGAAAACCCGCACAACTATTATGTCGATTTGTCGCAGAGGCTTTGGGAGCATAAGGAAGCGCTCATCAAGAAAAACAAGGTTTGAGCACAGACGCTCCGCCCATAAAAAAACACACCGCCCACGCGGTGTGTTTTTATTTAAGAGGTTTGCGACCAGGCCTGTAAGCCGGGTTCTGTCTTGAACAGCCATCTATCTTGGCGCCGCGTTGCCGCGCGCGCTCAATGCCACCTCCGCAAGACGCGCCGGGCCGGCGCATACGTCTCTCCACGGTGTTGCTCCGAATAGGGTTTGCAGGGCCGTCAGGTTCCCCTGACGCCGGTGAGCTCTTACCTCGCCTTTCCACCCTTACCTGTAAAACAGGCGGTATCTCTCTGTTGCACTTTCCCTGGGGTCGCCCCCGGCGGCCGTTAGCCGTTATTCATGCCCTGTGGAGCCCGGACTTTCCTCGGACAGGCGCTTTCGCGCGCTGCCCGCGGCTGTCCGGCCTGCTCGCACTTCCTATTTTAATAGATGCGCGCGTCTTTGTCAAATAAGGATTGCGCGTGCGCCGATTTTGTATTATACTGGAAAGACAGTTCGTCTATAATTTAACAAGCAATATGTTGTATTTGCCGGAAAGGAAGTCGGATTATGGATATCAAAGAAAAATCCCTGAAAAAACATTATGAATGGAACGGCAAAATAGAGGTTATCTCCCGCGTGCCAATCAATACAAGGGAAGATTTATCCCTTGCGTACACACCGGGCGTAGCACAGCCCTGTATGGCCATCCATGAGGATTATAAAAAGTCGTTTGAGCTTACAAGAAGGAACAACCTGGTCGCGGTTGTGACCGACGGGACGGCGGTGCTCGGGCTTGGGGACATCGGGCCTGAGGCGGGTATGCCCGTTATGGAGGGTAAATGCGCGCTGTTCAAGGAGTTCGCCGGGGTAGACGCGTTCCCCATATGTATCCGCTCAAAAAATATTGAGGATATTGTCAAAACAGTTTACCTTATCTCAGGAAGCTTCGGCGGCATCAATCTGGAGGACATCGCCGCGCCGCGCTGCTTTGAGATTGAGCGCAGGCTCAAGGAAATCTGCGATATACCCGTTTTCCACGACGACCAGCACGGGACCGCAATCGTCGTGGCGGCGGCACTGCTCAACGCGCTGAAGGTCGTCGGCAAGAAAATAGAGGAAATCCGCATCGTAATCAACGGCGCGGGCTCCGCGGGCATTGCGATTGCAAAGCACCTGCTGAACATGGGCGTAAAAAACATGGTTATGTGCGACCGATTCGGTATTCTGTGCAAGGGCATGGAAGAGCTAAACGAAGAGCAGGCGTATATGGCGGGCGTTACAAACAGGGAAGGAAAAACAGGCACGCTTGCAGACGCGATGAAGGGCGCCGATATGTTCCTGGGCGTTTCCGCGCCGGACATCGTTACGCAGGAAATGGTGGGAACGATGGCGGACAGCCCAATTGTGTTCGCAATGGCCAACCCAACGCCTGAAATTATGCCCGGGCCTGCAAAAAAAGCCGGCGCGGCCGTCGTTGGGACGGGGCGTTCCGACTTTCCAAACCAAATTAACAACGTGCTGGCTTTCCCCGGCATTTTCCGCGGCGCACTCGACTGCCGCGCGCGTGAAATCAACGAGGAAATGAAAATGGCAGCCTCGCTTGCAATCGCGGGCCTTGTCACGCCGGAAAAATTAAACGCCGAATACATCCTGCCAGACGCGCTCGACAAGCGCATTGGAAAGGCAGTCGCGCAGGCCGTCATGGACGCCGCACGGAAAACGGGCGCGGCAAGGCTATAAACCATTTCAGATAATGTCCACGTATAGCTCTTTTGCCCTTGCAAGCAAAAGGGCTTTTTTATTTTCGAGCCTGCCGTCTATGACCTCGCCGAGCAGCATGGCAAGCACGCGCCCCATCTCTTTTCCGGCGGGGTATCCCGCTGTGAGCAGGTCTTTCCCGTTTAGTTCCAAATCTTTGAGGGAGAAGCAGTCGCCGCGCGCAAGCACCTCGCTGAGCATGCTTTCATAATCCGCAATCAGCCTAAGCTTTTCTTCCCTGCGGTAACTGGACTGCGCGTCCGCGTCAGCCATGCGGACCTGTACAAGCTTTTTCGCCGCTTGCTCCCCCACCCTGCTTAAAAGCCTGCGTACCGCGCGCGCGGACGGTTCGCAGCGGTAATCGTGGTATAAAACCAGCTGCACGGCCTCTTCCGCCAGGCTGGTTGGAAGGCGCAGACGCGTTAAAATCCCCTGCGCCATCTCAGCGCTTTTTTGGGGGTGTCCGCGGTAATGGGATACGCCCTGTCCATCGGTTGTTTTACAAAGCGGCTTTCCTATATCGTGCAATAGCATGACAAGGCGCAAATCCCTTTGCGGCGCGATGCTTTCCACCGATTTTGCCGTATGCTCCCATAGCGGCAGGTTGTGGTACGGCGTATTCTGGTCAAAATGAAGCATCGGCGCAAGCTCCGGCAGGAAAACGAAAAACACCTGCGGAAATTCACGCAATACCCTGCCCGCGCCTTGGCCGCACAGCAGGGAAAGCAGTTCCTTTGCAATGCGCTCATTCGCTATATTTAAAAGCCTGTCTTTTTCTTTAAGAACAGCGTTTGCCGTCTTTTTTTCTATCGCAAAATCAAGCTTTGATGCAAAGCGCAACGCGCGCAGGATACGCAGGGCGTCCTCTTCAAACCGTTTTTCCGGTTCCCCGACACAGCGTATCAGCCTTTTGTTCAAATCAGACCTGCCGCCAAAGCAGTCTATGAGACCGTCGCGTTCATTGTACGCCATGGCATTGACTGTAAAATCCCGGCGGCATAAGTCCTCCTCAAGCCGTGGTGTAAAGGCTACGCTGTCCGGGCGGCGGTTGTCGCTGTACGTGCCGTCCACACGGTAGGTTGTCGCTTCAAATAAAACGCCGTCCTCCACAATTCCCACTGTGCCGTGCCGGATTCCGTTCAAAACAAGCGTGTACCCTGGAAAGCAGGCGGCAATTTGTTCCGGAAGGGCATTTGTCGTAATATCCCAGTCATTCGGCTTGCTTCCAAGCAGGCTGTCGCGCACGCAGCCGCCCACAATATAAGCTTCAAAGCCGTTTCTCCCCAGGGTATCGAGTATCTTTTTCGCACCCTGCGGCATTTCGATTTTCATTTGGTTCCCCGCCCTTCCTTTTCATATCGTACGGTTATTTTACCATAAAAAATGAAATTTTAAAAAATTTTTCTGTTTTCCCTTAAATATAAACAAATTTTGAATAAATTGTTACGTTTTTTCCCGAATTGTATTGACTTATGGTGAAAAAAGCTTTAAAGTTATAACGATTCACACAATATATTGTGGAAATCCGGTTTTTTCTCTATGCTTGCTCCCCTTTTGAGAAGAATACCGGAGCTTTTATTGTGTATTTTAAATGAAAGGAAGTAGAAAATGTCTTTTTTCAGTAAAATCAACAATTTCTTATTTCCCGGCGCAAAGGAATACCCGAAAATCGGCGCGGGCAAAACGATGGTCCTGGGGCTTCAGCACGCGTTCGCCATGTCCTGCGCGACCATACTCGTTCCCCTGCTGACGGGGCTTGATGTTGGCGTTGCGCTCTGTATGGCGGGTGTGGGCACGATTGTCTTCCACCTGTGCACCGGCGGCCGGATGCCAACCTTCCTGGGCAGCTCGTTTGCCTTTATCGCGGCGCTGCAGGCGGTCATTGGGATTAAGGACCCCAACGGCGGCGGATGGGTTATTCCGCCGATGTACGGCGATACGCAGGCGGAAAGCATTCCATACGCGATGGGCGGCATTATTGTCGCGGGCGCGTTCTATTTACTGATTGCGCTGCTTATCAAGCTGTTTGGCAGCAAATTCATCGATAAGCTGTTCCCGCCGGTCGTACGCGGCGTCGGTATAGCGATTATCGGGCTGAACCTCGCAAGCTCCGCTATCAACAACATACAGAGCAACAACGGCTTTGAATTGTTCTCCCCCGGCTATTACTGGAGCTGGGGCATCGCGCTGTTTGTCTGCCTGACGGCTATCCTGCTTTCCTGCTATGGAAAGGGAATGTTCAAGCTTTCCTCTATCGTTATCGCGCTTGCCGCAGGCTACCTGATTACATTGCTCGTCTCATCAACCGGCTTAGCGCCCGAGGGATTGATGAATTTGCAGTCCATCAGCACGCGCGCCTGGGTTGAGATACCGAACTTCTCCCTGCCGAAATTTGACCTCTCCTCCATCATCATGATTGCACCGATTGCAATCGTTACCTGTGTGGAGCATGTAGGCGACGTTTACGCAAACGGCGCGGTCGTCGGCAAGGACTTTACGAAAAAGCCCGGCCTGCACCGCACGATGCTCGGCGACGGCCTTGCCACGATGATTGCCGGACTGTTCGGCGGCCCTGCAAATACCACATACTCTGAAAACACGGCGGTTCTTGCCGCAACCGGCAACTATAACCCTGTAACACTGCGCGTAGCCGCGCTCGTCGCAATTGTTATCAGCTTTTTCGGCAAGGCAATCGGCGTAATCGAGACTGTCCCGAACTGCGTGCTCGGCGGCGCCTGCATCGTGCTGTACGGCATGATTGCCTCGGTCGGCCTGCGCACGCTCGTTTCACACCAGGTTGACTTCACGAAAAACCGCAACCTGTGCATCGCGGCCGTCATGCTGGTGCTCTCTATGGGCGGTGCGGTCATCGGCGGACAAATCAACGGGGGCAGCTTTAGCCTGAGCGGTATTGGATTGGGCATCATTTCGGGCATCATCCTAAACCTTATTCTTCCCGAGGCCAAAAAGCAGAAACACGGCGAGGGAATCGTCCCGCCCAGCAGCGCCGATGTTATTCCCGATACGGAAGAGTAAAAAGAGTTGACAAAATAAATAACCGCACATATAATAAATAAAACACAGACAAAGCTTTCTTTGTCGGGCCGGTTATTCCGGCAGCGGATGGGTAACACAGCGTCCGCGGGACAATATATTATTGTTCCCGCGGATGCTTTTTTAATTTGTCAGGAAAAGGAGACGTTCCCATGGATACGGTACAAGCAAAAAAAATCGCAATGAGAGTCTCTTTTGTCTCTATTGCAGGCAATATTATTTTATCGGCCGGAAAGCTGATTGCAGGCGTGCTCGGCCATTCCAGCGCGATGGTTTCAGACGCCGTCCATTCGGCGTCGGACGTGCTGAGCACCATTGTGGTGATGGTAGGAATCAATATATCGAGCAAAAAAGAAGACAACAGCCACCAGTACGGTCATGAGCGTATGGAGTGCATTGCCGCGTTCATCCTGGCGGGCCTGCTCTTCGCAACAGGTGCTGGCATCGGCTTTTCCGGCGTGGAAAAAATCATACACGGGGGCGATTTGCAGGCGCCCGGCCTGCTTCCCCTGATTGCCGCGGTTGTTTCAATTGTCGTAAAAGAAGCGATGTACTGGTACACGGTGCTCGCCGCGAAGAAAATCAACTCCGCGTCCCTCAAGGCGGACGCCTGGCACCACCGCAGCGACGCGCTCTCCTCTGTGGGAAGCTTTGTCGGCATTCTGGGCGCGCGTATGGGCTTTCCGATTCTGGACCCGATTGCAAGCGTCCTAATCTGCCTGATGATTATCAAAGTATCTTACGATATCGTACGCGACGCTATCGACAAGCTCGTGGACAAATCGTGCGACGGCGAAACAATCCGCCGGATGCAGACGGTTATAATGGAGCAGGAAGGCGTGGAGGGCGTGGACCTGCTTAAAACACGGCTGTTCGGCTCAAAAATTTATGTGGATGTGGAAATCTGTGCGGACGGAAACCAGACGCTTATCAAAGCGCACGAAATCGCGGAAAATGTCCACCATGCGCTGGAACGCGATTTTCCCGACGTCAAGCACTGCATGGTACATGTAAATCCAAAGCAAAATAAACCGGAGCTACCGCCTGAGCAGTAAACATACTCTGGACAGGATAAGGCGTGAAGGATTCCCCGCCTTTTTATCAATTATGAAAGGCCCGCGGCATATCTGCCGCGGGCCTTTTTTCAGAAAGTAAAACGTGGATGGATTTTTCCTATTGTTACAGTAGGGCGGGGCTTTTCTCAGGGTGCGTAAACGTCCCAGGAGCCGCTCCATTTTCCGCCGGAAGACGAAAGGTTCGTATACAGGTTCTTACCGGATTCCACGGCTACGTCGCCGGTTTGGTAGTTATCTGTCGTCCAGCCGTCCTGGGCTACAAACAGGAACCCCTTTACGCCGGGGCTCGGAGTCTCTGTAAAGGTATACTTGTATATATTATCAGTCACCTTTTCCATCTCTACAAACTCATTCGCCAAGCCAAATGACCAGCCATAAACATAAACTGTATCCCACTGGGTCGCGCTGTTGTCAAAATAGATTGTATTAACGCCTACTTCGTGAATCAGGTCGTCATACAGCCTCCATTCGCCCGCGCTGTCAGCCGTTACCAGGAAGCAGTCGTTGTCTCCCCTTGCCGGCAGGCTTGTCCACTTGTTGGGCATCTGCTCAACCGGAAGGTCGATGCTGAAGGTGGTTTCGTCAACATCGTAGGTACTTCTGTAGAATGCGATATTCTGCCATGTTTCGGGAACTGCCGCGGAAAAATAGGCATTGTCGTCGTCGATTGTCATCGGCACAGCTTCCTGCGTATCGACGTTATAGGCCCAAAGCTTGCAGCCGTCTTTTGAAATCCAATTAACCGCGTTGCTGACATAAAGCGTCATCTGTCCTTCCGGAATTGTCGGGGGCTCCGTCGCTTCGGAAGAAGGCTCAGTAACGTCAGTTGGGTCAGTTACCTCTGTAGGATAGGTCGGAATGATGGGATTGCTGTAATCGGGAATATCTTCCTCGTTAATCGTCTGCTTTTCTCCAATCGGGTATTCAACTGCCATGAGCGCCTTGTACTTCTGGATATTCAGTACATCCGCGACCTCAACCTTTTCATTTGCGTCGATATCGGCCGCCAAAAGCTCTTTGTTCGTAAGCTCAAGCTTTTTGCTGAGCCAGTTTTGAATCTTTAAAACGTCAGCGATGTTGACGCCGCCGTCACTGTTTACATCGCCGAGGATATATTCATAAGCGGGCGCCGAACCCTCTGTCGGCGTCTCAGCGGATGCTGCCGCCGGGGCGATGCATAGAATTGCAATGAGCATTGTGATAGACAATAAAATACTGATTGTCCTCTTTCGGATATTTTTCTTCAACACAAACTACCTCCTAGTTAAGCTATTTCAGCATATATCATTTTTCTTGAAAGAATCCATCCACATCAAATTATCTGCCAAGCGCCAATGTGCTGTCATGGGGGCGGGAGAGGATGCTTTAGGAGAAGTATTTTGTTCCCCCGTCCCGTTTTTTCTCTTTCTATTCCGTTCGGAAGCATCCCACATGGCTTTGGGGCCAGAAGTAAAAACATGCTCCGCCGCCAAACGGTATGACTGAATATCCCACCTCCATTCATCATGACCATAAATATCTTCTTCCTATCAGCTGTAAAGGAAGTTTTATGAATATCAAGCACAGGGCCCGATAATGATGTGCCTTAGATTCATGCGGCAACAGATTACAAATTCAACATAAAATTATTATCTGCAGACCGAAAATGCGGCAATATATAAAAAGCCTCTCATAACAAATTAACCATACCATACTTTTTATTAAAAAACAAATACTTTTCTCAAATTTTGCTAAAAATTTGTCGAAAAATAGAAAAAGAAACGAAAATCCAATGGAAATAAAACATAAAATTCAGTAAAAAGTGCTTACTGGCGCCATACAGCTTTTAAACATATAATCAAAAACGCGAGAAAAGCTTGTGTAATATTCGCATTATTAATCTATATTTAGAAATAAATAAAACGGGCGGTTGCCCGCCCGCTGCCGCAAAATTCAGATGAATAAAACAGGTTATCTTAAAGCTTTAGCTTCACATGCTTTTCCATTTTCAGCACATCCATTATTTTCAAAAAGCCGAGGAACAGCAGGATAGATACGCCCGCGAGGACAAGGAAAACCGCCATGACCTCCCAGTCGAACGGATTGACCGAAAAAATCTCCCGGAATACCGTAAGCCCCAAAACCGTGCCGCCGGTACATACCGCGAAAAGCGCCGTGCGGATGGCGTTGAAGGGAATGCTGATTTTAAACAGCAGCATCAGTCCCGTAAAGCCCGTCAGCAAAACGGCAATGGTCGAGCTTTGCAGATGATTGAGGCCGAACACATATGTGGCAATCATCACAAAAACGATATTGAGTATGACCGTGAGCGCTGCGGGGATAGACTTGGATAGGACATTGATAAAAAAGTTGCCCTTGATACGGTCGCTGTTCGGCTCAAGCGCCAGAACGAACGACGGCAGGCCGATGGTAAACGCGCTTAGGAGCGTCATTTGGATTGGCTCAAATGGGTATTTGAAATCGAGAAATACAAACAGTATCGCTAAAATAGAAGAATAAATCGTTTTGACCAGAAACAGCGACGCACTGCGCTGAATGTTGTTGATGGAACGCCTGCCCTCCGCTACGACCTTCGGCATGGAGGAAAAGTCCGAGTTGAGCAGGACAAGCTGGGACACATTGCGCGCGGCGTCCGTACCGCTTGCCATCGCTACCGAGCAATCGGCCTCTTTAAGCGCGAGTACGTCGTTTACACCGTCGCCTGTCATAGCGACCGTATGGCCCGCCTCCTTGAGCGCGCAGATTAAATCCTTTTTTTGGGTTGGCGTAACACGCCCGAAAATGGAATATTCCTCCGCCGCAGCCTTCATCTCCTCCGGCGTTTTCAGCGTGGCCGCGTCTATAAAATTATTGTAATTTTTAAGCCCCGCCTCCTTTGCAATGCCGGAAACGGTTTGAACGTTGTCGCCGGATATTATCTTGAGCTCCACACCCTGTTTTTCAAAATAATCGAGCGTCTTCCTTGCATCCTTGCGAATTACATCCTTAATGACCAGAAGCGCCATCGGAACCAGGCCGTCCGGAAGCCCGCCGTTTTCACGAAAACCGTTTTCCGCGTGTGAAAGCACCAGCACACGGTAGCCGGCGGAATATTCAGCAAGGCCCGCTTTCACCTTTTCGGGAATCTCCCGGAAGATAAATTCAGCCGCGCCTATGACATAAGCGCCTTGTTTTCCAAACGCGGCGCCGGACCATTTTTTATCAGAGGAAAACGAGACGGTTTCCGTGGCTTTTAATTCTGATTCCGCCGGATACTTCCCCTTGATTGCCTCAAAGGTCGGGTTGTTGTCTTCAAGGGCGCAGGTAAGCGCCTGGAGCGCCCTGTCAATCTCTTCCCTGCCGCTTTCCCCAACGGGTACGACCTCTTTGAGCTCCATGCGTCCTTCCGTGATGGTCCCTGTTTTATCCAGGCACAGCACATCTACGCGCGCGAGCGTTTCGATACAGTAAAGCTCCTGCACCAGCACCTTATGCTTAGCCAGGCGGACAACGCCGACGGCAAGCACCGTACTGGTTAAAAGAATCAGGCCCTCCGGAATCATTCCGATTACTGCCGCGACCGTATTGACGACGACGCTCTGGAAATTCGTTCCCGCAATATCGAGCTGATTGAAAAAGAGGAGCGCGGCAACCGGAATAATCACAATAGAAATAATTTTGATGATTTTATTGAGCGTACGCATAATTTCCGAGTTGACTTTTTTGATATACTTCGCTCCGCTGAAAACGGTGGAGGCATAGTTGTCGTCGCCGACATGCTCGGCACACGCCCTGCATTTTCCGCTTACAAGGAAGCTGCCGGACAGAAGCGTATCGCCCGGCTTTTTATGTATGGCGTCAGACTCGCCCGTCAAGAGCGATTCGTTGACGTCGCACGCGCCCTCGAGCACAATGCAGTCAGTCGGGACTTGGTTGCCGTTTTGCAGCTCCAACACGTCGTCCAGGACGATTTCGTTGACGTCCACCTCCCTGACGCAGCCGCTGCGTATCGCCTTTACCTTGGAAGCGGAAATGATGGAAAGCCTGTCGACCGTACGCTTTGCCCGCACCTCCTGAAAAATGCCGATGGCAATGTTGCAGAGCACCACGCCCATAAAGAGCATATTCTTATAGGACCCGACGTAAAGCACGGCGGCAGCAAGCACGATATTGATGAGATTGAAAAGCGTACACACGTTGTCGCGTACAATCCTGCCGTATGATTTTGTAGGCAGCGAGCTTTCCTTATTATAATGGCCCGTATGCAGGCGTTCGTTTACCTGCAGGTCATTAAGCCCTGTCTTCGGGTCGGGCTTTACCCGTTTGATTTCGGTTTTTTCGTTTTTCCTGTCCATATGCCTCTCCCAATCGATTTTCATAATAAAAATAGTAACACAGACAGCCGAGATTTACAATTCTATTTTGTGCCTGTTTTTTGAATTAATTGTATTAATTCAAATAGTACAATAAGAAATATACCACATCTATATGCGAATTGCAAGAAAAGATTCATAAAGCTTTGCGTCCCCGTGTTTTTATTAAAAAAACACGGGGACTATTTCAAATGCTTAAGCCGCCTTAATTAGGGCATATTGATGAACTTTTTAATTGCGGCAATATCTTTTTCATTTTTATTGACACTGGCCTTCAGATTATATAAGGGATGCGTATAAAATTTGACAATAAGCGTTCCATCCGCCGTCAATTCAACACCCGCGATTAAGTCTTCCGCGGATACCGTGACGGGAATGTTTGGCTCCGCCTGAACAATTTCCGTTGTGCCGTAATAATATAAGGGCTGTCCATCCTGGCGGACAATATTAGTTCCCGCCGGAACGTGCGCCATTGTCAGGGTGGCTTTCGTACCATGGATAATCGAATCGGACGCTACCTGGAAGCTGTTCGGCACGCCTGTTATAACCAGCGCGTCACACCTTTCCATAAAGGCTTCCAGTTCATCCCTGACATCTTTGATTTCCTCCGTGTTGTCTAAAACACGTTGCAAAAGCTGGTCAAGGGCGCTGTCTGCGGCAGTCGTTATTGTTGCACTGAATTCCATAATCAACCTCCATAAATTTGGCGGATGGGACTTGTCCCTTTTTCCGCCTATTTATAGGATATGCCGCGGCAAAAAAATTGTGACTGTTTTTAATTTTAAAAACAGAGAATCCCGCTTATAAAACAGCAATTTTTGTAAAAAAATAAAAAAGCAGGAAATAATCGCAGCTTGAGCGGCTCAAAGCAAAAGCCGCTTCCAAAAATCCATCTGCCGATTCTCTTTTCCAATCTAAATAAGGCGTCAGCGTGGAAAAGTAATAGAGCAACGGAAAAGGAGGTGTTGGTTTTGAAAAAATTTGTTAAAATATTTACCGTTGCTCTTACAACCGCATGCCTGCTCTTATTTGGCGCGGGCGCTGCGTTTTCCGCCTATTTTCCGGACGATTTCCGGGTGACGGATTTACAGAATATGAAAAGTCCGCAGTTCCCGGGCGTGTCGCTCCAGGCTGCGCCGTCAAACGGCACGGTAGCGGCAAGCCATACGTCCGGGCAAAACAGCCGTGAGGTCGAAGGAAAGCTGATGCTCGGCGGCATTTTTCCGATAAAGGACGTAACGCTCAAGGTGAGCGAGGACGTAAAGGTCGTTCCCTGCGGAACGCCGTTTGGTGTTAAAATGTTTACGCAGGGCGTTATGGTCGTCAAGACGGACGACATTACCGTAAACGGAAAAAGCTGCTGTCCCGCGAAAGAGGGCGGGATTGAGGTCGGCGACGTAATATTAAAGGTGAACAACCGTTCTGTTTCCGGCAATGAAGACCTGATAGAAATTGTAGAACAAAGCAGGGGCAGAAAAATTGCTTTTGAGGTCATGCGCGGAACGGAAAAATTCAATCTGAACGTTTCCCCCGTTGAAACGAACGAGGAAGGCGATTATAAAATCGGCCTTTGGGTTCGCGACAGCTCCGCGGGAATTGGTACAGTCACGTTTTATATTCCCCAGACCGGCGCGTTCGGAGCGCTCGGCCATGGAATATGCGACGTGGATACAGGCGAACTGCTGACGCTCGCCGAGGGCGATATCGTCAGCGCAACGCTTGACAGCATTACCAGGGCTGTAAAGGGTACGCCAGGCTCCCTAAATGGACATTTCGACAACAGCACAGCAATCGGCACGCTGATTGCAAACGATGAAACAGGCGTATACGGCTATATGGACAGCGCTCCCGCGCAGCACGAGGAAATCCCTGTTGCCTCCAAGCAGGAGGCCAAAACGGGCAGGGCGCAAATTATTACGACCGTATCGGGCGGACAGCCAAAATATTACGACATTGAAATTGAAAGTATCGACTACAACAAGGACGCCGCTTCCAAAAATATGGTAATTAAAATTACAGACGAAGAGCTGCTTGATAAAACGGGAGGCATCGTCCAGGGTATGAGCGGCAGCCCGATTATTCAAAACGGCAAGCTTGTCGGCGCGGTCACGCATGTGTTCGTCAACGACCCCGACAAGGGCTATGGCATCTTTGCAGAGAATATGCTGGCGGATTTTGCCGAAGCAGACGCGAAAACAGAGAATCCTGCCGCCTAATTTTGGCTTACAAAAATATTTTCCCCTTTTTTGAAAAAAAGTTGCTGTAAACACTTGCTTAATTTACCAAAATATGGTAATATAAGACCGTCAAATAAACAACTTGGGGGAGAAACTATGGAAAACCAGATTAAAGCACTGATTACAGAAGATCCTGCCGATTTTAGTCGGGACCAGTACGACACTTTCGCGCATTACGGTATAGATGTACAAGTCTGCTCAAAAGACGGCATCGAGCTTCTGGAAAAAATTGACGCGCAAAAGCCCGATATCGTTTTGCTCGACCTGTTTATGACTAGGATCGACGGTATCGGCGTGCTGCATTCCATGTCGAATACGGCAAAGGAGAACAAGCCTATGTTTGTTATCCTTTCCGCTTACGACAGCCCTGCGCTCGAACGTGAAATTATGTCTGCGGGCGCTTCTTATTTTGTTTTGAGGCCGTTTAATGTATCTGAGCTTGCGCAGAACATTGTCCGTCTGGTCAACAATAAAAACAGCCAATCAACGGGCCTGCCGGTGCAGGGTAAAACGGATAAACACGAAATTTCGCTGGAAGTGACGGTTACGGAAATTCTTCATCAAATCGGCGTACCGGCGCATATCAAAGGTTACCACTATTTAAGGGACTCTATTATTATGTCCGTCGAAAAGCCAGAAATCATCAACGCAGTCACGAAACAGCTCTATCCTTCCGTTGCGAAAAAATATGAGACAACCTCCTCCAGGGTAGAACGGGCAATCCGCCACGCGATTGAGGTCGCTTGGGACAGAGGAGATGTGGATGTATTAAACTCTTATTTTGGTTATACTATTCACAATGGCAGAGGAAAGCCCACGAACAGTGAATTCATCGCAATGATTTCTGACAAGTTAAGATTACAGATGAGAAACGCAGGATAAGCTTTTATTCTTATGTTTTCCAGGTCCTCCGCCCTTCGGGACGGAGGATTTTTTGTTTTTCACAAAGTTGTATTTGCAACACGCTGTTTGACAATTTCCTGAAATTGGATTACGATACCCTTGAAAACAAGCGGAGGTGGCGCCTTTGAAAAAGAAATTTGACGTATCAGGTATGACCTGCTCCTCGTGCGTGGCGCACGTAGAAAAAGCCGTTTCAAAGCTTGACGGCGTAAAGGACGTGGAAGTCAGCCTGATGACGAACAGCATGAACGTCGTCTATGATGAAAACGCGGTTTCGCCTGACGATATTGCCACAGCCGTTTCCGGCGCAGGCTACAACACGAAGATAAACGAAAGCGGCAAGGCGCTCAAATCGCCGAAGGATATATCGGCCGATGAAAGCAGGAAGCTGAAAAGGCGCCTAATCCTATCTGTTATTTTTTTAATCCCGCTATTTACAATATCAATGGGACATATGGTAGGTGTAGATATTTTCGGAGAAAACTACACCGGCTTTTCCCTCACCCAGCTGCTGCTGACAATACCAATTATTGTCATTAATTTTAAATATTTTACAGTCGGCTTTAAATCGCTCTTTAAAGGCAGCCCGAATATGGACACGCTGATTGCCGTGGGCAGCGCCGCCGCCTTTCTGTACGGTGTGTTCAATACCATTATGATTATCACGGCAGCCGATACGCACGCCGCGCACGGCTATGCGATGGATTTATATTTTGAGTCGGCCGGCATGATATTAACGCTCATTACCGTCGGAAAATTTTTGGAAACGCGCTCCAAGGGAAAAACGTCTGAGGCAATCAGCAAGCTCATAGAGCTTGCCCCCAAAACCGCCGTTATCGAGGAAAATGGCCAGGAGCGGGAAATTCCCGCCGAGGATATCAAAGAAGGCGATATCGTCGTCGTGCGCTCCGGCAGTTCCGTTCCGGTTGACGGCGTGGTTGTATACGGTACGGCGTCGGTTGACGAAGCGGCCATTACGGGCGAGAGTATCCCTGTCGATAAAAAAGAGGGCGACAAAGTCATTAGCGCGACGGGCGTAACCTCTGGCTTTATCAAGGTGAAGGCTTTGAAGGTCGGCGCGGATACCACACTCTCGAACATCATCCGGCTTGTCGATGAGGCGGCTTCCTCAAAAGCCCCAATCGCGCGGCTGGCGGATAAAATCGCGGGTATTTTTGTTCCGGTCGTCATGTGCATCGCCGCGGTGGTCATCGCAGTCTGGCTGCTGCTCGGCCATACGGTAGGGTTTGCGTTGTCCGCCGGAATCGCCGTGCTCGTCATCAGCTGCCCATGCGCGCTAGGCCTTGCCACGCCGACGGCCGTTATGGTCGGTACGGGTAAGGGCGCGCAGTACGGTATTTTGATAAAATCCGCGGAGGCGCTTGAGACGGCCCACGGCATCGATACCGTCGTGCTCGACAAAACCGGCACTATTACGGAGGGAAAGCCGCGCGTGACCGACATTTTCCCTTTATCCGGCGCGTCAAAAGAACGTTTGCTCCAGGTCGCGGGTTCCCTGGAAAGGCCGTCGGACCATCCGATTGCAGGCGCCATCAATGAATACGTAAGCGATAACCAGCTGGAAATACAAAGCGCGCACGATTTCCGCGACCATACAGGAAAGGGTATCGAGGCAAAAATAGAAGACAGAACGTTTTTTGCCGGAAACCGCCGTTTGATGGAGGAGCTGAACATCGATTTAAGTACGGCGCTTGAAAAAGCGGACGCCTGCGCGCAGGAGGGTAAAACCTCGCTGTTTTTTGCGGACGAGGAGCGGGTGCTCGGCATTATTGCCGTAGCAGACACAGTAAAGGCCACCAGCCGCGAGGCAATCGCACAATTTGAAGAGCTCGGCATCGACACGGTTGTACTGACAGGCGACAACAAAACGACCGCAAACGCGATTGCAAAACAGCTCGGTATCCGCAACATCATTGCTGAGGTTCTCCCCCACCAGAAGGAAATGGTGGTAAGCGCGCTTAAAAAGCACGGCAGGAGGGTCGCAATGGTCGGCGACGGCATCAACGACGCCCCGGCGCTTGCCAGCGCCGACGTAGGCATTGCAATCGGCGCTGGCACCGATATTGCGATTGAGTCCGCGGATATCGTCCTGATGAAAAGCGATTTGCGGGACGGCGCGACAGCAATTATGCTGAGCAAGGCCGTTTTACGCAATATAAAAGAAAACCTGTTTTGGGCGTTTATCTATAATGTGCTTGGGATTCCGGTTGCCGCGGGTGTGTTTTACGGTGTATTCCGCTGGCTATTAAACCCGATGTTTGCCGCCGCCGCGATGAGCCTAAGCTCCGTCTGCGTTGTGATGAACGCGCTGCGGCTATTCCGCTTCCGGCCTGAAAAGCACAAAAAAAGCCGCGCAAAGCGCTTAAATTCTACAGAAATCCATGATATAATCAAAACAATCGATTTGGAAACGGAGGAAACAAAGATGGCAGCGAAAACGTATATTATAGAAGGTATGTCCTGCGGGCATTGCAGCAGCCGCGTGGAGCAGGCACTCAACGCGCTCGACGGAATAACCGCAACGGTAGACCTCGACAGTAAAATGGCGACGGTAAGTGCAAACGGCTATATCGACGACGAGGCGGTTATTCGCGCGGTAACGGATGCGGGCTATTCCGTCAAGACGGACCAGGTTTGATAAAACGGACAAAAGGGCGGCATGGTCTTTTAAGCCATGCCGCCCTTTTTATATTTATTTTGAATCCCAAAAAAGTTAAATTGAACGCTTTGCTTGTTTACGTTCCATCTCATTTTTCAGTATTCGCTTTTTCCACGCTTCTTTTGTAAGGCAGGTGACGTGTTCCGTCCTGATATCCCCCATCAGCGGACATTCGATGCCCTCGTTTGTGTGATGGTAACGAAAGCCGCACTTTTCCTGTACGCGGCGCGATTTTTCATTGCCCTCGAAATAGCCGCACCATATTTTCGTTAACCGCAGGCCTTCAAAACCATATTTGATGAGCGCCATGGCCGCTTCGGGAATCAGTCCGCGCCCCCAATATGGAACCCCGAGCCAATAGCCTAGCTCCCCTTCATTACATCCGATACCGAGACTGCTCTGTTTGCCAACCATCAGCCCGATACTGCCGGCGGGCCTGTCTGTCTCTTTCAGCACGACCGCGTAGGTTTCGGGTGCGGAAAGCACATCCCTGATGATTTTACGGCTGTTTTCTACGCTTGTATGAGGCGGCCAGCCCGCAGCCGGCCCTACCTGGGGGTCTTTTGCATATTCATATAACGCCTGCGCGTCGCTCTCCCGCCAGGGGCGCAGGATTAGGCGCTGCGTTTCGTGATTCAATTCTGCCGCCACCTCTTTTCTTCCCAATATGCCGGTAATAATGCTTAAACGAACGGAAACCGGCTCACATCGGCTTCCAGTTTTTATTGAGCCGTTCCACCATCCAGGATAAGCGTTTTGTACGCCCCGCGTCTGTCTTTGCATCAAGATATGCCTTCGTATATGTTTTCTTGACGGATGGAGGCATAGACATAAAATTTGTATATGCGGGTTCGTATTCTTCCAGCAGCTCAGATATAGCCGTTACCTGTTCCTCTGTCACTTCCGGAGGCTTTTGGGCGTTCCATTGGCCGTTTTTCATAGCGTCTTCTATTTTTCTTCTGCCATATTCGGTCATACGCCCCTGTTTTTCCAGTTTTACTGCCAGCACTTTGTTTTTTTCAGACCAACTGCTGTTTTCCCTGCGCATAGAAAAGTATTTTTTATAGGTTTTATCATCGATACGCTGCATCTGCCCGTCTATCCATCCATAGCAGAGGGCTTCTTCCAGCGCTTCGCTTGCTTTCACTGTTTTGGGCCCGCCCGCCTTTCCAAAAAGCAGCCAAACGCCGGCGTCAGACCTGCAATTTTCGGACAGCCAGCTCCTGAATTCTTCCCTATTGGAAAATTTAATCAATTCGCCCACGGTAATCAGCTCCTTTTGCCGAACGCCAAGGGTGTTATCCATTGGCCTATCCCTGCTGAAACAGGCCGCTAAAGCTTCCTGTTTTTAATTTCCTCCAGCATTTGCCTCCTTGTTTTGATATTCCGGTAAAGGTATGGTATACCGGACGCCAAAACCGCCGCCTGAACGCATGAGAATACAACCAGCCAGCCGATATTTGCTGAGAAAACGGCTGATACGATGCCCCAAACCAAAAGCGCGGTGGCAACAGCCGCGGGAAACGCGTATTTTATGATGCAGCCGATAAAACAAAGCGTTATATCGTCCATATTTGGCATGTAAGCCGTTTCCTGCTTTAAAACGGCGCAGTTGGAACGAAGCAGGATGTTGGGAAGCGGCAGCTTCCCTGTTTTGCGGTCGAAGCCTTCGTTTTTGAGCCGGATTTCGAACAGCGCTTCTTCCTTCGGCGCTGGATTGAATGTGATTTTCTTCGTTGTATGGAAAGCGATTGCCCTTTGGGACCAATGCGCCTGGTCGAGCGTAAAAAAGAATAAAATGGACAAAATGATTTCCCTTAAATAAAACCATCCCCATTTGAGCGGCGTCATCTTTCCCTGCGTAAGATGGCGGATTTCTACATAATGAACAGCGGCCGGGGTACATTCAAAGCAAACCTCCGGCGAGTCTTTATCTATAAATTTAGTTTTGCCGCCAAACGCGACGGCATAATATCCCCTGTTGCTGTCGTCCATTTCCGAGCGAATCTTTAAAATCATAGCTGTGAATCCCTCTCATAAGTTTCCAAAAATGTATGTACCGGTTCGTCTTCCCCTTCCTTGTACCCGATTACCGTCGAAAGGTTTATGTGATGCACGCTGCTGAAAATATTTCTGTCGATATAACCGCTGCGCTTTCTTAATTCCGCAAGCAGCTGTTTGACCTCCGCGCGTTTCGAGTGTCCCAAAGCGTCTTCGTTTGAGAGGTTTTCCGTAAACCGGCAGGCACAGCGGATAAATTGAAGGCCGTTATAGCGCGCCCAGGAGATGATATCCTGCTCCCGCACCAGATACAGCGGACGAATCAGCTCCATCCCCTCAAAATTTGTGCTGTGGAGCTTGGGCATCATCGTTTTAATTTCCCCTCCGTACAGCATGCTCATCAGTATGGTTTCAATCACATCGTCAAAATGGTGTCCGAGCGCAATTTTATTGCAGCCCGCTTCCTTTGCCGCGCGGTACAGGTGGCCTCTTCGCATACGCGCGCACAGATAGCACGGAGAGCCTTCCCCCCATTTGACCACACGGAAAATATTGGTGTCAAAGATTTCAACCGGTATTCCAAGCAGCGCCGCGTTATCGGTAATTTGCTTTCTGTTTGCCTCGTTATAGCCCGGGTCCATCACAATATATTTTACTGAAAACGGGAATTCGCTGTATTTTTGCAGCCGCTGCATACATTTGGCAAGCAGCATGGAATCCTTCCCGCCGGAGATGCAGACCGCAATGCGGTCGCCCTCCTCTATCAGCCTGTAATCCTTGATGCCGCCGATAAAACGGTTCCATATTGCCTTTTTATATTTTTTAACAATACTTTGTTCCGCCTGTTTATATTGTTCCAAGATTGTCACACCCTAATGTTTTCCGCATAAAATAAGACCGTAGCTTATTTTTTCATATTTAAAGCAGCGCCCTCAATGCGCTGATATAACTTGCCGAAAGGATGAACGAATATGGCAGAGCATTACCCGTTTACACTCACCCCGCTTCCGTATGCGTATAACGCGCTGGAACCCTATCTCTCAGAGCCGGAAGTATACGCGCATCATACACAGTGCCAGCAGAATTATGTCAACCTGCTCAACAAAACGCTGTCCAATTACCCGCAGTTCCAGGACTGGAGCTTAAAGGCGCTCGTCGTATATGCCGATACATTTCCGGCGGAAATTCGCACCGATATTAAAAATTACGCCGGGGGCGTATTCAACCATGAGCTGTATTTCAGCAGTATGAGCGAAAAAAGAGGTACGAGGCCGAGCGGCTCCCTGCTGCGGGAAATCAACGCTACATACGGCTCCTTCAGCAATTTTGAGTCCCTGCTGAAATCGTATGCGCTCGCAATTTTCGGCTCAGGCAATACCTGGGTTTTATTCAACGCCGCATGTAAGCTGCAAACGATAAATGAGCCGAACCAGGATACGCCGCCGCTTTCCATTTTGAACCCGCTGCTGCTTTGCGACGTTTGGGAACACGCGTTTTTCCGTGAATACCGGTTCGACCGGGAAAGGTATATCGATAACTGGCTCAAGCTAATTGACTGGGACATCATTTCCGCAAGATTTCCGTGCCAGTAAAGCCATATATCAGGCGTGGGTGTTTTTTTCTTCAAACAGCATAACGAGCGCCTTGCCGTCATGGAATTCAATCCTCGCCGTATCGCTTGTAACGACATTGCTGATTCCCAGTGGAAAAGAAGATAGGATTTCCTGATGGGAAAGCTCATATTCAAAGCCGTGATGCGTAACCGTACAGCTTTCACAGCCATATGGAAAGACAGAAAGCGTATGTCCATTTTTACCGCGGTAGGTACACGTTTCCCCCGCTGTAAAGCATATCTGTACGCGGCTGTTGGAAATCAGCCCGCGCGCGCCGTTAGCGTGCAGAAATTCGAGCACGCTGAAATTTGCGAACGTATGGTCAATGCGCCCGCCAAGCGCCCCGAGCAAAAGGAATTCGTGGAATCCCCTTTTCAGGCCTTCCTTTACGGCGAATACCGTGTCGGTATCGTCCTTATGTACGGGAAGCGTAATCAGCGGAAGCTTTGTCTCGGGTTTTTTGGCGGAATCGAAATCGCCTACAATTAAATCAGGTTCAATACCGGCTTTGAAGGCGGCTTCGTAACCTGCGTCCGCGCAGATGACGAAGTCGTCCGTTTTTATGCTTTGCCGGATAAAGCTTATCTCTGGATTGGGAGCCGCGGCAATGACAACGCACCTGTTTTTCATTTTAATTCCCACTCCCTGACATCTTTTACTTCTTCATACATGGCGACATAGCTTGCAAAGCGTGACGGATGGATTTTCCCGTCCTCCACAGCCTGCCTGATGGCGCAGCCCTTTTCTTTAACGTGCGCGCAGGAGGTAAACTGGCAGCCGCCCAGATAATCGCTGAATTCTGGAAAACAGTACGGCAGGTCTTCTTTTTTAATCAGCTCATACCGCTGCATATCGACAGAGGAAAAGCCCGGCGTATCGGCTACATAGCCGCCGTCCGTCGGGAAAAGCTCGACCGTCCTTGTAGTGTGCCTGCCCCTCCCGAGCTTTTGGCTGGTATGGGAGGTCTGGAGCGATAAATGCGGAAACACGCTGTTTAAAAGCGTCGATTTCCCCACTCCGGAATTCCCTGTAAAAGCAGCGACACAGCCGGTCAGAAGCGATTTGATTTCATCGGCGCCCGAGTTGTCTTCCGCAGAAAAGCATACGGTTCGGATGCCCGCCGTATCATAAATTTCTTTCAGGCTCCCGCCGTTTTCCAAATCGGTTTTGGAGACCACAATAACCGGTTCAATATCCTTGCTGACAGCGGCCGCCGTCATTTTGTCGATGACAAGCATATTGGGCGACGGGTCGCAGACCGACGCCACGATAAACAGCCGGTCAAGATTTGCGACGGCAGGACGCACCAGGCGGTTTTTCCTGGGAAGGATGGCTTCCACCGTACCGGCGCCGTCAGGCTGAACCGTAATTTCCACGCGGTCGCCTACGCACGGGGAGTCCCCCTGGTTGCGGAAGACGCCCCGCGCTTTGCACGCATATACCCGTCCGGCGGCTTCTACATAATAGAAGCCGCCGGTTAATTTTATAATCATTCCGTTCAAATTGTCCATAATTCCCCTCATTGATAGACTGGCTCCGTCTCAGGAGAGGAGGAAACGGGCGGAACCCATTCGGTCGGCGGCTCCGTCGGCGGGTCTGTCGGATACACATAATCGTGTTTCTGGATATCGACCTGCTTTGTATCGAAGTTTACAGTATATTCCCGATAGGTATTTCCGTCGATATCCACTACGATGGCGGCGGTACCTGAGCCCTTTACCTCTATGGTATAGGTGCTGTTATATTTCGGGACGACATATTTTGAATATGTCTCGTCAACAACGCCGTTTACTGTTACGCGCAGGTAAACGGTGTCTTCCACATCCACCGGAAGATCCACATAAATGGCCATGGTGGACTCGCGTTCAATCCCCTGCGCCACGATTAGCTTAACGGTCGAGCCAGCCTCCAGCTCGGCGTCGTAAAGCGGGCTTTGGCCAATAACGGTGTCCTTCGGCTTATCAACCTCTACATTGTATTCAAAATCGACGACAAAGCCGTATTCCGTTTCGAGCGTATATTTCGCTTCATCAAGCGTTTTCCCCAAAACATTCGGAACCTTTACCATTGTCGCGTCCTTTTGTTTGCTCACAAAAATTTTGACTGTAGAGCCAACCTCTACCTCGGCTCCCGCTTTGGGAGAGGTATCGCGCACCATGCCCTCGCTGGTGCTTTCATCGAGCACATAAATAATTTCCGCCTTCAGGTTTTTCTGTTCAAGCAGCTGCTTTGCGGTTTCTTCCCCTTTTTCGTTGACATACGGGACAGACACGAGCGTGTTGGTGCTGTTGACCGTCAGCGTGATGACGGAACCCTCCCTGATGGTTTTTTTGCTCGGGGCCGGGTCCTGTTTCAAAATCGTGCCGATTGCCTGGTCCGGGTCAAAGGAGTTCTGGATGTCCCAGGTGAATTTATACTTCGGGTTATTCTTGACGTCGTCGATGTTCATCCCAACAAAATTAGGGATTTCCACCGCGTTTTTCGTGTCCCCGTCACACGCCTGGAAAAACGCCAGGATTCCGCAGACGATTGCCACGAGCGCAAACGCAATGACAATACCGACTATCACGTTGGTTGCGGGAGATTTCTTTTTTTCAGCTTCCTCCTGGTAGTCGTACTGGTCGCCGTAGCGGCTGTCAGCCGGTTTCCTGACATCCTTGATGGCATCCGCAATTTTTGTGGCGCCGTCGCCGCTCATGTAGTTATATTCAAAACGGATACTCGGGTTTTGGCGGAACAGCTCAATATCCTTGAGCATGGCCACCGCGGACTGGTACCGCATTGCGGGGTCCTTCTGCATGGCCTTGATTGTAATTTCCTCCAGGCCGTCCGGAATAGAGGGATTGATTTGCTTTGGAGGCTTTGGGTTGGACTGGAGCTGCATAATCGCAACAGAAACGGCATTGTCCGCCTGGAAGGGCAGTACGCCCGTAAGCATTTCGTAAAGCATAACGCCGACGGAATAAATATCCGCTTTGCCGTCCGTCACATCTCCGCGCGCCTGCTCAGGCGCGATATAATGGACTGAGCCAATGGCCTTATCGGTCATGGTACGCGTCTCCATACTGGAGAAACGCGCAATACCAAAATCCGTTACTTTAATGGTACCGTCCTGCAGCAGCATGATGTTCTGCGGCTTGATATCCCTGTGGATGATGCCTTTTTCGTGCGCGTGCTGGAGCGCGTGCAGAATCTGCACGGTAAAATGCACCGCTTCCTTCCAGCCGATATCCTTCTGGTTTTCAATATATTCCTTAAGCGTAATGCCGTCGATGTATTCCATAACGATATATTGAATCATGTCGCCGAAGCTTACATCGTACACCTTGACGATATTCGGGTGCGAAAGCACGGCAATCGCCTTAGATTCGTTTTTAAAGCGGCGGACGAACTCCTCGCTTGCGGAATATTCATCCTTTAGTATTTTAATTGCGACGACACGGTCGTCGATGGTATCGTACGCACGGTAAACCATCGCCATGCCGCCTACGCCTATCAGCTCGTGTATTTCATAGCGCCCATCCAATTTTTTTCCTGAATACTTATCCATTTCTCTTCACTCCCATCCTTTAAAAGGTAATGACGGCAACCGTAATGTTGTCGCTGCCGCCCAGCCCTTTCGCGCTTTCGACCAGCGCGTCTGTAAACGCTTCCCCTTCATTTTCAAGCGAAAGCCTTACAAGCTCCGCGGGCGTAAGATAATTGGAAAGCCCGTCTGAGCACATCAGGAGGATATCCCCCTGCTCGAACGGCGCTTCGATATAGTCCAGATGAATCTGCGGTACAATGCCAAGCGCCCTGGTGATATAATTCTTATTGGGGTGGACGCGCGCCTGCTCCGGCGTTATCTCCCCTTTTTCCACCATTTCCTGTACGACGGAATGGTCGGTCGTAAGCTGCTTGATTTTATTGCCGCGGATACTGTATACGCGGCTGTCGCCGGCATGTACAATATGCGCTGCCCCGTCCCTTATGAGCGCAAGCTCAATCGTTGTGCCCATACCGCGCAGGGAAGCGTCTTTTTTCTGCATTTTATATAGCTTGCTGTTTGCTTTCTGGACGATGCTCGTCAGAAGGTCAACAGTCTGGTCGTCCGTAAGCGTCTCCTTGTAATTCTTCTCAAGCAGTCCGCTTACCGTTTCAACGGCAACCTCGCTTGCGACGTTGCCGCCGTTGGCGCCGCCCATTCCGTCGCAGACGACGGCCCAGACGGAACGGTCGGGAAATATCCCGCATTTGCATGCGTCCTGGTTGGAAGACCTGACAAGGCCGATGTCGCTTTTTAAATATACCTCCAAGCTGTTTCCTCCTTCATTTAGTATTTTTCAAAGAGGGTGGTTTCATCCATTTTCTTTTATATGGCGGCCCTTAAGCTGGCCGCATGAGGCGTTGATATCCGCGCCGAGCGTTCTTCTGACCGTAGCGGTCACGCCGTTTTTTTCTAAAATATTACAAAAAGCGACAAGCCTTTCATGCCCGCTTTTTTGATAGGGAGCGCCAGCGGTCGTATTGACCGGGATGAGGTTCACATGGCAGAGCATTCCTTTTAGCCTGCCCGCAAGCTCCTGCGCGCATTCGGCACTGTCGTTGAGGCCATCTATCATGGCATATTCAAACGTGACGCGGCGGCCTGTTTTTTGCGCGTAGTAACGGCAGGCGTTTAAAACCTCGCCAACCGGAAACCGCTTGTTGACCGGCATTGTCTGCGCGCGAAGCGCGTCGTTCGGCGCGTGCAGGGAAACGGAAAGCGTAATCTGCATGCGCCTGTCGGCCAAATCGTAAATTTTATCGGCTAGGCCGCAGGTTGAAAGCGTGATATGGCGCATCCCGATATTCAAGCCCTCGCCGGCGGAAACAAGCTTTAAAAAGCGCAGCACGTTATCGTAATTGTCGAGCGGTTCGCCCATACCCATAAGCACAACGTTCGATATGCGGATATGGTTGTCCTTCTGCGCCGATTGTATCTGGCAAAGCATTTCGCCGGCGGTCAGGTTCCGCTCAAAGCCGCCCTGTCCCGTAGCGCAGAACGTGCAGCCCATTTTACAGCCTGCCTGCGTGGAAATACACATCGTATAACCGTGATGATAGCTCATCAAAACAGCTTCCACAAAGGTTCCATCGTGCAGCCGGTACAAATATTTTATTGTATCATCATAACAAGAAATCAGCTTTTTTTCAATATATGCAACAGAAATGTAATAAATCTCCTCAAGCTTTTTGCGCGTGTTTTTCGGGATATTGAGCATTTCGTCAAAGCGCTCGACAGATTTTTCATGCAGCCACTGGAATATCTGCTGCGCGCGGTAGGGCTTGAGCCCCAAAGGCATAAGGGATTCGGCCAATTCCTCCGGCGTCATGGATTTGATGTCCAAAAGCATAGGATCACATCCTTTTCATTGCGCTGATAAAGAATCCGTCGGTACCGTTCACATGAGGGAAAAGCGTAAGCTCGTTTTCATTTTCCCCTGTTCCCCTGCGTATCCCTTTTGGAATGGATAGGGGCAGGGGCGCAAAATCCGGATGACCTGTAAGGAATCGCCTGACTACCCCGCTGTTTTCTCCGGGATTGAGCGTACAGGTCGAGTAAAAAAGGGTTCCGCCTTTTTTGAGATACCGCGAAGAGTTTTCAAGAATCCGGTATTGAAGCTCCGGCAGGGTATCGAGCCCCAAATCCTTTTTATACCGGATTTCAGGCTTTCTCCTGAGCAGGCCAAGCCCTGAACACGGAACGTCGCAGAGGATGTAATCAGACGGGACAAGGGGCGCGTCACAGAGGGCGTCGCGCACCGAAGGTTTTACAATACCAATATGGAGCCGCTTTGCCGCCTGCTCCATCAGGGAAATTTTATGTTCATATAAGTCATATGCATAAATTTCGCCGCGGTTTTCCATATGCATGGCGCAGTTCATGCTTTTGCCGCCGGGCGCCGCGCAAACGTCTGAAAGCACACTGCCGGGCTTTGGTGAAAGCAGCTCGCATAAAAGCTGGGACGATAGGTCCTGCACTGTAAACAGGCCGTCCATAAAAGCCTGTGAGCTTTCAATCGCCCCCGTGCGCGTAAGGGCCAGCGCGTTTTGCAGGAAAGGAACGGGAGCCGCCTCAATCCCCTCTTCCCGCGAAAGCCTCCGTGCCAATTCGTCCCGGCTGGTGAGCAGTGTGTTGACGCGCGCCGTAATCGGCGGCCTGCCGGAAAGGGTTTTCAGGAGGGACCGCGTGGTTTCCTCTCCGTATGCACGCTGCCAGAGCAGGATAATTTCCTTCGGACAGGAATATTTTATGCTGGCGTAGGAGAGCCAATCCTTTTTTTCACCGGGCAGCGTATATTTGACCTGCGCGCGCGAAACGGCGCGCAAGAGGCCGTTGATAAAGCCGGAAGCGGAAAAAAGCTTTTTGTATTTCGCAAGCTTTACCGATTCGTTGACCGCGGCGCTGTCTGGAACCTTGTCCAAAAACAAAAGCTGGTAAACGCCCATACGCAGGATACCTAAGACCTCTGGCTGAAGCTTTTTCAGCGGTGTTTTGGAGTAAGACCCTATTACATAATCAAGCAGGAGCTTTTGTTCGAGCACACCGTATAGGAGAGCGCCCGCAAGCGAAGCGTCGCGCCCGTCGAGCGCGTACTTTTTAACGGCCCAGCTAAGCGCAAGGTTGGAATAAGCGTTCTCCCGCTCTACACGTAACAGCGCCTCGAGGGCCGCCTTTCTTGCCTGCCCCATATCAGCGGCTGCTGCGCCGGTTGGCAATCGTTAAAAGGCGCAGTAAGCTCATGATGGCGGTGAAGGCCGCCGCAACGTATGTCATGGCGGCGGCTGAAAGTACCTTTTTGGCGCCCGCGTATTCCTCGCCCATAAGCATGTTCGTTTCGTCTATCGTCTGCAAGGCGCGTTTGCTCGCGTTGAACTCAACCGGCAGCGTAACAATGGTAAATAAGACGGACAGCGCGTAAAACAGGATGCCGAGGTAAAGCACCCAGTCGTATTGAAGGGGCAAAAAGAGGCCGATGATAATCAAAATCCACGAAACCCTCGAGCCGACGTTTGCAAGCGGGACGAGCACGCCCCTGATTTTATTGGGCAGGTAGCCCTGCGCGTGCTGAACGGCGTGGCCCGCTTCGTGCGCGGCAATGCCGACAGCCGCAATGGTGGTCGAGCCGTAAACGCTGTCCGACAAACGGATGACGTTTGTGCGCGGGTCGAAGTGGTCGGTCATTTTACCCGCCACATGTTCAATCTGCACGCCGCTCACGCCATGGGTGGCAAGCACGCGCTGCGCGGCCTGGGCACCGGTGAGATTGTGCAGGTTTTGTATTTTAGAATACTTGTTAAAAGCAGAATTGACGCGTACCTGCGCAATCATTGTGATGATGATTGCCGGAAGGATAAAAACCATGTAGGTCCAGTCGAACCAATAGAAAAACGGCAAAGCCTTTCACACCTTTCAAATATGCATTATGCCAAATCAGCCGAACCTGCTGCCCGGCAATATTTTATGTCCCCGCAGAAAATCAGCGGCGTTCATCCGCTTTTTTCCCTCCAGTTGTAATTCCAGGATTTCAACCGCTCCCTCTAAGCAGGCGACGGTTAGCGGTTCAATGGAAAGCACCGTACCGGGCTCCCCTTGTTTCGCGCTGCATTCCGTTTTAAAAATTTTGACCGTTTTGCCATTCAGGGCGGAGGAAGCAACGGGCCACGGATTAAGCCCCCTGACCTGATTATGCACCTGACGGTTCGTTTTATTCCAGTCGATTCCTGAAATGGACTTATCGAGCATGGAAGCGTAGCAGGAAAGGCTGCCGTCCTGCTTTTCCCTCGGCGCCGTGCCATTTGAAAGAAGCGCGAGCGCGTTTACAATTAACGCCGCGCCCATTTGTGCCAGGCGGTCGTGCAGGCTGCCCGCCGTTTCGTCCGGGCCGATAGGCGTGGATTCCTTTATAAGCATATCGCCCGTGTCCAGCCCCTCATCCATATACATCACGGTTACGCCTGTTTCCGTTTCCCCATCGAGGATACAGCGCTGGATGGGCGCCGCGCCGCGGTACTTTGGGAGCAGGGACGCGTGTATGTTGATACAGCCGTATTCGGGCAAATGGATGATTTCCCCCGGCAGGATTTTGCCGTAGGCCGCGACGACAATAACGTCAGGATGAAGCCCCCTGAGCGTTTCAAAGACCGCTCCGTCCTTGAGCGTTTTCGGCTGGTATACGGTGAGGCTATGCGCCAGCGCGCAGACCTTGACAGGCGGCGGCGCAAGCTCGTAGCCCCTGCCCTTCGGCTTGTCCGGCTGCGTAAAAACGCCAATAATCTCATGCCCCGCCGCAAGAATGCTTTCCATCGGCGCAACCGCGAAATCCGGCGTTCCCATATATACGACCTTCATTGTATCACTCCTGTGTCACAATTCCATGAAATTTCTGTAAAATCAGCCCTCGAGCTCCTCCGGCTTGAGCATACGGATGACGTGCTGCTTGAAGAGGATTCCGTCAAGATGGTCGATTTCATGGCAGAAAGCTTTCGCAAGCAGGCCTTCGCCGCTCATTTTAAACTCCTTGCCGTTTCTGTCCTGTGCCTTGACCATCACAAACATCGGGCGTTTTGTAATACCCCATTGCCCCGGGCAGGACAGGCAGCCCTCGATTTCGTGCTGCTCGCCGCTTTTTTCGATGATTTCGGGGTTGACAAGCTCAATGACGCCGCCGCCGACATCGATTACGACGACACGGCGCAAAATACCGACCTGGGGCGCCGCGAGCCCCGCGCCCTGCTCCTTGTGGAGCGTTTCGGCCATATCGTCAATGAGCGTCCAAAGCCGCTCGTCGAACTTATCGACCTTTCTGCTTACTTTATTGAGGATTGGGTCGCCTTCTTTTACAATATTTCTGATTGCCATATCTATCATCCTTTTATAGTATTGAGTCTGGGTTCATATCGGCATAGGCCGTAACGTCCGCAAACGCCCTGTCCCTGCCGAACTCGACAAGAAGGCCGGAGAGCATTTCACGGAAGCTTTTGTCGTTTTTACATTTGAGCACCAGCTTGTAGCGGTACTTGTTGCTCACCTTTTTGACCATGGCCGCAGTTGGGCCGAGTACGCGAAGCGGCATATCGGGATGCCGCGTTTTCGCCCTTTCGCAGAGTGCTTCCGTAAAGGCAATTGCCGCGCGGTATGTCTTGTTATCATCCCCGCCGACAAAGCCAATCATGCATATCTGCGCAAACGGCGGATAGAGCATAGCGCGGCGCAGCGCGATTTCACCTTCAAAAAAGCGGCCGTAGTCCTGCATGGCGGCCATGCGGATAACAGGGCTTTCCGGCGTGAACGTCTGGATAACGGCGCGCCCGGAATAACCGCCCCGTCCGGAACGTCCGACCACCTGCGTCAGCAGGGAAAACGCGCGCTCATAGCTCCTGAAATCATCCCCGTACAGCATCTGGTCCGCGTTCAATACGCCGACGAGCGTTACGTTCGGGAAATCAAGCCCCTTTGCCACCATCTGCGTGCCTATCATGATGTCGTATTCCCCTTTGGAAAACTGCCCGAGCAGCCTTTCGTGCGCGTATTTCGACATCGTGGCGTCCGCGTCCAGCCTTAAAATGCGCGCCTGCGGAAGCAGCTGCGCCAAAGACGCCTCCGCGCGCTGCGTGCCCATACCCGCATAACGCAGGCTATGGCTGTGGCACGTGGGGCATTCGTCTGCAATGCTCTGCGAGTAGCCGCAGTAGTGGCACATCAGGCGGTTGTTCGCCGAATGGAACGTAAGGGAAATCGAGCAGTTCGGGCAGGTGACGACCTCCTTGCAGCTGCGGCACGACACAAACGTATTGTGCCCCCTGCGGTTGAGCAGCAAAATCGACTGCCGCCCCGTTTCAAGGTTTTCCTCCAGCCCTTCTAATAAAACGGAGGAAAAGCCCGTCGTGTTGCCCTGCTCCTGTTCTATGTTCATATCCGCCATGAGCACCTCGGGCAGCTTTGCGGCGCCGTAGCGGTTTTTCAGTATATGAAGGGAATAGCTCCCGTTTTTGGCAAAGTAATAGCTTTCGACCGACGGCGTGGCCGACGAAAGCAGAAGCAGGCAGCCGTGTTCGACACAGCGCCGCTTTGCAATCTCCCGCGCGTGGTAGCGCGGCGTAGATTCCGATTTATAAGTATATTCCTGTTCCTCGTCCATTATGATTAAGCCGATGTCCTCAAACGGCGCGAATACGGCGCTGCGCGTCCCGACGGCAATTTTCGCAAGGCCGCGGCGCACGCGCTTCCATTCGTCGAGCCGCTGCCCCAGGGACAGGCCGCTGTGGAACACCGCTACGTCGTCCCCGTAACGGGAGGAAAACAGCGAAATCATCTGCGGCGTAAGCGCGATTTCCGGCACCATGACGATAACGCCTTTGCCGTCTTTCACCGCCTCGTCAATCAGCTTCATGAAGACAGAGGTTTTTCCCGAACCGGTCACGCCGTACAGCAGGGAAACCCGCGCCTTTCCTGAACGGTATTCACGCAAAAGGCCATTGTAGGCGTTTTGCTGTTCTTTTGTAAGGGAAATCTCCGTTTTCTGTGCGGATGCGGGTTCACGGCGCGGCGCGCGCAGGACCTCCGCGCTGAAGTATTGCGCAAGCCCCTTTTTCACCAGCGCGTCAGCCACCGCGGAGGTAAGCCCCGTGTAATAGCAAAGCTCCTTGACGGAAACGGCGCCGGCCGCGCGCAGCAGGTTTAAAACCTCTTCCTGCTTTGCGGTCGTCTTTACAGCCTGAGGCGGCGTCTCGCACAACCGGAGCATTTTGACGGACGCGTCCCCGACTTTCCGGGCCGCGTCGTCCGATTTGTCCAGAAGGCCGCGCCGTGCCATGCTGTCGGGCAGCGGGTTGTCTGAAGCGTAGCCCATCGCTTCAAAAAGCGGCTCCTTTTTCATTGAGCCGCCGTTGTTTTTTATACAATCTACAAGACGCGCTTCCTCTTCGTCAAGCAGGCTTTCATCTATGCCCCCGGCAACGCTGTAAAGGGTCGTCACCCGGTAGCCGATGCCCGCCGGCAGCATCGCCTTTGCCGCGTCGTAAAGCGTGCAGTAGCAGCGCTCCTTCATAAAAAAGGCAAGGCGCGCAAGCTCGCCGGTCAGCAGCGGGCGCTCGTCCAGCACGGAGGAAATCTCCTTAAGGCCCGCGGCCTCGCTGGTTTGGGACAGGGAAAGCACAAAGCCCTGCTTTTTTTTATTGTTCCTGGAAAAAGGCACAAGAACCCTGCACCCTGTTTTGACGCAGGATGTAAGGCCTTCCGGAACAAGATAGCTGAATGCTTTGTCAAAATGGTAAACGGAATTTTCTACCGCCACACAGGCGGTAAGCCGGAAGGAGTCAGTCATCGACTTCCGGCTCAAGGATGCTGTATTTATGCTGCTTGAATTCATCGATAGCGAGCAGCACGGGTTTTTCGTCCGTGATGATGGTCTCCTTTTCAAATTCCGCCGCAATTTCCCTTGCGCGTTTTGCAACGGCAATCACAAGCGCGTATCTTGTTATTTTGTTATTGAGCATGTCGTCAACAGATGGTCTGCGCATTATCAAGCACTTCCTTTATAAAATTCAGCATATTGCCGGTTTTGTTTTTTTCTGAGCGTAGTATGCCCAGTATATCGTCAACACAGTCCGAAAGGCTGTCGTTGATTACAATGTAGTCGTAAAGCTTTGCCTGTTCCAGCTCGGAAAGTGCCGTTTGCAGGCGGCGGCGCACCGTTTCCTCGTCCTCCGTCCCCCTGCCGCGCAGGCGCTGGGCAAGGATTTCAAACGACTTCGGTACGACGAAAATGCTTACCGCGCCGGGGCAGAGCTTTTTCACCTGCCTGCCGCCCTGCACCTCAATCTCGAGGATGACGTCGTTTCCAAGCGCGCACTGCTCCTCCACGTATTTCCTGGGGGTGCCGTAGTAGTTGCCGCAGTACTGCGCGTATTCAAGCACCGCGCCGTCCTTTATGCGCTGTTCAAAATCGCCGCGCGTAATAAAGAAATATTCCCTGCCGTGCGCTTCCCCCACACGCGGCGAACGCGTGGTCGCGGAGACGGAAAGCTTTATTTTATCGCTTCGTTTGACAAGCTCCTTGACGACCGTTCCCTTTCCCGCGCCCGAAGGGCCTGAAATGATGACGAGCAGGCCTTTTTTGTCAATCATGCTCCGTCACCTCCTCCAGAGCCGCCCGGTTGCCCAGGCTTTCGGGGTTCTTCGCGGACAGGACGACATGGTCGCTGTCCATGACGACGACGGACTTCGTCCGCCTGCCGTAGGTCGCGTCGATAAGCATGCCCTGTTCCTTCGCGTCCTGTATGATGCGCTTAATCGGGGCGCTGTCGGGAGATACGATTGCGATAATGCGGTCGCCCGACACCATATTGCCAAAGCCAATGTTCAAAAGCTTCATAAACATCACATCCGTCTTTTACTTTTTGCTTCTTTCTTTATTAAGGCGCCTGTAAATACGGCCTTTATTCGATGTTCTGGATTTGCTCCCTGATTTTTTCGAGCTCCGACTTGATTTCGACGACGAGATGCGCAAGCGGCGCGTTTTGCACCTTGGAGCCGATGGTATTGGCCTCCCTGTTCATCTCCTGAAGGATAAAGTCGATTTTCCTGCCGACAGGCTCACCGGCCTCCATAAACCTTTCAAGCTGGGAGAAGTGGCTGCGCAGCCGGACTGTTTCTTCCGCCACCGCCGTCTTGTCGGCAAAGATAGCCGCTTCCGTCAAAAGGCGCTGTTCGTCGACTGAGGCGGACTCGAGCAGTTCTCTAAGCCTTTCCTCGAGCTTTTCACGGTACTGCGCGACCGTCTGCGGCGACTGCTCGTCGATTTGCTCCACAATAGAAAGAATCGTTTTGGAGCGGCCCAGCACGTCCTCCTTCATGCGCGCGCCTTCGGCCCTGCGCATATTCATAAAGCTTTCCATCGCGCTGTCGAGCACGGGGAGCACGCTCTGCCAGACCTCGTCCTCGTCCTCCTGCGCCTTGTGGACGGTGAAGATGTCTGTAAACCGCGCGACTGAGGAAACGGAAATATCGTCCTGCACGCCGTAGGCCGCGGCGATTTCTTTGAGCGCCTCTACATAGCCCGCGGCAAGGCTGTGGTTTAACGTAACGTTTGCCTGTGTTTCTTCCGCGCAGACGACGGAGACGTATAAATCGATTTTGCCGCGCGACACACGCTGCTGGACATACGCCTTGAGTTTCTCTTCAAGAAAGGCGTAGCCCCTGCTCGTTTTGCAGTTAAACTCAAAATACCGGTGGTTGACCGACTTGATTTCAACAGAAATTTCCCTGCCGTTTATCTTCTGCTCGCTTCTTCCGAAGCCTGTCATGCTCTTTATCATGCGTTTCATTCCCCAATTTATTTTTAAGACGCAAACGTCCTTTTTACAATTCATTATATTTTAGCATTTCAGCCTGAGAATTGCAAGTTCCTTCCTGCGGTTTCCCCGCCGGGAACACCGGGGACACACTGGGGATGCGCTGTTGCAATCAGGAAAAAAATATGATAGAATAAGCTGTAAAAATTATCTGCGGGAGGCATAACATATATGTCAGGACATAATAAATGGAGTACCATCAAACAGAAAAAGGGTAAAAACGACGCCGCAAGGGCGAAGGTTTTTACAAAAATAGGCAGGGAGCTTGCTGTAGCCGTCCGTGACGGCGGAAGCGCCGACCCGGCTGTAAACTCCAAGCTGCGCGACTGTATCGCCAAGGCAAAGGCGAACAATGTGCCGAATGAAAACATTGACCGCATTATTAAAAAGGCGTCCGGCGAGGGCGGCGCGAACGAGTACGAGGCAATTACGTATGAAGGCTACGGCCCGGGCGGCATCGCGGTGATTGTGGAAGCGCTGACCGACAACCGCAACCGCACGGCGGGCGACGTACGCCATTATTTCGACAAATTCGGCGGCAATATGGGCACGCCCGGCTGCGTGTCGTTTATGTTCTCGCAGAAGGGCGTTTTGATTATTGACCGCGAGGAGTGCGATTTAGACGAGGACAAGGTCATGGAGGACGCGCTCGAGGCGGGCGCTTCCGACTTCCAGGCGGACGGCGACGCTTTTGAAATTTACACTGAGCCGGAGGACTTTTCCGGCGTAAACGGTGATTTGACGGCAAAGGGCTATGCCTTTGCATCCGCCGAGGTGGAAATGGTGCCGAGCACCTATACGAAGCTTGCGGACGAGGAGCAGGTCACAAAGATGCAGAAGCTGCTCGATATGCTGGAGGACAACGACGATATCCAGAATGTCTGGCACAACTGGGAAATGGATGACTGATTCAGGCAAAACTGCAAATGAGCCGGATGCTGTGGCGTCCGGCTTTTTTCAGATGATTCAGGAGCAATTTCCCGCTGTATAAGGAGAATGCGCAATGGAATTATTATCGGTACGTGACTGCCCCGAAATCACGGAAGAGGCAATCCGTTATTTTCAGGAGAAATGGTCGAACGAAGAGAGCCTTATGGTATATAAAGACTGTATTTCGCACTGTGCTGACGCCGCCGCCCCCCTGCCGCAATGGTATCTATTAAAGCATGGAGATGAAACCATAGGCTGCGCGGGGCTTATTACGAACGATTTTATCAGCCGTATGGATTTATACCCATGGCTGTGCGCCCTGTATATTGAAGAAAAGCACCGCGGCCACGCATACGGCCCGCTTTTGATTGAACAGGCAAAAAGGGACGCACGCCGCGCGGGATTCCAAGCGCTTTATCTTTGCACGGACCATGTGGGATATTATGAGCGGTACGGATTCACGTATTTTGCGCAGGGGTACCACCCGTGGGGGGAAGAATCCCGGATTTACCGCGCACAGCTGTAAAAGGAACGGCGAGCATTATGTTGGAGGGCAAGCCATGCGGACACTGACGATAGAAAAAAACGACGCGGGCCAGCGGCTCGATAAATTTATACAGAAGCGGTTCCAGACGATGCCGAAATCGCTTTTATATAAATACATCCGCACCAAATATATTAAGGTAAACGGTAAAAAATGTACCGCCGACACACAGCTTTCTGAAGGCGACGTGCTGACGCTTTATATCCGCGATGAATTTTTTGAGGCGAAGCAGGAGCGGCACTACGACTTTCTAAAGGCGCCGGTAAAGCTCGATATCGTATATGAGGATGAAAACATTATTTTGCTTGATAAAAAGCCGGGGCTGATTGTTCACCCAGACGAAAATTACCATTTTGATTCGCTCGTTTCCCGGCTGAAGCATTACCTGTACGAGAAAAAGGAGTATGACCCGGAAAAAGAAAACAGCTTTGCCCCTGCGCTTGTCAACCGGATTGACCGCAACACGGGCGGGCTTGTGATTGGCGCGAAGAACGCGCAGGCGCTGCGCGTTTTAAACGCGAAGATGAAAAACAGGGAAATCAAAAAGTATTACCTGTGCCTTGTCCACGGGCGCATGAAGAAAAAAAGCGGTATGCTTTCCGGGTATGCGGTCAAGGACGAAAAGAAAAACCGTGTGGAGGTGCGCGCTAAGGAAACGGACAGCTCAAAGGAAATCAAAACGCGCTATACGGTGCTGGAAGAGCTGCCGGATAATACGAGCCTGCTTGAAATTGAGCTTCTGACAGGGCGCACTCATCAAATCAGGGCGCACCTGGCGTCAATCGGACACCCGCTGCTCGGCGACCGGAAGTACGGCAGGCGCGAAAACAGCGGCAGCCCCTTCCCCTACCAGGCGCTTTATTCGTATAAGCTTATTTTTGACTTTAAAGAGGAATGCGGGCTGCTCGATTATTTGAACGGGCGGGAGTTCAAGGCCGGGCGTGTTCCGTTTTTGCCGCCGGACTTTCAGCTTGGCGGCACAGTGAACTATGATTGAAGCATTCTGCTTCTTGTTTATAAATCTTCTTGTTTATAAATTTAAAACTTTTTATGTTTTAATCAAAGGCGGGGAACCATTTCGATGGTTCCCACTTCTTTTTTGTAACGTGCCGTTTCTTGGGTTTCTTCATAAAACTTTATATGTTTAATCAAAGGGGAGAGAACAGTTGCGGCTGTTCTCCCCTCTCTATATTGAAACGTTCCATTTCATGGCTTTTTATTTAAAACGTGCCGTTTCTTGGGTTTCTTGATAAAACTTTATATGTTTAATCAAAAGAGGAGAAACCGTTTCGGCGGTTTCCCTCTTTTCAGGGCATCAGG
>UQFO01000018.1 GCA_900540275.1 uncultured Oscillospiraceae bacterium | reverse complement strand
CCAAGAAGCAGTATGCTTCATAAAAAGAAACGGCACGTTTCAAATAAAAAGAGAGGAAACCCATATGAATGGTTTCCCTCTAAAAGCAGATTGTTTTCTTCAAAAAAGAAAGCGTAAAAGAGGGGGAACACCGAAATGTTCCCCCTCTTTTATCATAGAAACTTTTTGAGCTGTGTGATGTTTTCTTCCTCAATACCGCAGAGCTTCTGCATCAGGGCAATCACGTTCTCGTCCGCGCCGTTACACTTATGCACGTCGCGTATCGCCTTGACTACGCCCATCGTGCTGCCGACAATCATCATCTCCGCAATATGGGACGGGGTTTTATCGGTAAGCGTCTGCATGTCAATCATCAGGTATGTCCTGACCTTTTCGTAAGCGTTCAGGCCCTTTTCGTCTGTGCCGAATTTGTTGAGCATCGCCTTCGCCGCGGTGTTAATCTTGCGGTATTCCTCGAGCTGCGCCTCCATATGCCGCTTGAAATCCTCGCCCTCGATGATGCCGAGCAGCTGGTTGATGGTGTTTACTCCCATCTGGGAGTTCTGGTAGACAAAATTTAAAAGGGTTATATTTTCATTTTCTGCCATGTGTAATCATCTCCTTACAAACCAGTATTCCCATCAATCACCAAAAATACAGCGTTTTATTCTACTTCTCTTATGTAACTGTACAATTTTGCGGAAAATTCTCATTTATATAGAAAACGGCAACAAGATATGCTACAATGAACTCGTCAAAGCACAAAATATGGTTTTTGTTGCGTTTTTGGAACTTCACGGCACGCGGCAAAACTTTTTATTCTGTTGCTTTTGCAACCTGTATTTTCCAATTTATTTGTTACAATGGAATCAGCCTTTTACGCCTGACGGGTAATTGTGGAGCACCACAGTGGCGCAAAGGGAGAGAACAAGCCGACCGTCTGGGCAATCCTTTAAAGGGTTGCCCTTTTTTATTTGGATAGGAGGATGTCAGATGAGAGAACAATGGACTGGATTTCACGAGGGAAGCTGGGTGAACGAAATCGACGTGCGCGATTTCATCCAGAAAAACTATACGCCGTATGAGGGCGGTTCTTCCTTTTTGGCGCAGGCGACGCCCCGCACTAAGGAGCTGTACGGCAAGCTCAACGAGCTGTTCCGGCAGGAACGGGAAAAGGGCGGGGTGCTCGATATCGACACGACCACCGTATCTTCCCTAACGCACTACCAGCCGGGGTACCTCGACAAAGAAAAGGAAATCATCGTGGGACTACAGACCGACGCGCCCTTAAAGCGCGGCGTCAACCCGTTCGGCGGCATCCGCATGGCAAGGCAGGCATGCGAGGCCTACGGGTACAGGCTGTCTGATAAAATCGAGCAGGAGTTCCAGTTCCGCACCACGCACAACGACGGTGTGTTCCGCGTATATACCGATGAAATGCGGCTTGCAAGGAAAACGGGCGTGATTACCGGATTGCCGGACGCGTACGGCAGGGGGCGCATCATCGGAGACTACCGCAGGGCCGCGCTCTACGGAATCGACCACCTGATTGCCTGCAAAAAGCAGGACAAGGCGCTCATCGGCGCGGGGGTCATGAACGTCGAATCCATCCGCCTGAGCGAAGAGCTTTTCGAGCAGATTTCCTTCCTCGAAAAGCTCAAGACGATGGCGGGCATGTACGGTTATGATATCAGCGCCCCCGCCAAGGACGCGAAAGAAGCCGTACAGTGGACGTATTTTGCCTATCTTGCTTCCATCAAGGAGCAAAACGGCGCCGCCATGTCCTTGGGCCGCGTGAGCACGTTCCTCGATATTTACATCGAGCGCGATTTGAAAACAGGCGTCCTCACGGAAGAAGCCGCGCAGGAGCTGATAGACGATTTTGTCATGAAGCTGCGCATGGCACGCCACCTGCGCACGCCCTCCTATAACGAGCTGTTCGGCGGCGACCCGATGTGGATTACCGAAAGCCTCGGCGGCATGGGAAAAGACGGCAGGACGCTCGTTACGAAAAACTCCTTCCGGTTCCTCAACACGCTTTATACCATGGGCTCTTCCCCGGAGCCGAACCTAACGGTGCTCTGGTCGAAGGCTTTGCCGGAGGAATTCAAAAAATTCTGCGCGAAGGTATCGGCGGACACCGATTCCATCCAATACGAAAACGATGATTTGATGCGCCCAATTTACGGCGACGACTACGGCATCGCCTGCTGCGTTTCCGCAATGGAAATCGGCAAGCAGATGCAGTTCTTCGGCGCGCGCTGCAACCTGCCGAAGCTTTTGCTGCTTGCCTTGAACGGCGGGTACGACACGGTAAGCGGTATGCGCATCGGCCCGCAGCAAAAGCCATACGAAAAGGAAACGCTCGATTACGATGACGTCGTAAGCCGGTTCGATTCCTACCGCAAATGGCTCTGCGGCCTTTATGTGAATACAATGAACGTCATCCATTACATGCACGATAAATACGCCTATGAAAAAACGCAGATGGCGCTGCACGACACAGACGTCCACCGTTTTATGGCGTTCGGTGTGGCGGGCCTTTCCGTGCTTGCGGACTCGCTGAGCGCAATCAAATACGCGGAGGTCCGCCCTGTGCGTGACGAAAACGGCTATATTATCGATTTTACCCGTGAGGGCGGTTTCCCGAAGTTTGGCAACGACGACGACCGCGTGGACAGTATTGCCGCAAACGAGCTGAAAAAGACGTATGAAGAGCTGAAAAAAACGCCCGCCTACCGCGGCGCGGAGCATACGCTGTCGGCGCTTACGATTACCTCGAACGTCGTGTACGGCAAGAAAACAGGCGCGACGCCCGACGGAAGGAAGGCCGGCGAGCCGTTCGCACCGGGCGCCAATCCCATGCATAACCGCGAGGAAAACGGCGCGCTCGCTTCTTTGAACTCGGTAGCAAAGCTCCCCTACCAGTACTGCCGCGACGGCATTTCCAACACGTTCTCCATCACGCCGGCCACGCTCGGCAAAACAGAGGAGGAACGTGAAAAGAACCTGATATCCATTCTTGACGGCTATTTTTCAAACGGCGCGCATCATATCAACGTGAATGTGCTCGACCGTGAAAAGCTCGTCGCGGCCTATGAAAACCCGGCCCTGTACCCGAACCTTACGATACGTGTTTCCGGGTATGCCGTCAATTTCCATAAGCTGTCGCGGGAACAGCAGAAAGAGGTCATCAGCCGTACCTTCCACACGGCGATGTAAGGAGGCGCGTTATGGCGGAGACAGGGCATATCCATTCCATCCAGACGCTCGGCACGCTCGACGGGCCCGGCGTGCGCTGCGTCGTATTTATGCAGGGCTGCCCGCTGCGCTGTAAATACTGCCATAATCCCGACACGTGGGATTTAACCGGCGGCACGGAAATGGAGGTACGGGAGGTCCTGCGGAAAATCCTGCGTTGCAGGGCGTATTTCGGCAAAGACGGCGGTGTGACCGTATCTGGGGGCGAAGCGCTGATGCAGCCGGAATTTGTAGCCGCGCTGTTTGCGCTGTGCCGTGAAAACGGCGTGCATACGGCGCTCGATACGTCCGGCTGTGTTTTAAATGAACAGGTCCTGAGGCTCTTGAATTTTTGCGATTTATGCCTGCTCGATATAAAGGCGTGCGGCGAGGAAGCATACCGCAGGCTCTGCGGCGGCTCGCTTACAAAAACGCTCATGTTCCTAAGCGCGCTTGAAGAAAAGCAGATTCCCGTATGGATTCGGCAGGTAACCGTCCCCGGGCTTAACGACACGCCAAAGGATATAACGCGGCTGAAAAAACTGCTTTCCCCTTACCGGGGCGTCGAAAAAATTGAGCTGCTTCCCTTTCGCAAGCTCTGTACGGAGAAATATGGAAAGCTCGGCATTCCTTTTCCGTTTAGCCATGTGCCGGAAGCACAGGATGAGGCGGTTGCCGCGCTGCAGCTGTTACTGGCAGAAAAATAGAACACCTGTGAAAAGGCGCGCGGAAATGTTTTTATTGCAGTTTCTGCCGCCTTTTGTTATAATAATATGGAATAAAACGTATCCCTAACGATTGGAAAGGGGAACCTGCATGGATTACAAGGGTTACGAGTGTCCTGTCTGTCACGAGCAATTCCAGGACGGAGAGGACATCGTGGTTTGTCCCGAATGCGGTACGCCGCACCACAGGGCATGTTATGAAGAAAACGGCGCCTGCGCAAACGCGCAGCGGCATCAGGAGCATTATTCCTGGGCGAAGGACGCAAGCGAAAAAGAACAGGCCGCGCAGGACGGCGAGGGGCTTCCCTGCCCGCAGTGCGGCTACAGGAATAAAAAAGACGCCTTGTTCTGCAGCCACTGCGGTACGCCGATGACAAGCGCGGGCGCTTACCAGCAGCAACAGCAGCAGCCGCAGCAGGGGCCGGCCGGGCCCTTCGGCGGCGCAGTGCCGGGCGCCCAGGTTATTTTCGACCCAATGGCGGGGGTCAATCCCGACGAGGAATTTGCCGATAACGTCAAGGCTTCGGACCTTGCCGCCGTTGTCAAGGTAAACACACCATATTACCTGACGGTATTCAACCGCATCCGCCAGTTTGGCAGCAGCCGCTTCAACTTTGCGGCGTTCCTGTTTTCCGGCGGCTGGATGCTTTACCGGAAGCAGTACCTTGCCGGCGCGATTTTTACGGTTATCGTCTTTGCTACGACCGTGCTGTCGAACGTGTATTATCTCGATTTTGTCAATATGTCCCAGAGCCTTTCCCAGTCGCTCGGGGACAGCGCCTCTGCTTACAGCGTAATGCAGGCCGCCTTTTCGCTGCCCGCACAGCAGTTCTGGCTGTTCTGTATCTCCCCGCTGATGGATATCGTGCGGTTTGTTACCATGCTCGTAAGCGGAATCATCGGCAACCGGCTTTATTACAAGCACTGCGTCAAACGGGTAAAAATTACGAAGGAACGCGTTGATACGCCCGCCGAGGCGAAGACCGTGTTTGAAAAAACAGGCGGCGTCAACAAGGCTGTCGTGATTGTCCTTCTGATAACCTATATGGTTTTGAGTTTTGCCACTGTATTTTTTACAAGCAACAATTATATAATCAATTAAGTCATTCAGAAAGGAATTGTGAAGTATGAAAATTAGGAAAGCCGTTATCCCCGCCGCAGGCCTGGGTACCAGGGTGCTTCCCGCTACAAAATCGATGCCGAAGGAAATGTTCCCGATTGTGGACAAGCCCGCAATCCAATATATTGTGGAGGAAGCGGTCCGGTCCGGCATTACCGACATCCTTATCATTACAAACAGGGGCAAGGGCCTGATTGAAGACCATTTCGACAGGGCTCCGGAGCTTGAAGCGAATCTTACAAAGAGCAATAAAAACTCCGTGCTGGAGGATATTATCGATATTACGCACCTGGCAAACATTTATTTTGTCCGCCAGAAGGAAACAAGGGGCCTGGGCCACGCAATCAGCCGCGCGCGCTCCTTTGTCGCGGGCGAGCCGTTCGCCGTGCTTTACGGCGACGACGTGATTATCGGCGAAGAACCGGCCTGCGGGCAGCTGATTGACGCGTATGAGGAATACGGGCTGGGCGTACTCGGCGTCAAAAAGGTAAAGGAAGAGGACATCCACAAATACAGCTCCCTTCAGGTGGAAAACCTGCGCGACAATATTTTTAAATGCACCGATATGATTGAAAAACCTGATAAAGACCATGTGATGTCGCTGTATTCGATTCTTGGCAGATGCGTTCTGCCCCCTGAGATTTTTGATATCCTCGACGAAACGCAGCCCGGAGTCGGCGGTGAAATCCAGCTGACGGACGCAATGCGCAGGCTTGCCGTAACAAAAGGCATGACGGCGGTGGATTTCAAGGGCAGAAGGTACGATATGGGCAACAAGCTCGGTATTTTGCAGGCGTCTGTTGAAATCGCGCTGCAGCACCCGGAGGTCGGGGACGGCTTCCGCTCCTATTTAAAAGAGATTTCCAAAACGCTTTGAATTAAAAACGAACACAAAAAAGGGGACCGCTTAAGCGGTCCCCTTTTTAATTATCCGTTTCATTATGAACCGAAGCTTGTTTTCAGCCTTCAAAAAATCAATCTTTCAGGAAAGCAAGCCATTCTTCGATTGCCTGGGCTAAAATGAGCTGCTGTTTTAAAACTGCCTTTCCTGTTTCCGGAATCTCAGGCAGGGTTTCTTTTTCCCGTATGTTTTCTTCCAGGTAAGCCTTTAAGGTTTTCACATTGTCCTCAATGCTTGTTAAACAAATTTTTTGATTTTCCGGAGAAAGGCTTGCCAAGTTTACAATTACCGCATTGAAATCAAGGAAAAGCCGGACGGGCTGGCAGGAAATTGCAAGCATCAGGCGTTCAAATTCCTTTTCCCCTGCATCCGTTAAAGAATAGACGGCCTTCTCCGGCATTTTCCCTTCTTTTACCGTATTGCCTCTTATGTAACCCTTGTGCTCAAGCTGGATTACCTTTTTATAGATTGAGGGGGTACTGATTTTCACCCACTTGGATATGTTTCGGTATTCCACCAGTTTTTGAATATCATATGCGCTCAGCGACTCATTTTTTAATATCCCCAATACGATTAAATCGATGGCTGCCATAACGTCCTCCTTTTCCCTTGACAAGTACTATAAATTATAGTAGTATAATCATCACGCTTGAATTACTGTAATTTATAGTACTGTATTTATTGAAATGTGTCAAGAGAAAGGAGCTTTTTTATGAACGGACAAAACAAAAAATGGAATTGCTAGGGGCCGCGCCGGTATCCAAAGCGCTTTTAGCACTGGGACTGCCAACCATGATTGGTATGATGATTAACGCGTTATACAATTTGGTGGACGCTTACTTTGTCGGCGGGCTTGGAACCAATCAAATGGGCGCGATTACCGTAGCGTTTCCACTGGGTCAGGTCATCGTGGGCCTAGGGCTGTTATTCGGCAACGGCGCGGCTTCCTACCTTTCCAGGCTGCTGGGGCGCGGGGACCGGGAAAAAGCGGATAAGGCGGCCAGTACCGCCATATACAGCAGTATTTTTGCCGGGGCGGCAGTTATCATCTGCTGTCTTTTTTTTCTGGAGCCAATTTTGAAACAGCTTGGCGCAAACGGAGACGTTTTGCCTTATGCAGTCAACTATACCAGTATTTATATTGCGTCCTCCATCTTCAATGTGTTTAATGTCACAATGAACAATATCGTCTCGAGCGAAGGCGCAGCCAAAACAACCATGTTAGTATTAATGACAGGCGCTGTGCTGAATGTTTTGTTAGACCCCATTTTTATTTACGCTTTGGGCCTGGGGGTAGCAGGCGCCGCAATCGCCACGGGCATCTCTCAGCTTGTTTCCGCATTGGTATATTTATGCTATATTTTGAGAAAAAAGAGCGCGTTCAGCTTCAGCATTAAGAACTGCTGTTTTTCAAAAGAAATTGTCTCTGAGATTTTGAAAATAGGAATTCCCACGCTGGTGTTTCAATTGTTAACCAGCCTTTCTATGTCAATGATTAACGGCGGGGCAAGGGCGTATGGAACCTCCGCGCTTGCCGCAATGGGGCCTTTAACAAAAATAATGTCTGTGGGAAGCATGATGGTGTTTGGTTTTTTAAAGGGCCTGCAGCCAATTGCCGGATACAGCTATGGCTCACAAAAATACGGCCGCCTGCAAAAAGCAGTCAAAACCTCTATTGTCTGGTCAACGGTATTCTGCGTTGTTTTCGGCCTGGCAGTAGCTGTGTTTTCAACTGAGATTGTATCAGGGTTCACAAAAGACGATATAGAGATGATTCGTATCGGCGCGGCAGCCCTGCGGGCAAACAGCCTGACTTTTATATTTTTTGGCTTCTATACTGTCTATTCATCGCTTTTCCTCGCAATGGGAAAGGCGAGAGAGGGCTGTTTTCTCGGCGCGTGCCGGCAGGGGATTTGCTTTGTACCCGCCATCCTGCTCCTGCCGATGCTTTGGGGACTAAACGGCATTCTTTACGCGCAGCCGGCAGCCGACGCCATTTCTGCATTGATTGCTGTGTTTATGGCCGTGCGTCTACATAAAAAACTGGCGGCTGAAAAGAAACGGTTCCTTTCTGCCGGCACAGCGCAGGTTTAAAATAATCATTGTATTTTTATAATCCATGAAACGGGAAGAAAAACATTTTGATGAAGCTTTTAAGGTCTTAACAAGATACGGCTGCGTTAAGCATCAGCACAGAAAAAAGGATTAAAAAAAGGAACCAAACGGTTCCTCCTTTTTATCAAAGCTCAAATAAAACAGGCCTATGCTTCTCATAAACCGTATAATGCGTAAACCCGCAGCCGCGCAGGAGCGCATACGCCTCCCCTACCCCGCTCGCTAAATCTTCACAGCAGTGCGCGTCTGAGCCGACCGTCACATACTTTCCGCCAAGCTCTTTAAACCGCTCTATTACCTCCCGGCCGGGCAGCGTCTTCCCCAACTCCTGCCGCAGCCCCGAGGAATTGACCTCCAGCGCCTTGCCGTTGATTGCAAGCGTACGCAGGATTAAGTCTATCTGGTCTTTGAACAGTCCCGTGTCCACGTCCAGCCCAAGCTTTTTCTTAATATACCGCAGCGGATAGGTCAAATGCGCAAGGCTGTCAAAATGGTTCCATCTGGCGGTCTGGAGCACCTCTGAAAAATAGCGGCGCAGCAGCTCCTCCACCTCGTCTTCCCGGTAATCGAGCCAATAAAAATCCTGCTCGCCCGCGATATTGTGCACCGACGCGAGTATAAAATCGAAATCCGCAAGCCTCAGGGCACGCCCGGCGGCCGATAGGTCCTGCATCGGCTCCCCAAGCTCCAGCCCGCAGTAAAGCCTGAGCTTTCCCTCGTATTTCTTTTTCGCCTGCGCTATATCCTTTACGCTCTGCGGAATCCGTTTGCTGAAATCCCCAAATTCGCTGTGCTGCGGGTCGTCGTAAATATTTGCCTCGCAGTGGTCTGTTATCGTAAGCGCGTAAAGCCCAAGCCCTATCGCGCTTTCGCAAAGCTCCTCCACCGTATTTTTCGCGTCAAAGGAATTGCTGCTGTGCGTATGGCTGTCACAGATTTTGCGTTTGTCCATTTAATCACCTTCCGCGTAAAGCTGCATAAAATATGCTGGCTTTCATTTTATCATATGCGGCCGCGGTACGCAAATCGCGCGTTATGAACGGACTGGCTGATTTTGGTGAAATGGGCGTTTTCTATTGACACCCTGTCATAAAACGGTCATAATAATACCCGAATCATATGAATGAAAAGATGGAGGTATTCCCTATGCGTGCGTTTATAACAGTGATTGGCAAAGACATGGTCGGCATTCTCGCTAAGGTGTCGCAGAAATGCGCCGAGGTGGGCGTAAATATTACGGAAGTCACACAGTCCGTTTTACAGGATATGTTTGCGATGATTATGCTGGTGGATATTGAAAAATCCACTGTGCCGCTCGACCAGCTTTCTGACGACCTGGAAAAGCTCGGCAACGGGCTGGGGCTGAAAATCCACGTGATGCACGAGGATATTTTTAATTCGATGCACAGAATATAATAAAAAAAGCCGTATATATATGAGTAGTGCAAAAGGAAAGTGAAACCGGAGGAATAACATGATTAATTCCCATGATATATTGGAAACAATCAACATGATAGACAATGAAAATCTTGACGTGCGCACCATTACGATGGGTATTTCCCTGCTTGACTGTATCGACAGCGATATAGATACCGCATGCGGCAAGATTTACGATAAAATTTGCAGATATGCGCAGGACCTCGTAAAAACGGGTGAAAACATCAGCAAGGAATACGGAATCCCAATCATCCATAAGCGTATTTCCGTTACCCCCATCGCCATGGCTGCTGCTGCCTGCCAAACACACAGCCCCGTAAAATTTGCGCACGCGCTGGAAAAAGCGGCGCAGAGCGTCGGCGTCAATTTCATCGGCGGCTACACGGCGCTCGTACAGAAGGGCTTTGCGGCGGGCGACTACGCGCTGATTGAGAGCATCCCGCAGGCGCTCGCCGAAACGGAGCACGTCTGCTCCTCCGTAAACATCGGCAGCACGAAGGCGGGCATCAATATGGACGCCGTCGCGAAAATGGGCAGGGTCGTCAAGGAAACGGCGGAGCTTACCGCCGACCGCGACTGCATCGGCGCGGCCAAGCTCGTCGTATTCTGCAACGCGCCGGAAGACAACCCCTTTATGGCGGGCGCGTTCCACGGGCCGGGCGAGCCGGACTGCGTGATTAACGTGGGCGTTTCCGGGCCGGGCGTTGTGCGCGCGGTGCTTGCCAAAAACCCGGACTGCGATATTACGGAAGTGGCAAACCTTATCAAACGCACGGCGTTTAAGATTACAAGAACCGGCCAGCTCGTTGCGCAGGAGGCCTCGAGAAGGCTTTGCGTCCCGTTCGGCATCGTCGATTTGTCCCTCGCCCCCACGCCCGCCGTAGGCGACAGCGTAGCGCATATTTTGGAGGAGATGGGCCTTGAAGCGTGCGGCTGCCACGGTACGACGGCGGCGCTCGCGCTATTAAACGACGCGGTCAAGAAGGGCGGTACGATGGCCTCGTCCCATGTAGGCGGCCTGTCCGGCGCGTTTATTCCCGTTACGGAAGATGCCGGCATGATAGCCGCGTCAAGGAGCGGGTGCCTGACGCTCAACAAGCTTGAAGCAATGACGGCAGTCTGCTCAGTCGGCCTCGACATGATAAACATTCCCGGCGACACCACGCCGGAGATTATTTCCGCAATCATTGCGGACGAAGCGGCCATTGGCATGGTGAATTCCAAGACGACCGCTGTAAGGCTTATCCCCGCTATCGGCAAAAAAGCGGGCGACGAGCTAAACTTCGGCGGCCTGCTGGGCGGCGGGCCGGTCATGCCGGTAAACACCGCTTCCCCCGCAAAATTCATTGCGCGCGGAGGCCGTATTCCCGCTCCTCTGCAAAGCCTGAAAAATTAACAAATACGACAAGAATCCTGTAAATTATCATCAAAAATGACCACTCACCGTGTAAGGTTTGTTGGTATAAATTAACATTGTCAAATACATCAAACAGGAATATAATAACGTTTAGATTTTTCCGAGAAAAGGGCACAATATATAAGTATATTATTTATCCTATATATAGGGACCGTTTCTGAAGGCGAGGGATTCCGAACCTCGCCTTTATTTTATCAGCTTGGAGGTGTCCGCATCATGCAGGATATGATAGCGAAGATAGTTGAAATGGACGAAAAGGCCAGGGAGCTGACGGCGGAAGCCCAGCGCGAAAAGGCGATGTCCGAGCAGGACATTGCAAAGGCCAAGGAAAAGATTTACAACGATTTTATCGAACGTGCCCGCCGCAGGATTCAGCTCAACGAAGAAACAGAGCGTAAAACCGCCGAGGAAAACTGGAAGCAGGCAGAGGCCAGGCACCAGGAAACGCTCAGGCAGCTTGAGCAGGCGCGAGTGGAAAACAGCGACAAATGGGCCGACGAAATCGTTAAACGCGTACTCGGCTGAGCCTTTTAACTAATCAAACGGAAAGGGAGTGTTGGGCATGGCTTTTTCTTACGCCTCAAACGCGATAACAGCCAAAGCGAGAACCATGTACGGCAAGCGGCTGACGGCAAAGGATTACGCGAGCCTTCTTTCCTGCTCTACGGTTCCCGAGGTTCTCTCCTATCTCAAGAGCCATACGAAATACGCGGCGCTTTTAAACAGCGTGAGCGAACGCGACGTGCACAGGGGCCAGCTCGAGCTAATCCTGCGCCAGCAGCTTTTTTATGATTTCGCGGCGCTTTGCCGGTACGAAATTTCCGCGGGCGAGCATTTTTCACAGTATATTATCATGCGCACGGGAATCGAGCAGATTATGCATTTCCTGATGCTTTACAGCTCCGGCAGGGCAGAGGAATACCTCTATGTACTGCCGACGTATTTCGACAGCCACACAACCATCGATTTAAAGGCGCTTTCCAAGGCGCGCAGCTACGACGAATTTTTAGACGCGCTCGGCACGCACAGCAGGTTCCGTTCCATATTGAGCGGCTTTAAGCCGAAGGACGGCCAGCCGCTCGACATGCCGGCCATAGAGAACGCCCTGTATACTTACCTGTACGAAACGGTGTTCGGGATTATCGACCAGTACACCAAGGGAAAACAGAAACAGGAGCTTCGTCACATTTTCACAAGCCATATCGATTTGACGAACTTCGTGCGTATCCTGAGGCTGAAAAAGTATTACCACCTCGACAGCGAAAAAATCAAAACGCAGCTTCTTCCCTTTGGGACGCTCCGCCCCGCACAGCTTGAAGCGATGTGCGCCGCAGAAAGCTCAAAGGAGGTCTTTGCCATCATGGAAAGCACGCCGGCAGGCAAGGTGATTTCAAAGATGGAATACAATTATGCCGGTGAAATTTCCGAGCGGGGCAAATACAACCTCGGCAGGAGGAACATACACTTTTCAAATTATCCGACCGTTGTCTTGATGTCCTATATTTTTTTGGAAGAAGAAGAGCTTTCCAATGTCATAAATATCATCGAGGGCGTACGCTATAAGGTCGACCCCGATACGATAAAAAATTTACTGATTTACAGTTAGCCTGATAAACGGCTAAAGGAGGGTACCAAATGGCTGTCGCTCCAATCAAATCCATTGGAATCATCGGGCTGATGTCGGAGCTCGATAAGGTCATAAAGGTCTGCGGGCAGTCGCAGGTCTTCCATCCGGACGAAGCCACGCACTTTTATTCGGATACCAAAAATTTTGTGCCCATTGCGGACAAAAACCCTTATTCCGATTTTCTGTCGGAGCTGGAGGACCTGCTCCAGCTGGCGGGCATCAAGCCGGAATATACGGAAACGCGGCGCTTTCAGGTCAATGAAACTGAGCTGCGCGGGTATTTAGACCGTCTCGATGAGGAGCTCGGCGGCCTGATACGCGAGCATACGGTAGTCGAGCAGCAGATGGAGCAATGCCGACGGTCGCTTGAGGAGACCTCCCATTTCTTTGGGATGGACCTCGAGATGGACAAGATTAACGCCTGTAAATTTATCAAGGCAAACTTCGGCCGCCTGCCAAAGGAAAGCTACCAGAAGCTTGACGCGTACAGCGACAACCCGTTCCTCGTTTTCTTCCCTTGCACGTCGGACGAGACGCACTATTGGGGCGTTTATATCGCTCCGGTCGAAAAGAGCGAGGATATCGACCGCATTTTTTCGGCGCTTTACTTTGAGCATTACGAAATTTCCGGTATGGACGGCACGCCGGAGCAGCATTTTGAAAAGCTGCAAAGCGAGCTTTCTGAGCTTGAAAAGCGTTATGATGAAACCACGGCGCTCGTGGAGGAATATAAAAAACAGCACCTCGACGAGCTGATGCGGTATTATTCCAAGCTGAAAGAGCTCGATACCTGTTATTCTATAAAGAAATATGTCTTAAAATATCATAAAAGCTTTATTCTTGTCGGATGGATTCCGGCGGAAGAAGAAGAGCAGATGCTGCAGAAGCTAAACGCCGTCAACAGCGTGGAATGCACGGTGAGCGACGGCAAGGATGAGCTCAAGCACATTCCTCCCACAAAGCTCAGGAATAATTTCTTTGCAAGGCCCTATGAGTTTTTTGTTGAAATGTTCGGGCTGCCAAACTACAACGAAATCGACCCCACGCCATTTGTGGCCATCACCTTTACCCTGCTGTTCGGCATTATGTTCGGCGATTTGGGGCAGGGCCTCGTGGTATCGGCTGCGGGTTACCTGATGTGGAAGCTCAAAAAGATGGCCGTCGGCAAGATTTTGATTCCCTGCGGTATTTCCTCGGCAATATTCGGGTGTGTCTACGGCTCGGTGTTCGGCTTTGAAAACGCGCTTGACCCCGTTTACCATGCGCTCGGCATGGAGGGAAAGCCGGTCGAGGTAATGGAAAGCGCGACCATGCTCTTGATTATGGCAATCAGTATCGGTGTGGTGCTTATCTGCTGCGCGATGTTTTTAAACATGTACTCCGCCCTGCGAAGGCGCGATTTTGAAAACGGCGTCTTCGGGCCGAACGGCGTTGCCGGCTTTGTATTTTACGCTTCCCTCATCGCGGCGGTCGTTTGCGAAATCGTTTTACAGATACACATCGCAAACCCTGCATATATCTTAATATTGATTGTCGTTCCGCTTATCCTGATGTTCCTGCGCGAGCCGCTTGGGCGCCTTATGGCGGGAGAGAAAAACTGGCAGCCGGAAAAATGGGGCGAGTACTGCGTCCAGAATTTCTTTGAGCTGTTCGAGATGCTGTTAAGCTATGTGACCAATACCATGTCCTTCCTGCGTGTAGGCGCGTTCGTTCTGGTTCACGCGGGCATGATGATCGTCGTGTTTACACTTTCCGACCTTGCGGGCAAGGTACTCGGCGCGCCGGGCTACATTCTCTTTGTCGTGCTTGGCAACGGGTTGATTATGGCGCTCGAGGCACTGCTTGTCTGCATCCAGGTACTGAGGCTTGAATATTATGAGATGTTCAGCCGTTTCTATCTTGGTTCCGGCAGGAAATTCGAGCCGGTTCGCGTAAAAAAGACAGACTGATTCCCGTATTTTTCCGCAAAAGCGGCTAAAATAAAAATATTTTTTACATTTCGGAGGTTTTATTATGGCATATTTACTTCTTTTCTTACCGGTCGTATTTCTTGTTGGTTCCGTACTCATGGCAATGCGCGCTGTCCAGCACGGGCAGAAGAGGAAAAAGGCGCTGGCTACCCAGATGATTACCTTCTTCTTTACCTCCCTGCTCTTTGTCGCCGTCCCGATGGGCGTATCCGCGGCAACGGCTGACCCGGCGGCGGCAGGCGCAGCGGCGGCTGACGGCATGAAGTACCTCTCCGCGGCGCTCGCGACAGGCCTTGCAGGCATCGGCGGCGGTATCGCGGTTGCCTCCGGCGCATCCGCAGCTATCGGGGCGACGAGCGAAGACCCGAAGACCTTTGGTAAGGCTTTGATTTTCGTTGCGCTCGGCGAAGGTATTGCTCTGTACGGACTGCTCGTTTCCATCCTGATTCTTTTCACCTGATACCGATACCGTATCCTAACGCCAGAAAGCAGGTGCGCGCTCATGCGTTTTTACTTAATCAGCGACAACGTCGACACCCAGGTAGGCATGCGCCTTGCCGGGATTGACGGAATCGTCATCCATGAGGACAAAGAGGTCAGGAAAGCGCTGACCGAGGCAATGGAGATGGAGGACGTCGCCGTTATTCTGATGACGGAGCGCCTGATGTCCCTGTGCCCCGAGCTTGTTTACGATTTAAAGCTCAACAGGCAGCGTCCTCTGATTGTGGAAATTCCCGACCGCCACGGAAACGGACGTACAAAGGATTCCATTACAAAATATGTACAGGAGGCAATCGGCGTAAAGCTGTAGCCCTACTGTACATAGGCGCGGGGCCAGTAACCGCCCGCGTCCCGTTTAAACTATTCGGAGAGGAAGGTTTCCTATGGCAAATCCTAATGACAAAACAGGTAACTTTTTAAATGCCATACAAAAATACGCCGATGAACAAAAGCATAAAATTGAATCCGAGGTGGAGCGCTTCAAGCGTGAGGAACTGAAAAAAGCCGAGGACGAGGGACTGAAGGACGCCTATGTCCTGATTCAAAAGGAAATGGGCGCGATGCGCATCGGTATATCAAGCGAAATGGCAAAGCGCGAGGAAAAAAGCAAGCAGGCGCTCTATCAAAAGCGTATGGAAATCGTAGAGGACGTCTTTCAGAAAGCGTCCGGTAAGCTGCTTGCCTTTACCAAAACAGACGGCTACGCGAAGCTGCTCAAAAAAAGCGCGCAGGAAATTGCAAGGTGCTTTGACGAGCACCCCTGTGTGCTGCGTATCCGCAAACAGGACGAAGCCATGAAGGAAGACCTTCTCTCCTGCTTCTCCTACTCCTGCAGCGTGGAGTACGACGATTCCATTAAAATCGGCGGGATCATCGGCAACTGCGAAACGCTCGGCATTGTAGCCGACGAGACGCTCGATACAAAGCTCAAGGACCAGCTCGAATGGTTTTTGCAGCACTCCGGCCTGCGGGTCGTTTGACCGGCATATTCCGGTATTTATCTTAAATCCTGCCGTGTCCGCGGCAATCGGAGAGGATTGGTTATATGGAGAATCAAAACGTAATTTACGGAATCAACGGACCCGTCGTAACCGTAAAAAAGACAAAATCGTTTTCCATGATGGAAATGGTTTATGTCGGTGAAGAACGGCTTGTCGGCGAGGTCATAGGTATTACCGAAAAATATACGACCATCCAGGTGTACGAGGAGACGACAGGGCTTATGCCCGGAGACCCCGTGCTTGGCACGGGCGCACCGATGAACATCACGCTCGGCCCCGGCATCATCGATAACATATTCGACGGCATCGAACGCCCGCTCAAGGCTATCGAAGAAAAATCCGGCGCGTTTATTTCAAGAGGCGCCTCCGTTTCTTCCCTTGACGAGAGCAGGGAGTGGAAGGCCGACATCAAGGTAAAAGAAGGCGACCGCCTAAACGGCGGACAGATATACGCGACCCTTCCCGAAACGGCGATTATCGAGCACCGCTTAATGGTGCCGCCGCTAATTAAAAGCGGCGTTGTAACTAGCGTAAAGCCAAACGGAACATATAAGCTTAACGACACCATCGTTACTCTAAAGGACGACGCGGGCGTAACGCACGAGCTGACGCTCTGCCAGAAATGGCCCATCCGGCAGCCGCGGCCGGTTTTAAACCGTCTGCCGGCAAACGTACCGCTTATTACGGGCCAGAGGGTCATCGACACGCTCTTCCCCATCTCTAAGGGCGGCACGGCTGCCATCCCTGGCGGATTCGGAACAGGCAAAACCATGACCCAGCACCAGCTTGCAAAATGGTGCGACGCGGATATTATCGTTTACGTGGGCTGCGGCGAACGCGGCAACGAGATGAGCCAGGTGCTCGACGAATTTTCAGAGCTTATCGACCCGAAGTCCGGCCGCCCCATGACGGACAGGACCGTGCTGATTGCGAATACCTCAAACATGCCGGTCGCGGCGCGTGAGGCTTCTATCTATACCGGCATTACACTGGCGGAATATTACCGCGATATGGGCTACCACGTCGCCATCATGGCCGACTCCACCTCCCGCTGGGCGGAAGCGCTGCGTGAAATATCGGGACGGCTTGAGGAAATGCCCGCCGAGGAAGGCTTCCCGGCATACCTGCCGTCGAGGCTATCTGAATTCTACGAGCGCGCGGGCCGTGCCGACGTATTATGCGGCAGCGAAGGCTCCGTTACCATTATCGGCGCCGTATCCCCGCAGGGCGCGGACTTTTCCGAGCCGGTAACGCAGAACACCAAGCGCTTTACGCGCTGCTTCTGGGCGCTCGATAAATCGCTCGCCTACTCCAGGCATTATCCGGCCATCAACTGGATTACAAGCTACAGCGAATACTTCACCGACCTCGACCCATGGTATATGGAGAACGAGGGACGCGATTTTATTAAATACCGCAGAAAAATCAACGGCATCCTTCAGGAGGAAAACCGTTTGATGGAAATCGTAAAGCTCATCGGCGCAGACGTTCTTCCCGACGACCAGAAGCTGGTCATCGAGACGGCGCGCGTCATACGCGTGGGCTTCCTGCAGCAGAACGCTTTTCATGCGGACGATACGTTCGTACCGCTTGAAAAGCAGAAGCTGATGATGAAAACGATTCTGTACCTCCACAAACGCGCAAAACAGCTGATTTCCGCCTCGATTCCGATTTCCCGCATTATGGAGCTCGGCCTGTTCGACAAGCTCACCAAGATGAAATATGATATTCCGAACTCCAAACCCGAAATGTTTGAAGACTATATCAGGGAAATCGACGAGGCTCTGACGAGGCTCGCGCAGAACCAATAAAATTCTCCAGCGAAAGAAGGGTACCGCCATGATTATAGATTATGTTGGCGTGAAGGAAATAAACGGCTCGCTGATTGTGATTGACGGCGTCAAGGGCGCCTCTTTTGAAGAAATCGTCGATATCCGCCTGGACGACGGCACGACGCGCCAGGGAAGAATCGTCCAGATGGAAGGAGAAAGGGTCGTCGTCCAGGTATTTGAAGGGACGCGGTCCATCTCCCTGGAAAACACAAGGACACGGCTCACCGGCCACCCGATGGAAATGCCGCTTTCGCCTGAAATCATCGGAAGGGTGTTCGACGGCGCGGGCAAACCGATAGACGGGCTGGGAGAAATCTTCCCCGACAAACGCATGAACATCAACGGAACGCCAATCAATCCCGTATCTAGAGTCTATCCCCGAAATTACATCAATACCGGCATTTCGTCCATCGACGTACTGATGACCCTCATCAGGGGCCAGAAGCTGCCGATTTTTTCCGGCTCCGGTATGAAGCATAACGAGCTTGCCGTTCAGATTGTACGCCAGGCAAAAATCGCGGACGAGGCCGGCCAGGGCTTCTGTGTCGTATTCGCCGCCATGGGCGTTAAAAACGACGTCGCGGAATATTTCCGCAGGAGCTTTGAGGAATCGGGTGTTCTGCAAAGGGTCGTCATGTTCTTAAACCTTTCAAACGACCCGATTATTGAAAGAACGCTTACCCCCCGCTGCGCGCTGACAACGGCGGAATACCTTGCGTTTGAGCTTAACATGCACGTGCTCGTCATCATGACCGATATGACGTCCTATGCCGAAGCGCTGCGTGAGTTCAGCTCCTCCAAGGGCGAAATTCCGGGCAGGAAGGGCTATCCGGGCTACCTTTATTCCGACCTTGCCTCCCTTTATGAGCGCGCGGGCATGATAAAAGGCAAAAGCGGCAGCGTTACGCAGATTCCAATCCTTACGATGCCCAACGACGATATCACCCATCCTGTGCCGGACCTTACGGGCTACATCACGGAAGGACAAATCGTCCTGGACCGCGCCTTGCAGGGGCAGGGGCTTTACCCGCCTGTAGACGTGCTTCCGTCCCTTTCCCGTTTGATGAAGGACGGCATCGGCGAGGGCTTTACGAGGGAAGACCACAGCCCGCTTGCAAACCAGCTGTTTGCATCGTACGCGAAGGTCATCGACGCCCGTTCCCTTGCCTCTGTTATCGGTGAAGAGGAGCTGTCCCCTATCGACAAAAAATATATCGAGTTTGGTAAGCTTTTTGAATCTGTTTTCGTAAACCAGGGCTTTACCGACAACCGTTCCATCGAGCAGAGCCTGGAGCTTGGCTGGAAGCTTTTAGGAACGCTTCCACGCGCGGAGCTCGACCGTGTAGACGACGCGATACTCGATAAATACTACAAAGAAACGACCAAAGAGGATATCGTCGCGTAATCCTGTCCTCTTTTTCTGCTGATACACTCTGATAAAGGCGGTGGTCCTTGTGGCTGTGCAGGCAGTGCCGACCAAAGGTAATCTCATCAACACAAAAAAATCGTTGTCCCTTGCAAAGCTTGGCTTTGAGCTCCTGGACAAAAAGCGTAATATCCTCATCCGGGAAATGATGTCGCTGATAGACCATGCAAACGCCATCCAGGATAAAATCGACAACGCATACAGCGAGGCATACATCGCTTTGCAGCGCGCAAACATTACGCTCGGCTTTTGCTCAGAGCTTGCAAACAGCGTGCCGGTCGAGGAATCCCTAAAGCTTTCCTACCGCAGCGTCATGGGCGTTGAAATCCCGATTCTGTCTATCCAGAACGAGGATACGCCAGAGCTGCACTATGGGCTATATTCCACGAACTCCACGCTCGACGACGCTTACCTCAAGTTCAATGAGGTTAAGGTTTTGACCGCGGAGCTCGCCGAAGTGGAAAACAGCGTCTACCGTCTGGCGGATTCAATTAAAAAGACGCAGAAGCGCGCGAACGCCTTGAAAAATATTATGATTCCCCGTTTTGAAGAAACAGTAAAATTCATTACCGACGCGCTCGATGAAAAGGACAGGGAGGAATTCTCCCGCTTAAAGGTCATCAAGCGGCAAAAGCAAAGCAGCGAGGCGGACGGGGACGAATAATCCGCGGCGTGTCCAAAAAACAAATCTGTACGGCACATGTCTGTACAAATTACGAACTTAAGCTATTCGCACCAGGTTATATAACCGTACGGCACGCATTTATGCGCGCCGTTTTCGTTTCTATATGGAGAAGGAAATAAATGGAACAGGATAAGATTATACCGGACGCATGCCCGTGCAAAAAGAAAGACTGCGAACGCCATGGGGATTGCGAGCGGTGCCTTGCGCATCATGCAATCCATAAAAAGCACCCGCCCTATTGCAAGCGTCCCGGCAGGAACAGCAAAAGGACAAGGAAAAATGAAAATTCTTGAGACACAGCGGTTAATCCTGCGGAAGCTGACGCAGGACGATTACGGCGGCCTGTGCAATATATTGCAGGATAAGGAAGCCATGTACGCCTACGAGCACGCCTTTTCCGACGCAGAAGTACAGGACTGGCTTATAAACCAGCAGCGCCGTTATAAAGAGGATGGCTTCGGCCTGTACGCAGTACTGCTCAAGGAAACAGGCAGGTTCATCGGGCAGGCGGGCATTACTATGCAGAAAACGCCGGATGAAACCGTGCCGGAAATCGGCTACCTTTTTCAAAAGGCGTACTGGCACCGGGGTTTCGCAACAGAGGCCGCCATAGCCCTTCGGGATTATGCGTTTGAAACGCTCCATATGGAGCGCATCTACTCTATTATACGCGATACCAATACGGCCTCCCGCAGGGTTGCACAGCGCAACGGGATGAAGCCCGTGGGGAGCTTTGTAAAGCATTATTACGGAAACGACATGCCGCACGTCGTTTATTGCGTAAAAAGGGAAGATTTTCCCATGAAGGGCTTGCAAAAAAAGCTTTGACCTTTTATAATAGGCTTTGTTCAACTCAATACGCTTGGGTGTCTTTGTCGCCGGATAAAGCGCCCCTTAAAAAGCGCCGGAAATTTATACCGTCAGGTCTTCGGGTATAAATGGAACCGGCGCTTTTAAAATAGTAGAAAGGAATTTTCTTCAGGGACTGCTTATATGGATACAAACAAGCTTCTAACAGGCAACATTTATAAACCGTTCGCGAAATACGTGTCGCTCAACATTTTAAGCATGATAGGGCTGTCGTGCTATATCCTCGCCGATACCTTCTTTATCGCAAACGGGGTTGGCGCGCAGGGCCTGACGGCTTTAAACCTTGTGCTGCCCGCCTTTTCACTGCTGACCGGAACGGGAATGCTCCTGGGTATGGGCGCGGCGACGCGCTTTGCCATCCTGAAGGGCGAAGGGCAGCGGGAAAAGGCAAACACAATGTTTACCTGCGCGATGGCGGCGGGCGCGGTACTGGGCATTCTATACACCATACTTGGCGTTGTGTTCTCTGAAGGGATTTCCCGCCTGCTCGGCGCGCAGGGTGAAATCCTTTCAATTTCGGCTGAGTACCTGCGCACGCTGATGGTTTATTCCTGCGCGTTCGTTCTCAATAATGTGCTGATTTGCTTTGTCCGCAACGACCACGCGCCCAACCTTGCGATGGCCGCGATGATTACCGCCAGCCTTTCTAACGTCGTGCTCGACTACGTGTTTATTTTCCCCTTGGGTATGGGAATGTTCGGTGCGGCGCTTGCGACGGGCATTGCTCCAATCATCAGCATCGCGGTGCTGTCTTTGCACTTTGCCCGCGGAAAAAATTCGTTCCGCCTGCAAAAATGCAGGCCCGATTTTAAAAGCATCGGTACTATTTTTTCGCTCGGCTTCCCCTCCTTCGTCATGGAGATGTCCAACGGTATAGTGATTATTATCCTGAACTTCGTGATACTAGGCATCAGCGGAAACATGGGCGTCGCCGCCTATGGAATCGTCGCAAACCTCGCGCTTGTCGCCGTGTCGGTCTTTACCGGGGAGGCGCAGGGCATCCAGCCGATTATCAGCTACAATTACGGCGCGGGGAACGTGCGTAATATTAAAAAAACCTACCGCCTTGCGCTCATTACGGCGCTGTGCCTCGGCGTTTTGCTGTATTTAAGCGGCGTCCTGTTTACAGACCAAATTGTGTCTGTCTTCAACCGGGACAACGACCCGCAGCTTTTATCGCTTGCAAGCCGCGGCGTACAGCTTTACTTTACCGTATTTTTGATTATGGGAATCAACATCGTAACCGTGTCGTTCTTTTCCTCGACCGCCAGGCCCGTGCAGTCTTTTGTGCTTTCCATCCTGCGCGGCTTTGCGGCGGTCATTCCGTTTGCGGCGGCCCTCCCCGCCTTTTTCGGGCTGGACGGCGCATGGCTGTGTATTCCGGCGGCTGAGGCCGTCACGCTCCTGCTAAGCGTTGTCCTGGTAAAAAAATCACATTTGAAAGCGCCGGCCGTTCAGGCGGAAACGGTATCATAAGAGAAAGAAGGGGTTTACTATGATGTATGTCTGGCTGATTTTAGGCTTTGTCCTGCTGATTAAGGGCGCAGACCTGTTTGTAGACGGCAGTTCCTCTGTCGCGCGTATTTTTAAGGTTCCTGCCGTCATCATCGGCCTTACTATCGTCGCTATGGGGACAAGCGCGCCGGAAACCGCAGTGAGCATCTCGGCGGCGGTGCGGGGCCAAAACGAAATTGCCCTGAGCAACGTCATCGGCTCCAATATTTTCAACCTGCTTGTCGTGGTCGGCATATGCGCGGCCATCAAGCCGGTCGTCCCCGCAAAGGAAATCATCAGGCGCGATTTGCCGATTTCCCTGCTGTGCGCCGTACTGCTGCTCGTAGCCAGCCTGAACCTTGCGCTCGGCAGGATAGAAGGCATCGTTTTGCTTTTGGGGTTTGTCATCTATATCGGATATTTGGTTTATACCGCAAGAAAAAAACCGGCTGCGGATACAGAAGAAAACGTTAAAAAAATGAGCCCGCTCAAAAGCGCGCTCTTTATCCTGATTGGCATAGCGGGAATCGTGCTCGGCGGCCAGCTCGTCGTAAACAGCGCGTCGGACATCGCCGCGTCCTTTGGGCTGAGCCAGACGCTCATCGGGCTTACGATTGTCGCGGTAGGCACGTCCCTGCCGGAGCTTGTGACCTCGATTGTCGCCTCGCGCAAAGGGGAAAACGGGCTTGCGCTCGGCAACGCCATCGGCTCGAATATCTTCAACATCCTGCTCGTGATGGGGCTTTCGACCGTAATCTCCCCCATCGGGGTCAATATGCAGTCTGTTTGGGATTTGGTCGTGCTGATTGCAATGAGCGCGGTCATACTCGTTTACCTGCTCATACGTAAAAAGCTGGACAGGCCGTTCGGCCTCCTGATGGTGCTGACGTATATCGGATATATGGCGTATATTATCCAGAGATAGCGCGGGGAAAAGGGTTGACAAAACCATTCTGCCGCGTTATGATAAAACAAATAAAATAGAATGGAGTGGAAAAATGCGTATTTTTTCTTGCTGAATTGAATTTGCACGATAAAACGGGAAGGCGGACGACCGCCTGTTTTGTCATGCAGTAAGCAGGAAAGTTACCGGATTTTTTCGCTCTTCAGATACGCCCGCGCCGTATTGGGCGCTTTTTGTCGTATGCTGTGAGCCGTAGGAATTTACTTTCCTGCGGCTATTTTTATGCGACAGGAGGCGGATTTTTATGTCTTTAATCAATGTATCAAACTTAACCTTTGCCTACGAAGGGAGCTACGACAATATTTTTGAGGAGGTATCCTTCCAAATCGACACCGCATGGAAGCTCGGCTTTACCGGGCGCAACGGGCGCGGGAAAACTACCTTTTTAAAGCTCCTGCTCGGGCAGTACGAATACAGCGGGACGATTTCTTCCAGCGTCTCGTTTGAGTATTTCCCCTATGAGGTTCCCGACCCTTCGCAGCTTACCTGCGACGTTCTTGGTTCTATCAATCCGGACTGCATGCAGTGGGAGCTGCTGCGGGAGCTTTCGCGCCTTGAGGTGGACGAGGACGTGCTATACCGGCCGTTTGAGACGCTTTCCAACGGCGAACAGACAAAGGTGCTGCTGGCTGCGCTTTTTCTCAGGGAAAACAGCTTTCTGCTTATCGACGAACCGACCAACCATCTCGATTTGCGCGCCCGCAGGCTTGTAGGCGACTACCTTCGCACAAAAAGCGGGTTTTTGCTCGTTTCACACGACAGGGCGTTCCTCGACCGGTGTATTGACCATATCCTTTCCATTAACAAAATGGACATCGAAATACAAAAGGGCAATTTTTCAACATGGTATGAAAATAAAAGGCGGCAGGATGAATTTGAGCTAACAAAAAACGAAAGGCTTAAAAAAGACATCAGGCGGCTGGAGCAGGCGGCAAAACGCGCCGGCGCGTGGTCTGAAAAGACGGAAAAAAGCAAGTACGGGGAAGATGCGGATGACAAGGGACATATCGGGCACATGGCCGCGAAAATGATGAAGCGTTCCAAGGCAATCGAGTCCAGGCAGCAAAACGCATTGGAAGAAAAATCAAAGCTGCTCAAAAACATTGAGTCGTCGGACAGCCTGAAAATCATGCCTCTCCCCTTCCACAGCAGCCGGCTGCTTTCCCTGCGCGGCGTTTCCATTGCTTACGGGGAAAAGCAGGTATGCGGCGAAATCAGCTTTACGCTGGACCGGGGCGAACGCATTGCAATCACCGGTAAAAACGGCGCGGGCAAGTCGAGCATATTAAAGCTTGCCGCCGGCTTTGATGTTCCTTACAACGGGATATTGGAACGGCCGCAGGGGCTGATTGTCTCTTATGTGGCACAGGATACCTCTTTTCTCAGCGGGAAGCTCTCAGATTTTGCGCGGGAGCAGGCAATCGACGAAAGCCTGTTTAAGGCAATCCTTCGCAAGCTCGATTTTTCACGCGTACAGTTTGAGAAGGATATGCAGGCATACAGCGGCGGCCAAAAGAAAAAGGTGCTGCTCTCAGCAAGCCTCTGCAAGCGTGCGCACTTGTATATTTGGGATGAGCCTTTCAATTTTATCGACGTTTTTTCCCGTATGCAGATAGAACAGCTGCTCCTGTCGTGCGGCGCGTCCATGCTCTTTGTCGAGCACGACCAGGCGTTTACGGAAAAAATTGCGGCGAAACAGGTTCATCTGCCATAGGACGCCGTGTTAACGGTGATTCGCATTATTATGAATGGAGGAAAACCCATGGAAATAAGAGAAGTTACAGGCAAGGAGGATTTACTGGAAATCCTAAACCTGCTCGACGGCCTTCATATCAGGTATTGGATAGAAGGGGGCTGGGGCGTCGATATTTTGCTCGGAAAACAGAACCGCGAGCACAGGGATGTGGATATCGGTTTTGACGCGGACTTTACGGAGCCCCTGCTGGCCGCACTGAAGGATAAAGGCTATGCGGTTACAACAGACTGGAGCCCGACCCGCATAGAGCTGTGCCACCCGAAAGGCTGCGTCGTCGATATCCATCCGATGGAAATTGAGGAGGACGGAAGCGCCAGGCTGGCCGACTTAAACGGCGGCTGGTATCATTTTGAGCCCGGGTGGTTTACCTCCGCCATATATGAGGGCAGGGCTGTCCCCTGTATTTCAGCGCCAGCGCAAAGGCTGTTCCACTGCGGCTATGAATTAAGGGAAAAGGATATTACAGACATGCGCAACCTCAGGGAAAAGTTTCCGGACTGCTTTGAGCAGCCCGAATAACGACGATTCATATAGACGATTCATATAATAAAGGCGTGCCCGCGGCATAAAAACCGAAGGCACGCCTTTTTATCTTTCATGAAATGACGCTTGAGCTTACTTGAGCTTTCAGCCTGACAATTTTAATTCAAAAAAAGACGGCGCAGGATGAAGTACGCCGCCCGCCAAAGCTTAAAAAATATTCTATGCCGCGCATTTTATGCAAAATCGCGCAGGGCTTCAAAATAAACCGTTTCATCCATAAGCCTGCGCGCCGCCTCTTCCCCCGCGTTTGCCGCGAGGCAGAGCTTTGCATACGCCGCCTCGGGCGAGATGTTGAAAAGCGGTATTACATCAAGCGCCAGCAGCTCCTTTGCCGTTGCGTAGTTTGTCTGGATACCCGAGCCCTTAAATGACGCGGCGCAGACAGGTATATTTTGTGAACGGCACCTTTCTGTTAAATCAAGGACATTGCTTTCCCCCTGTGCGGTGCAGGCGGTCGCGCTGTGGTAAAGGTACAAAAGCACCGCGCGGTACTTTTCCAGTTGAAACGCCGTATAATCGATTCCCGGGTACTGGCGGATAAGCAGCACCTTCTTTTGCAGCTGAACCTCTTCAAATAGCTTTTCAAATTTATGGTTAAGCTCCCGTGGGGAAGGGTTTACGGGCGAAAGCACAGGAAAGAACACGCCGTGCGCCATCCTCCCGAGCGGTTCGCCTCCGAAGGAGCCGTATTCGTCCCGGTACGGGTCGGATTCGCACAGGCGCGTCGCAAGATATACAACGGCCTCTCCCTTTGTATTCTCATAGATTACAAAGACGCCTTTGATTCTGCATGTAATAAAATCGACCGCGCTTTTCAGGTTACGTAATCCGTTGCTCCGGCTGTCGGCAAGCGTGTAATTTGCCGCCGTCAAAACGATTGGTATAGGAGTATGGCGCATTACCATACCGACAAGCGCCGCCGTATAGGAAAGCGTATCGGAGCCGTGCGTTATAACCATACCGTCGTATTCGGAAAGCGGCAGGGATAAAAGCGTATTGCAAAGGGTATTCCACTGGTCAAAACCGATATTTTCACTTAAAATATTGAGAGGCTGGACCGTCTCAAATTGTATATCTTCGCCGTATTCCCTACGGTAATATTCCAGCAGATGACAGGAGCCGGATTTTAAAACATCAACGGTATTACCCTCCTGCGCGCTGCCAATCGTGCCGCCTGTATAAACGGCTAGGATTTTCTTCATAGGCTTTCCCCTTATCCTAAATTTCTCTGTATCTATCATACCCCAATTATTTCGATAACGTTCCTGTTTGCTGTTAAAAATTCTTCTTTATTGTAGCGCCCGATTTTTTGTTCGTCAATCCCCGGCATGAAAAGGCCCCGCGGTGTAACGCAGGGCCTTTTAAAAAACCATATTTAAAAATTATTTTTTGTTGTCTCTTAAACAGGCCAAAACCTCTTTTTCTGTTTTTAGCTCCATGACCCGCTGCGCGAGAGCATCCGCGTCCTTTTTGCTCCACAGGGAAATTGCTTTTCTTGTGGACAGAACGGCGGTGGGGCTGACGCTGTATTCATCCAGCCCAAAGGAAATCAGCAGCGGAATAAGCAGCGCGTCCGCGGCGGCTTCCCCGCACATACCGACCGGTACACCCTCCTGTTTGCCGCATTCGATTATTCTTTTTATAGAGCGGAGCACCGCGGGATTATAATGGGAATAGAGGTAAGAAACGCTTGCGTTTCCCCTGTCCACGCACATGGTATACTGCGTCAAATCGTTCGTGCCGATACTGAAAAAATCCGCTTCCTTTGCAAGCAAATCTGCAATGGCAGCCGAAGCCGAGGTTTCCATCATCACGCCTATTTTAATGCCGGGGTCATATTTTTTCTGTTCTGAGTCCAGCTCTTCCATGCATTCTTTTATAAGCGCTTTCACCTCTGTAACCTCTTCCACGCAGGTGACGAGCGGAATCATAATCCTCACGTCTCCAAAGGCGCTTGCGCGCAGCAGGGCGCGCAGCTGCGGTTTATAAACATCCGGCCTTTTCAGGCAGAATCGCACCGCGCGGAAGCCCAAAAACGGGTTTTCTTCCTTTTGCAGGCCGAGGTACGGAATTTCCTTGTCGCCGCCGATGTCGAGCGTGCGGATGATAACCGGCCTGCCCTTCATGATAAGCGCGGCCTTTTTGTATGCCTCGAGCTGCTCCTCCTCGCTTGGAAGGGAAGCCTTATCCATGAATAAAAATTCTGTACGGAACAGCCCCACGCCCTCCGCGTCACAGTCGAGCGCCTTCTGCGCGTCCTCGGGGTTACCGATGTTCGCCACAAGCTCAACGCGCCTGCCGTCCGCCGTTTTGGTGTCCCTGCCGATAAACCTGCCAAGCGCTTTGCGCTCCTTGATGAACTCGTCGCGCAGCCTTGTATATTCTGTTACCTGTTCAAGCTCCGGGTCGGGGATAACGCTCCCCACTGCGCCGTCTATAATAACCGCCTGCTTGTCGGCAAGCACCTGCACCGCGTTTTCCACACTGAGCACCGCCGGGATTTCAAGCGCGCGGGCAAGGATTGCCGAATGCGATGTTTTGGAGCCCATCTCGGTAATAATGCCGACGACGTTTTCCTTACGTATACCCGCCGTCATGGAGGGAGTAAGCTCCTTAACAACAAGCACGGTGTTCGGCGGCGCGTCGGAAATATCGGTTTCCTCAAGCCCCAGCAGGATACGCAGAATGCCTTCCTTCACGTCCCGCACGTCGGCAGCGCGCTGGTTTGTCAAATCGTCTTCCGCTGAGGAAAACACATTGATAAACATATCGCAGATGGCTTCGAGCGCGCTTTCGGCGCACTGGCCGCCCTCGATGAGCTTTTCAATTTCTCCGGCCATGTAGGGGTCCTGTATCATCAGCACATGTCCCCTGAGGATTTCCGCCTCTTTTTCCCCGACGTTCTGTTCAATTTTGTCTGCCTTCGCCCTGGCAGCGGTACAAAAGCCTTCAATTGCTTCGCGCAGGCGTCCAAGCTCCGCCTGTACGTCTTCTATTTGTCTTGGCGTGTAGCTTAAATTATGCTCCCGAATTAGGAACACCCGTCCGATGCCGATTCCGGGGGACGCGCCTATCCCCTTTAACATAACGCTCACCTCTTTACCTGCCGCCGTTTATTCACCGAGCCCCGATTCAATCAGCTTCACAGCCTCGTCGAGCGCCTGCTGCTCGTCTGCGCCGCTGCATTCGATTTCCACCTCGCTGCCGCACTTGATGCACGCGGCAATAATATTCATCAGGCTTTTTCCATTCACCTTGTTTCCATTGTGGATAATCCACACGTCGCTCTGGTACTTGCCCATCGCGTTAGCGAACACGCCCGCAGGGCGCATGTGGAAGCCGGAACCGTTCGTCAGTGTAATCTTTTTCGTTACCATAATAAAGACTCCTTTGGTTTATAAATTTATATCTAAGCGGTTATTTTGCCCTTTTCTGCTTTTTTTCAACTGTGTATTTTGGCTTTTTGAGAATGGCAAGCATAAACATGCCGACGACCGCGCCCACAAGGATTGAAAGCGCATACCAGCCGATGTTGCCCATAACCGGCAGGACGAAGATGCCGCCGTGAGGAGCCATAAGCGTACAGCCGAACGCCATCGACATGCCGCCCGCGACCGCGGAGCCGACAATGCACGCGGGAATGACGCGCAGCGGGTCGGACGCGGCGTAAGGGATTGCGCCCTCCGTAATAAAGCAAAGGCCCATAATATAGTTGACTACGCCAGATTTACGCTCGTTTTCCGAGAACCTGTTTTTAAAGAAGGTAGTCGCAAGCGCTATGGCGAGCGGGGGAATCATGCCGCCTATCATAACGGCAGCCATGATTTCGTAGGAGCTGTTGATGGTTGCCTGCGACGCGGCGTCCGCCTGCCCAATGAGCGCCGCCGCCTGGGTAAGGGAGCCTGTGCCGAACAGGTAGGCCGCCTTGTTGAAGGGGCCGCCCATATCGATTGCCATCATGCCGCCCAAAATGCAGCCAAGCAGAATTTTACTGCCGCCGCTCAGGGACGCGAGCAGGTTATTGAGCCCTGTGTTTATCCAGCCCATAATCGGGTTGACCGCGCACATGACCACGGCGATAATCAGAAGCCCCAAAACCGGGTAAATCAAAACCGGCTTGATGCCCTCGAGCGCCTTGGGCAGATGGTCGCAGAGCTTACGCAGGCCGAGCATCAGGTAGCCGCCGACAAAACCGGCAAATAGCGCGCCCAAAAAGCCGGACGGGATATCTCCGCCGGGCGCCATAAAGGTGGAGCCGAGCGCGGCAAGCGAACCGCCGACAAAGCCGACGAGAAGACCCGGCCTGTCTGCAATACTCATGGCGATATAGCCCGCAAGGATTGGCAGCATAAAGTTGAACGCGTAGCCGCCTATCGATTTAAAGAAAGCCGCCACCGGAGTGGTGGAGCCGAAGTTCGCGCCGGCGGGAGCGCCCATGATTGTATCAATCAAAAACGCGACCGCAATCAGGATACCGCCGCCGATAACAAACGGAAGCATATGGGAAACGCCGTTCATCAGGTGTTTATAAATGGTATGGCCAAAGCCTTCTTTTTCCTCTTTAGAGGATACTTCCGCCTTTCCGCCTTCCGCGTGATAAACGGGAACATCTCCTTCAAGCACGCGCTTTATAAGCTCTTCCGGCTTATGGATACCGTCCGCGACCTTTGTTTTTAAAACCCTTTTCCCGTTGAAGCGGGCCATTTCCACATTTTTGTCAGCCGCGATGATAATGCCGTCGCACTCGTTGATTTCCTTTGCGGTCAGGATATTCTTCGCGCCGCCGGAGCCGTCCGTTTCCGCCTTTAGGGCGACGCCCATCTCCTGCGCCTTCTGCTCGAGCGCTTCCGCAGCCATATACGTGTGCGCAATCCCGGTGGGGCATGCCGTTACCGCGAGCACCCTGTATCCGCTCTTTGCAGGAGCAGGCTGCGCTTTTGCCTCTTCCCCGAACTTTTCCGTCTCTTTTTTATCGATGACGGAAAGGAACGCTTCCTTTGATTTCGCCGAAAGCAAATCCCCCCTGAAGCCCTCGTCCATCAGTAAAATAGTCAGGCGCGATAAAACCTCGAGATGTAAATCGCCGTCGGGCGGGGCCGCAATCATGAATACCAGGTTTGACGGCTTGCCGTCCATCGATTCGTAATCCACGCCGCCCGGCACGGTAATTGCGGCAAGGCCCGGCCGCCTGACCGCGTCGCTCTTTGCGTGCGGGATTGCAATGCCGTCGCCGATTGCCGTGGTGCCGCCCGCCTCCCTGTCGAGTATGCCCTGCCTGTACTTTTGTGTGTCCTTGATGTTGCCGGCCTTCTCGTGCAAAGACACGAGCAAATCAATCGTTTCGCGTTTTGAGCCTACCTTTGCATTCAGTAGGATTGCTTCTTTTTGAAGTAAATCTGTTATACGCATCGGTTCTTCCTCTCCTTCATAATGTTTTATATACGTTTATAATTTCTTCTTTTGTAGCAAGCCCCTGGGAAAAAGCGGTGGCGCTTCCCGCCGCCGTTCCCGTTTTCAAGGCCGTTTCAAAGCTCCCGCTTTCCATATAGCCCGCAAGGAACCCCGCCACCATGGAATCTCCCGCGCCGACTGAGTTCTTTACCCTGCCGCTTGGGACGCCCATCTTATGGCAGCCGCCCTGTTCCGTCACGAGGACCGCCCCATCGCCCGCCATGGAGACGAGCACGTTGCGCGCGCCTAAATCTTTGAGCCTGTTTGCGTACAGGATAATTTCCTCATCGCTTTCAAGCACTTTCCCGAACATCTCGCCAAGCTCTTTGTTATTGGGCTTGATTAAAAACGGCCTGTATTTGAGCACATTTAAAAGCAAATCCTTTGTCGCGTCCACTACGAACAGAATCTCCCTGTCCTGCAAGCGTCCGAGTATTTTCTCGTAAATGTCCTCAGGAAGCGTTTTCGGGATACTTCCCGCAAGCACGAGGATATCGCCCTTCTCCAAATGGTCAAGCTTTCCAAAAAGCGCTTCGACGTCCTTCTGCCCGATTTCCGGGCCCTGCCCGTTGATTTCCGTTTCAATGCCCGATTTTATTTTAACGTTAATCCTCGAAAAGCCGGCGGGCAGCCTGATAAAGTCGGTCTGGATTCCAAGCGCACTGACGCCCCGTTCAATCGCTTCACCCGTAAACCCCGCGATAAAACCGAGCGCTTTGTTTTCTACCCCAAGGTTTGTCAGGATTGTGGAAACATTAATCCCCTTCCCGCCGTAATAGATTTCTTCCCGCGTGGTCCGGTTCACCTCGCCCGGCAGGAATGAATCCATATGGACAATATAGTCGAGCGCCGGGTTGAACGTTACCGTATAAACCAATCTTTACACCTCCTTTATCACCGCAATGTCATGGTATTTAGTATCGGGAACGCTGTCCGTAACTATGCACGCCTGCGACAAATCCGCATAGGTAACGGACGAGACCATTCCGAATTTACTGCTGTCCGCCAGTACATAGGCAACAAAGCTTCTTCCCATCGCTTCCGTTTTGATAAACGCTTCCTCGATATCAGGCGTGCTGTAGCCGGCTTCTGCTGAAATACCGTTGGTTCCCATAAAACATTTTGTAAAATTGTATTTTTTAAGATTGTTGACTGCCTCCGCGCCGACGACCGCCTCTGTCGAAAGCTTTAGCTGTCCGCCGATAATAAAAGCGCGAAGGCCGCGGGAAATCAGCTTTTTCGCGTGAACAATTCCATTTGTGACGAAGGTCGCGCGGGTGTTCGGGAGGAACTCAATCATTTTTTCCGTCGTTGTTCCCGCGTCGATATAGACAAAATCCTCGTCGTTGACGGTGGAAGCCGCGTACCGGGCAATCCGTTCCTTCTGCTCCACATACAGCCTCGATTTTGTAGAGACGTCCTCTTCCAACGCCGCGAAGCTCCGGTCGAGCAGCGTTGCGCCGCCGTGTACCTTTTTGAGCCTGCCCATCTCGTGCAGGGCATTCAAATCGCGCCGGATTGTCGATTCCGAGGTGTCGAGGGCCGCCGTCAGCTCCGAGACGGTTACCGTCTTTTTTTCCTCCAGGATTTTCAGGATTTCTGCAAACCTTTCTTCCGATAACACGGGCAATCCCTCCTTGTTGACTCCATCATATCACCACAATCAATCAAAGTCAAGCATTTTCAATCAATAAAAATCAAAAAAAATCATTCATATTCAAAATTTACCGAAATACCAATCAAATTCGGTCAAGCATGACTGGTTCCATAATAAAAAGCCTGTCCAAAACAGACAGGCTTTTTCATTTATATTTTTAATGCCAGAATTCAAAGGTTCTCGCCAGGGAAAGCAAAAGCTCCCTCCCGGTTCCGTTTTTTGAAAGCGCAATGAACTGATATTCAAATACAAACGCAAAATTGACGACAACGCAAAGAAGGAACGAGCCGGTTAAAACCCGTGACAAAATCCGTTTGACGCCGGCATTTTTCGTATTCAGGTAAATTGTAAACGCAATCGCGAATGCGCCGAGCAGCAGCTGCCAGGAAAAGTCTGTGCAATACCGCACGCCATATCCGCTTTCCCATATTGAAATGATTATAATCAGCGGGGCGGCCACGCAGCTGAGCAAAAGGAGCAGCGCCGCTTTGCGCCTTTTTTCCTTTGGCATGCAGCGATACGCCCTGAAAGCAAAGAAATAAGAAAACATTGGCAGGGCCCTGAAAAACAGGCCGATTGCCGTTTGATTGGCGATAAAGTAATACCCGTTTAAATCAAGCGTACTGAAGGCGGAATGGACAAATGGAAACGCAGTATTTACACTTGGGAAAGCAAGCAGGAAATTGTAAAGCCCAATTGCGGCCAGGTGCGTGTGGTATTGGGAACGCGTAAAATCGTTGATGGTAAGGGAATAATCTATCCCGAAATCCATAAACGAGCCGAACCGCGCATAGTTGTAAAGCATTTGCGCGCCGCCAATTACCAGAAACGGTATGGCCGCACAAAGAATATATACGCCGTAACGCCTGAAAAAGCCGTCTCTGGCTTTTCCTTGTTTTATTTGCTCTTGCGTTTGCCTGCGCAGCTTTTGGAATCCGGCAATCAGGAAAGCAACCGCCGCAATGCAATAAACGGCAAGCGTCGGGCGGCATAAAACGGCAAGCGACAATAAAACGCCTGAGAGCGCTACACGCCATCGTCGGATTTTCCCGTCGCCGACAATATTCGACGAAAGCAGGAAAAACGAGCCCGCAGTAACGCAGGCAAAGCCGGAGGTCTGGGCAATCTCATAAAAATTGGGCGTAATGAAATTAAACCATACCCCGCAGGATACAAGCGCCATAATGAGCGCCATCAATACAAACGACGACGGCACATCCCGAAAAAACCTGTCGAAAAAGGCCATTACCGTTTTCATCAGGAAAAATAAGCCGATTGCGCCAAATAGGAAAACGGCCCACACGGTCGGAAAGTAAAAGCCTGTCAGCAGATGATAAGGCAAAAACAGCAAAACTACAGGCGCGATTCCATAATAAGAATAGTAATTCCCTTCATAATATACATGATCCCATGCGTAGGCTGCACCCGATTCAATCCTCTGGCTCCAATCATACGGATTTTCCAGCGCTTTTAACCCTTCGCTTGGCTTTACGTCGAGCGTAACGCTGCCCTTCTCAAAAGCGTCCACCAGCTCCTGCGTAATCTGGTTCCCTGTTTTCGATGTAAATTCCTGTTCAAGCGTAACACCGCTGTCCACACGGTACAGCTGAGTCATTCCGAGTGCCGCAAAGACCATAAAAAGCGCGATTACAAGGGCAGCGCCCTTACATACAGTTTGATTGTCCTTATATTTCTTTTTCATCTGCGCGCTGCTGTAGAACAGATATACAAGCATGGCTGCCCCAAATACCGAAAAGAACCGCATAAATGAAAATTCAAACGGAACCGGCTCGTTTAGAACAATCGCCTTAACCGTAATAGATTCTTCTTTTCCAGCCGAAAAATCAAACCTTAATTTGGAGACGTTCCCGGAATAATTGCAGGTAAGTACGCTGCTTTTTTCATTTCCGCGAATAATCTCCGCCTCTTTTATTCCGGTCCGGTAGGCCCTGTTTGTTTCGTCCGCATAATTTACAGAAACCTTTACCGCCGCGTTTGTTGTTGACTGCGCCTCTATTTTTACCGTTCCCACCGGCATACCGACCTGCGGGAATTCTATGGACGCGCCTCCAGCCTGCACCGTACGGTATCCGTCCGCAGACTTCGTAAAATTTGTAAAAGCAGCATAATCAAGCGTGAGGTCCGCACGCTGATAATCAGCAGAGAGCAAGTGGTATGCATTAAAATTAAACACACACAGCTCAAGCATAACCGTTAGGACGGCAGCACGCGAGGCAAACCGTAATACGCGCCGCAAGCGCTGCGTTATAATCGTTGTTTTCGAAAAAAGCGCCAGTAAAAAGAAAACCAAGCCGCATATCAGGCAGGCCGCCGGCAAGTTTTTGACTCGGAAGGGAAGCCCCGTCTGCACGGCGCTCAGCATCATGGCGCAGGCAAGCAGAACAATACAGGCTGCAGCACAATAGAAAATGCCCTTCTTATGCTTTTCATAAAAGGAAAACTCTTTTTTTGAAGTTTCAAAAAATAAAAAAGCACCTAAGAATCCCGTCAAAACCACTGATAACAAATCCATTGACCAAATCATAATTTTTCCCATCCCCATTTTGTAAAAAGAAAGCTATAAAAAATGTATCATTTTCTGAAACAAATGTCAATTACAACAAAAAAAAGGACGCGTTCCGCATCCTTTTAACCACGCTTATTTACGGCCGCACCGCTCACAGCACCCGCCGCAGGATTTACAGCCTTTTTTCTTCTTTTTTACCGTTTTATATACCATCAGCCCCACAAAGAAAACGGCAAGGGCCGCTATGATGATGTCGGCAGCCATAACGCCGCCTCCTTCCTGCTGATTAAAATATATGTCCGAAAAGAGTCCCGGCCTGGAACACCAATGCCGAAGCAAACCATGCCACAGCCAGCTGGTAGCCTATGGAGATTGCCGTCCACTTTGCGCTGCCCATTTCCTTGCGGATGGCGGAGAGCGCCGCGATGCACGGCGTATAGAGCAAAACGAATACCATAAAGGAAAAAGCGGACAGCGGCGTAAATACCTCGGAAACCGCCGCGGCCGAACCGCCGTAAAGCACCGCCATGGTGCTGACGACCGATTCCTTTGCTACAAGCCCCGTCACCAGGGAAACGGACGCCTTCCAGTTGCCGAAGCCGCACAAGGTAAAGATGGGGGCAATCGCAATACCAATGGACGCGAGCATGCTCTGCGAGCTGTCCGAAACCATCTGCATGGAAAAGTCAAACGACTGTAAAAACCAGATTAATATAGACGCGCCCATCAAAACGGTGCCCGCACGGACGAGGAAATCCTTGAGCCGTTCCCATACGTGCAGCCACAGGCTTTTGGGCGACGGCAGGCGGTAGGGCGGCAGCTCCATGACAAACGGCGCGTTTTTCCCTTTTAATATCGTATTTTTAAAGAGCAGCGCCGTGAGCACGGCTATGACCATGCCGAGCAGATAAATCGCAAAGATAATAAGCGGGCTGTTTTTTGGGAAAAAAGCCGAAATAAACAAAAGGTAGACCGGCATTTTCGCACTGCAGGACATAAACGGCGTAATCATAATCGTAAGCCTTTTGTCCTTTTCGTTTTCGAGCGTGCGTGTGCCGAGCACAGCGGGGACCGTACAGCCAAAGCCCATCAGCATTGGGACGAAAGCCTTACCGGAAAGCCCAATCATACGCAGCAGCTTATCCATAATAAAGGCGGCGCGCGCCATATAGCCGCTGTCCTCCAATATAGACAGCAGCGTGAACAGCAGCATAATCTGCGGCAGGAAGGATACGACAGCGCCCACGCCCGCAATTACGCCGTCCACCACCAGGCTGTGCGCCCATAGGGACGCGCCCGCCGAAGTAAGCAGCCCATCTATAAAGCCCGAGAAGACGTCGGTTATCAGGTATTCCGCCCCGTCTTTCAAAAAGGTACCGAGCGGACCGAACGTAACGAAGAACACGAACAGCATCATCAAAAGGAAAAGCGGGAGCGCCAGGACCTTATTTGTGACCACGCGGTCGATTTTATCCGACAGCGTGACAAAGCCCTGGGGGTGCTTTTTATGCACCGCCTTTTCACATGCCGCGCAAATGTATTTGTATCGCTCGTCGGCAATAATCATTTCTCGGTCGATATATTTCGTCGTTTCAATTTCATTAATATGGAACTCGATGTGGTCACGCTGCTGTTTGGTAAACTGGTACTGTTTCCATGTTACCTTGTCGCCCTCAAACAGCTTTACCGCCGTCCAGCGCCGGTGCTCCGGCCTGCTCTGCTCTACCTCTTCAAGCGCCTCTTCTATATCTCGCAGCACTGCGTCCACACGCCTGGAATATGTATTTTTTACGGGTACGAAATCGTAGCGCCCTGCAAGCTCCACCGCCTTCTCCACCAGCTCGCCCACGCCTCTTCCCTTGCTTGCGGAAATTGGGACGACGGGCAGGCCCAGCTCATGTGAAAGCAGGGCGTAGTCGATTCTGTCGCCCTCCTTTTCCAGAACGTCCACCATATTCAGGGCAATTACCACGGGCTTTCCCAGCTCCGCAATCTGTGTGGTGAGATACAGGTTGCGCTCGATGTTCGTCGCGTCCACAATATCGATGATAACGTCGGGGTCATCCTTCAGCAGGCAGTTTCGCGTGACGATTTCCTCCGGCGTATAGGGCGAAAGCGAGTATATTCCCGGCAAGTCGATTACGCTGATATCCCTGCCGGGGAACCTTACCTTGCCCTCCTTTTTCTCTACGGTAACGCCCGGCCAATTGCCGACGTATTGGCTTGAACCGGTCAGCTCGTTGAAAAGCGTCGTCTTGCCGCAGTTCGGATTGCCGGCGAGCGCCATTTTTATTGTTTTTTTCTCCTCTTTGACTGCTTTTTGCATTACAGCCTGCGCCATCTGTGCACCCTCTTTACCTTAACTTCTCAACTGTAATTTCCTTTGCCTCCGAGCGCCGGATGCTCAGCTCGTACCCGCGTACATTTATTTCAATCGGGTCGCCCAGCGGCGCCGTTTTACGCATAATGACGACCGCGCCCGGCGTAATGCCCATATCGATAATCCTTCTGCGCAGCGCGCCCTTGCAGCCGATGCTCACAACCGTGGCCTTTTCCCCGATTTTCAGTTCATTTACCGTATTCATCCTAAGGCCCCCAAATAAAAAGTTAGATTTTTCTAACCAAAACCAACAAAAAAGTTAGCAATTGCTAACTTAATAAGAATACCACATACGCGGTATCTTGTCAATGCGCGGCGCCTTGGCCCGCCCTTTCAAGAACTATGTAATAATGCCCTTTCATAATATGAAATGCTTGTACAAAATATTCGTTTCTCAAAAGCGCAGGGCCGCGGAACATTCTCTTACAGTTTTCACAAAATAATTCCGTTTCATCTTGCAAAATTACAGCGAATCGTGGTATCATGATGGAGTATATTAGTCCAATAAACCAGTCTGGAGGCTTTTGATATGATTGTAAGCGATATTATCAAAATTTTAGACGCCGACGTAATTCTCGAAGGCGACCTGAACGCCGAAATAAAAACGGCGTGCGGCAGCGACATGATGAGCGACGTACTCGCCTTTGTAAAGGACCAATCCGTATTGCTGACCGGCCTTGTGAATCCCCAGGTCGTGCGTACAGCCGATATGATGGATATGGTCTGTATTGTTTTTGTCCGGGGAAAAATGCCGGACCAGACGATTATCGGCCTGGCCAAAGCCAGGGGCATCACGCTTTTGAAAACGCGCCTGCGGATGTTTACCGCCTGCGGCCTGTTATATTCGGGCGGATTGCGGGGAGGCTGTGAAAACGATGAGTGTGATTAACCTGACCTTCGACGTACCGGGCGACGACTTCACCCGCGCGGGCGAGGCCTCAGGCGCGGTCAAGCATAAGCTTCGGAAGCTCGGCTACAATTCCGACGCCATCAGGCGCATGGCAATCGCCATGTACGAGGCGGAAATCAATATGGTCATCCACGCGGGCGGCGGACAGATTGACGTTGAAATTCACCCCGACCGCGTCAACGCAAAGCTCGTAGACCATGGTCCCGGCATACCCGACGTGGAAAAGGCGATGCAGGAGGGCTACTCCACCGCGCCCGACAATGTGCGAAACCTGGGCTTCGGCGCTGGCATGGGGCTTCCCAATATCAAAAAATACGCGGACGAAATGAAAATAGACACCAAAATCGGAGAAGGTACCACCATGTATCTTTCCGTGCATGTCAACAAGGCATAATTCAATCGATTACAGAAACCGGGAGGGATTCGGCCATGTCCGAATACTATCACTCCGTTACGCTCGACAAAGACAAGTGCTGCGGATGCACCAACTGCATCAAGCGCTGTCCAACGGAGGCAATCAGGGTGCGCGACGGAAAGGCAAGGATTATTTCCGAGCGCTGTATCGACTGCGGCGAGTGCATCCGGGTTTGCCCGCACCACGCAAAACGCGCGCAGTCCGCGGAGCTTTCGGAGCTTCAAAGCTGGGAATACACCATTGCCCTGCCCGCACCCGCACTTTTTGGACAATTCAATAACCTCGACGATATCGATATCGTGTTAAGCGGCTTACATAAAATAGGCTTTGACAGTGTGTATGAGGTTTCGCGCGGCGCAGAGCTTGTCTCGGAAGCGACGCGCCACCTGATGCAGTCCGGCAAGCTCAAAAAGCCGGTCATCAGTTCGGCCTGCCCGGCGATTGTGCGCCTGATTAAGCTGCGCTTTCCCGATTTAATCGACAACGTCCTGCCCCTGAACGCCCCGATGGAGGTCGCGGCTATGTGCGCCAAAAAGCAGGCGGCAAAGGAAACAGGGCTTCCGCTCGGAAAAATCGGCGTATTCTTTATTACGCCGTGTCCCGCGAAGGTAACGGACGTAAAGAATTCGATTGGGAGGGACAAATCCTGGGTGGACGGCGCAATCGCAGTCAGCCGTGTATACCCCGTATTGACGGAAGCGATGGACAAATTAAAGCCTGAGGAAATTACCGTCGGCGCGAACTGCGGCATCATCGGCGTGAGCTGGGCGACCAGCGGCGGGGAGGCCGCCGCGACGCTCAACGACAAATACCTTGCCGCGGATGGGATAGAAAACGTTACCCGCGTGCTCGACGAGCTTGAGGACGAGCGAATCGGGGATTTGGAATTCGTGGAGTTAAACGCCTGCTCCGGCGGATGCGTCGGCGGCGTGCTCAATGTGGAAAACGCGTATGTCGCGCAGGCGCGCATCCAAAAGCTGCGCCGGTATCTGCCCGTTTCACAGAACCATCTCACTCCCCAGGGTGAGGACGGCGTACCGGAGGATATGCGCTGGACAAACAAGCTTGAATACTCGAACGTCTTGAATTTAAGCGACGATTTGGAGCAGGCCATGCAGATGATGACGCAGATGGACGAAATCCGCTCCCATCTGCCGAACCTCGACTGCGGAAGCTGCGGCGCGCCCTCGTGCCGCGCCATGGCGGAGGATGTGGTCAAGGGGCTTGCCAAGGAAACTGACTGCATCTTTGTTTTAAGGGAAAAGGTCAAAAACGTTGCGGACACCCTTTCCCTGATGGGCGGCTATACGCCTCCTATGAGCTCAGACTAAAATTTTTTGATTCCTTTTTACACGGGAGGTTTTCAAAATGACCGTAGAACAACTGGCAGAACAGCTGGATATTAAAATTTACGCGGGAAAGGACGGAGCAAGCCGGCAGGTGCGCGGCTGCTATATCGGCGACCTTCTAAGCTGGGTGATGGGGCGCGCGCATGAGGATGACGCGTGGCTCACCGTAATGGGAAACATAAACGCCATCGCCGTCGCGACGCTCGCAGATACCTCGTGCATTATCCTGACGGAAAACGCGCCGCTCGATTTGGAAGCGAAGGAAAAGGCCGACGAGCAGGATATCCCCGTCCTGGTAACGGAGGATAACAGCTACGACACCGCTGTTAAAATTTACAATCTGCTCAAGGCAGAGCAGCTATGAAGGCTTTTTACGATTTACACCTGCATTCCTGCCTTTCTCCCTGCGGCGACCGCGACATGACGCCGAACAATATCGCAGGAATGGCAAAGCTCTGCGGGCTTCAAATCATCGCGCTGACCGACCATAACACCTGTAAGAACTGCCGCGCGCTGATGGACGCATGCAGGCAATATGGAATCTGCGCCGTACCAGGGATGGAGCTGTGCACCGCGGAGGAAATCCACGTCGTCTGCCTGTTCCCCACCCTGCAAAGCGCACTCTCTTTCGACGAGGCGGTCTATCCGCACCTTATGGACATTAAAAACAGGCCGGATATTTACGGGCAGCAGCTCATGCTCGATGAAAACGACGAGCCGGCGGGCGTTGAGGATAAGCTGCTGATTACGGCGGCGGACATTCCGCTTTACGGGCTGTCCCATTTTGTCGGCAGCTTCGGGGGAACCTGTTTTCCCGCGCACATCGACCGCGACAGCTACAGCGTTCTTTCCGTACTGGGTGAAATCCCGCCGGAGGAGCGGTTTACCGCGGTGGAAATTACGGCGGGCGGCGATATAGGCGCCCTGAAAAAGCAGCATCCCGCCCTTTCCGAAATGATTCTCCTCAAGGACAGCGACGCGCATTATCTCGAAAACATGCAGGAGGCATCCTCCTTTCTCGAGCTGCCTGAGCTTTCCGCGCAGTGCCTCGTGCAGGCGCTCAGGGATAAGACGGCCAAATGGATTCGGTAAGTGAGACGCCGCCCCTTGAACCGCACCGTTCAAAGGGCGCACTTCTTCTTTTTGCAGGAAAAAGGCCATATATAATAGGCGATGCTGGTTTGAATAAAAAAATTATCATGATGAAAGTCTGTCCTTATTCTGGAATCCACGTTCGCACTGCATTTTTTAAGGCGGTAAATGTAACCTGTCTTATTCAAGGCCGTTTAAAACCGCCCTGTGCAAACGCATGTCATGATATATGTGTCTGAAGCGGGCTGTCCCGTCATTAAGGATAATTTACAGGGCCTTTTCCAGCAAACGGGCAAATCCCTTCTTGTCCGCATAGAATGTAAGGGAGACTTTCCCTTAACAGGCATCCGCCTGAATATTAAGCAATAGGAGGACATCATTTGAAACACATACCCAGAATAATAAGCATTTTTCTCTCTGTACTTCTGATAGCGGGCATTGCCGTTTTTCCAGTATCCGCGGAAGAAGGGCTTACGCTCGACAAGGAGCGCGCCGCTGTACAGCTTGGCGCAAAGCTTAAGCTTAACGCGTCTGTAAAGGACGGCGTTAGCTGGAGCTCGTCTGACGATTCCATCGCAGAGGTGGACGAAGGCGGCACCGTAACCGCAAAAAAGATGGGCGAAGCCACCATTACCGCTTCCCTATCCTCCGGCGAAGAGGCCAGCTGTATTGTTACCTGCGGCTTTTACACGGGAATCGACGTATCTTCCTTTAACGGCGATTACACCGGCGGGGAGGAAGGCGGCCCCGTCGACTGGAAGCTCGTAAAGGAGCAGGGCATCGATTTTGTCATGATCCGCGCGGGCTACGGCTGGGAGGACTTCCCCAACCAGAACGACAGCCGCTTTGTTGAAAACGTCAGGGGCGCGGTGGAAAACAATATCCCGTTCGGCGTTTACTTCTACAGCTATGCGGAAAATACGGATGACGCGAAAGCCGAAGCCGCTTATTTCCTGCGTGAAGTTAAAGAATATATCCCCGATATGCTAGATAAAATCACGCTGCCCGTGGCTTACGATTTGGAAGAGCCCGACATGTACACCATGCCCGCTTCACAGCTCACAGACATTGCGCTTGCCTTCTGCAACGAGCTGAAAAAAGAAGGCTTCGGCACAATGGTGTACGGGAACTCCAGCATTTTTGCGAATATGGAGCTCGAGCGGCTGCAAAAGGACAGCATTGGCCTTTGGTACGCCTTGTGGCCCGGCACGCCCGATTTTGGCACCCATGTGACGATTAACGACACGGGCGTTATCCCCGAGATTTGGCAGTACCGCTCGGACGGCTCCGTCCCCGGCGCGACCGGCTCTACGGGCAATACCGACATGGATTTGATTTATATGCTCAGCTCCTTTAAGGACACGATGGAAGTACCGAAGGTCACAAAAGCGCAGGCTGATGAAAAAACGGGTACCGTCGAGGTCGAATGGACGGAGACAAAAGGCGCCGAAACCTATACGGTGCACCGAGCGCCTGTAAAGGATGGCAAGCCCGACGCGGGAGAGGCCGTTTACCTTGGTAAGGTAAACGCTGACCACCGCGATTACAAGGACGAGACGGCACGGCTCGATACAGATTATTTTTACTATATAATCGCTCATGTAAATGGCGATACGCTGGACCCTTCCTATACCCTGCCGGTTGACGGCTTCCACGAGGGCAGGTCCGTCAGGACGCCGAAGCTTTCCTATCTGCCGGGCGATGTAAACGGCGACGGGAAAATCACGATTGACGACGTGCTTATGATTCAGAAATTTCTTGCTAAAAAGATTACCCTCGACCCCCTGCAGCGCGCGGCGGCCGACGTCGACGGCAACGGTAATATCACTGTGAACGACGCCATTATGATTCAAAGGTATCTTGCTAAGGAAATTCCGGAGCTTTAAAGCTTTTTTAAGTATTGCGCCATATCGTACAAATCCCCACTCAAAAAGCATTGGTAACCGGCTGAAGCCGGTCAATTTGAAGTAATTTGTCCACCCGCTTTAAAATCGCCGCCCGGCGGTTTTAAAGCGGGATTTTTATTCATATGGTTATAATATTCGGCCCACAGCTCATCCTCCTAGAAATTACCAGCGGTTTTTCGCTAAATTTCGGGATTTTGTAGCAGAAAAACTGGACTTTTTTGAAGAATTATAGTATCATTAAACCATTATGGCTGTATGCGCTCGAATCATAAAGCTATGGTCAATTTTACCGCAGGGAGGAAGCAATATGCTAAAGAAAATCAGCACAATCCCGTTCAAGGGCACGCCTGAACAGGAGGCTTCGCTGAGAGAGATTATCAAAAAACACAAAAACGACCCCGGCGCCATCATGCCGGTTCTGCAGGATGCGCAGGAGGTTTACGGCTATCTGCCGATTGAGGTCCAGACCATCATTGCGGAAGGCCTCGGCGTTCCCCTTGAGGAAGTATACGGCGTTTCCACCTTCTATTCCCAGTTTTCCCTGACGCCCAAGGGCCAGAACAACATCTCCGTATGTCTTGGCACCGCGTGCTATGTAAAGGGCGCGGGCAAAATCATTGAAAGAATTTCCGAAATCATCGGAATCGAGCCGGAGGAATGCACGGAGGACGGCAAGTTTTCGCTGACCGCGTGCCGCTGCATCGGCGCCTGCGGCCTGGCTCCCGTTATGACAATCAACGACGAGGTTTACGGCCGTCTCGTCCCGGAGGATATCGACGGTATCCTCGCCAAATACCAGGACTGATATGCGGGAATTGTCTTTAAACGTCATGGATATCGTCCAGAACTCCGTCCGGGCGGAAGCAACACTCATTGAAATTACCGTTGCGGAGGACAAAAAAGCGGACAGCCTTGTCATCGTTATAAAAGACAACGGCAAGGGCATGACGCAGGAGCAGATAGCCCATGTGATAGACCCGTTTTTCACAACGCGCACAACGCGAAAGGTCGGCCTGGGCGTTCCGCTGTTTAAAATGGCGGCGCAGCAGACAGGCGGCGGCCTCACGATTGAATCAAAGGTAGGAGCCGGCACGACGGTTACGGCGCGGTTTGTCCCGTCTCATGTCGATATGACCCCGCTGGGCGATATCAACTCGACGGTAAGCCTGCTCATCCGCTGCAACCCGAATATCGACTTTTGCTTTGTCCACAGCGTGGACGGAAACGCGCTTACGCTCGACACGCGCCAGCTGCGCGAAATTTTGGGGGACGTCCCGCTCGGCTCCCAGGATGTTATGGAATGGATTAACGGCTTTTTAAGCGAACAGACAGAAATCATTTATGGAGGTGCTTCACCAGATGAAGTCATTGGCTGAATTACAGGCAATCAGAGATAAAGCGAAAACCCAGCTTAATATGAGGGAAGAAAACCCGGATGCAATCCGCGTGCTCGTCGGCATGGCGACCTGCGGCATCGCGGCGGGCGCGCGCCCCGTGCTCAACGCGTTTGTGGAAGAAATCGCAAAGCGCGGCCTTTCCAATGTGACCGTCACGCAGACGGGCTGCATTGGTATCTGCCAGTTTGAACCGGTTGTTGAGATAGAGGTTCCCGGCGAGGACAAGGTTACATATGTAAAAATGACAGCGGAAAAAGCCGTACGGGTCGTCAACGACCATCTTGTCAATAAGAACGTCGTGACCGAGTTTACAATCGGCGCGAACTCATAAAGGAGGAAGCAAAATGTATCGTTCCAATGTGCTGGTATGCGGCGGTACCGGATGTACCTCCTCGAACAGTGAAAAAATCATTGAAGCCCTGGAAAAGGAAATTAAAGCAAAGGGCCTGGAAAAAGAGGTCAACGTCATCCGCACCGGATGCTTCGGCCTTTGCGCTTTGGGCCCGATTATGGTCGTTTATCCCGAAGGCAGCTTCTACAGCATGGTCAAGGTGGAGGATATCCCCGAAATTGTTGAGGAGCACCTGTTGAAGGGCCGTATCGTCACCCGCCTGCTCTACCAGGAGACGGTCGACAAGGACACCATCAAATCGCTCAACCAGACTCCGTTCTATGCAAAACAGAGAAGAATCGCGCTGCGCAACTGCGGCGTTATCAACCCCGAAATTATCGACGAATATATCGCGATGGACGGCTACGCGGCGCTCGGCAAGGTGCTTACTGAAATGACGCCGCAGCAGGTTATCGATGAAATCAAGGCCTCCGGACTGCGCGGCAGGGGCGGCGGCGGCTTCTCCACCGGGCAGAAGTGGGCGTTTGCCGCGGCGAACCAGGCAGACCAGAAATATGTCTGCTGCAACGCTGACGAAGGCGACCCCGGCGCGTTCATGGACCGTTCCGTTTTGGAGGGCGACCCGCATACCGTGCTCGAGGCCATGGCGATTGCCGGCTATGCAATTGGGGCGACAAAGGGCTATATATATGTCCGCGCGGAATATCCCATCGCGGTCAAGCGTTTACAGATTGCTATCGACCAGGCGCATGAATACGGCCTGCTCGGTAAAAACATTTTTGAAACCGGCTTCGATTTTGACATCCAGCTTCGTCTCGGCGCGGGCGCGTTCGTCTGCGGCGAGGAAACGGCGCTGCTTACCTCTATTGAAGGCAACCGCGGCGAGCCGCGCCCCCGTCCCCCGTTCCCGGCGGTCAAGGGCCTGTTTGGCAAGCCGACCATCCTGAACAACGTGGAAACCTACGCGAACATCTGCCAGATTATCCTAAAGGGCGCGGATTGGTTTAATTCTGTTGGCACGGAAAAATCCAAGGGCACCAAGGTATTCGCGCTCGGCGGCAAAATCAAGCATACCGGCCTGGTTGAAGTCCCGATGGGCACCACCCTGCGCGAAATCGTCGAGGAAATCGGCGGCGGCGTGCCGGACGGCAAGAAATTCAAAGCTGCCCAGACGGGCGGCCCCTCCGGCGGATGCATTCCCGCGGAGCACATGGATATTCCAATCGATTACGACAACCTGATTGCCATCGGCTCCATGATGGGCTCCGGCGGACTGATTGTCATGGACGAGACGACCTGTATGGTCGATATCGCGAAATTCTTCCTGGAGTTTACGGTTGACGAGAGCTGCGGAAAATGTACGCCGTGCCGCATCGGCACAAGGCGCCTGCTTGAGCTGCTCGAAAAAATCACGAGCGGCAACGGCGAGCTTGAGGACCTCGACAAGATGGAGCAGCTGTGCTACTACATCAAGGAAAACGCGCTGTGCGGCCTCGGCCAGACCGCGCCGAACCCGGTGCTCTCCACGCTCCATTTCTTCCGTGACGAATATGTTGCGCACGTCAAGGACAAAAAATGTCCCGCGGGCGTATGCAAAAAGCTTTTGCAGTACTCCATTGTGGCCGACAAGTGCCGCGGCTGTACCGCCTGCGCAAGGGTCTGCCCGACCGGCGCTATCAGCGGCAAGGTCAAGGAAGTACACACCATCGATACAAGCAAATGCATCAAATGCGGCGCCTGCATGGAAAAATGCAAGTTCGGCGCAATCGTCAAGGGTTAAGGAAGGAGTGTGGCATCAATGGCAAATATTAATGTAAAAATCAACGGTATGCCCCTCTGCGTACCTGTCGGCACAACCATTCTGGAAGCGGCGAAAATGGCCGGAATCAATATTCCGACGCTCTGCTTCTTAAAGGATATCAACGAAATCGGCGCCTGCCGTATGTGCGTGGCGGAGGTCAAGGGCGCAAGGTCACTTGTAGCATCCTGCGTTTACCCGCTCGAACGCGAGGGTACCGAGGTATTCACCAATACAAAGAAGGTACAGGATTCCAGGAGGACGACTCTTGAGCTTATCCTTTCTAACCACGAAAAGAAATGCCTTTCCTGCTCGCGCAGCGGCTCCTGTGAGCTGCAGCAGATGTGTACGGACTTCGGCGTTGAGGACGTGTTCCGCTATGAAGGGCTTAATCCCCAGAAGGAAGAGGACCATTCCTCCCTGCACCTTGTCAGGAACAACAACAAATGCATCCTCTGCCGCCGCTGTGTCGCGGCCTGCGAGGAGCAGTTTGTCGGCGTAATCGGCGCGAACAACCGCGGCTTCGATACGGAAATCGGCTGCGCCTTCAACAAAACGCTCGCGGAAACCTCCTGTGTTTCCTGCGGCCAGTGC
>UQFO01000017.1 GCA_900540275.1 uncultured Oscillospiraceae bacterium | reverse complement strand
AAGGGTTTACAAAAGGGAAAAACAGCGGATTGTTTTTCCCTTTTGATTAAACATATAAAGTTTGATGAAGAAATCCAAGAAGCAGTATGTTTCATAAAAAGAAACGGGACGTTTCAAATAAAAAGAGAGAAGCAGGCTGCTTCAAAAAAGAAGAGGGAAGCCATTAAAATGGTTTCCCTCTTTTCATCCTAACATTTAAAGCTTAAAAACAAGAAACGAACGTTTCAAAAAAAGAGTGGAGAGCCTACTCTCCATTCGATTCCTTCGCCAGCATACTGCGTACAACCGCCCGAAAATAGGGGAAATGCTCCTTGATTCGTTCCGCGAGCTTTTCAAGCAAATGCATTAGCAGCACAATCGCGATTCCGCCGAGCAGGCAGAGCACGCGGTTTTCTATAGCCGTCGTCGTGTCGAGCAGGACGAGCGAGGCGTTTAAAGCGCATACGGCGTTTACAATCTGCTTGTATTTATACTCCGGCGTAAAGAAGCTCAGGTAGCTCATCAAAAGGATAAAGAGCATGGAGTACTGCTGCGGGACAATCATCTGGAATACCACGACAAACACGAGCACGCCCACAACGGTGCCGAACGCGCGGTGCTTAATGCGCGTGAGCGTTTCGTTCAGCTGCAGCTGTGTCAGCGACATTACGACAATACTAATCCACAAGGGCTTTTTCAGCCCCAGCATGGAGGCGGCAAACATTGCGATGGTAATGCCGGCGGCCATGCGCAGGATAAGCCCCCTGTTTTTCGCGCTCAAATGGATTTGCCTCCGGATGGAAATCCCATTTGTGCCGTAGCCCTTGTGCTTCCACCAGACGAGCGTACACACGGCAGTGAGCACGCTGCCGGTAAACAGGCAGAGCATCCGCATGGGAAACGCCTCGAGCGGAACAGGAGTAGCCTGGCAGAACACGAAGCTCAATAAAAAGCAGATAAACGTCTTGATTTCAAGCGGTGTGCCGCACAATACCATGACAGCGGCGACGAACAGGAAATGCACGGGCAGCGCAAGCCACGGGGATATGACGGAAAGCTCCGCGGCAATCCCCGAGCCTAAAAACAGCCCGATAATCACGCCGCACATCGGAAGCGGCTTTAAGCCCGTATCCATCGCGGGGTACATGGTGATAGCGACGCTTGCGGCGACGCCCGCCAGCGTGTTTTCCACACCAAAAATCATCTGAAAGACGGAAACAAATAATACAGAGAATAGAAAACGCACAAAGTTTTCGCCAATCAGCTTAAATACATGGATTGTTTTTTCTTTCCTTTCACTCAAGATAAGGTCCCTCCAAAATAGCGGCCGCATCCTCTTCGTGCGGCTGTCTCAAATGCTTTTTACAATCCAATGATAGCAAGGAAAGAGGGGCGCTTCAACAACGTATAAATGTGAACTTTCTATGAATTTTTATAAGCATGCCGTTTTTATCATGAAAATTTAAGAAAAGCAGGAATCGTCAGGCTGCATAACAAGAGGGTTTTCCAGTTGTTCAAAGTAACAAAATAAAGGCTTTGCTTTGACAGAATGGAAAAATAGAAAGGCAATACACGGCAGGCAAGGCCGGCATAAGCATTGTATTATTGTCAGGTTCTACAATAAAAACGAAAAAACGCACCGGCAGATTTCCGCCGGCGCGTATGCTTTTGCGCTTGTTTTATTGTACGCCGTTTTCCAGCGCGTTTAAGCTCTGCGCCTTTAAATAGGCGTTGATGAACCCGTCGATGTCGCCGTCCATTACGGCGTTGATATTACTCGACTCAAAGCTCGTGCGGTGGTCCTTCGCAAGCGTATAGGGCATAAATACATAGGACCGGATTTGGCTGCCCCAGGTGATTTCCTTCTGTACGCCCTTAATGTCCTCGATTTTATCCAGGTGCTCGCGCTCCTTGATTTCCATGAGCTTAGACATGAGCATTTTCATTGCGACCTCGCGGTTCTGGTGCTGGCTGCGTTCCACCTGGCAGGATACGACGATACCCGTCGGGATGTGCGTCAAACGCACGGCGGAAGAGGTCTTGTTGACCTTCTGGCCGCCTGCGCCGCTTGCGCGGTACACATCCATTTTGATGTCCTCAGGGTTGATGTCGATTTGAATATTGTCGTCGATTTCCGGCATGACCTCCAAAGAAGCGAACGACGTGTGCCTTCTGCCTGAGGAATCGAACGGGGAAACGCGCACCAGCCGGTGTACGCCCGCCTCGCTCTTTAAATACCCGTAGGCGTTGAGGCCCTCAACAAGGATAACGGCGCTCTTGAGCCCCGCCTCTTCGCCGTCGAGATAATCGAGCGTCTTGACCTTGAAAGCGTGGCGCTCCGCCCAGCGGTTGTACATGCGGTAAAGCATTTCCGCCCAGTCCTGCGCTTCCGTTCCGCCGGAACCGGCATGGAAGGTGAGGATGGCGTTTTTGCTGTCATATTCCCCGGTGAGCAGGGTGGAAAGGCGCTGCGTTTCCAGGTTGTCCTTTACCTTCTGCACCTCCTGCTGCGCTTCCTCCAGCAGGGAGAGGTCCTCCTCCTCGTCGGCAAGCTCAATGAGCGCCATGGTGTCCCCGTAAGCCGCCTTCAAATCCTCGTAGCTTTGTACCTTGTTTTTGAGCATACTCGTGCGCTGCAAAATCTTCTGGGAATTCTCCATATCGTCCCAAAAGCCCGGCTCCGCCGCGCGGTGCTCGAGCTGTTCGATTTCCGAACGCATGGGGGAAAGCCCGAGCGCGTCGGCCAAATCCTCTATTTCGGGCAGGAGCCGTTCCAGCTCCAGCCGCAGTTCTTCAAACTGTAGCATGTTATCATCCTTATCGGTTTATTCTGTATTATTATAGTAGATGCGCCAGAAAATGTAAAGGATTTCCGCAAACGCGCCGCGTTTTCCTGTTTGGCGGCGCGTTGACTTTTAAAAAACGCTGTTTTATACTAAAAAGTACTGTTTATTTTACAGATTAAGCCCGGTACAGTTCCGGCGGAGTGGGTAAGAAGGGTTGTCTTTTGGTAACGGATATGACGGTAGGGAAGCCGGCAAGGATTTTATGGGCGTTTTCCCTGCCGATTTTATGCAGCAGCATATTCCAGCAGCTTTACAATATGGCCGACAGCGTCGTAGCGGGGCGCTTTGCGGGAGAGGACGCGCTCGCGGCGGTCGGCGCGTCGTTCCCGGTTACGATGATTTTCATGGCGGTCGCGCTCGGGTGCAGCGTAGGGTGCAGCGTCGTCATTTCCCAATTGTTCGGCGGCAGGCTCTACCGGGAGATGAAAACGGCGGTGAGCACCTCGTTCATCGCGATTTTGACGCTGAGCGTCGTGCTGACGGTATTGGCGCTTATTTTCTGCAGCCCGCTGATGGTGCTGCTCAACACGCCGCAGAATATTTTTTCCGACAGCGCGCTTTATCTGCGTATTTATATTCTGGGGCTTTTGTTCCTGTTTTTATACAATATCTCCACCGGCGTGTTCACGGCTTTGGGCGACTCGAAAACCCCGTTATACCTGCTGATTGCCTCTTCGGTCGGCAACATCCTGCTCGATTTGCTCTTTGTCGCCGTGTTCCAAATGGGCGTAGGCGGCGTTGCTTGGGCGACGTTCCTGGCGCAGGGCGCGGCCTCCGTTCTGGCGTGCCTTGTCCTTTTTAAACGCCTGAAAAAAATCGAGGCGCCTGGGAAAACAAAGGTTTTCAGCTTCCCGATGCTCAAGCGAATCAGTATAATCGCTGTACCGAGCATTTTGCAGCAGAGCTTTATTTCTGTGGGCAACCTCTGTATCCAGGGGCTTATCAACAGCTACGGCTCGGCCGTCATCGCGGGCTATTCCGCGGCGGTCAAGCTCAATACGTTTTCGCTTACTTCGTTTACTGCGCTCGGCAACGGCCTTTCAAGCTTTACGGCGCAGAACATTGGCGCGGACAAGCCCGGGCGGGTAAAACAGGGCTTTCGCTCGGGAATCATTATGGCGATGTGCGTCGCGCTGCCGTTTGCGGTTTTGTTCTTCTTTTTCGGCCCGCAGATGGTCGGGTTGTTTTTGGATGAGTCGAGCGTACAGGCTGTATCGGCCGGCTGCCGGTTCTTAACGATTGTATCGCCTTTTTATTTTCTCATCGCGGCAAAATTAATGGCGGACGGCGTGCTGCGCGGCGCCGGCGCGATGGTGCCGTTTATGATTACGACCTTCACGGATTTGGTGCTGCGCGTGGTGCTGGCGTTTGTTTTGAACGGGGCGCTTGGGACGGACGGTATCTGGATATCCTGGCCGGCGGGCTGGGCTGTTGCGTCCGTCATGTCGCTTGTTTTCTATTTTACCGGCATATGGAAGCCGCGGCGTTCCCTGGGAGGGGACCCGGAGCCTATGGACAACGGAGGATAACGGAATATGGTGAGGCTTTATTATACAAAGGCGGACAGTGCGCTTTATTACGTAAAAAATGCGCAAAGCTACCTTTCCCCGCGGCGTTACGAGCAGTTCTGCCGCTTGCAAAATGAAAACGACAAGCTGCTGTGCCTTGCGGCGGGCCTGCTGCTTACGAAGGTGCTCGGGAAAGAAAGCGTCGGGCAGATTAAAATCGCGGAGCATGGAAAGCCGTATCTTGAAAGCGGCGAATATTTTAATATTGCGCACAGCGGCAATTTCGTAGTGCTCGCTGTGGACAGCGAGCCGGTGGGCGTGGATATTGAACAAAGGCGCGAGCGGAAATACGAGGGCATTGCGCATATCAGCTTTCATGAAAAGGAGCGGGCGCAGCTGAAAAGAAGCGCAAACCAGCAAAAAACATTTTACGAGCTGTGGACGCTCAAGGAAAGCTATATGAAGGCGGTCGGCCGGGGCTTTCACCTGCCGCCGTCGAGCTTTTATTTCGAGCTTGGCACTCCAATCACGCTGCACTGTGAAGATAATGGACAATACCGCTTTTACATTCATTACGGAATAGAAGAGTACACGATAGCGCTGTGCTCGAAGTCCGGCCGTTACGACGGGAAGCTTATTTACAAAGCGCTTTAAAGCCTTGACAGGAAAGACATTTGAATTTATGATAAGGGTGCGAAACAGGCTGCCCCTTTGGGGCATGAAAAGGGAACGCGGTGCAAATCCGCGGCAGTCCCCGCTACTGTAAGAAGGACGAAAGCCCGCAGCCGCCTTTGGCGGCGGTCACTGAGCAATTGGGAAGACGCGGCGAGTAGGAGGAATTCGAGCCAGGAGACCTGCCTGTTTTGTGTAGACACGTTTCGGAGGAAAAGGTGCCGGCACAGGGGGACTGCACCCTTTTTGCCGCATGCGCCGTTTTACGGCGCTTTTTTCATTCTGGGCGGAAAATTATTTTAATCGGAGGAATTAAAAATGGAAAGAAGAACAAACAAAATCAAATTGACGAGCCTGCTGCTTGCCGTACTCATGCTTTTGAGTATCGGGAGCGCTGCGGCGTCAGCGAAAGAGCTGACGACAACAAACCCTACCCTTGTGGTAGCGGCAGAGGCGTTTTCCATCGGCAACGGCTATGCGGCTGTGCCGGAGGAGGTTACCTGTAAGGAGGGCGAGAACGGCGCGCAGATTCTAGACCGCGTCCTCAAGGAAAACGGGCTTACGCACAATTACGGCGGCACGCTGACCGACCAATATTACTTAAAATCCATTGGGTTTGAGAATACCGACAAAATCCCGCAGTGCGTGCTCGGCCATATCGGAGATTATATTGACGGGGGCTCCGGCAGTACGCTTGGCGAGCAGGATTACACGGCGCTTTCCGGCTGGCTCTTTACGGTCAACGGCAAGCCGCTCCAGGTGAGCCTGAACGATTATTACCCGCGGCAGGGCGACATACTGCGCGTGCAGTATTCCCTGTGGTACGGCGCGGAAGTTGGCCTTGCAAACGCGATGGAAATGGATAAATGGATGGGTATTTCCGATTTTTATCCCGTTGCTGAAAAAGACGAACTGACAAGGCAGCTTGCAGTGGTTAACAGAAACGGCGGCGCGGCGCTTGCCGATGGTAAGGTAAAAGCGGCGTATGACGAAGCCATGGCGGCGGTGCAGACGCTCGATATCAGCCAGAAGGACGCGGACCGCGCGCTCTACCAGCTCGTTTTGGCGCAGAATCCTGAATGTAAGCTGGGGGATATCGATAACGATGGGGAGCTGAAGGTGTCGGATGTTCTGGCAATTCAAAAATATATCGCGCTTGTGAATATGTTCACTGTCATCGAGCGCGCGCAGGCCGACTTTAACGGGGACGGGGCTGTCAGCGTAGCGGACGTGCTTGCAATCCAGAGAGTTATCGCAAAGGCCTGAAAAGGACGGTTTTATTTATGAAAAATTCGGTTCGCAGGCTTTGTACCTGCGTGCTCTGCCTGCTTATCTGCCTGCCGGCTTTGCCTGTATCGGCATACGGCGGGAACGATATAACCGCGGCGGCAAACGGCGTCCTGCGCTGGAAAAGGGCGCAGAACGGCACTCCTTCCGGCGGGCTGTTTACGGAAAGCTTTGCAAAAACGGCGGGGGACGGCTGTGACTGGTATATGATAGCTGCGGGGCGCTACGGCATTACGGACGACCGCGCAGCGTATTTAAAGCATATAGGCGCGTATATTACAGAAAAATATAAGACGGCGGACAGGCTCGACCGCAGGAAGGCGACCGAGTGGCACCGTATTACGCTTGCGGTGCTGGCGGCGGGCGGGGACCCGCGCAGCATCGGCATGGACGAAAACGGCAGCCCTGTCAATCTGGTTGCCGACGGCGTTTATAACAGGGGATATACCGCTTCCCTTGGAAAACAGGGGCTAAACGGCTGGATTTGGGGGCTTGTTGCCCTTGATTCCAAACAGTACGCAGTCCCATCCGGCAGTTTCTACACGAGAGAAGCTATTCTAAAGGAAATACTCTCTTACCAGCTTCCGGACGGGGGTTTTTCCTTTGCGGGAAGCATTTCGGACTGCGACACGACGGCCGCGGCGCTCATCGCGCTTGCGCCGTATGTGTCCACGGGCAGGAAATATACCTATACGCTCAAGCACGGAAAGCAGGAGGTTACCAGAACAGCCACGCAGGCAGCGGAAGCGGCTGCTGCAAGGCTGTCGGAGCTCCAGCTCTCCAGCGGCGGCTTTACCGCCTCAGGCGAAGAGACGAGCGAAAGCATAAGCCAGGTAATCGTTGCGCTCTGTTCGCTTGGAATCGACCCGCAGGGCGATAAACGGTTTATCAAAAACGGCAGCTCCCCGGTTGACGCGCTCATGTCTTTCCAGCAGGGCGACGGCGGCTTTGCGCACCTAAGGGGAGAGGGCTCCGACAGCATGGCGGGGGAACAGGCGCTTTGCGCGCTGGTGTCCCTGTACCGCCTGTATAACGGCATGGCCCGCCTTTACGACTATACGGACGGCGTAACGATGAAGGCCGTTTCAAGCGGGGGCACGTCCTCCGGTACGGGCAGCGGCGCGGATAAAAAAACGTCGCCGGACAGCGGCTCTTCCGGGCAAAGCGGCGGGCCATCCGTCGGTGCGGCCCAAACGCAGCAGGGCGGGGCATCCGGTTCGGCCGAACTACGGGAGAGCAGCTCTACAGTAAACGGCAGCTCCTCTTCCAGCCCGCAGGGTGCTTCCAGTAAGGGGGAATCATCCGCCGGAAAGGAAACAGGCAGCGGCTCCGGCTCGTCCTCCCAAGCGGTACGGGCGAATGCAGGCGCGCAGGCGTCGTCCCAAACGGGCGGGGAAAAAGCACCGGGCGAAACGCCGGAGGAGGGCAATGGGATTAACCCAATCATCTTCGTCATAATCGGCGCCGCGCTTATAGCGGGAGGGCTGGGCTTCCATTTTGCAAAAATGCGCAGCGGGAAGGTACAGGGGAAAGAGGAAGATGACTTTTTTGCAAGCCTCAAAACCTACCGGGAAGAGCATCCGGAAGAGGAGCCTGGCGGGACGATAGAAGAAAACCCCGCAGGGGAGGATAAGCATGAAGCGCCATAATCCTATCGCATACAAAAGCCTCCTTTGCTTTTTCCTGCTTTTATGCCTCATGATTCTGCCGGTATCCTGCGGGGTTGAATCGGTAGACAGCCATTACGCAACGGAAAGCAATGCGCAAGGCCAAACACAAACGGCCATCCTGAGTATTACCTGTAAAACGGTTCTTAGCAATTGGGACGACCTCGGCCAGGCGCTCAAGGAGAGCGGCGACATCCCCAAGGACGGCGTAATTTTAAAGGAAACGTCTTATCCTATTTCAGACGGCGATACCGTGTTCGATTTGCTTCAAAGGGCGGCGAAGGCTGAGAAAATCCATTTGGAATACCAGGGCGGAGGGAATAACGCCGCGGCCGGCGCGTATATCGAGGGCATCAATTTTCTCTATGAGTTTTCCTGCGGGGAACAAAGCGGCTGGTTTTTCAGCGTCAATGGGAAATTCCTGTCAAAGAGCAGCAGCGACGTGCCTTTAAAAGACGGGGACCGGGTCGAATGGATTTATTCCTGCGACCTGGGGCACGACATCGGCGCTACGCTTGAATCCGGATAACAATGGGCTCCCCCGCACACACGGGGGAGCTTTTCATTTGTGTTTTTGACCCCATGTTACGGTTGACAACGTTTTTTTATTCTCTTATACTGGAAAAGAATAGGTCCGCGGCAGAAATGAAGGAGAAATTCGTCCGCCGCCGGCTGTTTTGTACATATGTTTTTAAATTGATAAAGGACGGTTGCTTTTATGGAAACAAGAATTGTAGAAACGGCCCAGCGCATCAAAGGGCTGCGCGAGCTGCTTGAAATCTCCCCTGCGGATATGGCGCGGGCGACGGGACTGACGGAGGAAGCCTATTTAAAGCACGAAAACGGCGAATGTGATTTCAGCTTTACCTTTTTGTATAACTGTGCCGACAAGCTCGGCGTGGATATTGTAGAGCTGCTGACAGGCGAAAACCCGCACCTTTCGCACTATTCCATCATGAGAAAAGGCCGCGGGCTCGACATCAAGCGCAGGCGCGGCTTTAAATACCAGCATTTGTGTTACCGCTTTAAGAACAAGCTTGCCGAGGCGTTCCTCGTAAACGCCCCGTACATCGAAGACGAGCAGGAAAAGCCCATCAGCCTTTCTCTGCACGAGGGGCAGGAATTCGACTATATTTTAAAAGGCAGCCTCAAGGTCGCGATGGAGGACCATATTGAAATTCTGGGTGAAGGCGACTGTATTTACTACGATTCCGGCAGGGGGCATGGCATGATCGCGACGGGAGGAGAGGACTGCGAGTTTTTGGCCATCACGATCCATCCGCCCAAAAAAGAAAAGGAATAACAAATAAATTTAAAATTGTGTGAAGGAAAGGAACATCGGCCAAAATGCTTAATATCCATCAGAAATTCTGCAAAGAAACTTTTTACAACGGACAGCTGGCCGGCTTCGAACCGGTTTATGAAAAGAACTTTAATTTTGCTTACGACGTCATCGACGAAATCGCAAAGGCTGAGCCTGAGCGCCGCGCCATGCTGTGGTGCAACGACAAGGGCGAGGAGCATACCTTCAGCTTTGCCGATATTTCAAAATACAGCAATATGGCGGCGAATATGTTTACCGAGCTTGGCATTAAACGCGGCGACACCGTCGTATTGATTTTAAAAAGGCATTACCAGTTCTGGTTTGCGCTTCTCGGGCTCCATAAGATTGGGGCAGTCGGTATTCCCGCAACCAACCTGCTGACGAAAAAAGACCTTGTTTACCGTTTTAACGCGGCGCATGTCACGGCTGTCATCTGTACGACCGACGGCGAGGTCATGGAGCATGTGGACGCGGCGGCTCCGGAAAGCCCGACGCTCAAGGTGAAAATCAGCGTCAGGGGCAAAAGGGAAGGCTGGGTCGACTTTGACACGGAGCTTTCTAAATATTCCGCTCAGCTTGAGCGTATCGAGACGCTGGCCACAGACCCTATGCTCCTATACTTTACCTCCGGAACGACCGGAATGCCAAAAATGGTATGGCACGACCAGACGTACCCGCTCGGGCATATCATCACGGCGAAATACTGGCACGACGTCGTTCCCGACGGCCTGCACCTGACGCTTTCCGACACCGGCTGGATGAAAGCCATGTGGGGCAAGCTCTATGGCCAGTGGTTTATGGAAGCGGGTATTTTTGTCTGCGATTTTGACAAGTTCACGCCCAGCGAGCTTTTGCCGCTGTTTGAAAAATATAAGATTACGACCTTCTGCGCGCCTCCGACCATGTACCGCTTCTTTATCAAGGAGGATTTAGATAAATACGATTTGTCGAGCATCCGCCATGCGACCATCGCGGGCGAGCCTTTAAACCCCGAGGTATTCAACCAGTTCTACCAGTCCACGGGCTTAAAGCTCATGGAAGGCTTTGGACAGACAGAAACGACGCTCACGCTCTTCAACGCCGTGGGAACGGAGCCGAAGCCTGGTTCCATGGGCAAGCCGTCTCCCGCGTACGATATTGATTTAATCGACGCACAGGGCAATTCCGTCGAGCCGGGCACCGTTGGGGAAATCGTGGTGCGGACCGATAAATGTAAGCCCTGCGGCATGTTCTGCGGCTATTATGAGGACGACGCGCTGACAAAGACGGTCTGGGACGACGGCATTTATCATACGGGCGACACCGCATGGCGTGACGAGGACGGATATTACTGGTTTGTCGGGCGTACCGACGACATTATCAAAAGTTCCGGCTACCGCATCGGCCCGTTTGAAATTGAGAGTGTGCTCATGGAGCACCCATGCTGCCTCGAATGCGCGATTACCGGCGTACCCGACCCAATCAGGGGACAGGTCGTCAAGGCGACCATCGTGCTTGCAAAGGGCTACACGGCGAGCGACGAGCTGAAAAAGGAAATCCAGGACTATGTAAAAAAGCAGACGGCGCCCTACAAATACCCCAGGGTGGTCGAGTTTGTAGGCGAGCTGCCCAAAACCATCAGCGGAAAAATCCGCCGTACCGCCATCCGCGGCGACGAAAAGGAATAATTTATCCCATGATAAACGTAAGCATTATGAAGAAGCGGTTTTGTACCGCTTCTTTTCTTTTTATGTCAGAAAATTGCTATAAAAAGTGAGAAGATGACTTTCTTTTGCAGCTGTAATGGTTTACAATGATGTTGTTTTGTTCTAAATGAATCGGAGGCGGTTAGCGTGAATTGCGAAGCGGTTTACCATAAAACAGGCGACCAATACTGTTATCAGAGGAACCAGGACGAGCTGGTTATCCATATCAGGACAGGGTATGATATAGAGTCGGTTATCCTTTGCTATGGCGACCCGTTCGAGGCGGGGATTCTCGGCGGACACGAGCGCTGGAGCGGGCAGAAGCTTTCTATGGTAAGGGAGATGGAGCTTTGCGGGCATATCTGGTGGAGCGCGCGGGTAACGCCAAAATATAAAAGGTGCAAATACTATTTTGAATTGTCTGACGGAAATGATACGCTCTTTTATTTTGAGAACGGCTTTCTGACGGAGGACAGACTCCAAATCCCGGGTGTGCGGCTGCAGCATTTTGTATTTCCGTGGATGAACGGGGCTGACCTGAACGTCACGCCCGCATGGGTAAAGGATACGGTCTGGTATCAGATTTTCCCGGAACGGTTCTGCAATGGGAATCCCTGCAACGACCCGAAGGGGGCGAAGCCGTGGAAATCGGAGCGGCCGCGCCATGGCGACTGCTACGGCGGGGATTTACAGGGCGTAATCAGCAGGCTCGATTATTTAAAGGAGCTTGGGATTACCGGCATTTATTTCAATCCGCTGTTTGAGGCGTCAACCACGCATAAATACGATACGTCTGACTACATGAAAATCGATTCGTCGTTCGGCGACAACGCGCTGATGAAAACGCTCTGCGATGAGGCGCACAGGCGTGGCATTAAAATTATGCTCGACGCGGTGTTCAACCACTGCGGCACAGGCTTTGCCCCATGGCGCGACGTGCTCAAAAACGGCGAGCGGTCGAAATACCGGGACTGGTTTATGATAAACGAGTTTCCGGTTGACGATAAAAAGGACGGCACGCGCGACGGGCGGTATTACTCCTTTGCGTTTTCCAACAGGATGCCGAAGCTCAATACGAACAACAGCGAGGTCGCCGCGTATTTTTGTAACGTCTGCGAATACTGGATGACGCAGTGCGGCGTCGATGGATTCCGTTTCGACGTGGCAAACGAGGTCTCCCACGATTTCCTGCGCACGCTGAGAAAGCATGTTAAGGCGGTAAACCCTGACGTTTACCTGTTGGGTGAAATCTGGCACGATTCTACCAAATGGCTGCAGGGCGACGAGCTGGACGCGGTAATGAACTATCCCCTGACAGAAGCGATTTCCGGGTTTTGGCTTGAGCCCACGCTTACAAGAAAGGATTTCGCCCATAGTATAAACCGCTGCCGCGCCATGTACATGGAGCAGACAAACGAGGCGCTCTTTAATTTGCTCGATTCCCACGACACGGAGCGCCTGATTTACCGCACACAGGACGAGGACGTGTTCTACCAGCAGCTTGCAATCCTGTTTACCTTGCAGGGCAGCCCCTGCATATATTATGGGACGGAAATCGCGCTCGAGGGAGGCCCGGACCCGGACTGCCGCCGCTGTATGCCGTGGGACGGCATAGACGCCGGGGAATTTAAGGAACGCATGAAAACGATGAAGGCATTAATCCGCCTGCGCAAAGAAATTCCGGCTTTTAAAAGCGGGGAGCTTGCGTTTGTTGAAACAAAGCCGGGAAACCGTGTTCTTGAATATATAAAAACCGATGAAAGGGCAAACCGCGTCAAGGTCACCATCAACGCGGGTAAGGAAAAAATTGCAATGAATGAACAGAAGGTACTGTTTTCACGTTTGCACGACGGCGCTTTCCTGATGCCGGGCGGCGTGTGTATCTCGGCGCTGTAAAGAAGGGGAAGCGGTATGAAAATCATCGTTACGGGAATGAACGGCACGGTAGCGCCATACGCGGCAAAAGCGCTTATGGAGCGGGGCCATACCGTTGTTCCATGGAACAGGCAAGCCGTCCCAACGGACGACGCGATTAAAACAAGGGAGTTTCTTTTACAGGAGCGGGCGGATTATGTGCTGCACATCGCTTTGGGGCCGGAACAGTGGGCAAGCGATATGGCGCAGGCCTGCTTTCAAAACGGCGCCGGGTTTCTTTTTACGAGTACGGTAGACGTCCTGAGCGACAAAAACAGCGGTCCGTACACGCCAGAGGACGAACCCTTTTCGGCCACAGATTACGGAAAATATAAAATCCGCTGTGAAAAGATGATTAGAAGCGTGAATCCTGACGCGCGCATTGTCCGGCTCGGCTGGCAAATCGGCCGGGAGCCGGGCAGTAACAATATGGTGGATTTTTTATCAAGGCAAATAAAGGACAACGGCGTTATCCGCGCGGGAAGGGACTGGTATCCATCCTGTTCTTACCTGTGGGATACGGCGCAGGCTCTGCTCACGGCAATGGGGCTGCCGCCCGATACGTACCTCTTTAACGCAAATATAAATATGAGCTTTTATGAAATTGTACAAACCCTGCAAAAGGACCATCCGGATTTCATAGTGGAGGAATCGGACGGCCTTGTGCGTGACGACCGTATGATAGATATGCGCCTGCCGGCGCGCAGCCCTTTTTCCCGCTGATAGACTTCAGCGGGATTTTTATGCTTTAAATGGAAAGTTTCCTTGACATAGAGCGGCACATCCGTATAATGGAAATATGGAAAGCAAGCTTTCCGTTTGAGAGGTGGAGAACTTTGAAAAACCGTTTGGAGGAAATCAGGAAGGCCCGAGGTGTCAGGCAAGAGGACCTGGCGCTTGCACTCGAGGTATCCCGTCAGACCATCGGGTCATTGGAGCACGGCAGGTATAACCCCTCGATTGTGCTGGCGTTTAAAATCGCGCGTTATTTCGGTATGTGTATCGAGGATATTTTTATCTATGAGGAGGAAGAGGCTTGAAAAGGAAATGGCTGGACTATATATTCACAGCGGCGGGGCTGCTGCTGCTTGCCGCGGGGCTTGTGGCCCTGAAAACCTTTGAGGATTTGCAGGGACTTATGCGGGCGGCGCCTTATATTGGCGTTGGAATCGGCTGCGGGCTGTTCGGCCATGGGTTAGGCGGGGTTTTGAGCCGCCTGGCGCTACGCAAATCGCCCGATTTAGAAAAACAGCTGGAAATCGAGGAAAAGGACGAACGCAACATCGCCATACGCTGCCATGCCAAGGGCAAGGCGTTTGATTTGATGGTTTATGTGTTCAGCGCCCTGCTGATTTCCTTTGCGATTATGGGCGTCGATTTTGCCGCGGTTTTGCTGCTGGTTTTCGCTTACCTGCTTGTGATTGGCAGCTTTGTTTACCATTTGGTTAAGTACGAGAAGGAAATGTAATAGAAGCCGAGACAAAAAAGGAGAACAGCTTATGAAATTTATAATTGAGCACCTGTCGAAGAATTTTGAAAAGAAAGAAGTCCTGCGCGACATCGATTTCACCTTTGAAGAGGATAAAATCTATGGGCTGCTCGGGCGAAACGGCGCGGGCAAAACCACGCTGTTCAACTGCATTAACCGCGATATCAAAGCAGACGCGGGAAGCTTCTGTCTGGAGGAGGGCGGGAAGAAGAGGGGGGTGCGGGCGGAGGACATCGGTTATGTGCTGTCTACGCCAACCGTGCCGGAATTCCTCACCGGGCGCGAGTTCCTTAAGTTTTTTCTGGATATCAACGAAAAAAGCATTCAGGATATAAAGCCCATTGACGATTATTTTTCCTATATGAGCATCGAGCCTGAGGACCGCGACAAGCTGCTCAAGGATTATTCCCATGGAATGAAGAACAAGATGCAGATGCTCATCAATATCATCGCCCAGCCGAATATCCTCCTGCTCGACGAGCCGCTGACCTCTTTAGATGTCGTTGTGGCGGAGGAGATGAAGCAGCTCCTGCGTTCGCTCAAGACGGGGCGGATTACAATTTTTTCCACACATATTATGGATTTGGCGCTCGATTTGTGTGATGAAATCGTATTGCTCAACCACGGCGTCCTGGAGATTGTAGATAAAAGCAATCTCGGCGACCGGGAGTTTAAGGAGAAAATCATCGCGGCGCTGCGGGAGGAAAACCATGAATAAGACGCTCAGGCTTTCTTTTTCCCTTAAAAATACATACCGGGTCAACGGCATTTTATATTCGCTCAAGCAAATTCCCCTCTTAAAGAGGCTGCTGCCCGAAACGCTCTACCGTGTCCACGCCTTTAAGGTTTTTGCGAACGTCCTTTCCGTCCTATGGGAAATCGTTTCTGTCTTTCTTGGAAAGGCTATTTATTTTGCGGTGATGCTTTACGGCTTCGGCTCCCTTTACCAGCCGGCGCAGCCGTCCCGGCTTTCTCTCCACATCCTATTGTTCCTGTCGGTAATCGGCGCGCTGCTGAACACATTTATGTTCGACCCATCCCGCGACAAATATTACGCAATGGTTTTACTGCGTATGGACGCGCGGCAATATACGCTTGTTAACTACTGGTACGCCATAATAAAGGTCGTCATAGGCTTTTTGCCGGCGGCGGTTATATTTGGGCTGCTGCAGGGGATTGCAATTTGGATATGCCTTCTTATCCCGTTTTTTGTCGCGGGGCTGAAGCTTATTTCCGCCGCGGTTTCCCTTATCGTTTTTGAAAAAACAGGGAGGCCGACAAACGAGAACGGCCCCGGGAAACTGACGTGGCTGTCCATTATCCTGCTGCTGGGCGCGGCGTATGGGCTGCCGGCAGCCGGGCTCATCCTGCCCGAAACGGCAGTAGCGGCGCTGATGGCTTTATCCATAGCCGGCGGAGCTGCCGCCGTGTGGAAAATTCTTTCCTTCCGAGGCTACCGGGAGATGTACCAGCAGCTTTTTGTAAAATCTATGCACCAGATGGACAGCGCAAAAAAGCTGGCGCGGGAGCAGAGCCGGAAGGCGATATCCGCCGACACGGCGATTACGAGCCGCCGAAAAGGGTTTGAGTTTTTAAACGAGCTGTTTATCAGGCGGCATCAGAAAATTTTGTGGAAGGCATCAAAAAAAATTGCCGTGGTTTGCCTGTGCCTCGTTTTAGGCGCGCTGCTGGCGTTTTACCTGGCGCCGGAAGCTAAGGAGCCGGTAAACGGCATGCTATTGACATATCTTCCGTATTTTGTGTTCATCATGTATGCAATCAACCGCGGTACAGGCTTTACGCAGGCGCTGTTTATGAACTGCGACCACAGCCTTCTGACCTATTCCTTCTATAAGCAGCCGCGTTTTGTACTCAGGCTGTTTCAAATCCGCCTGCGGGAGATTATTAAGGTCAATCTCCTTCCCGCCGCTGTTATCGGCGCGGGGCTGTCGGTGCTGCTCTATGCGTCCGGCGGCACCGATAATCCTTTGAATTACGCGGTGCTGTTTATTTCTATTTTGTGCCTGAGCGTGTTTTTTTCCACACATTACCTTACGGTTTACTACCTGCTGCAACCGTATAACGCGGGTACCGAGATGAAGAGCGGCACGTACCAGATTGTCCATTCGGTTACATACTTTGTCTGTTTTTTCATGATGCAGCTTAAAATGCCCACAATTATGTTTGGCCTGATGACTATTATATTTTGCGTTGTGTACTGTGTGGCCGCCTGTATCCTGATTTACAGGCTCGCGCCGAAAACCTTCCGTATCAGGGCGTAGGCCTGTCGATACTATTGTGAAGAAATTTCCCCGGCTGGCTCCCGAAAGGGCGCCGGCCGCTTTTTATGCGGAGGAAATCGTTTACATAAAAGGAAATATGCACAAGAATTAAAAGCGTTCTTTGGTTAGTATACTTGTATACTTTCCGGACTGGCCTTGTTATAATTTTGTTGGTACCGTGTAGGAAGCGAGTACCCTCGGATAATGGTAAAAACAAATGAAAGGATGTACAAAAGAATGAATTGTAAGACTGGATTCTGCAAAAAGGCAGTCTCCGTCGCCCTCGTACTGGCACTCATGCTTAGCTGTGTGCTGTGTACTGCTATGCCCGTTTCGGCATATGCGACGATGGAGGAGGCCGCCTCAGCGGCCGCGGCAAAAGGGGCTTCCACGTTTTCGTGGGACAACGCAACGGTATATTTTTTGCTCACGGACCGTTTTAACAACGGAGACACATCGAACGACCACTCCTATGGAAGAGGGCTTGATGAGAACGGCAACGTCGTGCAGGGCGTAGACCCCAGCGCCACGTTCCATGGCGGCGATTTCGCCGGCATTACGGAAAAGATAGAAGAAGGCTATTTTACAGACCTGGGCGTAAACGCCATTTGGCTGAGCGCTCCCTATGAGCAGATTCACGGCTATGTCGTGGGCGGCGACGGAAACCCGAGCTTCCCGCATTACGCCTATCACGGCTATTATGCGATGGATTACACGAACACGGACGCGAACTTCGGCACGGCCGAGGAGTTCCGTACGCTTGTGGATACGGCGCACAAGAACGGTATCCGTATCGTGATGGATATCGTATTGAACCATGCGGGCTACAACACCATCAAGGACATGGCTGAATATGATTTTGGTACGCTGAAAAGCGGCTGGGAAAGCTATTATTATTCCCAGAAGAACGTAAACAACACGGATTACCACAGCTTTATCGACTATGAGTCGAGCGCGTCCGACTGGGGCAATTGGTGGGGCGACGACTGGGTACGCGCGGGCCTTGCGGGCTACGGCGGTTCCGGCAGCGGCGAAGTGACGGGCTGCCTTTCCGGCCTTCCCGACTTTAAAACGGAATCCACGAAATCCGTGACGGTTCCTGCCTTCCTTCAGAACAAATGGAAGGGCGAGGGCCGCTATACTGAGCAGATGCAGAAGCTCGACCAATACTTCAGCAAGACAGGGAAAGCAAAGACGGTTACGAATTACCTTGCGTTCTGGCTTTCCGAGTGGGTCAGGGAATACGGAGTCGACGGCTTCCGCTGTGACACCGCGAAGCATGTAGAGCTTGCTTCCTGGAAAAACCTCAAGAACGAATGCGTCAGCGCGCTGCGCGAGTGGAAGCAGAACAATCCCGACAAGGCGCTTGACAACCTCGATTTCTGGATGACGGGCGAGCATTGGGACCACGGCGTCGGCAAGGACGACTACTATTCCAACGGCTTCGATTCGATGATAAACTTCTCGACGCAGGGCGGCGGCCTGCTTGCAAAGGGCCAAGTCGGCGGCGTATACAAGTTTTACGCGGATGCAATCAACAGCGACCCGGATTTTAACGTCCTGTCGTATGTTTCCTCGCACGACTCTGTTATTGCGACCGGCGACAAAATACATATGGGCTCGGCGTTCCTGCTGCTGCCGGGCGGAGTGCAGATATTCTACGGCGACGAAACGGACCGCCCCGTGGAAAGCGGCTACCAGTCAAACGGCGACCATGAGGTGCGCGGAGACATGAACTGGAGCTCAATGAACACCGCAACCCTTGAGCACTGGCAGACGGTCGGGCGTTTCCGCAACAACCATATCGCGGTCGGCGGCGGCTCCCATGCGGACACAACCGCGACTAACGGCTATGCCTTTACAAGAGCCTATAACAAAAACGGTATTACAGATAAGGTTGCGGCGGTCATAGACGCGAACAGCAACACGAGTGTTACGGTCGATGTTTCTTCCCTTTGGAAGGACGGCACGACGGTCGTAAACGCCTATGACGACGACCAGGCCGAGGTTACAAACGGCAAGGTTACCTTTAACAGCGGAAAAAACGGCACCATACTGATTGAAGAGCCCAGCGGCATGCCGCTCGTATCCTTAAAGGGAGAAAGCGAATTCACAGGCACGCAGGATGTGACCGTTTCTATTAAAAATGCCGACTATGCTATCGCCTCTGTAGACGGTGCCCAGAAGGTCAAGGTATTCGACGGCGACAAGCTTACTATCGGTGCGACCGCCTATGCGGGTGATACCGTCAAGGTAACCCTCAAGGCGACGAACGACCTCGGCACCACAAATAAGAACGTATCCTTTAAAAAGCTTGACCCGAACGAACAGGGAACGAAAATAGACCACGCGCTGATTCACGTCCAGCAGGCGGAGGGCTATACGGGCAATCCGATGAGCCTTTATGTCTGGCAGGACAATAACGGCACCACCACGCCGCTCGGCGGCTGGCCCGGCACAAAGCTCACAGAGGGCAAGCTTGAGGACGGCTGGTATACGTTCGAGCTGAAGGACGTAAAGGGCAGCTATAACCTGATTGTCAACAACTCGATTGTCGGCAGCGGCCAGATGCAGTCCGGGGACATTACGGGGCTCGAGGGCGAAACGTGGATTTCGGTCGAAGGCGACGGTTCTAACTTTACAGCGAAGCCTGTCACAGCACAGGCTGAGGACAAAACCCCGATGGGAATGCTCAAAAAAGAGACGAGGGAGGTCAAGAACTTCACCGCCTCGGACTTTACAGCGGATACGCTTACCCCTGTTTATAACCTTGTCCCGCAGGCGGACGCCGTTATTGCAAAGGGTGGGGACGCTTCCGACAGCGAAGTAAACGCCATGCTTAACAAAATGCAGGCGGCTAAGCGGCAGCTGAAATTAAAAGCGCCTGCGGTGAATAACGTGAAAAACGGCGCGACTGCCATCAGCGGCAAGGCGCCCTGCGAATCGACCGTAACAATCAAAAGCGGCACCAAGACATATACGGCGGCGGCAGACGAGCTGACAGGCGCGTGGAGCGCGCAGGTTTCCGCGGTGGCGAACGCATCCGCGGTAACGGTTTCCTGCGAGAGAAGCCCTTATAAATCTGCAACAATCTACGCGAACGATTCGGAAGAGCCCGGTACCGACCCGACGCTCCCGACCCAGCCGCCCACGGAAAAACCGACGGAGCGGCCCACAGACGAGCCGCAGCCCGGCTTTACGTATATGCTGGGAGACGTGGACGAGGACGGCGCTATTACAGTCGCGGATGTCCTGAGCATGCAGAATTATCTCGCGGCAAAAATCAGATATAACGAGAAAATGATACTGATAGCGGACGTAGACAGGTCCGGCGGGGTCACGCTCGTTGATATCCTTGAAATGCAGAAATATATTGCCAAGATGGCAACCAGCTGCGAAATAGGTAAAATCTTCGGTACGGAAGAGCCGACACAGGCACCTACGGCACGCCCGACCGACCCGACCCAGGCGCCGACTGAAAAGCCCACTGAGGCGCCGACCGAGCAGCCGACGGACAAGCCGGCGGACAGCTATACGGTTTACCTGAAAAACGCGGCAGGCTGGAGCGCGCCGTATGCCTATTACTGGAACGAAGGCACAAAGGCGGATGCTGCCAAATGGCCCGGTACCGCGATGGAAAAGGTGGGCGCGGACACCTACAAGGTGATTGTGCCAAAGGCTTATGACAGCATCGTGTTCAGTAACAACGGTACCGCACAGTCGGCTGACCTTAAAATTCCCGCAGACGGGAAAATGTTTAACAACGCAAGCGGCGCGTGGTCAGACTATGCGCAGGGCGGCGACACGCCCGTGCCGGATACCCGTACGGTATATGCGGAGAACGCAAACGGATGGGACTGCGTCACCGCGTATTATTGGGTAGAAGGCGACACGCCGCTTACTTGGCCCGGCGTCCAGATGGAACAGGGCGCGGACGGCAGGTATTTTGTTGAAATCCCGCAAAAGTATACAAAGATAATATTCAGCAGCAATGGGAAAAACCAGACGGATGACCTGCAAATCCCCGGGGCAAACGCCTGCTTCGATATCGGCTCAGGCAGCTGGAAATAAAGAAAACATCGCGAAAATCCTCAGAAAATTTAAAAGCGGCGGGCTGTACGGCCCGCTGCTTTTTGTATAAAAACAGGCAGGCATTAAAGCTTTTGTGTTTTGTAGAATATAGTCAAAGATTTACCGAAAGATTGACAAATCAGAAAAAAAATATAAAATAATAAAGAATGGGTAATTTTATAATATAAGGATAATAGGATGTGGTCGAGGCTTGTTTACAATTTTCAGGGAACACAGGCATTTCGGCAGACAGATTTTTCTGCTTGCAAAGAATGAATTGATAAAAACCTACAAGGGTGCGGTAATCGGGCCGTTTTGGGCTGTGGTCAAGCCGATTTTCACGCTGTTCGTATATTGGTTCGCGTTCGATGTCGGCCTGAGAAGCGCAGGCGGCGTAAAGGTCCTGGTAAACGGTTCGGTAGAGACATACGGGCGGTTCATCTTTATGCTTGTCGGTTTTATTCCATGGTTCTTTATGCAGGACTGTATATTGCAGGGCTCCAAATGTATCAGGGAGAACAGGCAGTTTGTGACGAAGGTTTCGTTCCCCGTCTCCACGATTATGACGTATACGACCATCTCGAGGCTGTATGTCCACCTGCTTTTGTCGGGGCTGATGTATATTTATATGCTCTTTGCGCATGGCCCGAGCATTTATAACCTGCAATTTTTCTATTATTGCCCCCTGATGTTCCTTTTCTTTTTGGTACTCACCTGGTCGACCGCGCCGATGTGCGCGTTCAGCCTTGACTTCCAGAACATGATAAATTCCATTATGACGGGCCTGTTCTGGCTTTCCGGCCTTGTTTACAACAGCTATGACGTACCCTACGAGTGGCTCAGGAAAATCATGCTTTTAAATCCCATCAACTATTTTGCCAACGGTTACCGTAATACGTTCCTTTATGACCGCTGGTTTACGTGTTATCCGTCTGAAACGATTATTTTCCTTCTTGAATTCGCGGCGCTCTTCGTGCTTGGTGCGTTCAACTACAGGCGCCTGCGCAAAAGACTCGCGGATGTGCTGTAAAACGGATTCGTTTATCTGAAAGGAGCCTGTGTAATGGCGGAAGAACCGATTATAGTTTTTGAAAATGTTACGAAGGAATACACTTTATATAAAAACGACGCAGACCGTTTCAAGGCGCTCTTTTTTAAACCAAGAAACGCCAAGAAGCATCTCGCGCTCAAGGATGTAAGCTTGAAAATCAATCAGGGGGAATCCATCGGCATCATCGGAGACAACGGCGCCGGCAAGTCTACCATGCTTAAAATGATAACGGGCGTTACGTTCCCAACGGAGGGCAGGGTGGACGTCAGGGGAAAGGTCGCGGCTCTCCTGGAGCTTACGGCTGGCTTCTCCCTTGAAATGACGGGCAGGGAAAATATATATCTCAAGGGATATATCCTGGGCCTGAAGGACCATTATATTGCCCAAATCGAGGACGATATCATTGAGTTCGCCCAGCTAGGCGACTATATTGACCAGCCGGTCAGGACATACTCGAGCGGTATGAAAATGAGGCTTGGCTTTGCAATCAACGTCAATATCGATCCGGATATCCTGGTAATCGATGAAGCGCTGAGCGTAGGCGACAAGTCGTTTAAAAAGAAATGTAAAAACAAGATAGCTGAAATTATAAAAAGCGGCAAGACGGTCCTTTATGTCAGCCATTCCATGGACGGCGTCAGGGAAATCTGCCCGCGCGCCATTTATCTGAAAAAGGGAAAGGTCGTGTTCGACGGGGACGTAAACGAAGCGCTTGCGCTTTACAGCAGCGACAAAAAGTAATGAGGGAATCAAAAAGGGTGGAATAAGGATAATCTTGGACAGGAGTGTTGAAAAATGGTATCCGCAATGATTTTTGCCGGCGGAGTCGGCGCAAGAATGAAGTCCGTCGATATCCCGAAACAGTTCCTGGAGGTAGATGGTAAGCCCATCATCATCAGGACGCTTGAAAATTTCCAGAACCATACCCAGGTGGACGAAATTGTGATTTCCTGTCTCGAGTCGTGGATCGACAAGCTTCAGGAATATATCACGCAGTATAACATCACAAAGGTCAAGACAATCGTTCCCGGCGGTGCAAACGGCCACGGCTCCATCCACAACGGGCTGGTTGAAATCAATAAAACCGCTTTGCCGGACGACATCGTGCTCATTTGTGACGGCGTTCGCCCGCTGCTCTCTGAAAAACTGATTTCCGACTGCATTGCAACGGCACGGGCATATGAAACGGCTGTTCCCGTCACGCCGAGTATCGACTCCGTTCTCGTCAGCCCGGACGGAAAGCATTGCGGCAAAAGTATGCCGCGCAATGAAATGTTCATTACGCAGGCGCCGCAGGGCTATACGATGCGTAAAATCATGTGGGCGCACGACGAGGCGGAACGCCGCGGTATTACGAACCCGACTTCAAGCAGCGAGCTTTTAATCGAGCTGGGCGAGGAGGTCCACATATTTATCGGCGACAGGAACAATATCAAGGTTACCACGCCTGAGGATTTGAGCAGCCTGCGCGCTTACTATTATTACAGCCGCTACAAGAATTTTGCCAGGGAGGAGCTTATGTATGGCATCTGACGTCAAGTCTATCCTCCACCCCTATATTTACGAAGATATCGCCGCGGTAGCGGATTCGGATATGGTCCCCTGGGAGCGGCTGCGCGGAAAAACGCTCCTGCTGACGGGTGCCGCCGGCTTTATCGGCTATTACCTGACAACGGCGCTTTTGATACGCAACGACCTGTACCAGGACGGGATAACGGTCATTGCGCTGGTACGCAACAGGGAAAAGGCGGAAAAGCGGTTCGGCGGCCTGCTTGGGCGGCATGATTTAAAGCTTGTCGTGCAGGATGTCACGGATGATATTGCCATTGAAGAAAAGGCGGATTTCATTATCCATGCCGCAAGCCAGGCAAGCGCCTATTTCTTTGAGCACGACCCAATCGGCACAATCGACGCAAACCTGACGGGTACGTACAAGGTGCTCGATTACGCGGATAAATGCAAAGCACTAAGCACGCTTTTTGTTTCGAGCTTAAAGGTGTACGGCGCGCTTCACAACGGAAAAGAATCCATCACTGAAACCGACGTGGGCTATATTGACCAGGTATCCTACAAAAATTGTTACGCGCAGGGCAAGCGCGCGGCGGAGACACTTTGCGCCTGTTTTCAAAGACAAAAGGGCCTTTCCGTAAAAATTGCAAGGCCCTCCTATATTTACGGTCCCTCAAGCTTGGAGGACGACAGGGTATGGGCGCAGTTTATCGCGAACGTCGTCAGGGGTGAGGATATCCTTTTGAAAAGCAGCGGCGCGCCATACCGTTCCTTCTGCTATGTAAGCGACACGGCCGTTGCGCTGCTTAAAATCCTATTGTGCGGACAGGACGTGACGCCTTACAATATCGCCGCGGAGCACTCTAATGTGACGATTCGCGGTTTTGCCAAAAAGGCGGCAGAAGCGTTTCCTGAACGCGGGATAAAGCTTACGTTTGAAAATGCGCAGGATGAAAAGGAGCCGCAGCGCTCCTATCTTAGCGCAACGCCCGAAATACTCGACAGCACACGTCTTCAGGCGCTCGGCTGGGAAGCAAGGGTCAACATAACAGAGGGCATCCGAAGGTCTGTGCGGATTGTCGAATTGCAAAATCAGTAAGCTGAGGAGTACAGCCATCATGGAACTGAAGAATTTCCTGAATGAATTTGAGTATGACTGGGCGGTTTTTCCTGCACAGCAGAAGAAATTTCCAGCCAAAGAGCTTCAAAATAAAACGGTTCTGGTATCCGGCGGGCATCATGGGTTTGCCCGCTGTCTTGTTTATTCCCTGTTCGCGGCAAACGACCTGCACAGCCTTTCCATGAAGATTATACTCGTCGGACGCGACAGCAGCGCCATTACCGGCTATTTTCCGCAGCTTTTAAAGCGTCAGGACTTTCAATTTTTTACGTTTGAACAGGCTGGCGGCAGCGAGCGCCTGTCTGCGGACTATTTTATTTATACGGGCTGCTGCAACAAGCGGCTGGAGCAAACCCCAGAGTTTTTTATTGGTGAAATCGATTATGCGAAAAAGATGCTGGCGCTCGCGCACCATGTAAACGCGCGGCGGTTTATTTTGCTATCTGATTACCGCCGGTATGGCGTACTGGAACGCGGGGTGGTCGCGTCAGAATATGAGGACGGCACAGTCGATTTTTCGCGGGCGTCCGCCTTTGAATGCGAGCTTGTGCAGACAATTGAATCACTTTGCCCTATTTACGCGAAGCAGCTCGGCTTTTCCTATGTGATTCTGCGTACCGGAATCGCGCTGGGTGCCTGTACTGGCTTTGACGACAGCATCATAACAGACCTGTTCAAGGCGGTGGCAAAGGGCGAGGAATACCGTCTGCTCAGCAGTAAAAACAAATATTCATTTGTCTATATCAGCGATATCCTCAACGCCGTGTTCCACGCGATGGCCGGCCTGCGGGAGAATACGCTGTTTAACGTCGTCGGCAAGAAATCGACCGTATCGATTGGGATGCTCATCGCAACACTCCACGATATTTACCCGGACGATACGAAGGTGTCGCTCGAATACAGCGAAAAAGACCCGTGCTATGGCGCGGCTATGAACAATCAAAAAATCATCTGCTGCGGCTGTAAGCCGAAAATCAGCCTGGAGGACGCAATCCAGATGCTTGTTGAAAGCAGCCGCGTGCGCGACGGCCAGTTTGTATTTAAGGATTCCTATCAAGGCAAGCTCAATATTATCCAAAATATTCTTCTGGGATACCTGCTCGACATCGACCGTATCTGCCGCAAGCATAATATCCGTTATTTCCTCGCGGGAGGAACGCTGCTCGGCGCGGTGCGCCATCACGGATTCATCCCGTGGGACGACGACGCCGACGTTATGATGCTGCGTGAGGACTATGACAAATTCCTCAGGGTCGCGCAGTCGGAGCTTCCTCCAAACGTAACGCTTCATACTGCGGATACCGACCCGCTCAACTACTGTATCTTTACGAAGCTGCGCATCGACAACACCATGTTTGCGACAAAGTACACGAGTAAATTTCTCGATATGCACAACGGCCTCTTTTTCGATGTGCTCTCGCATGACAACACGGCGAATTCAAAGCTTGGCAGAAAGATTCATTTACAGCTTACGCTTTTGACGCGGTCGCTCGTATTTAATAAATGGCACCGCAGAAAAATCGATAACGGGCATAAATTCCAGTCGTTCGCCGCAAATATTTTAAAAGCGGTTTTGCCGCTTTCCTTCTGTGAAAAAATGCAGTTTAAGTGCCTGAAATGGTTCGAACATAAAAAAGACGCGAAATATCTGTACGACGGAATGGGCCGCAACGTGTATAAGGGGGATTTCCCGAAGGAATGGCTCAGCGAGACGGTTTTTTGGGATTTTGAAGGCTACCGGTTCCCCATTCCGAAGGAATACGATAAATACCTGCGTTATTTGTACGGCGATTATGAAAACATGGTGATTGCAAGCAGCCGCAAAACAAGCCATTCCATCATCATCATGGACTTGGGAGAATATGCGCACTTCAAACGGCCGCAGACCAAGGAGCAAAAAGCGCAGCTGGAACAGCTGGATAAGAATAGATTAAAAGCTGACGCAGCGCCATTGGCTTCAGCGGAGAAACCAGCGGCGGCTGACAATCCGGCCGCAGCAAGGCCAGAAGGCGATTCGCAGGCAAATGAGAAAGAGAACGTTCCGGACAAAAGAACAGGCTGCGCCGAGCAAGCGGCGGAAAACGTTGCACCGCGGGAAGCGCAGGACGAGGAAGAGGCATATCAGAACCGCGCGCTCGATATCCTGACAAGGGCGGCGCAGAAAAATGATAAAGCGGAAGCTGCTCAGAAGGGTATTTCATCCGCGCCCGATGCAATTTAAATGGAAATTCAGAAGGAACGGTAAATTTAAGCTGAAAACTTTTCCCGAAAGATTGACTTTTTCAGTTCGTTTTGTTATAATATACAGCGTCGCGTAAGGCGGCGCAAAAAAAAGTTTACCAAATGTAATTGGTAAACTTATATATGCAGGTATGGCGGAATTGGCAGACGCGTACGGTTCAGGTCCGTATGAGGGCAACTTCATGCAGGTTCAAGTCCTGTTACCTGCACCACGTACGGTTGACAAAATAGATGTCAGCCCGAAAAACCCAGAAACCATGATGGTTACTGGGTTTTTATATATATAAAAACTATTGCAAATATGCTGGCAACATAAGGCGGTGGGTACAATTATGAATGATAGGCTTTTTTCCGATAGTATTCAATATCAAGCCGTTTTATCAAATTTAGAGAGAAATAATGGGCAAATTAAATGTGCTGTATTTGGAAAAGTTCTTGTGTCAAAAGCAGAATACCACTTTGACCATATTTTGGCATATGCCAAGGGAGGAAAATCTACATTAGATAATTGCCAAATTTTGTGCGTAGACTGCAATTTATCAAAAAGCGATAAAGAAATGCGCGACTTTATGCTGGAAGAAAAAGCTAGAAAATTTATGTCAGGAGGAACAATCAATCCTGATTTAGATTCCTCTGCTCAACAAGTACCAATTGATGATGGTAAAATGACAAAAGAGAAATTTGATGCAATCGTTGGGGCTTTCATTGAGAAACATAAGGGTATTAGAAAAGTTGATTTCACAAGGGACAAAAATGGTTTGCCATCTGTAATGTACGTTGTTAAATATTATGGTTCAATGAAGGAATTGAAGTTGGCTTTTGGACTTAAAATCGATATTGTATGGAATAGAGAAAACATTTGGCAGAGATTGCTGGAATATTCAAAAATTAATCCGGATTTTAAGCAAGCTGATTTGGTAAAAGAAAATGAACTGCCGTCTCTTCCTTGTATTTTATCTCGTTATCCGGAGCATAAAAACTTCAGCGACATTAAAATTGCTCTCGGATTAGGTTTGAATTATGAATTTTGGTCGAAAGAAAAAGTTGTAGCTACTTGTCGTAGATACTTACAAACTCATAGAAAAATTACATTAAAAGATTTACGAAAAGAAAACGGATTGCCGACTGCTAAAGTTATATATAATTTTTATGGTACTATGCAGAATTTTCAAGAAGAAATAGGGTCTGAAGTATCAAAAAGTACTGAATTTATATCTAAGGAAGAAATCATGAGGGCGGCAAAAGAAATAATTCGCCAAAACGGATCAACTTTTAAATCTAGAACTGCTTTTTTGTATAGTCAGTCAGTAATAATATATCGCTACGGATCCTTTGGTTCATTTGTGGAGGCCGCTAATATCACGATTTTAGCTACCAAAAAAGCCAAATACACTAAACAAGAATTAGATGAATGTATCCTTTCGTACTTAAAAAGTGGGAATTCTATTCCATCTTCAGCTAAACGATTCTACGATGATTGGAAAGAACCATTTGCTATTTTTTTAAAAATGATAAATATTACAAGTAAATAAGAGATATCCAAAGCGTGATGTATATAAGAATAGTAGCCGATTTTTTACCTGCGGTGTGTAAGCTGCGCACCATAGGTCTTTTCCATTTCTTACGATGTTGCCGTCTCAGAACGGCATCTATTTTGTCCCTGGAACACATAACATTTTTATTTTGAATAATCCCATGAATCTAGTATTCATGGGATTCTTTGAGTATTCGCAGGACAAGGCGCACCAAAAGTTCCTTTTTAACCTTGCCTAATGCTATGTGGAATTTAACGCCTATCAAAGTGAACGGCGTTATGTCATACTAACAGCATGCGGAAATGAATTTGTCAGGAAGGTTTATAATCGTATGCCAATCATTTTCCCTGAGCAGCTTAATACGTTCAATGCTACGGATAGGGCCATGAAACTTATTATTAGGGGGAGAGCTGCCGCAATTTTAGTTATAATATTACAGGTTATTTTATGTGTTATTCTTATACTCTTTATGTTGACAGTAAAACGTTACTAAAGTAAAATATAGATAGAAAAGGGCGTAGCACCACCGTATAGGCGGTTCTCCCCCGAAAAACATTTAGCTAAGAAATAACCGCTTGTTTTCGCAGGACAGGGCGGTTATTTCTTTTACAACAAAATACAATCAATTAATACAAGGATAATTATTAATGCGATTACGTACTCCATAAGCATCGCCCCCTTTCGGGGGCTTTATTAAACCGCCTATCGCTTAGGTGATGCTACTCTTTTATTATAATTATCAGACAATAAAAGTCAACAGAATTATATTAATTGTTGCAAAGTTTTACATATTGTATAAGAAAGTTATAAATATTTCTTATGTTTGTTATTTGTTAACTTTGACTAAGAAAATACTCCCCCGCAACACTTCAGACCGTCACGGGGGAATAATTTTAATTCAAGCTAATAGCTAAACATCCGGAACGTAGAGTTCTCTCAACTTAGTTAACTGACACTTAAACTGATGACCTCGTCAGGATATCCACCAATACTCACATATCCTTCCGCGCTTATAATCTTAAGGTCTCCAGAGTTAAACGTCGCGGTTGTTAGAACGGTGCGCTCATCTGAGATTTCATGTTTAACAGTACCGTAAGATGTCATAACTGTTACTATCATTTTTACATGGGCACTATTTGGCGGGCCACCAGATATAGGGACATATCCTGTCAATGTCGCCGTGTCGGAATATACGGTTAATTTGGACTCAACTCTTTGGCCGTGAATATATCTGATGTCTGTCTGCTCACCAATAAACGTTCCCGACGCAGCTGCAGCTGCACTCGCACCCGGTAAGATAAATACCGAACATAGTAACAGCAGAGTAAGGGCAATGGCAGTAATTCTTTTATACTGTTTTATTTTACGCACTTTCTTACACTCCTTTTTATGAACGATGTGAACTAAAGTATATAAAACATTGGAATCACCCTTTTAATATATATTTAATTTACACAATTATAAATCGATATATATAAAATGTCAAATGAATATCGAAACGATAAAAGCTTCTTAATTGTTTTATAGACATTAACAAAATAAACGATGAGGTTATATGTGCGGAATGTAGATAACAAACGAAATTGAGTTTGGCTTGTTTATGCGTCTTAGGGCTCGTAATATGTTACCTGTACAAAAGAAAAACGCAAAACAAATTAAGTATTTGTTTTAGGAATAAATGAGACATTTGAGAGCAGGAACGGATGATTCCGTTTCCGCTCTTTTTGATATAACCTATAAAAATCTATATTTAAAAAATTGAAATAAGCTGAAAGCGCCGGCGTATCCGTCTTATTTGAAAAGGAGGGAACCGATACGGCGGAAAGCATCGGGAAGACACTTTTGACTTGGTTCAGCGCCTATGCACAGGACGAAAGCGAATCCATCAGACGGAACATGCATGAGGCGTGAGAAAAGGGTTCAAGGAAGGCCGCAACAACTTCCGTTATTATTTTTAGGTTATGAAAAAGGCTCAGACGGCGGGCATGTGATTGTAGAAGAGGAGACGGTCATCGTTCGCAGGATTTTTATATAAAATGTTAAACAGTAAAATATATAATATTAATGTTGAAATATATAAAAAATTGGTGTATAATGTCGTGGAACGTAAAAATTTTTTATTAATTTTTCTAAATTTAAGAAATATATGTTGTTGTGTTTTTCTAAGGAATTATATTCTAAGAAGCACTTATAAAAGCTGCTTATCAGTTTACCCACACACATTATGACCACTTGATTCCGACGATACAAGTTAACCTGGTGGGGCTGGTTTCTATAGGAACAGAAAAAAATTAGATATAAACGAATTTTACGGCAACGCAGTCACCGCTTCCCAGTGTTACGAAATTCCGGTTTCGCAAATACTCTCCCTCTTAACCCATCAATTACGCTGAAAAATTGTTAGTAATGTGACTGCGCCGCCTGATACACCACACGTGGACGAGTAAACATACCAACGAATTTTTTAGAAAAATCCAGCCTGCAGTCAGATTATAACTGAAACAATTGATTAGAGTGGGCGGTTCTTAAAAAATTTTCAATATTTAATCGTATCTTGCCGTGCTTTATTAAAATAGTTTTAAACATATAAAATCCTTTTTTAGTTTATCATGCTTGTTTGAGGGGAGGTACATATTTGGATTTTCCGGCACATATCCGATTGGAAGTCATGGGACGGACTGTCCAGACGGTGGAGACACATTGCAGGCACTGTGCGGCCTACGCCGCTGCGGCCGCACCCCGTGGAATGGGGCAAACGGCATTTCTGGCCGGGCTGCTCCACGATTGTGGAAAGTATACTGCTGTTTTCAAAGACTACATCACCCGCGCCGCCGCAGGAGAACCGGTACGCCGGGGCAGTGTGAACCACACCTTTGCCGGCGTCCGGCTGGCGATGGAGCGCTGGCACCATGGTGCTGACCCCTTTCGGCGGCTGACCTGCGAAATTATCGCCTTTGCCGTGGGCAGCCACCACGGGCAGTTCGACTGCATCGCTCCCGACGGGACGGACGGATACCTTCACCGCCTTACCGACGGGCGTATCCATTACGGCGAGGCGAAAGAAAATTTTCTGCTCCACTGCGCCGGTGATGAGGAGTTGGACAAGCTCTTCGAGTCGGCGGCCTGTGAGGTGACGGCTGCTTTGGAGCGGTTGAAATCTTTGACTGAAAATCAGGAGGAGCTGTTATTCCATCTCGCGCTGCTCGCCCGGCAGATACTCTCAGCCGTTATCGAGGGGGATAGGCGGGACACCGCCGAGTTCATGAATGGCGGCCTTTTTGCAGTGGCTCCCGCCCCCAATTGGCGCGCGCTGCTCTCCCGTGTAGAGGCGCGGCTTCTGGCGCTTCCCGCAAGCAAGCCCATCGAGCAGGCCCGGCGGAGGATCTCTGACTGCTGCCGCTCCGCAGCGGATTTGGAAGACGGCGTCTATCGGCTCAACGTCCCCACCGGCGGCGGAAAAACTTTGACGACACTGCGTTACGCCCTGGCCGCTGCGGCGGGAGGTAAGCGGCGGGTACTTTTCGTCATCCCCCTGCTGTCCGTCTTGGAACAGAACGCCAAGGTTATCCGGGACTTTTTGGGGGATGATGGCCTTATTTTGGAGCACCACTCGAATCTTGTACAGGATATCCCCACGGACGGGGAACTGGAAAGCAGCGAGCTGTTGATGGAGACATGGGACGCTCCGGTGATTGTCACCACCCTGGTTCAGCTTTTGAACACCCTGCTGCTGGGCAAGCCTTCGTGCATCCGGCGGATGCACGCCCTCACTGATAGTATCATCGTCATTGACGAGGTTCAGTCAGTCCCCCGGAACCTGCTGGGAGAGTTTGATTTGGCAGTCAATTTCCTCACGGGCTTCTGCGGTGCCAAGGTGGTGCTGTGCTCCGCTACACAGCCCTGCCTGGAGGCCGTCTCCCATCCCTTGCGGTACGCACCGTCGCCGGACCTGGTGCCTTACGACCCCAAGCTCTGGGAGGTGTTTCGCCGCACCCGGATTATCGACCGTAGAAAGCCGTCCTTCACAGTGGAGGGCCTCGCGGACTTTGCCGCAAAGCAGGCGGGCGAGGCGGGCAGCCTGCTGCTTATCTGTAACAAGAAGCAGGAGGCAGCCGAGTTGTTTCAGGCGCTCAAGACCCGTTGGAATGGGGAGCTCTTTCACCTGTCCACCTCCATGTGCATGGCTCACCGCATTTGTGCCCTGGAGAAGATTAACGCCGCGTTGGAAGGCAATGTCCCCGTGCTATGCGTTTCCACACAGCTGGTGGAGGCCGGGGTGGACTTCTCCTTCGGCTGCGTCATCCGCGTCTGTGCGGGGATGGACAACCTGGTCCAGTCCGCTGGACGATGCAACCGCGGCGGAGAGCACGGCCGGCTCTGTCCCGTATACGTGGTCACCCTCCAGGGGGAGAATTTAAGCCATTTGAGGGAAATCGATCAGGCTCAGAAGGCTGCCCAATCGGTGCTTCTGCGCTTTGAGAGGGACCCGGCTGCGTTTGGGAACGATCTGGCCGGTGCGGAGGCTATCAGCGCCTATTACCACAGCCTGTACGATGAGATGCCCAAGGGCGCCCAGGATTTCCCGCTGCCGGAGCCGATTGGTACTACCCTCTTCGACCTGCTCTCTGTCAATGCCAAGGCCCGTCCCCATTGTCCTGCCGGGGGACAGTATACGCTTGGACAGGCCTTCTGCACTGCGGGGGAGCAATTTCACGTTTTTGACGACAACAGTACGGACGTATTGGTACCCTACGGCGACGGGGCGGGCCTTATCGTGGATTTGGGTTCCGAGCAAGCCAAGTATGATTTGATGCTGCGAAAGGAATTGCTGCAAAAAGCCAAACGTTTTACCGTCTCTCTGTTTTCATACCAACTCAAAAAATTGGAGGAGCGCGGCGGGGTTTACTCACTATGCGAGGGCTTGGTGCTGGCGCTCGCCCCACAGTTTTACTCCTCGGAGTTGGGTGTTGTTCTCGAGGGAGGCATTATAACATTATCGGAGGTATGAGATGGAACACAAAAATACCGTGGAATTTGAGGTCACCGGCGGCTACGCCCTGTTTTCTGACCCGATTACCCGGGTGGGGGGAGAGAAATGTACCCTTCAGATTCCCACCTATGAGGCATTGAAGGGGATTTTGTCCTCTGTCTACTGGAAGCCCACCTTTCTCTGGATTATCGACGCCGTTCGGGTGATGAATCCCATCCAGACGGCGGTCAAGGGCATCCGGCCTATCAAGTACAGCGGCGGCAACGACCTGTCCTACTACACCTATTTAAAGGACTGCCGCTATAGGGTGCGGGCCCACTTTGAATGGAATGAAAACCGGCCCGAGCTGGCGGGGGACCGAAACGAAAACAAGCATCACAACATTGCAAAACGGATGATTGAGCGGGGCGGCAGGCGGGATATCTTTCTTGGCACTAGGGAGTGCCAGGGGTATGTGGAGCCCTGCGTCTTTGACGAGGGAGAGGGAGCCTATGACAACACTCCGGAGCTGGCCTTCGGCCTCACCTACCATGGCATCACCTACGCCGACGAAGCCTACTCCGACGAGACCTGCGGTAAAATGACGGTACGCTTCTGGTACCCTGTAATGAAACGGGGCGTTGTCACGTTCCTCCGCCCAGAGGGCTGCCCGGTGACTCGAACCGCCCGGGTGATGGACGTGAAGCCCTTTAGTAAAACGGCGGGCAATTTTCAGGGTGTGGACGCGACGGAAGCGGAGGTGGTGTAAGTGGGATTGCTGCAAGCGGCCTATCGTACCTATGAAGCACAGGCAGGCAGGGCGGGCGTCCTGGAGGCTGGCCAAAAGGAGGCGTTGACCCCTGTCTCCCACATGCTGCAGAATGCCCAGCTGGAAATTACCCTTTCCAATGATGGAATTTTCCAAAGTGCCTGTGAGGTTTCCAAGGAGGACTCTAAAACCATCATACCAGTAACCGTTGAATCGGCCAACCGGACCGGTAAAGCATGCGCCCATTCCCTTTGTGACCAGCTTATCTACCTCGCGCCCTATGGAGAGGAGAAATACGCGGATTATATGAAGAAGCTCCGTATGTGGTCTGGCTCCAGCTTTACCCACCCGAAGGTGCAGGCTGTACTGGCCTATGAGCAAAAGGGGTCGATTGTAAGCGACCTGCTCAGCGCCGGCCTGATCGCCGTGGACAATCAGACCGGCGCGCCGGAAGCGAAGTATGACAAATATTTGGTGCGCTGGCGGGTCATCCCTGCCCCGGAGGGCGCCTCCTCCGCCTGCTGGCAGGACGCCTCCCTGTTTGACAGTTTTATCCGCTACTACGCGGCCTGCCGCGCAGAGGTCAGGCAGGACTTGTGCCTCATCTCAGGCGTAGAGGACACTGTCTGCGATATGCATCCGAAAGGAGTGGTTTCCGCCTCCTTCGGCGCCAAGCTGATCTCTGCCAACGACGCGTCCGGCTTTACCTACCGGGGCCGCTTCACCGAGGCGCGCCAGGCCGCCAACGCGGGCTATACCGCCTCTCAAAAGGCACACAGCGCCCTGCGGTGGGTCGCCGCAAATCAGGGGGTCGTCCTGGGCGGACGCACTTTCCTTTGCTGGAACCCGGAGGGCTGTCCCGTCCCCAACTTTGCTTTTTTAGGATTGCCCAGCTCCAATCCCCCCACTTTTGTCAGTTATAAAAATGAGCTGTTAGCTACGCTTTTGGGCTACCGGCAGGCCATGAAGCCGGAAGCCAATGTGATCGTAGCGGCGCTGGACGCCGCCACCACCGGACGCCTGTCGATTACCTATTATAGTGAACTCAGGGGGTCGGACTTTTTAGACCGTATCGAGGATTGGTACGCCACCTGCTGCTGGCATTCCCGCTACGGCGTACAATCCCCCTCCCTTCGGCGTATTGTCACCTGTGCCTTTGGCACCGAGCAGGGGCAGTTCATCGACCTGGACGACCGGGTACTCCGGGAACACGTGCAGCAGATGCTTCCCTGCATCATCGACCGGCGGCCCGTTCCCCAGGACATTATCCGGGGGCTGGCCACCCGTGCCGGACAGCCCCTGGCCTACACGTCCGGCAACAGGGAGAGCCTTTTGAGCACCGCATGCGCTCTCATACGCAAGGCCCACAACGACCGAGTAAAAAAGGAGGAATTTGGTTTGGCATTGGATACATCAAACACAGACCGCAGCTATCTCTTTGGCCGCCTGCTGGCGGTGGCGGAGCAGGTGGAGCGGAGCACTTACGACCGGGATGAGGGCCGGGAGCCCAACGCCATTCGGATGCAGTCGGTATTCGCCCAGCGGCCGCTGTACGCCTGGCGAATTATCAGCGAGCAGATTAATCCCTATTTTTCCCGGCAGAAGCCGGGCCTGCGCGCGTACTTCAAAAATATAATCGGAGAGATTACAGACATGCTGCCGGACCCGAAGGACCATAACTTAGACAAAAAGCTGGACGACACCTATCTGCTGGGCTACTACCACCAACGCAGCGCGCTGACCAGAAAAAAAGAGGCCGCTGATAACGAAACGAAAACTGTGACGGAGGATATGTAAAATGGATACTTTAAAAAATAAGATTGATTTTGTGGCGCTGGTCAGCGTCAGCATGGCAAACTCCAACGGCGACCCCCTGAACGGCAACCGCCCCCGCACGGACTACGACGGTTTTGGTGAGATTTCTGACGTGTGTATCAAACGCAAAATCCGCAACCGGATGCAGGACCTGGGACAGAGCATCTTTGTCCAGTCCAGCGACCGCTGTGATGACGGCTGCAAAAGCCTCAGCGACCGGGCCAAAAAGGCCATGGAAAAGACTAAGGATGCGGAGGAATATGCCCGCCTGGCCTGTGAGAAGTGGCTGGATGTACGCAGCTTTGGACAGGTTTTCGCATTCAAATCTACTGAGAAGAGCGGTGTTTCCGTAGGTGTGCGGGGACCCGTGTCCATTCATCAGGCCGTCAGCGTATCCCCTGTGGAGGTGCGCACGATGCAAATTACCAAAAGTGTCAACGGCGAAACCAGCGAAAAACGCAGTTCCGATACCATGGGCTCCAAGCATTTTGTCCGCTTCGGCCTCTATCAGATTAAGGGTTCTATCAACGTTCAGCTGGCTCAGAAGACCGGGTTCAGCGACGCGGACGCGGACATCGTCAAGGAGTGTCTGCGCACCCTCTTTGAGAACGATGCCTCCTCCGCCCGTCCTGAGGGCTCCATGGAGGTGTGCAAGCTCTACTGGTGGACCCACAGCTGTCCCTCCGGCCAGTATTCTTCCGCCAAGGTCCACCGCAGCCTCCACGTGGATTTAAAGCCCGGCGTGGCCGTACCTGCCAGCGCAGACGACTACAGCATCGAGCTGGAGGAGCTGCCCGGCCTGCACTGCGATGTCATCGATGGAATATAAAGAGGAGGACTTTCTTCAGCTTTCCGGTATCCAGCACTTTAAATTCTGCAGACGGCAATGGGCGCTCATCCATATCGAGCACCAATGGGCGGAAAATTTCCGCACCACGGATGGGGCTTTGATGCACCAAAACGCCCATGACAAGGGGTTTTCCGAGAGCCGGGGCGATCTCCTTGTCACCCGTGGCATGAACGTGTTCTCGTCCACCCTGGGGGTGTCCGGGGAGTGCGACGTGCTGGAATTCCACAGGGGAGAGAAGGGCATCCCTCTGAAAGGCCGCGAGGGTCTGTGGCAGCCCTATCCCGTGGAATACAAGCGGGGAAAGCCCAGCGAGCGTGCCGGGGATACGCTGCAGCTGTGTGCCCAATCCATGTGCCTGGAGGAGATGCTCTGCTGGCCTGTCCCGGAGGGGGCCCTCTACTACGGGGAGAGCCGGCGGCGGATGCCTGTTGCTTTTACAGAGGAGCTGCGGCAGACCGTAAAAAAGGCTTTGACAGAGATGCACCAGCTCTATCAGCGCGGCCACACGCCAAAGGTAAAGCCCACAAAAGCCTGTAATGCCTGTTCCCTGAAAGAGCTGTGCCTGCCCCGGCTGATGCGGGCGGAAAGTGTGCAGGACTACCTGCATAGGACAATGGAGGAGGAGAAATGAAATATCTGCTTAACACGCTTTTTGTCACCTCAGAGGATGTCTACCTGTCTCTGGACGGCGAAAATGTGGTAGCGAACCGGAACCGGGAGGTGGTGGCCCGTTATCCCATGCACACACTCTTCGGCATCGTGAGTTTTTCCTACTCCGGCGCGTCCCCGGCTCTGATGGGAGCTTGTGCCCAACGGGGGATCAGCCTCTCCTTCTGCACGCCCCGGGGACAGTTTTTGGCGCGGAGCTGCGGCAAGAGCAGCGGGAACGTCCTGCTTCGCCGGACCCAGTACCGGGTGGCAGACGACACAGAACAGAGCTGCCGGGCAGCCCGGTCAATGATTTTCGGCAAGCTTCACAACGCCCGATGGAGCGTGGAACGGAGCTGCCGGGATCATGCTCAGCGACTGGACACAGTCAAGTTGAAAGCCGCCTCTGAGACCCTGCGTGGTTTGCTCCCCACCGTGGCGCAAGCCACATCCCTGGAAGAACTGCGGGGCTTTGAGGGGGTGGGTTCCGCGGTTTATTTCGGCGTGCTGGATGATATGATTCTCAATCAAAAAGAGGAATTTTTCTTTCATGGACGAAACCGGCGCCCTCCGCTGGACATCGTCAACGCCCTGCTTTCCTTCGCCTATAGCCTGCTGGCGCATGACTGCGCCTCCGCGCTTGAAAGTGTGGGGCTGGATGCCTACGTGGGCTTTCTTCACCGGGACCGCCCTGGGCGGACGTCCTTGGCGCTGGACTTGATGGAGGAGCTGCGCCCCTGCATGGCGGACCGGTTCGTGCTGACCCTCATCAACAACCGCATGGTGAAACCTGAGGACTTTGAAACCCGGGAGAGCGGTGCGGTCCTGCTCACCGATTCGGCCCGTCGCGCATTTCTCACCGCCTGGCAGGAGAAAAAGCAGGAGATGCTGACCCACCCCTACCTGAATGAAAAATTACAATGGGGTATCGTGCCGTACATTCAGGCTCTGCTGTTGGCAAGGTATCTGCGGGGCGATTTGGACGGATACCCACCTTTTTTATGGAAGTGATATCTTTTGTTAGTTTTAATCACCTATGATGTCAACACGGAGGATGCCGCAGGCCGGAAGCGTCTGCGGCAGGTGGCAAAGCAGTGTGTCAACTATGGGCAGCGCGTCCAGTGCTCGGTGTTCGAGTGCCTGCTGGACGCCGCGCAGCGCCGAAGCTTGCAGGCAAAGCTGTGTGCAATCATCGACCCGGAAAAGGACAGCCTCCGGTTTTATAATCTTGGCAACCACTATCAAAGTAAAATTGAACATTATGGCTGTAAGGAGGCCTATCAGCCGGAGAAGCCGCTTTTTATATAGTGAAAAGCTGGTGCGAAGTACAAGTGCACAGAGTTTCGCCGGGAGGTTCGCACCTCATTTTAATGCCATATATCTCATTTTTCTTCTTTTGCTTTCATATAGTTGGGCCATTGTCTTGTAATTAAATAATATTTTGTTATATTTTTACAAAATCGCATGAGTGGTTTTTATGCGTTTTGCCGTCGCTCCCCACGCGGGAGCGTGGATTGAAATTGTATTTACGCCGCCTGTGCTGTCGTGGGCGCGATTGTCGCTCCCCACGCGGGTTCAGGTTTTGCCATCCCGAGCAAAATGAATAAGGCCTGGTTTTCGAACATTTTTATCGAAAACCGGGCCTTTTGCTGTCTCATAAGCTGTTTTCTATGCATTTTCCGTGTATTAGGAGCTGGATAATTATCATATAGGTTTATGCGTTTTTTTACAGGCTCTGTGAGAGGGGGCGTAACTTTCATTTGTTTGAATAAAAATTTGGCGGGAAATTTTGGGAGTATTTACAAATTGTTTCTTACCGATAAACACTATATAATAGTGCTATATTTTGTCGATTTTTATACGTAAGGCTGCCCAGGCGCTATTTTGCATGTTTTTACACAAGGCGCTGAAAATCCTTGTGATATTTATAAAAGCGTATAGATGTAGACAAAACCATAATAATAACTTTTTATGGAAAGAACAATCGAGGTGGATTATGAGAATTATCCGGATTGCAATATGTGACAGAAGCCGGAAAGACCGGGAGTATTATGCCTCCCGGTGCCGAGAGCTTGGACAGAGCTGCTCTCTTAACCTGAGAATCAGGCTGTATGAAAGCAGCAGCGACCTTTTTTTTGATTTAGACAGTCCCAAGCTCAGGGAAGATCTGGACATTTTATTTCTTGAGGCGGACGCACCCGAATACGACGGTATCGAGACTGCTTTCACTCTACGGCAGATTGGCTATAGCGGACAGATTATTTTCTTGGCTCATAAAAATCCCGGTGACCGGATTGAAGAGATATTTGAAACCCAAGGGTCGGGATATTTATTGAAACGGGTGCCCGACCATTTTGAATCGGTCTTTCATCGGGCAATCGATACCGTTATGGAGCTTCGCGAGGAATATGTCCTTTATAACCGTGTCGGGGAATACCGGCAAATTGCCATATCGGAAATTTTATATTTTGATGTACAGAAAAATTTAGTTTGTGTACATTATAATCAGGAATATTTTGAATTCTTATCTACACTGAAAAAGGTACAAATCCAGCTGTCTGAACGAGGCTTCTGCCGGATACACCGATTGTATGTGGTATCGCTGGATCATGTCCGCCGCCTTACATATACCGAAGCAGAGCTTTCCGACGGGACGAAGCTGCCCGTAGGGCGAACCTATTATGCTGCTTTTAAGGAAGCCCTGGAAAACTGGCGGCGTTCGGAAAGTCAGGAGGAAAGCATATGAAAAGGACAATTTTAGCCCTGTCCCTTCTGTTTTTTCTCCTGTTGTGGAGTCCTCTTCCTGTCAATGCGGAGCAAACGTATAACTGTACGGCGGGTCAGCATAAATATTCGATTGTCTCACACACGCCAGCAACTGAACAAACGGATGGCTCGGATGTGTTCCGCTGTGAATTATGCGGTCAGGAATATGAGGCGGTGCTTCCGGCGACAGGGCATACCTGGGGCGAATGGGTGGAGGACAAGGCTCCTTCCTGTACCGAACCGGGACAACGGCACCGTACCTGCAGCGCACACAAGCCGCATGACGAAACACAAATCATTCCCGCTTTGGGTCATGACTTTAAACTGACCGAAACACCGCCCGGGTGTGACACGGATGGTGTGAAAACATATGCTTGCTCCCGCTGCGGAGACAGCTATACCGAACCGGGGGCGGCGGCGCTTGGGCACGACTACGCGGAAAAGATAACGAAAGAGGCTACCTGTACCGGAAATGGAATAAAAACCTATACCTGTTCCCATGATAAGTCTCACAACTATACGGAGCCTATTCCGGCTGTTGGCCATGATTTTGATGAATGGACAGTGAAGGTCCCTGCGAAAGAGGGGGAAACCGGCGTGGAAACCCGTATCTGCAAAAACTGCGGACAGAGCGAGCAGAGGGAAATCCCCTCACTTGCGCAGCCGGAACAGCCTGAGCAGCCGGAACCATTGTTTAACGCTTTGGATATGGCCCTGGCTGGGGTTGACGCCCTGCTGATTATTATTGGCGCTGTTACCCTGTATCCCAGCCTGGCGGCAATCCGGCGCGTCAATAAGCTTTGGAAGCAGCATCTTGCCTCTAAAAAATTTCGTGGCTAGGAGGGAAATAACATGACGTTGATGAATTGGATTAGCATAGGCATTACAGCGGCGCTGGTTGCCGCATATATTGTCCTGAAAATTTACGCGAAGCGTAAAACCGAACAATACGACGGGCTGGGTGGGATTATTACCCGGCGCAGGGCAGCGGCAAATCCCTCCGAACCTGAGCAAAAAACGACCGAAAACGACTCTGAAAAACAAGACACACCGTAGTTCGTCACAATACGGCTACCGTTCATACAAATCCATAACACAAAACGAAATTCAAGTGCTATCATACAGACAGTGAGAAAAACACATACATTGCGGGTTTGCGCCGGGTATAGTCCTTTAGAAAGCCCCGGTTTCCAAAACGTTCGTTTAGAATAGTAGTTTTTCAGCTGTTTTACAAAGGAGGCTATATTCTTTATGGAAACAGACAGGCCTAGTATTCCGGCCAGCCAAGCGCTGGGCTCTGGCATAAACGCCGCTGAGCCGCTTCAACCGGATTCCTCGGACGCTGCGAAAACACCCGCCATGGAACTGCAGGGCGAGGAAAACAAACTGTCTAAGAAAAAAAGCCGTGTTCGTTCGGTCATTTTTGAATGCCTGTTTTATGCGGCGCTGGTTGCTGTCATCGTGATTGTGTATTCCGCTACGGCAGGGAGCGGGAACGCGCCCCGCTCAGTCTTCGGATACACTTTCTCTACGGTGCTGACCAGCTCTATGCAGAGCGAGCTGCCCCAAGGCTCCCTTATTGTTACCCAGCAGGTTGACCCCAATATGCTAAAGCTTGACGATAACATCACCTTTATGCAGAAGGACGGCACGACTGTTACCCATAAAATCGTCGGCATCCATGAAAATTACGACCAGAGCGGCGTACGGGCCTTTGTGACCATGGGAATTGAGAATGGCATGGCCGACGACGGCGTAGTTTGGGCCGACAATGTAGTAGGCAAAGTGGTATGGCACAACCTGTTCCTTGGCCAAGCCTTCAGCTATGTGAAATCAAACCTTCTTTTTGTCGGGGCGATGGTCGTGCTGGTCATTGGTTTTATCGTAGCTTTGCGTGTGTTTATTGCGTCCGGCAAGAAGCATCCGGGCGAATCCAAAGCCAAAGAGCAGAGTGAGAAGCAATCGGAAGGGTAACGCACAGCGTTGTTCCTTCAAGAGGGCGTATATTTTTAGTAACGCATGAAAAACACAGCAGGTTGTGATTTTCATGCGTTGCACAATACAAAAGCAGGTTTTTTCAAGGCACCATAAAATATAGATAGAGTTTGAAAGCCTCCGCTTCTTCTTGAAATAGCGGGTATGTCTTTTTCAAAAGTGTGCAACTCAACGCGTTAGGAGGGGCGGCGTTGGGTGATTTTATATCTGCGATGTCGAAATTTATCAAAATATGTCGAAAAAATAAATAATTTTTCATAAAATAACAATTTGGGAGCGGGGCGTGATGGTAAACGTTTACCGTATTCGCGCAGCGCTCTGTCATATAGATGGGTTTCTATGGTTTTGAAATCCCAATTTCAGAAAAATGAACATATAGGATAGGAGGAAAAATATGAACGCAAAGGGCAGAAACCGCCGTGTTTTAGCGGCGGCCGCCGTCGGTATTATGGTATTGGCGGCAGTGCTGGGCAGTACATACGCTTGGAATAATTACCGCCAGCACAAAACGAACGACGCCAACGCCGGCGCGACCTTTTACAAAGCCCGCCTTGTGGAAAAATATGACCCCGCCAAAGCGGAAAACTGGAAAATTTCGGACCCGGCAATTGAAAAACAGGTTCGCGTTAAAAATCCCGGGAAGGAAACGCCGAATGATACGCGGGTATATGGAGACGTCTATATCCGTCTCCAGTTTAAGGAATTTATGGAGCTGTATCCGGTTACGCAGGAATACAGCGCTTACCGCTACATGGCCGATGCGGACGGGAACTTTATCAGCTTTGACCCGAATGTACGTTATACAGTCGCGCCAGACGGCAGCGGCGACCCAGTGGTCACTGTGGGCGGCGGTACGCTTTCTGGACGGGACGCGGCAGCGGCGTACGCCTCTATTCTCGAGAACAAATATGGGGGAAGCCCCCATGTGATTGAACAGGTCCGCATGTATGATACGCCCAAGCATATCGACGAATATCCCGCAGACGGCGTGGAGGACGGCGTGAGGGACAACGACCTTCCCTTTTACATCCGTACGCAGCAGGGCGACCCCAACGGTGTTTACGGCGACTTTATTGTGACCAATCAAATCGTTGACCGCACAGCAGGCAGCCGTTCCCTGGTCACCGGCGTTATAAACGCCAAGTCCGACCAAACGGGCAGGCATCAGGACGATATCAATACCGCGGATACGGTCGGCAGCACGCAGACCGGCAACGGAGAATGCCTCTACACGCCGCACCAGTGGCAGGATGGGTTATACAAATGGCAGCCGTCCCCGGTGGGCATAACGGGCGAAAGCTTCTTTGATTACGTCCAGTGGATATACGGCAGCGATGTCATCCTGTTAAGCCAATGGGATGGCCAGCCAGTCAAAAAATGGATTGTGGATGACTCCGCGGCAAACACCGAGGGCTGGGTCTATTGGGGCATGTATTTAAAGCCTGAGGAATCCACCTCGAATTTTCTGGAGCAGATTCAGCTGGTTGCGCAGCCTGACGATGCCTTTTATTATGCCATTCATGTGGACATGCAGGCCGTTTCCTATAACGAGCTTGGCCGTTGGATGACGCCGGGGGATGCTTCCGGCAACAACGAGATTGTCACAGCGCTGCAAAAGGCCGGCATGAAGGTCACAGCCGTTACCCTGAGCCCCGAAAATCTGACCGAGGTGTATTTCGGCCACACACAGCAATTCCGCGCTGCGGTCATCGGCTCGGTCGGCATCCCGCAGGATGTTCAGTGGAGCCTTACAGGCAGCGGCGGCGGTTCGTTTATCAGCGATACGGGCCTTCTGACCGTCGGTACCAATGAAACGGCGTCTTCCCTGACCGTCACCGCGGCCTCCAGGATTGACCCCGAAAAAACTGCAAGCATCAAGCTGAATGTGGCGGTGAAGCCTGTTGTATCAGGCATAAGCATTACGTCGCCCGCCCAGCCCGTTGCGCTGCCCAAGGGCGCCGTACAGCAGTTCAGCGCGAAGGTCACCGGCACGAACATTACGCAAAAGGTAACCTGGCGTGTGGAAGGAAACACCTCCGCCGGTACCGTTATCAATGAACACGGTGTGTTGACCGTGGGAGCAAATGAAACCGCTTCCGCCATCAGGGTGGTTGCGCAGTCGGTTCAAAATGGGATATCCGGAGAGGCGGCCACAGCGGAAATTGCCGTCGCCATTTTATAATCATTGCTTAAAAGGCCAGGCGGTTATCCGCTGAACCTTACTATATCAACACGTGAAAAGGAGAGTTACAAGGATGACGAACACAGACAGCAAAAAACGGCGCAAAAGAGTTACCGCCGCCGTGGCTATGGTTCTGATTTTGGCGCTGCTCGGCGGGACCTTCGCCTGGAACAACTACCGCCAGCATAAAACAAACGACGCCACTACCGAGGAGCTTAATTACAAAGCGGTGCTGGTAGAGGAATACGACCGTGTAAAGGCGCAGAACTGGAGCCCTGATAACCCGGAGCTTATTAAGAAAATCAGCGTCTTAAACCCCGGGAACACAGAGTCGAAAAGTGACAATAAGACCTACGGCGATATTTTCGCCCGCATCCAGCTCAAGGAATTCATGGAATTCTACCCGATGATACAGGAATACACGCCCGACCGCTATATGATAGACACGAACGGGCGCTTTATCACCTTCTACCCTGATATAAACTACGAAATTACAGCCGATGAGGAAACCGGCTGGCCGGTGGTGGTTGAAACCGACGCTCCGGCGGGCGGCACCATCTTCGCGGGCGGGGAGGACGCGGCTAGGGAATACGCCCGTATCCTCAGCATAAAAGCAGACAACGGCGCGCACACCGTCGCCGCGCAGCGCGTTTATTTTACGGCGTTCAAAACTACGTCGGTAGCCGCTAACCGTGACTCTATCGACGCGTGGCTCCGGCGTTACAATACCGTCAATAACACAAACCTTCTCTTGCCCGACATTACGGTCGACAGGGCGGGTACGGAGCTCAACGTCAACAGCCAGTATCTTCCGTCGGGCATAGTAGACGAAGTAAACGGCCTTGACGACGACGAGCTTCCCTGGTACATCCAGACGAAGGAAAACGACCCCAACGGCGTTTACGGCAACTTTATACTCCTTGACGCCCAGGTCGACAACGCAAACCCGCGCAATATGCTTATCGACGAGGACGAGGATGGCGTTGCCGATTTTCTGCAAATGACAATCCCGAAAAGGGCGGACGAGGACCAGAAGAAATCTCCCGACGGTTTGCATGACGAGCTTATCGATTCCGCCGTGGACATCGGCTATACAATGGAGCAGATAAACGGCGAATGCGAATATATCCCCCACCGGTGGGTAGACGGCAGGCTGCAGTGGGATGTAAACGGCCCCGGCAACCCCAGCTATTTCGATTACATAGAATGGGTGTTTGGCGAAAACGTGATAATGCTCAGCGACTGGGACGGCAAGCCGGTCAAAAAATGGATTATCGATGACCGCGATACCGGCAACAACGACGGCTGGGTATGGTGGGGCTATTATATCGCCCCCGGCGAGCAGACCGGTAATTTTCTCGATGGACTGTCGCTGATAGAACCCTCCGACGATAAAATGTATTACGCCATCCACGCGGACATGCAGGCGGTAAGCTATGAAGAGCTGACCCGCTGGGAAGAAGAAAACGACGCAAGCGGCAACGACCAGATTGTCGAGGCCCTGCGCCGGTCAAAAATGAAGATAAGCGCGGTTGCGATTAATGAAAAGCCCGTGGAAATCTTGCGCGGGACGACCTACGACTTCAGCGCGAAGGTACAGGGCTCTGTCGGCGTGAACAAGGCCGTTGCCTGGAGCCTGCTGGGCTACAGCGGCACACTCAGCAGCATCGACCAGAACGGCGTGCTGACCATTGGTGCGGCGGAAACCGCCACAACCCTGACCGTCTGCGCAACCTCTGTTTATGACGACACCAAGTATGCAATATGGACGTTTAACGTAAGGCCGGACAACAGTGTGGACGGCGCAACCCACATCATCCCGGGCGATAAGCTCGACGACGACTCCGACTGGATGGCGATTGGACAGGAGGGCAACTATTACCTTATCGTCCGCCTGAACAGCCTGCCCGTCGGCGCTGTACCGTACATGGCCTCCGGCAATTATAATTACACATCCTCTAACGTCAGGAATGCCATTGAGCTTTGGTACGACAATGTCAATACAGGTACGAATACGGGAGTCTCTACCGGCACGCTGGAGGGCTTAAAATCCTTTGCGGTGAGGAGCGATGCCGACGTCGCTGTAGGCCAGTATGGAAACGTCACTGCTCCAATCAGCAAGCCGAACGCTACTACAGGTTACGCCTATCCGTTTGCGCTGTCTTACCAGGAAGGTGCGAAGTACATGTGTGTGGAATGGCATAACGGAACTGGCTTTTCAAAAGCCGGCATGGGCCAGTATGCAAACAGCAATTGGAATGTTTTCGAGGGTAGCGTTAGTTCGGAGAACGCCACCTGGCTTCGTTCTGTTGGTATGGTCGCTTCAGATGGGGCCTGGCTGCACCATGTGAAGGGCCAACTGGGGCGCTCTCCTGTGACTGCCCCCAATTATATACATCCCGCCATGTGGGTGAAGGCAGAAATCTTTGATTGACCTCCTATCTATATTTCAATTAATAAGTACCCGCGCGTTGCCTGTACCCGGGGCGGTATTCCCGCCCCGGGCGCGGCATGAAAGCCGCGAATAATACTCAGGCTTCTGCCTGATTTTTATATATCAAAGCAAAAGGAGAGTTAAAAGGATGACGAACACAGACAGCAAAAAACGGCGCAAAAGGGTTACCGCCGCCGTAGCTATGGTTCTGATTTTGGCGCTGCTCGGCGGGACCTTTGCCTGGAATAATTACAACCAGCATAAAACGAACGACGCCTCTACCAAAGAGCTTAATTACAAGGCGACGCTCGTAGAGGAATACGACCGCACCAAAGCGCAGGACTGGGACGCTGAAAACCCCGACCTTATAAAGAAAATCAGCGTGCTGAATCCCGGGAATACAGAAACAGAGGGCGACGATAAAATTTACGGCGATATTTTCACCCGTATCCAGCTCAGGGAATTTATGGAATTCTACCCGATGGTTCAGCAATACACATCTGACCGCTACATGCTCGGCACGGACGGGCAGTTCATAAAATTTTTCCCCAGCAAAAACTACGAGATTACAGCCGATGAAGAAACCGGCTGGCCGGTAGTGGTTGAAACCGACGCCCCCGCGGGCGGTACCATTTTTGCGGGCGGAAGGGACGCGGCCACGGAATACGCCCGTATCCTCAGCATAAAAGCAGACAACGGCCTCCATCAGGTAAGGCGCCAGCGTATTTATTTTACGCCGCTTCGCACCACGTCGGTGGCCGCTAACCGCGATTCGATTGATATGTGGCTGCGCCATTACAATGCCGTTAACAACACAAATATTCTCTTGCCCGACATTACGGTCGGCGGCGAAGGCACGGAGCTAAACGTCAACAGCCAGTACCTTCCGGCGGGCATAGTAAACCCGCGGACAGGGCTTGACGACGACGAGCTCCCCTGGTTAATCCAGACCAAAGAAAACGACCCCAACGGTGTTTACGGCAATTTTGTACTGCTCGACGCCCAGGTCGATAACGCAAACCCACGCAATATGCTCATTGACGAGGACGAGGACGGCGTGGCTGATTTTCTGCAAATGGCAATCCCGAAAAGAGCGGACGAGGACCAGAAAAAATCCCCGGACGGCCTGCATGACGAGCCGATTGGTTCCGCCGTGGACGTAGGCTATACAGCGGAGCAAATAAACGGCGAATGCGAATACACGGTTCACAAGTGGGTAGACGGCAAGAACAAGTGGGATGTAAACGGCCGCGGCAACCCCAGCTATTTTGATTATATAGAATGGGCGTTTGGCGATGACGTAATATTATTGAGCGACTGGGACGGCAAGCCGGTCAAAAAGTGGATTATCGACGACCGCGATACCGGCAACAGCAACGGCTGGGTATGGTGGGGCTATTATCTCGCCCCCGGCGAGCAGACCGGCAACCT
>UQFO01000016.1 GCA_900540275.1 uncultured Oscillospiraceae bacterium | reverse complement strand
AATATGGAGAGGTGCGGGGGGTCAATATGGTTGTAGACCCGCAGGTTACTACAACACGGTCACTAAGCTATAAATATTGTATCATGCGTAAACAACAAAGTCAAATATCAAAAAATCCCCCGCAGCGGTGTAGAAACCGTTACGGGGGATTTTTGCGTCCTTGTTATTTGACAAACTTTATAACCAAAACGAATGTGCCCGGAAGAAAGAAGATACATGCAGGTTGTGTACGCGGGGTTCGTCTTGGGTGTTCGTCTTGGGTGTTCGTCTGGGTTTCCAATGGTGGGCCATCAGGGACTCGAACCCCGGACCGACCGGTTATGAGCCGGTTGCTCTAACCAACTGAGCTAATGGCCCCCGCTATATAAAGAATGCCAAAACATTATAGCAAAAGGCGGCCCAGTTGTCAATAAAATTCCCAATGGTGTGTAAATATGATGCACCGTGATGATTCCAAAATATCCGAGGATAACAAAATTTATGAAAAAGGGGGCGTGTACCTATTGCACGCGCCCCTTCCCTGGATGCATGCAGGAAGATAAAACGGCTTTACTATTTTTTGTTTGGCCTGCACGTTTAACGCGTCCTGCCGTTTTTTATACGGGCAGCTCGGTTGGGCAGGCTGCCGCCTCGGTATCCGGTTCAGTCGGAACGGTCGGATCGGTAGGCATGCTTGGTTCTGTCGGGTCTGTAGGCGGCGGGGAATCGGTTGGACAATCCGTTCCGGGAGACGTAGGCAGGGTCGGGGGGTCCCATGGATCGGTTGGTTCGGGGTCCGGTCTGGGATTTGTTGGGGGTGGCTGCGGCGGGTCGGTGGAAGGCTGCGGCCCGGTAGGCTGCGGCTCGGGGTTTGGGGTTGGCGGTTCAACGCCTGAGTTCGTCGGCTGTTCAAAGGCCCCGCCTGCATTGGAGGGCGCATACGTTCCTTCAGAGGAGGTTTCCACTCTGCCGGGGTCGGGTTTGGGTACAGGCGCCTGCCCGCCCTGGGACGGCTCTGTAGGGTCGGTTGCGCCGATTGGGAAATCCGGATAGCTTTCGGGCTCTGTCTCCTGCTGCGATGTGCCTCCAATTGGCTTTTGAGGGCCTGTCGGAAGCGGCTGCTTTGGAATTTGAGGAATAAGAAAGGCTGCGATTAATACAATAACCAGGCAGGCTGCCGTAGTATATACGGCTCTGCGGGGAAGGCCCCAAACGGTTCTTTTTTCACCGAAATGGATTATTTTTATCAAATTTTCCTTTTGTTCTCTTGAGGCGCTGATTGCGTTGTTTGCCTTCCGGTAATGTTTCTCAAACATGCAATCCCTCCTTTTCCAAGAGAGGCCTGAGGCGGTCCCTCGCCCTTTTGAGCTGCGTTTTCGTCGCAGACTCGCTTTGCCGCATGATTTGGGCGGTTTCCCTGACGGAATAGCCCTCAAAATAGTACAGGTGTACCGCTGTCCTGTATTTTTTTGGAAGCTTCAACACCGCGTTGTATACAAAATCCTCCTCAAAAGGATATGCTTCGAGCGAGGCCGCCTCTCTTAATGATACAATATGTTTATTCCAATAACTGCTGAGCATGGTGCGCGAACAATTGATTGTGACACGTATCAGCCATGCTTTGAGATGGTCTTCGTTTTTTATCTTATCTGCATTTTTAATCAGCCGCAGAAAAACTTCCTGATAAATATCGTCTGCGTTTGCCTTGTTCCGGGTCTGGTTCAGGGCAAGCCGTAATACCATGTCGGAATATTTTTCTATGATATCATCCATAGAATTGCCAGCACAAAACAATTCCACCGCTTACCTACCCCCTTCTTAGAGAAAACCATTCATTCGGCAAAAAAGTGGCAAAAATAATAAAATTTTACATTTTTCTCGTTCCCGCTTTCATATTAACAAAAAAAGAGCGGGCTTTTCAAATTATTTTACGGAGAATTTACAGGGAATTCTTGAGAAGAATAAAAAAGAGCGTTTTCTTTACACAGATTTTACAAAAGGAAGACCGGAATTTTACCTGCGTCATCTATGATACACTTAAAATAGAGAATTGCGGTGTTTTTTGCTTTTCTTTGTCTTGTACGCAGAATGCGGCGCGTAGAATTGCGCAGTGTGGAAGGAAAGGAAGTCTACATGGATATTTTTTCAGTGCTTACACTGCTGGGCGGGCTGGCCCTGTTTTTGTTCGGAATGAACACAATGGGCGGCGGCCTGGAAAGGCTCTCGGGCGGCAGGCTCGAGCGGACGCTCGAAAAAATGACCGACAATACGTTTAAGGGCTTTTTGCTCGGCGCTGGTGTGACGGCCGTTATCCAAAGCTCGTCCGCCACCACCGTAATGGTTGTCGGCTTTGTAAACTCGGGTATTATGCGGCTTGCCCAGGCAATCGGTATCATTATGGGAGCGAACGTCGGCACGACGATTACCGCGTGGCTCCTGAGCCTGACGGGAATCGAGGGCGACAGCTTTGTACTGAACCTTCTAAAGCCGTCCGGTTTTGCACCAATACTCGCTTTCATCGGAATTGCGCTTTTAATGTTTGCAAAACACGGAAAAAAGAAGGATGTCGGAACAATTTTGATTGGGTTTGCCGTGCTGATGTTCGGTATGGACATGATGAGCGGGGCAGTCAAGCCCTTGGCCGACGTTCCGGAATTCACCAATATCCTCACCATGTTCTCCAACCCGATATTGGGTGTTCTGGCAGGCGCGCTCCTTACAGCCGTTATTCAGAGCTCATCCGCTTCGGTCGGTATTTTGCAGGCTTTGTCCGCGACGGGCAGCATTTCCTATGCGACCGCTATCCCAATTATTATGGGGCAGAATATCGGTACCTGCGTGACCGCAATGATTTCCTGCATTGGCGCAAAGAAGAACGCAAAACGTGCCGCGTTTGTACACCTTTATTTCAATATCATCGGTACGGTTATAATTCTTGCGGCATTTTATGGGCTAAACGCGCTGCTGCATTTTGAATTTGTCAAAGACGTGGTGACGCCGGCCGATATTGCGATTATCCATACGGCATTCAATCTACTGGCAACGGCACTGCTGCTTCCGTTCTCCAAGTTCCTTGGAAAGCTTGCCTGCCTTACGGTGCGCGACAAGGACACACAGGACGACACGCCGTTCCTCGACGAACGTTTTCTCGGTACGCCGGCTCTCGCGGTAGAGCAGAGCGATAATATGGCGATTAAGATGGCGCACCTTTCCAGGGAGATGTTCTTAAGCGCGGTTACGCTTGTAGATAAGTATGATGAGAAGCTCGCGGAACAAATCCTGCAAGGCGAGGAAAAAATAGACGCCTACGAGGATGTGCTCGGCACGTATCTTGTAAAAATCAGCCGCAAAAGCTTAGGCAGGCGGGACAGCAACGAGGTAGCGCGCCTGCTGCACTGCATCGGCGATTTTGAACGTATCGCCGACCATGCGGTCAACCTGGTGGACGCGGCAAAGGAAATGCATGAAAAGAAAATATCGTTTTCCGATGAAGCAAAGCGGGAGCTTCGTGTCCTGACGGGCGCGCTTACCGAAATCCTGAATATTACGATGGATGCGTTCGACCAAAAGGATATAGCGCTTGCAAAGCAGGTGGAGCCGCTGGAGCAGGTGATAGACGGGCTGCGCGATAAATTAAAGCGCAGGCATGTAAAACGCCTGCAAAACGGCTCATGCACCATAGAGCTTGGCTTTGTGCTTTCCGACCTTCTGACCAATTACGAAAGGGTGTCAGACCACTGCTCCAATATTGCCGTCTGCTTGATTCAGATAAGCATGGACAGCCTGGAAACGCATGAATACCTGCATGATTTAAAGGAAAGCCATTCACAGGAATATGAAGGGGAATATGAGGCGTACAAAAAGAAATACGTATTACCCTGAACCGTCCTTATATCAAAAGGAAACGGCGCTCCGAAAATTCGGAGCGCCGTTTCCTTTTTAAGTCATAGCACATCAAGGTGCTCAAGCAGTATTTTGATTCCCATAAAGATAAGCGCAAGGCCGCCTGCGAGCTCCGCTTTATTTTTATAGCGGATGCCGAACCTGTTGCCAATGGCGACGCCCGACGCGGAAAGAATAAAGGTCACGGCGCCAATGAGTAAAACAGCGCCGAAAATATTGACACTGAGGAAGGCAAACGTAACGCCTGCCGCGAGCGCGTCTATACTTGTAGCGACCGACAGCATCAATAGCTCTTTCAGGTCAAAAGATTCTTTCTTTTTTCCGCAGCAGTCTTCCTTTTTAAAGGATTCATAGACCATTTTGCCGCCGATGAAGGCAAGAAGAGCGAATGCGACCCAATGGTCGAAGTCCCTGATATAGCGTGCAAACTGCGTGCCCAAAAGCCAGCCAACCAGGGGCATCAGCGCCTGGAAGCCGCCAAAGAAGGCGGCAATCAAAAATGAGTATTTCCTATTGTATACGCGCATATTGAGCCCTTTGCAAAGCGCCACCGCGAATGCGTCCATGGAAAGGCCGAGCGCGATAAAAAACAGTTCGACAATGCCGATAACGAACACCCCTTTTAAAAAATGAACGCAGCTTCAATCATATCAGGATATGGACAAAAATGCAAAAAAACAGCCATAAAAATATGTTTTTAGTCGTATTACCTGTTTTTTTACGGGAAAGTTTGTACAAGTTACCGTTGAAGAATAGATTGTAATGAACTTTCCCTTCCGATATACTGATATTGAGTAATATGAAAAACACTCGCGCGATATACATTCTAATTCTTTAAAATTCAAAGGAGGAATCCCGGTGAAAAAATCCAGAAACAGGTTCATAAGCGCCGTTTTATCTGCGCTGCTTTTGCTGACGGCATTTTCCTGCGCTGTTGGTGCGCAGCCGCTCCAAGCACAGAAAGGCGCGGCGCCAGACGGCTATGGCCTAACAGAAAAGGTTGAGGACGGCGCAATACTGCACGCATGGTGCTGGTCGTTCCAAACTATCAGGGAAAACCTGGAAAATATAGCGAAAGCGGGCTTTTCCGCAGTACAAACCTCCCCAATCAACGAATGCCTTGTCGGCGACAACGGCGGGATGCAGCTGATGGGCAATGGCAAATGGTACTACCATTACCAGCCGACCGACTATAAAATCGGCAATTACCAGCTTGGCACAGAGCAGGAATTCAAGGAGCTGTGCGATGAAGCGCACAAATACGGGATTAAGATTATTGTCGATGTGGTCGCAAACCATATGACTTCGTCCACCGGCTCAATTAAAAGCTATATCAAAAACATGGAGGGCGGCGCGTTCCATAACGGCGGCGGAATTTCCAATTATGGTGACCGTAAAGACGTTACGCAGAACAGCCTGCTGGGGCTTATTGATTTAAACACGCAGAACCCGAATATCCAGCAGCTTATTTTAAATTATCTCAAGCAGTGTGTGGCAGCCGGGGCGGATGGCTTCCGCTACGACGCGGCAAAGCATATAGAAATCCCGGAGGACGACCCTTCGTTTGCAAGCGATTTCTGGCCTGTTGTGCTCGATAATGGGTCGCGGTTCCAGTACGGCGAAATCCTTGGCAGCGCGGACTGCGGCAATTACCAAAAATATATGCATGTTACCGCCTCCGAATACGGCGGCACAATCCGCAATGCAATCCGCAATGGCGATTTAAATGCAAACTCCATCAGCAGCTACAGCAACTCCGCCTCGGAGGATAAGCTTGTTACCTGGGTGGAATCGCACGACAATTACTGCGGCGACGGCTCGTGGAGAGAGCTCAACGAGCAGCAGGTCAAGCTGGGCTGGGCTATTATTACCGCGCGCAGCGGCGGCACGCCGCTGTTCTTCAGCCGTCCGAAGGGCAGCAGCACCTCCGACCAGTGGGGCGACAACCTCATCGGCGCGGCCGGCAGTGACCTGTACAAGGACCCGGAGGTGGCCGCGGTCAACAGCTTCCGCAATACGATGGCCGGGCTTGATGAAACGCTGTCGAATCCAAACGGCAATACAAAGGCCGTTATGATTGAACGCGGCAACCGCGGCGCCGTCATTGTGAGCGCGGACAGCGAACCGCTTGAGGTAGACACGAAAACAAAGCTTGCCGACGGCGTTTATTACGACAAGGTGACGAACGATGAGTTTACCGTACAGGCCGGCAGGCTTACCGGTACGGTAGCCGGTGGGCGTGTTGTCGTCCTGACAAACGAAAAAACGGAGCTGCCTCCTTATATGGCGGTTTCAAAGGAAAGCGGCTCGTTCCGCGGGACGCTTGCGCTTTCGATTAATGTGCTCGCCGCGGATGAGGCTTATTACCAGCTTGACGGCGGGGAAAAGGTGCCGTTTACAAAAAGCGCGGTCGTTTTGCTTGGCGAAAACATGAACGAGGGCGATTCGGTCACGGTTACAGTCGGCGCGAAGAACGAGTTCGGCTCGATAGAAGAGCGCTATACATATAAAAAGCTTTCCTATCCGGTGCTGGAGGGAAAGACGGTCGCCTATTTTGACAACGCGCAGGGCTGGGAGGATGTAAAAATTTACGCCTATGGCGGCGGCGCGCAGGGCGATATCACAAAATGGCCGGGCGTGCCTATGCAGGATTTGGGCAGCGGCATGTTTGCCTATGAGCTCCCCGAAGGCTTTGGCGGCTGTAAGGTCATGTTTAACGGAAACGACGGCTCGGTGCAGTATCCGGGGCACAACGAGGCAGGCCTCGATATAGAGCCGGATACTTGGATGTACTGCCACGACGGCGTCTGGGAGGATTATAAGCAGTATGTCAGCGGCGATACACCTCCTGAAAGGAAGCTTGGCGACGTAACCGGGGACGGGAACATCAATCTTCAGGACGTGCTGGAGATACAGAAGCATCTCGCCGGGATTCTTGTCCTCAGTGAGGAGCAGATTACCGCCGGCGACGTCAATTTCAGCGGAAAGCTGGAGTTAAGCGACGTATTGGAGATACAAAAGTATATTGCGCATATCATCGACGGGTTCCAGCGGGCTTAGAGGGCATCGGCGGCAAGAAATACAGTGGCTTTTCTTCACAAAAGGAAAGCCGCTGTTTTTTAAGCAGTATAATATTAATAATTTGAAATAAGGGGTGCTGGAATGAAAAGAAAAATATTATTTAAAAGCGCTGTGATGTTGCTGTCCCTGCTGCTGGTGGTTCCGACAATTGTGTCCGTTTCCGCCGAGGAAGACGGGTCTTGGCTGGAATATGCGGTTTTGAACAGCAACACGGTAGCGGTAACAGGATGTAAAGACAATCGAAGCGAATTGATTATTCCTTCTGAAATTAATGGCAGGAAAGTAGTTGAAATTTCAGACTTTGCTTTTTTTGAACAAAAAAATATTGAAACCGTAATAATCCCCCCGTCAGTGACCAAAATCGGCTCATATGTGTTAAACGGCAGCGGTTTAAAAAAGCTGACTGTTCCGGACAGTGTGGTTGAAATTGGAACGTACGCTTTCATGAATACCCCATGGTACCGATACAGCGGAGATTTTGTTATTTTGGGTGACGGCCTGCTGCTGTATTACCAGGGGAATCAAACGGAGATATCGCTTCCAGAAAATGTAAAAAGGGTTTCAGAGGGCGCTTTTGCCGGAAGCGTGGTGAAAAAGGTCGAAATGCCGGAAGGAGTAGAAGAAATAGGCCGCAGGGCATTTGAAGGGGCCGCTTCGTTAGAAGAGGTAATACTTCCGGAAAGTCTTAAAAAAATAGGCGCCCAGGCGTTTAATAACTGTCAAAAGCTTAAAATTATGACAATTCCCCAGAATGTAACTGAAATAGGAGAAGAGGCGTTTTCAAATTGTAAGCTGATACGTACCGTTACACTGCCCGGCAGTATAGCAACGCTTGGCAAGTCGGTATTTTCTGGCTGTACAGGCCTTAAAAAAGCTGTGCTGCCGGAGAACATGAAAGAGGTGAACAGCCAGCTTTTTCTCGGCTGTACTACGCTTTTAGAGGTCAACATACCCTCCGGTGTTACAAAAATCGAAAATTCCGCGTTTAAAGGATGTACATACCTGTCAGAGGTTACTCTGCCTGAAGGACTGCTAACCATCGGCTACGAGGCATTTTCTGGCAGCGGGCTAAGGACAGTCCGTGTTCCGGACAGTGTACAGTTTATCGACATAAGCGCTTTTTCCAATACTCCTTGGCTACAAAACGAGAGCGAAGAATTTGTAATTTTGGGCGATGGCATTCTTTATCAGTACCGCGGCTCCGGCGGAAATGTGGAAATACCGGATAACGTTAAAACCATCGGCCAGAGCGTTTTTCAGGGGAAAACAGTTTCCGGAATAACAATTCCTGACAGTGTTACATCTATCCAGGCCATGGCGTTCGAGAGCTGTACTGGCGCAGGGGAAATCATTATTCCGGCGGGAGTTTCACAAATGTCAAACGCATTTCAAAACAGCGGGTTTAAAAAAGTTTCAATTCTAGGGGATATTGAGCAGATAATGCCGTTTTGTTTCTATGGCTGTTATAACCTGGAGGAAATTGAGATTTCCGGGCGCATTAAAACAATTGGAAGAAATGCGTTTGTTTCCTGTATAAAACTGCGGACGGTTAATTTGCCTGAGGATTTGACTTGTATTGAGGAGAATGCTTTTCAATTCTGCTCCATGCTGGAAAAAATCAAAATTCCGTCAAAGACGTTGGAAATAGGGGAGTGTGCATTTTCATACTGTACGGGGCTGCAGCAGGTTGTGTTTGAAAAAGGAATAAAGATAATAGGGGAGGAGGCCTTTTTTAGCTGTACGGGATTAAAAAATTTACGCCTTCCCGATAGCCTGGAAACAATATCGGTACGTGCCTTTGCGTACTGCACCACGCTGAAAACCCTTGAGATACCGAAAAATGTTGTAACCGTAGGCTCAGAAGCTTTTCTATTCTGCGATCAGCTCGGGAAGGTGAAAATTCCCAGGCAAGTTAAGGAAATCGGAGACCGGGCATTTGGTTATTTGAGCGTCCCTTCCATGACTGTGCTGACAATATATGGGTATCAAGATTCAGAAGCTGAAAGATATGCGATAGACAACGGCTTCTTTTTTGAAACCCCTCACGGGGATATTGACGGAGAAGGGACAATATCTATAGCCGACGTTTTAATGGTCCAGAAGCATCTTTCTAAAGTGATAGATTTAACAAAGGAGCAGTTGAAAGCTGCCGATACGGACGAAAATGGAAAAATAACGCTGAATGACGTGTTGATAATTCAGAAATATATTGCAAAAATTATAGATTTTATTTAGCACGGCAAAAATAAATACAAAAAGCCCTGCAAAGCTTATGGCTTTGCAGGGCTTTTACATTGCGGAGGTCAACCACTGGCTGAGCCAGTGGAGATAAAAAAGCTTCAGCTATGGACAAAAAAGAAACTCCCCGATAGATTAAAGTTAAGGTCTGCCAACCTAACTCAAAATATTGAGGAGGTCTTTTCTATGACTTCCATCCACTTGGCGTAAGTCATTTTTTCTTCATACTTCTTTATGGCTCACTGCCTCTTCGGCGGGCTTCTTTTATCGAAACTTACTTAAAAACGGAAGTGGAATAAAGGCTTTACGCATTCCGGGAAACCTGACGCCCCAGCGCTTACAGTAGGTTTTAATCCTAAGCTTCCAGAAAGATTTCGAATCCCACTGGCCTTTCCATAACATTGCTTCTGAAAGGCAGTGGATTGTATCAAAAAAATCGCTGAGCTGTTCTGATTTATTTTCTGAATTTAAAAGAAGAGCGTGGTTGAATAATTCTAGGAAAACAGGCCGGAATTCCGATATTTTTTGCGCGTTGTCTGTCGGTCGATTATCTTTCCGGATAGAAAAGCTCCAATCTTGACCTTTCTTGAATTCCTCAAAGGATTCATAATGTTTTGGCCAATTTTCCAAAAATATTTCTATAAATTCGTCATAGCTCCAGTCTTTCATCCGGCGGGAATAGAATTTTTTTAAATCTTTTAAGAGACGGTTCACATCTATTTTTTCAAGGTCGAACCGTATATAGGCAAATACAGAGGTTGTTATAACTAATATTTTTGAAATATCCAAGGCATTACTCATAAAGGTCGTTCTCACTTATTAAAAAATTAAATTTTATCCTTTTTATACTCTGCTATATCCTCTAGCCTGCAATTTAAAATGCTACATAATTTATTTAAAGTTTTCGTTTCAACATTTTCATTGGCTTTCAACCGCCTAATCGTTTTGTTATCGATATTGCATTTCTCTCTAAGCATGTATGTAGACATTCCTTTTTTACTCATAGTCTCCCACAATTTATCAAATACAATCACTTTTTTATCCCCCAATCTTGACATTTATTATTATGGGGGTTATAATCCTGTTTATTAAGGGGATATAATCCCCATAAAAAATTTGATTAAGGATTTGGAGTCTAAAATGAAAAAGTATGAAATTGTATTGTCTGATGACCTTTCACATATATACGAAGATATTGCAAAGATGAATAAAATGAAGGTAGAGAAGTGCCTTACTATAATACTGGATAAGGTTATTTACACAATGCTCCATTCACCAGGAACCGGTAATAAGCCATAAGATATACGGTAATAGCAACAGGCGGGTAAACAATAATAGGTTCACCTGCCTGTTTGGCGTAATATTACGATTTATTTTCTTTTGCGGTGCGGCAGGAAGCAATCAGCACAACGCGAATCGTTATACAATCGTCACTGAGTTTTTTATATCGTATTTCGTCAATATAATTCGTGCGATAAAGCAGTTCCAGCCAATAGCCTGTTTCGCTTGCCTCTTTCAGGGCAATCTCCAGTTTAGAAAGAAAGTCGTTCCTGCTTTGCGCGTAATTTGCTTTTATGATAAGGCAAAAGTTTGAGTTTTTTCATGATGTATCGCCTTACGGCGAAATGATGGATTGCTTTGAAAAATGATGTGCCTTCACTTCGCTGCGGCATGATGTGATGTTTGCCTTTATGTCCCGCAGGACACATCATTGCCGAAGGCAGCATCATTCTAAAAAAAGCCTTTTTTGTCTTTTTGACAAAAAAGGCTTTTTTAGTGGAGCTGATAGGCAGATTCGAACTGCCGACCTCATCCTTACCAAGGATGCGCTCTGCCGACTGAGCTATACCAGCATTGGCAGGGGCAGAAGGACTTGAACCCTCGGCACGTGGTTTTGGAGACCACTGCTCTACCAACTGAGCTATACCCCTGTATCAGCGCCGCATGGTTTCGCGGCGCAGGTATTATAATATCATTTTGTAAAGTACGTGTCAATATGTTTTTGTAAAAAACGGCGAATTTTGATGGCAGGAAGCAGCGTACCCGATACCTGCGCTGCGACGGTCAGCCGCCCTGCGTTTCCTTTAGAATATCAGCAATAACCTCGCGTTCGTCCAGATGGTGTTTAACCCCGCGGATTTCCTGGTAATCCTCGTGGCCTTTCCCGGCAAGCACGACGATGTCTCCGGGCTTTGCCGTTTTCATACAGTAACGGATGGCTTCTCTGCGGTCGGGAATGACGATGTATTTCCCGTTTGTTTTATGGATACCCGTTTCAATGTCTTTGATGATATCCATCACGTTTTCAAAGCGCGAATTGTCCGCAGTCAAAACGGAAAGGTCGGAAAGCTTCCCGGAGATTTCACCCATTTCGTAGCGGCGGATTTTCGGGCGGTTGCCGCCCGCGCCGAACAGTGTAATCAAACGGTTGGGCTTGTATTCGCGCAGGGTCGTAAGCACGTTTTCCATACTGACCGCGTTGTGGGCGTAATCTATCAGCAGCGTATAGCCGCCGGGTACCTTTACAGGCTCGACACGGCCCTTGACGGTCGCTTCGTCCAGCCCGGCGATAATCGCCTGTTCGGGTATATCGAAGTGCCGGCATACGGCGATTGCCGCAAGCGCGTTGTAAACGCTGAACCGGCCGGGTATCGGGACATTTGCATTCAGCTCTAAAACGCCGCTTGTGCTGAAATGCACGCCCAGGTAACCGGGGCGCGACACCAGACCCTCGTCATAAGCGCGCAGCTGCGCGCGCTCGTCAAAGCCGTAGGTTTCTACCGAGCAGGTGTGATTTGTTAATATGCTTTCCCACTGGGGGTCGTCGCAGTTTACAATCCCTGTTTTGCACTGGCGGAACAGGAGGGACTTACAGGCCAGGTACTCCTCCGCGCTTTCGTGCTCAGCCGGGCCGATGTGGTCGTGGGAAAAATTCGTAAACACGCCGTAGTCGAAAACCTGCCCGTCTGTGCGGTGCCATTTAAGCCCCAGGGAGGAGGCCTCGATAACCATGCATTTGCAGCCGCTGTCCGCCATCAGGCGCATGGCACGCTGGATTTCGTACGATTCCGGCGTGGTGTTGTTCGTTTTAATGATTTCATCGCCAATCACAATACCAAGGGTTCCGATGGTACCCGTTTTGATTCCGCCCTTTTCCAATATGAAGCGAATCATGCAGGCCGTCGTCGTTTTACCCTTGGTACCAGTCAGGGCAATGGTTTTCAGCGCCTTTGCAGGATGTCCGAAATACGCGGCCGACATGTACGCGAGAGCTACGCGCGTGTCGTCCGTTTTGATAACCGCAACGGATTCCGGAAGGGGGATTTCGTCACTTAAAACGATTGCCGCCGCGCCTTTTTTTGCCGCCTCCGCCGCGTATTTGTGCCCGTCTGTTTCAAAGCCCTTGAGGCAGACGAACGCGCAGCCCGGCACGGCCTTCCTGGAATCGTATACTACGTCGGAAATGTCCGGGTCGCCGGTTCCCTGTATACGGACAGACTGGATTTCCTCCAGTAATCGGCTCAGCTTCATTGTGGTCCCTCCAAAAAAATTCTGAAAGCGCGGCGGAAAAATGGTACAACCTGTGCTTTTTTTCACGGCGCCGGAATATATTTGTTCATATACGCTAAATTTACAACATCATATGGCGGCTGTCAATCGAATTATGCCCACTGCCCGTAGGATAATCGAACTTTTTTGTGTATTTTACAATAAAAAAAGAAAGAAAAATGAAATAACAAGATTATTATACTCCTGAAAGAATTATAAAACAAGCGGTGACAAGGGATTTTTAAATGCGATGAAAGAAAATAAAAAAGCTTATTAGGGAAAATGTACAAATTGTTTTTGTTTATTTTGCTGTAAAAAGACGTAAAATGGATTTATTTTTTTATTTTCAGGAAAATTTGTGTACATTTAGCACAAAACGAGAAGCGAATTATATCGATGTTAATAAAAATAAATAAAGGCAGTTGCAATAAATAGGTTGCTATGCTATTATTTACTCAGTGACTTGGGCGTGTTTCTGCGTTGATTGCAGTTTTTTCGCGCAAGACGGACCTGGAACGTGTCCTCACATAACACAAGGGGTGCTTGTGTTAAATTTTTTACTACATAAGAAAGAAGGAAACAAAATGTTCAGCAAATCCAAAAGAATTGTTGGAATCGTGCTGGCCGCCCTGATGGTTGCATCGGTATTTGCCGGCTGCGGCGACAACAACAGCTCTTCAACCCCCGCTTCAGGCTCGGGAGATGCAAGCGGTACGTCCTCACAGCAGCAGATCAAGAATATTACGGTAGATGAGATGATGGCCGACGCGCAGGTCGCCATGGGCGATGAAGATAACGTCAAGCTAAAGGTCTGGGGCCCGCAGGACTCTGTCGCGCTTCTCACAAAGCAGTGCCAGGCTTTTGCAGACAACTTCAAGAAGCTCGGCAGGAAAATTGACATTGAAGTCGTTCCGCAGGGCGAGAGCAACGCCTCTTCCCAGGTTATGACCGACCCGGACGCTGCGGCGGACGTTTTCGGTTTTGCAAGCGACCAGGGCCTTGCGCTCTTTAAGGACGAATACCTCCTGAAGGTAAGGCTGAACTTCGTACAGCCGATTAAAGACACGAACATTACAGAAGCGGTCGATACCGCGACGTTCCAGACAGCGAACGACGACCAGCCGTACCTGTACGCTTACCCGGAAACGGGCGACAACGGCTACGCGCTGTTCTATGATAAGAGAGTCCTCAGTGAGGAAGACGTCAAGACGCTCGAAGGCATTATGCAGGTCTGCGAGGAGCAGAAAAAGAACTTCACGATGGAGATGGGCGACGGCTACTATGGCTGCGTTATCCCCTTTACGGGCGGCGGCACGCTGGAGCTTGAGGACGACCTCGAGACCCAGAAGCTCAACTACGATTATGAGAAAATCGGCCCGGTCGCTAAGGCCTTTGCAGACGTTCTGAGCACAAGCAAGTACTTCAAGAACGAATCCGTTAACTCCACACTCGTATCCGGCTTCAAGAACCAGACCCACGCCGCAGGCGTTATCGGTTCCTGGGCAATCAAAGATATTAAGAAGGCGCTCGGCGACAATATGGGCGTTGCAAAGCTTCCGACCATTAAGGTTGACGGCAAAGATACGCAGATGGTCAGCATCTACGGCTACAAGAACATCGGCGTCAACGCAAAGTCGAAGTTCCCGATGACCGCTCAGTCCCTTGCTTACTACCTCACTGGCGAAACATGCCAGAAGCAGAGAGTCGAAGAAATCGGCTGGGGCCCGTCCATTAAGACCCTTGTTGATTCCGAGCTCGTAACGAAGGACGAGGCGCTCAGCGCAATCTACGAGCAGCAGAAATATTCACTCCCCCAGAAAGACATCATCAGCGGCTGGTGGTCCCCGACGGGAACCTACGGCGCTTATGTCGTAGACTCCAAGAAGCAGCATGACGACAAGACCATGAAGGAAGAATTTGACAACATGGTTGAAACCATCGAAATGGGTTAAGCGCTTCCCGGAACAATTAATCAGTATTCTGTTTACAAGCAGCCCTACCCGGGCTGCTTGTAAAAACGAATTAAGCACAGCGTTTTATACATAAAAACATTTCAAGTGCCTTGCACTTGTTATATTTTATACAAAGGGGAGTGAAGCCATGAGATACATCGATTACGTCCAGCTGAATCCTTTCCAAAAGCTAGGGTACAACCTGAAGACATTTTTCGTGAATCTCCCGAAAAATGTTGCCAGGTTCTTTAAGTTCCTGGGACGTAAGATCGCGGCGTTCTTCTGCGCAATCGGCAGAGGATTCAAGAATTATGGAATTGGTTTTGTCAAGGGAGATTGGAGTACGAAGGTTTCTTATTTGATAATGGGAACCGGCTGCATGTTCAAGGGACAGATCATCAAGGGCCTGCTGTATTTGGCTGTTGAGGTCGGCTATATATTCTATATGGTCTCGTTTGCGTGGCAGTACCTGTCCAAATTCTTCACGCTCGGTACAACGGCGGTAGTAAGGGAAATGGACTACAATACCGGCATTGAGACAGTCCACGCGGGCGATAACTCCATGCTGATTCTTTTGTACAGCGTTATGGCAATCTTTATTACAGTTGGATTCTTTGCGCTGTATATTTCCAACATTAAACAATCTTTAAAGCTCCAGGAATTAAAGAGCAAGGGCAAAAAGCCTTTCACTTTTATTGAAGACGTAAAGAACCTGCTTGACCAGCGTTTCCATGTAACGCTGCTTTCCCTTCCGACCATCCTGGTATGTATCTTTACGGTGCTTCCCCTAATCTTTATGATCCTGATTGCTTTCACAAACTATGACAGCGCGCACCAGCCGCCGTCGAAGCTCTTTGAGTGGATTGGCTTCGGAAACTTCGCGGACGTGTTCTTTGATGAACCGAGAAAGGCGCTCACCTTCCAGAATCTGGTTGTCTGGACGCTGATTTGGGCGGTGCTCGCAACTGTAACAAACTACATATTCGGTATGATTTTCGCATTGATGATCAATAAGAAGGGCATTAAATTCAAATCCTTCTTCCGTACAATGTTTGTTATGACGGTCGCGGTCCCGCAGTTCGTTACCCTGCTCCTGATGGGCCAAATCCTGTCGGAGGGCGGCGTCATGAACGTTCTGCTGCAGCAGCTGGGGCTGATATCCGAGCCGGTACGCTTTTTGACCGACCCTTGGCTTGCGAAGATTACAGTCGTCGTCGTAAACATGTGGATCGGTATTCCTTATACGATTTTGATTACAAGCGGTATTTTGATGAACATTCCGGAGGAGCTGTATGAAAGCGCCAAAATTGACGGCGCCGGCCCCGTTACGACATTCTTCAAGATTACCATGCCGTACATGCTTTTCGTTACGACTCCGTACCTGATTACGCAGTTTGTCGGCAATATCAACAACTTCAATGTCATTTACTTCTTGACAGGCGGCGGCCCAATGAACAGCCACTACTACAACGCGGGCGACACCGACCTGCTTGTCACATGGCTCTATAAGCTGACCATGGATAAGAACGACTACAGCCTTGCGGCGACGATAGGTATCCTCGTATTCGTAATATGCGCGACGGTCTCGCTTCTCACCTTCAACCTGTCGAAGTCTTCAAGGAATGAGGAGGAGTTCTCATGATAAAAAGCTATAAATTAAGAAGACATGTTTCAAACGCGCTTATTTACGTTATCCTTTCCGTATGCGCCGTTATATGGGTTATGCCCCTTTTATGGCTGGTCATGACCTCCTTCCGTGGAGAGACAAGCGTTTACATCCCTTACATCATTCCTAAGGAATGGACGTTCGACAACTATATTAAGCTGTTTACGGACACATCGGTCATCAACTATCCGCGCTGGTTCCTGAATACGTTTGTCGTAGCGATATGCTCCTGCATCATCTCAACAATATCTGTTTTGATGGTCAGCTACGCCTTCAGCCGCCTGCGTTTCAAGTCTCGTAAAAAGTTTTTGAATGTCGGCATGATCCTCGGTATGTTCCCCGGATTTATGACCATGATTGCGGTTTATTACCTGCTCAAGGCAATGGGACTTACCCAGAACCTTGTTGCGCTGATTATCGTATATTCCGCGGGCGCGGCGCTCGGTTACTTTATTGCAAAGGGCTTCTTCGACACCATACCACGAGCGCTGGACGAAGCGGCCACAATCGACGGCGCAACCAAAAACCAGATTTTCTGGAAGATTATTTTGCCAATGTCGAAGCCAATCGTCGTTTATACGGTGCTTACTTCGTTCACCGGCCCGTGGGCGGACTTTATTCTCGCCAGGATTATCATGGGCGACAGCATCGACAACTATACGATAGCGCTCGGACTTTGGACGATGGTCGATAAGCAGTACATCAACTCGTACTTCCTCAATTTCTGCGCGGGTGCGGTTGTCATCGCGATTCCGATTACAATCCTGTTCCTCAAGATGCAGAAGTACTACGTCGAGGGCGTTACAGGCGGTGCTGTAAAAGGCTAAGCTCAATTACATAATGGCAGAGGCGGCGGGACTTTTGTCCCTCACCCCTGCCATTTTTTTAAAGGAGAATCAATGTGGGAAAAAAATTTATTTCTATTCTGATTATTTGCTGTATTGCTGCTGCCGCGGTGTTCAGCGGGTGCAGCCCGGACACGGGGCAGGAGATGAAAGCGGCAGCGTCGCAGGATAAGTACAGGAATTATTATGAGATTTTCGTGTCGTCGTTCTGCGATTCCAATGGGGACGGAATCGGCGATATAGGCGGTATTATATCAAAGCTCGATTATTTAAACGACGGCGACCCGAATTCCGGCGACGATTTGGGAATTGACGGAATCTGGCTGATGCCGATTATGCCCTCCCCGTCTTACCATAAGTACGACGTGACCGATTATTACGATATCGACCCGCAATATGGGACAATGGAGGATTTTGAAAAGCTTATTGCGGAATGCGACAAGAGGGGGATCGATGTTATCATCGATTTGGTCATTAACCATACGTCGAGCGAGCACCCGTGGTTCAAGAAGGCGAAGGCGGAGATTGCGCAGGGTAACCTGGACGGCTACGCAAAGCTTTACAGCATCGCGGCCCCGGGAGAGCGCGACACCAAATACGGCTATCAATTTATTACGGGAACCAAATATTCATTTGAATGCAATTTTTCCGGCGGAATGCCGGATTTAGACCTCAGCAGCGACCAGACCCGTGATGAAATCAAAAAAATTATGCAGTTCTGGATTGATAAGGGAGTTGCCGGATTCCGGCTTGACGCGGTCAAATTTTTTGATTCTCCAAACACGGAGCGCGTAGAATTTATGAACTGGATGTACAGTACGGCAAAGGAAATGAAGGAAGACGTCTATATGGTCGGAGAGGACTGGGACGGCAACAGTGCGATTGCAACGAGCTATGAGAGCGGGGTAGACAGCTTCTTTAACTTTACGTTTTCCGCGTCGGGCGGCAAAATCAATTCCGCAATTAACTCGAAAAATGCAAAATCTATCCTGAAATCCGACCAGAAATGGAACGAAATTATAAAAGGCAGGAATGAAAACGGAATCGACGCGGTGTTTCTCTCCAACCATGACATGAAGCGCAGCGCGGCTGCATTCAGCGGCGATTTGGTCAAAATGAAGACGGCGGCGTCGCTTTATATGATGATGCCGGGCAATTCTTTCATTTATTATGGAGAGGAGCTTGGGCTGCTTTCCGGCGAAAACGACGCTTCCTACCGTATCCCTATCCCGTGGTCGTACGACGGGGACAAAAGCGGTACCGTAACGGAGCTTCCGCCGGGCGTTGTGGAAGAGCAGCTCCCCGAATGGAATCCCAAGGAAAGCGCGCAGGAGCAGCAGAAGGATGCAAATTCTTTGTTCAGCCACTATCAGAATATTATAAGGATTAAGCTCCAGAACCCCGAAATTGCGAGGGGCACCATCAAAAAAATTGTGGAAACGGAGATTGGGAACGTTGCAGGCTTTATTACCGAATACGACGGTTCCACGCTGATGGTCGTGCATAACCTTGGCGAAGAGGAGCGCACGGTGGAAATCCCGAAGGATGACTTTAATTATTCGGGCATACGTACACAGCTTACAGCGCTCGACCCCACGGGAGAAGACGGCCAGGGGAACGCCATATATCCGCAGGCAAAGCTCGACGGGACGACACTGACAATTCCTGCAAGGTCCTTTGTAATTCTTAAGTGATATAAATTCGTCTTTGTGCGGATGTTAAAAAGCTTGAGCCGGTATTGCTTTTCAGGGCAATGCCGGCTCATTTTGTTGGGCATTTATCTCAGAAGGCTGGACGGTTTGCGTTTCAGGCTCCGCAGATAGGCTTTGTCTTCATTGCTCACACGGTAGGATTCGCAGCATTTCTGAATGGTCTTGTTATGCGTAAAATCGTCGAGCCTTCCGTCCAGCAGGACGGGAAGCGCCGACTCCCTGGCCTTTACAAAACATACGGAAAGCGCCCAGGCGACAGCCATTTTAACATAATATCCGTCGTGGCGTATCCCGCACAGCGTTTGAATGGTATCCTCCGTATATGGCGGCTGTATAAAATAATCCATCAGCATCACGGCGCAAAACCGCAGTTCAAATTCCCTGCCGCTTTGGAGTACGCCGCTTAGAAATTCCCTTACCTTAGGCAAATCCTTGCGAACCGCCTTCAAATCGCCGCAGAAAATGTCACAAACCGACCAGTTCCTGATTTTTGGTATAAACCCGCTGATAAAGCGCAGCCGCGTTTCAATATCGCATTTCATCGCGCCGATTACCATAGCCTGCAGCATGGTTTCTTCCAGCGTATCATCCCTAGCAAGCGCTAAAAACTCCATGGGTGCATCTGCCGCTATTTTTTTCGCCAGCTTTCTCAGCTGCGGAATACGCACCCCGTATGCGCTCGTTTCCCCTGGAATCAGGCTCAAATTGAATTTGCGATAAGCTTCGTCTGACATTTCTTTGAGGGCCTCAAGTAATTTTAGATAATCTTTTTGCGTAAATGACATGTAATATTCTCTCTTTTCAATAAATTTAAAATTTTCGTGACGCTATCATTTTATCATAAAGAAGAAATTTAATAAATATGGATGGAATAAATCGGGAAAGGAAACCGTTTTATAGGAAAAGCAACAAAACAAACGTTCTTGAAATTTTGTGTATATTTACATTTATATATGCACATTTTTGTTTTAAGATTATTGATTTTTCATCAAATTATGATGTAATAAGACTGAAATATAAGAACCTGATTGGGTAAAGGATTTTTTTACAGGTTTATAATGGTAAAATGGAGAAGGTTACGAATGTATTTAAAGGTAAAACGTATGTTAGGGGTCTTTCTGTCATTTTTGGGCCTGACAGTCGTATCGCCCGTACTTTTGGCGACGGCGATTGCCATTAAAGCGGAATCCCGCGGGCCGGTTATTTTTAAGCAGAAAAGAATCGGCAAGGATGGTAAGGTTTTTGAAATTTATAAATTCCGTTCGATGTGTGTCGGTGCTGAAAAGACAGGAAGCGGCGTTTATTCGGGCAAGAACGACGCAAGGGTTACGAAGGTCGGCCGGTTTATCAGGGCGACAAGTATTGACGAGCTTCCACAGTTTGTCAATATCCTCAAGGGTGAAATGAGCATAATCGGGCCGCGTCCCGTTCTTACATACCATCCTTGGCCGTACAGCGACTATACGCAGCGGCAGAAGAAACGGTTTGACGTCCGCCCGGGCGTTACAGGATGGGCGCAGGTGAACGGCCGCAAGGAGCTGCCATGGGAAAAGCGGCTTGAATATGACGTGGAATATGTAGAGCATCTTTCCTTTGCGTTTGACGTTAAGATATTTTTTAAAACGGCCGCGAAGGTTTTTACCAACGCGGACAATGTCAATACGGCGCAGACGGCGCCTGCCGGCTGTGTGCAGCTTCATCAGGATGATGATACGGTAAAGGAGAGTGCGGTGAAATAATGCCACTTAAACTGATGTATATCACCAATCGTCCGGAAATTGCCGCGATTGCGGACAGCAACGGTGTAGATAGGATTTTTCTCGATTTAGAGCTGATAGGGAAAGAAGAGCGGCAGGGACATTTGGATACGGTAATTTCCAGGCACAGTATCAGTGATATCGTGCCTTTAAAGTCATGCCTGAATAACGCGCAGCTGCTTGTCCGGACCAACCCGATCCATGACGGTTCCAAAGAGGAAATCGACAGAGTGACCGCGGGCGGCCCGGATATTGTTATGCTTCCCTTTTTTAAGACAAAGGAAGAGGTCCGCCGGTTTTTAAGCTATGTAGACGGCAGGGCGCGGACTTGCCTGCTGTTCGAAACGCCGCAGGCGGTCGAGCAGGCGGATGAAATCCTGGAGCTTGACGGGATAGACGAGGTTTATATCGGCCTGAACGACCTGCATTTAGGCTACCGCCTGAAATTTATGTTCGAGCTTTTGACAAACGGTATGGTTGACAGCCTTTGCCATAAATTCCGTGAGAAGGGAATCCCCTATGGGTTTGGAGGGATTGCGAGCTTAGGGCAGGGCCTTCTGCCGTCTGAGCATGTTATCGCGGAGCATTACCGGCTGGGCTCTACTATAGCAATCCTGTCCAGAAGCTTTTGCAATACCGATAAAATGACGGATTTAAATGAGATAAATAAACTGTTCCTTTTGGGAATCCGGGACATCCGGGAATATGAAAACCATCTTTTAGGCGCCAATGAAACCTTTTTCGCCAACAACCATAAGTCGGTGGAACAAATTGTGAAAAAGGTAGTCGATTTAAAAAGCTTGGGGGAGTAAGAAATGATTAGGGATATGCTGGAGCAGAGAAAAGACCTGCAGGAAAATCTTTTTATTAGAGGTTTTTTCATTTCAGATAAGCTGCCGGAGCGACTGGAGGAATTTCCGTTTTACGGAAATTGGAAAACACAGCGGCACGGCGGCTATTATTTTTTAATACATAAAAAGCAAAACCTGTTCACTGCCCGCCGTGGGGACGATATTTTCTTTCTTGCCGGACATGCGTATAATCCCTTTACCATGGAAATCGATGAAACCAGGATTTTAGAGCGGATTGCAGAAGCTTTTGGTAAATCGCAGGCTGATTTTTATGATGCCGTCGATGAATTGACAGGGCTGTTCCTGTTTGGCTTTATATCTGGTAATCAAATCAGCTTTCTTATCGACCCGTCGGGGATGCAGTCGGGCTGCTATGGCAGAATAGGGGATGCGTTTTATATTTCCTCCCATCCCCAACTGATTGCGGACGTCTGCGGGCTTGAGATGGATTCTTTTGTAAAGGAGCTTGTTTCCTACAAGTGGTATAACAGGGTAATGGGCCCGTATCTCCCGGGCGATTTGACGCCTTTTGCAGGGGTAAAGAGGATTGTACCCAACATTTCCTATACCTATGGGGCTGGGGAAGTAAAGCATTTCCGCTTTTATCCAAGAAAAGAGCTTTCAGTCTGTAAAACAGAGGAAGAATACGGGAAAACAATCAAAGAAGCTGCTGATATCCTGAAAAACAATATGCACCTGATTTCAAAAAAATGGGAGCATCCGCAGATTTCTTTGACCGGCGGCATCGACAGCAACACAACGTTTGCCGCGGCAAACGGGTTTTACGATAAATTTGAGGCGTTCAGCTATCTGTCGGCGCCCAAGGAGGCTCCGGACGCTGAGGCCGCCAAAAAAATTGCGGATAAATTTGGGGTGAAGCATACGCTTTACGAGGTACCCCAGACGTCCGAGGGGCTCGGGGACTACGACGGGCTCGTCGCTGTTATCAAGCATAACAACGGGTATATCGCAAATGAAAAGGGCAACGAGCTGCGCAAAAGGGCCGTCCTTTACAGGCAGTGCCCGGCCGACGTGGAAGTCAAATCGTGGGTGTCCGAGACAATCCGCGGTTATTGGTACAAGCATTACGGCAGGAAGTCCATGCCGAAGCTTTCGCCAAAGCTGTTCCGTAACCTCTATAAAATCTTTATCTGGAACCGCCCGCTTGCCCATAAGGTCGATAAAGTGTTTGCACAGTATATCGACGAGTTTGAATATAAAACCATCCCCGGCGCGTACCCGCCCGCCGATATGCATTACTGGGAGGTAACCTGGGGCAGCTGGGGCGGTATGAATATCAGTGAAATGCGCCTGTGCTTCGATATTACAATGGCGTACAACAACAGGAAATTCCTTGATTTGATGTTCAAGGTGCCGCTGGAGCGCAGGATTTCAGACCAACACCATCTTGATATGAAGAAATATCTCAACCGCGAGCTTTACGATATGAATATCCGTGTGGTGAATCTGAAAGAGACAGATTTCAGGGCGTTTATGCTGAACATCATCTTTACAATCAATTCGGTTCTGCCCTTCTAAAATATACGCATCAAAGCATGCGTTTACGGTGGTGTCAAAATATGAAGAAGGTCCTGCTGACAGGCGCTTACCCCTATACAAGGGAACAAATCAATCAAATAGAAGCGCTTGGCGTCCAGGCTTTTTTTGTCCAGGATGAGCGGGGCGGTTTGGAAAAGGGCCTTTTGTCCGCCGATGCAGTCGTGTGCAACGGCTTGTTCCTTTACCATGACATCAAAGCGTTTACCGGACTTAAGATGATTCAGCTTACAAGCGCGGGGCTCGACAGGGTGCCGCTTGCGTATATCAAGGAAAAGGGCATAGCGCTTTATAACGCCAGGGGCGTATACAGTATACCGATGGCGGAGTGGGTCGTGCTGAAAATCCTGGAGCTGTATAAGCATTCCGCCGGATTTTACAGGGCGCAGGGAAAAAAGGAATGGAACAAGGACAGAACGCTGCTTGAGCTGTACGGTAAAACGGCCTGTATTGTCGGAGCGGGCAGCATCGGGCAGGAGACGGCAAAACGCCTTGGGGCCTTCGGGGCTGTTGTAACCGCGGTGGACGCCATGCCGGTCCAAAGCCCTTTTTTTGACAAAACATATATGGTAAGCGAGCTTGCGGCGGCGCTTTCACAGAGCGATATAACTATCCTGACCCTTCCGCTGACGGAACAGACGCGGCATATGTTTGATACGGCGATGTTTTCCAAAATGAAAAAGGGCAGTATTCTCATCAATGTATCAAGGGGCGCGGTCATCAGGGAAGAAGACCTGGCACAGGCGGTTGCCTGCGGCCATTTGTCCGGCGCGGCGCTCGACGTATTTGAGGAGGAACCGCTCTCCATAGAAAGCCCGCTGTGGGATATGGAGCGCGTTATTATCACACCGCACAACAGCTTTGTTTCGGACAATACGAGTAAACGGCTTTTCGGCGTGATATATGAAAACCTGAAAAAACATTTCATCCAGTAAAGCGGGGAACAGATTGTGAAACGAGCCTTGATAACAGCGACCGTACAAAGCCATGTCGCGCAGTTCCATAAGCCCTTGATGAAGCTATTGAGGGAAGACGGGTATGAAATACACGTTGCCGCGCGGGACAATCTTGCGGAAAAAAACGGTTTGGGCCTGGAATTTGCCGATTGCGTGTATGACGTCCCGTTCGACCGCTCCCCATTGAGCAAAAAAAATATAGCCGCCTACAGGCGCCTCAAGGAAATTATCGACAGCACGGAGTATGAGATAATCAGCTGCAACACGCCGGTCGGCGGAGTTCTTACAAGGCTCGCGGCGCAAAAAGCGCGAAAAAAGGGGACGCGGGTTTTTTATACGGCGCACGGCTTCCATTTTTATAAAGGCGCCCCGCTTAAATACTGGCTTACCTTTTACCCGCTGGAAAAGCTGCTTGCACATAAAACCGACGTGCTCGTTACGGTTGCGGGCGAGGATTACACGCTTGCCCAGGACAAGATGAAGACGAAAGTCTGCCGGATACACGGGATTGGCGCCAACACAGAAAAATATAAGCCGCTGCCGCAGGAAGAGATTGCGGCAATGAAGGAAAAAGAGGGGCTTTCCGACGCTTATCCTGTGCTGCTGTGCATCGGCGAGCTTCTCAAAAATAAAAACCAGGCGGCGGCCATTGGCGCTTTGGCGGAGGCCAGGAAGAAATATCCGCGGGCAAGGCTGTTGCTTGCCGGTAACGGCCCGCTCCTGCCGGAGCTTAAGGAAACCGTCCGGGAGCTTCATGTGGAAGATGCTGTGGATTTTCTGGGCTACCGGACCGATTTGGAGCGCTACATCAATATGGCGGACATAATCCTTGCCTGCAGCTTCCGCGAGGGACTGCCCATGAACGTGATAGAAAGCATGCTGTGCGCAAAGCCTGTCGTCGCATCTGTCAACAGGGGGCACAGGGAGCTCGTTGCGGACGGACAGACCGGTTATCTTGTACAGGCGGACGACGCAGCCGCCTTTGCGCAGAAGGTAGCCGCACTGCTGGAAAGCCCTGAAGGCTACCGGGCTTTTTGTGAAAACGCTTTAAAAAGGGCGGAGCCGTACAGGGATAAAAACGTCCTTGCGGAGCTTCGTGATATTTACAGGAAATGAGGAGCGACATTATGGACCAACAGACACTGCGCAGGCTGCAGCTGACGCAGCTGGAAATTATGAAGGTTGTGGACAGGCTGTGCCGTGAGAACGAAATACCTTATTCCCTGTACGGCGGTACGCTGCTGGGCGCCGTGCGCCATAAGGGCTTTATCCCCTGGGACGACGACCTGGACATTTGTATGCTGCGGGAGGACTACGACCGGTTTATCAGTGTATGGCAGTCGCAGGACATAAAAGATTATCTTTTGGAGAACATCGACACCAACAGCAGCTTTACGCAGTCGTTTACCAAAATCAGGAAACGGAATACTGTGTTTATGCAGCCCTTTGAGACGAATGTAGACTATCATACAGGTATTTTTATCGACATTTTTCCATTGGACCGCGTACCAGAAGGAAAATGGAGAAGAAAAATGCAAATGTTGAACGCCTGCTTTTATCAGCTTTATGTGCGCGAATACCCGGACAACTCCAGCAAGCTGTTCCATTTGTGCACAAAGGCGCTTCTTTCTGTCACACCGAAAAGGCGGTACCCTGAATGCACCCGTTTCTTTTTTAAGCGGTACGCAAGGTATAACGGGGATAAAACGCTCGGCTGCGCGGATTTTTCAATTGTAAGGACGATGAAAAACCTGCTGCCGTTTGATATTTTAAACAGTACGGTTTTTTTGCTGTTTGAGGATACGGAGCTAATGGCGTTTAAAGACTGGGATACGTCCCTCAGGCTTTCTTACGGCGACTATATGCAGCTGCCTCCTGTGGAACAGCGCAGGCCGGGACACAATCCCATTCGTGTGGAATTTGAATAAGGAAAAGTGGGGATGAATTGGTATGCAGGCGATTATTTTAGCGGCCGGTATGGGCAAAAGGCTGAAAGAACTGACCGCGAACAATACAAAATGCATGGTAAAGGTCAACGGGGTTACGCTGATTGAACGGATGCTCCGGCAGCTTGACGCGCTGAAGCTCGATAGAATTGTAATCGTTGTGGGCTATGAGGGCGAAAAGCTGACGCAATATGTCAATGCGCTTTCTATCGCCACGCCGGTGGTTTTTGTGGACAACCCGGTATACGATAAAACGAATAACATATACTCGCTGTCGCTTGCAAAGGAATTCCTTTTGCAGGACGACACGCTTCTCCTTGAATCCGACCTCATTTTTGAGGACGCAGTGCTTCATAAGCTGCTCGACGACCCGCGGCAGACGCTTGCGCTGGTAGATAAATATGAAAGCTGGATGGACGGTACGGTCGTCACGCTGGACGCGGACGATAACATACTATCCTTTGTGCCGGGCAGCAAATTTAATTTTGACGATATTCCGGGCTATTACAAGACGGTGAACATTTATAAATTCAGCAAATATTTTTCCCAGACGCATTACGTGCCTTTTTTAGAGGCATATACCAGGGCATTGGGAAATAACGAGTATTACGAACAGGTCTTAAAGGTAATAACGCTTCTGGAAAAGCCGGATATTTGGGCCCTGCGGCTTTCCGGCGAGGCGTGGTATGAAATAGACGATATCCAGGATTTGGACATTGCGCAGTCTATTTTTACAACAGACCCCATAGAAAAGCTGCATAAGATGCAGAGCCGTTACGGAGGCTACTGGCGCTATCCGGGAATGCTGGATTTTTGCTATTTGGTCAATCCTTATTTCCCGCCGAAGCGGCTGATGGATGAAATCAAGGCGAATTTTGAAACGCTCATCTCCCAGTACCCCTCAGGAATGTATGTAAACGCGCTGCTCGCGGCAAAAGATTTTAGTGTGGCGCAGGAGCATATCGCAGTGGGCAACGGCGCGGCGGAGCTGATTAAAGCACTGCTTGAAACCTCCCGAGGCAAAATCGGTATAATCAAGCCGACTTTTGAAGAATATCCAAACCGGCTTCCGGAAGAACGGCTTGTGGTATTCAACGCCGATGGCCCGGACTTTTCCTACAGCGCGCAGGATGTGAAAACCTTTTTTGAATCACGCGGGGTTTCTGACATTATCCTGATTAACCCCGACAACCCATCCGGAAATTATATCGCAAAACAGCGTGTCCTGGAGCTTGCTTCCTGGGCGGAGCAAAAGGGCGTCAGGCTGGTTGTGGACGAATCGTTTGTGGATTTTGCCGAGGAAGCTGACTGCAGCCTGATAGACGAAGAGATAATCTGCGCACATAAAAACCTGCTCGTGATTAAGAGTATTTCAAAATCCTACGGTGTGCCGGGACTGCGCCTGGGCGTAGCGGTATCCGCCGATACGGAGCTTATCAGCCGGCTAAAGGAGGAGGTATCCATTTGGAATATCAATTCCTTTGCCGAGTTTTACATGCAGATTGCAGAAAAATATAAGGCGGATTACGCTGTTTCGCTTGAAAAAATAAAAAAATCCCGTGCGTTTTTGATGGACGGGCTGCGTAAAATTCCATACTTGCGCCCAATCGGCTCACAGGCCAACTACATTATGTGCGAGCTGACTGGAGCCTATACGCCCCGGGAGCTGTCCGCAAAGCTGCTGTCTGAATACGGTATCATCATAAAGGACTTGTCGCCTAAATTGGGCCAAAGGCCATATATCCGGCTTGCGGTGCGGGACATAAACGACAATCAGGCGCTTTTAAGCGCACTGAGGGAGCTTGAAAAGTAAGCAGGCCGTTTCCTCAAAAGAGAGGGAAAACAAAGATGGACTGGAAACCATCCGCTGTTGAAGCAGCGCCGGATTTGTTGTAAAATAAAGAAGTATATTTTCGCGGTTTGCGCCGCATTTAAGAGGAGACACAATATGCAGCAGCCAATCAGGGTTTTACATATGCTGGCTTCTATGAACCGCGGCGGCGCGGAAGCAATGATTATGAATTACTATAGGCACATAGACAGGAGCAGGGTACAGTTCGATTTCCTGCTGACTACGCCTGGCCAATATGATTATGAGGAAGAGATAACACAGCTTGGCGGCAGGATTTACCGCGCCGCGCCGCTGACAAAAAGCCGTCCGCAGGATTATATGAAGGCTGTGGACAAATTTTTCAAAGAGAATCCGCAGTACCGGATTGTACATTCCCATACCTCGAGCAAAAGCTTTTTTCCGCTGCGCCTGGCAAAAAAGAACGGGATTCCCGTAAGGATTGCGCATTCGCACAGCTCTAAGGCGGAAGAGGGAATCAACGGAATTATCCGCAGGGCGCTGCGCTTTCCTTTGCGCACTGTGGCGACGGACTTCTTTTCCTGCGGGGACGAGGCTTCCGTTTACCTTTATGGTGAAAAAATCGCAAGGGAAAAAGCCATTGTAGTCCCAAACGCCATCGATGCGCAGCAATACCGGTACGACGCCGGGCAGGCGCGGGATATACGGAGGAGCCTGGGGATAGGCGACCAGCTTGTAATCGGGCATGTAGGGCGTTTTTTTCCTGTAAAGAACCACATGTTTTTACTTGATACATTTTATGCGCTCAAACAGCTTCATCCCAACAGCCGCCTGCTTCTGGTTGGCGATGGGGAGCTGAAAGAAACAGTCCAGGATAGGGCGCGTGAGCTTGGTATAGGGCAGGAAGTTATTTTTACAGGCGTGCGCGGCGACGTACCGGAGCTTTTGAAGGCCATGGATGTATTTGTATTCCCATCCCTCAACGAGGGGATACCAGTCGTCATGATTGAAGCGCAGGCTGCTGGCCTCAAATGTTTTATGTCTGACAGTATCCCATCACAATGTGTAATTACGCAGAACGTGAAGAGCCTTGCGCTTTCGCAGACGCCGGAATATTGGGCGCGGGAAATCCTGCGTGTAAAAGACGGCTATGAACGCCGCGATATGTGCCCAGAGGTGGAAAGAGCTGGCTTCGATATCAGGAAAAATGCAAAATGGCTGGAGGAGTTTTATCTGCATGCATACACCGGTAACCCTGAATGAAAAAACGAGCTATGCGGTATCCGTCATCCGGGTGTTCGCAGCGCTTTTAATCTTTTTATGCCATGCAGTGCAGCTCTTTGACAGCGCGCTGCTTCAAATGAGCGGCCAGGTTTTTAATGTGGGCGTTCCCTTGTTTATGATGATTTCCGGATTCCTGTTCGCAGTAAAGGGGAAGCCGGAATCATACCGCTCCTGGTTTGGTAACCGGCTGCTCCGCATTTTAACGCCGTATTATTTGTTCCTGCTGTTTTTGCTGCTGGTTTATGTGGTGCGCTTCGGCTGGCAATCAATCATACCGGAAAAGTGGATTTTCTATGTACTGCCCCTGCAGGGCTTTACTCAAAATTATATAAACGGCGCGGAACACCTCTGGTTTGTAACCGATATTTTGCTTTGTTACCTGCTTACACCGCTATTATATGTCATACAAGGAAAAATCAGCAAAAGGCAGGGTGTATGGCTGCCTGTTGTGTTTTTGCTGTACACAGCCGCCCTGCTGCTATCGTCGTATTTATTGCCGGCGATTGTAAGCACTACAATCGTCACAGTGTTCTCTTATATACTGGGTTTTTTATTTATAAAAGCCCTGCTGTCCCGGCGCTGTATTGTTTTTATCGTTATGCTGGCTGCATCTCCCGCTTTGCGGCTGGTATCAAACCTGTTTTTTGACGGAACGCCGCTTTACGACCGGTTTATCGCACCGGTAACGCACCAGCTTCTCGCGGTTTCTCTTTTTTGCCTTCTTTTTATTGCGGTAAGCAGGTGGTTTGATTCGCTGCTGCGGGTAAGGAAAGCGGTGCGGTCCCTTGACTCTGTCTCGTATGAGATTTATCTGGTTCATTATATGTTTATTATCGGACCGCTTGCGGTTTCGGTTTTCCAACTAAGCGTATTGAATTTTCTTATTTTAATACTGCTGACAGCCGCGGCCGCTGTGGCCTTACATGCTCTTTCCGGGGGCGTTTTAAAACGGCTCAGAAAAAGGCAATGAGACGCAAGCTGCTGAAACCGCAGCCAAACATAAATGTAAAACAAACGAAAATCAAAGGAGGAGTACCTTTGGAAAGCCTGACGGTATTTACGCCAACATACAACCGGTCGCATACTTTGGGCAGAACTTATAAAAGCCTTTGTGAGCAGTCAAATAAGGATTTTGTCTGGCTAATTATAGACGACGGCTCCACCGACCATACAAGACAGCTCGTAGAGCAGTGGCAGCGTGAAGACTGCGGTTTCCGAATTGAGTATTTCTATCAGGAGAACGGCGGGATGCACGCCGCGCATAATACGGCTTATGAGCATATAGAGACGCCGCTTAACGTATGCATCGATTCCGACGACGCCATGGCGCCGGGCGCGGTGGAAAAAATCCTTTCCTTCTGGAATGCAAAGGGAAGCGATATTTATGCCGGTATTATTGCGCTTGATGCGGATTTTGAAAACAACGTGATTGGCAAAGACCTCGGAGCGCTCAGGGAAACGACCGTCAGCGGGTATTACAGCGCGGGCGGTGCGGGAGATAAAAAGCTGATTTACCGAACGGAGCTGATAAAACGCTATCCGCCTTATCCCGTATACAAGGGGGAAAAGTATTTTTCCCTTTCTTATAAATATTTGCTGTGCGACCAGGATTATAAGATGCTCGTACTCAATGATATTGTGTGCAACGTCGAGTATCAGCCGAACGGTTCTTCCAGCACAATGCTTTCCCAGTACAGGAATAACCCGAACGGCTGGACGGACTGGCGCAAAATTAAAATGAAATATTCAGCAAACAAAAAGGCGAAGTTTAAAAACTGCATCCATTATGTCTCCAGCGCTTTTATGGCGCATAGGAAGCGCTTTATTAAGGAATCGCCGGAAAAAGCGCTTACCCTTCTTGCGCTGCCCTTCGGTTTGGCGCTTAATTTGTACATTAAAATGAAAACCAGATAAAACAGGAGATTATAATATGCCGATTTACTGGTCCATACTGGGCGTTACGGCCTTTTTGGGGGTGCTTTCCTACTATTTCCCAAGGCCGCAGTCAAAATTGAATACAGACAGCGGCCAGAGCACCAGGCTTTTTTTCGCCCTTTTTATATTCGGCTATATTATCCTGGTCTGCGGCCTGCGCAGTGATATTGCCGACACCCCCGTATATGTTGATAATTTCAACGGAAGAACCGGAGTGTTCAGCAATATTGACATGGAACAAAAGGGTTGGGGCTTTTGGTTTTTATCAGATGTTTTTAAAACGGTGATATCGTCGGATTCCCAGGTTTGGCTGTTTGTCATTGCCGCCGTAAGCGGGCTTTGCGTCCTGCGTACGATGTATAAGCACTCTGTCGATTTCCCGCTCACGGTTTTTATTTTTGTCGCAACGAACACATACCTATGGATGATTAACGGAATTCGCCAGTTTTTGGCGGCCGCCATCCTGTTTGCTTTCTCAGACTGGCTGTTTCAAAAGAAATCAGTGCGGTATTTAATCCTGATTTTGCTTTTGTCCACCATCCATAACTCGGTTTTAATCATGATACCAATCTATTTTGTTGTCATATCCCGCCCGCTCTGGAATAAGAAAATTATCTTTTTTATTGCCGTGATACTGGGCTGCGTACTGTTTGCAAACCAGTTTACCGATTTTTTCGCAGAGGTAACGGGCTATGGAAGCAACGTGCTGGAAACGGGGGGCTCCAATTTTATGCGTGTGCTGGTCTCCGCGGTTCCGGTTGTGCTCGCCTTTTGGAAGCGAAAACAGATTAAGGAACTCGATTCGCCCATTATGGACATCTGTATCAACATGTCGGTCGTAACGACATGCTTTTATCTGCTTTCCTCCTTTACCAGCGGAATCTATATCGGCAGAATCCCCATCTATTTCACAATGTACGGCATGCTGCTTCTGCCATGGCTGTTACAGAAGGTTTTTGACAGGAAAGAACGCGCGGTGCTGTATGCGTTGTGTGTAATCTGCTATGTTTTCTATTTTATGGTGGATACGGCGGGCCTGGACTACCACAGCCGCATATTGAATTTGTAAAGCGGCGGCATGGCCTTTACCGCATAGCAGGAGGAATTGTATATGAAAGAGTATTTGATTATGTTCCTTTCCCTGTTCAGGCTGGCAGGGAAAAAAATCAGGCACGGAAAAAATCTCCAGGCCGCGCCAGTCCAGCGCATTTCACCCGGCGCGCGCTTTTTTATGAAAAAGGGGGCCCATGCCGTGCTGGGCTATAACGGCTGCTTCAGCCGCAGCGGAAATATTTTTGTAGGGGAACAGGGTAGCCTTATACTGGGCAGCCGGGTATATTTTAACGTAAACGCTTACATCAGCTGCCAAAACAGTATTACGGTGGGAGACAACTGCATATTTGGCCCCAATGTTACGGTTATAGACAATAACCATGCGTATTCCAAAGAGAAGGGCGTCAGTACAAGCCTTCATAGCTGTGGGGAAATTTCCATCGGAAACAATAGCTGGGTCGGCGCAAACGCCGTAATTTTGAAGGATACGCAGATAGGAAACAACTGTGTAATCGGCGCCGGCTGTGTAATCAAGGGTGTAATTCCGGACGGCTCCATCGTTACGCAGGACAGGCGGCTGCGCGTAAAAGAGATGCAATGACGCCGCGGGGGAGGACGGTTCATGAAAAAGATTCTGGTTACCATGACGTCGATGCACATCGGCGGGGCGGAAAGAAGCCTGATTGGCCTGCTCAGCGCGATTGATTATACAAAGTATGAGGTAGATTTGCTCCTTTACAGGCACGAGGGGGAGTTCCTGCCCTTTCTTCCAAAGAAAGTCCGTCTGCTGCCTTATTTGCCGCAGTACGACACGCTCGACCGGCCAATCGTTCAGCTTTTACGCAGCAAACGTTTTTTATTCGGCCTGGCAAGGCTTTTTGCAAAGGTGAAAACCAGGCTGTATTGTAAAACGCATCATATAGAAAAAACCGTCTGGGTCGCTTTGCAGAACAATACGCGCTGCGTTTTGCCGCTGCTCCCCAAAATCAAGGGGGAGTATGATCTTGCTATCGGATTTCTTGGGATACACGATATCCTTATAAAAAAGGTGACGGCAAAGGTAAAGCTCGGCTGGATTCATACGGATTACAGCAAGCTTTCCCCCAATCCGAAAATGGACAGGCAGGTATACGGCCGCCTTGACTATATCGTCAATGTATCGCAGGAATGCACCAATATTTTTTTAAAGCAGTATCCGCAATATAAAATGAAGGCTGTTACGGTGGAAAATATCCTTTCCCCCGAATTTATCCGCGAACAGGCAGCGATGGAGGACGTTTCCGCAGAGCTCGACAATAAAGACGGCTGTAAAACCATTTGTTCTGTCGGGCGTTTTACCAGCGAAAAAAACTTTGATAATGTTCCTGCCATATGTAAGCTTATGCTCGAAAAGGGCTGTAAAGTCAGGTGGTACATTATCGGTTACGGTACGGATGAGCAGCTCATCAAGGAAAAGATTAGGCAATTTGGGATGGAAGGGCATGTAATCCTGCTCGGGAAAAAAACCAATCCGTATCCATATATAAAACACTGTGATTTATACGCCCAGCCGTCACGCGCGGAAGGAAAGGCTGTTACGGTCAGGGAAGCGCAGATTCTTGGCAGGCCGGTTGCGGTTACCGCTTTTTCTACGGCGAAAAGCCAGCTCAACGACGGCCATGACGGCGTAATTGTTCCCATGGACAACGAAGGCTGCGCCCAGGCGCTTGGAAGGCTTCTTTGTGATACGCGGCGCATGCAGGCACTCAGTGATAATTGTGCGCATACAGATTACAGCAACCGTTCAGAGCTGGAAAAAATTTATCGTTTAGCGGGGTTTTTGCCATGATTCCGAAAATAATCCATTATTGCTGGTTTGGCGGAACAGGGATGCCGGAGAAGCTTATAAAATGCTTGGACTCCTGGAAGAGATATCTGCCGGAATATACGATTATGCGCTGGGATGAGCAAAGCTTCGACGTCAATACCAATGCCTATACCAGGCAGGCCTATGCGCACAAAAAATACGCGTTTGTCAGCGACGTCGCCCGCATCAAAGCGCTCAGGGAATATGGCGGTATTTATATGGATACGGACGTCGAGGTGTTCCAGCCCTTTGACAGCGTGCTGCACCACCGCTGCGTTTTAGGGTTTGAATACCGCAACTGGGTGGCAACAAGCTTTATAGCGTGTGAAAAGAACCACAGTATTTTAAAGCTGTTTGAGAAGGAATATGACGGGGCTTCTTTTGAAACAGAGGACGGCGGCGTCAATATGACAACAAACGTAGAGCGCCTTACCGCGCTTTTAGAGGAGATGGGCCTTGTCCGCGACAACACCTACCAGGTACTGCCGGAAGGTATCGCGGTTTTTCCGAAGGAATATTTCTCTCCCTATGATTATGGCAACTGCATTATGGAAAAAACAGAAAATTCCATCTGCGCCCATCATTTTTACGCGACGTGGCTGCCATGGAAAACAAAGATGAAAAAGCTGGTTAAGAAGGCTGTTACTGCCGGAATCGGCAAAAAGAACCTGGTCGCGCTGCGCAACAGGCTGCGGCATCAGCACGAAGAAGAATAAGGGAGGTGGCGCAATGCCCGCGGTCAGTGTGATTGTACCCGTATATAACAGCGAACGTTTTCTTTGCAGGTGCGTCGACAGCATCCTGGGCCAGACCCTGCAGGATATAGAACTGATTTTAATTGATGACGGCTCTATAGACGGCAGCGGCGAGCTTTGCGATGCTTACGCCGACAAGGACAGCCGGGTACGTGTGGTACATAAAGAAAATGGAGGCGCCGCAAGCGCCAGGAATAAAGGAATCGATATTGCCCGGGGCGATTACGTCGGCTTTGCCGATTCCGACGATTATATTGAGCCGGATATGTACGGGCAGATGTACGGCGAGGCGCAGCAAAACGGCGCGCAGCTGATACTGTGCGACGGAATAAGGGAAAACGCGCAGGGCAATGCGCGTTACATTGGGCAGCCGCTCCGGGAAGGCTACTATACAAAGGAGCAGATGTACCGCGAATATTTCCCCTGCTTATTGATGCGGGAGGAAATTGAGTTCCCACCTACGATTTCAAACTGCCTGTGCCTTGTAAAGCGCTCCCTTCTGGAAACGCACGCCCTTCGGTACGACGAAGGCGCTAAATATTGTGAGGACAGCCTGTTTGGTTCCCAGATAGCCTATTATGCGGATTCCTTCTGTTACCTGAAGCACAAATACCTTTACCACTACTGTTACAACGCTTCGTCTACGACCCATACGCTCCATCTCGACAAGTGGGACGTGTTTCAGCGTATTATCGGCTTGTCACGCGCGTTCTTTTTACAGGCGGAGGATTACGATTTCACGCTGCAGCTGAGCGTTCAGGCCATTTATTTTGCGTTTAACGCGATAAACGAGCTGCGCTCGTCCGATTTACCCGAAAAGGAAAAAAGGGAAAGAATTCGTAAAATTTCTTCCTCTGAGGAGCTGAAGACGGCATGGAAGGGCTTTCGTATGCCGGAAAACATCAGTTTTAAACTTAAAATAAGGATTTTACTTTTAAAAAACAGGCTGCTTTGACCAGTACAGGAGAAAATCAATTGAAAAATTTGCTATTTATCAACGGGCATTTGAACCCGGGCGGCTGCGAACGTTCCCTGACAGATATTCTGCGGCATATCGATTATACAAAATACCATGTTGACCTGTTGCTGTTTGAAGGCATGGGGGAATATGCCGGCGAGCTCCCCGGGGAGGTCAACGTTATATTTTACGACATTACGAAAACCTTTGGCTCCTGCGGCGCGTGTGTCAGGCGGGCGCTCAGGGAACGGGACGGCTTTACGCTTGCACTCAGGAGCGTTATGCTGTTCTGTAAGCTTTTCGGGATGGGTTCGCTGCGTTTTGCGCGGGGGCTGTTCCGGCGGCTTAAAAAGAATTACGACTGCGCCGTCGCATACAGGCCGGGCTTTTGTACCGATTTTGCCGCGTATGCGGTAAGGGCGGACAAAAAAATAAGCTGGTGGCACCATGGGGCAATTGAGCTCCGCGATAATGAACGGCGCAGCCTGAGGCTCGCCTATGATAGAATGGATTTTGTCGCGGCGGTGTCGGAAGGCTGCCGGCAGCTGCTTTTGCATGAGTTTCCCGGTATGGACGGAAAGCTTGTTACCGTACCAAATATGATCGACGCGGACGAAATTAAAAAAAAAGCAGAGGAATATCAGGCGGATATGCATGGCGGCGGGACTATCAAAATTGTAAGCATCGGCAGGCTGTCGCCTGAAAAAAATATGGTTATTTGCCCGGACATATGCAAAATGCTGATACAGCGCGGATTTCAGGTCAAATGGTATTTAATCGGCAGCGGCGCGCAGGAAAAAGAAATTTCTGATAAAATAGAGGGTGACGGCCTATCCGGCAGCATGTTTTTGCTGGGGAGCCTGTCAAACCCGTACCCGTATATCAAAGCAGCCGATATCTATGTCCATCCGTCGTTAGTGGAATCGCAGGGGATATCTGTGCTGGAGGCTATGGCGCTTGCAAGGCCAGTGGTGGCCGCCGCGTCCTTAGGCCCGGCGGAGTTTATCAAAAACGGGGAAAATGGGATTTTGACGCGTCCCGCAGCCGGCGATATCTGCGGCGGGATTATACCGCTGCTCCAACAGCCCCCGCTTTGTAACCGCGTGGCGGAGAATGCGGAGAAAACGGCGGGGCTGTACCGCCCGGAAAAAGTTATGGCGTTATTTTACAATTTGATAGGAAACGCGGCAAAGGAGTAGACGTATGCTGAGCAGATTAAAAAGAATTTTTGTAAAGCCGAAAAGCCAGGTGGAATATCTGCGGGAGGCAGGCTGTAAAATAGGGGAAAATGTGGATTTAATCAACAGCAGGATAGACGGCTGCCACAGCTTCTTGATTACGATAGGAGACAATGTTACGATTACAAACGCTACGCTGCTTGCACACGACGCCAGCACAAAAAAGGCGTTGGGCTACAGCAAGGTGGGCAGGGTAACTATCGGAAGCGACGTATTCATCGGCTTCGGCAGCATTGTGCTGCCGGGTACCAAAATAGGAAACAGGGTCATAGTGGGTGCGGGTACGGTGGTTGCAAAAGATGTGCCGGACAATGTAGTTATTGCAGGCAACCCGTACCGCGTTCTTTGTACGTATGACGAATATATAGAAAAAAACAGGCAGAAAATGCAGACGAATCCGGTGTTTCATAAATTGTTTTCTGATAAGACCCAGCAGGAAAAGGAAGAGATGTTCACACAGCTCGATGGAAAGATTGGATACGACCTGTAAAAAACGGATTCAACCGATTATCAGGGCTAAGGAGATAAACTGGTTATGGGAAAATTGGTTCTTTATTCACACGGCGGCGCGGGAAACCATGGCTGCGAAGCGATTGTAAGGGGTACCTGCAAAATATTGCAGGGTTATGCGAGCGACCTCATTCTCTACTCCATGCGAAAGGAAATGGATATAAAATACGGCCTGCAAAGCTGTTTGCCGGTGGAATGCCAGGAGCGTCCGCGCAGCCGGCTGTCTGTACAGCGCATTCTGGCGTCGCTGCTCATACGCCTAAGGAACGACCGCTCCTATGCCGAAAAACTGCCCTTTAAGCATTTATTCAAGACGTATGGAAAGGGGGATATTGCCCTTTCCATCGGCGGGGATAACTATTGCTACAGTGGTTTTGAGCAATATGAAATTCTCAATGCCAACTTTCAAAAAAAAGGGGTTAAAACTGTATTGTGGGGCTGCTCGGTCGAGCCGGATTTAATTGGGGAGGAGATGGCCCGGGATTTAGCCGGATATTCCCTGATTACGGCAAGGGAAAGCATCAGCTATGAAGCGCTCAAAAGGGTAAACCCGAACACAAGGCTATACCCGGACCCTGCCTTTCAGCTGGATACGGTCAAGCTTCCGCTGCCGGAAGGCTTTGATGAAAGGAATACGGTGGGAATCAATATCAGCCCTACCGTAATTAGCTTTGAGCGTGACAGCGGCAAAACATTGGAGGCCGCGGTGACGCTTATCCGGTATATCATTCAGGAAACTGATATGCAGATTGCTTTAATTCCCCACGTCGTATGGGGGAACATGGACGACCGTATCATCCATAAGAAGCTGTATGAGATGTTTCAGGATACCGGCAGGGTAGTTCTTCTGGAAGACCACAACTGCATGGAGCTCAAGGGCTTTATAGCGCGGTGCCGCCTGTTTATAGGGGCCAGGACCCACGCGACCATTGCCGCGTATTCCTCGTGTGTGCCGACCGTTGTGCTCGGCTATTCCGTCAAGGCCCGTGGAATCGCCAAAGACCTGTTTGGCACGGAAGAGGGCTATGTGCTTCCTGTACAGTCGCTGCGCGGCAGGGACAACCTCGCGCAGGCATTTGCGTGGCTGCTGAAGAACGAAGCCACCATCCGTGCGCGCCTGCAGGCTGTTATGCCGGCTTATTGCGCGAAGGCCCTGGATGCCGGAAAAGAAATCGACCTGTTAAGGGAGTAATTTGCCTTGAAGAGAAACCAGCTGAAATCAGGAGTTATGCTGTCCTATGTGAATCTTGCGCTAAGCAGCATCATCCCGATTATATATACCCCCATTATGCTGCAGATGCTGGGTCAGTCCGAATACGGGCTTTACAGCCTCGCGAATTCCGTAGTTGGCTACCTGTCCCTGCTGAGCTTTGGAATAGGCAGTACGGTGGTGCGTTACCTGACCAAATACAGGGCGCAGGGGGATAAAGAAGGCGAACAGCGGATGCTCGGCCTTTTCACCGCTATTTATGGCGTGCTGACATTGGTTGTCCTGGCTGTTGGTATGGTCTGCGCGTTCAACTGCGGGCTTATTTATTCCGCAAAGCTCAGCGCGGAAGAGCTTAGCCGTATGCAGCTTCTGCTCATCCTGATGACTGTCAATACAGCCATTACGTTTATGTTCAGCGCATTTTCCTCAGTGATATTGGCGCATGAGCGTTATATATTCAAAAAGCTGACGGAAATGCTTACAACCGTACTGGCGCCCTGCCTGAACCTGTTGATGCTTTTTCTGGGCTTTGCCTCTGTCGGCCTTGTTATTGCAACCACAATCATACATGTGATTATGTATGGCGCTAATTTGATTTATTGCCTGAAGGTACTCAAAATCAGGCCGAAATTTAAAAATATGCCGTTCGGCATCATGAAAGAGCTGGTGGCCTTTTCCGCCTTCATCTTCCTGGGCATGGTTGTCGATATGCTTTACTGGTCCACGGATAAGCTCATTATTGGCGCGATGATTGGTACCGCCGCGGTTGCCGTATATAATGTAGGCGCAACGTTCAATACAATCGTAACGTCTATTTCGTCGGCAATCAGCGGCGTCCTGACGCCGCGTATCACCAATATGGTGTTTACAAACTGTACGAAAAAAGAACTGACGGATATTTTTATCCGGGTAGGAAGAATCCAATATATCCTGGTATCCTTTATTATTTCTGCTTTTATTGTGTTCGGACAGCAATTTATACTGATATGGGCGGGCGAAGACTACGGACAGGCATACCCTGTCGCTCTTCTTACGCTGATACCCGTATTGGTGCCGTTGATACAAAATACGGGGCTGAGTATTGTGATTGCGCAGAACCGGCACCGGTTCCGTGCGGTCATGTATTTGATTATAGCGCTGGTCAACGCGGCTACTACCGTGGTTGCCGTTCGTTATTACGGGATTATCGGCGCCGCGGCCTGTTCATGCGCCGCCTATGCGATTGGAAACGGCTTTATCATGAATTGGTACTACTATAAAAAGGTCGGAATCAATATACCAAAATTTTGGCTCAATATCTTGAAAATGAGCCCGGTAGCGGTGGCCATGACGGTCCTGGGACTGCTGGCGACACAGTACTACACCATAAATTCATGGGGCAGCTTTCTGCTTGGCGCCGTCGTGTATACGCTGCTTTATATGCCCCTGGCATATTTTTTGATGATGAACCGGTATGAGAAAAACCTGGTAAGGGAGCCGGCTGTCAAGCTGAAAAATAAATTACTGAAAAAGGGTTAAACAATGCTTTCGATAACAGAAAAAGACAAATGCTGCGGCTGCGGCGCATGTATGGCCGTTTGCCCGCAGGGCTGTATCGCAATGAATAAGGACGGGGAAGGGTTTCTTTATCCGCAAATCGATACAAAACGCTGTGTTGACTGCGGCCTGTGCGGGAATACCTGTCCTGTTTTGCGTAAACCGCCGTTTTTGGCAGTCCAAAAGACATACTCCGCATATAACCGCGACGAAGCCGTCCGCAGGCAAAGCTCCTCCGGCGGCGTTTTTACGGCGCTTGCACAATATATTCTGAGCCAGGGCGGCGCGGTGTTCGGGGCGGCGTTTGATGCGGATTTCCAAGTGCGCCATATTTGTGTAGAAAAACCGGAGGAGCTTTACAAACTGCGTTCCTCCAAATATATGCAAAGCCGTACGGATGGTACATACAGGCGTGCGCTGGATATTTTAAAGGAGAACCGGCCTGTTCTTTACACGGGAACGCCCTGCCAGATTGCGGGGCTCCGCGCTTTTTTAAAGAAGGATTATGAAAAGCTTTTTACACAAAGCATCATCTGCCACGGCGTACCTTCCCCAAAAATTTGGGATAAGTACCTTGCGTTTGTAAACAAGGGGGAAGAGGTACGCGCGGTAGAATTCCGCAATAAGGACGACGGCTGGAAAAAGTACCGCCTTAAAATCGAAAAAATTGGCGGCGGCTACCGTGCAACGGCCCGGGAAGACCCGTATCTTCAGGCTTTCATTAAAAACTTGAGCCTGCGGCCCTCCTGCGGGGCCTGCGTATTTAAATCGTATGAACAGCCTGCTGACATCACGCTTGCGGACTACTGGGGAGTTGAGCAGCTCGAACCGGAGCTGGACGACGACAAGGGGCTGTCCCTGCTGTTTATCCACAGCCAAAAGGGGAGGCAGCTGTTTGAACATGTGCAGGACAGCCTGGTCTTTAGGCCGGCGGACGCGCAGAAGGCGGTGGCTTATAACCAATCCCTTCTGAAGGCGTCCGTACCCCATAAAAAACGGGCGTACTTTTTTGCGAATGTGGATTCAATCCCCTTTGACAAGCTGGTGGAAAAATGCCTCCGGCTTTCCACGGCGGAAAAGCTCGGGCAAAAAATCAGGTATAACATGCGCAGAATTAATAACAGGCTGAAACGGATAAAGAAATAAGACGATAGTCTTTGGGAAAGTTTACCCTGCCAACGGATTTCTTTCTTTTTAGCACATTAAAAAGAGTTAAAATGGAAAGAGAGGCGGCTGGCTGTACGGAACGCTTCGCCAAATGAGTGCTTTATTTTTTATGTGCATTAAATTTACTGTGCCTGATATTGGGACTGTCAAAGGCACGGTATCACGGCATACTTTATTAAGGCGGCGGGGTCCGCGCCGCCCGGGCTGCTTAATGAAAAGCTGTCACAAACAAAGCGGCTGTCAGGATTAAAATATCTTTATCGATAAGGGTTGCTTATGCAAAAGAAAACATATCATAAAAGAAGAAGGCTTCTCATTGCGTCGATTATTTTATTGATGTTTGGTTTCTGCGTGATTTTTGTAATCGCCGACCAATGGCATTTGACGGTTGCGCATTACGATGTGACGACGGATAAACTCAGCCAAAGCGTCCGGATTGTCGAATTGGCCGACCTGCATAATAAGGAGTTCGGGCAGGGCAACCGCGAATTGGTGCAAAAGGTCGGCGGGCTGAAGCCGGACTTGATAGCTATGACAGGAGACATGAATTCCGATGAAGACAGCGACGAGCAGGTTGTCCTGCCGCTGATTGAGCAGCTGAAAAAAATTGCGCCGGTTTATTATGTGTTTGGAAATCATGAGCTCAATCTTCAGGACCCGGATGGGTTTGCAGAAAAGATACAGGCGGCGGGTGCCGTATACCTCAAGAATGATATGGCGGAAATTCCGGTGGGGGATAAAAAAATAACAATTGGCGGGCTTTGCTATTATCCGTTTTATGATGCGTTTGCTCCGGACTTTGATAACCCGCAGCGTTATTTTCTTGAGGATTTCAGCAAACAGAAAAATTACAAGCTGCTTTTATGCCATTTCCCCGAATATTTTATCTGGCGGCTCAGCGAATACGATATTGACCTGATGCTGTCCGGGCATACGCACGGCGGTGTTGTGCGCGTACCGTTTTTCGGCGGGCTTGTAGCGCCGAACCAGGAGGGCCTGTTTCCAGAATACTGCGACGGCTTTCATACGAAAAACGGCTCCTCCATTATTATTTCAAAGGGGCTTGGCAGCAACAAATGGTGGATTCCCAGAATCAATAATCCGCCGGAAATTACAGTAGTCGATATCGGGCCAAAACGCTGAATGTACAATAAAAAAACTGGCTGTTTAATAACAGCCAGTTTTTTTTAATATGGAGCTACTGGTCGGACTCGAACCGACGACCTGCGCATTACGAATGCGCTGCTCTACCAACTGAGCCACAGTAGCAAATTTCAACCGCCATAATATTATAGCAGTCCGGGTTCCTTTCGTCAAGAGTGAAAACTCTTTTTTTCGATTATTCCTGAAAACGTCCGGTGGGAAGACTATATTTCTTTTCTTTCATTTTTCAGGCGCTATGCTTCGCGCCGCCGGCATTTTTTCAGTGCTTTATGCACGATAGAAAAAGTGAGTGATAGCTCTTCACACAATGACATAAATTTACCGGCAAGTAATTATAATAAACTCAGCGGGCAATATTAATAATGCCGTTGGGGGTCTTAAAAGGATGAGTAATAAGTCGAAAAAGATGTTGCCGGAGCTTTTAAAACGCTACAGAGAGAATTGCGGCCTTTCTCAGGGACAGGTAGCTACGGCACTGAGCGTAGACCGTTCCACATATACCTATTATGAAATCGGAAAGACGACGCCCAGCATCAATACCATGATGAAGCTTATTAAAATTTTATGCATTCCTTACCGGGAATTTTTAGAGTGTGTAAACGACGGGGAGCTTCCGAAGGAATTTGTAGCGTTGAGCGACTTTGTAACCGGAAAACCGAAGGGGCGTTCAGGTAAAAAGATGACCGTGTCTGAAAAGGAAAAAATCTATGAGCTTGCCGACGATGAGCAACAGCTGATTATCGATTACCGTATGATGTCCAGAAGCGAACAGAAGGAGCTTTTGGTAAGGCTGGCAAACAGGCTGCGGGACCAGCAGTCCTGATAAATTGGACAAACCTGGAAAAACTGGGGAAAGCACTTTACTTTATGCGCCGGGTGTGTTATAATCCTCTGGTGCAATGCCCCTTTCACGGATATTGGAGTAAGCCTTTTTAAGGATTTTCACCTTCCTTTATCTGAGATTGCGGAATTTCCGGCAGGGCAAATAATAAAAAGGTGGAATTTAGGTTATGTTAAAAGAAGAAAAGAATGCGATTATGCAGGAGTATGCTCTTCATGAGGGCGACACTGGTTCTCCCGAGGTGCAGATTGCTCTCTTAACCAAGAGAATCAACGACCTGACCGAGCATCTTAAGGTTCACAAGAAGGACCATCATTCCCGCAGGGGCCTGCTGAAAATGGTTGGACAGAGAAGAAGCCTGCTCAACTACCTGATTAAGAGCGATATTGAAAGATACCGTTCTATTATTGCAAGGCTCGGCATCCGTAAATAATTGCAGGATTCGGGGCAGGCGGCTTTTGCCGTCTGCCCTGTTAGTCATTTTTTGTAATTTTACAGGCGGCTGCAATCGGTTTAGCAGTGAAACGGGTATTTACCTGTTTTATGACGAAAACGGCATAAATATCGGTTTTATTGCTAAGCGGTGCGTCTCCTGTGAAAATAAATATTATTCTTTCAGGAGGTAATTCCATGTTTGAAAACTACAAGGTTTTTGAAACCGATTTTGCCGGCCGCCCTCTCGTGGTGGAAACAGGCAAAATCGCACAGCTCGCAAACGGCGCGTGCTTTGTCCGCTACGGGGAAACCGTAGTAAACGTTGCGGTCGCCGCGTCAGAAAAACCGCGCGACGGCATCGACTTTTTCCCGCTTTCTGTCGATTTTGAGGAAAAGCTCTACGCGGTTGGCAAAATCCCCGGCTCCTTCCTTAAGAGGGAAGGCCGCCCGTCAGAGAAGGCGGTCCTGGTATCTCGCGTGATTGACAGGCCGATTCGCCCGCTGTTCCCGAAGGATATGCGCAACGACGTTTCCGTCGTCTGCACCGTCATGTCCGTCGACCCGGACTGCTCGCCCGAAATTGCCGCGATGGTTGGTACAAGCATAGCGCTCACCATCTCCGATATCCCGTGGAACGGCCCGATTTCCGGCGTTTCCGTGGGCTATGTGGACGGCGAGTTCGTTATCAACCCGAATGAAAAGCAGCGCGAGGCTTCCAAAATGGCCGTGACGGTTGCTTCCACCGACAGCCGCATCGCCATGATTGAGGCGGGCGCCGATATCGTAAGCGACGAGGTTATGTACAACGGCATTATGGCCGGCCATGAGGCAAACCAGAAAATCATCGAGTTCATTAAGGGCATCCAGGCGGAAATCGGCAAGGAAAAGTTCTCTTACCCGAGCAACGAGCCGGATGAGGAGATGCTTGAGGCGGTTAAGGCGTTTGCTATTGAGGACGTAAAGCTTGCGCTCGACACCGACGATAAAAAGGTGCGCGACGAGCGTTTAAGGCCCGTATATGAAAAGGTTCACGAAAAGTTTGATGAGATATATCCCGACCAGGAAGCTAAAATCGACGAGTGCCTGTACAAGACGCAGAAATTCGTCGTTCGCCGCTGGCTGCTCGACGAGCAGAAGCGCGTAGACGGCAGAGGCATGAACGAGCTTCGCCCGCTCGCCTCCGAGGTTGGCCTTCTTCCGAGGGTTCACGGCTCCGGCCTCTTTACGAGAGGCCAGACGCAGGTCCTTACCGCGGCGACACTCGGCCCGGTCAGCGACCAGCAGATGCTCGACGGTATTGACAGCGAGGAATTCAAGCGTTATATGCATCACTATAATTTCCCGTCCTATTCGGTCGGTGAAACGCGTCCGAGCAGAGGGCCGGGCCGCCGCGAAATCGGCCATGGCGCGCTTGCGGAAAGAGCGCTTGTCCCGGTTATCCCGCCGGTTGAGGAATTCCCGTATGCACTAAGGCTCGTTTCCGAAGTCGTTTCTTCCAACGGCTCGACTTCCCAGGGCTCCATCTGTGGCTCCACACTCGCGCTGATGGACGCCGGCGTCCCGATTAAAGCGCCTGTCGCCGGTATTTCCTGCGGGTTAATCACAGAAGGCGACCGCTGGATGACCATGGTCGACATCCAGGGGCTTGAGGATTTCTTCGGCGATATGGACTTTAAGGTAGCCGGTACGCACGAGGGTATTACCGCAATCCAGATGGATTTGAAAATCAGCGGGCTGACCCCTGAAATGGTCAAGGAAGCGCTTGAAAAGACGCACAGGGCGAGAATTTATATTCTCGACGAAATTATGCTCAAGGCGATTCCCGAGCCGCGCAAGGAGCTTTCTTCCTATGCGCCCAAAATGATGACGACGACGATTCCCGTTGACAAAATCAGCGAGGTGATTGGCAAGAGCGGCAAGGTCATTAAGGAAATTCAGGCGACCTGCGAGGTTAAGATTGATATTGAAGAGGACGGCCATGTATTCATCAGCGGCCTGGACGTTGAAAACTGTAAGAGGGCGCTTTCGATTGTCGATACCATCGCAAAAGACCCGCAGCCCGGCGAAATTTTCAAGGGTAAGGTTACAAGGCTGATGGACTTTGGCGCGTTTGTTGAAATCGCGCCCGGCAAGGAAGGCCTCGTCCATATTTCACAGCTCGACGTCAAACGTACCGAAAAGGTCACAGACGTCGTCAATGTGGACGACATTATCCTCGTAAAGGTTCTCGAAATCGACGAAAAGGGCAGGCTCAACCTTTCCAGAAGGGAAGCGCTCATTGAAGTAGAGGGCTTAAAGCCCGAAAATGAGCTTCCGCCCAGGCGCCCGCATGCTCCTTCGGGAGACAGGGACAGAAGAGGCGGAAGGGGCGGCTATAACGGCGGCCATCGGAATTATTGATTCCGTCCAAGCCCGTTTCAATATTTAAAATAGGTAAGCAAGGTCAGCAGCCCGTTAAGGCTGCTGGCCTTGTTCTGTTTTACCGGGGCATTTATGCTGTAAACCATTAAAAAGAGCGGGCCATATGGCCCGCTGCTTTTATAAAAGATGTGTTCTTTAATAATCGGCTCGGATAAAATCTGCTATATTCTTCTGTAAGCAATCCAGCTTCATGTTCCATGTTTGGCGTCCAGTCCCGGTTTTACTGGTTTTTCCAGCGCTTGAGCGTCGGCAGGAACTGCTGCATCATGGTACGCGCCGTTTCCGGCGTCATGCCGGGGTTGTTCTCAACCATCGGCGCAATGCAGCCTTCAATCATTTCCTCCATCGTGCAGTCGGCAAGCACGCCCTTATCATAGCAATATTTGCAGTAATCCGTGCTTTTGGAACCATCCGTGTTTGTACCATACAGCTCATCAGTCTGTCCCATTGGCATACCGCAGCATTGGCAAAATCTTTCTTCCATTGTAATTCTCCTTTTTATTTTTAGTCTCCGATTGATTCGGTAGCCTTATTATACCGGAGATAAGATGACAGCTGTATGTCATATATACAGTGATTGTAATTTTATTTTTTAAAATCTATTTTATCATAATTTTCTTGTATTAATTTTTCTATTAAAGTAGACACTGTCAATTTTTTGCGCATTGCGAGAAGCTTTGCTTTTTCTAAAATTTCGGAGTTTGCTCTTAAATAAAAAACACCTTGCTTTTTGTCATCATTAACATTTGTAATTTCATTTTGGAGTGATTGTTCGGAATACCTTTGAACTGCCTGCTCTGGAGTAAGACCCGTGGATAAATCAGATAATCTTTTATACTTCTTTGTCATGATAGTGCATCTCCTTTTTGATTACTATCTATATAGTAACTATAAATAGGCGAATTGTCAATATGTAACTTTAAATATAGTATTAGGATAAAGGGGATAAAAGAATGGATAATATGGATTCGGTAATCAAGATAAAGGAATATGGAAGAATTGGTTTAAAACTAAAAGAGCTTATGCTCGAGAGAGATATCAGCCGAAACGCTCTAGCACATTTAGTAGATACACGCTTTGAAGTTATTGACAGGTGGTATGAAAACGATGTGCAAAGGCTAGATCTCGACTTGTTGGCGAGAATATGTTTTGTTTTAAAGTGTAACGTTGATGATATTTTAGATTATCAGCAAAAATAGTAATTAAAGAACCCAAACAACGTAAAAACGCTGTTTGGGTTCTTTTTCTGTAAAGACTAATTCAGCGAAATATTCCGCGCGAAGGCGCGGCGCACAGCGGTCCCATACTATCTCGCCTACAAAAACGAGGAACGGATAGTTTCCTCTTAGGGGGATTTTCAAGGGGCTTCGCTCCTTGAATCGGTTGTGGAGGGATAGGCGGAGGGCGGCGCGATGCTTTGCCGCCCGTAAGCCGTAAGGGAACCCATCGAATGTCAAGCCCAACAAAGGTAACAAAAAGTACAGGGACAAGGGTAACAGATTCAAAGAGTATCAAGGCGGGAGATTTTATGGGAAATTAGGAGATGTTCAACAAGGTCATATTTGGCAACTTCAAAGTTGCCATAACAAAATTGGATACAATCATCAGGAAGCTCCCGGATAGCAAGAGTATGTTCCGCAAGATTCTCGCTGATGTAATAGGAAATACCTTTGTAAACAACATAACCCTTTAAGTTGACCCTGCACGTAATACTGCTAGAAGGATATGCGGGCACTTCCAGACGGAAAGGGAGCTTTCGGCTACTGGTTGCATAGAATTCATCTGGTGTAGCCATATCAAGTGCTGCGTGGGGACGCACCGAATTGTATTCCTGGCGGTAAGCATCAAAGAGACGCTGGGCGTGTGCCAGGTCGCTGATTGAACTGCGCAGAAGTAAATCTTCTTTCAGGGTACGGTGAAAACGTTCTTCCTTCCCCTGCGTCTGGGGGTGCATAGCCCTCCCGTGGATTGGAAGAATATTCAATTTCATCATCCATAGCTCGAATTTAGTGATTCCCCTATGTCCGTTTCCCCAAGGAGGTCCGTTATCTGAAAGAATAACATCCGGCAGGCCGTAAATTTGGAAAAGTTCCTGAAGGGCATGATGAACCCCAGGCCATTGTTGATTAGGCTGCGCAGAAATACATAGGGAATAACGGCTATGGTCATCCAGAAGCGTTAAAGGATAGCAACGTTTCCCGTTTTCCATGACAAAGTCACCTTTAAAGTCCATTTGCCATAACTCATTGGGATGTTTTCGTTCAAAACGTTTGTAGGGAGTATGCATAGCGCTGGCCCGAGAAGAAACTAGACCATTGCGTTTGAGAATATTGCATACAGTACTTGCGCAGGGGAGCGAATGGTATCCCTGATTTTGCAGAAGACGCAAAAGCTTTCGCGCTCCCCATGTTGGATGACTGAGACGGGTTTGAATAATTAATGCTTCTAATTCCAGCGGGGTTTTATTGGGGGAAGACAGGGGCCTGCGGCTATGGTCTTCCAACTGTTCCCCTGTTTGGTACCTATTTAACCATTTATACCCGGTTTTTCGGCTAATTCCATATTCTTTACACAAGGCGCTCATACTAATTTTTTCGGTTGAACAGGCTTGTACAAATTTTCTACGTAAATCTTTCAATTTTCGTTCCTCCCAAGGCATTTTTTTCGCTCCCTTTCCCAAGTTTTT
>UQFO01000015.1 GCA_900540275.1 uncultured Oscillospiraceae bacterium | reverse complement strand
CGGAACCCCTCCCGTCAGATACCTACCCTGTGTAGTCCCTTGTAAACTGTACTTTCCCGCGGGCGACTACACGAAAGCTGTATTTACACGTTCTGAAACAGAAACTTCGGCTGCGTGGAATTCGTTTGAAGTAACGATTCCGGCTGATATTGCGTCGAAGAACGTATTCCAGATCAACAGCGGTGGTAACGGCGGTACGTGGACAGACTCCTATACCCCGCCCTCTTACGAATATGGCCCCAAGACCATTTACTTCGACAACACCAACACAAAATGGAGCAAGGTCTATATTTACGGCTGGAGCTTTGGCCTGAGCACCTTTGCGGAAATGACATTGGTCGAAGGCAACATTTATTCTTACACCTTCCCGCAGGACCCGGTTGTGGGCCAGGAAGGCTATTGCTTTGTTAATACGGATTCTTGGTCTGCCGCCAGCTTCGAGCAGACTGGCAACGTCGCATCTGTAAAGGATAAAAACTTCTATACGAACCTCAGCGGCGGCGCAAAGGCATGGAAGGGTACCTGGGATGTTTATACACCTGCCGAGCCCACAGAGCCTCCTACGGAAGAGCCGACGGTAGAACCTACGGAGCCTCCGACAGAGCAGCCTACTGAAACTCCTACGGAAGAACCGACGGTAGAGCCTACAGATCCTCCGACAGAGCAACCTACTGAAACTCCTACGGAAGAACCGACGGTAGAGCCTACGGAGCCCCCGACAGAGCAGCCGACCGAGGCTCCCACAGAGGCTCCCCATACATACACAACGTTTTATTTCTGCCCGCAGCAGGCGTGGCTCGACGCGGGCTATACCATTAAGGTGAACGCCTGCACATCAAAGGATAAAAACACGTGGATTGGCGTAAACATGACTGCAACGGGTGAAACAGTCAACGGCCAGCCTTCTTATGTTGCTGTAATCGACAATGCTGTTGTTCCGTGGGGCGGCTTTGACAAAATGCAGCTCCAGGCTTTGGACAATGGTAACTGGAAGGCACAGGTTGTCGCTTTTGACGCATGGAAGACGCTCGGTGAAATCAATGGCAAATTCTACAGCAGCAGTACTGCGGATAAAGCGGCTTGGGTCGATTACACACCCGATGCAAAACCCGCCACATATACTGTGACCTTTACTGACGACCAGGGCAACGTACTCGGCGAGTCGGTCGTTGAAGAGGGCGGTACGGCAAAAACACCCGCGCTCCCGACGATGAAGGATAAGGAGTATGTCGCTCAGTTCTCACCGGAAGACCTTGCAAACATCACTGGCGACAAAACCCTTACCTATAAGCTCGAGGCAAAGACCCACACGGTAACGCTTGCTTCTCCTGATGAAACAGTTACCATGACGGGCGGAACGGAAGGCTCTTTTGCATACGGCGAAACGGTAACGCTTATTTGCGGCGCGGATAATTTCGCGTATTGGACGGTAAACGGCAAGATTGTCAGCTACGACAAGGCTTTTTCATATATCGTAACGGCCGACCTGGTAGTTGAAGCTGTAAAATCCGACCAGCCGGTCGTCAAGGAGCCCGCTGTTTCGATTGACAGCCCGATTTTTGACACCGTTACCGATTCCAGCAAAATCCTCATGTATTTCGGCGTCAATGCAATCAATCAGGGCGATGCCCCGCGTTACGGCGTGTTCCGCTTTGTCGGTGCAGCTCCGGCTGATGCGGCGACCGCCATTCAGGATTATCTTGACAACGGTGCGTCCTCCGTGTATAATGGAAACATCAAAGAGTACACTGATTCCGGCGTAATGAACAGCGACGGCCGCTATAATTATGTAGCATCGGCTCCTGTCGGCGTTTCCGCAGACAAGACGATGACGGTTTACGCGTTTATCGTAGTTGACGGTGTGCTGTATATCAGCGATGCGGTAACGGTAGCGCCGGGCGCGCAGTCCTGATGCAATGGAGGGCTTTTAAATGAAAAAAGTATTTACAAGACCTGAGATCGAGGTAGTAAAATTCACACAGCTCGAGGATATTTTGGCCACAAATTCTAGCGTGCCGAAGGATCCCGATCCGATTGTCGACACACCTGTCGATGATATTGAGTGGTAAATACGCCACAAACCAAGTGAAGCAGCAAGGCAGACAGAGCAATCTGTCTGCCTTGATTTGTTTGGGAGGCATTTATGGGAACGTACCGGATTGCAGGGCTGCATGTATATATGGAGCCGCAGTTTACACAGATTTTAACAACATCAGAAAAATTTAAAACGGACGGTAGCTTTCCTGCACAAATTACGATTCCTTATAAGCGCTGGGATTATGAGCGCTGGCTTAGGGAACGGCCGCATCTGACGCTTTCTGATGCGGAGAATATCTGCACCTGTAATTTTTTTGCCTCTGAGGTAATCAAATATGACGCAATCGTCCTGCATGCGTCGGCGCTGCTGTTTCATGGAAAGGCTTATCTTTTTTCAGCGGACAGCGGCGTTGGGAAAACGACCCATACGAAGCTGTGGCAGCAGTATTTCGGAAATGAAAAAGCCGTTATTATAAACGACGACAAGCCTGTCGTCCGCCTGATAGACGGTGCTTTTTTTGCCTGCGGAACCCCATGGTGCGGCAATTCGCAGGAATGCGAAAATATTACGGCTCCCCTTGGCGCAATCATTTTTTTAAACCGTGGGAAAGAAAACCATATTGAAAGGCTTTTCAAAACTGCTCAGATATTACCCTTGCTGCTTATGCAGACGGTACATCGCACAAGCGCCGGCAAGCTGGACATGGTGCTTGCTTTTGCGGACCAGCTGATTCAAAGCGTACCGGTCTACAAATTGGACTGTACAATGGATGTGGAAGCTGTTAAAATAGTATCGGAAACCATTATATGATAAATCCTTGAGAGGATGGGTTTTTATGAAAATTAAATCGGACTACCTGCTCAGAAAGGTTGCGGACAGCTACGTGGTTGTTCCTGTCGGCAAAGCCACCGTGGATTTCAACGGGATGATTAATTTAAATGAAACCGGGGCGTTCCTCTGGCAGCAGCTTCAAAAGGACGCCGATGAGGAAACGCTTTTAAAGGCAATGCTTATGGAATACGAAGTGGATGAGGAAACTGCCGAGGTAGGAATCGCCAGCTTTTTAAACAAGCTCAGAGAGGCGGATTTGCTTGAATAAACGGGTCTCGATGTCGGACTTATACCCCGTGCTGAGCGAATCGATAGCGCGGGGCAGCGATGTGAGCATTACCGTTACAGGGACAAGCATGCTTCCTCTCCTTCATAACGAAACGGATACGGCGCTTCTTACAGGTGTAAAGGGCCGGCTGAATAAATATGATTTGGCGTTCTACAGGCGCGGGGATGGCAGCTTTGTCCTGCACCGCGTCGTCAAGGTTACGCCAAAAGGGTATATTATGTGCGGCGACAACCAGGTTGTCACCGAGCATGGCATTACAGAGAAAAATATCATCGCTGTCGTGAAGGGCTTCACGCGCGGCGGCAAAAAATACAGCGTTTCAAATCGAATGTACATGCTTTACAGTGTAATTTGGACGAACCTAAGGCCGCTGCGCCGTGGGTTCAGAGGAATCAGGCGCAGGATGGCAGAGCTGGGAAAGCGCACATAAACAGTGGGGCGAGGCTGCTTTGAAAAAAAGTAGGACAGAAAAACAAAAATCACCGCTGCTCTGGATTATCAGAAATTCCAGGCCGCAGCTGCGTAATATCATATTAATTGTTATTTTTTACGCTATCCTTGCGCTCATCGGGGTTTTTACCGCGCTGATTGCGCGCGGCGTTGTGGACAGCGCCGTCGCGGGCAGTATGGACGGCGTTATTTTTTACGGCTGCATGTACGGCGGTGTTCTGCTGTTCCAGCTGCTTTTGCGCGTTGTTTCGCGTAATATTTATTTTTATATCGGCGCGAAGCTTACTATGCACTACCGCCGGAAGATTTTCGATACGATTATTCGGAAGGAATACTTTCAAGTATCCTCCTATCACAGCGGGGAGCTTTTAAACCGGCTGACCAATGATGTCGGGGTCGTCGCTGACGCTATCGTATCGATTCTCCCGTCGCTTTCGTTTATGATAACGAAGCTGATAGGCGCGCTCTCCGTATTGATGGCGATTGACTGGCGTTTTACCCTGATATTTGTCGCCGGCGCCGCGGTGCTTATTGTTGTATCGCAGATTTTTAGAAAAAAGATGAAAAACCTGCATAAAAAGGTACAGCAGACCGAGGGTGCGGTTCGTTCCTTTATGCAGGAGATTATTTCGGGGCTGCTGATGGTCAAGGTGTTCGGCGCGGAAGACAAGGTAGACGAACGCGTGCAGGAGCTTCAGACGGAAAACTATAAAATCAAGGTCAGGCGTAACCTGATTTCAATTATTGCGAACACGAGCTTTTCCTTTATTTTTTCAGCCGGATACCTTTACGGCCTGCTTTGGGGCGCGGTGAACATTGTCGCGGGCGCTGTTACGTATGGTACGCTGACCGCAATCCTATCCCTGATTTCCCAAATACAAAGCCCCGTAGCAGAAATATCGAGCTTCCTGCCCCAGTATTACGGCGCCCTGGCGAGCGCAGAGCGGTTGATGGAGCTGGAAAAAATACCGGACGAGCCGGATATCAACGAAAACAACATCGATACCGCCGCGCTGTATGAAAATCTCCAGTCTATTGAATTTGATAATATATCTTTTAAATACAACCGCGATGTTGTCTTGAAAAATACGAGCCTTTCCATCCAAAAAGGAGATTTTGCCGTTATTATGGGAATTTCGGGCATTGGAAAGAGCACGCTTACCAAGCTCTTGATGGGCGTTTATCCGGTGAATACAGGAAGCATTTACCTGGTACGGAAAGACGGGGCGCACATTCCCGTGGACAAAAACATCCGCGGGCTATACGCATATGTACCGCAGGGGAATTTCCTTCTTTCGGGAACCATAAAAGAAAATATTTCTTTTGTCTGCCCCGACGCAAGCGATGAGGATATCATGCGTGCGGCTCAAATCAGCTGCGCGGATGATTTTATCAGGGAGCTTCCCGACGGACTCAATACGGTCATTGGGGAACGCGGGCAGGGCTTGTCCGAGGGACAGGTGCAGCGTATCGCGATAGCGCGGGCAATCCTGACGGACGCGCCGGTATTGATTCTGGATGAAGCGACCTCCGCGCTTGATGAAGAAACAGAAAAACGCCTTTTACAGAACATCAAGGGGCTGAACCATAAAACGTGCATCATCGTTTCACACAAAAAGGCTGCTGAATCCGTGTGCAACAGGCATCTGCGGATTGCGGGCGGCAAGATTGCCGAGTCGGAGATGAAATAATGTCAAGCGATACTTCCAATATGCTTTACAAACATTACCGCTATTTACTGGAGCTTGTGAAGGCTGCGGTCAATGAAACAGCGGCGATAAAACCGCCTTTGGATGTCAGTTGGGGGAAAATCTACCAACTCGCTTCTGAAACGATGTTTTCCTGTCCTGTATTTTATGCGGTATCCACCCTGCCGCCAAACACCGTTCCACGTTCCATATATGAAAAACTCTTTGTCGATTTTCAAAAAAGCGTTTCACAGGATGCGGAAAGAGTTAAATTTTTAAATTTGATGACCGACTTCTGTGAAGAAGAAAAAATCGATATTATGCTGCTGAAAGGAAGCTGCCTGCGCGAATTTTACCCGCAGGCGGAAATGCGTTATATGATTGACGCCGATATTCTGATTCATGACTGTGACTCGGAAAAAATCGATGCGTTTCTTATCAGGCGCGGATTCATCCTGCGTTCGCCGGGGGAGATACATGATGAATACGTTTGTAAGCGTACCGGGATTATTGTAGAAATACATAAAAAACTGATTCCCGACAGCAAAAGAAACGCGCCCTTTTTCAGCGGCGTTTGGGAACGCGCTGTTCTAAGGAAAGGCCGCAGAAATACCTACCGGATGAGCGATGTGGATTTTTTTGCATATCTGTCGGAGCACTGCGTCCATCATTTTTTCCACGGCGGAATTACAGCGCGGATGATTCTCGACTTTTATATCCTTGGGCAAAAAATTTCCGGACGCGTAGACAGGGAATGCCTGCGGCGCGTGCTTTTGGAAACGGGGCTTTTTAAATTTACGCAGTCGGCGGTACATCTGGCGTATGATTGGTTTTCGTTAGACGGCGCGGGCCTGCAGAGCGATTCGCTTTCCCGCTTCGTTATGCTAAATGGTAAAATGGGTTCCCTGCGTAATCTGGTCATCACAAACGCCGCGGCGCTTACGGACGAGGGCGAAACAACAACTTTCAGATATGTTCTGAGACGCCTGTTCCCCTCAAAGAAGGTGTTGTCAGAAAATTTTCCAATACTGAATAAAAAACCGGCGCTGGTGCCGTTTATGCTCTTTGCGTGGTGGTTGAGTAAGATGAAATCGAACTTGTTTGTAAAAGGCAAAAAGTTTAAAACGATTCCTTATGTAAAATCACTCAACCAGGAACAGCGCCAGGTTGAAAGTGCCAGGCGAATGATTGAAGAGCTGGAAATCGACCCAGACATGTAGCTGTAAAAGGAGGAGACATGCAGCAAACGAATGATTTTTTTTGCGAAATGGAATATTTGCTTCGTTTGGTTGGCTCTGCGGTGAACGGCAAAGCGCCTCCTGCTCCGCCAAAGGGGATTGATTTTCACGCCTTTTGTCGGATTGCAGAAGAAAATGCGTTCACACAGGTTGTATACCCGGGCGTTGAGGCGTTCCGTAAAGAAAATTGCTTCCCCGCCGCGGCCTTGGATGCACTGAAAAAGGGATACCAGCTTGCGCTTGCACAGGACCTGAATCAGCAGTACGAGCTTGAAAAGCTTCTCGCCTTTTGTGAAGAGCGGGAAATACTTTGTATTCCAGTCAAGGGCAGCGTTTTTAAGCAGCTTTATCCGCAGAGCGTTATGCGCTATATGGGAGACATCGATATTTGGGTGGAGGAAAAAGGATTTGCTCGTGTGGAGGGTTACCTGAAGGCTGAGAATTTCGGCCTGGAAGATAAATCAGGCGTACACGACGAATATATCAAACCGCCATATGTTGCGCTCGAGCTTCATAAAAAACTTGTATCGGAGGAAAACAGGGCGGCCTCTTTTTTTAATCTTGACATGACCGGCAGGGCCAAGCCTTATTCCGGCTACCGGTTTGTTAAAATGCTGACGGCTGAAGACCAGTATATTTATTTGATTGACCATACGGCGAAACACTTTTACGGCAGCGGTATTACTCCGCGCATGATTCTTGATTTTTACATGTTCTATAAAAAATTCGCGGAGGAAATCGATTGGGAGGCGCTGTCAGAAAAACTCGTGCCGCTCCATTATAAAACGTTTGAGCGCCGTCTGCGCGCACTTGCGCAGGAATGGTTCTCCCCGGAAGGCGCAGGCGTAAGGAAAGATGCTTTTTCTCTGTATGTGCTTCAAAACGGGTGCTTTGGGCGAAACAAAAATTTATATGTTTCCCGGGCGGTTCGGGAATCAAAGGAAGATGCGCCGCCTTCAAAATTTAAATACGTATTACGCAGGCTTTTTCCCAGCTTCAAAATGCTCAGGGGCAAATTCCCGATTCTGGAAAAAAGGCCCTATCTTACCCCGCTGATGTTTTTTCCCTGGTGGGCTACATGGTTTGACACTTTATTCATCAAAAAGAAATTAGACTATAAGACGTTAAAACATGTAAACGACATCGACAGGGAAAGCACAGACAACCTGCGGACGCTTTATGAGGAGATGGAACTCGATTACCGCAGATAGCCTGAAACAACGGCTTGTTTTCCCTGGGAACAGGAGCTGTTATGAAGGGTTATTTCCGTATTAAATTAGTTTCAGTACTGCTTGCTGCACTATTTACGGCAGGCGCGTTTGCGTCGTGTGGAATGGCGGACAAGCCGGCGCAGCATGTCATAAAAGAGGAAAGCGCGCAGCCGTCTGAACAGACGGAAGCCGGCACAACGGCGGACCAGGCGCTTGCGCAGAACCGGAAGGAACGGCTGCGCGGCGTACTCGACCAATACATGAAAAAACAGAATTTCAGCGGGACGGTCTTGGTAGGCGTCGACAATGTTATCGTTTATACCGCGTCTGTCGGCTATTCAGACCGGGAGCTGAAAATACATAACCGGATGGATACCGTATACGAAATTGGCTCGCTTACCAAGCAGTTTACCGCGGCGGCGGTAATGATGTTTGTGGAGAAGGGCGAGCTTTCAGTAGAAGATACGCTCGAAAAGTTTTTCCCGGATTATCCATATGCGAAGAAAGTAACCGTAGAACAGCTTTTGAATATGACCTCGGGTATTCCGGATTATCTAAATGACCAGCTTTACCTTTGTGAGACGGGGCAGGCGGACCCGAAAAGCAAATTTACAATTGATGACGTTCTTTCTATTATAAACGGCAGGGAGCTCGAATTTGAACCGGGTACCCAGTTTTCCTATTCCAACTCAAATTATTATCTCCTTGGGAATATTGTAGAGCAGCTGTCCGATATGAAATATGAGGACTTTATTAAACTGAAAATTTTTAAACCGCTCTCTATGGGCTCGACCAGCCTGGAGCTTTCAAAAGCGACGGCAAAGGGTTACCTGAAGGATGGGCAGGAGGGATTGCGTGTGGATTCCTCTTATTTTGGCCCCGCCGGCGAAATTGTTTCCTGCGCGGAGGATATATTCAAATGGCAGTGCGCGTTTATTTCCGGCAGGGTCGTCAGTACGGCAATGGTGGAAAAAATGCTTTCAAATAAGGGCGCGGGCTACGGCTACGGATGGTTTTTAAGGGACGACTATTGTTTCCATACGGGAAATACAGAAGCGTTTTATGCCATCGACCTCATAGGCCAAACCGAGGATATAAAGGTTGTTGCCCTGTCGAATGTAGATGACAACGCGACTTCAGAAATTGGGCAGGAAATTTACAAAATGACCAGGGCGGCGCTGTTCGGCTAGCCGCCTGAAAGGATGTATGGTATGCAGCGGAAAACAGCGGCAATCATTGTTGCTGGAGGGGATTCTACCCGGATGGGGGAGCTCTCCAAGCAATTTATAAAGCTGTGCGGGAAAGAGGTAATCCTCCGCACGGCCCTTGCTTTTCAGCATACAGAATGTATCGACGAAATTATTGTCGTGTGCAGGGAGCAGGATGATGAAAAAATGCGTGCGCTTTTGACGGCGCGGCAGATTCCAAAGCTGAAAGGCCTTGTACGCGGAGGCGCGACCAGGCAGCAGTCGGTACAAAACGGCATTTCACTGGTTTCTGGTGATGCCGGCTATATTGCGGTTCACGACGGCGCCCGGCCGCTCGTCACCGAAGAACTGATAACGCGTACAGTAGAGAACGCGCATCGGTACGGAGCGAGCGCGCCGGGCGTTCCTGTCAAGGATACCATCAAAACCGTTGCCTCGGATGGAATGATAACCGGTACGCCGAACCGCAGCAGCCTTTACGCCATCCAGACGCCGCAGGTGTTTGAGAAAATCCTGTACCTCAGGGCGATGGAGGCGGCAAACACGATTGGCGCAGGCTATACGGACGACTGCGCGCTCGTCGAGGCAGCCGACCATCCGGTGTATGTGACGCAGGGGGAATATACAAATCTCAAGATTACCACGCCGGACGATATTCCGGCGGCACAAGCGATTATCATGCAGCGCGAGAAAAATGGAATAGGAGGGTTTCGGGGATGAGAATCGGGCATGGGTATGATGTTCACCGGCTTATAAACGGCAGAAGGCTCATAATTGGAGGAATTGAAATTCCTTATGAAAAAGGGCTTTTGGGCCATTCGGATGCGGATGTGCTCACACATGCCGTAATGGACGCCCTGCTCGGCGCGGCTGCGCTGGGCGATATTGGAACAATGTTTCCCGATACGGACGAAGCCTACCGCGGCGCAGACAGCATAGAGCTGCTCAAAGAGGTTACACGCGTTTTGCAGTTGAAAAACTACCATATCGTCAATATTGACGGGACGGTCATTGCGCAGGCGCCCAAGCTGAAGCCCTTTGTGGAGCAAATGCGCAAGAATATAGCCGCCGCCTGCGGGATAACAGCGGAGCAGGTAAACGTAAAGGCTACAACGGAAGAAAATCTTGGATTTACCGGCAGCGGCGAAGGTATCGCCGCACATGCCGTTTGCCTGATAGAATAAAAGAAAAGATTAATGTACTGTGAAAGGACGGGTTTCCCCGTCCTTTTTTATCTCGCTTTTTTGCCCATTTTTATGTTTTTTAAACAAACAGGATTAACGATAATTATTTGAATATACAAATTTATAAAAATTATTTACAAAAAATATAAAATATACTATAGTTAAAGTGAAAAACAATCACTTGGAGGGGATTCCAATGGGTTACCGGATGTCTTCATAGGGAAAGGTGAACCGCGAGAAAAGAGGGGAAAATAATGAAAAAGAAAATCAGTATCCTGCTTAGTGTTTTGATGATTCTTATCTTGCTTTGCACAGCGCAGCTTCCCGCGTCGGCACTTCCGGCGGGGACAACCATCTATGTTAACGCGTACGAGGCGGGCTGGGAAAACGCCTACATATACGGCTGGAACTACGGCTTGCAGGGGAATTTCATCCAGATGGAAAAGGAAGACTATGAAGGCGTGTTTTCCTTTACGCTGCCACAGTCCTCAGCGGATGGGTCGCAGTATTTTTACTTTACAAACAAAAATACGTGGGACGGACAGGAACAGACCGTCCCGCTTGGAACTATAGCGGATAAAAATTTCTATACGCTATATAGCCGAGATGAGGCTGGAAAATGGACCGGCATGTGGAGCCATATGGTTCCTACGCCGACAAACCCGACTCAGCCGCCCACCGACCCAAACGTAATCCCGGCGGGAACGCAAATATTATTTGACAACGCGAATACACAATGGGCGGATGTCTACCTCTATGGCTGGAAATACGGCTTTAACGGGGAATTCCGCAAAATGCAAAAAATGGGAGCTTCTAATTTATATACTTATACACTACCGCAGGATGTAACTGTCGGGGAAAAGTTCTGCGTGTTTGTCAACAAGGAAAATTGGGAGGATGCCCAGCAGACCGTAGATATCGCATATGAGACTGCTGATAAAAATACGGTATGCCCAAATACAGGCGCAACCCCATTTGAATATGCCTGGCGCAGCAATACACCGCCGGTTACTGCCCCGTATGTCTCTGCGACCCCGTCAAAGAGCTTTATGACGAACCTGAATATCGGCCTTTATACCAATTGCTTTGAATCGAAGTATTCAATTGACGGCGGGCCGCTTATCTCTTATACGGATGGTGCGAATCTCCCTATATCCGTGACGACGTCGCTTACCCTGAAAGGCTATGACCGCCTCGGTATTGAGGTGGTAAGCGCTTCCTATACCTACACAAAGGTAGGCTATACGACTATTACGGCGACTGTGACGGGCTACGGCGGAGATGTATATGCTTACCTGTTCGGAGGCGACCGGTTGGGCGGCGATTTTCACTTGATGACAAAACGGTATGACGGCAGCTATACGTACTCCTTCAGCGGTGCCGCGCAGGTTATTTTTACCACGACGGGAAATTGGAATACAGCGCGCAAGTTGAATATGGACGAACCGTATATCGCCGCCGGCAGCACCGTAAGCTTTGAGCTCACCGCTCCTCCGGTTGAAAATATAGTACCGGCTGGCACGGTCGTTCTGTACGACAACATAAGTACAGAATGGACGGACGTTTATATTTACGGCTGGAAATTCGGATTTTACGGCGAAATCCTGCCAATGACGCAAATAGCGGGTACGAACCTGTACTTTTATATTTTGCCGGAGGACGTAAAGCTGGGGGAAGAGTTCTGCCTGTTCGTGAACCAAAACTCATGGGCCGGCGCTACCCAGACGAAGAATATAGCGTTTTCTGCCGATACGATGAACACGGTTGTACCATCCGGCACGGGCAGCCCGCTCAATTATACCTGGGCCTACAATACGCCGCCTATGGTAAACTATGTTTCCGCAACGCCTTCTAAGTGTTTCGCGGAAACGCTTGACGTCGTTCTCTACACCAATTGTGAAGTTGCCGAATATTCCATTAATGGCGGACGCCCGATTGCTTACACAAACGGAACCATTATCACACTTACCGAAACGAGTACAATTGTTCTGACTGGTTATGACGCAACTGACGAGCAGATTGCAACTGGTACTTACACCTATACGAAGGTTGGAATGACGACGGTTACCGCGACCGTAACGGGCTACACTGGCGACGTTTATGCCTACCTGTTCGGCGGCGACCGCATTGGCGGCGAGTTTTACCTGATGGAGAAGGATGCAAGTTCTGGCGTCTGCAGCTATCAGTTTGAAGGCGCCGCGCAGGTTATCTTCACCACCACGGACGATTGGACCACGGCTGTTAAGCTGCTGCCTGCCGACGAGCCGCTCTTAGAGGCGGGTTCAACAACAGCGTTCGAGCTCACTTACCCATATCCTTATTTATAAAAGCGTTCAGAAGGAAGGGGCTGTTTCAACAGTCCCGCTCCTTTTGAGTTCCACAGCATAACCGGAAAGTGGATTTTTTCTTCCCGCCATGCTATACTGGACGCATATTATTTTAACAAAGCAAGGGGAAAATGAAATGCAGCGCATTTGGATTTACGATACGCCGATGGGGAAAATATCTATTGCGGAGAACGGAGAAGGTATTACGCGGCTTACATACGGGGACGTTTTTGAGCCCGACCGTTATGAAGCGGGGGAAACGCCGCTGATACGTGAGGCCGCGCGGCAGCTTGCCGAATATTTTATTCAAAAACGCGAGACGTTTGATTTCCCGCTTGCCCTCGAGGGAACAGATTTTGAAAAAAAGGTCTGGAGCGCCTTGCTTACGATTCCGTATGGGGAAACGAGAAGCTACGGCGATATCGCCGCGCAGATAGGTAACCCGAAGGCGTGCCGCGCGGTCGGCAGGGCAAACGGCGCGAACCGTATCGCAATTGTCATTCCCTGCCACCGCGTAATTGGGGCGGACGGGACGCTGACCGGATATTCCTCCGGGCTCGACAAAAAGAAGTTCCTGCTCCGCCTGGAGAAAATCCCATATAAGGATTAAATAATCAATAAAGACGGCCGCCCCGGGAAAAGCTCCCGCAGGGCGGCCGTCCTCTATGAGGGGACTGTTATTCCTTTTCGTTTATGAGCAGCTCGCGGTCTGCAGCAAGCAGCCTGCGCTCATCCTCCGGCATTTCCGGGTACTGCGGGTCGATTTTTTTAAGCGCCTCCAGCACCGCTTCCGACACCAGGTAACGCGTATACCACTTGTTGTCGGCGGGGATGACGTACCATGGGCAGTTTTTTGTTGCGGTCGCGTTGATGGCGTCCTGATAGGCCTGCTGGTATTCATCCCAGAGCTTGCGCTCTTTAATATCCGAGGAGGAAAACTTCCAGTTTTTAATTTTTAAATCGATGCGTTCCAGAAAACGTTTTTTCTGCGTTTCTTTTGAAAGATGCAGGAACACCTTGACGACCCGGTAGCTGTTATCATATAGGTATTCCTCAAAATGCCTGATTTGCCCATAGCGCTTTTCTATGATGTCCTCGCCCAGGCAGCGGCGCGCCATGTTATAGTCCTTATAGAGCTTGCGTACCTTTACGACGAGCACGTCCTCGTAATAGGAACGGTTAAAAATTGCGACCTCTCCGCGCGCGGGCAGGCATTTGAAGGTGCGCCACAGGAAATCGTGCGACAGCTCGCGCTGCGTCGGCGCCTTGAACGAATAGACCCAGACGCCCTGCGGGTTGAAGCCGCCCATTACATGCTTGATGGTGCTGTCCTTGCCCGCGGCATCCATCGCCTGCAAAATGATAATCAGCCCTTCCTTTGCGTCGGAATAGAGCTTCTCTTGTAAGCCGGCAATCTGTATGAGGTTATCTTCCATCTTTTTCTGGTATTCCGCTTTCTTGCCCTTGAGCGCGCCCGCGCCCGTTGGATAGTCGCCGAGCTTTATTTTTTTCCCGCCGTCGCAGCGGAAATCCTTAAGCGCCATCATATTGCTCCTTTTGGTGTGTTTTTCTTTTCTTTATCATACCATTTATTTACAGGGAATCAATAGGATTCCTCTAATAATAAAACAAATTCTATTTGATATAGCGTTCCCAAAACTAAAACAATTTTGCGTATGGCTTGTACATTTTTGTAAAACAGGGATTTTTTGCTGTTGTAGAACAAAGAAACAGAGCAGGCCATCTTCCATTGATTTTGCTTACGACAATTTCCACATAATTTTTCTCTTTCTTTCTTTGAAACAGCCTCCCGACTATCCTCCGGGAGGCTGTTTCGTTTGTTGAATTCTTTTCAAAAGCTTCCTTTATAAGGCGGATTTTTCTTTAGGGCCTTCTGCTTTTAAATTTATCAAGAAACAAGCTGTTTCTTGGATTTCTTGATAAAACTTTCTATGTTCAATCAAAAGAGGAGAAACCGTTCATATGGATTCTCCTTCTTTTTTGAAGCATACTGCTTCTTGGTTTTCAGAAAACGTACCGTTTCTTGGTTTCTTTCATAAAACTTTTATGTTCAATCAAAGGGGAGAGAACAGTTGCGGCTGTTCCTCCCCTTTGTAACCCCTCTTCGAGCGCTTTTCCAAGGGAACCCTTTCGATGGGTTCCCTTACGGCTTACGGGCGGCAAAGCATCGCGCCGCCCTCCGCCTATCCCTCCGCAGCCGATTCAAGGAGCGAAGCCCCTTGAAAATCCCCCTAAGACGAAACTATCCGTTCCTCGTTTTAAGTCTGGGGGCGTAGAACAGATACTGCGGGACGCTTCAGTGCCGCGCCTTCGCGCGGAGTACTTCGCGGATGCGGTACTTTCTTGGCGCTCGGCATTCCTCGTTGGATGAGTACATATGAGCGCGGAGTTTTTCATGAGTGCGGTACTTTGTACAATTACAGTTCATTTTTCTGTTTCATCCGCTTTCTTTGGTTCAAGCGGATGAAACAATTCAGAAGGCTTTAATCCATAGAAATTGCATACCGTCATAAAATGTTCAACACCAAAATCCCCGCTGCTGTGCTCCATTTCCCTAAGCACAACAGGTTTCACCCCCGTAAGCTTTGATAACTGCATAATCGTTAATCCTTTTCCCAAGCGCAGCTTTTTAAAGTTCTTTGACATAATTCTCAATTCCTCGTCAATATCTTTTAATTTTTCCATGCTTATCACCCCATAAGAAAAGATAACTGCTTTTGATAGAAAAACAAGTCATTTAAATCCTCATCTTTTATTTTTCTCATTTACTCCCCTTTTGCAGCCTGTTATGATTATACATTGTATTTAGTCTGATACATAAATAAACGACATAATGTTGTGTGAAATTTATTCAATTGTTAACAAAACGTAAAAAGTACCGCACCCGCGAAAGCGCGGCGCAGAGACATCCCGTACTTTTTCTCCTACACCCCCAGACATAAAACGAAACGGATAGTTATCTCTTAGGGGGATTTTCAAGGGGCTTTGCTCCTTGAATCGGCTGTGGAGGGATAGGCGGAGGGCGGCGCGATGCTTCGCCGCCCGTAAGCCGTAAGGGAACCCATCGAAAGGGTTCCCTTGTACCGACGAAAAGGGTTTACAAAAGGGAAAAACAGCGGATTGTTTTTCCCTTTTGATTAAAACATATAAAGTTTTATGAAAAAAACCAAGAAGCAGATGGTTTTCTTTAAAAAGAGAGAGACAGGGTCCTTCTTTGAAAGCTTCATTCAATAAAAAAGAAACGGGACGTTTCTCAAAAACCCAAGAAGCAGGTTGCTTCAAAAAGGGGAAGGGCTTATAAGCCCTTCCCCTTTTCCTTTTGTTTCTGCTTGCGCCGCAGATACGCGTCTATCTGGTCCTCGTCGTACAGAATCAAATCCTTGTACCCGGCAAGCCCCTCGCAGTGGTGGCGCACCTCGTGCACCAGTACCTTACGCAGGTGCTCGCGGTACGCTTCCCGCGATACATGCCCGTACACCCTGCAAAAAGAGCCGTAATAAATCTTTATGTACCTTCCAATCGAGCTGGTGCAGTACTCCCCCATAATAAACAAATCGTTGTCTATCGCCTTCGGATGGATTTTTTCCTCCGGCAGCAGGACGATTCCGCCGTTTAGGTCGCGGTACAGCTCAAAGGGAAGGGAATCCGCAATCTCGTCGAGCATTTCGTTCGTTTCTTCAATTGTAAACATGTGCAGTCACCGCCTTATCTAAAGCGCCGCATATAAAATTATACCTTGTTAATCGAGGAAATCCTTGAGCTTTTTGCTTCTGCTCGGGTGGCGCAGCTTCCTTAAAGCCTTCGCTTCAATCTGCCGGATGCGCTCCCTCGTGACGTTGAACTCGCGCCCCACCTCTTCGAGCGTGCGGGAACGGCCGTCCTCCAAACCAAAACGCAGGCGCAGTACTTTTTCCTCGCGGGGAGTAAGCGTGTCGAGCACTTCGGAAAGCTGTTCCTTCAAAAGCGTATGGGAAGCGGCGTCCGCGGGCGCCGGCGCGTCGTCGTCGGGGATAAAATCGCCAAGATGGCTGTCCTCCTCCTCGCCAATCGGCGTTTCGAGTGATACAGGCTCCTGCGCCACACGCATGATTTCACGCACCTTATCGACCGGCATGTCGAGCTCCTCCGCGATTTCGTCCGCGGTAGGCTCATGGCCGTTCGTATGGAGCAGCTGGCTCGATACCTTTTTTACCTTATTGATGGTTTCCACCATATGGACGGGAATGCGGATGGTCCTCGCCTGGTCCGCAATCGCCCTGGTAATCGCCTGGCGAATCCACCAGGTCGCATAGGTCGAGAACTTAAAGCCCTTCGTATAATCAAACTTTTCGACCGCTTTAATCAGGCCGAGGTTGCCCTCCTGTATCAAATCAAGGAACTGCATCCCCCTGCCGAGATACCGCTTTGCAATACTGACGACAAGGCGCAGGTTCGCTTCAGAAAGGCGCTTTTTGGCGTTCGCGTCGCCTTTCGAGATGCGGATAGCAAGGTCGATTTCCTCCTCTGGCGTTAAAAGCGGAACCCTGCCTATTTCCTTCAGGTAAACCTTGACAGGGTCGTCTATGGCAATATTCTCCGCGCTCGTGTCCTCCGGGGTTGCGGGGCTGCTGCTGCCCGTTACCGCAATCTCAATATCCTCCAGCGGGATATCGTCAAAATCGTCCTCTACGATTTCAACGCCCATCGTCTCGAGCGAATCATAGAACTTTTCAAGCTGTTCCGGGTCAAAATCTATTTCGCCAATCGCGTCAAGTATTTCCTTTGTGCTGAGCTGCCCCTTTGCCTTTCCCTGTTCAGCAAGCTCTTTCATCACTGTCTTTTTATCTGGCACCGGTGTTGTCGTCATATACGCCCATTCCTTTCCTTTCAAAACCTTTACTGCTTTTTCTGTCTCAATTTATTTAAATAGTCGTTAATGTCGCTGATATCGGCATTTGCAGACTGTTTCACACTGATTCTATCATGCTCTGATAAAATAACATTTATGTATTCCTCAGCCGCCTGGCCGGTCGCGGCGTCCGCCGTATACTTTGAGAGCATACCGGCAATCGCGCCGTTTTCATCCGGGGTAAACTGCTCGGAAATATCCATAAGCATGGCGCTTTTGCCCTGCATGATACGCGCCGTTACGATTTGATAGACACGCCGGTTGAAATCTGTCATCATCTTATCCGGCGGAAGCTTCTGCAAAACGCCCGGCGCGTTGTCGGGATTGTTCATCACATAGGCAATGAGCGCCTCCTCCGCGCGCGCTGCGCGCAGGTTGTCCGCCTTTTGCGGGTTGATTTGGTCGGTACGCGCGGACATTTCCGTCTGAATCTGCCGAAACTGTTTTTTGCGTTCCCCGGCGACCTTTGCGCTTGCGTATTTTTCAACCTGCTGCATGACGGAATCCTTCTGGATTCCAACCTCGTCGCTGAGCTTACCCGCGTAGATTTCACGTTCAATCGCGTTTTCCAAAGAAGCAAGCACCTTTGACGCCTCCGTCAAATAAGCGACCTTCCCTTCCGTTTGCTGTAAATCGAACATACCCTTGAGCTTTTGCAGGCGGTATTCCACGTCGTTTCCGGAATTTTGGAGCAGCTGTTTGAATTTTGCCGGGCCCTTGTCCCCGTTTTCACGGATAAACTCGTCGGGGTCCTTCGCGCCCGGGATACTGATTACGCGTATGAGCATCCCCGCGTTTCGAAGCAGCCCGATTGCGCGCTGCGCGGCCTTCTGGCCCGCCTCGTCCGCGTCGTAGCAGATAAAAACCTCGTCGGCATACCGCTTCATAAGCATTGCCTGCTCCTGCGTCAGCGCCGTGCCGAGCGTCGCAACAGCGTTTGTAAAGCCCGCCTGGTGCAGCGCGATGACGTCCATATAGCCTTCCGCTAAAACCAGCTTGCGCGACCCTTCGTTTTTTGCAAGGTTTAACGCAAACAGGTTCGCGCTCTTTTTAAAAACCATTGTGTCGGAGGTATTTAAATATTTTGGCTTTGCGTCCCCCATAATACGCCCGCCGAAAGCGATAACATTTCCGCGCAGGTCGATGATTGGAAACATTACCCGGTCAAAAAACCGCGATGAAATCCCTCCGCGTATTCCTCCTACGGCAAGGTTTGCCTGAACCAGTTCATGGTCGGTAAACCCTTTCTTACGAAGATAATCGATAAGGGGAAAGCGCGACGGCGGCGAATACCCCAGCCCGAAATGGCGGATGGTATGCTCGCTCAATGCCCTGCCGCGCAGATAGCCCAGCGCCTTCTCCCCCTGCTTCGTATACAGCTGGCGGTAAAAGAAGCGACCGGCCTCGCGGTTTGCCTCATAAATGCGTTTTCTTAAATTGGAAAGCCCCTCATCGTAGGAGTTTTCGGGCATATCAAGCCCCGCGCGCTGCGCCAAAAAGCGCACCGCCTCGATATAATCGAGATTTTCTATCTTCCGGATGAACGTAATGACGTCCCCGCCAGCCCCGCAGCCGAAGCAGTAAAACGAACCGTTTTCCGGATAAATATTGAATGACGGCGTTTTCTCGCCGTGGAACGGGCAAAGCCCGACCATATTGCGCCCGCGGCGCTTGAGGTTTAAATAGGAGGACGCAACGTCAACCATATCGCTGCGCGCCTTGAGCTCCTGTAAAAAATCGTCAGGCAGCGGCAAGAAAATCACCATCCTTTCTTTTTAAAGCCAACAAGCTGTATCTAAACTTTCTAAATCTGTTTTCTCCAGCTTTTCGGGATAAACAAATCCTCGTACATTTGAACCGCAAAGTGGTCGGTCATTCCAGCAATATAATCGCAGACCGCGCGGTCAGCGCCTTCTTCGTCTGCAATCAGCTTTAAATGGTCGTCCAGCTTTTCCGTATGCCGCAGAAAATAGCGGTAAAGCTTTGTTACCAGGTCGGGTACCTTTTTCTCCTCCGCCTTTGCATATGGGCTTTTGTAAACAGCCTCAAACATATATTCATGCAGGCGGTCGAACGCCTGCTGTGTTTTCGCGTCCATTTTTAAAACGCCGTCTGCGCTGTTACCCGCAAGCGACAGCACCAGCGTATTGATTCGCGCGCTCGTTTTGTTCCCGAGCACGCCGGTAAGCTCCTTCGGGATATCATCCCCGGTAATCACGCCGGCTCGCACCGCGTCGTCGATATCGTGGTTGATATAGCCGATACGGTCGGCTATACGAACGACCTGCCCTTCAAGCGTCGCGGCCTGCTCGCCCTTCGTATGGCAGAGGATGCCGTTTCGCACCTCCCAGGTCAGGTTCAAATCCTCGAGCCGTTCGACGACGCGCACACTCTGCTCATAATGGCGGAAGCCCGTGGGTGAAAGCTCGTCGAGCGCGCGCTCCCCGGCATGTCCGAACGGCGTATGCCCCAAATCATGGCCGAGCGCAATGGCCTCGGTCAAATCTTCATTGAGGGAAAGCGCCCTTGCTATCGTGCGCGCAATCTGGGAAACCTCGAGCGTATGGGTGAGCCTTGTGCGGAAATGGTCGCCCTCGGGCGACAGGAATACCTGCGTTTTATGCTTGAGCCTGCGGAATGCCTTGCAGTGGATAATCCTGTCGCGGTCCCGCTGGTAAACCGTGCGCAGCGGGCACTCCTCCACAAAACGCTCCCTCCCCCTGCTTTTGCTGGAAAGGGATGCCAGAGGAGACAAATTTTCACATTCCAATTGTTGTGTGCGTTCTCTGACAGTCATTGACGGGTACCTCCCCTGGTTATGAATGATACCGCCGTTGACGATGACACTGCCTTCGCCAACGATGTGTACCTGCGGCACATGAGGGAATTATACAGTCTAACGGGAATGGAACGAACCGAAAGGGGTACAAAATATGATGCGCCGCGGTGGAATCGGGAAATACAAGGGACTTAAAATCCCTTTGCTTCTCCCGACATCCCGGTTCGCATAAAAACCCATCAATTTAATATACGACAAAACCTTTGCAGTTCCTGCAAGCTTTTGAAATTTTTTTGCGGTTCAGCCGTTTTTTAGAGGAAAATATGCTTCTCCTGTAATTTCCGCCTGAATCGACCCGCTGCTCCATTCGCTTAGGCGGCTGTTCAAAAGCCCCAGCTGCCCGCCCGTTATATGGAATTTTATGCAGACCCTGTCCGTAAAAGAAGTATCCTCCAAAACACCGCCGCATTCGGGCAGAAGCGATGCGATTTTACCGTACAAATCATAAGGGCAGGATACAAGACAGGTTTTGCACCGCTGCATAGTGACGATATTCCCCGCGCCGAGCGCAAGCCCTGCCGCGTGGGAATACGCGCGAACCAGGCCCCCCGCGCCCAACAGCACGCCGCCGAAATAGCGCGTTACTATAACGCACACGTCGGTTACGCCGCTCTTTTTTATTACCTCGAGCACCGGAACGCCCGCAGTACCCTGCGGCTCGCCGTCGTCGCTGTAGCGTTCCGTAAAACCGCCGCGCAGCACATAGGCGTACACGTTATGCGCGGCGTCCCAGTGTTCCCTGCGCTTCTCCTCCAGAAAAGCGAGCGCCTGCTCCTGTGTTTCCACAGGACGGCAGTACCCGATAAACCGCGACCGTTTTTCAGTAAACTCATCCATTCCCGCGGCTTCGACGGTTTTGTACTGCTCCATACAAGCCCTCCCTCTTCTTATTACTTTTCAGGATATAAAAATGTTGCACAAGAGAAAAAAACAGGACGGACACATGCTTTTGTGCCGCCCTGTGAAAAAACAATTTATTTTTCCTGCATGCCATAACGCTTTTTGAACCTGTCAACGCGTCCGCCAGTATCCACGAGCTTCTGCTTGCCTGTGAAGAACGGATGGCACTTTGAACAAATTTCAACGCGGATATCCTTTTTCGTAGAGCCTGTCTCAATCACATTTCCGCATGCGCATGTAATAGTTGTCTGCTCATATTTAGGATGAATTTTCTCTTTCATTCTATTTCACCTCTTTCGCGCAAACCGTTAATAACATTTGAATTCTAACATAAAGAGCCGAAAAATGCAAGAAAAAATTTTTGTCTCTATAAATTTAATTTTATTTGCTGCTTAAAATCACACGATGTCAGCAAAATATAGAATATATGTAAAACCTTGCGCACTTTTGCGGAAACCCTTGTTATAAACCGGCTCTTATTGTATAATTCATTTTGAATCGGTTTTTTTAGATTACATTTTCATATACCTGTAACAACTGTCTTGGCAAGAAAGGAAGGCGCCTCTTTATGAGAAAAACTAAAATAATTTGTACGCTCGGCCCCGCGACCGACGACGAAAAGGTTCTGCGCGAGCTGATATTAAGCGGAATGAGCGTTGCAAGGTTCAATATGTCGCACGGCGGCCACAGCGACCACAAACGCCGCGCAGACGTGGTAAAAAGGCTGCGCGAGGAGCTCAGCATCCCCGTCGCCACTTTGCTCGACACCAGGGGCCCGGAAATCAGGACGGGTACCTTTAAAAACCAGAAAGAGGAGCTTAAAACCGGCCAGACCTTCACCCTGACCACTAAGAATATTGAAGGCGACGAGAAGCGCTGCTCTATCACCTTTAAGGATTTGCATAAGGATGTGGAGCGCGGTTCCACAATTCTGATAGATGACGGCCTGATTGAAATGAAGGTTACAGACATTAAGGACGGCGACATCGTCTGCACCGTGTTGAACGGAGGCACGATCGCTTCCCATAAGGGGATTAATGTTCCGGGCGTGCGGCTTTCCCTGCCGTTTATCAGCGAGCAGGACAAGGCGGATATCGCCTTCGGCGTGGAGCAGGACTTTGATTTTATCGCCGCTTCTTTCACCCGCAGCGCTGAGGACATCATGCAGCTGCGCGGTGAGCTGGAAAAAAACGGATGCAACAATATCCGCATTGTCGCAAAAATTGAAAACGCGGAAGGTGTGGACAACATCGACGAAATTATCCGTGTTTCCGATGGAATCATGGTCGCGAGGGGCGACCTGGGCGTAGAAATTGCTATGGAGGAAATCCCGATTATCCAAAAGGAGCTGATTTCCAAAGCATACAACGCCGGCAAGCAGGTTATCACCGCGACCCAGATGCTCGAATCGATGATTAAAAACCCGCGCCCAACCAGGGCGGAGGCGACGGACGTCGCAAACGCCATATACGACGGAACAAGCGCTATTATGTTAAGCGGCGAGACTGCCGCGGGTATTTACCCGGTGGACGCCGTCAAGACGATGGCAACCATTGCCGAACGCACAGAGCGCGATATCGACTATATTGAAAAATTCAGAAAGCGTGATATTCCGGAGCGCCCAGACGTGACCTCCGCAATATCGCACGCGACCTGCACCACGGCGCACGACCTGGGCGCGGTTGCTATCCTGACCGTCTCCAAAACGGGACAGACCGCGCGCATGATTTCTAAATTCCGTCCGGCCTGCCCGATTATCAGCGGTACGACCAGCCCAAAGGTGCTTCGCCAGATGAACCTTTCCTGGGGCGTAATCCCCATTCTCGTGGAGGAGCAGGACAATACAGACGCGCTGTTTGAGCATGTGGTAAAGGTCGCGCAGCAAAACGGGCTTGTAAAGAACGGCGACCTTGCCGTTATCACGGCGGGCATTCCTCTCGGGATATCCGGCACGACGAATATGCTCAAGGTGCATCTGGTGGGCGACGTACTCGTTTCAGGCACGGTCGTCAACCACAACAGCGTGTACGGCAGGCTCTGTGTCTGCAAGACGGAGGAAGATGCCTGGGAAAACTTTAAGGACGGAGATATTCTCGTCATCCCCAAAAGCTCCAACGACATCTTACCGCTCATCCGAAAGGCAAGCGGTATTATTACGGAAACGGACGGCATCAACTCCCACGCGGCGGTCGTCGCCCTGGCGCTTGACAAGCCCGCAATCGTCGGCGCAAAGCACGCGGTAAAGCTTTTAAAAAGCGGCATTACCGTCAAGCTCGACGGCACGCGCGGCATCGTGTTCAGCGCGCACAGCAAAAATGCTGAGAAATAAGGCAAATTATCACGGAGCTGCCGCTGCCGAATGTAAAGCGGCGCCGACATAACCCCATTTATAAAAACAGAATGAACCGATAAACAAAGGCACAGCCTGCGCTTTTTAAAAAGAGCGGCGGGATGTGCCTTTGTTATATTTTACGTTGTATTCCGCCTGCCCGCGGACAGAATATATTTATTAAGAGAAAGGAGCGGTATATCCGGCATGGATAGCCGCAGGCATACGCTGGCACGCGTTGCCATATAGGAGGTTTATAAGAAAGATTCCGGTAAAAAGGGAGGGGCAGTAAGCCCCTCCCTTTTTATTTACCTTTCGTGAAAACCGTATGCGGCTTTTTTACTTACCCAGCACTGCCTTAAAGGCGTTCGCCGCCGCTTCTCCGTTTTCCTCTACGACAACGAGCGTATACGCCCCGTCGCGCACCATGGTATAATTCTGCAAAAGCTCATACTCCTTCGGGCTGTCCTTAAATCCGGCCTGCTTCGTAGCGATATGGTCGGCCACAACCTTGTCGAGCTGAGGCTGGTAATTCTTGTCCGCAATTTGAAAACAGGATATTTCAAACGCGGAGTCCGGCGACTTGGACAAATACATGGTCGCATCCGTTACCAGTCCGTCCGGTATGACATAATGCTTGGAAATCTGGCCTTTTGCCGTCTTGGAAAGGTCTTTGTAGTCCATTCGCAAAATGACCTCTTTGACAATTTCATCCGTGCTTATGCGGGAGACCGACATCTCCGTACTGCGCATGCCGGTACCCTGCACTTGCTCTTCCCCGCCGCTCATCCATGAAACGGCAAAAAAGCATGATATGACCGCAGCTATAATAATAACAGAAAGAAGCACGACGGTCAGAATCATTCTTTTTTTAGGTGATGCCATAAATGCACCTCTTTCTCCAACATATCAAACACATGTTACCCTACCCGCGTGTATACCCCTTATAAAACGCCAACTAGTCTCTAGCCTTTGTATCTACTTCTTCAATAATCTTTGCCAAAAATTCCTCTAACGCCATCGCGCCAATATCGCCCTTTTTGCGGGAACGGACAGACACGGTGTTATTCTCAATATCCTTATCCCCCATTAACAGCATATACGGCACCTTCTCAAGCTGTGCCTCCCTGATTTTATAGCCGATTTTCTCGCTCCTGTCATCAAGCTCGCAGCGCAGGCCCTTCGCTTCCAGCGCGCGCATGGCCTCGGTTGCTTTTTCCACATGCCGGTCGGCAATCGGTAAAAGCTTTACCTGTACAGGCGCAAGCCATACCGGGAACGCACCGGCATATTTTTCAATGAGCAGCGCAAGCGTCCTTTCATAACATCCTATGGATGTCCTGTGGATGATATACGGGTTTTTCTTCTGGCCGTCGCTGTCAACATATTCCATGCCGAACTTTTCAGCAAGCATCTGGTCAACCTGGATGGTGATGAGCGTATCCTCCTTGCCGAATACGTTTTTAATCTGGATATCAAGCTTCGGGCCGTAGAACGCCGCCTCCCCGATTCCTATTTTATACGGAATTTCCAAATGGTCAAGGATTTTCTGCATAGCGCTCTGCGCCTCGGCCCACTGCTCAGGCGTGCCGATGTATTTATCCCTGTCGTCCGGGTCCCACTGTGAGAAGCGGTAGGATACGTCCTCATACAGCCCGAGCATTTTCAGCATGTAAATAGCAAGCTCCAGGCAGGATTTGAATTCGTCCTCCAGTTGGTCGGGGCGGCACATCAGATGGCCCTCTGAAATCGTGAACTGGCGCACGCGGATTAGCCCGTGCATTTCGCCGCTTGCCTCGTTGCGGAACAGGGTTGACGTCTCGTTATAGCGCAGTGGCAGGTCGCGGTAAGAGCGGCCCCTGTTGAGGTACGCCTGGTACTGGAACGGGCAGGTCATCGGGCGCAGGGCAAATACCTCTTTATCCTTTTCCTCGTCGCCCAGCACAAACATGCCTTCCTTATAATGGTCCCAGTGGCCGGATAGCTTATATAAATCGCTCTTTGCCATAAACGGCGTCTTTGTCAAAAGCCAGCCGCGCTTCTGTTCCTCGTCCTCGACAAAACGCTGCAAAAGCTGGATGACGCGCGCCCCCTTCGGCAGCAGGATAGGCAGTCCCTGACCAATCAGGTCTGACGTAGTGAAAAGCTCCAGCTCCCGTCCGAGCTTGTTATGGTCGCGCATTTTCGCTTCTTCAAGCTTTTTCAGGTGCTCCTCCAGCAAGGAAGCCTTCGGGAACGCCGTCCCGTATACCCTGCACAGCTGCGCGTTGCTTGCGTCTCCCCGCCAGTACGCGCCCGTACAGTTTGTAAGCTTCACCGCTTTGATTGGGCTGACACTGAGCAGATGAGGGCCCGCGCACAGGTCGGTAAACTCGCCCTGCCTGTAAAAGCTAATCGGTTCGCCCTTTGAGGCATGCTCCCTGCACAGCTCTACCTTATAGGGTTCGTTCATTTCTTCCAGGAGCTTTACCGCTTCGTCGGGGGCAAGCTCTAATTTTTCAAGCGCAAGCCCGCTCTTAACGATGTTCTTCATCTCTGCTTCTATTTGCTCGAGGTCTTCCGTTGTAAAGGGCTTTTCCACGTCAAAATCGTAATAAAAGCCGCCTTCTATCGCAGGGCCGATGGCAAATTTCGCGTTTGGGTACAGGCGCTTTACGGCCTGCGCGAGCACATGCGACGCCGTATGCCAAAACGCCTTTTTTCCGTCCTCGTCGTCAAAGGTCAGAAGCTCCAGCTTACAGTTCTTTTCAACGGGCGTCCGCAGGTCGCGTACTTCCCCGTCTATTTTACAGGCGCACACAGCCTTGTACAGGCCGCCGCCAAGGGATTTTGCAATTTCAGCCGCGGTAGTGCCGCATGCAAACTCCTTTGTTACGCCATTTTTCAGTTCTACCATTGCCATGACATCGTTCATTCCTTTCTCTTACAATTGAAAAGTTTACAGAAAAAGCCTCATCCCATAAGGGACGAGGCTGTAGGTAACGCTCGTGGTTCCACCCAATTTCGGCAGAATACGCTCCTGCCCTTTTCAGCCTGTAACGCGGCCAGCCGTCGCGCCTTGTTACCGGCGCGCGCTCAAAGGCGGTAAAAACAAGCTGCCTGCCGTATGCGCTTTCAGCCGCGGCGCATGCTCTCTGCTTGCAGGTCTATGCCTGTTTTCGTCCTTATCAACGTTTTTTCTATCTGTAAGCCATGTTAGCACAGTTTATGGGGGCTGTCAAGTTACACGTTTTTAACCCTTATCTCTGCCCTGCAATAATTTTCTGCATATCGACGACATCCTTCAAGTCCGCTTTGCCGCTTGCGTCTAGGTCTGCAAGCTTAAGCTGCGCGGGCGTCAGGATAATCACGCCGGCAAGATGCTTCTGCACCTCAAGGACGTCTGCTATAGACAATTTCCCGTCGCCGTTTACGTCGCCCTCGGTTTTTCCAATCGAAACAAACCCGAGCTGGTATGCTTTTGCGTACGAATAGGCGTAGGAAGCCGGATAGCCGTAAATTGAAAGCCGCTTGTTGTCACAGCCTGAAAAGGCAGAGGATGATATGTCCTGGACTGTATCGAGAAGCCTCGCCTCTTCAAGCGATGTACACCCGAAGAACGCCGCCTCCCCAACCGCCTGGATACCGCTCCCAAGCTCCACTGTTTTAAGGGCGGTGCAGTAGGCAAACGCAGCATAGCTCAGTGTGGAATGGGAGCTGTTCACAACCGCGCTCGTAAGCCCGGAGCAATTGATAAACGCGCCCTCGCCCAGATAGGCGACCGACCTGGGAATTGTAATGGATTTAAGCCCTGTACAGTAGGCAAACGCCTCGTCGTCAATAAACACGAGGCTCTGGGGAAACGAAATGCCGGCAAGGGAATAGCAGTTTACAAACGCGCGCCTTCCTATGCTGTATACCCCTTCCGGTATCGTCACGGAGGTTATACCCGACTGGTTCATAAAAGCGCCCGGGCCGATTTGCCCAACCGTCTGCGGAACCGCCACCGCCTTTGCGCTGCCCTTATATTTCACAAGAATACGGTCGCCCTCGACGACGAAATCCCCTGAATAGCTCTGAAGCCACGCCGTATTGTCGAACGCCACCGGACCAATCGTTTTGACGGAGGAAGGAATTGTGATAGATGTTAGGTTTTTGCAGTCGAAAAACGCGCCTTCTGAGATTTCCGTTACGCTGTCCGGCAGCTTTACGGATTTTACATTCAGATTATTTGCAAACGCGTACGCGGCAACCATAGTCGTTCCGCTGGGAACGGAGGCGGACGCCTGCGCGCTGTTGTACCTGAGCAGCACGCTGTTTATGGAAATATACGCGCCTTTCTGTGCCGAAAGCCATGGCGTTTCGTCGAATGCGTAGGCCCCGACAGCCGTGACGCTCTTCGGATAAGATACCGCACTTAAATTTTTACAGCTGTAAAACGCCTTATTGCCGATATAATACACGCCATCCGGCAGCGTTACGCTCTTGAGCGACGTGTTGCCCTCAAACGCGCTGTCGCCAATGTAAAATACGCCTGCCGGAACCGTTACGGAGGCTGCGTTCCCATTGTATTTCAGGAGAACGCCGTCCTCGACCTCAAAATCTGAGGCCGCAGCCATTGCCGTAAATGGCAGGGTAGCCACTAGCAGGCAGACTGAAAGCAAAAAGGCCAGCCATTTCTTCTTCATCATCCTATCTCCTTTCCTGTTCTCTGTCATTTTTAAGCTCAATTGATTATATAAACACCTCTCAAAAGCCCGTAAGGGCTTGGACCCGGTATGCATTCCGCCCGCGCCGTGAGGTTATTATAACAGGATTGCCGGCCGCAAAGCGGGCGCAGCCTCTGCAAGGAAAGTGCACGACGCTTTCCGCACCTGTTTCAATGTTCTCCCAGGCGCCGGAAGCTCTGCTTCCGCCTGCGCCGTGAGGTTATTATAACAAAAAAGCAGGCTTATGAAAAGCCCGCTTCTCTTTTCTTTTATTCAAATATCACCGTATCATCCCGCAGTTTCTTAATCTTTAGAATCTTTGGATGAAATTTCCAGGATAAGGCGGTCGATGTCGTCGAGCTTGGAAGCATAATCCGAAAGGTCAGAACTGTTCTTTTCCTTCTTATCGGAATCCTTCCTATCGTAGTAGCCGACATATTCGACCGGCTCTTCCTTATTCTCAGCCGCTTCAACCTGTTCCATAATTTTCTGCGCCTGCAGGGTTTCCGGGTCCTGCGCCGTTTCGCTCAGGCTCTGCCTCAGGTTTTCATGCGTTTCGGGCAGGGTGCCCGCTGTTTCCGCCTCCGTTTCCATCTCGGCTTCCGGCGTTTTTTCCTGCGCTTTTGCGGTAAGCTCTACCAGGAAGAAGATAATAAACAGCGCAAGGGCCAGATATTCAAATATCTTTATATTGGAAAGAAAATGCACCGGTTGTCCGCTGTGAACCACAGACGAAACCCACGCGCCCGTATAGGCAAATACGACCGCTACCGCGGGAAGGCCGTACAAAAAGCACGCTTTGACCGGATTTTTGCTTTTCAGCCCGATATAAAGCATTGAGGCGTTATAGAGGAACAGCGTCGTAAACACCATATATACGAGATCGGACATATCAATCGCGTTGACCGATATAGTCGTATAGCTCAAAAATGTAATAATCAGCCGCGCGGCGCTCCAAATGGTCGGGAACAGCATCAAAAACGGCACCTTTTTCGCAAGGTTATTTCCCGTCAGGGAGGAAAGGCCCATGACAAAAATCATCACGCCGCCCAGCACGGTAAAGACGCCGTTGATAACAGCCACCAGGGCGTTGCCGGATTCAGCCATCCCTTTGAAGAGCATAAAAGCGTCCGTAAGCAGCAGCACGCCCGACAGCATTCCAAAAACACCGGCGAAAATATTGCGCCCCGTCCGGTATTCGGGGGACGTTTTTTTATCTGCGGCACATAGCACCGCGAGCAGAATCACTAATAGAATAATGCTTCCGACGAAAATCAGGGAAATTGCACCGCTGTCAAGAAAGCCTTTATCGACCCCGCTGTCAACAAACAGCACCTGATATACTCGTAAAAACACCGCAGCAAACACAATGGGGATGAACGGAATCCATGATAACTTGCTCTTCATTGTAAAAAACAACTCCTCTATTCTAAATCGGCCAGCCAAGTCATAAAAAAATGCCGCGGCATATATAAATAAAACAGGCCTGTCTGATTATGGTCAAATCCATAAAACAATGTAAATTATATTTTAGTTCAAATCTCTTCCTATGTCAATAAAAACCATCCGTTCCTGAAAGGATTTACAAAAAATTTATAAACCGCCCAGCGTAAATCTTCGTACATTATGCGCATCACTTAACGCAACAAATAAGGAAAGAAAAGGGATTGTAATGAAAAAGATACTGATTACCGCGCTGCTGCTTGTCCTCGTCATGGCCGCCGTCCCCATTGTCGCCTTAAACCGCCTGCCCGAACCCGGCGCAGGCGCGTCCTCCCAAAAGCCGCCGGCTGGCAGCAGCGCCGCTTCAGAAAAAAACACGTCCTCAAAGAGCACAGCCTCAGCCGCATCTGAAAAGGAAACACAGCCTGTATCCTCCAAAACGGCGGAGGATACAAGGCCGCAGTCCCAAGCGGAGTCAAAGCCTCCCTCCAAGGCGGAAAAGCAGAGCTTCCGCGTGCTTGACGAAGCGACCGGAAAAATAGAAGAAATAGCCGACAAAGAGTTCTGTGTCGGCGCGCTCGCCGCGGAAATGCCTCCAGCCTTTGAAAAAGAGGCGCTCAAGGCGCAGGCCGTCGCGCTCTATACCCACTTCAGCCGACTGCGCGAGGCGGAGCGTGAAAACCCGGACAAAGCGCTTAAGGGCGCTGATTTTAAGGTCAACAGCGAAAAAAAGCAGGGATATCTTCCAAAGGACAAAATGAAAGAGCAGTGGAAGGACACCTTCGACGATTCCTATAAAAAGCTGGCGGAAGCGGTAAACGCCGTCTTTGCCCAGACGGTTACATACGGCGGAAAACTAATCACCGCCGCCTACTGCGCTGTTTCTAACGGCACTACGGAAACCGCCAAAACCGTTTTCGGCAAGGATTATCCCTATTTGCAAAGTGTGGCAAGCCCCTGGGACGCATTGTGCGACGGTTATCTTTCCACCGTCACCTTTACGCAGAAGGAGGTAGAGGACATCATAAAGAAAAAGTGGGACGACATCACCCTCCCTTCCTCCCCGCAGGAATGGTTTTCCGATATAAAAACGACGGACGCGGGAACGGTATCCTCGATAAAAGTCGGCGATAAAACGATTAGCGGTAAGGATTTGCGGGAAGCCTTTTCCCTGCGCAGCGCAAGCTTTGACGCTGTGTATACCTTAGACGCGTTTGTATTTACCGTGCGCGGATACGGCCACGGCGTGGGCCTGAGCCAGTATGGGGCAAACGAAATGGCAAAGCAGGGCGCGGGCTATAAAGAAATACTCGCCTGGTATTATCCGGGGACAAAGCTTGCAAGCGTGTAACCCGTTCTCTGTAATCCGTAAAAACGGTAAAAATATAGTTTTCCAGAATGAAGCGGCTGTAACAGTCATATTTTTATAGCGACAACTTAAGGAGGTTTTGCCATGGAATTACCAAAATGTCAGTCCAATCTCCCCTATCCGCCAATCAAACCGGAATGTAAAAATCCCATGTATGCCCATGCCATGCTCAGCAACATCGGTTCCGCAAATTCCGAAATGACCGCAATCAGCCTTTATATCTACAACCGTTTCGTAACAGCCCAAAAGGATGATATTGCGCAAATTTTCCACAAAATCAGCGTTGTTGAAATGCATCATCTCAATATTTTCGGGACCCTTGCCGTACAGCTCGGCGCCGACCCCAGGCTTTGGGCGCAGATAAACCGCCGGATGGTTTATTGGACGCCGCAGTATAACCATTACCCGACAGAGCTCAAGCCGCTTCTGCAAAATTCGCTCAGCGGGGAGCTCAAGACAATCGAAAAATACAAAACGCAGGCGCGCCGGATTAAGGATGCCAATATCGTAGAAAACCTGGAACGCATCATACTTGACGAAGAGTGCCATGTCGAAATTTACAAAGCCCTGCTCGCGGCCTGCTGAATACATATAAAACAAACGGCCCTCCCAAAATTCCGGGAGGGCCGTTTGTTTTATATTTCGTTTTTATTACAGGTCGCGGAATTTCTTTACATTGCCCTTTTTCTTTTTCCCCATCATCGATACGGCAATCAGATAAATAATGAATAAGACAAGCACCAAAACCGCCGCGCCGATAAACCATGGGGAGGTAATCACATTTTTAATCACCGCCGCCCCATACACGAACTCGCTGCGGTCGACCGATTCGCTCGCCACCAGGTTGACTGAAGCAATTTTCTGTCCGCCGTATTTAATATCCGCCGTGCCGATTTTCTGTCCCTTGGTTACGGGCGTATCGACCGATTCCGGTACGTTCGGAACAATTTCCACAGATTCCTTGTCGTCGCCCACAGGCACCATGGTAGAGTAGGAGTATTCCGGAACAAGAAGCAGCGTGTCCTTATTAAACGCATAATTTACCTTAGTTTCGCAGACGGGCGTCTGTTCGCCCACCACCTTCTTAAGCGCCAGGTTGCCAAACGCCCATTCGTAAAGCTGCTTGGAATCGAGCATCGCGCCGTTGTCGGCGGAATTGCCGTCCTTATCGTAGCAGGGCGCGTGCATTGCTACGCACAGGTATGCCACGCCGTCCTTTACGGCGGTGGAAATCAGGCAGTAGCCCGCCTCGTCCGTCGTTCCCGTTTTAATGCCCTTAGCATACTCATAGTAATATTCCCCGCCCCTGTTCGGGTCGATGAGATGGTTCGAGGTCACAAGCGGCTCGTCATCGTCCGGGTCTATGTAATATGTGGTCGTGTTGCAGATTTCCATAAAATGCGGCAAGGAAATCGCGTACTGCGCAATTTTATACATATCGTACGCCGTCGTGTACTGGTTTGGGTCGTGCAGGCCGTGCGGGTTGATAAAATTCGTGTCCTTACATCCAAGCTCCGCAGCCTTTGCGTTCATCAGCTCCACAAAGCTCTCGACGCTGCCTTTTCCGACATAATCGCCGAGCACCAGCGCCGCGTCGTTGCCTGAGCTTACCATCATACAGTAAAGCAGGTCCAGCACGCTGAGCTGTTCATCCACATGGTACTCCAAGCCGGAAAGCGAGCTTCCCGTCCCGTCTAAACGGTCCAGAATGTCCTGCTGAATTTTAACTTTTGTGTTTTCCAAATCCTTTACCTGTTCCGCTACGACAATATAGGTCATGATTTTTGTAACGGAGGCGGGGTAACGTTTTTCCCGCTCGTTTTTCTGATAGACCGGCGTGTCCGTATCGAGGTTTACAAGATAGATGGAATCAGATTTCGTTTCAAACCCCGGGTCAAAGCTCGCGGCCGCTGCGGACGGCAGGGAAACGGCCAGTATAACGAGCGCGAGGAGAAGAGACGTTATATATGTTAACTTTTTCATCATAGAAAAATTCCCCTTTATATGTTAAACTTAGATTATTGTATTATCATACAATAAAAGCGCGTGGAATTCAAATTACAATCTTGAAAAATTTACTCTTTGTATAATCTGCATATAAAAGGAGGGGGCCTTATGAGGATATTGCATACCGCGGACTGGCATCTGGGCAAACTGGTTTACGGCGTTTCCATGCTCGAAGACCAGGAGGCTTTTCTGGAAGAAACGCTGTACCCCGTAATCGAGCAGGAACGGCCGGACTGCCTTGTGCTTTCCGGTGATATTTTTGACCGGAGCATTGCGCCGCCCCAGGCAATCCGCCTGTTCGAAGCGTGCGTGCTGAAGCTCTGCAAAACATACCGGCTACCGCTTCTCGCTATCTCCGGCAACCACGACGGCGCGGACAGGATTGCGCCCGCGGCGCAGCTTCTGCGTGAACAGGGCGTATATATTGCGACGAAAATCGAAGACGCGTTTTCCCCAATAGCGCTTGAAAAGGATGGGACCGCGTACCATTTCCACCTGCTCCCATATTTTGAGCCCGCCGAGCTTCGGACATACTATAAAAATGAAGAAATCCGCGGTTTTTCCGAAGCCTACCGCGCCGCTTCCGGGCATATTGCGCAGGGCTTTGATAAAAAAGCGGTACATATCCTCTGCGCGCACTGCTTCGTTACAGGCTGTACCGTAAGCGACAGCGAGAGCCCGATATATGTCGGAGGAAGCGGCGAGGTAAGCGCCTCCCTGTTTGAACCGTTTGACCTGACGCTGCTCGGGCACCTGCACGCGCCGCAAAAGGCGGGAGAAAACGTCTTTTACAGCGGTTCGCCGCTGAAATATTCGTTTGACGAGGAGCACCAAAAGAAATCGCTTTCCATTATCGATATCGAAGGGAAAGATTATGAAATCAGGCGGATTCCGGTAAAGGCAAAGCACGATATGAAAACGCTCACCGGAAGCTTTGACGGGCTTTGCGAAAAGGGTTGTCAAAAGAAGGACGACGATTATATTTTTGTAAGTCTTACAGACGGCCGCCCCGTTTATATGCCAGTCGACAGGCTGAGGGAATATTACCCGAACATTCTGGGGCTCAAGAGCGAATTTTTGTCGCGTACACAGGCAAAAAGTGAAAAGAAAATCAGCCGGACTAGCACCGATGAAGAAATTTTCAATCTTTTTCTTACACAAATCTGCTCGTCCGAGGCCACTGCGGGCGACCGGGCTCTCTTTTTGCAGGCAATGAATCAGGCGCGGGAGGAAAGCCTATGAAACCAGAAAAACTTATTATGCAGGGCTTCGGCCCGTATCTCGGCATAACAGAGGTGGACTTTACCCGCCTGGGTAAAAACAGCCTGTTCCTCATTACCGGGGCGACGGGCGGCGGCAAAACGACGATTCTGGACGGTATCTGTTTTGCCCTTTTCGCACGGGCAACCGGCGGCCTGCGCAGCTGGAAGCAGATGCGCAGCATCGGCGCGCCGGATGACACCCCTACCCTTGTCGATTATATCTTCACCCTGGGGGATGCGCGCTACCGTTTTACAAGAAGCCAAAGCGTATATGCCGCGCGCCGGACCGGAGAACAAAAAATCAAGGAAGAGCACGCCTGTTACCGGATGGAAAACGGGGAGTGGGAAATCCTGCTGTCAGGCGCGGAAAGCAAAGTAGCGCAATGCGCCCAGGACCTGCTGGGGCTCGATTGCGAGCAGTTTTCCAGGGTTATTATGCTGCCGCAGGGTGAGTTCCGCAGGCTGCTTCTCTCCTCCTCCGCCGATAAAGCCAAAATATTTGAAAAGCTCTTTTCCACACAGCGCTGGTCGAGGGCCGCGGACATTATCACCGCGCAGGCTACCGCATTACAGCGGCAGATGGAGGATTTGACGCTCACGCGCCGCGCCGTTCTGGAGCGGGAGCAGGTTGAAAACACTTCCCAGCTCGAGGAAAAGGAAGAAAGCATACGCCTTTCTTATGAAACGGCGCTCAGGGAGGCGCAAAGGCTGGAGGAAGCGGCGGATAAAGCCGAACAGGAGCTGAAAGCGGCACAAAAAATAACGGAATACCAAACGCTTTTAAAGCAGCAGGAACAGGCGCTTGACGCGGCAAAAGGGCAATTCATGCAAAGCAAAACCCATTTTGAAAACGCGCAGCGGCAGGCGCAGGAAATCCCCATGCTCAAGGAGCTGCGCGACCGCTTGCTTTCTGAAATCCCCAAGCTGGAGTCGGCTTATAAAAGCGCCATGGAGGCACAGGCGCTTCGCAAACGCGCCGCCGCGCTCGAGCTGGAGCGGGAACAGGTAAAAAGCATGCAGGAGCAAGCGCAAGCCGCAGAAAGGCAGGCGCAGGAAAACACAGCCAAAGGGGAAGCGTACCTGGAACATTTAAGGCGGGAAATCGAGCGGATTCCCATCCTGTTTACAAAATACCAGACGCTGTCTGAAATCGCGCAGTCCTACCAAAAGCTCGGCGAACTGAAGGCCCGTCTCGATTCTGCGCAGAAGGAAACGCGGCAGGAACAGGGCAAGTGGGAAGAGAATAAAATAAGCCTATGTGCTTTGAAGGACAAGCTCGAGCAAACAACAAGGCAGATTCAGGAGAATATGGCGTTCATGCTTTCCCTGGCGCTCACAGACGGCGCGCCCTGCCCGGTCTGCGGCTCTATGCACCATCCCTCTCCCGCCTGCCGGAACAACATGGGCTTGAATGAATTGCAGCAGCAGGCACAAAAGCTCGGAACGCTCGTCAAAAACGCCGAAAAGGCGGAGGAAGAGAGTAAGCTGCGTTTTCTGGACACGCAGGCCCGCCTCGCCCAAATACAGGATGAGCTGTCCCGTCAGCAGGCGGTATGCGACGGCTATAATATTTACTATAAAGCCTTTGTACGCGACCATGAAAAGGCAAAAAAAGAGCTGGAAGAGGCGCAGGCCCTCCAGGAAAAGCTGCCGCGCGCCCAAAAGCTGCTGCAGCAGCGGCGAAGCGAGTACGAAACGGCACAAAAAAAGATGGAAGCCTGTAAAACACAGCGTGAGGAAATCACACGCCTTCTGGAAAGCTTAAACGGCGAGCTGCGCGCGCTTTTAAAATACCTGCCCAAAGACGGAACGGACCCGCAGGAGCTTGAGGCGCGGCTTTTGGCTGCAAAGAGCCGGGAAAAAGACGCGGAAGACAAAACGGCCGCCCTGCAGCAGGCGCTTGCGCAGGCGGCACAAAACGTCCAGCTCGCGCAGGCAAAGCTTATGGATGCGCAAAAGCTGCTGGAGCGGACGCAAATAGAATATAATACGTTTCTTGGGGAGCATAAGGGAACCGACCCTGAACGCCTTAGCGCTTACAGCAGCGCGCTTGCCCATGCAAGGCAGGAGCAAAGGGATTCTCTTGAAAAAACGGGGCGGCTGCAGCAAAGCCTGTCCTCCGTGCGGCAAAGCCTTACCCATCTTCAAAAATCCGACGAAGCGTCAGAAAAGGTACAGCAAAGCTTCGGTGAGGCGCAGCGCCTGTCTAAATTCCTATCCGGCGCAAACCCGGGCAAAACACCGATTAAGATGTTCGTGCTCGGTATGATGCTCGACGATATCATCATACAGGCAAACGAATATTTTTCCGTATTCTCAAACGGCCGCTACAGCTTAAGCCGAATTTTGGAAAACACGGGCGGCAACGCCCTCAAAGGGCTGGATATTGAAATTTTTGACGCATACGGCGGCAGTACGCGCAGCGTATATACGCTTTCCGGCGGCGAGCTGTTTCTGGCCTCGCTTTCCCTTGCGTTCGGGCTTTGCGACGTCGTACAAAGCTATTCCGGCGGTGTGCGGCTCGACTCTATCTTTATCGACGAGGGTTTTGGCACGCTCGACCGGGAAACATTGGACACGGCGCTCAAAGCACTCGACCGCATCAGGAGCATGGGCAGGCTGGTCGGGATTATCTCGCATGTTTCGGAATTAAAGAGCAGAATTGGTGCAAAAATAGAGGTGCTCCCCTCCAAAAAGGGAAGCACCGTCAAAATCGTCACACCAGATTAATTCAAACCGTTTTCGCCCACCCTGCCGAACAGACGGCGTATCTCGGCGCGCAGGCTCCTCGCGGCGCCGGTCGACAGGTCCGGGCTTTCCTCCAGGATTTTCTGCGCAGCCTGCTGCGCGGCGTCAAGGCCGTCCATATCGGTCAAATCGGCAATTTTAAGCTCTGGCAAGCCGTGCTGGCGCGCGCCGAAAAAGTCGCCGGGCCCCCGGAGCTTTAAATCCATATCCGCAATTTCAAAGCCGTTGTTCGTCTGGCACATGGTGCGAAGGCGGGCGACGGTTTCTTCATTCTGCGCGTCTGAAATCAAAATACAATAGGATTTATACTGTCCCCTGCCGACACGCCCGCGCAGCTGGTGAAGCTGCGAAAGCCCGAAGCGCTCCGCGTTTTCCACCGCCATGACGACGGCGTTGGGAACGTCCACACCCACCTCTATCACCGTAGTGGATACGAGCAAATCGGTATCCCCGTCTGCAAACGCGCGCATCACGCGTTCCTTTTCTGCCGGCTTCATTTTTCCGTGGAGCAAACCGATACGGTAATCCTTAAATTCGAACTTTTGCAGCTCTTCGGCGTATTCCTGCGCGGAAGCTATCTGTAATTCGCCCTCCTCCACCGCGGGACATACGATGTAGCACTGCCGCCCTTCGTTTATGAGCTTTTTCATAAAGCCGTACATACGGTGGCGCTTTGCGCTGTCGATAAGCATCGTATCGACCGTCTGCCTGCCGGGCGGCAGCTCGTCGATAACAGAAATATCCAAATCCCCGTAAATAATCAGGGCAAGCGTCCGCGGGATAGGTGTTGCCGACATGACGAGCAGATGGGGGTTCTCCCCCTTTGCAAGCAGCTTTGCCCGCTGCGATACGCCGAACCGGTGCTGCTCGTCCGTCACACACAGCCCCAGGCGGCAGAATTCCACGCCGTCTGAAATCAGCGCGTGCGTACCGATAATCAAATCGATTTCCCCGAGCAGCAGGCTTTCCCTGATTTTCCTTTTGCGCGCGGCAGTCATGGAGCCGGTAAGCAGCTCCACCCGCACGCCGGTTCCTTTTAAAATCCCGCTTAAAGACTGGAAATGCTGCTCCGCCAAAATTTCGGTAGGCGCCATGAAGGCCGCCTGCCATCCGTTTTTCGCGGCGCAATAGCAAAGCGCCGCCGCGACCGCTGTTTTTCCCGAACCGACGTCGCCCTGTATGAGCCGGTTCATCGGCGGGCCGCCCGTCATCATATCGCGCACGCAGTCGCCTGTGGCGCGCAGCTGCGCCTTTGTAGGCCGGAACGGCAAAAGGTTAAAAAAATCCCCCGCGTAGTCCTTTTGCATCACAATGGATGTCTCGTTTTTCCTGCCCGCCTTAAGGCGGCGCAGGCCGAGGTTTAAAATTAAAAGCTCTTCAAAAACGAGCCGCCGCCGCGCGTCCAAAAGCGCCTGTTCGCCTTGGGGGAAGTGGATATTTTCAATTGCCTCCCGCAGGCCGCAGAGGTTGTATTTTTTCATGATATCATGCGGAATCGGCTCCTTGACCTTTTCCGGCAGCAGTAAAAGCGCGCGCTCCACCGCCGCTTCTATCTGGCGGGAGGATAGCCCCGCTGTCGCGCTGTATACGGGGCGCACCCTTTGCCCCTGCTGTGCCGGGGAGAATTCCGGCGCGGTCATTTCCTTCCGGCCTGTGCCCTGCGTAATTTTACCGTAGAAAATATACGTTTCCCCTGGTTTTAACATATTTTTAATGTAACGGTTGTTGAAAAAGGTAAGCGGGAGCGCGCCGCTTTCATCGTACACGCGCACACGGGACAAAAGCCTTCCGCCCGCTATGCGGCGCTCGTTCACCGGGGCTTCGACCGTCGCTTTGATGCAGCAGACTTCGTTCGCCTGCGTTTGCGCAATCGTCACGGGGTGGCTGTGGTCGACATAGCCGCGCGGGTAGTAGCGCAGCAGCTCGCCCACGGTACGCACGCCGAGCCTGCGGAAAAGCTCGCCGCGCTTTACTCCCACGCCCGAAAGCGTTTCAATTGGTTTTTCAAACAACGACGCCATCGGGGCATCCTCCGTTTCTTTAATTCATAATATGGCTTTGCCGCCCCGAAGGCGGCAAAAGCTGGGAAAAGAGCTGATGACACGGACATTTCAATCCGCGCTTCCCGTGTGGGAAGCGACTATTACGGGCGGGCTGTCCGATACAACGCTTGAATTTCAATCCACGCTTCCCGTGTGGGAAGCGACAGCAAAAGAAGCTGAATTTGCACGGGAAAACGCATTTTTCCTGTACAAAACATTCAAACAATGCTTCTTTTCTTATATTCTATCATAAAAATACAGTATTTCAAACTGTTTTTCCGGTGCGAACCTCCCAGCGGTTTTCTGTTTGCTTACGGTTCGCACTTTTCGGCAATACAAGCATTGTCATAAGGGCTTTACCATGATAAAGGTATCCTTATCCTCCCGGACAGCTTCAAAGCCCAGCCTTTTATACAGCTTGACCGCGCGGTTTTCTTTTTTTGCACTGAGCATCGCCTGTTTTACGCCGTTTTCTTTTAACTGTTGCAGCAGCGCGCACAGCAATCGGGTACCAACACCTTTTTCCCTGTATTGCTCGTAAAGCGCGATGGAAAGCTCCGGTGTAAATTCATCGATAAACTCCGGCCCCATCTCTTCCTTACTATAAAACCGCGCCCAGGCGGCCCCGCATAGGACGCCCTCCCGCTCCGCGACAAAGCAGGCGTCTCCCTTTCTGCCGAAGCCGTCGATATAGCGTGCAAGCGAAGGCTTTTTTATAATATCACGCGGGAAGGGCTTCTCCCCTTTTGGGACGAACAGCGCCTGGTACAGCATTTCCTCCAGAAAAGCGTATTCCCTGTATGCTATCTCCCTGATTACCATGCGAAACCTCCTTATTATCAAGAAAATATAAAAAGGGCGGCCGGAGCCGCCCTGCGTTCGATAAAATTTGGTTTACTCCACGGAAATAATGAAGTAGTAAATCGGCTGTCCGCCGTTTACGAGCGTGACGTCTACGCTTGAGCCGTACTTTGCCTGTACCTGTTTCAGACACGCCTGCGCGTCCTCATCGGAAACATCCTCGCCGTAAATGATGGTGATGAACGAGGTATCCTTCCTGACCATGCTCTTTGTCAGCTTATACGCCGCTTTAACCGGGTCGTCCTTGTCGGTAATACAGAGCTTGCCGTTTTCGAGCGCGATAATCTCGCCCTCTTTGATTTTTGTGCTGCCGAATTCAGAGTTTCTCGCGGCAAACGTTACCTGCCCGGTCATTACGCCCGAAGCAGCGTCAAGCATAAGCTGTTTGTTGCCGTCCGCCGTAAGGTCCGGGTCGTAGGCAAGCATTGCGGAAAGCCCCTGCGGAATCGTCCTGGTTGGAAGCACGACGACCTTCCTGTCCTCGACAAGCGGTACGACCTGCTCCGCAGCCATAATAATGTTTTTATTGTTTGGCAGTACAAATACCGTCTTTGCACCGGTTGCCATAACCGCTTCAAGAATATCGTCCGTGCTGGGGTTCATGCTCTGCCCGCCGCTGACGACATGGCTGCAGCCCAAATCCTTGAACAGCTCGGAAAGGCCTTCGCCCGCGGCAACCGCGACAAAACCGATTTCCTCTTCCGGCGCCGCTTCCGCAAGCTTTTCCTTTTTCTTTATATGCTTTTGCTTTTCCTGCTCGTTTTCCTTCGCGGCCTTGTGCTGCTCCTTCATGTTTTCCACCTTGACCGTTAGCAGGGAGCCAAACTCCAAGCCGGCCTGCAGGGCGTTGCCCGGGTCTTCGGTATGGACATGCACCTTAATGATTTCGTCGTCGTCCACAACCACGACGCAGTCGCCGATGGATTCCAAATAATGGCGGAGGTCAACGGGCTGTTTTTCCGTCTGCTTCTCGCGCCCGACGATGAATTCCGTACAATACGTAAAGCGGATGTCGTCGTCAAATTCCGCGGCGGCGCTGCGGAAGAAGTCTGATTCTTCCCCTTCGCCGTCATTCTTTTCTTCTTTATATTCAATTACAACGCCGTCTTTAAAGACAGACATCATTCCTTCAAAAATTACGCAAAGGCCCTTGCCGCCCGCATCGACAACGCCAGCCTTTTTGAGCACCGGAAGAAGCTCCGGCGTGGTGAGCAGCGCTTCCTCTGCCGCTTTACAGATGACGTCCCATACGGCGACCGGGTCGTCGTTTTCCTGCGCATACGCCTTACCTGCTTCACAGGCGACCCTCGCGACAGTTAGGATAGTGCCTTCCGTCGGCTTCATAACGGCGCCGTAAGCGGACTCCACGCCGATGGAAAGCGCGTTTGCAAGGTCCAGGCCGGATGCGGCCTCTTTGCCCTCAAGCCCTTTTGAAAAGCCACGGAATAAGAGCGAGAGGATAACGCCGGAATTGCCCCTTGCGCCGCGCAGCAGCGCGGAAGCGGCTTTCTTGGCAACAGCGCCTACGCTATCGGACTCCATCTTCTTAAGCTCGGCAGCCGCGGCGCCGATTGTCATAGACATATTGGTACCCGTGTCGCCATCCGGAACGGGGAATATGTTGAGATCATCAATCGAAGACTTTTGAGAGGTGATATGATTGGCGCCGGATATAATGGCGTCCTTTAAAGACACGCCGTTGACCATACAAAACACTTCCTTAATAGAGAGGCAGCAGGTAAACTGCCGGTATCACGCATTTAAGCGTGCTTTTTATTATAGCATAGTTCAGTGCGGAATTTCAATACATCGGGGGAAATATGGGCATTGTTCACAACCCATTGCAGCATCCCCGCCGTATGCGGCGGCAACATGCTCACATTATTTCCACTCGTTCCACCGACAGGGCTTTCCCCGTCTTTTCATCGATTTCAAACAGGATGCAGTCGAGCTTGCAGTCGCCGCTTGCCAAATCGAACCGCTGCGGCAGCTTATCCTTGAGCTTCGCGATGATGATTTCCGTCTTGACGCCGAGCACCGAATGGATAACGCCCGTCATGCCCACGTCCGTAATATAACCCGTTCCATTTGGAAGAACCGTTTCGTCCGCAGTCGGCACATGCGTATGCGTGCCGTACACACCTGAAACCCTGCCGTCGAGATAATAGCCGAACGCGCGTTTTTCGCCCGTCGCCTCCGCGTGGAAATCGACCAGTATAATTTTCGCGCCCTGCTCCCTTGCCCGTTCTATCAGCCTGTCAGCTGTTTGGAACGGACAATCGAGCGCTTCCATAAACGATGTGCCCATAATATTGAGCACCGCTACCTGCGTCCTTCCCATGTCGACGATACACATTCCCCTGCCGGGCGTCGTACCCTGGGGATAGTTTGCCGGACGGACTAAATATTCACATTCATCATACAGCGTATAGGATTCCTTCCTGCGGAAAGCGTGGTTGCCAGTCGTAATGACGTCTACGCCGCTTTGAAAAAGGAATTCCGCGCTTTGCGGCGTAATCCCATTGCCGTCGGCTGAATTTTCCCCGTTCGCGATTACGAGCTCGACCGCCTTGAGCTTTTTAAATTGGCTGAGCTTTTTACGCAGGAATTCACACCCAACGCTTCCGACCACATCGCCTATTGCAAGTATATTCATAAATTCCACCCTTAATTTATATTATCGGCAGCAATTGCCCCAATATTATGCTACAGTTATTGGAAATAATAAAATTGACAGCATGCCGTTCCATCTGCCGGCCGGCTGTCATCAAACAGCTTCCCTCTCTACAACCGGCACGCCGCTGCCCTTGAAAAGAGGCAGGACTTCCCGCTCCAAATCAGCGGGGTCAATATCAATTGTAAGGTCAATCAGAGAGCCGTCTTTTAATTTTAAATAATAATAAGGCCCCTCCATCCATATGCCAAAATCGTTGTATTCTCCAGCGTGATAGAAGCATTCTTCCATTTCCGCATAAGGGACCTGCTTTGCAGATAAAGAGAAGAATTCCCTTTGGTCAAGCATGCCGTTTTCGTAAAAGCTCAGCCCGCAATTTACATAAAGCGCGAGGAAAACTATGTTCAGCGCGCAAAAGACCGCAAAGAATGCTTTCATCCCCCTGCCGCTTTTGGAAGAATTTAAAATTGCATCATAGTCAAGCTTTTTCCGGTAACGCTTTTTATAGAAAATCCGGTATGCTTTTTTTCTGGAAAAATACGAGAAAAACATCGAAAAGATAATTGACAGAGGAAGCAGCACGAGCGTGCGGTACCATTGTGCGCTCGATGCGAAAAGCGCGTTTTGGTACATCAGGCAAACCATACCGTAATAAAGCGCCGACAGCACCAGGACAACAGGCGGTATGAACACAAGACAGGCCGTGAAAAAGGGTAATAAGCCATTATTGCCGTTTTCCTCTTTGACCCCGTCCGTAATCGAATCGGCCTGCCGCTCGACCGCCTGATAACGTTCATGGGGCGGAAGGCTTTTCATGAATTCCAGCAGGCGTTCTTCATATGGCGTACGCCTTTTGTCCTTTGACAGCAGCCGGATTGCTTTTTTATAGTTCCCTTTTAAGAACGCTGTATAATACCCCTGTGTCAAATAACGCAGCTTGGCCCAATCGTAGTAACCAGACAGGGCGCCGTCCAGGAATACGCCATCCAGCTCCTTATTGCCCGTAGAATCCTGTTTAAAAATTTCACTGTCGTAATTCTCCATAATAAAACGGCGCTGCCCGTCGTACAGCTTTTCCACAAGCGTACTGTCAGCCGCAAGTTCCGAAAGCCTCGGCAGATATTTCTTCAGTGCCTGCGCGAGCACGGTGAAGCAGGCTTCCATACGCGCTTCATTTTCTATATAGGAAAACATATAGCAGTGGAAATCATGTTCATCAAGCAGATGCATTAAATCATACAAATAGAAGTAAATATGTTCCTCTCCCTTTATAAGCCTAATCCTGCATTCCAGAACACTTTTAAGCAGCCATCCCATTCCCCGGTATGTATAAACGAATTCGAGCAAAAAACCGTTATAATATATTCTTCCGATGCTCTGCTTCGGTTCTTCCCCCGCGGCCTTTATTTTTTCTAACAATTCATAGGACAGCGGCCCTGTTTCCCGCGAAAACCCTTCAACGCAGGAACGAAAGCATTTGACAAGCTTTTCAACATGCTCAACCGGATTTTGCCGCATTTGTATCTCCCCAATCCGCACTGTTTTTTTCGATTTGCGTAACCGGAATACCCTTCTCCTTTAATATGGGAAGCAGCTTTGCTTCAAATTCCTGTTCAGACATATAGTCGCTCAGCTCCAGTCCGCCGTTGCTTTTGGTCATCAAGGCAAATTTTTTAAATTCGCTTCCGTCTGTCCGGCGTCCGTGCAGGACGAGCACCTCGGTAATATCCGCATAGGAGCACGAGCCGCCCGAAAAAGCGCCGCGCGCGGAACGGTTTGTTACCGTATCTTCATAGAATGCAATATTATTGTTTGCGCTCATTACGGTAAACAAAAAGCTCACAACAACCGCGGCAACCGTAAGAACGCCCATCATGCGAAACGCCGTGCCTGTGTTTAAAATCGCGTCGTACTCAATCAAATGCTCCGCGCGCTTTCTCAGCACAAGACGGTAAAGCCTTTTCCTGAAAAAGAACGTCAGGGCAACACCGGTCAAAAGCGCAGGCAGGATAAGCGGCGCGGTGTGGCTCCATTCGATTCCCGTCACATAGAGCGCCCCAAGGTTTAACAGGCCCAGCGCCGCGTAATATACGCCGGCATAGACGGCATAAAAGGCCACAGACAATACAAGGCTTGAGATAATCAAAGGTACGAGCCCCGCCCTGCCTTTTGACAGGGAGCCTGCGTCTGTGAGCGCATTTATATGCTGTTTGTTCGCCCCATCGGGCTGCTTTAGCGCGGTATCCCGCAAAAAAGCGAGCAGGCGGTTTTCATAGGAAAGCCTTTTTTTCTGTTTTTCATAATGCCTCTGCGCCCGTTCATAATCGCCGGATAAAAACGCGCGGTATGCTTCTTCGCAAAAACGTTTGCGCTCCCAGTCGCGGTACATTTTCAGACGGTTTTCGATAATCGTTTCCCGGCGCTCCTCCTCTATTTTCTGCTCCACGTCGAATAGCGCCGGGTCCCAGCAGTTTTTGATATCCTCCAAAAGCTTCTGCTGTGCCCGCGCGCACAAATCGGGGTCAGCGGCAATTTGGATTAAGCGCGGCAGGAAACGCTTCAAATTACCGGCCAGCGCGGAAAAGCAGACATCCATCCGCTGCGCGTTTTCTATATAGGGATACAGAAAGCAGGAAAAACAGTCCTGGTCAATCAAATCCATCAAGTCATAAAGCGAGTAGTAATGCTGCAGCCTGCTTTCCGCAAGCCAGACACGGCATTCAAGCACGCTTTTGGGGCCTCCCTGATCGGTTTTCACCAGATAAACAAGCTCCAGGACAAGCTTTCCGTAATGCAGGAAAGCCGCAGCGGCGGCCGGTTCCTTGTGCTCTTTATCAAAATAAGCGGTTCTGGTATCACAGGAAAGCGGCTGCGTTTCCTTTGCAAACGCGCCAATGTCCGCTTCAAACGCCTCTATAATGCGCGTAATATATATATTTTCTCTTTTTTTCATTATGGAAGGCTCCTTCCGGGTGTTGATTTTATCGTTCGCCTATGAAACCGATTTTAACATACCCGGGCATAGTAAGCAACGAAATACGCCCGATTTTCTCCAAATAACAAAAACGCGGGCCTGCGCAAATTGCGCAGGCCCGCCGGATACCCTGTTATGCAGCTCAGCCGTCAAGCTCTTTCGTTGTTTTGACATACTCGAATTCTTCTACGATTTCCTGCGACGGCTTTTTTGTAAGCAGGCTGACGACAATCATGCCGACGAGCGCCAGTGCAAAGCCTACGACCAAGGAATAAAGGCCCGTTGCCTCTCCCAGCGTCTGGCCGCTGACGATTGGCAGGTAATCCCAGGCAAGCACCGTTGCGCCGCCTAATATCATGCCTGCCGCGGCTCCCGGAAGGTTTGAGCGCTTCCAGAACAGCGACAGCAAAATAACCGGTCCAAACGCCGCTCCAAAACCAGCCCAGGCGTTTGAAACAAGCCCCATAACGCTGCTGTCCGGATCAAGCGCGATAAAGAACGCGATGACTGCGACCGCCACAACCGTAATACGGCTGACAAGCAGCGCGTTTTTGTCGCTTGCTTTCCTGTTGATGACGCCGCGGTACAGGTCCTCCGAAACAGAGGATGAGGTGACAAGCAGCTGTGAATCCGCCGTGGACATAACCGCCGCGAGAATACCGCACAGCAGAAGCCCGCCGACAAACGGAAGCGCCCATTCGTTGTTGAAGATTTCCATAATCATCTTGATAAAGACGTTCTCGGATTCCCCGTCGGGCAGGATTCCGCCGAGATACGCCTTTCCGACGACGCCGACAAAGCAAGCCGCCGCCAGGGAAATGACAACCCAAACGATTGCGATGATTCTCGATTTTTTGATTTCACCAGTGGAACGCACCGCCATAAAGCGCACAAGGATATGCGGCATTCCGAAATAACCGAGCGCCCAGCCAAGGTTAGAAATGATGGAGACGGCCGGCATCGGCTCCCCCTTCGAGGTAAGCATGGGGTTGAGGAATCCCGAAACGCTCTCTACCCCATGGGACGCAAGCCCGGCAGTAACGCCGTCCGCCCCGCCGATGAGGAAGAACGCGACAATCGGCACTACCATGAGCGCCGCAAGCATCAAAAGGCCCTGGATAAAATCTGTAACGCATACGGCCTTAAAGCCGCCGAAGAAGGTGTAAATCAGTATAACAAACGCGCCGATTGCAAGAGCAACCTTATAGTCGATACCGAATACGTTGTTAAAAAGCTTTGCGCCCGCAGTAAACGCAGATGCCGTGTAAACCAAAAAGAATACGGTGATGAACACGGCGGAGATGATTTTCAGAATCTTCGTCCTGTCGCGGTACCTGTTCTCGAAGAACGACGGCAGCGTCAGGGAATTGCCCGCTTTTATTGTATATTTGCGCAGGCGCGAAGCAACAAGGAACCAATTAAGTACCGTACCGATGAGCAGGCCGATAGCAATCCAGATTTCGCCTGTGCCGGCCACATAAATTGCGCCGGGCAGGCCCATCAATAACCAGCCGCTCATATCGGACGCCTGGGCGCTGAGCGCTGCCGTCCAGCTGTTGAGGCTTCTGCCGCCCAGGAAGAAGTCCTCCGAGTTTTTTGTCTTTTTGAAATAGACGAAGCCGATGATTACCATGACCAGCAGGTAAACCACAAAGGCCGCAAGCGTCCACAACGTTTCAGACATTCTACCACTTCTCTTTCTTTATTCGGATTGTGTTCTCATATTTTGAAAAGGCCGTTTTCAATAAGAACACTGAAACATAAAAATAATAACAAAAATTAACATGAAATGCAAGTTTTTTTCACACTTTGCATTTATCAGGCGGACAGTTTCCAAACAATTGACTTAAACGGCTGCGGGGAATATAATTAATATTTAAAGGTATTACATCAGCCGGAGGCATAGAATGAATAGTTTTGTAAAACGAACCTGGGCGGAAATCAATCTTGACGCCGTCATACATAACTACAGGGAAATCCGCAGCCATACGGATAAAAACGCCATGGTCTGCTGCGTGGTCAAGGCTGACGGTTATGGGCACGGCGCGGTCGAGCTTGCACGGGTTTATGAAAGGCTTGGCGCAGATTGGTTTGCCGTATCGAACATTGAAGAGGCTATGGAGCTGCGCCGCGCGGGTATTGTGCTTCCGATTCTGGTTTTAGGCTATACGCCGTGCGACTGCGCAGGGCTTTTGAGCCGTGAAAACATCGCGCAGACAGTGTATTCCACGGACTACGCGCAGGAGCTTTCACAAAGCGCCCGAAAGGCGGACGTTTGCGTCAACATTCACCTGAAGCTCGATACGGGCATGACGCGCATCGGGCTGATGTGCCAAAGCTTTGGCCGCGACGACACGTCGATTGACGAAGCCGAGAAAATCTGTAAAATGCCCGGCCTTATCCCGCAGGGCGTGTTTACGCATTTTTCCGTTTCGGACGAGGCGCAGGACGGCAAGGATTTTACCCTGCACCAGTTTGACTGCTTTATGCATGTAATTACAGAGCTTGAAAAACGCGGCATTCATTTTGACATCCGCCACTGCGCAAACAGCGGCGCGGTTATCGATTATAAACAAACACATCTGGATATGATAAGGGCAGGAATCATCCTTTATGGGCTGTCCCCTTCGCCCAAGCTCAAGGGCAGGCTCGACTTGGTTCCGGCGATGGAGCTTAAATCGGTCGTTTCGCATGTAAAGGAAGTGGAGCCGGGCGCCGACATCAGCTACGGCAGGACGTTTACAACACAATGCAGGATGAAAATCGCAACCATACCGGTCGGCTACGCGGACGGGTATATCCGGACCCTCGCAAGGGAAGGAAGCGTTGCGGTACGAGGGCAGCGCGCAAAGATTATCGGCAGGGTCTGTATGGACCAGATTATGACGGACGTGACAGAGATTGCAAACGTAAGCAGAGGCGACGAGGTAACGCTGTTCGGCACTGGAAGGGACGGTGGCCCGACGGCTGACGATATTGCCGCCTGGTGCGGGACAATCAATTACGAGGTCACGTGCCTGATAGGAAAGCGCGTAGCGCGCGTCTATTTAAAGGATGGCCAAATTGTGAACGCAAGGACCCTCGCGGAGATTTAACAGAAGGAACAGGCGCGCGGCGTTTCCCCTCTGCGTTTCGGCGCCTGCACGGCGCATAAGCGCCGCGTTTGCGCTTTGCGCAAAGAACGCCCGGCATGCCGGGCGGAACAGGCGCTGCAGGCAAGGCCAATATGTTTAGGAGAATTGAAAATGAAGCTTTTGGTAATCGACGGAAACAGCATATTGAACAGGGCGTTTTACGGCATCAAGCTTTTAACGACGAAGGACGGGCACTATACCAACGCTATTTACGGCTTTTTAACAATGTTCCGTAAAATCAGCGAGGATACGGCGCCCGAGGGCGTGGCTGTGGCGTTCGATATGCGCGCGCCTACGTTCCGCCATAAGGAATACGCGGGCTACAAGGCACAGCGCAAGGGTATGCCGGAGGAGCTTGCACAGCAGCTGCCCGTGCTCAAGGAGCTGCTGACACTGCTCGGCTATAAGATTGTGGAATGTGAAGGCTACGAGGCGGACGATATTTTAGGCACGCTTGCAGCCTCCTGCGAAAAATCAGGCGAACAGTGCGTCATCGCAACAGGCGACCGCGACAGCCTGCAGCTTGTATCAGAAAACGTGACCGTACGGCTTGCCGCTACAAAAATGGGACGGCCGGAGGTCACGGTATACGATACGGATAAAATCAAAGAAACCTACGGTGTGGAGCCGAAGCAGCTCATCGACATCAAGGCCATCCAGGGCGACACGTCCGACAATATCCCCGGCGTCAAGGGAATTGGGCAAAAGGGCGCGGCGGAACTGATTGGGCGGTTCCACGACCTTGATTATATTTACGAAAACATTGATACGCTCGATATTAAGGAGGGGATGCGCCAAAAGCTGATTGCCGATAAGGACAACGCCTATTTGAGCCGTCGTCTCGGGGAAATTTGCCTATGCGCGCCGGTCGATACAGAGCTTACACATTATACGCCGGAACCGGGCAATCCCGCTGCCGCCGCCAGGCTGATGGCAAAGCTCGAGCTGTTTTCTTTGATAGAGAAAATGGGGCTGAAAAAAGAGGATGCTGCCGTACCAGCGGAAAACGGCAGGGAAAAACCCATTATCCAGGTGAAAAAAACAGAAGATTACAAGGCGCTTTTATCCCTTTTGCAAAAAGAGAAAAAAGCGGTGTTCGTAAGCCAATTTGAACAGGGAAAAATCGTAGCTGCCGCCTTTTCAGCCGGAAACAAAATCGTTATTGCGGAAAATACAGACGGATTTGTCCCCTTCCTGAAGGATTTGTTTGAAAACAAAGCAATCAGAAAACAGACACACGATTTAAAGCCGCTCTTTGCGGCAATCGATAAGCAAGGTATTACAATGGAAAACGCCGATTTTGACACGATGCTCGCGGCCTACCTGTTAAACCCGGCTGCTTCCGGCTACGATATTACGCGCCTTGCTGACGAATACGGCGTACAGGCGCCCCAGCTTTCCGGTGCATCAGAAGGAACGCAGGAGCTTGCTCTGTGCGCGGCGCTGCTGCCGGGCGTCATTGAGAAAATCAATTTAAAAATAGAAGCGAACGGCCAGGAAAAGCTGCTGCGTGAAATTGAAATACCGCTTGCGGACGTTCTGGCGCATATGGAAAACACCGGCTTTATGGTAGACGCCGAAGGGATAAAGGAATACGGCGGCGCATTGGAGGAAAAGCTTCTCGAAATACAAAACCAGGTCTATGAGGAGGTCGGCTACGAATTCAACATCAATTCGCCAAAGCAGCTTGGAAGCGCGCTGTTTGAAAAGCTCGGCCTGCCCGCCGGAAAAAAAACAAAAAGCGGGTATTCTACCAGCGCAGAGGTACTCGAGGGCCTGCGCTACGACCATCCGGCTGTCGCGCTCGTGCTTGAATTCCGCACGCTTTCTAAACTCAAGTCCACCTACTGCGACGGTCTTTTAAAGGTCGTGGGCGAACGCGGGCGCATCCATTCCAGCTTTAACCAGACGGAAACGCGCACCGGAAGAATCAGCTCCACAGAGCCAAATTTACAGAATATCCCCGTGCGCACCGAGCTTGGGCGTGAGCTTCGCCGCTTCTTCTGTGCGAAGGAGGGCTGGATGCTCGTCGACGCGGACTATTCACAGATTGAATTGCGTGTGCTTGCGCACATCGCGGACGACAAGGTGATGCTGGACGCGTTTAAAAACGGCGACGATATCCACGCTATCACGGCCTCACAGGTTTTCAATATGCCGCTTGAGATGGTTACGCCGATTATGCGCAGCCGCGCAAAGGCGGTCAATTTCGGTATCGTATACGGTATCGGCGCGTTTTCCCTTTCAAAAGACATCGGCGTTTCACGCAAGGAAGCGCAGAATTATATCAACGCGTATCTTGAAAAGTACAGCGGCGTAAATGAATATATGCACAGGACGGTCGAAAAGGCGAAGTCCGACGGATATGTTGAAACGATGTTCCACCGGCGCAGGTATTTGCCGGAGCTTGTATCGAGCAACCACAACCTGCGCGCGTTCGGAGAGCGAGTCGCGATGAACATGCCAATCCAGGGTACCGCTGCGGATATTATAAAAATCGCGATGATTCGTGTTCAGCGGCGGCTCGAACGTGAACAGCTGCGCGCGCGCCTGATTTTGCAGGTACACGATGAGCTGATTGTTGAGGCGCCCGCCGACGAGGCGATGCGCGTCGCGATGCTTCTGCAGGAAGAAATGGAGCATGCGGCACAGCTGAGCGTGCCGCTTACCGCGGAGGCTTCTGTCGGTCAGACGTGGTACGACGCGAAGGGATGACAAAAGGAAGGATACCTCTATGAAACTGTTATTTGTTTGCACGGGCAACACATGCCGAAGCCCGATGGCACAGGCAATTTTTACTGATATGGCAAAGGAATGCGGGATTGATTTTGTAACCGGCAGCGCCGGGCTTCACGCGCAGGACGGCACACCCGCTTCAGAATACGCGGTGCTCGCCTGCGGGGAAACAGGCCTCGATATAAGCGGCCACAGCTCAAAATCCATCCGCGACGAGGATTTTTCCTCCGTCGATTTGTTTGTCGTTATGACAATGGCACACGCCCAGGCGCTGATGGCCATGGGCGTACCAAAAAACAAGATTTATATTCTGAATGTCAGCGACCCGTTCGGCGGTAATTTACAGGTATACAGGGATTGCCGTGACGAAATCAGGGACAGGCTGATTATCCTGCTGGAGCTTATCAAACGGCAGGAACAAGGTGAATAGCTTGGACGGCCTGCGGGTTGTCCCCATGCGCCAGGAGCATCTCGGGGCGCTTGCGGAAATTGAGCGCCTCTCCTTTTCAAAGCCATGGAGCTTAGAATCGCTTGGGGCAGAGCTTAGAAACGAAACGGCGCATTTTTTTACCGCGGAATTCCATGGGGCCGCTATTGGTTACATAGGCCTGCACACGGTATGCGGCGAAGGGTATATTGCGAATGTCGCGGTACATCCTGGCTACAGGCGCAAGGGAATTGCGCGCACGCTGCTGCAGCATGTAAAAGAATACGCAAGGCAAAACAGCCTTTCGTTTTTAACCCTTGAGGTACGCCCGAGCAACGGGCCGGCAGCCACGCTTTACCGCTCGGAAGGTTTTTTGGAAGCAGGCAGGCGAAAGGGTTTTTATTCTAACCCGCGCGAGGACGCGCTGATTTTAACACGGAAAATGGAATAGGTTGGTGAACACACATGAAGCTGCTTGCAATAGAAAGCTCCTGCGACGAGACGGCGGCCGCCGTTGTGGAGGACGGGCGGACGGTTTTGTCCTCCATTGTCGCTTCCCAGGTAGAAGAGCATAAGCTGTACGGCGGTGTCGTGCCGGAAATCGCGTCCCGCCGTCACGCCGAGGCGATTACGGGCGTGACGGCGGCGGCGCTCGAAAGCGCCGGATGTACCTTGCGGGACATCGGCGCGATTGGCGTAACCTATGCGCCGGGGCTCATCGGCGCGCTGCTCGTTGGCGTCAACTATGCTAAGGGAATATCGCTCGCCACGGGCATCCCTGTCGTGCCGGTGCACCATCTGCGCTCGCATATTGCCGCAAACTATATTGCCCACCCGGATTTAAAGCCGCCGTTTTTGTGCCTTGTCGTCAGCGGCGGACACAGCCATATTGTAAAGGTAGACGGCTATACAAAGATGACGGTGCTCGGTAAAACGCGCGACGACGCGGCGGGCGAGGCCTTTGACAAGGCGGCACGCACGATGGGTATGCCGTACCCGGGCGGCATCCATCTGGACAAGGCTGCGGACGGCGGCAATGAAAACGCATTTTTGCTGCCGCGCCCGAAGGTGGATGGCGCGCCGTATGATTTCAGCTTTTCCGGCCTGAAAACAGCGGTCATCAATCTTATTCACAACGCGTCGCAGAAAAACGAAACGCTGCCTATAGCCGACCTATCCGCATCCTTCCGCAAAGCGGCCGTCGATTGCCTTACGGAAAACTTCCTGCGTGCCGCGCAGGACACAAGCAGCACCGTACTGGTGACGGCTGGCGGCGTGTCCGCAAATTCCCTTCTGCGTAAAAGGCTTACGGAGTCCTGCAAAGAGCGCGGCTTACAGCTTTATATGCCGCCGCATTCCCTATGCGGCGACAACGCGGCGATGGTCGGCGCACAGGGCTATTATGAATTCCAGTCTGGAAACATAGCCGACCTCTCCCTCAACGCATACGCCACCAAGTCGATTGAATCCCCTTGAATTAAAAGAAAGAAAGAAGGAACCGACGAAATGGTTCCTTCTTTTTTTTAAAGCATCCTGCTTTTTTGAAGCAACCTACTTCTTGGTTTTTTGAGAAACGTCCCATTTCTTTTTATTGAATGAAGCTTTCAAAGAAGGACCCTGTCCCTCTCTTTTTAAAGAAAACCATCTGCTTCTTGGGTTTTTTCATAAAACTTTATATGTTTAATCAAAAGGGAAAAACAATTCGCTGTTTTTCC
>UQFO01000014.1 GCA_900540275.1 uncultured Oscillospiraceae bacterium | reverse complement strand
TTATGACAACACCAAATACGCCGTATGGACGTTCAACGTAAAGCCTGACAACAGCGTGGACGGCGCCACCCACATCATCCCGGGTTCCAAGCTCAACGACGACTCCGACTGGATGGCGATTGCGGAAACCGACGGTTATTACCTTATCGTCCGCCTGAACAGCCTGCCCGTCGGTACTATGAAATTTATGGCCTCCGGCAATTACAATTACGCAACCTCTAACGTCAAGAACGCCATTGAGCTTTGGTACGACAATATCAATACCGGTACGAATTCGGGGACGTCCACCGGCACGCTGGAGGGCTTGAAGTCCTTTGCGGTGAGAAGTAACGCCGACACGGTTCTGGGTTCGTTTGGAAATCTTACCGCCGGCATCAGTAAGCCAAGCGCCACTACCGGTTACGCGTACCCGTTTGCGCTGTCTTTCCAAGAGAGTGCGAAGTATATGGCTGTACAGTGGAGTGACGCATCTGTTTATCATACAAACGGCATGTGCCAGTATGCGGCCAGCAATTGGCAGACTCTGGGAGCGAGTGGAGACGGTGCTTCTGTTACTAGCTGGCTCCGTTCCCCCGGTATGAAGGCTTCGTACGCATCAGGCTTATACTTCGATAACCATGTGGGTAACCACCTTGTGACTAATTTGAACAATGTCCGTCCCGCCATGTGGGTCAGGGCCGAAGTATTTGATTGACTGCCGCTATTCTTCAAGATGGAATTTAAGGATTTTGAGCGCGGCGCTTATGGTTGCCGGGGCGGAACCCCCGCCCCGGTGACAGGCACGCTTCAGCAGGCTGTCACCGCCGGGCAAGCCGGAGATGGACGGCAAGCCTGCTCTGATTTTTACACATTTTTTAAACCGGCGGAAGGGAGAGGAAACCTATGACCAGCAGAATCAAAAAATATACCTATCGGATAGTAAGCGTTGTTTTGGCCATGGGGTTCGTCCTCTCGGCGTTTGTCGCAGGTACATACGCGTGGAACGGCTACCGCAGCCACAAAACCAACGATGCGTCCGGCATGCCGGTCATCGCGCGAGTTATCCTGCAAAAGCTGGAAAAGACGCCCGACGGCGTGGAAACCGGAAAAATTGTCCCCGGCGCGGAGTTTTACCTGTACAAAGCGGGCAGCCCCGACGTACAGGTCGGCGGGCGTTATGTCACCGACCAGAACGGCCAAATACGGGTGCAGGGCCTTACAAAAGGAACATATTACTTTTTGGAGACAAACCCCGGTTACGGATATATCTACGACCGGGACGAAAACGGCGCTCCCGTCACCCGCTATGATTTTGAGATTACCGGCATGGAGGAAAACAACAGGGTGTCGGTTACCGCGTACAACCGCCGCCTGGAAGGCCCGCTTACAATCAAAAAGCTCGTCGTAAACGCCGGCGGTACGCCGCTTACCGATGAGCAATTGGCGCTGGAATTCATATTTACCGTCACATTTTCCGACGGAGGCGCCTACACCTGCAAAATCGGCGAAGGCGCCCCGCAAACGGTCGTAAGCGGCGGCACAATCAAATTAAAGCACGGGCAAACCGCTGTGTTTGAAAATATCCCCGTGGGGGTACAGTACAAGGTACAGGAGGCGGAATATCCCGGCTATACCGCCGGGTCGGAGAACCATCAGGGGCAGATTACACAGGAAGGCTCTTTCGTCTTGTTTACCAACACTTATGAAAACGGCCAAAGCGGAAATGCCAGCCTGACCGTCCAGAAAGAAGTCGTAGGGGAAGTCCCGGCCGGTGAGGCGGGACGCGGCTTCCAGTTTGTCCTGGAGGTGGAGGGCCGCCAGCCTGAACGCTTTGAATTGAGGGCGGGGGAATCCATTGAATTTAAAGACCTTCCCGCGGGCGTAAAGTACACCGTTTATGAAGCCGATATACCAAACGGCTACGTATTGACCGGCGTTACCGGCGGCGATGGCGTCCTGAACCTTGGACCCAATACAGCCAAATTTACGAACAAATTTACCGGCACGGTTACGGTTCCTATCGAAGGCGAAAAAACCTGGGATTTACAAGGAAGTCAGCAAAAGCTGCCCGAATCTATTACGATTTACCTCAAAAACGGAGACACTGTGGTAGATACCGCCGTAGTAAAGCCCGACCGAAACGGCAAATGGGTTTATGCGTTCAACGCGCCCAAGTATGAGCCGGACGGCCTGACCGAAATCCAATACACCATAGAAGAAGCTCCGGTCGAACATTTCCGCCCGGTTTATAACGGTATGGACGTCAGGAACGTTTATGTCCCGCCGGTCGCGGCCGACAGTGTGGAGGTCGTGAAAACCATCAAAGGAGAAAAAGCGCCGAAAGTACCGTTCCGGTTTATCATGACGGCAATGAATAACGCCCCTATGCCGGAGGGCTCGGTAAACGGGAGAAAGGCCATAACCATTACCGGCGCTGGCAAAGCGGGCTTCGGTAAAATCAGCTATACAAAGCCCGGCGTTTACACCTACAGCATCATCGAACAGAACACGGGCGAAAACGGCTGGACCTACGATTCCTCTGTTTACACCTATACAGTGAAGGTTACTGAAAAAGACGGCGTATTGAAAGTGTCGAGGGCGCTTACCAAAAACGGAAAGGCCGCGGATAAGGCGATATTCCGCAACAGCTATACCGCCCCGCCGCCTTCTCCCGAAAAAATCGAAATTGCCGGTACAAAAACATGGGTGCACGGCGGCAATCAAATCGAAAATTATCCGGAATCCATCCTTGTCTATGTAAAGGTGGGCGGTGTCGTCGTGGCACAGCGCACGGTAACCGCATCGGACCACTGGACTTATATTTTCCGTCTACCCAAATATGACGGCGACGGAAAGGAAATTGTTTATACCATAGATGAGGAAAAGGTGCCGGGCTATCAGAAGACGGTGGACGGCTATGACCTAATCAATACCTATGACCCCAATGACCCCGACGGCCCTCATAACGGGCACGGAAATTCCGGCGGAGGGTCCGGGAACTCTGATAATCCGGATGGGTCCGGCGGTTACCAGACGGGGGATAACAGGAGCGTCTGGCCGTGGATGCTGTGCATGCTCCTAAGCCTGGCGGCCCTGATTGCGGCGCGGCGCTTGCGTCCGAAGCAGCGCAGGCTTAAATAGTCTGGGAAATCTTTCCCGCAGGCTTGCCAGACGCAATCGTGTGGTTTCACATTTTTAATCGGACTTCCCGGCGGTGTTTTCTGCGTTAGCCGCGTAAGCACGGCGCCGCCCGGAAGCCTGTTGCCTCTAGTTTAACACGGATTATAACGTAATTTTTATGCGGCGCTGAAAATACCATAGCTGGGTTTTCGCGCCGCTTTTGTTTTTGTATGCTTTTTTGCGACGAACAAACCTCAAAGGAGTGCGATTTATGGCGCAGGCGAATGCGAAAGACATGATTTCTATATTAAGCGAGGAAGAATTTGATTTGGTTAACGTACGGCAATCCCCTACAATTACAAGTCCTCTGACGATTATTATGGAAAGCCTTCCAAAGAAGGTTTATTCCCACTCGGCGCATACTGCGGTTGTGGCATATATTCTGTCAGGGACGGCAAAAAACCTGCCGAAGGATGTGGAGCGGTCGGTTTTTTCCCGTTCAGTTTGGCAGGGCGGATTTTACCACCATCTCGGTGAATGTATGATTACGATAAAAGATAAGACGCAGATACCAATCGCAACCGAATATCTTTTGAAAAGGAAGCTGAAAGACGACGGCTGCTTAGACCGCGGCATTGTTTTGGAAATTGCCAGGTATCATTGTGAGTGCATGGACGGTTCCGGCTATCCGAAAGGGCTCTTTGGAAATCAAATCCCGCTTGCGGCCCGGCTGGTTGGTTTTGCAAGCAGGCTGGATGAAATGCTCACCGGCAGAGGGGGGAACCTGGCCCGGAATATTTTAAAGACGGCCAGATTTATGCAGAAGAACGGCGCCGATTTGTTTGGCCAGGATGTAATGGAATGCTTTGAAAAGTGCCAGATTGAAATTTTTGATTTGTATTTTGACCGGAAGTTTCGTTGCAGGACCAGGCAAAGTGAGGGAGAATTTTTCTATGAATCAGAAAAATGAGGATGCACAGCTATTAAAACTTCGGATGGAAAACGCAAGGCTTCAAAAGGAAAACGCTGAACTGAAGCGTCAGCTCAAATCAGAAAAGCAGCTGGGCGACTATCTCGGGGCAAAGCTGGATGAGCAAACGAAACAGCTCGGCCGCCGGTAATAACGGAGGGGAAGGTGAAAGGGATGCGCTGCAATCATGTTATCGATTTACAAACGGACGTTACGGACGTTTTAGACGGTCACGCCAAAAGGGTTGCGCTCTACACTGAATTGCTGTTAACTGAACTTGTACGGCGCGGTTTTCAGGAAATAAAGCAACCGGATATTTTAAAAATTAAGCATGCTACCTTACTCCATGATATAGGAAAATGCTTCATACCCAAAGCTATCCTGAATAAAAAGGGGCGTCTGACCGACGAAGAATATGCTATCGTCAAGCTCCACACGATAAAGGGCGCGGAATTGATTGCCCGGTGCGAAGATGTGCTGGAATGCCATGATACGGCGCTGTCGCTGGTACGCGAAATTACCCTTTGCCACCATGAGCGGTGGGATGGAAACGGGTATCCGTATCGGCTGTCTGGCAATGAAATACCAGTTACCGCACAGATTGTATCGCTGGCCGACCAGTACGATGCCCTGCGTTCAAAGCGGTGCTATAAGGGAGCCTATTCCCATACCTCTGTTGTGGAGTTGATTGTGAAGGAACGCGGGCAGGCATTCCGGCCTGAAATTGCCGACGCTTTTTTGGATATACAGGATTTATTTGGCCAGCTTGCCTGTTCGGAAGGGGAAAAGCAGCCGGAAGAGGAAACCGCCAATAAATAAAAAAAGCCCCCGGGTCAATCCCCGGGGGCTTTTTTTTGCTCTGTGCAATCAGCAGGCAGCTTGTCGCCGCGCAGCCCCTTAAATACAGGGTGCCGCAGGCCGCCGTTTTCTGTACGATACATAAAGGTTACTGTACAAACAAGCTCCGGTACAAGCCATACTGCGTTCTCGTTGCCGTGGCCTGACGGGACAGGCCCGTCAAAAGGGGATTCTGAAATAGCTTTTACCTGTTTGACTTTTTCAAATGCCGCGCCGCGCACGCCCATTGTCACGTGGCCCTTGTACAGGAGCCTGCCGTTTTCATATTGGCCTAAAACAAGGCTTGCGATATGGTCTTCTTTAAAAATATAACCACAGACGACAAAGTCGTCGTCCTGCAGGTTTTTAATTTTTAACCAGTCCTTTGTCCGTTTTCCCGGTACATAGACGCTGTCTTTCCGCTTTGCGACGATGCCTTCTAAATTCTGGGATTTGGCAAGCTCATAAAAGGCAGTTCCTTTTCCTTCGATATAACGGGATATCGCCAGGCGCTCTGATTCTTTTTTTACTGCCTTTTGTAAATACTCCTTGCGCTTCATCAGCGGCAGCGGCGTCAAGTCGTCCCCGTCATAGTACAAAATATCGAACGCGACAAAGCTTGCGGGGTTTCGCTTTGCGTCTATTTCAATTTTAAAGGTGTTGCTCATCAGGCTCCTGCGCTGGATTCCTTCAAAGTCGGGTTTCCCGTCTTTGAGCATGGTGAGCTCGCCATCCAGGATGCAGCGTTTTTTGACCTGCTCGTGCATTTTGGACAGCTCCGGAACCTTCGGCAGCATGCGGACCTCCCTTTTATTGATGAGGACGGTTCCCTCTTTTGGGTCGAGATACGCAATACAGCGCTCCCCGTCCCATTTCATCTCATATATATATCCAGGGTCGTCAAAGGCGTCGGCGGTTTCTCCAATCAGCATAGGGCTTAACTGCTTTTTTTCAAATATATCGGTCATGCCGTTTCCGCGCTCTTTTTCTCAGGCGGGGCTTTATCTTCTTCCACCTGCTTCAGGCTGGCCTGTAACGCTTCCATAATATTGATAACGTTATCCGGCTTTTCCGCGGGAGCCTGTACGACCTCTTTTCCCGCGATTTTGTCCTCGATTATCCGGCGCAGCCTGATTTGGTATTCATCATGATATTTTTCCGCCTCAAATTCCGCTGTCATTGAGTTGACAAGTGTTTTTGCCATTGTAAGTTCTGCCTCCGCCAAATCCGGATGTGCGGGCTCCTTCGGTATTTCCTTCACCTCGTCCGCGAAAAAGAGCGTTTCAACCAAAATACCCTTTTGTGTTGGGACCAGGCAAAGCAGCTTTTCAGACTGGCCCATAACTGTTTTGGCTATCGCCACCTTTTGCTCGTCGTGCATGGCGCGGCGCAGAAGCTCATAGGCTTTGTCTCCGCCAGCCTCAGGCACGGCGTGGTAGGTCTTATCGTAATAAATGGGGCGAATGCTTGACAATTCCGCAAAATGCAGAATTTGTATCGTTTTGTCCTTCGGCGTCTTTGCCTTTTCAAAATCCTCATCGCTCATAGTGATATATTGCCCCGGGGCAAACTCAAAGCCTTTTACGATGTCCTTGCCCGCGACCTCTTTCCCGCAGTGGGAGCAGACCCTTTTATATTTAATACGGCTGCCGTCCTCGCGGCAAAGCTGGTTAAAGTGGATGTCGTTGTCCTGCGTCGCCGTATGCAGGGCGACGGGAATATGCACAAGGCCGAACGATATCGCGCCTTTATGTGAAGCTGCCATAAAATCACCTCATAGTCAATTTGTTTTTATGTTTCCCTGATTGTCCCTGTTTATTTCTTCATCCAGGCTTCGCATAAAAACAAATTGGTTGCTATCTGGCAGAAATCCAATCATCCAGCTGCCTTGATATTGTCCGTGTATATCGTAAAGCTCACATTGGATTTCATCTGTCCATTCCTCCAGGATAATTACCCCCTGATTTTTAAAATTGTAATTAGTATAAGCAGAATCCCCCGGCGCATAACCAGGGGATTCGTTTTCAATTTATATAATTTTTGAAATTAAGCCTGTCCGCTGAACTTCTGCTTGACGGAATCGATTTTCTGCTGTTCCGCCTGCTGGGTGGGATACCAGCCCTTTTGCGACATTTTAGAATAAATTTCATTCTGCATGCACAGGGCGTCGTTGAAGCTCTGCGTAAAAGCGCTGTGAACATCGGCGGTCGAGGACTCGATTGCGCCGTGCATCATCAAATCGCAAGCGCCCTTTGTCGCGGATAAGATATTATCCATAATGACACGATCTTCCATTTTCTATTCCTCTTTTCTCAATTTTATTTCAGTAGGCCGTAAAAACGGTTGAAGCATTCCTGATGCTTGCTGCATAGCTCCTGGACAAAATTTTTGAGCTCGGGGTCCTGAAGCTGTCCCGCAAAATCCGTGCAGGCAGTTTTCATCTGCTTTTCATGTCCAAGCGCGTCCTCAATATAAAGCAGTTCCTTTGGCGACATTTTGATTTCCTCCTTTGTATTTTGGGATTACCATTATTATCGCCTTGAAACGGCCGGTTATTCCGCTTTATCGTACTAAAAATGCATGTGGACAAAAAGCGGCCGCGCCATAAAGCATAAATTTTCCCATGGGCTGTATATCGGCAGAAAAATGCGTTCACGCTATGAATAAAGCTTTTAAACAATAGAACGGGGGATTTTAATTGCCGGATTTTTTCAGAAAAAAGGTGGGAGCGGCAAGTCTGTTTTTGGCAGCCGTCTGGTATTTTTTAACGAAAAGGGCGCTGCCCTTTCTTTTCCATAACGCCGTTGCGCTGCTGACCTTTCTGTATTTCTTTTTTATCCTTGGGACGAGCGGCGGCGTGGATATCCGCCTTATGACTGACGAGCAGGCTGTGCAGCGCTGTTCCCTCGGGTTTATGGTATGGATTGCCTGTATTGCGCTGGTGCAAATTGGCAAAGGGCTGTACCGGCGCACTAGGCAGTAATTTACCAAGAAACACAATAATAAAATGCGTGCATTTTAAATGAGTTATGGTATAATAAAAGCGTATTTCCCAAACTGCGGCAAATAAAGATTGCTAGCGCCGCCGGAACCGCCGCTTACAAAGATTTCCGGCATGGCAGGAGGAACCATGTTTGAACTGATGGACGAAATGTCCGAGCTTGTTTATGTAGCCGATTTGGATACCTACGAGCTGTTATTTGTGAATAAGGAAGGCCGTAAAATGTTCGGTATATCGGAGCTTAACGGCCAGAAATGCTATAAGGCTTTGCAGGGGCTGGATCATCCGTGCCCGTTCTGTACAAATAAAAGCCTGGCTTTTGATAAGACGTACTCATGGGAGTATACCAATCCAATTGCGGGCCGCCATTACCTGCTTAAGGATAAGCTGGTCAAGTGGGAGGGCAGGAGCGTACGGCTGGAAATTGCGTTCGACATTACAAACAATAAGCAGGAGCAAATCGACCTTCAGAACGCGCTTGATGCGGAGCATATGGTTATGGAGTGTGTAAAGTTCCTCTCCGAATCGGCGAACGTCGGGAAAAGCTTTCCGCTTGTGCTTCAAAAGCTCGGGAGCTTCCTGTCTGCGGAACGCGCGTATATCTTTAATATCCGCGGCGATAAAATGGACAATACATATGAGTGGTGTGCCGACGGAATAGAACCGCAGAAGGAAAACCTGCAGGGGCTGGATATTACCCTGATTGACAGATGGCGCCCTTTCTTTGAAAAAAGCGAATGCGTCATTATCGAGGATATGGAGAAGATTAAGGAAATCAACCCTGCGGAATACCAGGCCCTTTCCGTACAGGGGATTCATAGTATGGTTGTGGCGCCGCTTGAAAAGGACGGCCAGCTTATTGGGTATATCGGCGTAGATAATCCTCCGAGTGAAAAAATAAAAAACATTTCATCCCTGCTCCATACACTGCGTTATTTCTTAATATCGACATTACGCAGGGCGGAGGCCGAACAGCAGCTGATGAAGCTGAGCTACCAGGATATGCTTACCGGCCTTTACAACCGCAACCGTTATATCCAGGATATCGGAAAATACAAAGAAAAAGAAGAGGCCGTAGGTATCGTGTATCTTGACATCAACGGCCTTAAGGACATCAACGACCGTTACGGCCATTTTTATGGCGACCGTATTCTGGTGGACTGTGCCAGGATTATTACGGAGGTGTTCGGCCAGTCCGATTTTTACCGGATAGGCGGGGACGAGTTTGTTGTGATTTGCAGGAATATGCCCAAAGAAGCCTTTATGGAAAACGTTATTGAGCTGAAAAAGCGTTTTGACAGCGACCCGCAGTGCCAGGCGGCAATCGGCTATGAGTGGACGGACGACGCGGTCGACATCCAGCGGCTGATTTCCGACGCGGACGCGGTGATGTATGAGGATAAAAAACAGTATTACCGGAAAAACCTTGCATCAAACCGTTACCGCCATTACAACGACGACGTTTTGGGCCTTACCGTGCCCGGCGTCCTGCGGGAAAAGCTCAACGGCGGCTGTTTCCCGGTGTATTTACAGCCAAAGGTTTCCTTCGACAGCCGCGAGATGGTAGGGATGGAGGCGCTTGTCCGCTATAGGATGCCGGACGGCGGGATTTTGGCGCCAGACCAGTTCCTGCCGCTGCTTGAGGACGCAAAGCTTATCAGTGCGCTCGATTTTTATGTGTTTGAGTTTGCGTGCTCCAAGGTTTCCAGTTGGATTTCCAAAGGGAAAAAAACGGTGCCGATTTCTGTCAATTTCTCCCGCTATTCGCTGACAGAACGCAGCTTTATCCCCTGTATTACAGAAATCTGTGAGAAATACGGGATTGAGAAAAAATGGGTAGAAATTGAAATGACAGAAAGCGTGGAAGGCCTTGAAGGCTTTGACATCAACGGTTTAATCCAGCGGATACGCGATGCGGGCTTTACCGTGTCCATTGACGATTTCGGCGTGCATTACGCCAATCTTTCGCTGTTTACCTCGGTCGATTTTGATGTGCTTAAAATCGATAAAAGCCTGGTTGACCACATTACGACAAATTTAAAAGCACAGTCGGTCGTCGCGCTTTTAATTGAAATCTGCGGAAAAATGGGGATTCGCACAATAGCGGAAGGCGTTGAAACGGAGGAGCAGTTCCTCATACTCAGGGACATGGGCTGCGCGCAGGCGCAGGGGTATTTATTCAGCCGTCCGCTCCCATTGGAAGAATGCGAGCAGAAATATCTTGTTTGATTTTTACCGAAAAAAGCGTACAGAATTTCTAATCCTGTACGCTTTTTCTCATGTTTTATTTGATTGGAGAGGTATTTAATGAAAAACTTGAGTTTACGCGCGTTTACCGACGAGGATATGGAGCTGTTTGCCTCGTGGCTGAATAAAGGCTATATCTTAAAGTGGTACCACAACCCCAAAAATTGGCTGCAAGAAATAAACGGGCGCAACGGCAGCTTTTCATGGATACATCACTTTATCGTGACGGAAAATGAAACCGCCGTTGGTTTTTGCCAATATTATGATTGCTTTGACGGCAGTGGTATGGAGGATTGGTACAAGGTGGAAAAACGCGGCGATACGTTCAGTATAGATTATTTAATCGGAAATGAAGCCTATTTGGGGAAGGGCTACGGAAAAGCGCTGGTAAAGCTGCTGACCGAAACCATCCGGAAAAAGGAACGGGCAAAACGGATTATCGTCCAGCCTGAGAAGGAAAACGGCCCGTCTAACCATGTACTGTTGGCAAACGGCTATGTTTTTGATGAACAGAAGGATTATTATGTAAAATTGTTGGAATAACATAAGCAAGCAGCCCTGCCTTTTAAAGTGAATTTTAAAGACAGGGTAATAGAACGAAATAAATACAAAAAAGCGGCGGGTTTCAGAAACAATCCGCCGCTTTTAATAATAAAATATGGACGCTATCCTTCCTCAGCAATCCCGCCAACCGGCTCTTTTGATGCGGCGCGCATTTTCTTATCGCGGAACAGCAGGCAGGAAAGGCCCATAAAAACAAGGCAGCCCGTAATCAGCTCAGGCGGGTAAAGCCAAAGCTTGTCAGCCGGGAGCAGCATAGGCAGGAGCATCGCCGCGCCGGCGGGCGGGAATATCATTTTTACGCGCGCAAACATGAGCAGCAGGATTACGGCGCAAAATCCGCCTGTCATCCAGATAGGCAGGCCCAGCCAAAGCTCCGTCACATAACGGACAAGCACGCCGGTTACAGACGCCATGGCCATAAGGCCAAACACGGCCCCCATATGCCTGCGCGGCGCTCCCTGCGGCTTTGAAAGCTCGCAGAACATTACAATAAGCGGCGGGGCAATAAAATAGAGATTGCCTGTCTGCACCGGAACAAACGCCGCGGCACAGAAGCAAAGAAGCAGGGCAAGCCACCGCAGGGCCTCCTGTCTGAAATTCCATTCCATAGGGGAGGGGCTGCTTTTGCCAGACGCTTCCTTTCCTTTTATTATGGGCCTGAAAGCCGCAATGATAAAGGAGAGCACCAGTACAGAGGCTGGGTAAACCCAGGAGGTTGTCCCGAGCAGCACAGGCAGTACCGCCGCCGAGACCATGGGCACGAGCGTCGTCTTCGTCAGAAGTAATATTACAGCTACGAATATAAAAGCCACTGCCGCCTGCAAAAGCTGGGGGACGGGGAGGAACCGGACGACGCAAACGCCAAAGACGGCTGCTATAGACATAAGCAGTACGGTTTGTACGCGCGAAACATGCCACGGCTGCTTTGGCGCGGCCCATGCGCCCGCAGCGAGCGCTAAAATCTCAGGAAAGATGATTTCCCGTTCCCCAAACAAGGAGGCCGCTGCCATCATGGCACAGATAAGCAGGGCTGTAGCGCCCCACCCGATATATTTTCTTGTTGTTATACTCATACCTGCGCTTCCTTAAACTGTGATATTGTTATTTTTTTAACAAAAAAGATTGTACCACATTTTAGCTCAAACAGCCATGTCTTGTTTTACCAAAATTTTTTTCATGCCATATTTCTATTCTATTCTAGTTTTCGGTGCCCGGTTAACAAGATGCTGTTCCTGGTCCGTCAAATGCAGGGTTTCAGGCAGGCTGGGCAGGAATAAGGAATGATGTTTGCCCATTCGGGCAATGATGCCGCACTTCGTGCGATGATGCTGCCTTCGGCAATGATGTGTCCTGCGGGACATAGGGGCAAACATCACATCATGCCGCAGCGAAGCGAAGGCACATCATTTTGCAAAGCAATCCATCATTTCGCCGTAAGGCGGTATATCATGAAAAAACCTTTTTGCGAACCTATCCTTCCCCTTTTTATTCCACCGGCTGTCCAGTATCTATTGTACACCTCAACGTTACCAGAGCCTCTCGAAAGAAAACAGGTTGATAAATGCGGCCGGGTACGGTACAATAGATAACAGTTTTTAGAAAGAAAGGGAGATAGCATATGAACCAGAACCCTGTTGTTACGATTGAAATGGAGAACGGCGATATCATCAAGGCGGAGCTTTACCCGGAGGTCGCCCCGAACACGGTCAACAATTTTATCAGCCTGATTAAAAAGGGCTTTTACGACGGGCTTACCTTCCATAGGGTCATTTATGGCTTTATGCTGCAGGGCGGCTGCCCGGATGGAACCGGATGCGGCGGCCCGGGCTATTCCATACGCGGCGAGTTTGCCCAGAATGGCTTTGAAAACAGCTTGAAGCATACGCGCGGCGTTTTGTCGATGGCGCGCAGCATGCAGCCGGATTCCGCAGGTTCCCAGTTTTTTATCATGCATAAGGACGCGCCGCACCTCGACGGGGCTTACAGCGCCTTCGGCAAGGTGACGGAAGGGCTCGACGCTGTTGATACGATTGCCGGATGCGACACCGATATGAACGACGGCCCGCTCGACAGGCAAATCATGAAAAAGGTAACGGTTGAGACGTTCGGCGTCGATTACCCCGAGCCTGAAAAGCACTGACCTGCAACAGATTGATTCATATAGGAAAAACGCCCGCTGCCATATGGCAGCGGGCGTTTTTTATGTGCCTGTATATTTATTTTTATGAAATAGCCCGCTTCATTTCCCTGACAAAGCCGATGACCGGCCCGATGCAATTTGTACCGTACTGCCCGCAGAGCTTTACAATCGCGCTGCCGACAATCACGCCGTCGGCGTGACGCGCCATCTCCTTTGCCTGCTGCGGCGTGGAAATGCCAAAGCCTATCGCACAGGGAATATCCGATACCGCGCGTACATGGGACACCATTGCGCCAATATCCGTCTTGATTTCGCTGCGAACTCCCGTTACACCCATGCTCGATACGCAGTAAAGAAAGCCCTGCGCTTCCTTCGCAATCGTTTTGACGCGCTCTTCCGACGTTGGCGCAATCAGGGAAATTAAATCGACGCCGTTTGCAAGGCAGTCTGGCAGCAGCTCCTGCTTTTCCTCATACGGCAAATCGGGCACAATCAGCGCGTCTATTTTGCAGGCCTTGCATCGCTGTAAAAACCGTTTCACGCCGTAGACGTAAATGGGGTTCAGGTAGGTCATGAACGCAAGCGGAATTGCGCATTCCCTGCGTATTTCCTCAACCATTTCAAAGATGGCGTCCGTCGTAACGCCGCCGTTGAGCGCGCGCTCGTCCGCCGCCTGGATAACGGGCCCTTCCGCCACGGGGTCGGAAAACGGGATGCCGATTTCAATCAAATCCGCGCCCGCTTCCGCCATACCGAGAACCAGCTCTTTTGTAATTGCAAGGCCTGGGTCTCCCGCCGTAACGAATGGGATAAACGCCTTGCCGTTTTGGAATGCCTTGGCCGTATTACTCATAAATTTCTTCCCCCCTGTAGCGCGCGATTGCCGCGACGTCCTTGTCCCCGCGCCCTGATATATTGACGACGATAATCTCATTTTTATTCATCGTGGGCGCAAGCCGCCTTGCGTATGCGACGGCGTGCGCGCTCTCGATTGCCGGGATAATGCCCTCCGTGCGGGAGAGGTATTCAAACGCCTCGACCGCCTGTGTGTCCGTGACAGGGACGTACTGCGCGCGGTTTCTGTCATGCAGGTCCGCGTGCTCCGGGCCGATGCCCGGGTAATCGAGCCCTGCCGAAATGGAATAAACAGGAGCAATCTGCCCGTATTCGTCCTGGCAGAAATACGATTTCATCCCGTGGAACACGCCGGGCGTTCCGTTTGCTATCGTCGCGGCGTTTTGCGGGCTGTCCGCGCCCAGCCCCGCCGCCTCGCAGCCAATCAGCCGCACGGACGGCTCGTTTATAAAATCATAAAACGCGCCCATTGCGTTGCTTCCGCCGCCGACGCAGGCAATCACCGCGTCGGGCAGCTTTCCTTCCGCTTCCATAAGCTGCGCTTTGATTTCCCTGCCGATTACGCTCTGAAAATCGCGCACGATGGTGGGGAAGGGGTGCGGCCCCATGACCGAGCCGAGCACATAATGCGTGTCGCTCACGCGGCCGGTCCATTCCCGCAGCGTTTCGTTGACCGCATCCTTGAGCGTTTTCGTACCGCTCGTGACGGGGTGGACCTTTGCGCCCAGCAGTTTCATACGGTAGACGTTCAAGGCCTGGCGCCTGGTATCCTCTTCACCCATGAACACCTCGCACTCCATACCCATCAGCGCAGCTGCCGTTGCGGTCGCAACGCCGTGCTGGCCCGCCCCCGTTTCAGCAATCAGGCGTGTTTTGCCCATTTTTTTGGCAAGCAGCGCCTGCCCGAGCACATTGTTGATTTTATGGGAGCCGGTGTGGTTTAAATCCTCACGCTTGAGGTAAACCTTCGCGCCGCCCAAATCGTTTGTCATCTTCTCCGCGAAATATAAAAGCGACGGCCTTCCCGCGTAAGCTTGCAGTAAACCGTCAAGCTCCGCGATAAACTGCGGGTCTTTGCTGTAAAACCCATACGCTTTTTCCAGCTCGTTTACGGCGTTCATCAGCGTTTCCGGTACAAACTGGCCGCCGTGTATGCCGAATCTTCCTTTAGACATTTCCTACACCCCTGACTATATTGATAATGCGCTTGATTTTTTCCTTATCCTTAACCCCGTCCGTCTCCGCGCCGGAGCTAACGTCGATACAGTACGGCCGGGCTTCCTGTGCCGCCTGTTTGATGTTGCTTTCGTTTATGCCGCCCGCCAAAAAGAACGGCTTGCTCAAAGCCTTTGGAATCATATCCCACCGGAAGCTGTCACCCGTGCCGCCGTAGGCGTTTTTGCTGTAGGCGTCAAGCAGTAAATAATCGCAGGGCAGCCGCTGTGCCCTGCTGATTTGCTCCCGGCTTTGTACGCGCACCGCCTTGATGACGGGGCAGGGCGCCTCCTGCTTTAACAACCGGATATAAGCCTCGTCCTCGTCGCCGTGGAGCTGTACCAAATCGATGATACCCTTTTGCACAAGCCCGGCGACAAAGGAAACCGGCTCGTTTACAAATACGCCCACGGCCTTTATTTTAGGGCTTAGTTTTTCTTTTAACAGGCGCGCCTGCCCCGCTGTAACCTGACGTTTGCTTTTTGAGAATACAAAGCCGGCGTAATCGGGCACAAATTCATTGGCAGACAGGATATCATCCGTCCGGCTTAATCCGCAGATTTTGATTTTACTCATGTCAAAGCGCCTCCGTTGAGCATCTCGAGCGCCGTTTTTTTATCTGCGCTTTTCATCAGCGTTTCGCCGATGAGCACGGCGTCCGCGCCGGTTTTGCGCAGGGAATCGATGTCTCCATGCGTCTTTACGCCGCTTTCCGCGACAAACAGGATGTTGTCCGGCACAAGGCTTCTGAGCTTTTTACAATTGCTTACATCTACATCGAAGGTTTTTAAATTCCGGTTGTTGACCCCTATTATACGCGCGCCCGCCTTTACTGCCATACCAACTTCTTCCGTGGTATGCGCTTCAACGAGCGCCGAAAGCCCGAGCGAGCCGCATATTTCAAGAAAATAATTGAGCGTTTTGTAATCAAGCAGGGAGCAAATCAGCAAAACAGCGGACGCGCCGAGCGTTTTCGCCTCATAAATTTGGTATTCGTCGACGGTAAAATCCTTGCGCAGGATGGGAATGGAGACGCTTTGCGCGATTTCCTTCAGATATTGGTCGCTGCCGAGAAAGTATTCCGGCTCTGTCAAAACGGATATAGCGGCGGCTCCCGCCTGCTCATATTCCTTCGCAATCGTAAGATAAGGGAAATCCTCTGCGATGATTCCCTTCGAGGGGGACGCTTTTTTTACTTCGCAAATGTAGGAGATTCCTTTTTTGCGAAGCGCTGCTTCAAAGGGAAAGCCTGTATCGCGCGGCAACGCAAGCGCCATGCTTTTGATTTCGTCCAAAGAAACGGCGTCCCTTTTACAGGCGGCCCGCTGCCTTGCGCCTTGTGCCAGTGTGTCTAATATCATAAAGCGTTGCTCCTTTCAGGCGCTTTGTTCCTGCGGGAACCGGTTGGTCGCCGCGATGAATTCCTGCATTTTTTCAAGCGCCGCGCCGCTGTACAGGGCTTTTCTTGCGAGCAAAACGCCTTCTTCAATGCTCTGTGCTTTTCCGGCGAGGTACAAGACGACTGCCGAATTGAGTAAAACAATATCGGCTTTCGGGCTTATCTCGCCGGACAAGATTTGTTTTGCGATTTCCGCGTTTTCCTGTGCGTCCCCGCCGGTCAAATCCGCGGGCGCGCACAGCGAAAAGCCGTAGCCGCGCGGGTCGAGCGTGTAGGACGTCAATACGCCGTCTTTGATTTCACAGACGCGCGTATTGTCCGTAAGGGAAATTTCATCAAGTCCGTCCAATCCATGGACGACCATGCCGCGCTTGACGCCTAAGTTTGAAAGCACCTGCGCAATCGGTTCAACAAGGTCTTCGTCATACACGCCGATGAGGTTGACGTCAGCCGCCGCGGGGTTAGCAAGCGGGCCGAGCACGTTGAAGATGGTGCGCGTGCCGAGTTCCCTGCGCACAGGGGCCGCGTATTTCATAGAGGAATGGTATACCTGCGCGAACATGAAGCAAAGCCCCGTCTGCCGCAGCACCTCCTCGTTTTGGGAAGGCGTGATGTTAAGCCGGACGCCGAGCGCCTCGAGCAGGTCCGCCGCGCCGCATTTGCTCGATACGCTTCGGTTGCCGTGTTTTGCTACAGGGACGCCCGCCGCCGCGATGACAAAGCACGACACGGTCGAAATATTGAACGTGAAAGCCTCGTCCCCGCCTGTTCCGACAATTTCCGCCACCTTGAAGTCATGGTTTAATTTTGCGCCCTTTTCGCGCATGGCCGCCGCGCACGCTGTAATTTCCGTCGGCGTTTCGCCCTTCATCCGCAGCGCCGTCAAAAACGACGCAATCTGTGCGTTGGTCGCCTTGCCGCTCATGATTTCGTCCATAACGGCGCGCGTCATATCAAAAGAAAGGTTTTCATTGTCCATAGCCTTGTGGATTGCTTCTCTAATCATAATACCTTCAGCCCTTTCTAAGCCTTACATATATTGTGGATTTATCTAATGGAAAGAAAATTCCGCATAATTTGTTTGCCCTGCGGGGTAAGAATCGATTCCGGGTGAAACTGCAGCCCGTACACGTCGCAGCCGCGGTGGCGAACCGCCATAATTTCCCCAGCCGCGTCCTGTGCCGTTATGGAAAGCACGCCGGGCAGCGTTTCCTTTTTCGCAATGAGCGAATGATAGCGCGCGACCTTCGCGTTTTGAGGAAGCCCGCTGAAAATAGGACAGGAGGCGTCAAGGGTGATTTCGCTTTGCTTGCCGTGCATCAGCTGCTTTGCGTGGCCGATTACCGCGCCGAACGCCTGGCAGACCGCCTGGTGCCCCAGGCATACGCCGAGTATCGGGATTTGCCCTGCAAAGCGCCGAACCACGCCGATACAGACGCCCGCGTCCCTGGGATGGCCAGGCCCCGGGGAAAGGAGAATGTGGGAGGGGGCCAGCTTTTCTATTTCATCGGTTGTAATTTCATCATTTCGCCTGACCAGGATGTCGCGCCGGAATTCCCCGGCCAGCTGGTAAAGGTTATAGGAAAAGCTGTCGTAATTGTCAATCAGTAAAACCATGCTGCTTCCCCCTTTTAATTATGACGGTCGATGTCGCTTGCGTGGACGAGCGCGTCCATTACCGCGGCCGCTTTGTTGCGGCTTTCGATATATTCCGTTTCCGGCACGCTGTCCGCGACGATTCCCGCGCCGGCCTGTACCGTTACCCTGCCTTTGTTTTTTACCGCCATGCGGATGGCAATGCAGGCGTCCATATTGCCGTTGAAGTCTACATAACCAATGGCCCCGCCGTATACGCCGCGCGGCGTATTTTCCAGCTCCTCTATAATTTCGCAAGCCCTGATTTTCGGCGCGCCGGAAAGCGTTCCGGCGGGGAGAAGGGCGGAAATAGCGTCGAACGCGCCGTATTCCTGTTTGATGTCGCCCTGTACCTCGGAGCAGATATGCATAATTTTCGAGTAGCGGTGTACCCTCTGGTATTCCGTGACCTCGACTGTGCCTATTTGCGCAATTTTGCCGACGTCGTTTCGCCCCAAATCGACGAGCATGTTGTGCTCCGACAGTTCCTTTTCGTCCTGCAGCAGCTCTGTTTCCAGCTCTTTGTCCTCCTGCGGCGTTTTGCCCCTTGGGCGGGAGCCCGCGATTGGGAAGGTCGTGAGCCTGCCGTTTTGCAGACGGACGAGCGTTTCTGGCGAGGTGCTGATGATTTCGCTCCCGTTTATGGAGAGATACACCATATAGGGGGAAGGGTTCGTCGTGCGCAGTACGCGGTAAGCGTTCAGCAGGCTTCCATCGTATTTCGTTTCAAACCGGCGGGAGACGACCGCTTGGAAAATGTCTCCCTCGTAGATATGGCGTTTTGCCTGCTCTACCATTTCACAATAACGCTCTTTTGTGACGTTGCATGTGAATTTCGCGCCGCGCGGGCAGTCGCTCAGGGGGAGCGGCGCCGCGTCCATAATCAGGTCAAGGATGTTCTGGATGTCGTTTAATGCCTTTTCATATTGCGCCGTCAAATCGTCCGTTTTCATATTAACGATGATAGTGATTTTCTGTTTGAGGTGGTCATAGGCGATTACCTTGTCGGCAAGCAGTAAATCAAAGTCGTTCATATCGCCGCTTTTGAGCTTCAGCACCGGTTCGCTGTAACCAATCATGCCGTAGCCGTAGTATCCGACAAGGCCGCCGGTAAACGGAGGGATTCCGGAAAAGCGCGGTGTTTTATAGTGTGAGAGATATTCTTTGAGCACTTCAAAGGGATGGTCCGTTTTTATGACGCGTTCGCCCTCGCCTTCGATGGTGACAGCATGGCCTTTGCAGTAAATGCGCGCCTTCGGGTCAAAGCCCAAAAAGGAGTAGCGCCCCCATTTGTCGGAATCCTCTATGCTTTCCAGAAGGAAAAAATTCTTTTTATAGCGTGAAATACGGCGCAGCAGCGTAATCGGCGTGCATAAATCGGCGTAAATTTCCTTGCAGACGGGAATCACGTCGTAATCCTTTGCAATCGCTTTTACCTGCTCAAAGCCCGGTGTGACCATTGTTATCACCCTTTCTTTTTGTTTTTGGGTAAAATAAAAAAGCTTTCGTCCCCGAAAAGGGACAAAAGCTTTTATAAACTTCTGCGGTACCACCCAAATTGGCGTAAAACGCCCACTTTACGTACTGACATACGCTCCTTTCTGGTAACGGCGAAGGAATTCCCGTCAGCGCCTACTCCCGCAATACGGTTTCAGGCTGCCCTCACAAGTCCATTCAAAAAAAACATTGCTGCCGTATTCCCACCAGCTAACGGCTCTCTGGAAACGCTGTATTTTTCCTACTACTCTTGTTCAGCGGTTTTGTCTTTGAAATTGTTGTAAGTATAGCGCTCCTTTTTTTATTTGTCAATGCCTTTTCGAAAAACTTTTTTTGATTTTCTATTCTTTATCACCGGACGGGGGAGAGATTGGCTTTAAAACAGCATCTGTTTTATTATATGTATTTTTTCTTTTTTGTGACAAAAGGAAGCGGCGTGCAATTGACAAACAACCCTTCATCTGTTAAAATAACAGACGTGCATTCCCGCACAAAAAATAATTATTACAGAGTAGAATCCTGCGCGTGGCACCCATTATGGTGTACAGTGCCGTCTGAACGGGGAGTTGTCAGACGGACGAAACGGGCCTAGTCCCTGCGGTTCAGGATTCGCATCCCGCTGTACCATAAGGATGAAACGGCTGTTTTCAGCCGCGGAGCTTTAGGAGCGGAGCTTTGGCGTATGCCTTTCCCGCTCCGTTTTTATTTTGCGTTACTCCTTATTGCAGCACAAAAAAGAAAGGAGCAAACAGCAAAATGAAAGAAAAAAGACATGTAATCCGTTCGTCCTGCCGGGAATTCGGGAGCGTGCAGATGGTAGCGCTCTGCGGCATATTGCTTGCGCTGCGCGTTGTGCTCGGCTTCCTGGAAATCAACATCGAAAGCGTTTACCGCATTTCCTTCGCGGCGCTGCCGGTTTCTTTGGGAGCCGCGCTGTTCGGCCCCATCGCGGGCGGCGTACTCGGCGGCTTGGGGGATATCGTAACACTCATCATCAAACCGATTGGCGCAATCAACCCGGGTATTATTTTAAGCAAGGTGCTTTCAGGCTTTTTAATGGGCCTTATCCTTTACAAGCGCCCGGTAAGCCTAAAACGCACGATTTTTGCCTGCACCGTGACAACCGTTTTCTGCGACCTTATCATTACGACAGCGAGCCTGTTCTGGATGTACGGCACGCCGCTTGAGGTCCTTCTGCCGTGGAGGATTGTCAATTACCTGTCGCTCCTGCCTGTGAATACGGCGCTCCTGTTTGGCGCGCAAAAGCTGATGGGCCGTATCAATGTTCCCGTTTTGAAGAATCGCGTTTAAACGCATGTGACTCTTTATTTTAGCAGCTTATACTATTTTATTCTATGACATTTGGTAAGAAAGCCCCCTGCTGTTCGTTTTACAGAACAGCAGGGGGCTGTTTTTATGGCGGAATGTTCATTTCATTGAATCGAACATTAGTTCGTGATATGATTTCCTCAAGGAAAAACGGCGTGCCAGCCACCGCCCCGGGCAAGCCGTTCAATCCGGATTATGCAGTTTGCAGAAAATTTGGAGGGAATTATGGATTATAAAGCATGGGCCGAGGATTATGCAGTCCAGGCGCAAAAGATAAAAGAGAAGCTAAGCGCGATGAAGAGAGAGGAAGAAAACGAAGAAAACAGGATGGAATACAACCGCAGGGCAGCAATTTTATACTCGATGTACCTTGACTGCCGGCATACGGCCGAGCTTTTACAGAGAAGAGGAGGCGGTACCTATGCCGGAAAACAGGATGCTGTCTCTTGACAGGTTTACCGACGAGCTATATGTACTGCGGCAGTACAATATGCGCGGAGACAACCTTGGGGATATTAAGCGCATGAAGGCGTTTATGGCAAAGGCGCTCAGCGCGGAGCTGACCGAAAGGCAGCGGCAGTGCCTTACAGCCTATTATTTCGGTGGGGAGAAGATGAAGGAAATCGCGGAAGATTTAGGCATCAGCACCTCAGCGGTTTCGCGCCATATTAAGCGGGCGCTTGCAAGGCTTCGGGCGCGCTCCATTTATTATTAAAAAGAGGGGGGATAACATCCCCCCTCTCATATGCCTTTTTACTTGTTTGGAATGATGACCGGCAATTTCGCGATGAGCTTCTGCGTGATGCTGTCCAGCAGCGTCAATTCCTCATCGAAGCCGCAGTCCGCTGCCATGTCCAGGTACGCAAGCACTGAGGCTTGCATCTTTAACACAGATTCATTTAAAGCTCAAAATCCTTCGGGTCGTACTGCGGCAGGCGCGGCATTTCATGCGGTACGCGCAGCAAGGGGTTATATTTGAACCGGAAGCACTTGCCGTCTTTTATTTCCCTTTTCGCCCTGCATATGGTTACGCCTTCGCCGTTTTCGATGCAGTTGTCGCAGTATTCGCAGTTTGGTTCGATGTGATTTCCAAAAAGCCTGTAGAATTTCATCGTATTGACCCCGCTTGCCTATGACGTTTTTCGCTTGTATTATACCATGGTTCCGTTTATAATGTAAAGCATGAAAGATAAAACGCGTTCGGGAGGTTTTCCATGGATTTCAAAAGCGATACAATGCGGCTGCACAACAGGCAGGGCGCCGCTTACCTTACATTTGACAGCCTGAGCGCCGTACCGTTTATAAGGCATGCGTTTTCCACGCGCCTTGGCGGCGTAAGCACCGGGGAATTTTCAACCATGAATTTGAGCTTCGGGCGCGGGGACGCGGACGAAAACGTACTGCAAAATTACAGGCTGTTCTGTGAGTCGGCGGGCTTCGATTTTGATAGCCTGACAGCTTCCGCGCAGGATCACCATACCTATGTGCGGCGCGTTACTTCAAAGGAAAAGGGAATTGGGATTACAAGGCCGCGCGACATGCAGAGCGTAGACGCGCTCGTAACAGATGAGCCGGGCGTCACGCTCGTCACCTATTACGCGGACTGCACGCCGCTTTTTTTTGCCGATACGAAACGGCGCGTAATCGCGCTGGCCCACGCTGGATGGCGCGGAACTGCAGGACGCATCGGCGCGCAGGTAATATCCTGCATGAGGGAGCATTATGGGACAGACCCAAAAGATGTATTGGCGGCAGTCGGCCCGGCAATCTCGAAATGCTGCTACGAAGTCGACGAGAGCTGCTGCTCCCATTTTAAAGCGATGGCCGGGCTTGACACGGAGAAATTCATCTTCCCGAAGAAGGACGGAAAATATATGCTCGATTTGCTGGAGGCAAACAGGCAGGTTATCGAAGGCGCCGGCGTGCCAAAGGAAAACATCACGCGAAGCGACGTATGCACGCGCTGCAACAGCGGGCTGCTTTGGTCGCACCGGGCGACAGGCGGCAAACGCGGGGGGATGGCGGCGTTTATGTGCCTGGAGGAAGTAAACAGATAAGAAGAAACGGGGGATATGGGATGCCTGTTTACCGGATTGCCGGATTAAACGTATTTATGGAGCCGCGCTGCAGCCTGCTTGAAGGCCGCGCGGAACAGTACCGGTTAACGGACAGCAGTATGAAAAGGGCGGATTGCGATATTATCATCGACCCGCAGGCGCAGGGCTTTGAAGAATGGCTGAAGTCCTATCGGGATTATCCGGTGGACAGCAGCGAATATACGTGGTTTGGGTACCGCTTTTACTGTGAGCTGATTCACCACGGCGGTTTTTTTCTGCATGCGTCCGCCGTCTCGCTCGATAACAGGGCATACCTGTTCTCCGCCGACAGCGGAACGGGCAAGTCCACCCATACGGGGCTATGGCTTGAGTATTTTGGAAAGGGACGCGCGTTTCTCATCAACGACGATAAGCCCGCGCTGCGAAAGGGTGATAGCGGCTATCTTGCGTGCGGCACTCCTTTTTCCGGCAAGCATGATTTGAGCAGGAACGCGATGGTTCCGGTACAGGCGCTTTGCTTTTTGGAGCGCGCGCCGGAAAATTCCATCAGGAAAATAGAAAGCCGCGAAGCGGTGCGGCGCGTCTTTACGCAGATTATGCGCTCCGCTGACCGCACCGTCATGGAGGAAATCCTTGCGATGCTCGACAGTTTTTTAAGTTCCGTCCCGGTTTATGTGCTGCGCTGCAATATCAGCGAGGATGCGGTAAAGGCCGCGTATGATGCCATGCGGCCTCGTGTTCCCGGCGCGGACAAAGGTTAATTCAATAGAACTGTATTATGCGCAAAACCCGCGGCTCCGCGGCGTCTTTTAGGAGCAGGCGAAGTCCAAAGGACCTGAACGGTTAACGGCGGCAAGACATCGCGTAATTCTGTGACAAGCTTGTCATAACCGTTCAAAATCTTGCAAGTTTTGTTGACAGAAAGGGAAATAGGAAGTAAGATTACCATGAAAACGGCGTTTGCCGGAACGAATGGAAAAGAGGGAAGCATATGAAAAGAATTTGGATGGTGAGTACGCTTATCCTGTGCCTTACGGCGATTGTATTTTTTAACGGCTGTAAAGACGAAAAGGAAGCGGTAAGCTCCTTGCCGCCCACGCAGCCGACGCAGGGCACGCAGGCTGCCACACAGCCTGCCCAGCCGGAGGAAGAAACACAGGGCAGTTCTTCTCAGGAGGAAACACAGGTACAGGTTTCCCAGACAGAGCCGCAGGGTGGAAGCTCGTCGGACAGCGGGCCGCAGAATAATATTCCGGACCTGACGGGAAGCTGGGAGCCCGTGATGGGAGAAAGCGCGGCCTCAGGCAATCCAGTGGAGCTGAGTGAAATTTATGGAACCGGCCTTTCCTACGGCGGCTCGCTCGACCTCAACGCGGACGGCACCTTCTACGTCGGCGTCGGCATTATCAAAGACAACAGCTCTCATAAAGGCACGTATACGGTAGACTCAAGCGGCGTCCATGTGGCCTATCAGAACGGCACTGCCGATACGTTTGATTATGTTTCCGACTATAACGGACGGGAAGCGGTCAAGGCGCGCCAGGGCGATTATTATATTTATTTCTGCAGATAAAATCTGAAAATAAAGGGCTGGGACGGGAAAGGGCCGCTCCAGCCCTTTTTTGCATAAACAAGCGCCGCCCATGGGGAATGTCCCATTGGCGGCGCTTGCCCGTATTCCGTATGCAAGAAGGCAAACATACGGGGTGGGGAACGGAATGCCGTTTTGTTTTTTCACCGCCTACTGGCAATGGCAAAAACGGCCGGTCCGGTTTTGGCGATTATGTATATTGGTAGCTGCTGACGTTATATTTTCCGCCGGAAGCCGTGGTGCAGTAGTAACAGGTACCGCTTGTCCCCATTACGATATCCACCGTCTGCGTTCCGCTGCCGTTGGTGAAGATGATACGGTCAAATTCGTCCGGGTTAAAGGTAATGGAATAAATTTTCTCGTTGGAGTTGGGTGTCGTCTCCACATATGCCATATTGACGCCGGGCCAGTCTGCGTTGTTGTGGCCGCTCGAATCCTTCCACATATACGCCTTGACGGAGCTCCAGTTCAGCTTGTCCTGGAAATAGAGCGTCTTTGAACCGGAGGGGGGATCGGTCGGTTCAGTCGGCGGGTTGGTCGGTTCTGAGCCGGTATTATAGATGACCGCAACGCTTTTTGCGGGTATGGTTCCGGTAATTTTACCGTTCGATACGGTGAAGGTGGAGGAACCGCTTGAAATGTGGTTGGTGTAGGTGCCGGAGGCCATGCGGTTTGCGGTCGCGTTGACGTTTACGGAGCTGCTGCTCAGGTTGACGAGCACCGCGCCGGAAGTGCCGCGTTCGTTGATAACGACGCTGCCGCTGCTGCTTAGGTATTCGCTCTGGCCAATAAACTTGTTGTGGAATTTGTTTACTTCAACGACCGTGCTGCTTCTCCACGTGGTGTTGCCTGACTGTCCCATAACGCCGCCTGTAAAGCTTGCCGGCCGTGCAAGGAAGAGCGAGGTAGCGCCAGCGCGCGAGGCGACGATTGCCCAGGCCAGCCTGATGTTTTGGTCGGTGACATTCAGCGTCGTCTGGTCGCTTGCATACGTGTCATGCGATTCTGCCCAGAGGACGGACTTGCTTGCGCCGACGTTGAATACGTATCCCGGGCTTGCTGCGCTTGAAGCATTGGAATTGATAACGTTGTTCAGGACGTTGTTGCCGGTCTGGTTATCGGTGATGCTCATGTACTTGGTGTAGTTCGTCAGGGCCGTGCTGGCGGTGTTGAGGATTTCCGCGTACATGTAAAGGGATTTGCCTTTTTGCGATGCGTAATTTTTTGCCGCGCTTGTAACGTTCGGCCAGAAGTTGCTCGCGCCTGAGGAATCCTCGGGAACCTCGATATGCTTTGCCGCGTCGAACCGGAAACCGTCCGCGCCCAGGTCAATGCAGGTTTTGAGCAGGTTGATGATATAATTCTGGATATCCGTGTTTCCGGTGTTCAGGTCGGGCATGCCGATGTAGCCGTGCGTCATATCGTAGCGGCTGCCGTCGTTTGCCGTGATATTGTTGACATGCCAGTAATTGTCGTTGTTGCGGATAGCCGACGGAATCTGCGTATTCCTGTTTGAAGCGTTGTTTCCGCCGCCGCCCGCGCTTGCCATATGGTTTGCTACGATGTCTACAATGACTTTGATGCCATAGGAATGCGCCGTGTCGCACATGCTTTCAAATTCGTCTTTTGTACCAAGCCATGTGCCGCCGTCAGCGAATTCAAGGGTGGTCGGCTGGTAGAGCTTCCACCACTGTGTGCTTACCTGCGTCCAAGTGGCGCCGTAATCCTTCGGTTTTTGTACCGGTGAGGTTTGCACCGTTGAATACCCGGCGGCCGCGATGTTTGCCATGTTGTTTTTAATCGTATTATACGACCAGTTCCACGCGTGCAGTATCACGCCGTCCTGCACGTTGCTTGCAAGCCCCTGCGAATTGAGCGAGGAAGAAGCCGTTGCCGTCACGCCGCCGAAGGAACAGACGAAGGTGATGAGGATACTGACGGCCAGTACAATACTGACCGCCCCCTTTTTAAACTTAGACATAATGACCTCCTGTTTTGTTTTTTTAGTTGTTTTTGTTTTTTTGGATGTATTTTGCAAAATACCCGTCAAGCCAAGTTTAAATCGGGAATATGGATAAAGTCAATGTAATCGTTTTAATTTATAGTAAATTTTTTATAAGTTTGTACGAATTGCTATAATTTCTGATTTATGTCTGTCTAAATTTAATAAGTAAAAAGAGCAAATGGTTTATTTGTTATTTATTTATCAAAGGAACATCTTTTCAGACAGACGATAAAAGTATAAAAATGGTCTTTGTTTCCCCGGAAATAATCGTGTAAAAGAACACGCCGTCCCGCACAAAAATACGGGACGGCGTTTATTCTGCCTGCTAGCCATAAAACCAGCAGCCGGCTGCCTTTCCTGTTAAGGAGAGAAGCGGGCCGAAGGCGCCTCTATGTGGACGGATAGGTACTTACCTTGTATTTGCCTGAGGAGGCGGCCTCCGTACAATAATAGACGGAGCCGTTCGTCGCGGTGGGCAGGTCTACCGTCTGCTGGCCGCTCCCGTTGGTAAAAACAATGTAATCGTAAGCACTGTCTGTAAATGTAATTTTATAAATATTTTCATGCGTGTCGGGCGTCGTCTTTACATATGTCATGGAAACGCCCGGCCAGGCGGCGTTCTTTGCGCCGGTCAGGGTATTCCAGCAGTATGCTTTGGCGGAAGAGCCCCAGCCCAGCTTGTCCTGCAGGTAAAGCGTTTTCGTGCCGCCGGGGGAAGCCGCGGTATTGTAGAGCACAGCAATGTTTTTGCCTGTAATCGAACCGTATATCCTTCCGTTGGAAACGGTGAAATTATTGCCGGAAATTTGGTCTTTGTAGGTGCCGTCTATCATACGGTTTGCCTGCGCGTTTACGTTTACGCTGCCGCCGCTCAAATTTACAAGTACCGCGCCGGTGGTGCCGCGTTCGTTAATCACAACGCTGCCGTTGTTGCTCAGGTACTCGCCCTGGCCGACAAAATAATTATGGAATTTGTTGACTGCGGCAACATTGGCTCCCTTCCACGAGGTATCGCCCGCCTGTCCCATTTCGTTGCCGGTATAGCTCCAGGGACGCGCGAGGAACAGGGAGGTCGCGTCGGCGCGCGAAGCGACGATTGCCCAGGTCAGCATAATATCGGTATTGGAAACAAACTGGTTATCGGCAAAAATATCGTGCGATTCTGCCCAGAGGACGGTCTTGTCCGCGCCGAGATTGAATACATAGCCGGATGCCGCCGCGCCCGCGGCGTTTCCGTTCAAGACGTTTGACTTGACGTTGTTGCCGGTCTGGTTGTCGGTCAGGCAGATGTATTCCGTATAATTGGAAAGGGGCGTAGACGCCGTATTGAGAACCTCGCCGTAATAATAGATATTCTTCCCCTTCGTAGAGCCGTAGGCGCTTACCTGGCCTGTGACGTTCGGCCAGAAATTGCTGCCTGCGCCATAGGGGTCTTCGGGAACCTCGATATGCTTTGCCGCGTCGAACCGGAAGCCGTCGGCCCCTTTATCGATACAGGTTTTCATCAGGTTGATGACAAAGCCCTGGACCGCCGAATTACCCGTATTCAAATCGGGCTGACCTGTCGAGCCCATAGTCATATCATAGCGGTTTGAGTCGCTTGCCCAGATGGTGTTGATATGCCAGTAGCTGTCGTTGTTGCGCAGGTATGCGGGAATGCCGCTGTTCCGGTTGTCCGCCGCGTTGCCCGCGCCGTCCCTGTCGTTCGCCAGATGGTTTGCGACGATATCGACAATCACCTTGACGCCGTAGGAATGCGCGGTAGTGCACATTGCCTGGAACTCGGCCGGCGTGCCCATCCAGGTATGCTCGGTTGCAAACGTCAGGTCGAGCGGCTGGTAGTATTTCCACCACTGGCTGCTGACCTGTGTCCAGGAAGCGTTATAATCGCGCGGCTGCTGGACAGGCGACGTCTGCACCGCCGAATAGCCCGCCGCGGCAATATCGGCCATGTTGTTTTTTATTGTGTTGTACGACCAGTTCCACGCGTGCAGGATAACGCCGTCCTGTATGTTCTGCGCAAGGCCGTAGGTGCCGCTGGATATGGCGGGGGCGGGGGCGTCGTTTGCAGCCGCTGTTACGCCGCCGTAAGAGCAGACGAAGGTAACAAGGATGCTTAGAGCAAGCAGGATGCTTAACGAACTTCTTTTGAACCTAGACATAATCTACCTCCTGTTTTTGTTTTTTGGATGTGTTTTGCAAAATACCCTTCTTTTTTATTTTATACTACAAATATAGATAAAGTCAATATAATAAAACGTTTATATTGAAATGTTTTTGTAAATTTGTACGATTAACTATATTTTTAAATCTACAACTGTTTAAAATTAATAAATAAAAAATACCAATAATTCGATTGTTATTTGTTTATCAAAAAGAATAGCCAACCGGATGGATGATATGGTCCGATTTTGGGTCGAAGCCGGAAAGCAGCCGGTCCTTTAAAAGCAGGGCGGGGCATATGGCGCAGGCGCCGAAACGTTCCTTTAAATGGTCCACCGTATCGTCAAGCTGTTCCCGGCGTACGCGCTCCTTTTCATCGCCGCCGAAAAAAGAGAGCTGCACGCCCTGCGCGCACCGCGTAAAATCAGAAACGCTTACCCCAAGGCTCCGTATGGCTTGCTTTTTGTGGTAATGCTCTTGAAAAAGGCGCATAGAGGCGTCTGTAATATCCTTTGTAATACTGCTGTCGCGGTCAAGCCGGCACTGGCGCGCCAGGGTGTGCAGCTCGTTGTCCCGGATATGGATGCTTACCGTTTTACAGCGCAGCCCCTGCTCGCGCATACGGCGGCATACGCTGTCGCACAGGACGCTGAAAATAATCTTCACGTCGTCGAGCGTTTTCAGGTCGCGCGGGGCGGTCACGGAGTTGCCAATCGATTTGGGCGGCGGTATTTCGCTGTAGCGGGCGACGGGGGAGGCGTCCAGCCCGTTTGCAAAGGTGTAAAGCCAGTCGCCCCATTTTCCGAGATTGCCGCGCAGCAGCTCCTGCCTGCAGCGCGCAACATCTCCAATTGTGTAAATCCCCATTGCGGCGAGCTTCTTTTTTGTAGCGGGGCCGACATACAAAAGCTCGCCTGAAGGCAGCGGCCATACTATCTCCCGGAAGTTGTCCCTGGAGATTACCGTGACCGCGTCCGGCTTTTGATAGTCGCTGCCGAGCTTTGCAAATATTTTATTGAAGCTTACGCCGATACTTACCGTAATGCCTATTTCTTCCCTGACGCGCCGCCTTATTTCCTCGGCAATAGCTTTCCCGCTCCCGAACAAGCGGGCGCTTCCGGTTACGTCGAGCCATGCCTCGTCCAGCCCGAACGGCTCTACCCGGTCGGTGTACTCCAAATAAATTTCCCGCACGCGTTTTGCAAATTCCAGATAGCGCGCGAAGTCGGCCTGTACCGTAACGAGCTGCGGGCATTTTTTCTTTGCCATCCAAATCGGCTCACCCGTTTTTACGCCGAATTCCTTGGCGTTTTGGTTTTTGGCCAGGATGATGCCGTGGCGTGCCTGGACGTCCCCGCATACGGCGACGCAATAGCTTTGCAGGCGCGGGTTTATTAGGCATTCCACAGACGCGTAAAAGGCGTTGCAGTCGCTGTGCAAAATAGTTCTGGACAAAGCAGGCATCTCCAATCGAACAAATGTTTATAATGATTATAGAACTTTTGTTCGTGCTGGTCAATGGGATAATAGAACATATGGTCGGGAAATAAAACCACGTTTTTTAAAGATAGCGCCAGCTTACGTGCTTTCTGCCGGTAAAACCTCAAATATAAAAGCAAGACGGCAAAATTACAGGGAAATTGAGATAATAAAAAACAATTAATGTAAAATATCGTCACAATATGGTGACATGAATTAAATTGACATGGTATAAATAAAGGGTTAAAATAAATATAGAAAAATGTATCAGGATTTAAAAAATAAAAAGGGGTGTTTATATTGAAAAAACTGAAAAAAACAATTGCCTTACTGCTATGCCTGTGCCTGCTTATGGGTACGGCGGTAATGGGCGCGTCCGCGTATACGGATGAGGAACAGGAGGAACAGCGGATAAGGCAGCGGCTTTATAACGATACGGAAGATTTATATAGTATGGGCGAGCAAAAATTCCCAGCGATGGGAAGGGAAGGCGACTCAATTTACACGTCTCAGACATTGTATGATTTGAACGTCCAGCTTGAAAACGCGTGGAATTACATGAACCTGAGCAGTGGGATTATATGGGAATTATGCCCAGTGGAAGAGCTTCAGGGTGTTTATGACGACCTGAAGGCGGCATATGACGGGCTGAAGGTAAGGGCGGACGTTTTGCAGGAGCTGTATGATAAAGTAAAAGGGGAAGAAAACGGCACGGGAGGGCTTACCGCCATATGGTATTATAACGAACGCATCTGGCGGGAATTCTGCGCGGCGCGCCAAACGGCGGCGAATGTGCTTTTAGCCCCGGACGACGACTCCGTAACGGGCGCGTACTTCGCGCTGCGCGCGGCCTATAATACATTATGCAAAAGCCATCAGGTGGCGGGTGACATTGATGGAAACGGTTACGTTGAAGTAGCGGATGTGCTGTACCTGCAGAAGTATCTCGCAAAGGCTGTCCCGATGAATTCTTCACAAAGGACGGTGGCAAATTTGAATGACTTGTATACTTGCCAAATTACGATGGAAGATGTTATGAAAATTCAAAGGTATCTTGCAGGCTATGAAGAGAAATTACATAGTTGGAATTTAAGTGATATACGGTTATTTGATAAAAATGCTTTAATTGATGAAGGAAAGCTGATTTGAATGTAAAGAACAGGAGATGAAAGTATAGGGAAGTGGATTACCCTCCTGCTGGCTGCTGGTTCATATATCATCCGGTTCCAAAGAGCCGGTAACATAAAAAAACAAAAGAAAGAGGATGACATGCATGAAAAAACTGAAAAAAACAATTGCCTTACTGCTATGCCTGTGCCTGCTTATGGGTACGGCGGTAATGGGCGCGTCCGCGTATACGGATGAGGAACAGGAGGAACAGCAGATAAGACAGCGGCTTTACAACAATATGGAAGACCTGTATAGAATGGGTAGCCAGAAATTCCCGGCAATGGGAAGGCCGGGCGACTCAATTTATACGGCTCAGACATTGTATGATTTGGACGTCCAGCTCGATAACGCAAAGAAGTACATGGACCCATATGTATGGGAAGGCACCTCTGTAGAGGAGCTTCAGGACGTTTATGATAATCTTGAAGCGGCGTATGACGGCCTGAAAGTAGACGTTCTCCCACTGCGGGAATTATACGATGCGGTAAAAGGGGAAGAAAACGGCACGGAGGGCTATCTTTCCCGTTATTATCCGGAGCGGATGTGGCGGGAATTCTGCGCGGCGCGGCAGTTAGCGGCGAATGTGCTTTTAGCCCCGGACGACGACTCCGTAACGGGCGCGTATTTTGCGCTGCGCGCGGCCTACAATACATTATGCAAAAGCAACCAGGTGACGGGCGACGTCAACGGAAGTGGAAGGGTTGAAGTGGCGGACGTGCTGTACCTGCAGAAGTATCTCGCAAAGGCTGTCCCGATGAACTCGTCACAAATAATTGTTGCTGATTTTGGCAACGGGAAGGCGGGAACCATTACAACAGAAAATGTTATCATGATGCAGAAATACATTGCTGGTGTGGATATATTTTTCGCTAGCACTGGATTGATTTCGCTTAATGAAAGAGATTATAATCCGTTAATTGATGAGGGAAAGTTAATTTAAATGTAAAGAACGGGAGATGAAAGTATGAGGAAGTGGATTACCTTTTTAATGGCCATGTTTCTGCTCGTCACTGGGACGGCTGGTGTGTGCGCCAACGCTTCGACAGTACAAGCGGGCAGCAGCGAGGCGGTTTTGGTTGACAGTTCTGAAAATAATTATACGCCGGAATATCTGCAGTACCTGGAAGACTATAAAAACGGGGACACCGCACAATACGGCGGCGTCGTCCCGCGGGCGGTCACGCCGTCGTATGCCGACGACGAGGGCTATGTCGGTACGGCTATCTCTTTTTATGACCCGCGCGGCGGCGGGTGGCTTACGCCAGCCAAAAAACAGGGGAATTTAGGCGTTTGCTGGGCGTTTACGGCAAACGCCTGCCTTGAGGCGGCCGCAACGCGCCTCACCGGGCGTAAGCAGGCCTTTTCAGAGCAGCACATGCGGTTTGTTTTGAGCGACGAATTAAGAAAACAAAATGGACTTCTAAGTCAAAAAGGATATTATACAAGAAGTGCGGATATTGCGGGCAACATGCCGATGGCGCTCGCGTACCTGACAAACTGGAACGAGCCGATTTTAAATGTACGGAACGTCACCTGGCAGGCGCCTGTTTCTTCAGAGGACGTCCCCTACAAGGATGATTTTGGCCTAAACTGGCCGCAGAACATGGACGCGCGCGGCCGCATCCATGTGACCGACACGGAAGAGGTCGAAATCAGTAAAATCAAGGATTATATATTAAGGTTCGGCGCGGTCAGCGCGGACCTCTATATGTCGCAGCGCAGCGACCATTATAACAAAATTTACAATGCCCTGAACGTCTATCAAATAGACAAGCAGCCGGGCGTTTCTCCGCCTAAGGATATCCCGCCGAACCATGCCGTCACCGTCGTCGGCTGGGACGATGACTTTTCAAAAACAAAGTTCAGCCGCCAGCCGGAGCATAACGGCGCGTGGCTGGTTAAAAACAGCTATGGCACAGGCTTTGGGGAGGACGGCTATTTCTGGGTCTCCTATGAGGATAAATATTTCAACAATAATAAAATGAACTTTCCCGTTGCCATCACGGGCGTGGAGCCCGCAAATCAGGACGAAAAAATGCTGTCGCACGATTTTATGCCGATAGAAAGCAGCAGAACATATACTCAAATCTCGCAGAAAATGATTTATACCGCGAACGTTTACGATTTTTCAGAGCTTGCCGATGAATACGGGCAGATAAGCAAGGTGATGTTTTACGCAGGTCCCCCGGAAGAATCCCCGGGCTGTTGGTATTATGTTTATATCAAGCCGCTCAACGCGGACGGAACCCTGCCGACCCCTTCACCAAACGATAGGCCGCTCGCGAGCGGACCGGTAACGGCGCAGGGGTATAAAACAGTCGAAATCAGCGCTCCGCCGTACATACTTCCCTCAAACGCGGGGAAATACGCGGTAATCGTCGGCTATACGCCAAATCAACTGAAATGGATACGGTTATTTTATGAAGCAGACGGCCCATATTACAGCGCCTCCTGTAACGAAGGGGAAAGCTACGTGTACCTTGGGGAAAAGTGGGAAGATGTGACGGCTCAAGAATCCATAATAAAAAGTAACTTCTGCATCCGCCCAGTGCTGAAAAAGCGGGACAGCGGCATTGAAAATTCCAAAATAAATCCGACAAACCGCATCTATCGGGGTACCGCGCTGACCGCGGAAATCATTTCAAACGGCAACCTGCTCCATAGCATCCAGAAAAACGACGGAAGCGTCCTCCTGCAAGACAGGGATTACACGCTTTCCGGCGATTCCATTACCTTCCAGAACAGTTTCCTGTCAAGCCTGCCGCGCAATTACCCGACTACCCTGCATCTCTCTTTCAGCGACAGTACAGACGTAATCTACACGGTTAACCCGCAGACGAGCGTGATAGGGCAGACGCTTACGGGAATCCCTGCCGTGGGGGAAAAGCTGACAGCCAGCCTTAAATACTCCGACTCCTACCCGTCAGATGTAGGCTACGGCATCCGCTACCAGTGGGAGCGGTACAACGAAAGCACCGGAAAATGGGGAGAAATTACAGGGGCGACGAACGCCTCTTATACAGTAGCGAGCGCCGATTTCGGCAAAAAGCTGCGCTGCACGGCGGTTTCAAACAATTCAAACGTCGTTGCCGGAACATGGTACTTTACCGCCGCCACAAAAACGGTTATCCTGGGCGATGTAAACCAAAACGGAATTGTCAGCGTGGCGGACGTGCTGATGATACAGAACTACCTTGCGGGCAAGATAACGTTCACAGAGGAGCAGAAAATTGCCGCCGACTTCAACAAGGACGGAGCAGTCGGCACGGCGGACGTGCTTGCTATCCAGAACTATATGTCTTCCTGACAAACAAAACTGAAACAAAAAAAGAAAACCGCCCCCGGCAGGCATAAAACAGCCGGGAGCGGTTTATTTTATATGGAACGCAAAATCAGAGCACAAGCGACGGCGCGGTGTAAACGCGCGCCGCGAGCTCGCTGTCGAGCAGGTAAAGGCCCTTCGGGTCGGTACCGAACAGCTCCATCTTTTTTATCAGGTCTTCCGCGTTCTTTTCCTCTTCGCCCTGCTCCTTGACAAACCAGTCGAGGAACTGCATCGTGCGGAAATCGCGTACTTCATAAGCGGCGTCATAGATATTGTGGATTAGGCCCGTCACGTACCGCTCGTGCTCAAGGCCCGCCTTAAGCGGCGCCATGTGTCCATCGGCCGTCCACTGCGGCTTGTCAATCGTTTCAAGCCCGGCCTTTTCGCCGTTGTTGAGCAGGTACTGGACAAACAGCATGGCGTGGTCGCGCTCTTCCTGCGCCTGCACCTTGTACCAGTTTGCAAAGCCGTCGAGGCTCTGCTCGGAATAATAGACGGAAAAATCAAGATAAAGATAAGCGGAATAGAATTCCTTCGTAATCTGTTCGTTTAAAAGCTTTGCTACTTTTTCATTCAACATATCAAACACCCCGTGTCTTTCATGAATCTTTATGCGTCCGCGCGGGATAACCCCTTATACGGCATGCCGTTATTATACCATCCTTCGGCAAAAGATACAAGCTTACGTCGGAGAAACGCCTATTGTTCAAGAAGAAAAGCATTCGGCCCAATTCATAATTTGTTCGCATTAAGTTAAGCAATCTTTCATTTCATTTTCAAACTTCCGACATGAACAATGGGTAAGATATAGTCACAGCAAAAACAAAGCGGCTACAAAAATCCAGTACGGCTTTCAAAGCGGTACTTTAAAAAACGAACGGAGGTCATCTTATGAACAACAATCCTTACGAGCCTTTCGGCGGAAACGAAAACCATGAAAACAGCATTCCCACGAACGAGCACGAAACATACAGCAGCCATTTTGAAGACCCTATGCAGGCCGCGCCATCCGAAGCAGAACAGGCGGCGCAGAGGCACGCGTCACAGCAAAGCTTCTATATGCCGGACGGAGGCAGCGGCTCCGGTTCCTATTCCTCCACAGAAAATACAGGCCGTGCGGACGCAGCGCAGCCGGAAAACATTTACAGCGGCTACAACAGTACAAGCTACCTGTACAATGAGCCGGCAAAGCAGGAAGAACAGCAGCAGGCGGCGGAACAAACGCCGGAGCAGGACGCTGCCTCTTACCAGTATAATTATTACGACGGCAGCAATACAGCCGGCACAGCGCAGCAGGGTTACGGTACTTACCAGAGCCCATACGCACAGCCCGGCGGCAGCACCATTATGACAACGCCCTATACGGCGCAGGGCGGCAAGCAGAAAAAGCCGAAGAAGGAAAAAAAGAAGGCCACGCGCGGCTTTGTTGCCGGGATGATGGCGGTTGGGATACTCGCGGCCGGAGTCGTCGGGTTCGGCGGCGGATGGCTTGCGGATAACCTGACGGAAAGCGGCGTGCTTCCCTCCGGAAGCGGCCTTACTATCCAGAAGGTCATCAACACGGCCTCCGGCGCCACTGAGAGCGAAGGCGACGCGATGACGACGGAGCAAATAGCGGAAAAGACAGCAAACAGCATTGTCGAAATCACAACCGAGGTAGTAAAAACCGGAAGCTTTGCGCAGCAGTATATTGAATCCGGCGCGGGCAGCGGCGTCATCGTTTCGGAAAACGGCTATATCGTTACGAATAACCATGTCATAGACGGCGCGTCGAAAATCACCGTTACGCTGAAAAACGGCAAAAGCTATACCGCAAAGCTTATCGGTACGGCTTCCCCTGTGGTCGATGTGGCACTGCTTAAAATAGAAGAAAGCGGCCTTACCCCGGTGGTGTTCGGCGATTCCGATTCCATTAAGGTCGGCGAAAAGGCTGTTGTCATCGGCAACCCGCTCGGACAGCTTGGCGGAACCGTCACAGACGGCATCGTAAGCGCACTCAACCGCGACCTTACGATTGACGGCGTTTCTATGAACCTGCTCCAGACGAACGCGGCCATCAACCCCGGCAACTCCGGCGGCGGTATGTTCAACTCAAAGGGCGAGCTCATAGGCCTTGTGGTCGCAAAATCCACCGGAACGGAAATCGAGGGCCTGGGCTTTGCGATTCCGGTCAGCCAGGTGACAGACGTGCTCGACGACCTGACGCAGTACGGCTATGTCAGGGGGCAGATAGATTTGGGAATGTCCCTGCTCGATATTACATCCGAGCAGATGGCCATGATGTACGGCGTCAATGAAACGGGCGTCTATGTCCTGAGTGTCAACTCCGGCTCCAGCGCGGAAAGCGCGGGCTTCCAGCGCGGCGACAGGATTGTTTCTATCAATGGTACGCAGGTAAATACCACCGACGAAATCAACAAGGCGTTGAAATCCCTTTCGGTAGGCGACACGGCCAAGGTCAAGGTAAGCCGCGGCGGCCAGACGGGCGAGCTGAGCCTGAAGCTGGAAGAAAGCGTTCCGGCGGCTGGCGGCGATTCCAGCACGGATAACAGTAACGGATTCGGCAGCAATGGAAACGACAGCTATTCCGGCAGGGGCGACGGCAATACCGGAGGCGGAAGCCTGGACGATTTTCTTAACAACCTGTTCTAATCCATTACGCTTATTTCTTTTCATTTTTCCTCTTTCTTACATGTTGATATAGAAAACAGGGCGGGATTTACCCCGCCCGGTTTTCGTGTTTATCCGCATATGAAAAAGTCCCTTCCGGCATACCCCGGAGGGGACTGTGCTTTTTATTGTGTTATTGACCGTGGTATTCCTTTGCGTTGAGCGCCTTTAAAATCATGCCTGCGCACATATATACGTTGCCGCCGCCGAGCGTCAGGACAAGGTCGCCGGGCTGGGCGTTTTCGCAGATGTAGCCGGTAATTTCCTCAAACGTGTTGAACCACACGCTGCCGGGGATTTTTTCTGCAAGGTCTTTTGTGTAGATACCATAGGTGTTTTCTTCACGCACGGCAAGGATTTCCGACATGACGACCTTATCCGGTATGGAAAGAGCCTTTGCGAAATCGTCAAGCAGCATCGCTGTGCGCGAATAGGTATGCGGCTGGAATACCGCCCATACGCGCTTAAACCCCATCTCCATCGCGGCGGTAAGCGTTGCCGTAAGCTCCGTGGGATGGTGCGCGAAATCGTCCGCTACCGTTATGCCGCAGGGCTTTCCCAATATTTCAAACCGGCGGTGCACACCTGTGAATTTTTCAAGGTTTTCCGCAATCAGCGCGGGGGAATCGCCCAGATGGTGCGCCACGGCAAAAGCCGCCAGCGCGTTTAACACATTATGCTTTCCTGGTACGTTGAGCGTAACCTGCGTAAGCGTTTCGCCTTGGTAAATCACATCGAAATGCTGGACCGCACCGTGGCTTACCGTAAGGTTTGCCGCGCGGTAATCGTTATGCTCACCAAAACCGTAAAGCAGCTTGTCAAGGCTCACCCCGTCTACTGCGTCCAGCGTGTTTTGGTCGTCGCCGTTTAACACGAGCAGGCGGCTTGTTTGCCCGGCAAATTTACGAAAAGACTTTTTGATGTTGTCGAGGTTTTTAAAGTAGTCGAGGTGGTCGGCGTCGATATTGAGGATAATGGAGATTGCGGGCGTAAGCTGCAAAAACGTGTCTACATATTCGCATGCCTCGCAGACGATGATGTCGGACTGGCCAACGTAGCTGTTCCCGCCGATGTAGGGCAGCTTGCCGCCGATAATGGCCGACGGGTCGAAGCCGCTGCCGATGAGCACCTGGGAAAGCATGGCGGTGGTGGTCGTCTTGCCATGCGTGCCCGCGACCGCGATGGAGCGGTTGTACCGCCTGGTGACGGCACCCAGCATGACGGAACGTTCAATGGCCGGAATCCCGTTTTCAATCGCGGCTACAAGCTCCGGATTATCCTTCTTGACAGCCGCCGTGTAGACGACGAGCTGTGCGCCTTCTATATTTTCAGCTTTATGCTCCATGGATACCCTGATGCCGTATCCTTTTATCCTGTCCAGCGTGTCGGATTCGTTTACGTCCGAGCCGCTCAGTTCAAAGCCTTCCGCGTGCAGGATTTCTGCCAGCGGACACATGCCGGAGCCGCCAATCCCGATAAAATGAACGTGCTTGACGTTATCCAAAAGCTTATCAGTATCCAAACAAACACTTCCAATCCAAACATAGTACATTTTATTATAGTACGCAGCCGCCGGAAAATAAATAGTTTTTTCATTTTCCGGCAAACTTTTGCCCTTTTGTTGCAAGCTTTACGAAAAAACGGAAAAATACTGTACCGGTGTGTAAAAATTCAGGGAACGCCGCAATTGTTTTTCCGTATGTGTGATGCTATAATCAGAGTAACATTCTTCCACATTGGGAATGCAGGGTCCATACGGCGGGGCCGACAAATTGATACGGAGGGAATCCAAATGAAAAAATTATTATGTGTACTATTGAGCCTTTTGATGCTTACAGGTATTGCGGCTTTTCCTGCAGGCGCAGCAAAGGAAGGTTCGGGCATCTTAGGAGCGGTATCGTCTGAAGAGCCGCTCGGATACGGCAGCGTAACCCTGCCGGAAAGCACAGGCGCTTATACATACGGCCTGCGCGCTGCAAACGACAGCGTGGGAAAGGCGCTGGCGGCTGTGGTCAGCGCGGTGAAGAATTATAAAAGCGAGGTTGACATCAGCGGTTATAACATACCGGTCAGCCGTGCCGGGGAGCTGCTGGACAGTCTGATATACGAGAACCCGCAGTTTTACTATATGTCCAATACGATATATTACGAATATTATACGTACACGAATACAATCACTACGCTTATGTTTAAGTATGTGATTCCGAAAAACGAGCTGCCTCAGGCCCAGAAAAAATATGAGGCCGCGGTTTCCGCACTTTTAAAGCAGGTGGAAGCCCTGCCGACCGACATGGAGAAGGCGCTTGTTCTGCACGACGCCATCGCACTTTCCTGCGAGTATGACGAAACGGCGGTCGGCGACGATGTGTTCCCTTATAACGCTTACGGCTGCCTTGTCAGCCAAAAGGCAGTCTGCCAGGGCTACGCGCTCGCGTATAAAGACCTGCTTGACAGGCTCGGCGTCGACTGTATTGTGGTTGAGAGCGAGGAAATGAACCATGCCTGGAACATGATAAAGCTCGGTTCCAGCTGGTACCATGTCGATATTACCTGGGACGACCCGGTACCTGACACGCTTGGTTATGCCGACCACCTGTTTTTCCTGAAGAGCGACGCGGTTATTTCTTCCAAGGGCTACGACCATACTGGTTGGACTTCTCCCTACAAAGCGGTCGATACCAAGTATGACAACGCTTTTTGGAACAACGTGTCAAGCGCAATCCTTCCGATTGGCGAACGTTATTATTACACGGATATGGATTTCAACCTTTGGTCGCGCGATATGGCGGCGAACCAGGCGGAAAAGCTTCCTGTTCAGTATGCACAATGGATGGTATGGGGAGAAAACGACGCATATAATGTGAGCTTTGCAAATATAGCCGCAGGCGGGAACGTTCTTTATTACAATACGGAAAAGAAAATTTACGCGTACTATCCGGCAAGCAAAACAACGCAGGAAGTGTTTGCGGCCGATATTTCGAAAGGGTACATTTTCGGAATCGCTTTCCGGGACGGTAAGCTTGCCTATACGCTGAAACAGAAGCCATATTTACAGGACAATATTTATTTTACTGATATCAAGCAGGAAGACAGGACGGTTGTGGAGCCTTACGCCAAAGGCGACCCGACCGGCGACGGGCGCATCAAGATAGACGACGTGCTCTATATCCAGAAGGAGGTCGTGCGGTTACTCGATTTCAACGAGACGGAAACAAGCGCGGCGGATGTAAACTTTGACGGCGTAATCAGCGTGCGCGACGCAATCGAGATTCAAAAGCTGATAGCGGGCATCATCGGCAGCTTTGACGCGGCGGCCTAAAACCATGAAGAAACGGATGAGAAAGCATTGGAACAGACGGCACTGAAAAAGAACGAGACGGTAAAGCTGACGATTACAGGAATGACGGCGGAGGGCAGCGGCGTGGGCCGTGCGCGCGGCATGGCTGTGTTTGTTTCAAACGCGGCGCCGGGAGATGAGCTAAACGTAAGAATTATCAAGACGTCAAAGCATTATGCAATCGGTAAAATAGAAGAAATTATTATACCGTCGCCCGCGCGGACAGAGCCGGACTGTCCCGTGTTCCAAAGCTGCGGCGGCTGTGTTTACCGCCATTTGCGCTATGGCGCGGAGCTTGAGATTAAGGAGCGGCGCGTAAAAGACGCGCTGGAGCGTATCGGCGGCTTTCATGATTTGCGCATTAGCCCGATTGTCAGCGCACAGGAGCAGGAGCATTACCGCAACAAGGCGCAGATTCCTGTGGGAACGGGGAGAGACGGCGGCCTTTCCATGGGCTTTTATGCCTATAAAAGCCACCGGATTATCGACTGCGGTACCTGCCTGCTCCAGCCGCTGGTTTTTTCAGATATAATCGCGGTATTCAGGGAATGGGCGGAGCTATACAAGCCCGAGCCATACGACGAGCTTACCCATAAGGGGAAGCTGCGCCACCTGTACCTGCGCTGCGGCAGGAGCACAGGGGAAAGCCTTGCCGTGCTTGTTGTAAACGGCAACGGCTTGAAGGGGGAAACGGAGCTTGCGCGGATGCTTTCGGAAAAGATAAAAGGCTTTTGCGGGCTGGCTGTCAATGTCAACCGGGATAAAACGAACGTAATCCTGGGCGGCAAATCCCGTCTCGTCTGGGGCAGGGATACAATTACGGACCGGCTTTGCGGGCTCACATTTGAAATTTCCCCGCTGTCTTTTTACCAGGTCAATCCGGCGCAGGCGCAGCGGCTTTATGAGAAAGCAAAGGAGTACGCCGCGCTTACAGGCAATGAAACGCTGCTGGACCTGTACTGCGGGACGGGGACAATCGGCCTTACCATGGCGAAGGACGCAAAGCGCCTGATCGGCGTGGAGGTTGTGGAGCAGGCCGTAGTAAACGCGCGCGAGAACGCGCGGAAAAACGGAATTGAGAACGCGCGGTTTTTATGCGCGGACGCGTCGCAGGCCGCTAAACAGCTTGCGTTCGAGGGGATTCGCCCCGACGTCGTTATATTAGACCCGCCGCGCAAGGGCTGCGGGAAAGAATTAATCGATACGGTCGTACAGATGGCGCCTGGGCGCGTCGTGTATGTATCGTGCGACCCGGCGACGCTCGCGCGCGATTTGAAGCTGTTTTCAGAAAGCGGCTATCGGGTTGAGGAGCTTACGCCCGTAGACATGTTCCCAAGGACGGCGCACGTGGAGTGTGTGGCGCTATTGTCCGGTGTAAACAAACAGGAAAGGTAGATGGCTGAAAATGAAAAGGGAATTAGGAATTGCGAGATGTGGGCTGGCCTGCTGCTTATGTTCTGAAAATGACCATTGTTCCGGATGCAATTCGGGTGAATGCCCTGATAAAGAATGGTGTGAGAACAGAAGCTGTTCAATGGAAAAAGGGGTTTCCAGCTGCTATTCCTGCACGGAAAACTGTAAGAAAGGGCTTTTAGCAAAAATTAAGCCTCAAGGATTTATTATGTTCATAAAAAGGTATGGGGTGGAAAAGCTGCTCGATTGTTTGGAAGAAAATGAGAAAAACGGGGTTGTATATCATCGTGAGGGAATTTATGGTGATTATGACACATTTGATGATGTTAATAAGCTGGTTGAATTTATTTTAACCGGAAAACGGTAATGATTAAGCGGGTTATAATTCCGCCGGACGCAAATAAGCGTACATGTTTATTTACCGCTTCCTATCTATCATATTCCAGCTTGTTTCATTTGGTTATTAAATTTCCAAAAGCTCGGCGCTGCGGGAAGAAAAGAGTTGAAACATGGATAAAAAGACTGACAGCCGTACAAACATTATAGGCGCCGGCGAGGCAGGCTGCGCCAGCACGATTGAAATGGACCGGGACGCCATACATAAAACAAACGGCGCTTTTTGGGATACAAAAGGAAACGACGTTTTAGGGACGACTGCGCTGCCTTTGTACGGTGCGTATGTCTCAGAAGAAAAATGCCGGCTTTTTGGCGATGTATTAGGCAAAAAGCTGCTGGAAATCGGCTGTGGAACCGGACATTCCCTGCAATATCACGGTGAGCGCAAAGCGGCCGAATTATGGGGGATAGATATCTCCAAAAAGCAATTGGAAAAGACGGACCTGTATTTAAAGTCGCGCGGCCTTTCGGCAAAACTGATTTGTTCACCCATGGAGGAAGAATGTGGGATACCGAATGATTACTTCGATATTGTATATTCCATCTATGCTATAGGCTGGACGACAGATTTAGAAGGTACGTTTTGCCGGATTTCGTCTTACCTGAAAAAAGACGGCGTGTTTATTTTCAGCTGGTCACATCCGGTACATAAATGCGTTTCTAAGGAAAAAGATACGCTTGTTTTTAAAAAATGCTATTTTGATGAATCCTGGTATTCGGCATCGTTCGGCGGGGGTACATTGTCATTATCTGACCGTAAATTGTCAACTTATGTGAACGCGTTGGCAAAAGCGGGGTTTGTTATTGAAGAGATGGTAGAACAGTCTGATGATGAAATCATACAAAACGACCGCGGCGAATTTGCGGAAAAAGCTAAGATGCTTCCTGTCACCTTCGTAATCAAGTCTCGGAAATTATAGCGTAATAATCAAAGTTAATGGCAGGATGAACCGCATCCGGCAGGGGGCGAAGGGCGGTTAATACAATTCAAAAAAATAAAGAGGGTGCGTACGCACCCTCTTTTTATATCCTGTTTTTATATTGTTATTTTTCGCCGGGCGCTTCTTGCCGTTCCTGCTTTACAGCTTCGAGCGCCTCGTCATCCTCTAAAACCTCAAGGTCCTGCGCGCTTATGACGCGCATTTTTTTGCGGCTTAAAATATCGTACATGGCGGGTACGACATAAAGCGTCATCGCCGTGGCGTATATTAATCCGCCGATGCATACGATTGCGACCGGCTGCATCATTTCGGAGCCGGTTCCTATGCCGAGCGCCATGGTGGAAAGGCCCAAAATGGTTGTAATCGCCGTCATCAGGATGGGGCGCATCCTCGTTTTGGAGGCTTCGATAATTGCTTCCTTCTTTTCCATACCGGACATGCGCAGGCGGTTGATATAATCAATCAGCACAATGCCGTTGTTTACGATAATACCCGCGAGCATGACGAAACCAATCATGGAAACGACGCTTAATTCGTTGCCTGTAATCAAAAGCGCGAGCAGGCCGCCCGTAAACGCCAGCGGGATGGTGAACATGACGATAAACGGCGACAAAAGCGACTGGAACTGCGCTACCATAATCAAATAGATGAGCACGACCGCGAGCAGCAGCATGGTCATCAGCTGGGAAAGCGACTCCATAATCGTCTCGTTTTCACCAGAATAATCGACCGACATCCCTTCGGGAAGGGTATGGCCGTCGAGCGCCTTCTGTACCGCGTTTGTAACGAGCGTTACATTGCGCCCCTGTTCAAGCTCCGCGCTGACCGAGATATACCGGCGCTGGTTGTCGCGTGAGATGGAATTAAGCGACTGCGCGTCTTCTATCGTGGCAATGTCGCTCAATTTCACCTTTGTCTCGCTCCCGTCCTGCTGGGCGGCGGTGAGGACATAGTCCCTGATATCGTCCGGGGTAATGTCCTTTGCTTTGCCGTCCACGACAATCACGTCAACGCCGCTGCCGTCTGCCTGCTTCAGTGTGGTTGCGGCCGTCTCGCTTTTGATTGCCGCTGAGATATCCATATAAACCTGCGCGACAGTCAGCCCCTTGAGCATCGCCTTCGTTTTATCGACGGTAACGCGGATTTCCGGCGTAGTATCTTCAACGCCGTTGTCCACCTCGGCTACGCCGTCCACAGCTTCTATCAGCTTCCCGATTTCCGTCGCCTGTGTATAGAGCTGGTCGAGGTCTTCGCCGTAAAGTTTGAGCGTAATGCCGGAGGCTCCCATGGAGCTCATCGACATCATGGAGGATTCGGCGCTCGCCGTAACCTTTGCGTTCAGCCCGCCGCATTTTTCTTCAAGCGCCTTCGCAATTTTCCCGTTCGACATGGACGCGTTTTTCTTTGGAAGCACATACATCATAACGGTGGTGCTTTCCCCGCTGCCTTGCCCGCCGGAGGAGCCCATTCCGAGCATGCTGCCCATGTTTCCTCCGACCATTACGCCGACGGTTTCAATGTCTTTTATGGTATCTGCCTGCTTTAAAATTTCATCCGCTACCTTCGTTGTGTCGTCAAAGGTGGCGTCCTCTGGCATTTCCACATTGACGGAAATGCTTTCGCCCTCCGATTCCGGCATAAAGGCAAAGCCTTTTTGTACGACAAACACAACGCTTACGACAAGCAGTATAACCGATACGAGCAGCGGGACAAATTTATATTTGAGCGCAAAGCGCGCGGATTTCTCGTATCCCTTTAAAAACCTGTTGAACAGGCCGTGCCTGACCGGTTTTGTTTTGCGTAGCATCCCCTGCGACATTGCCGGTACGAGCGTAAGCGCGACGAGCAGGCTTGCAAGCAGGGAATAGGCGATGGTCAGCGCCATATCGGTGAACAGCTGGCGCGTAATGCCCTGGATAAATATAATCGGAAGGAATACGCATATGGTCGTGAGCGTCGAGGAGGCAATAGCGCCCGCGACCTGTACCGCGCCGGATACAGAAGCCTTGATGGCTGATGCGCCCTCATTGCGCAGGCGGTAAATGTTCTCAATAACGACGACGCTGTTGTCCACGAGCATACCGACGCCGACCGCAAGGCCCGACAGGGAGATGATGTTGAGCGTAACGCCTGAAAAATACATCAGGACAATGGCAAACACGACGCTGATGGGGATGGAGCATGCGATAATCAGGGTCGGCTTGATGTCCTTTAAGAAGAACAGCAGGATTAAAATAGCAAGCAGCGCGCCAAACAGCAGGTTTTGCAGGACGCTGTTTACAACGATATAGATATAGCTGCCCTGGTCCATCAGGGAGGTGAAGTGCAGGCCGTCATATTTGCCCTGCAGCTCTTCAAAGCACTTGTTGATATTGTCGGACACGTCGGCGGTCGCGTATGTCGACTGCTTGGTGAACGAAAGGATAACGCCGTTGTTCCCGTTGATTTTGGCGTAAATATCCTCCGCGTTGTCCGTGACGATAACGTCCGCCACGTCGGTGAGCTTGATGGGGCCGACGCCGTCTATTTTCAGGTCGAACAGCGTCATATCCTCAATTTCCTGCGAATCGGAAAATTCGTCGCCCACGCGTACCAGGTAATCGACGCCGTCCTCCGTGACATAGCCCGCGGGCATTGAAAAGTTCTCGGCCGCCAGAATTTGCGAAACCATGTCCATCGTAATGGTCTTGTTCAAATCAGCGGCGTCGAGCGCCTCCTGTTTCTTTGTTTTCAGCTCGCTAAGGCCGCTGTCCACCTGCGTCATCGCGCTTTCAAGCTGCTGCTGCGTGGCGGCAAGCGCCGACTGGCCGGACACAAGCTCCGAGAGCGCCTGGTTAAGCTGGAACATGCCGTTTGTCTGCTGGGTATTGAGCTGCTGTTTTGCTTCCTTCAGCGTGATTTCACCAGCCTCAAGCTGGGAAAGCGCTTCGTTAAGCTGCGTTTCGCCTTCTGTGATTTTAGCAAGGCCCTGTTCAAGCTGCGCAATCGATTCTTTTAGCTGCCCAGGGCTGATTCCCAGCTTTTCAAGCGCCTTGTTCAGCTCAGTAAGCGCGGCCTGCGCCGCCTTTTGCGTAAGCTTTGCCTGCTCGAGCTTGAGCGGCAGCTCCTGCTTCGTCATACCGTACTGAGAGAGCGCCTGTTCGAATTCCTTCGTTTCCTTTTCAACAGCTATGTATTCCCCGCTTGATTTTATGGAGGATACCATCTGCGCCTTTTCTTCATCGCTCAGGGAAGGATTGTTCTGTATGGCTTCGATTTGCTCATTGAGCGCGTCTGTGCGCTCCTTTAAATCGAGGCGCGTATCGTTAAGCTTCTGCAGTGTCTGCACCGTTTCATTTAAAGAGGAAATAGTACCGTCGAGCCTTGTATACGCCTCCTGGAGGGCGGCGAGCTGTTTCTTTGTTTCCAGCAGCTGCGTTTTCTGGCTGGCAAGGTCTTTTAACTGGGAAACCAGCTCCAGCTTGCCTTCAAGAAGCTGCTGCTGTTTTTCATCGAGCGTGCCCTGCGCGGCGGCAAGCTGCTGTGAAAGCTCTTTTTCCTTTTTGGAAAGCGTTTCCTTGCCGCTTTGCGCCTGCTCTTTTCCGCTGTTTACCTGGTCGAGCCCATCCTGTATTTTATCCTTGGAGCCGTCGAGCTCCTTCTGCGCGTCGTCAAACTTCCCGTTCAGCGCGGCCTGTATTTTTTTGTTGACCGCGTCTATTTTTTCCTGGGAAAGCATGACGTTTACCTTCTGGTCGATAAGCCCGCCGGCGTTTACGCTTGCAACGCCCTCAATCCCCTCAAGCTTTGGTGTGATGCTGTTCTCTACAAAGCTTGAAAGCTCTTTGACGTCAAGCCCGTCGCGGTCAACCGCCGCAACAGAAACCGGCATTACGTCGGGATTGATTTTGAGCATATAAGGCGTGCCGACACGCTCGTTCCAGCCGCCTTTGATTAGGTCGATTTTTTCGCGGATATTGATGGTAGCCGCGTCCATATTTGTGTCGTCCGAGAATTGCAGCACAATCATGGAATAGTTTTCAGCCGAGGTGGAGCTGACGTCCTCGATTTTCTCGAGTGTAGCCATCGACTGCTCCATCGGCTTGGTGACGGTTGTTTCGACCTCCTCAGGGCTTGCGCCGGGATAGGTCGTCATGACGACGACGTAAGGGAAATCCATATTCGGCAGCAGGTCGGGCGTCATATTGGTAAATGACACAACCCCCAATATAATAACGATAATGACCGCGACAAAGACGGTCATCGGTTTTTTTACGCTGAATTTTGAAAACATATCTGCGCTCCTTCGTTTTTATTCTAAAAATGGACAGGCTCTGAACCGGAAAATCAGTTCAAAGCCGCAAGTAAATTTTTATGGTTTTCCTGCATCAGGGATACATAAGTAACGCCGCTTTCAAATTCCTCTTTCGTTACGTTATGGCACGAATGGAACAAAAGCTTTTTGGCGCCGGTTGCCTCGCAGATAGTGTCCGCTACCTTCTGGTCCGACATTTCAATGGTAAACACATAGGGGATTTTTTCATCCCTGACCTTATCGATTAAAAACTTGAGCGTCGCTGCGCTCGGCTCCGTTTCGGAGCTGCAGCCCGGAAACGCGGCGTAATAGGTAAGGCCGTACGCGTCTGTGAAGTAGCGGAAGGGGAAGCGGTCGCCGAATACCATTACGTGCCGCTTTGCTTCCTTCACAGCGAGCGTAAAGGAATGGTCGAGCGCCTTGAGCGTTTCTAAATAGCTTTGCGTCCTTTCCTTATAATAAGAAGCATTGCCTTTGTCCGCCTCGCAGGCCGCCTCATTTATTTTTTCCGTAATCAGTACAGCGTTTTTGGGCGAAGTCCAGACGTGCTCGTCATATTCGTAGCCGTCCTCCCCGTCCTCGTGTCCTTCGTCCATACCCTCCACATGCTCTTCCTCAAGCGCGTTTACGCAGTCCATCAGCTTAATGACGCGTATGCTTTCGGTATCAAGCGAAGAAAGCACCTCGTCCACCCATTTGTCCGATTCGCCGCCTACGTAAATAAAGATGTCGCTCTGCTGGATTTTGATGATATCCTTCGGAGAAGGCTCATAGCTGTGGCTTTCCGCGCCGGGGTGGAGCAGCATGGCAAGCTCCGCCTTATCGCCGGTAACCTGCCTTGCAAAGTCGTATGGCGGAAAAATCGTCGTTACGATACGCAGCTTCTCCGTATCCTCCCGCGAACCGCCGCCCGAAGGCGCTGGGGTGCAGGCAGAAAAAGAAAGCATAAGAGCGAAGAGCAATAAAATTGCCGTGAGTTTCTTCATATACCATAAATTTCCTTTCTTTACAGTCAGCGGTATTTCAATACGCTTCCCGGATATAATAACACAGACAATACAAACAAACAACAAAAAACGGAGGGCAATTATGGGAAAACAAAAAATAAAACTAATAGCAATATTGTTATCTACTATTACTATTTGTATAATTATGGCCGGCTGCGGGCAAGGGGACGACGCATACCGCGGGGAGCAGTCCCAGCTTGCGGTTGAGCGCGTGTTTGATAAAATCAAGACCGCCTATGGGGAGGACTACCTGCCGGACACCGAAATTGATACGGAGCATTTAAAGGAAGAGTTCAAGCTCGAAAAAGATTTAATCGAGGAGCAAAAGGGCGAGCTGCCCGCAATCGGCTTCCATCCGGACCGCCTTCTCGTCGTCAAGGCCAAGGAGGGCAAAGGCAAAGAGGTGGAAAAGCAATTGAACGAAGCGCGTGAGAAGAAAATAAACGATTCCATGATGTACCCGGTCAACGCGGCGAAAATAAACGCTGCAAAGGTCGTGCGCCGCGGCGATTATGTCGCGTTTATCCTGCTCGGCAAAATCGACGAAAATGTGGACGCGCCGGAAAAAGAACAGGCGGAATTCGCCGCCGCCCAAACACAGCGCGGCGTAGATGCGTTCGAGGATGCATTCCGTTAATCCAACGGGAGGACACAGCAGTGCTCCCGTACATATTTTCTCTGTTTTTTATTATAAAGCACACATGAAAAAAATACAAATGAATAGTGAAAAAATGCACAAATAATATAGAAAAATTTTTACCACGTGCGACAAAGAGCTTGTTTAAAAAGCTAAAAAACAACATTCATTAATTGTTCATAATTAACTGCTTGACATCTCTTTTGATTCAGCTATAATAGTTATTAACTTCATAAACCATTAAGTTACTTAACGATTTAAAAAGAGGTGGAAGCAATCGTGGAGGAGCAGGATATCACGAGGGAATTCTTAGATGCGATGATTGGCGTACGGAAAGCCTCGAAGATACCGCACTTTTTCAGCGAGCTGAGCTACAGCGAGCTTGCCGTTTTTCGCGCAATGCGCTTTTTGTCCGGCGGCTGCCTGCCGAAGGAGCTCGTCAAAACGAGCGATATCAGCGCGCATATTCAAATTTCCAAGCCCGCGCTTTCCCAGGTAATCAACAAGCTGGAGGATAAAGGGCTTGTGGAGCGCGTCGTTCAAAAAAGCGACAGGCGCAGCGTGTACGTCCGGTTTACCAGGAAGGGAATCGGGATGTTCGAGCGGCAGAACGCACAGATGCATGAAGCAATTAATATGGTTGTAGAGAAAATGGGTTATGAAGATACGCTCAGGTTTATCACTTTGATGAAAAAATTTCATGAGGTCGTCGCCCAGGTCGATATGGAGGAAATACAGCGGCGGCTGTCAAAAGCACAAAGTGGAAAAACCGGGGCGCCAACACACGAAGGGAAGGAGACAAAGGAGATATGACAAAGCTGTTCAAATACCTCAAGCGGTCGGTTTTGCCGATTCTTGCCGTTATTGTCCTGCTCGTAATCCAGGCGTTCTGCGACTTGTCGCTGCCTGAAAATATCTCGAATATTGTCAATATCGGCATCCAGCAGGGCGGCGTAGAACATATCGCCCCGCAGGAAATCCGGGAAAGCCAGATGAACCGGCTTTTCTATTTTATGGATGAGAAAGACAAGGAAGCGGTTCTGTCCCGCTACTCGCTTGAAAACAGCGATAAAAAGGAAGGCTTAAAGGTATATGTTTTAAACGACGGAATCAAGAGCGCTGATATAGAAGAGCTCGAAGAAATCTTCGGCGTGCCGATGCTCGTCGTGTCGTTTTTAGAAAGCGATAACAAGCAGGTCAAAGAAATGACCGCGCAGATGACGCAGGCCATGCCGGCCGGCATGGTACCGGAAAATGCGACAATCCTTGATGTATTAGACCAGATGCCGGAGGAGCAGAGGAACCAAATGCTCAAGTCCTTTGAAGGGCAGACGGAGAAATACGAGGATATCGATAAGAGCATTATCAAGCAGATGGCGGTTTCCTTTGTACAGAAGGAATACAAAGAAGCCGGTATCGATACCGACAAGCTGCAAAACGATTATATCTGGAACGCGGGGCTCCGGATGCTCGCGTATTCACTTGTTATCGTAATCGCCGCGGCGCTCGTTACGCTGCTTTCGTCCCGCATCGGCTCGCTGTTCGGCCACGATTTGCGCAACGCCGTGTTCAGAAAGGTCATTTCCTTTTCCAACCGGGAGTTTAACAAATTTTCTACCGCGTCGCTCATTACACGCTGTACGAACGACATCCAGCAGATACAGATGCTCGTCGTTATGACGCTGCGGATGGTCATCTACGCCCCGATTCTCGGCGTTGGCGCTTTGACGAAGGTCATCGGTACGGAAGGCGGCATGACCTGGGTTATCGGCGTCGGCATCGGGCTGATTTTAGCGGTCGTCATTGTGCTGTACTTTGTCGCGATGCCGCGCTTTAAGGTATTGCAGAAGCTCGTTGACAAGGTAAACCTCGTATCGAGGGAAATCCTCACGGGCCTGCCGGTTATCCGCGCGTTCTCCCGCGAAAAGCACGAGGAAGAGCGCTTTGACAAGGCCAATGCCGAGCTAACGAGAACCAACCTGTTTGTCAACCGTGTCATGACGTTCATGATGCCGCTGATGATGTTTATTATGAACGGTATCAGCGTGCTTATCATATGGGTGGGCGCGGATTCCATCAACAACGGCCAGATGCAGGTCGGCAACCTTATGGCCTTTATCCAGTACACTATGCAGATTATCATGTCCTTCCTGATGCTCTCGATGATGAGCATCATGCTGCCAAGGGCCCTGGTATCCGCTTCGCGCGTCGCCGAGGTGATTGAAACCGAGGTCACGGTAAACGACCCGGAGGAAGCACAAGCGTTCAGGGAAGATAAAAAGGGCGTCGTGGAATTTAAGGACGTATATTTCCGCTATCCGGGCGCTGAGGAGGATGTGCTGCGCAACATCAACTTTTCCGCAAGGCCCGGCCAGACGACCGCGTTTATCGGCAGTACAGGCAGCGGCAAATCGACGCTTATCAATTTGATTCCGCGTTTCTTTGATGTGACGGGCGGCAAAATCCTTGTAAACGGCGTCGATATCCGCAAGGTCAAAAAACATGATTTGAGAAAAGACATCGGCTATGTGCCGCAGCAGGGTATCCTGTTCTCCGGCACAATCGAAAGCAATATTGCCTACGGCATGGAAGAGGAAAATGCCGGGCAGGTAAAGCGCGCCGCGCAGATTGCGCAGGCGACGGACTTTATCGAGGCCAAACCCACGCAGTATAATTCCGAGATTGCGCAGGGCGGCACGAACGTTTCCGGCGGGCAGCGCCAGCGCCTCTCTATCGCAAGGGCGGTTGCAAAAGAACCGCAGATTTATATTTTCGACGACAGCTTTTCGGCGCTCGATTATAAAACGGACGTGGCGCTTAGAAAAGCGCTCAACGACGCAACGTCAGGCAGTACGATTTTAATCGTCGCGCAGAGAATCAGCACAGTTCTCAATGCCGACCAGATTATCGTCCTGGATAACGGCGAGATTGCCGGAACAGGCACGCACAAAGAGCTTATGAACTCCTGCGAAGTATACCGCCAGATTGCGGCATCCCAGTTGTCAAAGGAGGAATTGGAGAAATGAGTGCACATACAAAGCCAAGGCGCCCGATGAGGGGCCACGGTCCCGGCGGCCCGATGGGTACGGGCGAGAAGGCAAAGGACTTTAAGGGCACGATGAAAAAGATGCTCTCTTATATGGGAAAATATAAAATCGCGCTCATTTTTGTTATCATCTGCGCCGTTGCGGGCACCATCTTCATGATTGTCGGCCCAAAGATATTAGGTACCGCGACGACAGAGCTGTTCAACGGCCTGATGAACAAGATAGGGGGCAGCGGCGGAATCGATTTTGGCAGAATTGGTGAAATCCTGCTGTTCCTGCTCGGGCTGTATATCGTAAGCGCCCTGTTTACGTTTATCCAGGGAATGCTGATGACGGGCATCACTCAGAAAATCACCTACCGCATGCGGCGCGAAATTTCTGAAAAAATCAACCGCCTGCCAATGAATTTCTTCGATAAAAAGCAGACAGGCGAGGTGCTTTCCATCGTCACAAACGACGTGGACACCCTGTCTATGAGCCTCAACCAGAGCGCAACGCAGCTTATCACATCGGTCACGACCATCATTGGTATTTTGATTATGATGTTCTCCATCAACTGGATTATGACGATTGTCGCGCTGCTGATTCTGCCGATTTCTATGGTGATTGTGTCAATCATCGTCAAGCATTCGCAGAAGCATTTCCGCAACCAGCAGGATTACCTTGGGCATGTCAACGGGCAGGTTGAAGAAACGTTCGGCGGCGTGAACATTGTCCAGGCGTTCAACAACGAGCAGGAGACCATCGACACATTCGAGCAGTCGAACGAAATGCTCTACAAAAGCGCTTGGAAGTCGCAGTTCCTCTCGGGGCTGATGCAGCCGATTATGCAGTTTGTCGGCAACCTGGGGTATGTCGCGATTGCGGTGCTCGGCGGCTATTTCGTCATCAACGGCTCGATTGCCGTCGGTGATATCCAGTCCTTTATCCAGTACGTCAGGAGCTTTACCCAGCCAATCACACAGGTCGCGCAGGTTTCCAATATGCTCCAGTCCATGGCGGCGGCAGCGGAAAGAGTTTTTGAATTCTTGGGCGAGCCGGAGGAGGAGCAGACCGCGAAAGAACATGCTTCGCTTACGGAAACCGTAACGGACAGCGAGGGCAGGCGGCAAACCGTCGCGAGGAACATTACCATCAGCGACATCGACGGCGAGGTCGAATTCGACCACGTGCATTTTGGATATAATCCGGATAAGATTATCATCAACGACTTCTCCGCGGATATCAAGCAGGGCCAAAAAATTGCTATCGTCGGCCCGACCGGCGCGGGCAAAACCACAATGGTTAAGCTTTTGATGCGCTTTTACGACGTAAACGAGGGCGCAATCCTGGTGGACGGCCATAACATCAAGGATTTCGACCGCAGCGAGCTTCGGGAGCTGTTCGGCATGGTTCTGCAGGATACGTGGCTGTTCTCCGGTACGATTATGGAGAACATCCGCTACGGCAAGCTTGACGCGACCGACGACGAGGTCGTCGCGGCGGCAAAGGCGGCGCATGTGCACCACTTTGTGCAGACGCTGCCCGACGGCTACAACATGGTGCTTAACGAAGAGGCCTCGAATGTCTCTCAGGGACAGAAGCAGCTCCTTACGATTGCGCGCACCATTTTGGCTGACCCGAAGATTTTGATTCTCGACGAGGCGACCAGCTCCGTCGATACGCGCACAGAGGTACGCATCCAGAAGGCGATGGATAACCTGATGAAGGGCAGAACGAGCTTTATCATCGCGCACCGCCTTTCTACCATCCGCGACGCGGACTTAATCCTCGTCATGCGCGACGGCGATATCGTCGAGCAGGGCACGCATGAGGAATTACTCAGCGCGAACGGCTTCTACGCCGACCTTTATAATTCACAGTTTGAAAGCGCGTCTTAAAACCTGCACACAAAAAAGCGGGAGGAAACATTGTTTCCTCCCGCTTTTTGCAGGAAAGGCTCTGCTTTTTGTTTTTTTGAGAAATGTGCTGTTTCTTTATTTATTGAATGAAGCATACTGCTTCTGAATTTTCAAGAAACAAGCTGTTTCTTGATTTTCTTCATAAAACTTTCTATGTTTTAATCAAAAGGGAAAAACAATCCGCTGTTTTTCTTTTTTTAACATGCTTTTTCTCTTTTTTGAAGAAAACAATCTGCTTCTTGGATTTCTTGATAAAACTTTCTATGTTTAATCAAAAGGGAAAAACAATCCGCTGTTTTTCCCTTT
>UQFO01000013.1 GCA_900540275.1 uncultured Oscillospiraceae bacterium | reverse complement strand
TCGGCATAAGCCTTCTTTTGAACCACTCGCCTAGCGAGTGGTTTTCTTCATACAAAAAGCCCTCCGGAAACCGGAGGGCCATTCGCGTTTATTAATCTGCCGTTCTCAAATAAGAGAATCAGCCTTTAACCTTTTTGCGTGCAAGGACTACCGCGCCAGCAGCAAGCATCAGGATGCTGAGGAGCAGGGTAACAGATGTGCTATCACCTGTTGGAACCTTGCCGTTAGAACCACCGGGTGTTCCGCCATTGGTCGGAGCATCGGTAGGAGCAGATGTCGGTGCGCTTGTCGGTGCGTCTGTAGGAGCATCAGTCGGCTCAGAACCCGTGGAAGGCTCGGTCGGCTCTGTACCTGTCGGCTCGGTCGGCTCTGCGCCTGTCGGTTCGGTTGGCTCTGTACCTGTCGGCTCAGTTACGTCAGAAGACGGCTCGGTCGGCTGAGGTTCAGAGCTGCCAGGAGTTACATCAACAACAATTGCCCCAGTCTCTACTGTAAAGGTAATCGTAACAGTAGAATTGTCTTCATCAACGTTAACAAAAGCATTTCCGGATTCTGTAGTCGGGTCGCCCCAGCTAATGCCCCAGGAATGATCCTGCGCAACCTTGAAGTCATACTGGCCAGCGTCAACATTGGTGTAAACCTTCTGGTAAACGCCTTCGCTGATTTTGGTCATATCATTGTTCGCGTCTGCCGGATCCCAACTGCTTCCGCAAAGGTCCGCGTTGCCTGCAATCGTATAGGTGTGGTCTGTAACGATAATAATATGCTCGCCTTCAGCCCAAGTTTTGTTTCCATCAAAGAAAATGGTTATATCGCAGACATCATCAGTGGTAAATACAACATTGTTGTTGTTGCTTTCAGAACAGAGGCCCTTATCATTATAGGTAACATCGAACTTGCCGTCTTCGCAAATCTTATAAGAATACGTTCCAGCCGGAATATCCTTAAAGGTAAGCGTCCAGACGCCATCTTCACCCTGGGTCATCGGGTTCTCAGCAGCATTCCACTCAAAGCCTGTGAGGGTTTTCTCACCAGCGACATTGTAGGTGTGCTTCGGACCTTCTGTCATGTCAGTCAGGACATAATCGATGGGGAGATTCTTGTTGTCGTCGTCGGTCATGCCGAGGAACTCAAGAACCTTTGTCTCAATCTTGCCATCGCCGGAGGTACCGATAACATCAAACTTCAGCGTGATAAGAACAGTGCCGTCCGCTGTGAAATCGTAACCCTCGTCAATATCGTTGGAATTGAACAGTACCTGGCTTGCGCCGTCGACCGGGTCAAAGTTCAGGATAGAGCTGCCTGTATAAGCAGTTGGAATAACATCCTTTTTCTTAAGCGCTTTTGTTTCGTCAGAAACCTTCAGAAGGCTGCCGTCATACTCAACATAGGCATTGATTCCAGCCGCAAGCTCTTCGGCCTTCAGATAAGCCGTATAAGTAACCTGGTCGCCTGTTTTCACCTTAACGCCGTTGATTGTCATGGATTCTGCCGGTGCGGTTGTCGGCTGAGTCGATTCAGAAGAAGGCTCAGTCGGGTCGCTCGTCACAGGCTGTGTAGATGTAGCCGGCTCGCTTGTAGGCTCGTCGGTCGGGTCAGACGAATCGCTGGACGGGTCTGTTTCGCTCGGCTGAGTCGGCTGTGTTACATCAAAGTACTTCTGAGCAACATATTCCTCCGCCGTGAGGTCGCCGTCAATCTTAGTCGTCTCGGGGTCGAAATCGCACCATTCGCCGGGCCATGTGGTAGCGCCGCCAAACGGGTCGAAGTCAGGAGCGCCGTTGCAGTCGATAACATAAATGCAGCCATTCATGTCGTCACGGCCTTCGGGCCACTTGTCGTTCTCACCGGGATCGAGGTATTCGACGCTCACGTTTGCTGTCTGGAAAGCATACGGTGCATCTTCTGTCGGATTGTCTTTTGTTCCGGCGTCAACGAACGCGTTCCAGATAATCACCGGAGTCTCCTTCGGTACGTCATAATAGAACAGGTTCTTGTAGTCGCCTACTCTTGTTGCTTCTTCACCCGGCCAGGCACCGTTCTCAGACGGGGTCCACCAGTAAATGCCCGCGACGTCATTCGTCTCAAGCCACTGGTTCGGAGCCAGGAAATAGTACCTGTACATTCCCTCAGCGGGTTCCGGCAGATCCGCAGCACCGGATGCGCCAACGTTTGTCGCGGCGATACAGCACATAGATACTACCAGTAAAAGTACAAGTAATACGCTGGTTAACTTTCTCATTGGTTTTTTCCTCCTAATATTTTTTCGAAGTCTGTGTACACTTCAGCGAATTTATTATACACTAAGCAAAATGTGACTTCAAGGCTTTTTGGATAAATTATTTATGGAAATCCGAACTTTTCACAAATTATACAATAAGTATTAGTTATTTTTGTGGTTACGACGAAAGATTATTCGTTCCTGCTCTTCTGCTCTGTCTCGGAATCATCCGCGCTGCTGTCTTTGGGAGTCTGTTCTTTCTTTCCGTTTCTTCTCGCTATAATTATGATGCCGGCCGCCGCAATACAAAGCAAAGCCGCCGCGCCGCCTATGATAATCCAGAGATTAATAGAATTTGTACCCGTATCCTCCCCGCTGTCTTTCTTCGCCTGTTCGATTCTTTTTTCGACGTCCTGCGGAGTAACCACGTCAGGCAGAGTGCCTTCTATAACGGAGCCATCCAGCTGGTAAGCGCTGGAGTCCACCGGCTTGACATCCATATCATACAGTTCTTCGACCACGCTTGTAATATCGGAAATTGTTCCTGCTTCATCCTTGATTTTAAAAGAAATCGAAATAATAATTGCCTCATCATCTATTTCGTAGCCCCGGGCGGCGTTCGCGGAGTTGAAATACACCTTGCCCGCAGAAGCCGTATTGCATACAGCATCGGTAAAAACTGGAAGATTTGCCGTTTCTTTTATAACCGAAAGATGTTTTTCGTCGTATTCCACATACATGTTGATTCCGGCAACCTTTTTGTTGAGGCCGGTAAAGCGCAGGATATAGGTTACGGTATCCCCAGTCCTGACCGTTTGGCCGTTCACCTTATATTCCGCCTCGTTTGCGGCAAACACCGTCACTAACGAAAGGCATATGATAAGCAAGGCGGTAACCAATGCTGTACCGGAACGAAGTATTTTTTTCTTTGTCTTCATAGGACTCTCCTCCGTTTTCATTACTGTTAGCGCCAAAAAAGCGCGGCGCGAATCACTTGCAGTCTATTATAATATAAAAACAAATAAAAGACAACGAAAAAAGCAAATTCATCTATCGGCAATAACAAAAACCCTCCGGGATTAACCGGAGGGTTTGTTTATTCAGATTGGCTTCTTATCCAAACTAATCTTACTCTTTCACACGCTTGCGTGCTACCACAATGGCACCAGCTGCCAGCATGAGAATCGCCAGGAGCATAGCAACCGAAGTGCTGTCGCCCGTTGTAACGCCGTTGGTGGTACCACCATTAGTCGGGCCCTGTGTAGGTGCCTGAGTCGGTGCTACTGTCGGTGCGGAAGTCGGGGCATTTGTAGGAGCGTCTGTGGGCTCAGTTGGCTGAGATTCCGTCGGCTGTGTCGGCTGGGGCTCAGTTGGCTGAGATTCCGTCGGCTGTGTCGGCTGGGGCTCAGTCGGCTGAGTTTCTGTCGGCTGGGTCGGCTGGGGCTCAGTCGGCTGAGTTTCTGTCGGCTGGGTCGGCTGGGTTTCAGTCGGCTGAGTCGGCTGGGTTTCAGTCGGCTGAGTCGGCTGGGTTTCCGTCGGCTCAGTGCCATCCGGAATATAACCCTCAAACTTCTCTGTCACCTTATAATCGGTAATCGGGAGATTCTGGTTGTCTTTATTGGTCATAGCGAGCAGTTCAACAATATTTGTCTTAATGCTGCCAACACCGGAAGCCGCTGTGACGTCGAACTTCAGCGTGATAAGAACTGCGTCGTCAACAGTGAAGTCGTAGCCTTCATCAATATCGTTGGAGTTGAACAGTACCTGGCTTGCGCCGTCGATGGGAGCAAAGTTCAGGATTGAGCTGCCTGTGTAAGCAACCGGAATAACTTCCTTCTTCTTCGCATTCAATGTTACGTCGCTAAGCTTCAGCAGGTCGCCGCTGTAATCAACGATTACGTTGATGCCCGCCGCAAGCTCGCTCGTCTTGAGGTAAGCTGTATAGGTAAGCTCGGAACCCTGCGTGTACTTATAACCATTGATAATAACCTTATCGTTAACCGGCTGGGTTTCAGTAGCGGTCTCCGTCTCTGTTTCTGTAGAGGTTGCGGTTTCTGTTTCTGACGGGATTACCGGCTCTTCCTTGCTTGTTTTGTCAGTTAATTCAAAGTCAGCAATCGGAGGATTCTCCTTGTCGGCATTTGTCATACCGAGCAGCTCGTCGACAACAGCCTTGATTGTGCCGGTGCCAGAGGTGCCGATTACGTCAAACGTGAGTGTAATAAGCACTTTGCCGTCTGCTGTAAAGTCGTATCCTTCGTCGATGTCGTTTGAATTGAACAGTACCTGGTTGGATGCGTCAACCGGGTCAAAGTTCAGAACGCAGCTGCCTGTATAAGCAACCGGAATCACTTCGGCTTTCTTAGCTGCCAGCGTCTTATCGGAAACCTTCAGAAGGCCGCCGTCATAAGCAACATGTACATTAATGCCGGCTGCAAGCTCAGCGACCTTCAGATAAGCCGTGTAAACGACCTTGTCGCCGGTCTTGAATTCTACGCCGTTGATTGTAACCGTGTCGGCCGCAGGAGCAGTAGAAGCCTCTGTAGCGTCCGTTGCAGACGGCTGCTCCGACGGGTCGGTCGCTTCAGAGCCACCGGTCGGCTGTTCGCCCGCGGTGATTTCCCAGGAGAGAACCTTCATCTCGGTCTCACTGAAGACAATTGTCATCGTAGAGTTCGCTTCTGTAATTTCGTACTTGACATCGGGCTTGCCAAAATTGGCGTTGCCGTCCTGATTGTACTGATTAAAAGAGTCCCAGTCGGAAGACTGCGCGTCAATTACCTTGAAGCCACCCGCTCCAACCGGCAGGTTTGTATAAACCTTTGTCCATGTGCCGTCTCCGTTATCCGTCATAGGGTCTGCGGTAGCGGGGGCCCAGCCCTGCATCTCGCCTACAACGTAGAAACCCGTGTCCGCCGCGGAAAAGCTGGTCGCGGACATGACGCACATTGTCGCAATCAATGTTAAGGAAAGAATAACACTGATTACTTTGCTGTGTTTTCTAAACATTTTCAGAATCCTCCTTTTGTTTACGCTTTTGATAAGCATTACAATTATAGCCTATACTAATCCAAAAAGCAATAAAATTTAAAAATTTCACAAAAATTAATCTACAAGAAAGCGAAAAATTTCCATCCAAGTTATTGTTATTTTTGTATAAAAAATGTTGTCTTTTTAGCTTTCATAACCGTTTAAATTGTTTTTCTGCCAATTCCATGAATCCCTGCACATATCCTCCAGATTTTTTTCCGCCGTCCACCCCATAATTTCTTTGGCCTTTTCAGGGTCCGCATAGCACTCTGCAATGTCGCCGCTTCTCCTGTCTTTTATTACGTAGGGGATTTTCACGCCATTCACCTTTTCAAAGGTCTTGACAATATCAAGCACGCTGTAGCCGATTCCGGTTCCGAGATTAAAAATCTCAACCCCATCGTGCTGGCTGGCATAATTAATTGCGGCAACATGGCCCTTTGCCAAATCCACCACATGAATATAATCGCGCACGCCCGTGCCGTCCTTGGTGGGATAATCGTCACCGAATACGGAAAGCTGCTTGAGCCTGCCCGCCGCGACCTGCGTAATATAGGGAAGAAGGTTATTCGGGGTACCGTTGGGGTCCTCCCCAATCCTGCCGCTTTCATGTGCGCCAATCGGATTAAAATAACGGAGCAGCGCAACGGAAAGCTTAGGGTTGGCGTGGGCCGCGTCCGTCAAAATCTGTTCAATCATATATTTTGTCCAGCCGTAGGGATTGGTACAGCCGGTGGGCATGCCCTCCACAAGCGGCACGCGCTCGGGAACACCGTAAACCGTCGCCGAGGAACTGAATACAAAGCGGTTGACATCGTACTTTTCCATTGCTTCCAGCAGGGTAAGCGTCGTGTCCAGATTGTTGCGGTAGTATTTCAGGGGAATCTGCACTGATTCGCCGACCGCCTTAAACCCGGCAAAATGGACAACCGCGCCTATTTCGTTTTCACGGAACATTTTGTCGACCGCGTCCCTGTCGGCCACGTCTATATCGTAAACGGGTACGTCCACGCCGGTAATTTCCTTAATCCGGCTGACGACCTCAGGCTTGCTGTTACTGAAATCGTCCGCGATTACCGTTTCAAATCCCGCGTTTATCAGCTCAATACAGGTATGGCTTCCAATGTAGCCGGCTCCTCCGGTCAATAAAACCTTCATGTAAATTCCTCCCGTTTTCATCACGTCTAACTCTTATCTGCTTTAACTTGATTATATAATACGGAAAGTCCAATTACAAGCAACGTTTTATTTTTGTGAAATATAGGACAAACGGCCTGACAATCGAAGGAAAGAACGTGCAGGTTATCTCGCTTTGTTCCACATTTTTTCAGATTTCCATACTGGTAAACGAATGCCCGCAGCTCTCGATATAGCGGCACAGGTCCAGGTATGAAAGCCAAACAGTAGCCGTGTTCTCATTTGGGTGAACCCCTATATGGTCCTCCCTTTCCAAATCCATATCCAGAACGATTTCCACAACATTGGCTTCATCATTAATTACCCCAAGCGGCGTCACCGACCCTTTTTTCAGCTTCAGCATCCGTTCCAGCCGTTCTTCAGAGGCAAAGCTCAGGCGTACGACGCCAAGCTTCGAGCCAAGCGTTTTTAAGTCCACTTGCTTGTCCCCGCAAAGCGTTATAAGGAAATGGCGTTTCCCCTTTGCGTCGCGCAAAAATAAATTCTTAGCAACATGTCCGGACTGCCCTATTCCCAGCTTCTCCATTTGGCCGATGGTAAACACCGCCTCGTGCTCCGTTACCTTGTACTTGATAGAAAGCTCTTCGAGCCTTTTCATTACAGTTTCCCTTGCAGCTGACATATCTGTCCCTCCGTATTTCTTTCTATTATATATAATGTATAACAGAAAAACAGTTTGCGCAAGCTTTATGCCCGATGCATGCAGCGTATTTTAAAGAATACGGCGGCGCCCTTGTGCAAACAATGAAAACGGTGCTATATTAAAAGCATACAAAGAAAGGAGCAGTGCTTATGAAAATAATCGTGACCGATACGGAAACCATAACGGACGGTGACCTCTCGCTCGAACCAATTGAGCAATTCGGTGAGCTTATATGCCGCGACCTTACAGTTTATGACGAGATTGCCGGGCAGGTGAAGGATGCTGATATGATCCTATGCAACAAAACGCCAATGAACGCGCAAACGCTTGCAAAGGCGGAGAACTTAAAGTACATCGGCCTGTTTGCCACCGGCTACAATAACGTCGACCTTACCCACTGCAAAGAGCGCGGCATCACGGTATGCAACGCGGGAAGCTATTCGACAAGCGCGGTGGCACAGCATACATTTGCGCTCATTTTAGAGCATTTCAGTAAAGTCGGCGAATACAGCGCGTTCGTCGAGGACGGCGGCTGGACGCAAAGCGCAACCTTTTCTAAATTTATATATCCAACGCAGGAGCTTTACGGAAAAACAATCGGGCTTGTCGGGTTCGGCGCAATCGCGCAGGCGGCCGCGCAGATTGCACTTGCATTTGGAATGAACGTTTTAAGCTACACACGCTCCCCCAAAACGCATGATAACGTAGGGTTTGTCTCTTTTGAGGAGCTTCTGGCAAAAAGCGACGTCATTTCCGTCCACTGCCCGCTCAATGACGATTCCAGAAATATGTTCAACGCCGAAGCGTTTGAAAAATGCAAAGACGGCGCATACTTCGTAAACACCGCCCGAGGCGCCATTGTAGACGAAGAGGCGCTGCTTCACGCGCTTGAAAGCGGAAAGCTTTCCGGCGCTGGCATAGATGTACTGCGCAAAGAGCCGATGCGCCCCGACTGCCCGCTGCTGGGCGCGCCGAACATCACCATAACGCCCCATATCGCCTGGGCCCCTATGGAAACAAGGCGCCGGCTGCTGAAAACAGTACTTTCCAACATCCGCGCTTTTCTGGACGGGACACCCCAGAACGTCGTAACGGGATAGCTCCGTTTATCCCAGCGCTGTACTGAATATCTTTGTATAGGTAAGCCTGCCGCCGATTCTTTCAGACTTCATTAAATCAATTGACATAACCCTTTGGGTAACCGTACCAAATGATTTTTGAAAAGCCCCTCTGTCAAAAGCCCGAAGCGGCACGACCTCCCTGCCAAGCGTCAAATGCGGCTTGTATTCCCTTTGTTCAATTGCAAAGCCCCTTTCACGGAGCGCGTCGGAAAGCTTTTCCTGCATCTCTTCCAGCGCGGCGCACCTATCCACGCCCAGCCAGTATAAATCTTTTCCTCCCCTGCCAAATTTTCCGAGGCCTTTTATCCTAAGCTCAAACGGCAAGCCGCGCACCTGCTCCATCGCTTCTTTGACGGCGGCAGCATCCTTAGTTTCCCCAATAAAAACGAGCGTCAGGTGCAGGTTTTCCGGGCGCGTAAAGTTACCCGCTGAGGAAGACTCTTTCAGCTTTTGTACCGCGCCCATGAGCGACGCTTTCGTTTTTTCATCAAAATTCACAGCGATAAACAGACGCATGGGAAATCCCTCCGGTTAAATCCAGTATTTCTTTGGATTATGGCATACCGGCACAATTCCTGTCAATCCCCCTAGTTGAAGAGCACAAAGGATATTTCCTTTGTGCTCTTCTTTATTGGAGGCCAGTTGTGTTATCTTATTTTATCCCGCTTCATACGCCTGCCAGCTGCCGGTGTATTTACCACCGCTGCTGTTTGGCGCCAGAACAAATACCATGTTTTCGTTCTCAGGCGAGAATGATATGTTTTCTGTCGCGTGCGAGCCCCAGAAAGAAAAGTCCAGATCGCTTCTCAGCATGAATTCCACCTGCTCCTTGGGAAGGTCGTAAGAGAAGATGCCGGGCTTTCCGTCAACCGGATTGAGCTTTACAAAGTTTTCACCGCCAATCCACATGCAGATATACGGTTCCGCCCAATCCGCAGCGTTGGAAACGTCAAAATACACGCGGTACGCGTCTTTTTCCGGAAGCGGCGGCAGCTCCTGCCACTCTCCGGTGTATTTCCCCTCGCTTCCGCCTGGCTTTAACACGTATACCATGTTTTCATTTGCCGGTGTAAAGGTAATATTATCTGTCGCGTGCGTACCCCAATCGTTGAACTCGATGTCGCTTCTGAGCAGGAACTCCACCTGCTCCTTTGGCAAGTCATAGGAATATACCCCGGGCCTTCCGGCAACAGGCTCCATCTTGACAAAGTTTTGCCCGCCGATCCACATGCAGATATACGCTTCCGGCCATTCCGCTGCGGATGTGTCGAAGTATATGCGATAAAAATCCTTTTCCGGCTCGGTAAAGCCAACCAGCCACTGGTATGCCTGCGGGAAGTACTTAGACCAAGCGCTCTCGCTGTGCGTCTGTGATTTGTCGACGAGTGAATTGAGCTTTGCTTCCGGATAGCCGCATTCAATCATCTTATTTTTAGTAAAGTCGATAAATGGGGTGATACTGCCTTCACCGCCGGAACCGCCCGCATACAGGAAGAACTTCGGCAGATTTTCTGTGTCAGTAAAATCCTGTGCGGCAATCACGTCTCCAAGCGTCTTTTCACCAAACAGCCAGAAGGAAGGCGAGAATACTAAAATATTCCCAAATACCTCCGGGTATTCAAGGCCAATATAATACGAAATCAAACCGCCCATAGAGCTTCCGCCGATTGACGTGCTCTCTTTGCCTGTACGGACATTGTAATGGCTGTCGATATATGGCTTCAGCGTCTCTGCAATAAACTTCGCATAAAGGTTGCCGGAAGGATTGTCCGCGGTACTGGAATCCACATTCGGCCAATCCGGCGTGTACTCGTTGATTCTGTCAGAGGCATTGTCGATACCGACCACAATCGAGCCTTCGTAGCCCTTGGCCATCATTTCTGCTATTGTTTCGTCGACCTTCCATTCGCCCGCAAAAGAGGTAAAGGAATCGAACACATTTTGTCCGTCGTGCATATAAAGCACAGGATAAAGCTTATCCTTATTTTCAGGGTCGTAGCCATCGGGAACCCATACGCGTATTGTACGCTCCCTGCCGTCTGTATACTGCGGCATAGGCAGGGTAAAGGTTTCGAGCGTCCCGCCTGTGACGGAATTCTGGCCCGTTTGGTTTTTAAACATGGCGACCGTGTCGTTCACCGTATTGCCGCCTTCTTCCAGGGTAAACGTGCGGTTATCGATTTCGCCGCCCTCGGCGCCGCCTTCTACACGCGCCCACATGCTGTCCTGCCCCTCGACCTGGACCGTGTACTTATACTGGACCTCCTTGCCGATATACTGCTTGTCGGCAAATTGCGTGAGCGTATAATGAAGCTCGTCAACCGGCGTCATCACCCAAGCGGGGTCGGCAGGGTTCCAATCGTTGAAATTCGTTCCAATGCTGACCTTTGCCCCCTCCGGGATAGGCTCGGGAATCGTCACGTTGAATGTCATCGCAACCTGCTGTGCCTGCTGCTCGGCAGGGAACGTATCGATTATACGCGCCAGATATTTTTGAATACACAAGGCGTCCTGCGTATTGAGGTCGCCCTCCCCTGTTACATCCGCCGCTTCCCTGTCAATCGCCTCCGCGCCGATTACTTTTGCTAGGTACTTCTGGATACAAAGCACATCGGAAAGGTTGACGCTGCCGTTTCTGTCGGCGTCGCCGTACTTCACATCCGCCGCGCCTGCGCTGAGCGCTGTAAAGCCAACGCTTGCAAGCAGCATGGCAAGCGTGAGAAGGATACTGACAATTCTCATCCGCTTCTTATACATACCAAACACTCCTTTTCTGCTGTTTCGGATACCTGGTCCACCCATCCGGACCGCTGTGAAAAGCCGCCGGCTTTTAAATTAGGCTTTTTCACTAAAATAATTGTACCACTTTTAAGAATTAATGGATATAAATATACTGACATTCCCTGTTAAATTCCTGATTTTCGTAAAGAAAAAGCATGCAAAATATCCATTTGCATGCCATTTCCTGCCGTTTATTTCTGTTTGGTAAGCCTTCGGAATTCGCTCGGTGTTACACCAAAGGCTTCTTTGAACTTGCTTGTAAAATAACTTGTTGAGGAAAAACCAACCTGGAACGCGGCCTCCTCCACGGTATCGCCGCCAAGCAGCAGGCCTTTGGATTTATCCAGCCGCAGCTGCGTAATGTATTCCACGAGTGTTTTCCCTGTGTATTTCTTGAATACGCGCATAAAATAATACTCGTTATAATGCACATGGCCGGAAATGGTTTTGGCCGTTATATCGCTGCTGTAATTGTGCTCAATATATTCGAGCGCGTCGCGGACGGCTGCCGATACTTTACCGGTGCTGAGGCTTACCATGCTATAATGGCCGCCGCTCAGGATTTCATAAAACAGCTGAAGCAGCAGAACCTTCGCACGCAGCTGGTAAAAGTCCTCCTTTTTATCACAGCAATCCGAAAGCTCAAAAAACGCGCTCTTTATTTCTTCATACCGCACCTGCCCCGGAAAAATCCTGTCGGAAACCCGCAGCTGTCTCAAAACCAGAGGCTGCGCTACAACGTTTTGGCAGAAATCATCCTCACAGCCGTTTAAAACACGCGGCGAGAATACAAAGGATTTAAAGCGCAGCAGCTCTCCGCCGCTTGTGATGTGATGCACCGTCTCCGGCTCTATAAAAATAAAATCGCCCGTGTGGCCTTCCACAACCTCGCCGCTCATCCTGACAAAAAGCGTGCCGCAGATGACATAGATAATTTCCATTTCCTTATGCCAATGCATATAGCAATCCTTATATACGCGGTTGTTGCAGTCGTAAAACTCCATCGGCAGTTCAAACGTCCCATGCCGCTTGATTTCTCTTTTTTTATTGTCTACATCCATCCAGCCCACCTGCTTTATGCCCGCCGCCCAATACGCGGGGCTCATTTTAAATGCCGGAAAGCATTTCAAGCAAATTTGTGCCCGCCGCCGTTCGAAAAAACATTTTTCCCGTTTTTTTACCGCTTCAACAGAAAGCTTGTCCTCAAATGAATCGACAGGAAAATCAGCCTCTACGAGAATCCTGTAATCTAAATCCGTCTATTTTATTATAGGTATGATGGCGTCCTGCAAGATAGCTCACCTTCCTGTCAGCTGTGCGTCGCAGCCGGGCTTTCGCGGAAGCTTTTCCGCCTGCTGCCGCTGCTTATAAAACGGAAGTATCGATTCCGCCGCAGCTCTTTAAAAAAGCTGCAATTTGATTCAAAATCACCTGTACGCCGCCCTTGCTGTCGCTTTCAATGTTGAGCGGCATAATCGGGTCGTGTACGCTCAGGCGCAGTAAAAACCATCCGTCTCCGTTTTCTTTATCGAAAGAAACGCGCACGCCTTCCCTGCTGTCCTGCGCAACCTGCCATCCGGCATGGCCTTTTGCGTATGCTTCCAACTCCGCAAGCGCCGCGTTCCCGCAGGCCTTAAAGTCCTGTTCCAGAATTTTTATGCGGATTTCTTTGCTCTCCGCCGGCTCTTTGAGCGGCGCAATCAAATCCTCAAGCCGCTTCCCCTCTTTATTAAGCTGCGCCATTTTAATAATAATTTTGGTGCACAGGTAAGCGCCGTCGTCGAGAAAATAATTTTCCCGCATAGCCGCGTGGCCCGACGTCTCGATTGCCAGCGGGCAGTTGATTCCCTGTGCGTTCAGGCGCAGCGCCTCGTTGATTACGTTTTTATAGCCTCTTTTAAAGCGGCAGTGTACGCCGCCGAGCGTGTTTTCTATGAATTCCTTCAAACCGCTGGAGGTGATGGAATCAGTCACGACCGTACCTCCGCCGTTTCCCTCCAGGGCTATCGCGGAAGCGATGGCGACCAGGCGGTTACGGTTGATTTCCCTGCCGTCCGCTCCAACCGCCCCGCCGCGGTCAACGTCTGTGTCGAAAATCACGCCGAGATCGGCTTTCGCGTTCATGACAGCCCTGCAGACCGACTGCATTGCGGCCTCGTCCTCCGGGTTTGGGACATGGTTAGGGAACATGCCGTCAGGCTCTAAAAACTGGCTGCCGGAGGTATCCGCACCCAGCGGCCGCAATACGTCTTTCGCGTAAAAACCGCCCGCGCCGTTGCCAGCGTCCACAACAATATGAAACCCCTTTAACGGCTTATTATAATCAGCGGCGTTAACCTCTTTACAAATCATATCGCGCAGGCGCTTTGCGTAGTCCTTCATGTAATCGACGGCCTCTATTTTTCCGCCCTCTTTCGGCTGGGGCGTCTCACCGCGCTGCGCATAATTTAAAATTTCTTCAATATCGCTTCCCTCCAGGCCGCCCTGCGGTACAAAAAATTTCAGGCCGTTGCGGTTGAAGGGATGGTGGCTCGCCGTAATCTGCACCGCGCCGTCACAGGAAAGGTCTATTGTCGTCATAAACATGGACGGCGTCGACGCAAGCCCGCAGTCGAGCACATGCGCGCCCGCTTCTTTTAACGTATTGGTTACCACGCCGATAATACGCGGGCCGGAAATGCGTGAATCCCTGCCGCAGGCAATTTTAAGCTCCCCCGGCTTTTTCCCCGCTTTCATGCAAAGCCAAATCAAAAAACCATTTGCCATTGCGGCAACCGCTTCGTCCGTCAGGTTGATATCCTGTCCCTCTACACCCCCGCTTGCTACACCGCGGATATCGGTTCCGCTTTTAAATTGTTTCCAATATTCATTGAGCATTTAAAGCACATCCTTTTTTACAATCTCGACACCGTCATTATACACGGGTACAGGCAAAATGTCGAACAAATTTTACCGCATTCTTTTTTTCTTCTTGTGCGCTTTCTTTTCATATTAGATATGACCGCGGGTAAAATAAAAAAAGAGGAAAAGGAGCGATTGGCGTGCCGCATTTGATTGAGCTTGAGCATATCAGTAAAATATACGGGTCGGGCAGCAGCCGTATCAGGGCGCTCGACGACGTAAGCCTGAAAATCAACGAAGGAGAGCTGATTGCGATTGTAGGGCAGTCCGGTTCTGGTAAATCGACCTTAATGAATATACTGGGCTGTCTCGATACCCCGGAGGAGGGCAGCTATTATTTAAAAGGGAAAGATGTTGCGCAGATGAGGGAGCGCGAGCTGTCCGACGTGCGCAACCAGCAGATTGGGTTTGTGTTCCAAAGCTTCAACCTGATTCCAACACTTACCGCGCTGGAAAATGTGGAGCTGCCGCTTTCTTACCGCGGCATTCGTAAAAAGGAACGCCACAATTTGGCTTACGACGCGCTTTGCTGCGTAGGCCTGGAAAAGCGGATTGACCACAGGCCGTCGCAGCTATCAGGGGGACAGCAGCAGCGTGTCGCCATTGCAAGGGCCATTGCGGCCAGCCCCCCAATTATTTTAGCTGACGAACCAACTGGTAATTTAGATACTAATTCGGGAAATGACATAATTGATATACTTTTTCACTTGCATAAAAAGGGAAAAACTGTTATACTAATCACGCATGATACGAATCTCGCCGGTTTAGTGGAGAGAAATATATGTATTTGTGACGGAAAAACCGTTTAAAATTCCTTTTCGTAAATATGTACTTCAAATTTCGGCATAACATATGAATACGGGAAAGCAAAAATCAGTGAAAAGTGCACATTTAACAAATAGAGGTATGAATCTTTATACAAAACAACAAAAGAATCGACCTGTTTGTTGCATATTCACAATTAAATTCATATGTTTCGTACACCTTGAACAGACATTAGGTCATTTGTCACAAAATAAGTTTTTGATTTTTGTTGACATTCCCAAAAACTCTGCTATAATAGAATCAGCAGGTAAAAAGTACCTGCCACATATCCGAAATGAGAAGTAAAATCAAAGTAGGCACGCGAAAATTTCATATTTTATGAAGGAGGAATTTCTATGACACCGATTCTTGAATTGCATGACATCGATGTACCCGCATTCCTCGCCGTGCTTGACACCTGCGAGGGAAACGTCTTCCTCGTCACACGCGAGGGCGACCACTTAAACTTGAAAAGTAAGCTTTGCCAGCTGGTAGGTTTGACCCAGCTGATTGAAGGCGGAAAAATCGCCGAAGCTTATATCGTCTGCGAAAACAAAGACGATGAACGCAAACTGTTCCGTTTCAACTTGCTTGGAGATACCGGCGACGCGAAAGTATAAGGAACACTAAAATTGATTACACCTACACATTTGTTTTACCATTATTTCAAGAAATCCTAAAACAGGAATCGCCGTTCTTTACCGGAACGGCGATTTCTGTTTGCCTGTTTCTTTTTTGCTTGAAAAACAGGCGGATTTGTTGTATTCTATTATCTGCGCAATGCGCGGTCTGTCGCAACATCCAGACCTTAAACAAAACTACGGAGGAATTCATATGACGAAAAACAAAGGCACGATATATCTCGTGCAGGGCGCCGTGATTGCGGCGCTTTATGTGGTGCTTACCTATGCCCAGGAGCTGCTGCTCCCTGGTACGACCTCGATGGCGGTCCAGTTTCGCGCGTCTGAGGTACTTACGATGCTTGCGCTTTTCACTCCCGCCGCTGTACCTGGACTTACAGCCGGGTGCGTGCTTGCCAATATTGTAAGCTTGGGCGCCCTGCCGGTCGATATGGTTTTCGGCTCTGCCGCTACGCTCTTGGCGGTGCTTTGTATGTACCGGCTTCGCAACGTGCGGGTAAAGGGCCTGCCGCTTCTCGCGGCGCTGATGCCCGCGCTCTTTAATGGCGTAATCATCGGGCTTGAAATTGAGTTTTTCTTTATTGAAGGGCCGTTCCATTTCGGCAGCTTTCTGATTCAGGGCGGGCTTGTCGCTTTGGGTGAGCTTGGCGTCTGCGTTGTACTCGGGCTGCCTCTCGTTCTTGTTCTGGAGCGGACGAAGCTGGTAAAAAGGCTGTTCCAGCCGAAGCACTGATTATTTTTAACTTATCTTTTCCGGCCGATGTTGCGGTTTGCCGGAGACTGCCGCGCCGCAGGGGATTTTCCTCTGCGGCGCGGACTTTTTTTTGAAACGCAACACTTCAAAAAAGAGATAGATTTCAAGCAATAAAGTGTTCGATGCACGAAAGCCTCAAAAAAACAAGGCGGCATCCAAAAGGATACCGCCTGTAAAAGCATATTGCCAAAAGAATCAAACGCAAAAATCAGCCGTTGATCTTCGTAACAACGCCGGAGCCTACCGTACGGCCGCCTTCACGGATAGCGAAGCGGAGGCCTTCCTCGATAGCAATCGGGGTGATAAGCTCTACGTCCATGTCGACGTTATCGCCAGGCATGCACATCTCTGTTCCCTCGGGAAGGGAGATAACGCCTGTAACGTCTGTCGTTCTGAAATAGAACTGCGGACGGTAGTTGTTGAAGAACGGTGTATGACGGCCGCCCTCTTCCTTGGTCAGAACATAAACCTGGCCGCGGAACTTTGTGTGCGGGTTAATGGAACCGGGCTTGGAAAGAACCTGGCCTCTTTCGATTTCAGTTCTCTGAACGCCACGGAGCAGAACGCCGATGTTGTCGCCGGCCTCAGCATAGTCCAGAATCTTTCTGAACATCTCAATGCCTGTAACAACGACCTTCCTTCTCTCGTCTGTCAGACCAACAATTTCAACTTCCTCAGAAGTCTTCAGCTGGCCTCTCTCAACTCTGCCGGTAGCAACCGTACCGCGGCCTGTAATTGTGAAGACGTCTTCAACAGGCATAAGGAACGGAAGGTCAGCCTTACGGTCAGGAGTCGGGATAAAGCTGTCAACAGCGTCCATAAGCTCATGGATGCACTTGTATTCGGGAGCGTTCGGGTCCTTGGAAGCGGAATCGAGCGCAACGAATGCAGAACCGCGGATAATCGGCGTGTCGTCGCCCGGGAAATCATACTCGTCGAGCAGCTCGCGGATTTCCATCTCTACGAGGTCGAGAAGCTCTTCGTCGTCAACCTGGTCGGTCTTGTTCATGAAGACGACAATATACGGAACGCCAACCTGACGGGAAAGCAGGATGTGCTCTCTGGTCTGCGGCATCGGGCCGTCAGCGGCGGAAACAACAAGGATTGCTCCGTCCATCTGTGCAGCACCTGTAATCATGTTCTTAACATAGTCGGCATGGCCCGGGCAGTCAACGTGCGCATAGTGGCGGTTTTCTGTCTCGTACTCAACGTGAGCCGTGTTGATTGTAATACCACGCTCTCTCTCTTCAGGAGCCTTATCGATATTTGCGTAATCGACAAAGTCAGCGTCGCCCTCAAGGTTCAGAACCTTGGTGATAGCAGCTGTAAGAGTTGTTTTACCATGGTCAACGTGGCCGATGGTGCCAATATTAATATGCGGTTTGTTTCTTTCGAATTTTTCTTTTGCCATTGGAATTTCCTCCCTTTGATATGAAAATAAAAAAGTTTTCAGTTCTTAAGCTATATTCTAGCAATTTTGTTCCTAAATTGCAATAGGAAAAACAAAAAAGAAAATCGCCTTAGAATCAGTCTTCCTTCTTGCTGCGCGAGGTGATAATCGCTTCCGAAACGGACTTCGGAACCTCGGCGTAATGGCTGGGCTCCATAACGTACTGTCCGCGTCCCTGCGTCTTAGAACGCATGTCGGTCGCATAACCGAACATCTCGGAAAGCGGTACATGCGCGTTGATTCTCTGCGCGCCGTTCTCCGCCTCCATGCCCTGGATCATGCCGCGCCTGGAATTGAGGTCGCCCATAACGTCGCCCATGTACTCTTCCGGTACGATGACCGTTACCTTCATGATAGGCTCGAGCAGCACGGGGCTTGCCTTCTGCATTGCCTCTTTGAACGCCATAGAACCGGCAATCTTAAAGGCCATTTCAGAGGAGTCGACCTCATGGTAGGAACCATCGTAAAGCGTTACCTTTACGTCAACGACATTGTAGCCCGCGAGTACACCGGAAAGCATTGCGCCCTGGATACCCTGGTCGACCGCCGGAATATATTCCTTCGGAACGGCGCCGCCGACAATGGCGTTGACAAACTCGTAACCCTTTGTCGGGTTCGGCTCAATCCTAATCTTAACATGGCCGTACTGGCCCTTACCGCCGGACTGCCTTGCGTATTTCTTGTCGACGTCGGCATTGCCGCGGATTGTCTCTTTGTATGCAACCTGCGGTTTACCGATGTTTGCCTCAACCTTGAATTCGCGCAGAAGGCGGTCGACGATGATTTCCAGATGGAGCTCGCCCATGCCGGCGATAATCGTCTGGCCTGTTTCCTCGTCGGTATATGCCTTGAACGTCGGGTCTTCCTCTGCAAGCTTTGCAAGCGCAATACCCATCTTTTCCTGACCGGCTTTGGTCTTGGGCTCGATGGCTACACGGATAACAGGCTCCGGGAATTCCATGGACTCAAGGATAACCGGGTGCTTTTCGTCGCAGAGCGTGTCGCCCGTGGTCGTGTTCTTAAGGCCGACCGCAGCGGCGATATCGCCCGCGTAGCACGCCTCGATATCCTTTCTGTCGTTTGCGTGCATCTGAAGGATACGTCCGATGCGCTCGTTGTTGTCCTTCGTAGAGTTATAGATTGTGGAGCCGGCCTTGACAACGCCGGAATACACGCGGAAGAAGCAGAGCTTACCAACGAACGGGTCAGTCGCAATCTTGAACGCCAGCGCCGAGAACGGCTCATCGTCAGACGCGTGCCTGCAAAGTTCTTCCTCTGTATCCGGATTGACTCCCTTGATTGCGGGAATATCCGTCGGAGCGGGCATGTAATCCACAATCGCGTCGAGCAGCTTCTGTACGCCCTTGTTGCGGTAAGAGGTTCCGCAGGTTACGGGAACCATCGTGTTGGCAATTGTGCTCTTGCGTATCTGCGTTTTAATTTCATCAATGGTGAGTTCCTCGCCACTGAAGTATTTTTCCATCAGCGCCTCGTCCTGCTCGGCAACCTTTTCAATGAGCTCGTCGTGGTACTTCTGCGCAAGCTCCATCATATCCTCAGGAATCGGCTCGTCTCTCATATCCTTGCCAAGGTCGTCATAATAGACCTCCGCCTTCATTTCTACGAGATCGATGATACCCTTGAAGGTGTCCTCGCTGCCAATAGGCAGCTGAATCGGGACGGCATTGCATTTGAGCCTGTCCTTCATCATCTGGACGACCCTATAGAAGTCCGCGCCCATGATGTCCATCTTATTGACGTACACCATTCTCGGGACCCCATAGTTGTCGGCCTGGCGCCAAACTGTTTCTGACTGGGGCTCAACGCCGCCTTTTGCGCACATGACCGTTACAGAACCATCGAGAACGCGCAGGGAACGTTCAACCTCGACTGTGAAGTCAACGTGTCCCGGGGTGTCGATGATATTAATCCTGTGCTCTCTCCAAAAACAGGTCGTGGCGGCAGAGGTAATTGTAATACCTCTTTCCTGCTCCTGCACCATCCAGTCCATCGTTGCGGCGCCGTCATGCGTCTCGCCGATTTTATGGCTGATGCCCGTATAGAACAGGATACGCTCTGTCGTCGTTGTTTTACCGGCGTCGATGTGAGCCATGATGCCGATATTTCTAGTTTTCTCAAGAGAAACCTGCCTTGACATAAAATCCTCCTATTACCATCTGTAATGCGCGAAAGCCTTGTTGGCCTCTGCCATCTTATGCGTATCGTCACGCTTCTTGGCAGCGCCGCCGGCGCCGTTAATAGCGTCGAGGATTTCACCGGCAAGTCTTTCCTTCATTGTCTTTTCACTGCGCTGTCTCGAATATGTGGAGAGCCAGCGAAGACCTAATGTCTGTCTTCTTTCCGGGCGAACCTCCATCGGTACCTGGTATGTGGCGCCGCCTACACGGCGGGCCTTTACCTCCAGCACAGGCATAAGGTTTTCCATGCACTGCTCAAAGACCTCAAGCGGGTCTTTGCCTGTCTTGTCACGGATGATATCGAACGCACCGTAGACGATTTTCTGGGAAACACCCTTTTTACCGTCATACATGATATTGTTGATCAAGCGTGTGACAAGCTTTGAATTGTAAACCGGATCGGGCAAAACATCACGTTTTGCAATTGAGCCTCTTCTTGGCACTTTACTTCCCTCCTTCACAAAGATGAGATATCATAGGTACTCGAAAGCGACAAACTCCCGTGGGCCAATACAAAAGGCTTTTCATTATATATAAGCAAAGCACATCTGTATTGTACTGGTATTTTTCAAAAATTACCTTGTTCCACTTTTGGTGCCTGTCAATCCCTTATTTCCCTGCCTTCGGGCGCTTAGCGCCATACTTGGAACGGGCCTGCATGCGTTTTGCAACGCCCTGCGCGTCAAGTGTTCCTCTGATGATATGGTAACGTACACCAGGGAGATCCTTAACTCTACCGCCTCTGATAAGGACGACGGAGTGCTCCTGCAGGTTGTGGCCTACGCCGGGAATATAGGAACTGACTTCGATTCCGTTGGAAAGCCTGACTCTCGCAATTTTTCTGAGCGCGGAATTCGGCTTCTTCGGGGTTGCTGTCTTAACAGCGGTGCAGACGCCTCTTTTCTGGGGAGAACTCTGGTCAATCGCTCTGCGCTTCTTAGAGTTCCAGCCCTTTAAAAGAGCAGGCGCCTTCGCCTTCTTTTCAGATACCTCACGTCCCTTGCGGACCAACTGGTTAAAGGTAGGCATATGCTTCCTCCTTTCAAAAATTTTTTATGTTGAACAAGGCCATATTATTATAACCTCGTTAACAGCAAAACATTCCATTATCGGTAATAAACAGAAAAAACGGGCATTTCTGCCTGTTTTGCGACAAAAGAACCACGTGAAAACGCGCAAAACACCATTACTCGGCAATTTAGAATCATACCACAAGCAACGGTGCTTTGTCAATGTTTTTATTCGATTGTCATGCGGATTTTCTATGTTTTATCCGGTATTGCCAGCCGTTATCCGGCGGCAACCGCCTGTTGGATTAAATTGACATCATTCATATTTACCTGCCCGTCATTGTCCATATCGCCCAGGAACCTCTGCGCCGCGTCAAAGGTCACAAGCTTGCTTACATATTTTTGTGCAAGCAGGGCGTCGGCAGTTGAAACCGTCCCGTCCCGGTTAACGTCTCCCCGGATATAACCGACCGGCTCAAAATACCACTGGAACCGCTCCGGAATTCCTATATTCTGCCAGATTGCCGCGCTGCTTTGCGCGCTGGTATCGAGCGCGGTCAGGCTGCGCGAATTCGACGCGGGCAGCCCGTAGAGCTGGATACCATATGTATTGTCAATACTGCTGCCGCCGAAGGTTATATACTGCGCGCTGTCCTGACTGACCCATGCGTTCGTTTGCCCGCTTATGGAAAGGCAGCCGGGGTAGGCGCTTGAATTTGTCTGGATAGTAAAGGGGTCGTACCCAGTTTTACTGGATACCCACTGCTGGTTTGCCTCTCCCGTAAAGGCCTCCTGGGAAATCTGCCCCGTTTCCTCATCGACCGTCAAATATGCGCCGTTTGCGTTTGATTTACCGCGTATGTAAAAAATACCATCCGGATAGCCCGTACCCGTCAGGTTTTCGCGGAACGCCATGTTGTCGGTACACCACGCGTAGCCGTAGCGCACGGTTTCTAGATTTGTAGAATCTTCTTTGCTGACTCTAATTTGATAACGAGATTCGTTCGAAGAAAGCGGGAAGTACGCCATCTCGGTTGAGCTGTTCGCGTTGGCTGATGAGCCGACAAGCGAGCCGTTTCTGTAGACACTTAAATCGAGGTCGTGCTGCGTACCGGCAACAACAGTTCCGCTCGCGTGATTGCTTGACGAAATCGAATTTTCCCGTAGCCACGCAACGCTCACATTCATATGGCTTGCGCCATAGGTCGGCTGGACAAAGTTGCGCTTTTCCGTAGCAGACGTCACCTCGCCGTACCCGTAATTTCCTTGTGACACTATGCATACGGCGTTCCACGCGTCCACAGCTCCCGCGCCCTGCCGTTCCGTTAGGCCCTGTTCCATCGTTTCCGCCGCCGCACCTGCCGGTGACTGTACCTTACGTTGGCAGGAGGCCATTAAAATTGCCTTTAAAGTCTGCGGCTGGTAGCTGAGGGAGGGCTTCAATTCCAAGAGAAGTGCAACGATTCCAGTAGTATGTGCCGTCGCATTACAAGTTCCTCCGCCAGGAAGATTTTTTGGCGAAATAATGTCAGGTTTTTGACAACCTCCAACACTTACAAATGAACCATCGGGATAAAAAGAGTCATCCACATGCGTACTTGTCTCATGGTCGTCATACCCACCTACTGTAATAACATTGTAGGCAAGTCCAGGATCACCAATATCACTTTTTGGTCCACTATTGCCTGCAGGAATTAAAAAATCCACGTTGTGTTGTACAGCTAAATGATCCATCCACTTTTCTCTGGAAGTATACATATTTCCATTTCTGCTCCAATTTAAACACATATTAACAATACTAACACCTTCAGTTAGTAAAAGTTCTATGTTGTTATACAAGCTCCTCCAGTCAGTGCAATATAATTTTGCATTTGGAGCAACACCACTTGCACCCGCAATAGTGATGGCCATACGGGTTGCATGACTATCAATAATATTTGCATTAATATTTGTAATATTCTGAGAATTCAATTCAGTGCTACTTTCAGGAATTCCACCATCAAGAATTCCTATTTTAACACCATCTCCAAGAAGTCCTATTTTGTTTCGAATTTTTGTAACACCACTACCATCAAGTACTGAGGTTTCTGACGGAAACATCGGAGTTTCGTTGCTAAATAATTCAACTAATTCAATTTTGCTATTTTTACAAATCTGCAGAATTTGCTGTCTTGTCATAGTGGTAATTATAGCAGGTGCATACTTGCTGATAAAATTTATATCATCGTTCTGAATCATAGTCGTCTTAATGACACTAGTACTTTCAGCAATATATTTATTTCTTGAAACTTTGCGCCTTGTTTTTAAATATTCGTTTGTACGCTGTACTTCAAGTTTTCTACCTACCGAAGTATTCTGCAAATATTTATCCATTTGATTTTACTATTTGTTTTTTCTTGCTTTAAAGCTTCAATTAAGGAGTGTGACGGCATCTCAAAATCTACCGAAATATTTTCTTCTGTCAACCCCGTTTGTTCCTCTACTTCCCTGTCCACCTGTTTCTGATCGATATCCTTGTACCATACCCATACCGGTATTTTTTCTTTTGATAAGTCTTTCCCCTCTGCTTCCAGCCGGGCAAATTCCTGATACAGCTCTTCTGAAATTTTATCTTCCGGCGCAACCGCTTCCTCTTTTTCCGCCGCGTATATTCCTACCGGAATACCGCATATCAACAAAGACAGCAAAACAGAAATCATCCTTTTCATTTTTCTATCCCCTCACGCTTTTATTTACAAAATTTTTGCGATTTTCTTTTGTATATCTAAAACATCACAAACATTAATATCTCCATCATTATTATAGTCATAAAAAACAAACGTAAACTCGTCTGCAGCTATCAGCTTAGCAATTATTTTTTGTACATTTAGAACATCCTTTACAGTAACGTCACCATCCATATCAGTATCACCAGGAGAATAAACTCTTATAGAAGAAATCTGCTCAAGAATCGTATTAATAATAGTATCATTCAGAATGATTTCTCCCGTTCTATTCGCATCATTTAGAGTTAATATTTCTCCATTTTTTTCAGCATAGATTCCTAATTTATAAGGATGCTCCCATGAGGAATTCACCAGTATGTAATTTCTAACTCGATCCGAAACACATGTTGGATGCAGCCATCCCGGTGTGCCATAAAACACATACCAATTATTGGTTACTGTAATCAATTGCACTTCGGAGGTTTCTTCTTCTTCAAATTTGTGAGCCACCCCCTGCTCATCCAAATACGCAATAAATTTTTGTTGCAGTGCCTCCATATCCGGCTGTACCGATTCTTCGGCGCCTGCCGCGACCGTCCCAACCGAGGCAAGCAGCAAAGCCGCCAGCATGATACACAGCAATTTTTTTATCTTTTTCATAACCAAGCCCCTCTTTCGTCGTTTTATAAAATAATATTTATGGTCGGTTTGGAAATCTTATCCAATCTGCATTCTTATTATAGCAAAAAATTAAATTTTTGTAAAATAAAAATACCCTGATTATTAAAAAACAGGGTACAAAAATTGTATTAATTTTCTATATATTTTTTGCTTTTATATAAAACAGAAATGTAACACGTTTTTTGGTTCTTATGCTTTTTATAAAAACCGCTTATATGGAATACTCAATCAGTGACTTTCGCTATCCTTTTCTGCATATCAAGCGCATCTTTTATGCTAACTTCCCCATTCCCGTCAAAATCGTAAAAAGGAAACGAAAACTCCTCCTGTGAAACGTCTAAATATTTTGCAATTGCTTTTTGCACCTCTATTACGTCGCTTACAGTGATTTCTCCATCTTTATTGATATCTCCGGATAAATAAACAGACATACTAGCCGCGCCAACGTTGTCCACAACCCGCGTTATATCGATTTCCCCCGTATTGTACGCCTCTTTCAGTGTTAACACTTTCCCATCTTTTTCCGCATAAAGCCCAATCTTATAAGGTGTTTCCCAAGACTGGCTTACAAAAACATACTCTCCTATCCAATCGTTTGTAAACATATCCCCTGACCAGCCGGGTGTTCCATAAAAAACTGTCCAGTCATTTGCTTTTGTAATAAACTTTATGCCGGAGGAATCCTCCCCGCCGAATTCATGTGTTACCCCCTGCTTATCCAAATATGCAATAAATTTTTGTTGCAGCGCCTCCATATCCGGCTGTACCGGTTCTTTGGCGCCTGCCACGACAGTCCCGACTGAGGCAAGCAGAAAAGCCGCTAGCATGATACACAGCAATTTTTTTATCTTTTTCATAACCAAGCCCCTTTTTCGTTATTTTATAAGATTTATTTACGTACAAAATTAAAATTTTATTTAATATATATTATTATATCATGCGGATAAATTTTTGCAAATAAAAATACCCTGTATTTTAACAGGGTATTAGATGATATAGGCAGCGCAAATCTCAGCCTATTTCGATATTATACAGGCTTTTTTCTTTACTGCTCATTAGGAAGATAAGTGTCCAGCCCCTGCTCCTCCAGCATGGCGAACAGCTCGTCCCGGAACGCGTTGTACTGGTCAAGCGCTTCCTGCTGCCGCGTAAGGAAGGAATAGGGCTCCAGCTCCTTCATCTTCATAGAATACAACGTTTCCTCGTCCATTGCCTTTTCCTGCTTTTCTACCGATAAATTATACATGCCAAATCCCGATTCAAAAAGCAGAATATACTGTTTTTCCAACCCGCCGTCGAGCCTGCGGTCCTCATGGAAGGGCAGCTTCTGTAAAAGCAGCAGGTAGGTGTCCCCTTCAAATACCGGCAATACACCAAAAAGAGAACTGATACTGCGTTCTTCAAACCAAACGGAGGCAACATTTACTAGGGTAATTTCAGTCCCCTTTAAGCTTTCGGAGCCTTTTAATACCTCCAAAACCTTCATATCCTGATACATCGCCTCGTCTGTCATCTGCCGCTTCCCGGTAAAGGTACAGAGCACCGCAGCGTCGCAGCGCGCAAGCAGGTCGTCAGCCGAGTGTATCCCCTGCGTTTTGTTATTTTCATCATTTAAAAAATTTGCATCAATATTTCCCGCATAATTAAAATCCAAATACTCCGTCCCAATATCCCGGTAAGAAAACCGGGTACACAGCGCGATAACAACGCCCGCAAGCACCAGCGCGGCGGGAATCAAATAAGCCCTTGCCCTCATACCGTTCCCCCCATGCCTTCTTTGAACTGCGTGTTCTCCTCCAGCCGGCCGGCGTCCATTTCAAAAAAACGGTCGCAAAGGACGCAAAGGTCCTCCCGGTTATGGCTTGCAATCAATACCGTCGCGCCCCGTTGCCGCTCCTCCAGGATGATATTCCGCACCAGCTCAACGCCCTTTGCGTCGAGCGCGTTTGTCGGCTCGTCCAGCAAAAGCAGGCGCGGACGCTCCATAACAGCCTGCGCGACCGCAAGGCGCTGCTTCATGCCCAGCGAATACTTTCCGTATTTCTTTTTATCCTCTGGGTCAAGGCCCACGCGCGCAATGGCCTCCTTGATTTCTTTATCGCTGATTTTCCTGCGGATAGACGCGAGCGCCTTTAAATTTTCAAAGCCGGTGTAATAGCTCCACATCCCTACCGACTCAATCATAATGCCCATATCAGCGGGAAAGGATATTTCGTCCCCCACCCGTTTTCCCCATACGCTTACAAAGCCGGAGGTCGGCTTGATAATGCCCGCGACCGCACGGAAGAGCATGGTTTTTCCCGAGCCGTTATGCCCATAGAAGCCATAGATTCCCTGTTCCTCCAGCTTTAAATCGATATGGTCGAGCACGGTGTTGTTCTTGATGATTTTGGTTATATCATTGATTTCAATCGCTGCCATCTTCAGCCCTCCGTTACGATTTCAATTAAGTCATGCCGGTTGATGTAAAAACGCGCCCACAGGTATAACGCCAGGCTATAAAGCGCCAATAGAACAATGGATACCGCTACGCTGCTCTGACCCGGGGCGTATAAAAAATAAGGCCGGCAGGCCTCCGGCGCCGGAACACCGCCGTGCCAGAAATACATCGACTGCGTTACAGGCAGCAGCATAGCAAAAAAGGCCTGTTCCCTAAAAAACACCGCAAACGCCAGCAGCAGCAAATAACCGGCCGCCACCGCTAAAAACGCTTTGGCGGTGTCCCATTTCAGGGAAAGGAGGTTTATCAGCAGCGCAAAGAAAAAAACGCCCAGTACATTGAGTATGTATAAATACAAAACCGGCAGCCATGCTGTACCGCCTGCCGGCAGGCGGTAGCCGTATGCCATAGAAAAAGCAAACGTTCCCGCAAACAGCGCCAGATAAAGGATTGCGGTGCGCGCAAGCAGGGAGAATACCTGTTGATTGAGCCAGGCAGCTTTTGTCCCCAGCCTGGTAAAAACATAGGTATAGCTGATAACAAAATCGCGCCGCATCTGGCCGCTGAGCAGATAAAGCACCAGCAGCAGCGGCAGAAGCCCCAAAAACAAGGCCATCGGGTCTTCAAACGCGTCAATCCTTACCCCGGAAAATACCATCACAAAGCAGGCGGCGGCGTCATTGTCCCACATCTGCGGCACAGAACAGTTCCTGTAAAGAAGCAGGCCGTACAACAGCAAGGCCAGAATAAGCTGCCCTGCCCCGGAAACATATTTTTTATAACGCATGTGCCCCCTCCTTACCTCTGTTTTTTCAGCCAGTCGTATCTTTCCAGAAGAATTGCCTTGAGGATGGAGATGACAACAGCGGAGCCGGCTGCCAAAACAAACGGCGCAAGCCCCGGCAAATCGTCCGGCGCGCTGGGGTAAAGGTGCAGCAGCTCCGGAATATAAAGGGGCGGGGCCGGGAGCATAACGACCGTTGCGTATTCATATACAGCCGGAAGATAGGCAAGAAAAAAGGCCAGAGCGTCGTTTTTTAAAAGCAGCCGCAGCAAAAAAGACAGCTCCGCGTAGGAGTAGAGCACCAGTGTCTGCAAAACCGCGCTGCAAAGAAAGAAACGCCCATAGGAACAAAAGCCCGCAAGCTCTCCCGCGCAGGCGCTGCGGATAAACAGCAGAAAATACAGGTACAGCACAAAGCCCAGGCAGAAAAGCAGGCTCATAAAGCTGTGGCGCACAGTCAGGCGGGAAACAGAGGACTGCCGCAGCACCACGGACAAATTGCCGTAAAATCCATGCACCTGCTGGATAAAGACAAAAAACAGCGGGATGACGATAAACGTTTCCGCAAAAACAGAAAAAAAGCCCGTATAATTGATAAGCGTGTACAGCGTTTCATCGCCATTGGCCGTCATATCCAAAAGCCCGGGAACAAAAAGCCCCGCAGCCGCATAAAGCAGCAGCGCGATAACGGGCAGGTAAAAGAAGGGGGATTTATAAAAAAAGCGCAAACGGCGTCACCCTCCCTCACAGCTCATCCCGTTTCAGCAGCTTCGCGGCTACTAAAAGCACATCGGCCGCGAGTACGGTTCCGAACAGGATAAAAATATCGCTCAAATAAATATCCCCGCTGCCCGACGGCGGCATGATAATCATGTACGGCATCGCGCCGATACGGCGGGAGAGTATTCCAATCAAAAAGGAACCCGCTATGTAAAGGATTCCGGGGATGGTCACCACCAGAAAGCGGTTCTTATGGAAAAAAAGGGAAATCCCGTACCCCAGCACAGTCAGCAGCCCGGAAAAGGCGGCGGGAATCAGCGTGTAAATAAAGTAATAAAGGTACGGCGAATTCATCGCGAGACCTCTGCCAAACGTTTCCAACATATGATGATAGTCATGGGTTGGCCATTGGGGCAAAATCTTGAGGGAATCGAGCGGCACCGCAAGGCACACGAGCAGCTCGCTTATGAGCAGCGGGATAAAAATCACGAGAAAGCCCGCAAAAAACGCCGCGGCCGCGCCGGACAAAAAATAGCTGCTCCTGCTTTTCCTTGCCAAGAGCAGGGGCAGCAGGTTCGACTTCCGGTGCGCGTAATAGCTCCATCCGTACGCGACAGGCCCTGCGAACGGGAAAATAAAAATGATAAACGGTCCGAGCGCCATCTTTAAGATGCTGTCGTATGCGGTTTCCTCATAACCGAAATAATACGAAGCGGGCCCCAAAGAAGCGCTGTAATCACCGTACAGCTGGAGAAGCTCTCCCACCGTCGCAATCACCATAAACGCTGTGCAAAAGGCAAAGGCCAGGAAAAAATCCTTCGACCGCAGCATATTTTTCCAATGTGTCGCCCACATTTCCTTTCCCTCCTTGTTGGTTTTTCATATACGTGTTCCCCGGCAATGCCGGGGAACACAGCCATTATGCCGGAGGCCGTCTCCTAAGCTAGCGGGATTATGGGAACTTTACCTGCCCCTTTGCAGCTTTACAATCCCAAGAAACCCAGCGATTGTTACCGCCGAACAGCGTGACGGTGCTTCCCTTTGTGCCTGGATCTAAAGCGAGATTATAGAAGCCGTATCCTTTGTAAATAACACTCGAACTACATAGTTGTTTAGTCCCTTGCTTAAATAAAGCGTAAATCTCTTGATCGCCCATATCGGAAACACTGTCAAGCTTAACCTCACCATTCCTGCCTCCGGCATGGGTTCCGTTGATGATATTTACGCCGTTACGGGCGCTGGGCAAATAGGTTGTCCATGATTTTGCAGCTTGCAGCGAGGATACGGACGCGGCGCACGCCGCAACCGTAATCCCCGCGAGCAGCAGGGAAACTAATCGTTTGCTTTTTTTTATATTCATCACCTCGTTAATAAAATTTCACTATTATATCAGCCTCAGACACAATTTTTTTATTTACAATTAAATGATACATTATATTTTTATATGTGTCAACGGAATTTATATTTTATTTTTATAAAAATAGATTATTTTGATTTTTTATTGCAATCCATCAATAAAAAGAACGGAAGGTATGCAAACCGCCTGTTTTTTAGCGGTATGTCACGGCAACACAACAAGACATGTTCCAGAAAAAATAAAACAAAAAGGAGGGGATGAATGTCCCCTCCTTGCAACGAGCATTTTTATTCAAAAAAACAGCTTTTTCAAGTCCTCCAGGTTATACGGCGTTTGCTGATAGACATAGTAGTTGAGCCAGTTTGTATAGAGCAAAGACGCGTGGCCGCGCCAGTTCATCGGCGGGGTCGCGGACGGGTCGTCATTTGGAAAATAATTATACGGCACCTGCGGGCTGCCCCCCTTCTTCTCGTCGCGGAAATATTCCGTCGCAAGGGTGTTCCTGTCGTATTCCGCATGGCCTAAAACAAAAAACTGCCTGCCGTCCTTGTTGCATATTACGGCCACGCCCGCCATTCTGGAGGTTGCCAGCACCTCAAGCTCATCGTGCTGCTCAATGTCCTCGCGCCAAACGCCCGTATAGCGTGAATGCGGCATGGTAAACCGGTCGTCGAAGCCGCGCATGAGCGGATGGCTCGGGTTTAAAACCCTATGGCTGTATATTCCGCTGAGCTTTTCCCCCAGCTCGCGTTTCGGAATCCCGAAATGATAATAAAGCCCCGCCTGCGCGCCCCAGCAGATGTGGAACGTGGAATAGACGTTCTTTTTCCCCCATTCCATAATAGAGCACAGCTCTTCCCAATAGTCGACCTGCTCAAAATCGAGCAGCTCCACCGGCGCTCCGGTGATAATCATGCCGTCGTACCGGTTATCCTTGATTTCGTCAAACGTTTTATAGAATGTCGTGAGATGGCGCTGCGACGTGTTTTTCGATACGTGGCTTGCCATCTGCAAAAGCTCTATGTCCACCTGAAGCGGGCTGTTTCCGAGCAGCCGTAGAAGCTGCGTCTCGGTTTCCACCTTGGTGGGCATTAAATTTACAATTACAATTTTCAGGGGGCGGATATCTTGTGTCATCGCCCGCTGGTCCGACATAACAAAAATGTTCTCCGATTCTAAAATCTTGCTTGCGGGCAAATCGTCCTTAATCCTGATAGGCATCCGCGCCACCCCTTTCCTTTATATATAAGTATACGCGCAATCCCGCGTATTTTTATCAATACGCCTTGCCCCAATAGAGCATACATTTTGCGGGCTTTCCGCAGCAAACGCAGGTATCGGACAGATGCTCCTGTTCAAACGGGATACAGCGCGAGCCTACGCCCGTTTTTTCTTTTACCATGTCCTCACACGCCTCGTCGCCGCACCACATTGCTTTAATGAAACCGTCGCCCTTTTCCTCAAGTGTTTTCGTAATCTCTTCCATCGAGGTACACGCGAATGTCTTGTTTTCCCTGTTTTCAAGCGCCTTTTGATAGATACCGCCGTGCACCTCTCTGAGCTTTGCCTCGACCGCCGTTTCCAGCCCGTCGAGCGATACGACAGTCTTTTCACGGTTGTGGCGCGTTACGAGTACACACTGGTTGTTTTCAATATCCCGCGGACCAAGCTCTATGCGCACCGGCACGCCCTTCATCTCGTATTCCGAAAATTTCCACCCCGGGCTGTTGTCGCTGTCGTCCACCTTTACGCGCACAGATTTTTCAAGCCTTTCCTTGAGCTCCGCCGCCTTTTCAAGCACGCCGCCCTTATGCTGGGCAATCGGGATAATGACCGCCTGGATGGGGGCGACCGCCGGCGGAAGCACCAGTCCGCTGTCGTCGCCGTGCGTCATGATGACGGCGCCGATAAGCCGTGTCGTCACGCCCCAGGAAGTCTGGAACGGATGCACCTGCTTATTCTCTTTGTCTGTATAGGTAATATCGAACGCCTTTGCAAAGCCGTCGCCAAAATAATGGGACGTACCCGCCTGCAGCGCTTTGCCGTCGTGCATGAGCGCTTCAATAGCATAGGTCGCCTCCGCGCCCGCGAACTTGTCGCTGTCTGTCTTTCTTCCCTTGACCACCGGCATACAAAGCGAATTTTCACAGAAATCCGCGTAAACGTTCAGCATACGCTCCGTCTCTTCCACCGCTTCTTCTGAGGTCGCGTGTATGGTGTGGCCCTCCTGCCAGAGGAATTCCCTGCTGCGCAGGAACGGACGCGTCGTTTTTTCCCAGCGCACAACGCTGACCCACTGGTTATAGAGCTTGGGCAAATCGCGCCAGCTTTGAATAATATTCGCGTAATGCTCGCAAAAAAGCGTCTCGGAGGTCGGGCGCACGCAAAGCCGGTCCTCAAGCTTTTCGTCGCCGCCGTAAGTGACCCAGGCCACCTCCGGCGCAAAGCCCTCAACATGGTCTTTTTCCTTTTGGAGAAGGCTTTCGGGAATGAACATCGGCATGCAGACATTTTCATGGCCTGTCGCCTTAAACATACCGTCGAGGATACGCTGGATGTTCTCCCATATCGCATAGCCGTACGGGCGAATCACCATGCAGCCCTTTACGCTCGTATATTCAATCAACTCCGCTTTTTTTACAATGTCCGTATACCATTTGGCAAAATCCTCGTCCATCGGGGTAATTGCCTCAACCAATTTCTTATCCGCCATATTGTACGCGCCCTTTCCCTGTAACATTTTTCAGAAAACGCCATAATATTTGTATTATACCGAAAACGCCCTGCTTTTTCAATATCTAAATTGCGCGCAGGGAGGAACGCGCCCTGTCAAAACGGGCATTTTACGATGTTCGTTACAATACCGGCTTCTGTTATGTCGAGGATTCCGTAGGTCGCGTACGCTCCGCGCAGGCTGCCCGGGTTCATGACGTACAGCCCGTCGTCGTAGTCGGTCATTGCGTTATGCGTGTGTCCAAACAGCAGGATATCAGCTTTTTGCTCCCTTGCGGCCATATATACGCTGTAGTACCCCATTTTTACGTTATACAGGTGGCCGTGGGTCGCAAATATCTTCTTTCCGGCGATATGGAGCGTCTGCACTGCCGGTAAATCCGAGCCCCAGTCACCGTTGCCGCGCAGGCGCACAATCATTTTTTCCGGAAAGTCGGTCACGAGCTGCATCGACTGCTGTTCCCCGTCCCCAAGGTGAATAACAATCTCAGCTTTCGGCTGTGCCGTCACAACCCGCTGCAGGGTAAAATAGTCTCCGTGTGTATCTGAAACGACAAGAATCCTCATAATTGTTCTCCTTTGAAAGTATAAATAAAAAATGGCCGGCATAAGTATATGCTGTAGCCTTACTTTTTGAACAGGTGGTGTTTTTATGCCAAACAAAGACAGCAACGAAAACCTGCAGGACCTTATCAATACTGCGTCACAGCGGCTCGGCACGACGCCGGAGAATTTAAAGAAGGCAAGCCAGCAGGGAAACGTGCAGAATCTTTTAAACCAGCTCGACGGCGAGCAGGCCAAAAAGGTGCAGCAAATTTTAAACGACAAGGAAGCCTCCCAGAAGCTTCTGAACACGCCCCAGGCGCAGGCCCTCCTGAAAAAACTGATGGGCGGCAAATAAAACTTTTTCAGCTGACGGTGCCGGATGAATGCGGGAACCGCCGAAGGAGTGTGACAGAATGGACGATTTGACAGATAAAATCACAAAGATGCTGAGCGACCCGGAAACTATGGAGCAAATCAAAGGGCTTGCCGGAATGCTCGGCCAAAACGACGCGGCGCAGGAACCCTCTGGAGCCCTTCCCGCGGCCGCTTCCAACGGACAGGACGGCTCCGCGGAAAGCAGCAAGGGCGGCGGGTTCGACCTGTCCGCCCTGTCCGGCCTCCTGTCGAATACCGCGGATGGGAAAAAGGGCGGCGGGCCAGATTTGTCCGCCCTGTCCGGCCTCCTGTCGAATACCGCGGACGGAAAAAAGGGCGGCGGGCCTGACCTCTCAGCGCTGTCCGGCCTTTTATCAGGCGTCTCCGGAGGAAAAAAGAGCGGTGGATTGCCGGGGGCGGGCGATCTTCTTTCCGGACTTTCCGGCGACACGATACAATCGATTATGCGGATTCTCCCCATGCTCAGCGAGGTAAACAAAGAGGACGATACCACGCGCCTGCTCAATGCCCTGCGCCCATTTTTAGGGTCTGACCGGCGTAAAAAGCTCGACGAATCCGCGAAAATGCTACATATGATGAAGCTGCTCCCCCTGCTCAAGGGATTGCAGCTTTAGAGGTGATTGGTGTGAGAGAGCAGTCTGGCGATATGGACCGAATCCAGCAGGACGCCATGCGGCGTATGCAGGAGATGCAGGCGCGGGCGAAAATCCAGCAGCCGCACGCGCAGCAGCAAAATACACAGCAGGGAAATATGGGGCACAACCCCCACAAACCTCAAGCGCCGCAGAGAAGCGCGCCGCACGGCGCTCCCCCTCCACAAAGAGAAACTCCCCCGGCAAAAATGCCGGAGGAAAAAAAGCCCATAGCTTCTCCCGCGCATAACGACCTGCTCGGCAGCCTTTTTGAGGACAAAGAACGCAGCCTGATTTTAATCCTGATACTTATCCTGTCGAGCGAAAAGGCGGACAGCAGCCTTATCCTTGCGCTGATGTACCTGATTATTTAGGTCAGCGGATTTGCCCGTCGCCCTTGATGATATACTTCATAGAGGTCAGCTCATTGAGGCCCATCGGCCCCCTTGCGTGCAGCTTCTGGGTTGAAATACCAATTTCAGCACCCAGGCCGAATACTCCGCCGTCTGTAAAGCGCGTAGAGGAATTTACATAAACGGCGGCGCTGTCTACGCGCGACGTAAACTCACGGGAAGCGCGGTAATCGCTTGTAACGATACACTCGCTGTGCCCGCTTGAATATTTCGCGATGTGGTCGATTGCCTCGTCCATACTGTCTACTACTTTTACTGCAAGGATAAAATCGAGGTATTCCTTGTACCAGTCTTCCTCCACGGCGGGAACGACGCTGTCCCCGAGAATTTTTCCCGTCCTTTCACAGCCGCGCAGCTCCACCTGCTTTTCATCGAGCCTTGCCTTAATCTTGGGCAGGGCTTTTTCCGCTATATCTTTGTGGACCAGGATGGTTTCAATTGCGTTGCACACGGAGGGTCGTGAGGTTTTCGCGTTATAAATAATATCTGCCGCCATGCTGGGCTCGGCCGATTTATCTACATATACATGGCAGTTGCCTACTCCCGTTTCAATCACGGGTACATGCGCGTTTTCAACGACCGCCTTTATCAGGCCCGCGCCGCCTCTCGGAATCAGCACATCAAGGTAGTCCGTAAGCCCCATCAATTCAACAGACGACTGGCGGGCCGTGTCCTGGACAAGCTGGATGCAGTCCTCGGGAAGCCCCGCTTCCTTTACCGCTGCGCGCATCACCTGTGCGATACGCCGGTTGGAATTGATGGCCTCCTTGCCTCCGCGCAGAATCACGGCATTGCCGGATTTCAGGCAAAGCGCGGCGGCGTCCGCCGTTACGTTTGGACGCGCCTCAAAAATAATACCGATAACGCCCAGCGGTACGCGTACCTTTGTTACCTCCAGGCCGTTTTTCAGCGTACTGCCGCTTAAAACCGTTCCAATCGGGTCGGGAAGGGCTGCTACCTCCAGCACGCCGTTTGCCATGCCCTCAACGCGTTCAGGCGTCAAACGGAGCCTGTCGAGCAGCGCCGCCGTAAGTCCCGCTGCCTTACCGTTTTCAATATCCTTATCATTTTCCTCACGAATGCTTTTGCTGTTTTCCATTAAAGCAGCGGCAATTTTCTGCAATGCAAGGTTCTTTTTCTCTCCCGCTATGCTCAAAACACGCGCGGCTTCCTTTGCGTTTTGCCCCATCTGTTCCAGAACCGTCATATCTATCTTCCTTTCCAATGGTTTTATTTCTGTGCCAAAAACCTGGTGCCGACCGGCTTCTCTTCCAGAAGCTTATACAGGTTTTCCGGGTCTTCTCCGTTTATTACGCAGCACTCAATACCAGCGGCTGTCGCAAACTGTGCCGCAAGCAGCTTTGTCCGCATGCCGCCCGTTCCACGGTTGGAGCCGGTTCCCTCAGCCATCCGCTCAATCGTATCGTCAATCCGCTCCACCAGCGGGATAAGCTTTGCGTCCGGATTTGTTTTTGGGTTTTTATCGAACAGGCCGTCAATATCGGTCAGGATAACGAGCCTGTCTGCAGAGATAATATCCGCCACGATTGCGGATAGCATGTCATTGTCGCCAAAATTTTCACCGTCCAGCTCGTCGATGGCGACGGTGTCGTTTTCATTGACAATCGGGATAATCCCCATTTCCAAAAGCGTGTGGAAAGTGTTGATGACGTTTTCCTTTGTATGGTCATTTTCCACAGTATTCCTCGTCAGGAGAACCTGCGCCACCGTATGGTTGTACTCGCCGAAAAATTTATCGTACATGAACATCAGCTCACACTGCCCGACAGCCGCGAGCGCCTGTTTTTTCCGCGTCTCCGTGGGACGCGCCTTGAGCCCCAGCTTGCCGATGCCGACGCCAATCGCGCCAGAGCTTACGAGCACGACGTCACAGCCGGAATTCTGCAGGTTGCACAATACCTTGCAGAGCTGTTCAAGCCTGCGCAGGTTGAGCCTGCCGCTTTCATATGTAAGGGTCGAGGTGCCGACCTTCACTACTATTTTATGACAAGTCATAGAATAACCTTCTCCCACAGTCAATAAATTTATTGCTTTTCCTGCGTATCCAGCCCGTCGAGCAGCTCAAACAGCTTGTCGGTATCAATCGGCTTAATCAGGTAGCCGTCGATTCCCGCCAGATATGCCTGCTCCTTATCCTCATCAAAGGCGTTGGCGGACATCGCGATGACAGGCGTTTTTATTTTTCTTCCGGTTTCAATCATACGGATTTCCCTAGTTGCGTCCAGTCCATCCATAATGGGCATACGGATATCCATTAAAACCGCGTGATAGTATCCTTCCGGCATAGCGGCATACCGCTCAACGGCTTTTAGGCCGTTCTCCGCCGTATCGACCAGCACGTCCTGGAACTCCAGCAGGGATTTTGCAATTTCCATATTCAATTCGTTGTCCTCCACTAAGAGAACACGCCTGCCCTTTATATGATATGTCCTTTTCGCTTGGTGTGCTCCCGTTATATTCAGGCGGAGCATTGCGTCGTAAATCGCAGACTGGAACAAGGGTTTTGGTAAAAATGCGTCGGCGCCCGCCTCACGCGCTTGTGTTTCTATTTCGCTCCAGTCGTATGCAGAGATGATGATAATCATTGTTTCCGGCCCTACGAGCCTTCGGATACGCCTGGTCGTTTCGACGCCGTCTATGTCGGGCATTTTCCAGTCAATAAGCGCAAGGCTAAACGGCATTCCCCTGTCAAGCGCCCGCTGTACCTCTTCGACCGCTTTATAGCCGGAATCCACCCACAGGGAATCCGCCCCGATATTATTTAAAATTGCGCCTGACTGTTCACCGACGACCTCGTCGTCGTCCACAACAAGCACCCGGACGCCGTGAAAAACTTCTTTGGCCTCGCGCTCCTGCCGCTCAAGCGTATGGTCGTCCGTCAGGCCGAGCGGAACCGTCACAGTAAACTCCGTTCCCCTGCCGCGTTCGCTTTCCACAGAGATTTTCCCGCCCATCAGCTGTACAAGGTTATATACGATGGAAAGTCCCAGGCCGCTCCCGCTCTGGTTGCGTGCCGTATCGGCGGCTTCCTGCTCAAAGGGCTGGTAAACCCTGTCGAGAAAGGCCTTGGACATGCCAATGCCTGTATCCTTTACGGTAAGCTCCAGATAAGAAAGGCTCCCCGTCCTGTGCGCCTCCCGTATTCCGAGAGTAATTCGGCCTCCAGACGGCGTAAACTTCAGGGAATTTGAAAGCAGGTTCATCAGGATTTGGTTGAGCCGCAGGGAATCCCCATTGTAAAACCGCTCGAGCGGCTCGGCATGATGCACCTCAAAGCTGATTCCGCGTACCGATGCCTGCGGGTAAATCACACCCACCAAGTCGGAAACCAGCTCGGTAAAGTCAAATTTTTTATTGTTCAGCGCCATTTTACCGCGTTCGATTTTAGACATATCGAGAATATCGTTAATCAAGGAAAGCAGGTATTTAGAAGACGCGTCAATTTTCTTAAAGCAGTCGAGCACCCTCGTTTTGTCGTTCAGCTTGAGCTGCCCAATCGTGCTCATGCCGATAATCGCGTTCATCGGCGTCCGGATATCGTGGCTCATCCGGGACAAAAAATCCGATTTTGCGCTGTTCGCCGCCTCAGCTGCGGCAAGCGCGCCGCGCAGAAGCTGCTCCTGCCTCGCCTGCTTATCGCGCTGCTCGTCAAGAATCCGGAAAAGCATAATGGCAATCTCGTCTTCCCCGTATGGGTTCTCCACGCGTACGACGTGCGCGGAAACCCAATGGTATTTCCCATCGTCCCCCATCTGTCGGACCTCGGTATACACCTCGCTGCAACTGCTTCGGAAGCTGCCGAGAATTGCCTGCGGCATAAAATCCTTTAAATTGGCCCGGTCCTCCGGATGTATTTTTGGCTGTACGCTTTTTATCATCTCTTCGTAATTTCCGTGCGGCTGATGCTGTGTAATGAAGCTGCCGGAGCTGATGCAGTCAAACTGATTCTGCGACAGGTTGAGCTTCATAATCAAAGGGTAGGCCGTAAAAATCGAAGCGCGCAGAATCCGGTTTTCAAGCTGCTGTTCCTGCTCCCGCTCCTTACGGTACCGCATATTTTCTGTAATATCGTTAAACGCGGCCTGAATGACCAACCTGCCGTCGGCATTCGTCAGGCGTTCCATTGTCACGCTGATAAAGCAGCGGGAGCCGTCCTTCCGTACGCCCTCACGTTCGTAGGAAGCCTCCCCGCCTTCTTTTGACAGTTTATCGATTAATGCGATTACGCCCGCGCGTTCCTTTTCCAGCACAAAAGAAAACGGTGTGCGTACCTGCTGCCAATATTCCTTTTCAGTAAACCCATAAATCTCCCAGGCGCGGCGGTTGGCATGGATAATCCTATGCTCGCCGTCCGTCGTGAACTGGATAATCCCGCACGGCAGTGAATTGTAAAGCTGCGTGAGGAAATCTGCCTGCTGCGCGATTTCCTTGTTCGCCTGTATCAGATGAAGCTCCTGCATCTTATGCTTGGTTATATCCGTGATAAAACAGGAAATCACGCGCTCCCCGTCCCGGTCGGTTATGAGCTTGCCGATGTCCATGACATACAGCACCGAACCGTCCCGGCGTTTGACGCGGTACTCCGACGTATAGGAACCGCTTTCCTTCAGGGACGCCGCCACCAGCTTATGCGCCGCGTTATAGTCTGTTTCTTCAATAAAGCCGCGGAAGCAGTTTCCGGTGAAACCAATAAACTCTTCAGGGCTGCCAAACCCGAGAATTTCGCAAAGGCCCGCGCTTACCCATTTTAAGGAAAAATCCTCATCAGGGTATACGAGAGCCATACCGCCCGGCGTCTGTGCAAGCATCAAATCAATCTGCCTCTGCTGCTGCGCCACGGTTTCCCGTATTCTTTCGTATTCTTCCTTTGCATACTTCACCGGGAAAAGCTCTTCGTCTTTCAGGTTTGAATATGCAATGGAATTATGTATATGGGCGCACTCAAGCGCGCCGCCATTTCTTTCAAATATAAAAGTGCAGCGCTGGCGCTCCCGCATTTTCATGTGGGTTTCCTTTTTTGCCTCCAGCATGCTTTCCGCCTCGCACAGGTACCGTCCCGGGCCCAGCTCCTGCACGACGTAGCGTTCGTCCCACATATCAAAGGGAATCGCCTCATCCCTGCCCTTGAGGAACTGACGGCTGACGGCTTCTCTGCCTTCAGCGTGCTGGTGCTCTCCCGCTCCGAGCCATACGATGCCGGGCGCAAAGGTGGATATTAAAAAGTCGATGTCCCCGTTGCAGAAATAACGCCGCAGTATTTCATCTGCAAACGACGCAATTTCCCTCTCTTCTCCTTTGGTCATGATGTGTGTTCTCCTTCTGGTGCGCTCGGAATGGATGCCCTGAAAATCCCGCCTGCAATAACGGCGCCCGCCTGTCCAATCTGTGAACTGGCTACTTTCCCGATTATATCACAGCCGCCGTTATACTTACAGCGTTTTCTATAAAATGTCAGCCTTCCTCGTTAAAACGCGCGAGAAACGCTTTTGTCCGGTCATTCTGTGTATTTCCGAAAAGCTCCTGCGGCGTTCCGCTTTCCACAATTACGCCGTCGTCCATAAAAATAACCCGGTCGGCGACATTGCGCGCAAACGCCATTTCATGCGTAACGACGACCATCGTCATTTTTTCGGCGGCAAGTGAACGGATTACCCTTAAAATCTCGCCGGTCAGCTCCGGGTCGAGTGCCGAGGTCGGCTCGTCGAACAGCAGAAGCTGCGGCTTAAGCGCAAGCGCGCGCGCAATCGAAACGCGCTGCTGCTGCCCGCCGGAAAGCTGGTGCGGATAGGCGCCCGCCCTGTCGCGCAGGCCCATTTTATCAAGCAGCTCATACGCCGCTTTTTCCGCTTCATCCTTCGGCGTTTTTAACACGGTTACCGCCGCCTCTGTAATATTGCGCAAAACGGAGAAATGAGGGAATAGGTTAAAATTCTGGAATACCAAACCCAGGTTCAAGCCAATCCGGACGCAGGTTTTTTTATCGGCATACTGCGCTTTCCCGTTTTCTCCAGTTTTCACCAGCGTTTCGCCGCAAATGACGATTTCGCCGCTGTCGATGGTTTCGAGTTGTGTAATGCAGCGCAGGAGCGTGCTTTTGCCTGAACCGGACGGGCCGATAATCGCAAGCACCTCGCCCTCGTTTACGTCGACCGATATATCCTTGAGAACCTCTGTCTTGCCGAAGTCTTTTTTTATATTGTTAGCGCTGAGAATCTTCATCGTGCTTCTCCCTTCACATAAGTCCTGTACGCCTTCTTATTTATAATAGCTGAGCTTCTTCTCCGCGGCGGAGAAGAAAAGCGTGACCACACCGTTCATAATCAGGTAGAACAGCGCCGCGACAATATATGGGACGACGCTTACAGAAGAATTTGCAAACATCTTCGTAATGTTCATCAGCTCTACGACAGAGATGGTAAGCGCTAAAGAGGTATCCTTGACGAGCGTAATAAACTCGTTTCCCATGGGCGGCAGAATCCGCTTGACGACCTGCGGCAGCACGATTTTAAAAAAGGTCTGCCCGCGCGTAAAGCCCAGAACCCGGGACGCCTCATACTGCCCCTGCGATATGCTTTCAATTCCGCCGCGGTAAATCTCCGCGAAATAGGCCGCATAATTTAATGAAAACGCGATGATACACGCCGTAAAGCGGTCAAACACAATACCAATGAGCGGCATACCGAAAAAAACGAACATCAGCTGAAGCATCAGCGGCGTTCCGCGCATGATAAGCAGGTATAGCTGGACCGGGTAGCGGATAATCTTATATTTCGACATCCTGCCAAACGAAACAATTAGGCCAAGCGGCAGAGAAAACAGCAGTGTCAGCAAAAAAATCAGCACCGTAAACTGGGTTCCCTTGAGCATTTCCTGTATTAAAAGCTGAAAATTCATACAGATTCCCCTTTATGTATAATATAAGACGTACGTATTAATCCAAGCACACAGCCAGCTGGCTGTGTGCTTGGATTGTTCCGCAAGCCTGCCGCGGGAGATAATAAGGGCGGACGAAGCGTCCGCCCTTAAGCGTTCCAGTTACCGTTTATTCCACTGTCGTAATATCCTTTTCAAACCATTTGTTTGAAATTTCCGCGAGCGTTCCGTCCGCCTTCATCTCCTGAAGGGCGCCGTAAACCTTTTCCATCAGGGCGGTGTCCCCTTTACGGAAGCCGATGACATAATCCTCGGCTGCAAGGGAAGCGTTTTCGCCCTTGCCGTCCTGGACAATCTGGTAGGCGCCGGGCTCATTCTGCAGGTAATAGCGGGCGACCACCTCGTCAATTGCGACAACCTGTATTGTATTGTTCTTAAGCTCCATGAGCGCCGAAGTATAGTTTTCGATACCGACCACTTCGCCGAGCGTGGACTTAAACGCTTCGTTTTTATTCAGCGCCGATTCCGCCGAGCTGTCCTTCTGGACGCCAAGCGTCGTTCCCTTAAGGGATTCCATTGTTTTATATTCGGAGCTCTTGAGCGTCAGCAGGTATTGCTCGTTTTTCATATACGGCTTGGAAACAAGCATCGATTTGGCGCGTTCCTCGGTATAGCTCATGCCGTTCCATACGCAGTCGATGTTTCCGCCGTCGAGCTCCATCTGCTTGTTGTCCCAGTTGATAGGCTGTGCGACAAACTCAACGCCGAGCCTCTTACACGCTTCTTTTGCAACGTCGATGTCAAAGCCGATAACCTCACCCGTCTCGGTATTCTTAAAGCCCATCGGCGGGAATTCCGCATCAAGCCCAAGGACAAACCTTCCGGCATCCTTTACCTTCGTCCAGGACTCGTCCTTTTCAGGGGCGGATGTTCCGCTTTCCGAGCCTGTACCGCTGTTTTGGGAAGGCGTACCGCTTTCCCCGGCGCCGGTACAGCCCGCGGCAATAACCGCCATCATTGCCGCGGCAAGCAAAACCGCAATTATTTTCTTCATAAAATTTCCTCCGAATTCATTTTTTGCCGAGCCTGCTGCGGCCCAGCCGACAAGCAAAATTTTATCATATTAATAAAGTGAAGTAAATAGGCAAATTCGACAAATGGGCGGAGGTTCCATGCTTTTGCGCTAATTCCTTCCGTGGAACAGGGTACTTTTCCCAGTGTTTTCTTTTTTCCTGATATTTTAATAAAGGCAGGTGCTGCTCAAAAACTTTTTACGCTGGTGAAACGGCAGCCAGGCTGTTATTCATAGAGGTTATTACGCTTACTAATCGTATTAGTAACCAGAATTTTCCCGCAGCGTTTGCCCGCCGGCCTCCCCCTGCTGGATACGCCAATCATGCGAGCTTTTTGCATTTTTGTTTATATAAAAAAGCCCCTCCGGAACCCGGAGAGGCTTTTCTTTTCGCACCGTTAAAACTCTATATCAAAGAATTTTATTCCTGCTCTTCTCTCATTTTAGCGAAGCATTCGCTGCAATAGACAGGGCGGTCTTCCCTGGGCCTGAACGGAACCTTTGCTTCCTGACCGCAGGACGCGCAGGTAGCGGTGTACATTTCACGCTCGGGTCTGCCGGCGTTCTTGCGTGCGTCACGGCAGGGCTTGCATCTCTGGGGCTCATTGACAAAGCCTTTTTCCGCATAAAATTCCTGCTCGCCAGCGGTGAAAATAAATTCCGAACCGCAGTCCTTGCAAATGAGAGTCTTGTCTTCGTACATGTGATTTACCTCGCTTTGGATTAAATAAATTTTCGCCCCAGGACGGATTTGCACCGACGCCTTTGTAAAACAACGCTCTTCTGTAAAATAAGCTACATGGGACATTTTTATCAAACGCTTTTGAGCTTCCTGCGGATTCTCTGTAAAGCGTTATCAACTGATTTTACGGATGTTTTTAATGTATCCGCCGTCTGGGCATAGGAAAGTCCGCTCAGGTAAAACGACAACACCTTTTGTTCAAACGGGGTAAGCTCCGTTTGTATGCGCATCATCATCTGATGGTATGCCTCTTTATCAATTAGCTCCTGTTCGGGAGACACGCCTGCCTCTCCCTTTTCCTCCAGGGTATCGTCCGTCAGTGGGACAAGCCTGTCGGAGGGTATGTTTTTAAGCCGCTTTTCGCTTTTATAGACCGATTTAAACCTGCGTTCTATACAAATACCTGCATAAGTTGAAAAGCTGGCGCCCGCTTTTTCATCAAAGCCCTTAACCGCGTGGAGAAACGCCAGAAAGCCTTCCTGTATAAAATCGTCAAGCTCAGTCTTGGCGCCCCCGTACAGGGAAGCCTTTGCCCTGATTAAAGGAAGGTAGCGCTGCGCAAGCACATCAAAGGCGCTGTTTTGCCCCCGACGGGTCAGTTTTATCAGCCGGTCATCAGAATATTCTCTCAAATCCTGTTCCGACTCCCTGTTTTCCATAAAACAACCCCGCTGACCATATGCTCACTTATACGGCTCTCATGATACATCATTTGTTTGAATAAGTCAACAACTTTTCTGTATTCCTCGTAAAATCAAAAAAATATGTGTTTTATTTTTATGCAGATTCTACATAAACTATGCAAAACCGCCGTTGTTTGACTAAAATAGTCCGCCCTTATTCCGCATCCGAATGTGAATAATTCAAACATAAATCAAATTTATTATGTATTCGATATATAATATAATAATCGATTGTACAAAAAGGAGTAATATTATGGTAGTATGCTGCAGCATGGGCCTGTATGGGCTGGAAGCGTTTCCCGTTCGTGTGGAAGCGGACATTCAAAACGGCATAAGCGCGTTTGACATAGTCGGGCTGCCCGACGCCGCAGTAAAGGAATCGCGCGACCGGGTACGCGCCGCCCTGAAAAACTGCGGATATGAATTCCCTATCGGCCGGATTACAGTGAACTTAGCGCCCGCAGACATCCGCAAGGAAGGGCCGCTGTACGATTTGCCGATTTTAATCGCCCTGCTGCGGGCAACCGGGCAAATTGCGGACTACGCGCCGGATAGCGCATTTCTGGGCGAGCTTTCATTAAACGGCAGCGTACAGGGCGTGACCGGCGTTCTCCCTATGACAATTGCAGCACAGCAAAAAGGAATCCGAAGCCTGTATGTACCGTCCGATAATGCTCCGGAAGGAGGAATTGTAAAAGGTATTGACGTTTATCCCGTAAAAAGCCTCGAACAGCTTATCCTTCATCTTCGGGGCAGCAAGCCCATCGCGCCCGCCTCCCCTCCGGAAATAGCCCCCATACCCGACGGCGCGGTTCCCGATTTTTCACAGGTCAAGGGACAGAACGAAGCAAAACGCGCAATGGAGATTGCCGCCGCAGGCGGGCACAATATCCTGTTAATCGGGCCTCCCGGCTCCGGAAAAAGCATGCTGGCAAAACGCCTGCCGTCTATTCTGCCTGATATGACCTTTGAGGAAACGATAGAAACGACAAAAATCCATTCCATCGCGGGCCAGCTGAAAAACGGAAGTTCCCTGATTACCCGCCGGCCGTTTCGCAGCCCGCATCATACCGTATCCGCCGCCGGGCTCTCCGGCGGCGGCGCGGTCCCTAAGCCCGGCGAGCTGTCCCTTGCCCACAACGGCGTGCTGTTTCTCGACGAGCTGCCGGAATTTTCACGCCATACGCTCGAGGTACTGCGACAGCCTATTGAAGATGGCTGTGTTACCATATCGCGCGTAAGCGGCTCGCTCAGTTATCCCTGCTCCATTATGCTCGCCGCCGCTATGAACCCCTGCCCGTGCGGGTATTACGGCCACCCGTCCAGAAGGTGCTCCTGCTCGCAGAACGCCGTCGCGCGTTATTTGTCACGTGTCTCAGGGCCGCTGCTCGACCGGCTCGATTTACATATTGAAGTACCTCCCGTCGCTTTTGAAGAGCTTACCCAAAAACAAAGCAGTGAAACCTCTGCGCAGATTAAGCTGCGGGTGGAGGAAGCACGGAGCATTCAGCGTGAACGTTACCACGGCAGGGGTATCCCCTGCAACGCGCGGCTCAGCCCTTCCATGCTGAGGGAAGCCTGCCCTTTGGATTCGCAGGCTGAACGTATCCTCCGGCGCTCATTTGACGAGCTCGGGTTTTCCGCGAGAGCATACGACCGCGTGCTGAAGGTTGCGCGAACGATTGCGGACATGCAGAAGAGCCAAATAATACGTGCGCCCCACATTGCAGAAGCTATCCAATACCGCAGTCTCGACCGGAAATATTGGCGTTCTGAATAATAAACCATAAAGACTTAAACAAAACAGGGAAATGCGAAAGGCTCAAATAAATAAATTGTATAAAATATTTTAATGACAGGCAGCTAGACACGTGAAACCGGCTGCCTGCTTTTCCTTTTACTTCGGGCAAAAGGAATGTAAAATTTTATACGTCTGCTCCTTATTCCTTTAGTTGTTCAATTACGCTCATAACCAGGCTGACGTGCTTTTCTGAAAGGCCCTCAACGCTGAGTGAAAGCTCCTTGTCGATTCCGACCAGGTAATCTATGGAAACACCAAAAAACCTGGCCAGCCGAATCATTACTTTATAGGGCGGCTGCCGCGTCGAAAGCTCATAGGAAGAAATCATGACATTACTTACCCCGACAACCTGTCCCAGTTCCTCCTGAGTCATGTGTTTCGCTTTTCTGAGTCTTCGAAGCTTGCTACCCATTTCAACCATGTTCTATCACCTTTCAAAAGCTGTTTTGCGTCTTTTACGGACATGTTATACATCTTCCAAGGCAAATATAGCACAATATCGTCATAAAGTAAATACGAGATAAATGAAATATCAAGTGAAATTATATCACAATTAATAGAAAAATAAGGGGATTTATGGCATGATATTAAGGGTAGGACGCTTAATTCACAATATACAGTCTTCTTTTGGGGAAATAAAACGAAATATATAGATTTAATTTAGATATATTTCGACTTCAAACGTTGCAATTGCACATAAATAAGAGTTAAATTTAACTTAACATAAGCTTGTAATAAATATAAAACGGGGTGTAAATTATGGCGATTAAAAGTTTATCCATACGCATTGATGAAAAGATGCTTCACAAGCTGCACGTCCTGGCGGATTATGAGGGACGGTCCGCTAACAGCCAAATCATTATTCTGATACGCGATGCTGTAAAGGAATACGAAGCAAAGTATGGGCCAATTGAAGTCGACAGCTAATCAAACGGCTGCCAGCGCTCTTTTTGGTCCGGGTCCGGGGGCTTTCTTTTTCTGTTTAAAACTGACAGGAGAAGGAGGCCCTTGCTGTTTCTCTCCATCCCTGTGTCAATCAGACATATACCGGCACAATTCTTCTTAATTCTTCAAAAAAGCATATGCCCGCGCACATATCCCTGCGCCTGTTGGCACAGAATTCCGTTGGCGCTCCACCGCTTTGTGTAAATATTTACAAATTTGGTTAAAATGATGTTACCATGGGGAAATCCGGTTGACATTGGAAGCAATTTGTATTATGATTGCAGGTAGTGTTTTTTGGTAATGTTGCATTATTGTGTACCTTCTTGTTTGATGATAACAGCCAAAAAAAACGGGCTTTATTATTGATTACGACATGTTTCGGTTTTATCCGAATGTTTCTCTACATATAACAAATGAATAAAATATTACGTAACGCTTGTTGGATGAAAAATGTATTTGGGAGTGTACCGTATTGGATAAATATGTGATTAACGGCGGGCGCCGTTTATCGGGAGAGGTCTCCGTCAGCGGGGCAAAAAACGCAGCAGTTGCAATTATTCCGGCAGTCGTCCTTGCAGACGGACCGTGCCGTATTGAAAATATACCGAACATCAGCGACGTCACCTTTATTGCAAAAATCCTTCAGGAAATTGGAGCAAACGTTAAAAGAATCAACAAATCCACTTTGGAAATCGATCCGCGGACTGTAAGCACGTCCGTTGCAACATATGAACAGGTCAAGGGAATGCGCGCCTCCTATTACCTGCTGGGCGCCCTGCTCGGCAGATATAAAAAAGCGCAGGTTGCCATGCCAGGCGGCTGTGACTTTGGTGTACGGCCTGTGGACCAGCATCTCAAGGGCTTTGCCGCCCTTGGCGCAAAGCATGAGCTTATCAACGGCGCCGTTATCAGCGTTCAGGCCGACAGGCTTCTGGGCAGCCATATTTATCTTGATGTGGTTTCCGTCGGCGCTACGATGAACATTATGCTCGCGGCTGTAAAGGCTGAGGGCTTGACGGTAATTGAAAACGCCGCGAAAGAGCCGCATATCGTCGACCTTGCAAACTTTTTAAACTCCATGGGCGCCGACGTACGCGGCGCGGGAACCGACGTAATCAAAATAAGGGGAGTCGAGCATCTGCACGGCACTACCTATTCCATTATTCCCGACCAGATTGAGGCCGGCACCTATATGGTCGCGGCAGCGGCCACAAACGGGGACGTCCTCATCCGCAACGTTATTCCTAAGCATTTGGAATCCATTACGGCAAAGCTGCGTGAAATGGGCGCGGTTGTGGAGGAATATGACGAGGATATCCGTGTCAGAAGCGAAGGCAGGCTTTCGCGCTGCAATATCAAAACGATGCCGCATCCGGGTTTCCCCACCGATATGCAGCCGCAGTTCGCGGCACTTCTTTCCGTCGCGAACGGCACGAGCATTATCAATGAAAACGTCTGGGATAACCGCTTCCGGTATGTTGCGGAGCTGTGCAGAATGGGTGCGCAGATTTCTGTCGATGGAAGGCTTGCGATTATCGAAGGTGTGGAAGAGCTGATTGCCGCTCCTGTCAAAGCAACTGACCTGCGCGCGGGCGCAGCGATGATTATTGCCGGGCTTGTTGCGAATGGCTCAACCGAAATTGAAAATATTATCCATATTGAGCGCGGCTATGAGGAAATTGTGGATAAATTCCAAAAGCTCGGTGCGGATATTAAAAAGGAACGCACCCGTACAACAACCGAGGTTGTTACGGCTTAAAATATAAGACAAACAGCAGGTTTCGCTTGGAAATTTATAATTTTACTTTCCAAACGGGCCTGCTTCTGGTATAATAACCTTACATGGCGGGGCGGACATTTTGTCTGCCTTATTTTTTCATAAAATAGGGAAAGATAGAAAAGGTGAAATTGGGATGGCACGTTTATGCCCGCTCTACAGCGGAAGCAAAGGGAATTGCTATTACATAGGCAGCGGCAGCGGCGGCGTATTAATCGACGCGGGCCGCAGCGCCAAACAGATTGAAACGGCCATGCGCGACAACGGGCTCGATATGGCCGGCGTTCATGGAATATTTGTTACACACGAGCATACCGACCATATTCAGGGACTTCGCGTGCTTGCGTCGCGCTACCGCCTCAACGTTTACGCTTCTAAGGGGACGCTCGAGGCGCTTGGCAGGCAGGGCGTGCTGTGTGACAAATATAAAACCTACGTTATTCCAAGCGGCGGCGTACAGACGGACGATATGCATATCATTCCGTTCCACACGTCGCACGACTGCAGCGAAAGCATGGGCTTTGTTGTGCGCACGGGTGACGGCAGGAGTATTGCGGTCGCAACCGATACGGGTATTTTGTCGGAGGAAATCGAAACGGCTGTATCCGGCTGCGACGCGGTCGTTATTGAGTCAAACCACGACGTCGGTATGCTTTTAAACGGTATTTACCCATATCCGCTCAAGCGGCGTATCCTGTCGGATAAGGGGCATTTGTCGAACGATACCTGCGCCGAATTCCTGCCAAGGCTTATCGACAGCGGTACGACCCGGCTAATCCTTGCGCATTTAAGCCGGGAAAACAACATGCCGCGCATTGCCGAGCAGTCGGCGCTTTGCTCGCTTGAGGGCTTCGGTATGCGCAGGGGAATCGATTTTATGCTGTCGGTTGCGCCCGAGGCGACCAAGGGTGAAACAATCGTTTTGTAACGTAACAAATTCCGGGGAGAATAACCATATGGTCACGGTAAATATTATCTGCGTAGGGAGCTTAAAGGAGCAATACTGGCGGGACGCCTGTACCGAATACGAAAAACGCCTGCGCCCCTTCTGCCGGTTTGCGGTAAACCAGGTGGACGAGCAGCGCATTCCGCAGAACCCGTCCCAGGCGCAGATAGACGCCTGTATTTCAGAAGAAGGCAAACGCCTTCTTGCAAGGGTTCCGCGCGGCGCTTATACCATAGCCATGTGTATTGAAGGCAGGGAGCTTTCCTCCCCGCTGCTTGCGCAGAAACTGGAACATGCGGCGGTTGGCGGCGGCAGCAGCGTCGCTTTTTTTATCGGCGGTTCGTGGGGCTTGTCCGAAGAGGTCAAGCGGCAGGCCGACTTCAGGCTTTCCATGTCCCCTATGACCTTCCCGCACCAGCTTGCGCGCGTCATGCTCTGCGAACAGATTTACCGCGCATTCCAGATTTCTTCCGGCGGTAAATATCATAAATAAACCCGGTGAAGAGATTACTGTTACTGCCATAAAAATCCGTTTTCTGAAAGGGTGCGCTATGGAGCAATATATAAATTTATTAAAAGAAAAGGGCGCGGATTTTGCAATCATTATAGATACCGAAACGGTCGTCACCGCAGCCTGGACAATATACAAATGCAAATTCGGCTGCAGCTCCTATGGAAAAAACCACTGCTGTCCACCTAACGCCCCAACTTATAAGGAAACACAGGAAATGCTTGGCTGTTATTCAAAGGGCATCCTGTTCCGTACCCATGAAGTAAACACGGTTACGCCCCTAGCTGTAGAAGCTGCAAGGAAAATGTTTCTTGACGGCTATTATAAGGTAATAGCCTTTGGAGATGGGGACTGCCAGAAATGTATTAAATGCGCTCCCGACCGCTGCGCTTTTCCGGGAAAGACAGTCCCTTCTATGGAAGCCTGCGGAATCGATGTGTTCGCAACGGTCCGAGCAAACGGGCTGGAAATCCATACGCTTCGGGAAAAAGGAGAGCCGCAGAACCATTTCGGCTTAATTTTATTTGAATAATACTAAATTGTCGTTTTAACGGAAAGGGGGCGTTTTTATGGCGCTCGACGGCGCTTTTCTGCGTCATATCAAAATAGAGCTGGAAGAAGCACTGATCGGCTTCCGTGTGGAAAAAATATACCAGCCCGCCAAGGATGAGATTGTCCTTTCCATGCGCGGGCAGGGCGGAGCAAGAAAACTGCTGATGTCCGCAAAAGCGGATTCCCCGCGCGTACACCTGACAGATTTCGCGCCGGAAAATCCGCAGACGCCGCCGATGCTCTGCATGCTCCTGCGCAAACGCCTTACGGGTGCAAAGCTCCGGGCAATCCGCCAGCCCCAGCTGGAACGGCTGCTGTCGTTTGATTTCGACGCGACAAGCGACCTGGGTGACCGCGTCAGCCTTACTCTTACGGTAGAAATCATGGGTAAATACAGCAACGTTATCCTCGTTGACGAAGCGGGCATTATCGTTGACGCGCTCAAACGCGTCGACGCGGCGATGTCTTCCCAGCGCCTGGTTTTACCGGGGCTTGCCTATGAAATGCCGCCCGCACAGAACAAGCCCTGCGTGCTCGACACGCCTGCCGAGGACATTATAAAAAGGCTTAGCTGTATAGACCGGGATATGGCTCTCCACAAGGCGCTCCTGCAAAACATCCAGGGCGTGTCCCCTATCGTCTGCCGGGAGCTTGAGCACCTGACGGGCAGGGGTGTTGATATCAGCGTCAAAACCATGACCGCAGAGCAAAAACAGCGGCTGTCTTTCTTTTTGAACAGATTATCCGGTGTAATCAGGGATGCCGCGGGCACACCGCATATGGTCTGCGAATTAAAGGGAAAACCGCTCGATTTTTCGTTCACCGACATCGCGCAGTATGGCACGGCGGCTCAGGTTAAGCGCATCGAGCGGTTCAGCCTTCTGCTCGATAGCTTTTATTTTGAACGCGACCGCGCCGACCGGATGAAAAACAAATCGCACGATTTATTAAAGCTGCTTGCAAACGCGTCCGACCGATTGTCGCGTAAAATCAACACACAGCAGGCGGAGCTGCAAAGATGCTCTGACCGCGAGCCGCTGCGCGTCTGCGGGGATTTAATCCAGGCAAACCTTTACCGCATTGAAAAGGGCGCGCCGTTTGCAGACCTTGAAAATTTTTATGAGGAAAATTCCCCTGTTTTGCGCGTAAAGCTCAACCCGGCGCTCTCAGCGTCGCAGAACGCGCAGAGGTACTATAAGGAGTACCGCAAGGCAAAGACCGCCGAGCAGGTGCTTGCCGTGCAGATTGAAAAAGCGCAGGAAGAGCTTGCGTATATTGAAACCGTATTCGACGCGCTTTCCCGCGCACATACAGAGCGCGAGCTGTCGGAAATCCGGCAGGAGCTTATGGAACAGGGATATGTCAAAAAGGCGCGCGGCAAACAAAAAACGCCTGCCGCCCTACCGCCGCTCAGCTTTACGTCGAGCGAAGGCTTTACCATACTCGTCGGGCGCAACAACCGCCAAAACGACAAGCTCACGCTTAAAACGGCGAACAACAACGACGTCTGGTTCCACACAAAAAATATCCCAGGCTCGCATACCGTCATTGTGACGGACGGCAAAACACCGGGGGAAGAAACCATTTTACAGGCGGCTCGGCTTGCCGCTTACCACAGCCGCGCCAGGGACAGCGCGCAGGTGCCTGTGGATTACACGCAAATCCGGTATGTCAGCAAGCCGCAGGGCGCAAAGCCGGGCATGGTGATTTATAAAAACAACAAGACGCTTTATGTCACTCCAGCGGCAGATACAGGGGATAAATAAAAAAGGGGACGGAAAAATCCGTCCCCTTTTTATTTATGGGCGTATTAATATCCCATGTCCTTATCCGTTTTTAAAAGCAGTATAATCCCCCGGCGGACCGCTTTTCCTTTTGTAACGCCTTTTTTCGCGCAGTATTCCATCAGTTGCCTGTCAGTAATCGCGTCCAGCCTGACTGTCGTTTTAATATTGATTGGGTTTTCAAGCCTCGGCCTGCCCGGTTTCCTCTTCCCCATTTTATAACCACCTCATTTCACATCACAATAAAGCATAAAATATGTTTGCAGTGAAGTGGGCATTATTTGAAAAACAATCACAAAAAATCTTTTTTGCGCGGTAAAACCCGGATATTGCTTTTTTTCTTTTCTTCGGCTATAATCATAAAAAGACAGAAAACGCGCAAAATAGCGTCAGAAATAAACGGAGGTATAACAATATGGCACAGATTACAAAAGATACGATTATCGGCGATATTCTGGATATGGACAACACAACCGCCCCCTTTTTCCTTGAGATGGGCATGCATTGCCTTGGATGCCCCGCATCGCGCGGCGAAACTATCGCCGAGGCATGCATGGTACACGGAGTAGACGCGGACGAGCTGATTAAGAAAATCAATGAACATCTTGCAAAATAAACAGTCCGGCGTTAGGGGCAGGGTTACCTGCCCCTTTTTACGTTGTTTTATCTACGCTTTCAGGATTTTATTTTATAAAGAAAGGGGTGTCCGCAAGTGGGCCGTCCTTTGTTCCAGCTTGACAACCGCCTCGCGCTGTGCGCCAAATATGTGCGGCAGGATGCAGCGCTTGCCGACATCGGCACCGACCACGCCTACCTTCCCGTATGGCTTGCGCGCACAGGGAAGATTAAAAGCGCGCTCGCGTGCGATTTACGGGAGGAGCCGCTGAGGCACGGACAGGCGACCATCCAAAAATATCACGCGGAAAAGCTCGTCAAAACAAGGCTTTCCGACGGGCTCCAAAGCATATTCCCTGATGAATGCGGCGATATTGTGATTGCAGGTATGGGCGGGGAACTGATTGTACAAATCCTTTCCCATGCCCCGTGGGTAAGGGACCCAGGCAAACGCCTGATTTTACAGCCGATGTCGAAGGCGGAGGTACTCAGAAGCTATCTTTCAAACGAAGGCTTTGCAATTTTACAGGAGGAGGCCGTCCGCTCGCTCGGGAGAATTTACAGCGTAATGCGGTGCGGCTATACCGGCAAAAAAATACAGTCCGGAATTTTGGACATCTACACCGGCGCGCTCCAACCGGGGGACAGGCCGCTTGACAGGGAATATATAGAAACGGTTTGCCGTAACCTGCAAAAGAAGGCCAACGGTCTTCACGCCGCGGGGAACGAAACAGAAGCGCAGCCGCTTTTCAATTTAATTACGGCCCTGCAAAAGCGGGCGGGTATAATAAAAGGAGGAACTGATTGAATGGCAACCGTACAGGAAATATATCATTTTATAGACAGCTTCGCCCCATTCGACACAGCGATGGATTTTGACAACGCGGGCATTTTGGCGGGCGACAGGAACGCGCCTGTAACAACGGCGGTAGCCGCGCTCGATATTACGCCCGCCGTCATTGAAGAGGCTGTGGAAAGCGGCGCGCAGCTTATCATCAGCCACCATCCCATTATCTTTCAGCCGCTGCGTACCCTGCCAAACGACAGCCCCGCCGCGCTGCTTATCAAAAACGGGCTGAACGCCCTGTGCGCGCATACAAACCTCGACCTTTCGCCTGAGGGCGTAAACGTCCGCCTTGCCCAAGCGCTTTCCCTGCAGGACGTCCGGCTGGTGGAAAACGAATGCATCGCCCTCGGTACGCTCGCGGGGGAACAAAACGCCAGGGAGCTTGCGCTGCATGTCAAAAAGGCCCTGTCCTGTAATGGTGTACGTTTTATCGGACTTAACAAAAAAATCAGAACTGTCGCCGTAAGCTCAGGCGCCGGAGGCGACAGCCTGTACCGCTGCAAGGAGCTGCAGGCAGACGCGCTCGTTACAGGTGAAATCAAGCACCATCAGCTGTTAGACGCATACCGGATGAACGTCGCGGTCGTTGACGCCGGCCACTTCTGCACGGAGAATATTGTAATCAAACCGCTTGTCCAAATGCTTAAAAAAGAATTCCCGTCTGTGGAATTCATCGAATCAGCGCGCTGCACCGACGCGGTCGAATACGTTTAAAGGGGTACGCATACATTTAAATAGAAAAACCGGCGCACGAATCGGCTGCTGCGCCGGTTTTTCTATGCTGCCTGATTGCGCCGCTTCCCGGTTTTTCATAAGTTTGCATTTACCCATGTAAAAATTCGCCAAAAAAGCGCAGGAAATCGCATTTTATATTGACTTGCATATTATAAAATACTATAATTAGAGCGTTAGCAATTTCACAAACTTATCAGGTTTGTATTACAGTAAAGCGCCCTCCGCGGCGCAGAAGAAAGGAAATGTTTCACAGATGAGCAGAGTTTACAATTTTTCAGCGGGTCCCTCCATGCTGCCAGAATCCGTACTGAAAAGGGCGGCGGCGGAAATGCTCGATTATGAGGGCAGCGGCCAGTCCGTCATGGAAATGTCCCACCGTTCCAAGGTATATGACGGTATTATCAAGGGCACCGAGGCACTGCTTCGGGAGGTCATGAGCATTCCCGATAATTACAAGGTCCTCTTTTTGCAGGGCGGCGCGTCCTCTCAGTTTGCAATGGTTCCTTTAAACCTCGCTGTCAAGAGCGGCAAGGCTGATTATGTTCTGACAGGCCAGTGGGCGAAAAAAGCTTACAAGGAAGGCTCCCGCTACGCGCAGGCCAACGTGGTTGCTTCCTCTGAGGACAAAACGTTTTCCTACATACCAAAGCTCGACCCGTCCACCTTTACAAAAGACGCGGACTACTTCCATATCTGCATGAACAACACCATCTACGGCACCGTTTACCACGAGCTGCCGGACACGGGCGACGTGCCGCTGGTAGCGGACATCTCCTCCTGCATCCTGTCCCAGCCGATTGACGTGTCGAAGTTCGGCGTGCTTTACGCGGGCGCGCAGAAGAACATGGCGCCTGCCGGCCTTACGGTCGTCATCGTGCGCGAGGACCTCATCGGCAGCGCGCAGGGCATTACGCCGACAATGTTTAACTACCAGACCCACGCGGACAACGATTCCATGTTCAACACGCCGCCGTGCTACACCATCTATATGGCAAAGCTCGTGCTTGAGTGGATTAAGAACGAAATCGGCGGGCTCGATAAAATGAAAGAGCGCAACGAAAAGAAAGCAAAGCTGCTGTATGATTTCCTCGACGGCTCCAAGCTCTTCAAGGGCACAGTCGTTAAAGAAGACCGCTCCCTTATGAACGTACCGTTCGTTACGGGCGACGCTGACATGGACGCGAAGTTCGTCAAAGAAGCGGGCGAGCGCGGCTTTATCAATATTAAGGGCCACCGCTCAGTCGGCGGCATGCGCGCTTCCATCTACAATGCCATGCCTTATGAGGGCGTGGAAGCGCTCGTAAAATTTATGGGCGAGTTTGAACAGGCCAATTCCTGATTCCGTCAAATAAACTATCCGAAGGAAGATGAACGATATGTACAATATTCTCACACTCAACAAAATCGCAAAAACAGGGCTTGACCGCCTTGGCGAAAACTATACCTGCACGGGCGACGCGCAGAACCCCGACGCAGTCCTTGTCCGCAGCGCTTCCATGCACGATATGCAGTTCGGCGGCAACCTGCTCGCCATCGCGCGGGCGGGCGCGGGCGTCAACAACATCCCGGTCGATAAATGCGCGCAGGACGGCATCGTCGTGTTCAACACGCCCGGCGCGAACGCAAACGCTGTAAAGGAGCTTGTCATCGCAGGTATGCTCATCAGCTCCAGAAAGGTCATCAGCGGCATTGAATGGGCCAAAACCTTAAAGGGCAACGGCGCTGAGGTCAGCAAGATGGTCGAAAAGGGAAAGAGCCAGTTCGCGGGCCCCGAAATAAAGGGCAAGAAGCTCGGCGTTATCGGCCTGGGCGCCATCGGCGTGCTCGTCGCAAACGCGGCCACCTCACTGGGCATGGAGGTTTACGGCTACGACCCGTACCTCTCCGTTGACGCGGCATGGCAGCTTGAGAGCAATATCAAGCACTCCACCGCGGTAGATACCATTTTTACAGAGTGCGACTATATCACCATCCATGTGCCGCTTACTCCCGACACCAAGGAAATCATCAACGCGGAAAACATCGCGAAGATGAAGGACGGCGTTCGTATTTTAAACTTCTCCAGGGCCGACCTTGTCTGCTCCAGGGACGTTGTCGAGGCGCTTAAGTCCGGCAAAATCACAGCGTACGTTACAGACTTCGCTACCGACGAGGTCTTGGGTGAAGACGGCGTGATTGCCCTGCCGCATCTCGGCGCCTCCACACCGGAAAGCGAAGACAACTGCGCACGCATGGCGGCTGACGAGGTCAAGGATTATCTGGAAAACGGAAATATCACCAACTCCGTCAACTTCCCATCCATCTGCATGCCGAAAAGCGGCGAGGTACGTTACTGCATCCTGCACAAGAACGCGCCGAACATCTTAAAGCAAGCGCTTTCCCTCATCGGCGACCTGGGCGCAAACGTTGAGAACATGGAGAACAAATCAAAGAAGGATAACGCGTACACGATTATTGACGCAACGAACGTAACCGCCGAAATCAGCAAGGAGCTTGCAAGCATTGACGGCGTTATCCGCGTCCGTGTTATCAAATAAGGCACAGCTTTCCGCATATACAAAGCCTCCTGTAAAACAGGAGGCTTTTTTATATTTATATATACAGCCCGGCGCCCGGCCCAAGCGGAATTCCTGTCAGCATCCAAATAATCAGAAGCAGCGACCAACCGATAAGGAAGAACAGGCTGTACGGAAGCATCATCGAAATCAGCGTCCCGATACCCGCCTTTTTATCGTACCGCTTTGCAAAGACGACAATCATCGCAAAGTAAGACATCAGCGGCGTTATCAAATTGGTACAGGAATCGCCGATGCGGTAGGCAACCTGCGTGAGCGCCGGAGAATAGCCGAGCATCATAAACATTGGTACAAAAATCGGCGCCAGGATTGTCCATTTGGCTGTTGCGGAACCCATCAGCAGGTTGATAAAGGCCGTAAACAATACGAAAATTACCATAAGCGCCGGTCCGCTGATTCCGGATGCCTTGAGGAAATCAGCCCCGCTTATCGCCAGGATTGTCCCCAGCTTGCTGTAATTAAAAAAGCTGATAAACTGAGCGGCAATAAAAATCAATGCGATATAGCTTCCCATGGTCGCCATGTTCTTTTCCAGCTGACGGGCAACGTCGCCCTCGCCCTTGTACGTTCCTGCAATCCTGCCATAGACGACAGACGGGATAAAAAAGATAAGCGCCAAAAGCACAATCAATCCGTCAATGAGCGGCGCGCCCGTCGTCAGGCTTCCCGTTTCCGGGTTGCGCAGCAGGGAATTTTGCGGGATGCAGGCGATTATAATCCCTAAAATGAGCAGAAGCAGAACAATTCCGCCTGCTTTCAGGCCCTTTGACTCGCGGGGCGACAGCCTTGTCAGAGCGTCCGCGCCGTGGTGCTCCTCCGGCTCAAACTTTCCAAGCCGCGGCTCCACTATTTTGTTCGTGACGAACGTACCGATAACGACAATCAGCAGGGTCGAAACAATCATAAAAAACCAGTTGTCGGTCGCATGTACGACAAACCCGTTGTCCACAATCTGCGCCGCCTCCGTGCTGATGCCCGCAAGCAGCGGGTCGAGCGCCCCGATAATAAGGTTTGCGCTGAACCCGCCCGACACGCCTGCAAACGCCGCCGCAAGCCCCGCGAGCGGATGCCTGCCGTACGCCATAAAAATAAGCGCGCCGACGGGTATTAGTATAACATAGCCGATGTCGGTCGCAACGTTCGACATAACGCCCAGAAACACGAGCATCGGCGTAACGATGGCGCGCGGCGTGACGGCGACCATTTTTTTGAGCGCGGCGGACAGAAAGCCGCTACCCTCGGCGCAGCCTACGCCCAGCATGGTGACGAGCACCACGCCCAGCGGCGCAAAGCTTGTGAAATTACCGATTAGGTTCGTAAGCATATAGACAATGCCGTCACGGGAAAGGAGCGATACGGCAGTGACTGTCTGCGTCGTCGTTTCGAGCGTATGCGAATCGATAAGCTCGCCCGTTGCGGAAACGCCGAGCCAGCTGCACAGCGCCGATATCAGGATGATTGCAAGCGCAAAAATACCGAACAGCGTAATCGGGTGCGGCAGCTTATTGCCCACGCGTTCAATCCCGTTGAGTATCCTGTTAAAAACAGAAGGTTTTCTCTTTTTCGTTTTTTCGGGTGACATAATCCACCTCTTTGTTTTTAAGGGCTTAATACGCCTCTTTTTTCCACTCCTTATTGTTGCTGGATTTTTGGAAAAAAACCGAAAAAATTAAAATTCATTTAAATTGGCTGTTTTTAACGAGTAAATTTTTTACTTATCCGCAATCTGGTTATAAACATTGATTGCGTCCAATATGTGAAACGGCTCCGTATCGAGCGTACCGTTTGCTTTCGCTGTGACCAAAATATATTCCGTCCCGTTTACTTCCGCAAGGCTTGCAAGGCACAGCCCAGCCTCATCAGTAAAGCCTGTCTTGCCTCCAAGAATTTTACCGCCCGGAACCTCTGTGCCGTCTAAATGCCTGAACATGCTGCTGTAAAACGTAAATCCCTGCGGGTGCTGCCCGGTAGAAACCGTCGTATAAAAGCTGCTCGTAAAGGCCCGCCGGAAATCCTGGTTCTCCAGGGCATAGCGCAGAAGGATAGCAATATCCTCCACGGTAGAGTAATGGCCTGGGCTATGAAGGCCTGTACAATTACAAAAATGCGTGTTCTTCATTCCCAGTGCCTCAGCTTTTTGGTTCATCAGCCCTGTAAACGCTTCCTCTGAGCCGGATATCCCTTCGGCAAACGCCATACAGCATTCGGCGCCCGACGGGAGGAGTATTCCGTATAATAAATCCCGATACGTAACCTCTTCACCCGGCGCAAAGCCCGCCATAGAGGCACCCTCTTCATACAGCCTTTCAAAAAAGCCATAGGGCAGCGTAATTGTGCTGTTTAAGTCTTTTGTGTGTTCAATTGCTAAAACCGCAGTCATAATTTTTGTAAGGGACGCCGGATAAATCCGCTGCGCGCTGTTGTTTTCTGCAAGCGCGCTGCCCGTTTCCCTGTTTATCAAAACAGCGTTTGGGCTATATAAAAAATTCAAATTCACTGAACCCGAATTTTTGCTGCTGAATGTTTTTCCTGCCGTTGCTTGGCTCCCTGCAGCCGCAGGCGGCAAGAGGGGCGTATACACAAAATACAAAAATCCCACTGCGGCCGCTGCCGCGACAGCAACGACTGCGATTGAATAAAAACGCAGGGTCCTGCCCCTTGTATGCTGTTTCCTTCGACGTGAATTGTTCATGGCCGTACCTTCCTTCCCTTTTTAAAACCAAACAGCTGCTGTCCGGTATTTATTCTACCGTACAGCAGCCGTCTGCGCTTTAATATTCGGTTGTTCTATTCTTAAGAAAAAGCTAAGAAGGGGTGGAACTTTTATTAAGCTTTCAACGGGAGTGAGACGCAGAAGGTTGTCAGCTCGTTTTCGCTTTTTGCCGTAATGCTTCCGCTGTGCAGCGTAACGATTTCCTTTGCTATGGCAAGTCCCAGTCCGGCGCCGCCCGTATTGGTTGTGCGGGCTTCGTCCAGGCGGAAAAACTTTTCGAAAATATTCTCAAGCTTTACAGCGGGAATGGTTTTTCCCCGGTTGCGTAAAAATACCTTCACCCTGTTTGGGTCAGCTTCCGCCCATATCTCAATCAATGTGTCCGGATAGCTGTAGGCAATCGCGTTTTTCAAAACATTGTTGAACACCCGCGCCAGCTTTTCGGCGTCCCCATAGACCGTTATGTTATCTTCCACGCACATTTCTATGGTATTGCCGTGCGCGTTTAAAAGCGGATAAAACTCGTCGGTCATTTGAACGAGCATATAGCACAGGTCAATGGTTTCTTTTTCACAATCAATTTGCTGTAAATTATAACGCGTAATTTCAAAAAACTCGTTAATCAGCTTCTCCAGCCTGTCCGCCTTATCCAGTGCAATATGGATGTACTTCTCCTTTTGCAGCGCGGGCATATCCGGGGCCTCGTCCAAAAGGCTCAGGTATCCAATTACCGAGGTAAGCGGCGTTTTTAAATCATGCGCAAGGTAGGTGATTAAATCGTTCTTGCGGGACGCTTCATCCTTTAACAGCTGCGCGTTGCGCTGCATAGCCGACCTGATTTCAGCCATCTGTGCCGATATTTCCGCATATTCCTTTGGAAAATATGCCGTGCTTTCCTTTTCCTGCGTCATATAGCCGTGCATCATCCGGCAAACCGACGTAATGGTTTTTTTGACCTGTGACCTTGCATAGAGGAAAGAAGCTGTAAAAACAGTCAGCAGCCAGAGCACAACGGTACATACGAATACGGTCAAAAGCAAAGCCTTTACGCTTGACCACAATAAATCACGAGCCACAATTTCCTTCCCGATTTCCGGCAAATCCTCGTTGTGCATAAACATAAAATTAGCCTCAAACCAATCGACAAAGGCGCCGTTAAAATAAGTATCCGCCAAATAGAATACGAAAAAACACATTGCCGCGCCGGCGGCGCACGCAATTAAAACAATTACCGGTTTTGGAATTTTACGTTTCAATTTTATATCCGCACCCCCAGACTGTCTTGATATATTTTGGCGTTTCGAAGGAATCCCCCATCTTCTCCCTCAAATGGCGGATATGGACGGTAATGGTGTTGTTGCTTTTACTGAAATACTCGTCGCCCCAAATTTCATGGAATAACTGCTCCGAGCTTACCACGTTCCCCTTTTGCCTGCATAAAATCCGCAGGATGGAGAATTCGGTCGGTGTCAGGTTCAAGGGCTTTTCATTCAAGGTACATTCATGCGTTTTCGTGTTCATTACCAGGCCCGAATGAACGATAATATCCTCCTCCGGCAGCGGGCTGTTATTGTACCGCTTGTACCTTCTCAGCTGCGCCTTCACGCGGGCTACCAGCTCCAGCGGCAAAAAGGGCTTTGTTATGTAATCGTCTGCGCCTAAGGTCAGGCCCGTAATTTTGTCTATCTCCTCCCCCTTGGCAGTCAGCATAATCACTGGGTAGCGGTATTGCAGTTCCCTGATTTTTTGGCAGAGCGCAAGGCCGCTCATATCGGGCATCATCACATCGAGTACCGCCAAATCCAGCGTTTCCTCCTGTATGCATTTCAAAGCATCTAAAGAGCTGTAAAACTTAAAAACCGTGAAATTCTCGTTTTCAAGATAGAGGGCCACAAGGTCGGCGATTTCCTTTTCATCATCTGCAATCAATATCTTTTCCGGCATAATTTGGCTCCTTTCTTCTATATATATCATTTTACTTCCTTACAATCGCCCATTTATAAAGATTAGGATAAGGCGGAATTAAGATTTTCCTAAGACGGCCTTTTCCCGCTGTTGGGATGCCTGCCAGACGCCGTCCCGCCGTCCAACGCGTATATCAAGTCCATTATATATGCCAGGGCAGTTAATCACAACAAAATCACGCCTGAGAATTCTTTACAATTTGCTTGCCGCAAAAACGCCCCGCGGAATATCCGCAGGGCAAATTTACTTTTATTTTTCCGGGCTTTCCAGATAACCGATGCCGCAGGACATGATTTTCTCCGCCGTCCGGCCTATTTCCTGCGCGGAGCGCACCATGCCCTCTTCGAGCCACTGGCGCAAAAGCCCGATACAGCCCGAGCTTACAAACGAATAAAAGTACTCGATTTGCTTTGCGGTCGCGTTTTTAAAGTGGCGCGAATATGTTTCCAGGCACTTTTCCCTGCCGAGGTTCAATAGCTTTGCCATAAACTGCTTGTCGCTGTAATCGCCGAGCATGATAATGCACATATCGTAGTTTTCCCGCAGGCACTCAAAAATCCCCATGCAGATAGCGACCGGGCTTCCGTCCCCATGTGAGAGCAGCGGCTCGAGCGCCTTTTGGAAGGAAGCGTACATTTCACCCTCAATTTCCTCCAGCAGCGCATAAATGTCCTGGTAATGCGTATAAAAGGTGCCGCGGTTTATGCCCGCCAGCTCGCACAGCTCCTTTACTGAAATGCTCTGCAACGGCTTTTTGCTCAAAAGCTCGGTAAACGCCTTGCGGAGCATCAGTTTAGTCACGCGCACGCGGTGGTCGCTTTGTATCTTTTTCATGAATACGCACTCCTTTTGAACAGGCAATGTCCATTATGTCCGATAAGTCACAAAACCTTTAAAGATTGGAAATTGTATATTTGGTATAAGCTGATTATAATACAATTAGGGAAGATATTCAACACATTGTCGATTAAAAGACAAGCATGTTCACAGGAGTGACCTTTATGAAACAGCTTTATATCATTACAGGCGCTAACGGGCATTTGGGCGGTACGCTCATGCGTATGCTCAAAAACACGCCGCATACGGTGCGCGGCCTAATCCTGCCGAATGAACCGGCACATGACAGCGAAAACATGAAATATATCCGCGGGGACGTACGCGAAAAAGAGACAATGCGCCCCTTGTTTGAAGGTACCGGTGGGTTTGACCGCGTGACCGTTATCCATACGGCGGGCATCGTGGATATTTCCGAGCACGTCTCGAAAAACATGTACGACGTCAACGTGGGCGGTACGAAAAACCTTTGTGCGCTCTGTATGGAATACAGGGTGTCGCGCCTTGTTTATGTAAGCTCCGTGCACGCCATCCCCGAACAGGATAAGCTGCACGTACTGCGTGAGGTCGAGTCCTTCTCCCCGCTTGCCGTTACGGGCGGCTATGCCAAAACAAAGGCGGAGGCCACGCAGGCCGTGCTCGATTGTGTAAAGCAGGGGCTTGACGCGGTGGTCGTCCATCCTTCCGGTATTTTAGGGCCTTACGACGGCGCGGGCAACCATCTGGTGCAGATGGTCAGGGATTATATTTTTGGAAAGCTTCCGGCATGCGTCAGGGGCGGGTACGACTTTGTAGACGTGCGCGACGTGGCCGCCGGGTGCCTTGCCGCCGCGGAAAAGGGCAGGACAGGCGAATGCTATATCCTATCAAACCGCCATTACGAAATCAGGGATGTTTTGCATATGGTGCGCACCGTCAAGGGCGGCAGGCGCATTCCCACGCTGCCGGTTTGGATGGCAAAGGCCGCGGCGCCCCTGCTTGGATGGTTTTCCAAAATGAGGAAGCAGCGCCCGCTCTATACCAAATATTCGCTTTATACTTTAAACAGCAATGATAAATTTTCGCACGACAAGGCAACCAGGGAGCTCGGCTACCACCCGCGCGATTTATACCAGACGATTGCGGACACCGTCAAGTGGGTCTGCGCACACGGCAAAAAATCCGCGCCCACACCGGCGTAACCGGTTATTAAACTATATAAAAATAAACGAAGGGCAGGCCTCAAAGGGAGGTTTGTCCTTCGTTGGTTTCTATGTTATAATAACCTCACGCCGCAAGACGGAAGCCTTGCCTTACCGGCAAGCCCTCCGGCGGCTGAGAGAACATTGTAACACGCGCCGGGACAGCAAAGCCGTCCCTCTTAAAGGAAACAAGCCCTACGGGGCTTGTTGATGTGTTATAATAACCTCACGGCGTTAACCATAGCTCGTTCAGTCTACATCAAAATAAGGAGGCTTTCTCATGCCGTTTACACCCCAGACGCTCGACTTCCTCGCAGAAAACAAGCTGCGCAACGATAAGCAATGGTATCAGGAGCACAAGCCGCAGTTCAAGAAAAACGTGTTCGAGCCGCTCGCGGAGCTTGTCACACAGCTCGCCCCCGCCATGCATGAGATAGACCCCATGCTTATCGCGGAACCGAAAACAGGCAAGAGTATCAGCCGTGTTTTCCGCGACACACGCTTTACAAAAGACCCTTCCCTGTTCCGTGAAGAGATGTGGTGCGTCTTTACGCGCGACAAGAAGGCATACACAAGCGCGCCGGGCTATTTTTTTGAGCTTTCTCCCGACGGGTTCCGTTACGGGTGCGGCTACTTCGACGCGCCGCCGAAGGTGATGGACGCTATCCGCACACTGGTATTAAAGCAGGATAAAAGCTTTCTTGCGGCGAAGCAGGCTTATGAAAAGCAGGATGTTTTCACGATGGAGGGCGATTTTTACAAGCGCGTGCGCTATCCGGAGCAGCCGCAGGACATACAGGACTGGCTGCAAAGGAAAGGGATTTCCTTTAACCATAACAGCAAGGATTTCCATCTGTTGTTCTCGCCGGAGCTGCACAGCACGGTTGCGCAGCATTTCCGTCTGCTTGCGCCTGTATATGCGTTTTTTCTGCGGGCGCGCCTGCTGCTGCTTGAGGAAACGGGCGTTTGACCCTGTACTTTTTATTCTGTGAGAACAGCTCTCGCCCCAAATGGACGCCCATGCGGAAGCCATATTTAAAATTGCGGTCTGCCGCATAGTCGATTCTGTCTGAATATTCGTCTATGATTTTTAACAAAAGGCTTTTCTGCTCCCTTGAAATCCCCGCACGCAGCGTTTCTATTGCGCTTTCCAGCGCTGGGGAGTCCTCTCCTATATCCACATAGGTTTGGGCGATTTTTTGTAAAACTTTCATTTTTTATCCTCCAATTTGATTAGTCAAGAAATGAATCTTGCAATCATTATTATAAATATCTGATTTTTTTTGTCTACAAACAGAGTGTTATCAGTCTGTTATCGTAATGCGGAAAAAGCGCATATACATCAGGAAAAAAATTTTAAAAAATTTTTTTAGATTGTATTTTTTGTTTTTAACCACTTTGTGTTTCTTGTTTTTCTTGATAAATTTTTCTATGTTTAATCAAAAGAGGAGAAACCGTTTCGGCGGTTTCCCTCTTTTCAGGGCGTCAGGATGCCGGGAACAATGCGCCAAATCATGGGCTTTTCTGGCTCTGGCTTCGTTATCGTCCTCCGAAG
>UQFO01000012.1 GCA_900540275.1 uncultured Oscillospiraceae bacterium | reverse complement strand
CACTTTGCCACAAAAGACTAAGCCTAAAATTTACGTGCCCACAGACGGCGATATAGAGGTTATAATGGCGGCTGCTCGTGAAACTGATTTATATGTACCTATTCTGCTCGCGGCTTTTGGTTCTCTTCGCCGCAGCGAAATCTGCGGACTGAACGTTACGGACACATCGAATAACCCTATACACGTATGTAACGCGATGGTGCAGGATGATAACGGCGATTGGGTGATTAAACCGCCGAAGAGCTATGCTGGTGACCGGCTCGTTAAGTTTCCAGAAGCAATATTTAAAGAGATAAAAGGCTGGGTTCCAAACTTCAACCCCAATCACATTACAAACGGATTTAAGCGGCTGCTTGCCAAAAACAGCATCCCTCATTTTAAATTCCACGCTTTGCGCCACTACCATACATCAATCCTACACGCTCTCGGTATACCAGACCAATACATTATGGAGCGGAGCGGGTGGTCGTCAGACGCACCGCTTAAACAGGTATACAGGCATACCCTAAGCGATAAAACCCAGGAAACAAATAAGGTCGTATTTGAGCACTTCGAGGGACTTATGCAACACGAAATGCAACACAAAAGGAAAAAGACCGCTAAATAAGCGGTCTTTGTGGTCGGGATGACAGGATTCGAACCTGCGGCATCCTGCTCCCAAAGCAGGCGCGCTACCAAACTGCGCTACATCCCGTTAATATAAAAGCCTGCCACATAAAATGACAGGCTCTTGGCGCGCCAGAAGGGACTCGAACCCCTGACCTCTTGATTCGTAGTCAAGCACTCTATCCAGCTGAGCTACTGGCGCAAAAATACAACTCAAAAAGAGCTGCTAAAGTATATTACCACATCTCAAATTAAAAATCAAGGGTACATTTTAATTTGTGGCAAAAAAACAAGCCATAAACTGCTCTATGTAATGTTATCCCCCGCTTTCAGGCATACTGCCCGCCGGCGGGGGAACAACCATCCTTTAATCGTTACTATGCTTCAAAAAACGAAGTAAACGCCCGGTACGCCATATAGAGGTCGACCTTAGATGCGACCTCAAACGGGGAATGCATGGACAGTACAGGCACACCCAGGTCAATGACGTCTACGTTCAGGTTCGCGACATATTTTGCAATCGTCCCGCCGCCGCCCTGATCGACCTTGCCGAGTTCACCCGTTTGCCAGAGGATATTTTCCTTGTCGAGCAGCAGGCGTATCTCCGCCATAAATTCCGCTGACGCGTCGGAGGTATCGTATTTACCGCCGTGTCCCGTGTATTTTGTAATTACGACGCCATTATTGAGGTAACAGGAATTGTTCGCCTCGTACACGCTTGCGTACGTCGGGTCGAACGCCGCGTTTACATCGGCGGAGAGGCACTTGCTTTTTGAGAGCACCCGGTAACCCTCCAGCCCCTCGCTTTTTGCCAGGTCAAAGATGAAATATTTCATATAATCGCTCTGCATTCCTGTGTTCCCGTCGCTGCCCGTCTCCTCTTTGTCTACCAGAACGGTAATAGAGGTCTGTCTGGGGGTCTTGCAGCCGATTGCCGCCATCAGCGCCGGATACGCGCAGATGCGGTCGTCATGGCCATATCCGCCGACCATGCTGCGGTCGAAGCCGATATCCCGCGCTTTATACGCCGGAACAAGCTCCAGCTCCGCCGAAAGGAAATCCGCCTCCGTGATTTTATACTGCTCATGGAGCAGATTCATGATGTTGAGCTTTACAAGCTCAGACTCCTTATCGTCCTTAAATGGGCGGCTGCCTATCAGCACGTTCAAGTCTTCGCCCGTAAACCCTTTCGCCATAGTCTTCGCGTTTTGCTCCTGCGCAAGATGCGGCAGGAGGTCAGTCACGCAAAAGCACGGCTCGTCATCCTTTTCACCAACGCAGACTGAAATTTTCTCCCCGTTTTTCAGCACGACCGTCCCGTGCAGGGCAAGCGGAACCGCCGTCCATTGGTATTTTTTGATTCCGCCGTAATAATGCGTTTTAAACAGGGCCAAATCGTTTGCTTCGTATAAGGGGTTCGGCTTTAAGTCAAGGCGCGGGGAATCGATATGCGCGATAGCAAGGCGCACTCCGTCTTTGCATCCGTCTGTGCCAATAACGGCAAGCATTATATTTTTTCCGCGGTTTATCGTGTAAACCCTATCGCCCGGTTGATATTGTTTGCCGCAGTCAAACGCCGTAAATCCGGCGTCCTTTGCTATTTGTTCAGCCGTGATGACTGCCTCACGTTCTGTTTTCGCGCAGTCTAAAAACTTTTTATAGCCGGTGCAAAATGCGTCCGCACTTGCTATTTCGTCTGCGCCGCGCGTAGAAATCCCATTTTTCCTGTCAAGAAACAGCTCTTCCTTGAGCTTTGCTGCCTGTGATTTTTCTTCTGCCAATTCATATCAATCCTTTCCATGCTTTATTTTACCCTGATTGCGCCATGTTATCAGAAACTGTTTTACAGCTGGTACAGCTCCTTATATTTTTCACGCGCGTTTTCTACCTTAACCACATAGTTTGAGGTTTCATTATAGGGAATCGTATCCAAATGGACACCATCGGAAGAATACTGGCTGTCGGAAAGCCAGCTGTCCACCGCGCCGAAACCCGCATTATACGCGGCAATAGCCGCCTGCTCGCTTTCGTAGCGCTCCAGCAAAAACTTTAAAAATTTCGCGCCGTAATCGATGTTGGTTTCCGGGTCTGTGAGCTTATCCGCCCCCATCGTAATTTCGCCGTCATAATAGGTTTGCAGCCATTCAAAGGTTGTCGGCATAATCTGCATCAAGCCCATTGCGCCCGCATGTGAACCCGCCTCCGGGTCGAATCCGCTTTCCGTTCGGATGACTGCGTATATGAGGGCTTTGTCCACTCCATAGCTTTGGGAAGCGGCAGTTACTTCGTTTTGATATTTCAGAGGATAAGCCGATTCCTGCAGGTCGTTCTGCGCATTTGAAAACGCGTAAATCGCAACAATAATTACGACGGCCGCAAACAATATGGAAAACGCCGCTACGGTGAAACCAGTTTTTCTTTTCCTGCTCATCCTCCACCACCTTTTTTTTGTTTAAGCTCCTCTGCCGCAAGCCTTGCTTCGTGCAGGACCATTTCCAGCGGCTGGGAACCGTTAATCACCCTGTCGGACCGGGAAATGTAAAAATCGTCGTCATATTGGGCGGAAAGACGCAGGCGCGCCTGCTCCTCCGTAAGGAGGTCGCGCTCCATAATGCGCTTGATGCGCACGCTTTCCGGCGCGACGACGGAAAGTACAAAGTCACACATAACATCCGCGTTGCTTTCAAATAAAAGCGGCGCGTCGAATACAAAATACGTATGCCTGCGCTTTCGGTATCCGTTTACAAGCTCCAGCGTCCGCAGGAACACCCAAGGGTGCACAATGCTGTTTAAAAGCCCTGTTTTTTCGCGGGAAGAAAATGCACGCTTTGCAAGCAGCCGACGGTTGATTCCTCCGTCAGGTGTGCGGATGTCCTCACCAAACGCACCGCATAGCTGCATTACGCAGGAAGAACCGGGTGCGGCCGCCTCGCGCGAAAGGGCGTCGGCATCGATAATCGTCCATCCATTTTCATGCATCACCTGTGAAACCGTGCTTTTCCCCGCACCTGTCGGGCCTGTCAGGCCTACAATTACAAAATCACGCAAGCTCCTTCACCTCAAATCCGGCGGCGCGTATCAGGCGGTTATACACCGCCATTCCAACCCCGTCCGTGTCGGGACAGCGCGCATATACGAGCGTCATCCCGTCGTCGTCAATCTGCCGAAGCGTTGCGAACAATATTCGCGCCTGGCGAAGGGTGTCCTTTTTCGCGCCTAGCGGATATGCCTTACCTGCACGCAGCGCCGCAACATCTTCGTCAAAACACATACACGCGGTATATCCGTCCGCGTGACTGTTTACATAATCAATATATTTTTGGCCGCCGGCTTTTATTAATATAACGCGCGCTTTCGGCGCATAATGCTTGTACTTCATACCGGGGCTCGCGGCCTTTGCGCCGTCATCAAGCCGGTGAAGCACCGCGTCATCCACAGCGATTCCGCCGATAACCGCTTCCATCTGCTCGAGCGTCACGCCCCCCGGTCGAAGCAGGCGCGGCCTGTCTTCAGCTAATGTGATTACAGTCGATTCCACGCCGACACTGCACTGCCCGCCGTCGAGCACCGCCTCAATACGGCCGTCCATATCGCGCAGCACATGCTGCGCCGTGGTGGGGCTCGGGATTCCGGAACGGTTGGCGGAGGGCGCCGCAAGCGGTGTGCCGCTTTCCCGAATCAGCTCTTGAGCGAGCGGATGTGCCGGGAAGCGGATTCCGACCGTATCAAGCCCAGTGCTCACTTCAACTGGAATCAGCTCCGATTTTGGAAGCACCATCGTCAGCGGCCCGGGCCAAAAGCGGGAAGCAAGGAGCCTTGCCTTTTCCGGGAACTCCGCCGCGAGCCGTTCCAAATCCTCTATCTCCGCGATATGCACAATCAGCGGGTTGTCCATCGGCCTGCCCTTTGCTTTGAAAATTTTCGCAACGGCTTTACCGTTGAGCGCGTCCGCCGCCAGGCCGTATACGGTTTCTGTCGGCATGGCGACCAGGCCTCCGTTTCGGATGATTTGCGCCGCCTCATTCAGTTGTCCTTTTGTTAATATTTGAGTTTTCATCATACGCCATTCTTTCGTTAAAATCAAAGAACGAATTGTAAACTTTTGCCTGCAATATCAGCCCGGCTGCTCTTTCCCAAGCTGTTTAGCACGGTCCGCCGTAATTAGCGCGTCGACCACCATGTCCAAATTGCCGTTTAATACGTCCTCGAGCTGGTAAACCGTCAGCCCAATGCGGTGGTCGGTAATCCGCCCCTGTGGGTAATTGTACGTGCGAATGCGCTCGCTGCGGTCGCCTGTGCCGACCTGTAACCGGCGTTCCGACGCAACCGACTCCTCCTGTTCCCTGCGCTTCGCGTCGAGCAGGCGGGACTTTAATACCTTCATTGCCTTGTCCTTGTTTTTGTACTGGCTCCGCTCGTCCTGGCATTCCACCACAGTACCTGTCGGCAGGTGTGTAATACGGATGGCCGATTCCGTCTTATTGATATGCTGGCCGCCCGCGCCGCTGCTGCGGAATGTATCAATCTGCAAATCCGCAGGATTGATTTCCAGCTCCACGTCCTCCGCCTCCGGCAGTACGGCGACCGTGACGGTAGAGGTATGAATCCTCCCCTGCGACTCTGTTTCCGGCACGCGCTGCACACGGTGCACGCCGCTTTCATATTTCAAACGGGAGTATGCGCCCGAGCCCGTGACCATAAAGCTGATTTCCTTATAGCCGCCGAGCTCCGTTTCGTTTGCGTTTAAAAGCTCTGTTTTAAAGCCGCGTTTTTCTGCGTACATCGTGTACATCCTGTAAAGCACCGCGCAGAAAAGCGCCGCTTCCTCTCCGCCGGCGCCTCCGCGTATTTCAACGATAACATTGCGCTCATCGTTCGGGTCCTTTGGCAGCAGTAAGAGCTTGAGCTCCTCAGAAAGCGTTGCCACCGCTTCCCTCGCTTCGCTCAGCTCTGATTCGGCAAGCTCCCGCAGCTCCCTGTCCGGGCCGCCCGCGTCAAGGATTTGCCGCGCTTCCCGTTCGGACCGCACGGCGTTTCTATATTCCCTGTACTTGTCTGCAATCGGCTCTAAGGCCTTGACTTCCTTCATCAGCTTTGCGTATTGCCCCGGGTCGGCTGCCACCGCCGGGTCATAGAGCTTTTGATTCAATTCCTCAAACCGTTTTTCCAGTACCGTTAATTTATCAAACAAGCCTGTCATCCGCCTTTTCTTGTAAAATTCATCAAATATGGCAGATACGCTAATGCTCTTCCCGAATAATTTTTTTTATATTCTTTTCCGCCTTGGAGCGCGGCAGCATGATTTGATGGCCGCATTTGCAGCATTCAATTTTAAAGTCCATACCGATACGCCGGACTAGGAACCGTTTTTCCCCGCACGGGTGCGGCTTTTTCATCTCCAGGATATCCCCGACCCTAACGTCCATGCACGGCGCCTCCTTTTCATTCTAGATTAAATTTTATTATACCATTTTATTGCGTGGAGTACAACCGGATGCATCTTTCAAAAATTTTAGTGGTTTAAAGCAACAAATTGCCGGAAACCTATTGACAAAATCCATTTTGCGTATTATGATGATGCAAACAGCAATTGAAAGCGGAGGCAACGGTATGGTACGCAGCATGACAAAACGATTTACAGGTTTTGTCGCTCTCAACTATTATTATGGTTGGGATTTTTTGCGTTGCCCTGTAAACAGACAGTAATTTTACTGCTGTAGCTGCCGCTTTCTTTTTTAAAGGCGTTTTACGGGGCTGAAACCATTCAGCCCCGTTATTTTTTTGTAACAGCGGGTTTACCCGCACTGAAAGGACTGGTCATTGATGATAATCGTACTCAAACCACAGTGCAGCGAAGAGCAGCTAAGGAAGTTCAAAGAGCAGCTGACCGATACCTACGGCGTAAAGGTCAACACATGGAACGGCGTGCATTCCACCGTGCTGGGCCTCATAGGGGACACCACCGCAATCGATATCGACTATATCAACGCGCAGGATATCGTAGCAAACGTACAGCGCGTGCAGGAGCCATACAAAAAGGCAAACCGCAAATTCCATCCGGACAATTCCGTCATTACGCTGCCCAACGGCTTAAAAATCGGCGACGGCAGCCTGCAGATTATGGCGGGGCCGTGCTCCGTAGAGGGCAGTGAGCAAATCTGCGGCATCGCGGAAAGTGTGAAAAAATCGGGCGCTACGATGCTGCGCGGGGGCGCGTTCAAGCCAAGAACCTCCCCCTATGCGTTCCAGGGCCTCAAGGCGGAGGGGCTCGACCTTTTGAAAGAGGCGCGCAAAAAGACAGGGCTTCCCATCGTAACGGAAATCATGCGCGTGTCCCATATCGACATGTTTGAAAACGTGGACATCATCCAGGTCGGCGCGCGTAATATGCAGAACTTCGAGCTGTTAAAAGAGCTTGGCAAAACCAACAAGCCGATTTTATTAAAACGCGGCCTTTCCAGTACCATCGAAGAATTTCTCATGAGCGCCGAATACATTATGGCAGGCGGAAACGAGCAGGTTATCCTCTGCGAGCGCGGCATCCGCACCTACGAGACATACACGCGCAACACGCTCGATATCTCCGCCATCCCGATTCTTAAAAAGCTGTCCCACCTGCCTGTGGTTGTAGACCCAAGCCACGCTTCCGGCAAATCGTGGCTGGTGGAATCGCTCTCCATGTCGGCAGTCGCCGCCGGCGCGGACGGCCTGCTGATTGAGGTGCACAACGACCCCGCGCACGCGTGGTCCGACGGCGCACAATCTTTGACGCCCGCACAGTTCGATACGGTCGCCAAAAAGGTTTTCAGCCTCAAGGGCTATTTGCAGAGCGTGCAGGAGCCTGAAGAAAAAAAGGAAGAAGCAAAGGCATGAACATTGTAATCACGGGGCTGGGCATTATCGGCGGCTCGTTTGCAAAGGCAATAAAAAAATATACAGGCCACAGGGTTATTGGCATCAACCGCAGTGAAGCGCCGCTTCAAAAGGCGCTTCACTGCGGCGCAATTGACGAAATCGGCAATACCCAGTCACTTGGCAGCGCCGACCTTGTCATTTTATGCATATACCCGGCGGCCGCAGTAGAGTTTATAGAAAAAAACGGGCGCTATATCAAAAAGGGCTGTATTGTGGCCGACACCTCCGGCATCAAGTCCGCTATCTGCCCGCAGATGACGGCGCTGGCTGATAAATTTGGCTTTACGTTCGTAGGCAGCCATCCAATGGCGGGCAAGGAAAAAAACGGGTTCGACGTTTCTGACGCCGACTTATTCAAAGGCGCCAGCTTCATTGCCGTCCCGTGCGGGGCGCCGCAGGCGGCGGTAGATACGCTTACCTCCCTTGCGCTTTCCATCGGTTTCGGCGGTGTGCGCATAACGGACCCGCAGGAGCATGACAGGATGATTGCGTTTACATCGCAGCTTCCGCATGTGCTTGCATGCGCGTATGTGCTGAGCCCGCAGTGTAAAAACCACAATGGGTTTTCCGCCGGCAGCTACCGAGACGTTTCCAGGGTTGCAAACATCAATGCGCCGCTCTGGGCGGAGCTTTTTTTAGAAAACAGGCAGCCGCTCACCTCGGAGCTTGATTTACTGATAAAAAACATTCACGCCATACGCGAGGCAGTCGATAGCGAAGACAAAGAAAAGCTCACTGCTTTGCTCGAGCAGGGCAGAAAGGTAAAGGAGGCGCTCGGGGAATGAAAACGCTCCATGTAAAAACAGGACGGCCTTATCACATCCTCATTGAAAACGGTGTTTTAAAGGATTGCGGCGCATATATCAGAAAATGCTCGCGCGCCAAGCGTGCCATGATAATCTCCGACAGCAACGTGTTCCCGCTTTACGGAAACGCTGTTTCCGACTCGCTTGTATCAAACGGCTTTGCTGTATTCACACATGTTTTCCCGGCGGGCGAGCAATCGAAACGCCTTTGCGCTATTGAGGCGATGTACACGGATTTGGCCAAAAACCAATTTACGCGCAGCGACCTGATTGTGGCGCTCGGCGGCGGCGTGACGGGGGATATGGCCGGGTTCGCCGCGGCAAGCTATCTGCGCGGCATCGACTTCGTACAGGTTCCCACCTCCCTGCTTGCGCAGGTGGATTCCTCCGTCGGCGGTAAGACAGGCGTGGACATCGAGGAGGGGAAAAACCTGGTCGGCGCGTTCTGGCAGCCGACGCTCGTGCTCATCGACCCTGACACACTCGCCACTTTACCGCCGCGCTTTTTTACGGACGGTATGGCGGAAGTTATAAAATACGGATGCATTAAAAGCATTTCCCTTTTTGAGCAGCTTGAGCGCTGTGATATCAAAAACGAAGTCAATGATATTATTTTCAAGTGCGTCGATATCAAGCGCGCGGTCGTCGAGCGCGACGAACACGAAGCGGGTGAGCGGATGCTTTTAAATTTTGGCCATACACTCGGCCATTCCCTTGAAAAGCTTTATCATTACACAGGCCTTACCCACGGCGAGGCTGTGGCTGCCGGTATGGCGATGATAACGCGCGCGTCCGAGCACGCGGGTATGACAAAGGAAGGAACCACTGCCCGCCTTGCCGCGCTCCTTCAAAAATACGGGCTGCCTGTAAGCGACCCCGCTGACTGCAAAATGGCTGCCGAGGGCGCGTTTACAGACAAAAAAAGCAGCGGCAGCGATATCAATATTGTCCTGCTGCGCGAAATCGGAGACAGCTTTACAAAGAAAATCGCAAAATCCGATTTTTACGGCTTTTGTAAAATAAATGAAAAGGAGCTTTCCCTGTGAGCAATGTCGTCATTACGCCCGCTGCGTTAAACGGTGCGATTACCGTCCCCCCTTCAAAAAGCGCCGTGCACCGCGCGGTGCTGTGCGCCGCGATGGCAAAGGGTATGAGTAAAATCCGCGGTGTGGACTTTTCAAACGATATCAAGGCAACTATTTCCTGTGTCCGTGCGCTCGGCGCGGATATCCAGGCCGAGGGGGACACGCTCACCATAGACGGCACGCGCCTGTTTTCCCAAAAGCAGGCGGAGCTTAACTGCGGGGAATCCGGCTCAACGCTTCGTTTTTTGATTCCCATCGCTGCCGCGGGCGCCGTTACCGCCTGCTTCACAGGCTGCGGCAGGCTCCCGCAACGCCCCATCGGCATTTACCTTGACTGCCTGGCGGAAAAGGGCGTCTCCATGCAGACGGAGGGCGGCCTGCCGCTTACGGTAAGCGGCGCCCTGTGCAGCGGCGTATACTCCCTGCCGGGCAATGTAAGCTCCCAGTTTGTTACCGGCCTGCTGCTCGCCCTCCCCCTGCTCGGGGGAGACAGTGAAATCAGGCTTACAAGCCCGCTCGAATCGGCGGGCTATATCGATATGACGATAGAAACCATGGCGCAGTTCGACGTCCAGGTACAAAAAACCGGCGCCAGCTATTTTATAAAGGGCGGGCAGAGGTATATCCCGCGCGACATAACATGCGAGGGCGACTGGTCGCAGGCGGCCTTTTTCCTTGCGGCCGGTGCGCTCGGCGGCAGTGTAACGGTACAGGGCCTAAACCTTTCCTCAGCGCAGGGCGACCGCATGTGCGCTATGCTTTTTGAGCAGTTCGGCGCTAAAATTACATACGGAAAAAACAGCGTAACCGCCGAAAAAAGCGCGTTGCACGGAATCCAAATCGACGCGCGGCAAATCCCCGACCTTGTACCCATCCTCGCTGTTACCGCGGCCTTTGCTGACGGTACGACCGTGATTATGGGAGCAGAGCGGCTGCGCATTAAGGAAAGCGACAGGCTCAAGGCCATAACCCAAGGGCTTTGCGCACTCGGCGCAGGCGTAAAGGAAACAGACGGCGGTTTAATCATCACCGGCGTTTCCTCCCTTTCCGGTGGAACTGCGCAGGGCTATAATGACCACCGTATCGTCATGGCGCTTTCTGTCGCCGCAATAAAAGCGGACGGTTTGGTTACCATAACAGACAGGGAAAGCGTCGGCAAATCGTATCCCGCGTTTTTTAAGGATTATAACGCGCTCGGCGGCAAAGCCGCATTTGAAGCAGAATAAAGGAGAGAGCAATATGTCATCAAGCTGGGGTGAACGGGTTAAAATCAGCATATTTGGAGAAAGCCACGGGGAAGGCATCGGCGTGGTTATCGACAACCTGCCTGCGGGACACAAAATCGATATGGAGCAGGTGCGCGGCTTTATGGAACGCCGCGCTCCCGGCCGCGATAAATTCGCAACCCCGCGCCGGGAGGACGATATCCCGCGCGTGCTGTCCGGCATGCTTCAGGATACCACGACAGGCGCGCCGCTTTGCGCCGTGATTGAAAATACCAACACGCGCTCAGGCGATTACAACAACCTGCTTGCAAAGCCGCGCCCCGGCCATTCAGACTATCCCGCGTTCCTGCGCTATGAAGGCTTTAACGACATCCGCGGCGGCGGGCATTTTTCCGGCAGGCTTACGGCGCCGCTTGTCTTCGCGGGCTCGCTGTGCCGTCAAATTTTAGCGGAACAGGGGATAAAAATCGCGTCACATATCAGCCAAATCGGCCAAATCAAGGACCAGCCGTTTGACCGGCTTGAAATTGAAGACGCGCTGATTGCGTCCCTCAACCAAGCTCCATTTCCACTGATTGACAAGACAGTAGAAGCTTTGATGCGTGATTATATCGAACAGGCGCGCATGAGCCAGGACAGCGCGGGCGGAATTGTCGAATGCTGTGCGGTGGGCGTACCCGCAGGGCTTGGCAGCCCGATGTTCGGCGGAGTGGAGAACGTAATATCCTCCATTGTATTCGGGATACCCGCCGTCAAGGGCCTGGAGTTCGGTACAGGCTTTGGGTTTGCTTCCCTCCACGGCAGCGAAGCAAACGACCCATATGCTTACCAGGACGGCAAGGTCGTTACGCTAAAAAACAATAACGGCGGAATTTTGGGCGGCATTACAAACGGGATGCCGGTTCTATTTCGTGCCTGTGTCAAGCCTACCTCCTCTATTTCGCAGGAGCAGAAAACGGTTGACTTGACCGAGCAAAGGGACACGACGCTTATCGTCAAGGGCCGGCACGACCCGTGCATCGTCCCACGTGCGGCGGTGGTGCTGGAATCAGCTCTGGCACTTGCGCTGATAAACTTGATATAAGGGGGCAAAAAACATGGAGCTCGACGCAATCCGGCAGGAGATAGACCAAATCGACGAGCAGCTAATCGCGCTCTTCAAGCAGCGGATGGACTGTGCCAAGCGTGTTGGAGAATATAAAAAGGAGCGCGGCATGACCGTGCTCAATACAGAACGCGAAAACGAGGTACTCGATAACATGGAGCGCAGCGGCGGCGAATATGGCTATGCGGCCCGTTTGCTGTTTTCAAATATTATGGAGCTGAGCCGGGCTTTGCAGCACGACATTATGGGCAGCGGCAAAGAGATGCGCACCCTTTTGGAAACCGCGGAATATGCGCCTGAAACTGATTCGCATGATATTAGAATCGCCTGTCAGGGAATCAAAGGCGCAAACGCGCATGAGGCTGCGCTCCGGCTTTTCCCAAACGCCCCGGCGCTGTTCTGTAAAAGCTGGAACGACGTGTTCCGCGCCGTGCGCGACGGAAAGGCTGATTACGGCGTTTTGCCGGTAGAGAATTCTTCGGCCGGGTCTGTTTCCGATGTATACGACCTGATATTAAAGTACCGCTTTTTTATTGCGGGCGCGCTCGACTTGCCAATTGAGCATGTGCTCTGTGCGCTGCCGCAAAGCGAGCTGCCGGATATCGAGCAGGTTTGGTCCCACCCGCAGGGGCTTGCCCAATGTTCGGAATACATAGCGCAGAACAGCCTGAAGGCGGTCCCCTGCTCGAATACCGCCGTCGCGGCAAAGCTCGTACAGGAGGAAAAGCGTTTAAATTGTGCTGCCATTTGCTCCCAAAAGGCGGCGGAGGAGTATGGGCTAAAGGTGCTGCTGCGTAATTTCCAAAACAGCAGCGAAAACTGTACGCGGTTCATCGTCATTTCAAAGAAGCTCTATATTCCAAAGGAAGCCGATAAAATCAGCCTTTGTTTTTCGCTGCCGCATGTAACCGGTTCGCTTTATAATGTGCTGTGCCGCTTTAGCTGCCATGGGCTGAACCTGACAAAAATCGAGTCCCGCCCTATGCCGGACAAAAGCTTCGAATACCTGTTCTATCTTGATTTTTCCGGTAATGTTCGCAGCGAACGCGTGATGAATTTAATGTGCGCGCTTTCTGAGGAGCTGCCAGAGTTTTCGTTTTTAGGGAACTATAAGGAGAAATAAAAAGAAGGAAACCAGTAAATGGTTTCCTTCTTTTCTTTATAACAGCATTTTAATTTCTGCGAGCGTGATGGCTTTTATCGGTTATGGACGGCAGATTTGTATCTTTTTTTGGCTGGAGGCTCACCATCCAAATGCCAAAGCAAACAAGCGCGGTGGATACGAGATTGTTTACATTAAAAATATCCTCGCCCAGCAAAATGCCCGACCAGATTATCCCGAACAGGGGAATCAGCAGGTTATAAATGCAGATTTTGCTGACCGGATTATATTTGAGCAGGGCCGTCCATAGTGTAAACGCAGCTGCCGATACGACCGCCAAATATACAAGCAGGCCCCACTGCGCGGCGCTGCTGTAATAAAGCCTGCCGCCCACCGCTCCGCCCGCAATTATCAAAACCGCGCCGCCAATCATCAGCTGATACGCCGTAACCTGCATCGCGTTCCTGCCAACCATTGCTTTTTTGCTGATGAAGCTCCCGCCTGCGGAACAAAATGCGGACAGCAAAACAAAGCCCTCCCCAAAAAAGGTGAAGCGGTCAAATGTAAGCCCGTCAAAATTAATAATGATGATTCCCGCAATCCCGAGCACGCAGCCGGAAACCTTGAGCGCCGTCAGCCTGTCCGTCCTGAAAACCAGCGGGGCAAGGAGCACCGCGATAAACGCGCTGCATGCGGTCAGCACAGAGGTTTTCGTCCCCGTCGTATTCGCAACGCCCACATAGGAAAATACGTATTGCAGCGCCGTCTGCACAAGCGCTAAAAATATAACCGGCAGGGCGTCGCGTTTTTTCATTTTCGGCGGCTTTTTGTTCATAATAAACGCAAGCAAAAACACCATAACGCCCGCAAGCGCAAAGCGCTCTCCCGCAAATAAAAGCTTCGCGCCCGTATCCTCCGCACTCAAATGGAACAGCTGGTAGGACAGCTTAATAACAGGAAAAGCAGTACCCCAAAGCGCAGTACAAAGCAGCGCGCACAGCGGTACGCCCCATTTATTTGTAAGAATTGCTTTTGCTTTCATTCAATGAACCCGTCCTTATTTCGGATAAAAAGCAGCGTACCTTGTAAAACCACAGGCACGCTGCCATTTTAGAAGCAGCGCCCGTTTTTGCTGCGGCGGCAGCTGCCGTCAGGGCCGCCCGTTCGGCAGCGGTAGCATATTTCGTTTTCAAGCGGTTCCCCCGCAAAAAAAGCGTTTAAATTTTGGATAGTTGTCTGCGCAATATTCCGAAGCGCCTCATTCGTCAAAAACGCCTGATGGGACGTCACGATGACATTTGGCAGGGATACGAGCAGCTGCAGCACGTCGTCCTGAATAACCGAACCGGAAAAATCCTCAAAGAACAGCGCGGATTCTTCCTCGTAGACGTCAAGACCTGCCGCACCGACTTTCTGTTCCTTGAGCGCCTTTAACAGCGCTTCGCTTTCAATCAGAGAGCCGCGCGACGTATTGAGTATATACACGCCGTCCTTCATTTTTTCAATACTCTGCGCGTTGATAATATGGTGCGTGCTCTCCGTCAGCGGGCAATGCAGTGAAATGACGTCGCTCTGTGCAAACAGCTCGTCGAGCGTAACGTAGTGAATACCTAGCCCTTCGGCTGGATACGGGTCGTACGCGATGACGTCCATACCAAACCCTTTGCAGATATCCATGAACACCTGCCCAATTTTACCCGTACCGATAATTCCCGCCGTCTTGCCGTAAAGGTCAAAGCCCGTCAGGCCGTTCAGGCTGAAGTTGAAATCCCTCGTCCTGTTATAGGCGCGGTGGATTTTGCGGTTGAGCGTGAGCAGCAAAGCCATGGCATGCTCCGCAACGGCATACGGGGAATATTTCGGCACACGGACAATATTAATTTTTTGAAACGCCGCCTTGAAATCGATATTGTTATACCCGGCGCAGCGCATGGCGAGCACCCGCACGCCGCAGTCGTAGAGCGTGTCGATTGCCGTTTGATTGATATCGTCGTTTACAAACGCAACCGCGCCCGTACACCCCTTTGCAAGCCCGGCAGTATCCTCGTCAAGCTTATTTTCATAGTATTTGAACCTAAGCTCAGGATGGTCCAGCTGCTCAAACCAAAGCTTGTCGTATGGTTTTGTGTCGAAAAAAGCAATTTTATTCATAACGGAAAGCCTCCTTATCATCTCAACGCTTCATTTTATCATAGTTTTACTTCATCTATAATGAAAACAGCGTGGCAAGCATTATTATACGCACTTTCCGGCGCATATATTATACGCTCGATTCCTTATCATTTCCAGCATAATTGCAACATTATACGCCAAACTATTATAAAAACAGAAGCCGGTAAAAACGGCATTGTTTACTTGGGCTCCCTGTTTGCAGGCATCCGCCTTCAAACCGCGCAGGCGCGTGAAAGCAAAATCACAGATTTTGCGGGAGCCCTCCAACAAACTGAAAAGGAGCCTACCAATATGACCAAGCACCAGGAATTTTTACTCTGCGAAAAATGCGGCAATCTTGCCGGGCTGATTCGCGACGCCGGCGTACCGCTGTACTGCTGCGGTGAGGAAATGAAACGCCTTGTGGCAAACACATCTGACGGCGCCGCTGAAAAGCATGTCCCGGTCGCCGATATCGACGGGCGCGCCGTCCATGTCTGTGTTGGAGAAAACGAGCACCCGATGGAGGACGACCACTTTATCCCGTTCGTCTATTTACAAACCTGCTGCGGCGGACAGCGCAAGTCCATCCGTCCGCACGAGGCGCCGCGCGTTGAGTTTGCGCTGGCAGACGGCGAAACACCCAAGGCGGTTTTTGCCTACTGCAACAAACACGGGCTTTGGAAATCGGAGCTTTAAGCCCTGACAAAAAACAATACTTGTATTCCACAAAAAAACAAAAGCGATGAGACGCTACATCTCATCGCTTTTTTTATTATTCAGCCATGGCATAAATAAAAAAGCTTTTACTTTTTATTCAAGCCTTGTAAAACACACAGGAAACACGCAATCATTTCTCCAGGCTGCCTTCCCCGCCCATCAGGGCGGTGAGCTCCTCGATGCGTTCCAGCGGGAACGGCGGAAGCGTCAAAGGCTTGAGCGCGATGGACATCAGCTTCATTGGGTTGTCGTCCGCCGCCACCCGGTTGGAAGAAAGGCTTCCGCAGCTCCGGCAGCGGTGAATAATAGCCCATTCACCGTTTTTTCTCACCCAAACGCTTACCGGCTCCATAATCCCCCCGCAGTCCGATTCCCGGTCCCCGGGTTCGATGTCCACATGGAGGCTGCTCAGGCAGTTCGGACAGTGGTTGCGGTGGCTGCTGCCGGCGCCTTCCGGTACAACCTGCCTTCCGCACACCTTGCAGGTAAAAATATCGCTGCAGCCGTGTGTTTTATAATATCCTTTTTGAAATTGTTTTCTTTTATTTTCCCGATTCATGGAATATTCCTCCTAAAGATTTAAAAAATCCTTATGGGAGGATTTGCGGGAGTCAGTTTGCGCAAACCTCCCGGTTTGCAGCAATCTCCGTTAATTTATTATTACGTTTCAAAAAAAACACTCCTTTTATTAGTTTAGATTAGAAAAAATATACACAGCCGGCGTTATAACAAAGCCTATTGGAATGCCGGATTTGTTTGGCCGGTTACATAAGCTCCCTTTGGAATTGTTCAATAATACCCAAAAGCTTTGGGTCAAGCCGCTTATGCGACTCTATTTCCATCCACTCAGGGATTGTTCCATAAAACGCCTGCGCAATCCCGCCCGCAACGCAGGCAATGGTGTCGCTGTCGCCGCCGACCGCAATTGCCCTGCGGACCGCGTCTTCGTAGGAATCCGACTCAAGGAACGCGGTAATCGCAACCGGGACAGAAAGCTTTGTCCTGCTGGAAAAGCAGTAGGTATCCCTGATATCCCGGAGCTTAAAATTCAGGTCATAGCCGGCTGTTTTTTGCACAAAACGCCTGATTTCACCTTTTGTTTTTCCTCTGCGCGCGAGAAAAATAGACCCCGCGACCGCCTGTGCCCCGCTAATCGCCTCACGGTTGTTATGGGTGTAAAGGCAGCTTCGCTCCGCGTGGCTGAGCACATCGTCGAGCCGGTCAAACGCAAACCCAATCGGGGATACGCGCATGGACGCCCCGTTACCATAGCTTCCCTGTACAAACAGCCTGTCGTCCTGCGCCCATTTTGCAAACGCGGCGCCATAGCCCGCGTCCGGGTAGCACGCATAAAACCGTTTATAAAGCGTTGCATATACCTTCGAGGTATACTCCTCGGCGATTTCGTTATTTTCCTTAAGCCAGAGCACCGCTTCCGCCGTCGCGCAGGACATCACCGTATCGTCTGTAAAACGGCTGCCTTCCCCGAACATTTCAAAATCATCTGTTTTGACATTGTTCCATTCATAGGCCGACCCGGCAATATCACCGATTACAGCACCCAGCATGGAGGCACCCCCTCAATTTCCGCCAACACATTTTAAATATGCTCCCCGTCGTCCTCCGGCATGAGCTTTGGAATAAAGCGGTCGGCAAATTTATTTTTCCCGCGGCTTTTAATATAAAAGAACCCGATAATGGAAAAGGCAACCGCCCCAAAGAAATTGACAATCAAATCCTTCATCGTATCAATCAGGCCGATGTCCAGATAAGCGCCCAGCGTATAAACCGTCCCGTCCGCCGTTTTTATGACGGTTTGCGTAATATCGTTCACGGGAATTGGAATATTCCTTCCCTCGGGATGGAGGGATACCGAAGCAAACTGCGTTACGAACGTGTCCTTCTGCATATCTGTGTGCAGGAGCATATCCGCGCCAAACTCAAAGAACTCCCAGAGGACGCCGATGGTCATGGAAAAGCAAAACGCCACAACCGCTAGGAACACGGGCGAAAGGAAAAATTTTGTTCGCTCGCTCCTGTTAAAAATATCGACGAGTGAAAAGCCGATTGCCGCCATTAAAAAGCCGTTAATTGTATGGAGCATGGTATCCCAGCCGGGAATCAGCACATAAAACTCGTTGATTTCCCCCAAGATTTCAGCCGCGAAGATAAACAGGATAATCATAACCTCCAGCGTGTTGGGCAGCTCTATTTTCAGGCCGCGCTCAACAAATGCCGGTATCATAAACAGGATAAGCGTCAGCACACAGACAAACACATTTTCAAAATTGCGGTTGAGTACCTGGATTACAATCATGCCGATAACGAACAGGCGAATCAAGATATAAAAAATAAATTTCCCTTTATTCTCCTTGATATTTTTTTTTGCCATAACCCGTTCGATTCGTTTTCTCTCTTTATCCTTCAATGCCACTACTCCTCCGCCTTATTTATGCCCCCTGGTTTTTGGGGCGGTCAGATTAAAGCTGTCGGCGACCATCTCCATAAGGTCCTCCCGCGGTATACCCGCATTAAGCTCCACTGTATTCCAATGCGTTTTGTTCATATGCCACGCCGGCGTGACGGCCTGATACGCGCTGCGCCAAAAGCCGGCCTTCTGCGGGTCGCATTTCAGGTTGGCGCACAGCTTGCCATCGCGTATAAAAATCAGGGCAAACCATTTCCTGCTGCCTGCGTGCCGGACGACGGTGTGCTCGTCGCCGAACGGCTGGTCTGTAACGCTGCTGCCAAAAGAAGCACAAAGCGTTAAAAATTCCTGCTTTGTCATTTTTTCTCCACCATATTATACGCCCGGCCCCGCCCTAACATGTTTTTTGTTTTCTGGGATAAAGCCCCGTCCGGACAACCTTGGCAGCCGTCTGGCTCCGAACGGCGGAAAATAAATTCTGCGTATATTTTCTCCTGGACCTATCATAACGCATTTCCGGGAATGAAACAAGGAAAACCGCCATTTTTGGCGGTTTTTCCAAATTTAATGCGGCAATGCCCTTTCTGTTTTCTATTACGAATCACACACGGCAAGGGTTTACCCCCCTCCTGTGTTTTCTGCTCCATTATATGCCAAGCAGCAGCTTTGCAATCTGGAAATAAACAAGCAGCGATATCGCGTCGACCGCTGTGGTAATAAACGGGCTTGCCATGACTGCCGGGTCGAAGCCGACTTTTTTTGCAAGCATCGGCAGCGTACAGCCGATAACCTTTGCAACGATGACCGTTAAAATAAGCGTCAGGCAGACGACCGCTGCAATCTGCATACTCACCCGGTCGAAAAACATCAGTTTTAAAAAGTTGGCAGCCGAAAGGGTTACGCCGCACAGTACGGCGACGCGGCTTTCCTTCCATATCACCTTGGGCAGGTCACGGAATTCAATTTCACCCAGCGATATGCCGCGGATAACCGTTACGGACGCCTGGCTGCCCGAATTTCCGCCCGTATCCATCAGCATGGGGATAAAGGCAGTCAGGACAACCTGCGCTGCCAGCGCGTCTTCAAATGAAGTAATAATCATGCCGGTAAACGTCGCGGAAATCATCAAAATCAGCAGCCATGGGATACGCTTGCGCCACGTCTCAAAAACGCCAGTTTTCATGTACGGCTTATCTGTCGGCGTGATAGCGGCCATCATTTCAATATCTTCCGTCGCCTCTTCCTGCATAACGTCGATAGCGTCGTCGACCGTTACGATGCCGACCAGGCGGTTTTCCCCGTCTACGACCGGCATGGCAAGAAAATTATATTTGCGGAACATGTGCGCGACGGCCTCCTGGTCGTCGAGTGTGCCGACCGCAATGACGTGCGTTTCCATAATGTCCCGTATGACGTCGTTTTCTTCAGATAAAAGCAGCGTACGGATAGAAACGATGCCAACCAGCTTGCGGTTGTCTTCAATTACATAACAGGTATAGATTGTCTCCTTGTCAACGCCCGTCCTGCGTATCCGCTTGATTGCCTCCATCACCGTCATATCAGGGCGGAAGCTGACATATTCTGTCGTCATGATACTGCCGGCGCTGTCGTCCGGATACTTCAGTATCTCGTTTATCATTTTTCTGGTGTCGGGGTCTGCCTGGCGCAAAATACGTTTGACGACGTTTGCCGGCATTTCCTCAATCAAATCGACCGCGTCGTCGACGTACAGCTCATCGACGACCTCCTTGAGCTCTGTATCGCTGAAGCCAAGGATTAAAAGCTCCTGCATATCCTCGTCCATCTCGACAAAGGTTTCCGCAGCCTGTTCCTTTGGCAGCAGCCGGAACAGCAGCGGCAGCGCGTCGTCCTCTAAATCGTCGAACAGCGCGGCAATGTCGGCAGGGTTCATCGTGGTCAGAATGTCCCTCAGGGTTGTGTACTTTTTCCTTTCAAGCAGCGATGTAATCGTATCCTGAAAGCTTACCGGATTCCTTTCCATTGGTCTCTCCTCCTAACTTTTACATTTGGTTATTAGGCAGAAGTACGACACAAGAACCGGTCAAAGCAGGCTGGGTCAAAAAAAGCGGACGCGCGGGCGCGCACACCTTCTTTTACCGCCGCTTCGCCCGGGTACTGTGCCGCTGCTACTTCCTGCGTCCATCTTTTTTCACCCCTTTAAAATTAAAATTCACATACGAATTTATTTTATACCTAAAAAGAAATAATGTCAACGCCGTACCCAACCGACACGGCGTTTTTTTATCTTTTGAGAGAAATAAAAACAGCGGTTCTGTCCCGGGTTAAAGGACAAAACCGCCAGGCCTTATTCAAACGCGTCCATCCATTTGAGCAGGCGAATGCAATCACTGAAGCCCTTGCGGTAAATCCACTCCTCCTGCGTACTGTAAACGGAATTCGCTGTTTCCTCAAACTGGCGCATCAGCCGGTAATCATCCCCCAGCTTGTTTTCGATTTCATCAAACAGCTTATTATATTCCGCCTGCTGCTGCTCATAAGCCTGCCGCTGCTCGCTTGTCAGCTTTTCCTCTCCCGGGCGGAAGCTGCAGCCCGCCTGTATAAACGCGTCGATAAATTCGTCAGCCATAAGGCACCGCCTTCCTATTGTTATTCCTTTGCTTACGATATGGCTTCATTATATTATTAATAAACCAAAAAGTTTCAAAAATGTGAAATACGTTCATTTTCTTTAAGTTCAAAGTACAGGTAAATTCCTTTAAAGTATTTCACATTGCGTCTTGACGAACCGGCACACCTCGTCCATCGGCATAGGCTTACCCGCACAAACACAGCCCTGTGGGATAAGGGAACCAATCTCGTATTGCCTTCCCTTATCGTAAAGCGCACAGGCAAAATATTCGCGGCTGATGGAACCGGGCCGAATCTGCTCATATTTTTGCGGCAGGGAGAGGGTATACCTGTCGAAAACAACCCCGCGCACGCTGACGGCGGGCTTTTCACCTGTAAACACGACGGTATTGTCCGAAAGCGGAAGCTCCATGCGGATTTTTTCCGGCGCGATTACGACGTGGCAGCTCTCAAGGCAGCCAATACTTTTATGTACTGAAATAAACGCGCCGCTTTCCTCCATAATTTCGTCCGCGCGGTCGATATACGCCTTCATATTCCCGCTGACCGCGTTGATGCAGGAGGAAAACGGCAATAACAGGCGGAGCATCCCGTCGTTCAGGCCGTCCGGGTCAAACAAGCCAAGCCGCAGCCGGTACGGCGGCAGCTTCAGGCGTGACAAGGCCTCAAGCGCCGCGTTTTCCGCCATCCGGTGCATCAGTGCGTGGGAACGGTAACGCTTCAGCCCCCTCGGAAGAGGAATATCCCCGCTGTACAGCACTTCCTTTTTGCCGTTTCCAAGCTCCTTTTCAATTTTATCCCACGCGATTTTTTCCCTTTTTCTTCCGTACTCCACATGGAGCACAGCAAGCGTATCGCCTATTGTGCTCAGGGTTGGAACGGGCGGGTTCGGCTTGAAAAAAGCCCCAACCCTTCCGCATAAGCCCTTTGGAATCTCTTCTTTTATGGTAAGCGCCGTAATCATAGATATATCCTCCGGTTTCCAATTGAGTATCATAGATATTTTTATGCCGGAAAGGAAACCTGTATTCCGTATGGGCACTATAATTAAAAATCCGCCGCGGCACAAAACGTGCGCGCGGCGGATTGCCTTTTCTTAAACGTTGGGGAACTGCGGGTATTCCAGCAGCGGGTTGTATTTCTCGCCCATATAGCGGGTTTCAAAATGGAGGTGCGGCCCGGTGGAATGGCCGGTCGTCCCAATATAGCCGATGACCTGGCCCTTCTTTACCGTCTGGCCCGTCGATACAGCCAGCGATGAAAGGTGGGCGTACAGGGTGGAATAGCCGCCGCCGTGGTCAATCATAATATAATTGCCGTAGCCGCCGCCGCACCCGCAGCTGTAGCTCATTGGCTTGCTCCAGTTGTGCGTACAACCGGAGTATGTAAAGACGACGGTGCCGTCCTCCGCAGAGACCGCCTTTTTACCGAAGATATCTCCGCCGGCAATATCGAGCGCGCCGTGGTTCCTGCTGCCGCGGTCCTCATCCCAAAGGGAGGTAAGGATTGTATACCCGGGAGCCGGCCACTGGTAGCCCGTACCCGTTGGCGTAACGTCGCTCGTGTCTGTTGTGGAGGAGCCCCCGCCGGAATTCTGGTTTTTTTGTGCTTCCTCCTGGCGTTTTTTCTCTTCCTCAGCCTTGCGCTTTTGCTCTTCGTAATATTCCTTGATTTCCTTCTCGAGCTTTTTCAGCTCGGCGTTGTTCTGGTCGAGCTCCTCGCCCGTTTTGACCTTTACATCGTAAAGCTCATTGAGCAGCTCTTTGTTCTCTTCCGCGAGCTGCTGGTAGTTTGCCTGCTCGCCGTCGAGATATGCCTGCTCTTCCTCCTGCGCCTGTTTCGCCGTTTCAAGCTGCTCCTTTTCGTCGTTTAAGGCGGCCATGCTGTCCTTCAGGTCGTTAATCAGGCGGGAATCATGCTCCGATATATTTTCCACAAGCTCCAGCTTGTCGAGAAAATCGGTAAAATCCTTTGCGCCGAGTATAATTTCCAGGTTGGTCGTATCGCCCGCCATATAGATGGCCTTGATGCGCTGCTGGAGGGTTTTCGTATCTTTGTCAACCTCCTGCTGCACCGTTTCAATATCCTGTTCCTTTTGAGCGATTTGGTTTTCAAGCTCCAAAAGCTTTGCGCGGCTGTCCTTGATTTTTGTATCCAGCTCACTGAGCTGAGCGGCCAGCTCCTGCTGCTTCTGCTCCTTCTGCTCAATTTCCTCCTGCGTTTTCTTTTGTTCCTTTTCAAGCTGCTCGTTCTGGCTCTGCAGGTCGTCCTTTTTGTCCTCCATACCGGAAATATCCGTTGCCGCGTATACCACAATCTGCGTACAAAGAAGGCCTGCAAGCATTAAGCCGATTATTTTTTTGAACAATTCCATCATCCTTCCGGGTTCATGTTCCCGTTGGCGCAAAGGAATACCTCTTCCTAAAATATCCTTTACCAGCCGAGAATTTCGTTTCCTTCCTTTTTCAGGTACTTGCGGATTGAGATAAACCCGCCGACCGCGCCGACAAGCATGCCGGCTATGGCAAACGCCGCCGTAACGGGGGCCGCCACTACGTTATAATTGATTGATGTAAACGGTACGATGTGCTGCGCGGCCGCCATGATTGCGTCGTACAGGAACATCAGCAGCACAGAGGAAACCAGCCCGGAAAGCAGTCCAATCAACATGCCCTCGACAACAAACGGGATGCGGACAAACGCGTTCGTCGCGCCGACTGATTTCATAATACTGATTTCAAACCTTCTGGCGTACATCGTCATACGGATTGTGTTTGAAATGATAAACAGGGAGATAATCCCTAAGATAATGACCACCCAAAGCCCCATGGTCGCCACGAGATTGTTGAGGCTCGTCAGCTTTTCCGCAACGTCGCTGCGGTTACTTATTTTGTCCACCCCGTCAATCTGCTGGATTTCCTTAGCGGTCTGGTCGTAGATGGACAAGTCCTTAAACGATACATGGAACGCGTGCGGCAGGGGGTTCTGGTCTCCCTGCATCTGCGGGAAAACCTCTCCCAGCGCGTCCTGGAATTCTAAAATAGCAACCTCTTTTGAATAAAAATCACATTTTTCTACGTTACCGTTTTTTTCAATTTCACTGCCAATCGCCTTTGCCTCGAGCTCGTTGATATCGTCGTCGAGATAAACGTTTACCACGTTTGAATCGCCGACCGAGGCGACGACCGACTGTACGTTCATACAGACCAGCACGGCTGCTCCCGTAAGAAGCAGGCAGGAAATCAGCACGCCGATTGAAGCGAAGGACATCATCCGGTTATGCCAGACGTTTTTCAGCCCTTCTTTAAATAAATACCCAAAACCCTTCATATGTCAAATTCCTTTCCCGTTCCACCTGTTCATACAGCAAGGCGATGCTTATTCGTCCACGCCGTATGGTTCAAGCTCCTTAATAAGCTCTTCATACCTTGCCGTGTCGAGCGCTTCCTCCTCTGCGGCCCCGCCGCCGAGCTCAGGGTGCTTTGAGTCGCTTACGACCCGGCCCTTATCGATGGTGATGACCCGCCTGTCGAATTCGGAGACGAGGTTATGCTCATGTGTGACGACGAGCACCGTCGTGCCAATCTTGTTGATTTCACTTAACAGCTCGAGGATTTCGTGTGACATTTCGGGGTCAATATTGCCCGTAGGCTCGTCCGCGATAATCATTTTGGGGTTGTTGACAAGCGCCCTTGCAAGGCTCACGCGCTGCTGTTCGCCGCCGGAAAGCTCGCTGGGCTTGCTTTTTGCCTTGTCGCGCAGGCCGACCAGCCCCAGTATGTAGGGTACGCGCCGGGAAACGGCACGCGGGCTTGCCCCAATAACGCGCATGGCAAACGCCACGTTGTCAAACACTGTCATTTTGTCAATCAGCCTGAAGTCCTGGAACACGATGCCCATCTTTCTGCGCAGATAAGGCACCTTCTTGCGCTTCATGTTTGCAATTGATTCGCCGTCCACGAAGATTTCCCCCTCAGTCGGCGTTTCCTCATGCATAATGAGCTTTAAAAACGTACTTTTGCCCGCACCGGACGCACCCACAATAAACACGAACTCACCCTCGTCAATCGAGAGGTTCACGTTGTGGAGCGCATGCGTGCCGCTTTGGTATGTCTTGGACACATTTTTTAATTCTATCATACCACAATTCCTTTCGCCGGACCGCAAGCCGCCTGTCTGCGGTTTACGCGCCTTCCTAAAACGCGCCGGTCCGTCTGCCAAACAAAGTCTGTGCCTGTCCCCCCTCTTCCCAAAAGAGGGACGGCGTGCCTGTGCTTCCAACATTCTGAACGAATCCCGCCGATAAGCCGGCCCCGGCCCAAAGGGCTATAGAAGATTCAATTCTTATTATAGTACATAGCCGCATTAAGCGTCAAGGCACTATCATCCCCCGTTTTTCAAAAATTCGCATATTTTCGCCGCAATTGGTAAAAAGCTTTCCAGCACTCCTGTAAATTCGCTGAAACCCAACCTTTTATTTGAAAGCCCAGCGCTGAAAAAACGGGTGCTCCGATATATATTTTCAATCATCAAAAAAAGCCGCCCGTACGGGCAGCCTTTCTCCATATTACCCCAGCCTGTTCCTTCGTGTTTCTAGAACTGCGTCAATCAGCCTTTCGGCAAGCGGCAAGTCCTCTTTAGAAAGCATCGAGACCTTTTCCATTAAAACTGTCAGGTTTTTTTCTTCACAGCTCCCAAACAGCAGGTAATCGGAAGAAACGGAAAGCGCCCGCGCAACCTTCCAAAGGCTTGTAGTCGTCATGCTTTTCCTGCCGGACTCGATATCGGCAAGAAACTGCGTAGAAAGCTCGCATTTCTCGGACAGGCCCTCCCTGGAAAGCTTCTGTTCGCTTCTCAGCCTGCGCACGCGGCAGCCGATTTGCGCATTCAATTCATTTAACATGGAAACCACTCCTATAGAAGTATTCTATCAATATCAACGGTTAAATAAAATCAACTATAGTTATTGACATTTTAATTCTATAGATGTATAATTAGACGAAAAAAACAATGTGACCAAACATCACATACCGGTTAAGGAACTGGGGGGAAACCTTCTTTCTGAAGGTTTTGGTTCCAAACCGCTTATGTCTGGCAATTGATGAGGGGGAGGCGTTGGTATGGAAAACAAGGCCTGCACAAATTGCAGGTATGGGGAGTATTATGCAGACAAATGTGACGTCTGGTGCAGGCTGCTTGAGAAATGGGTAGGGCTGCAGGGCCGCTGCTGCGAAGACTGGGAATGGATTGCCATAGATTGTGCCGGGGAACCCCAAAACGGCCGGGATAGCTCCTGCTGATTATTGAAATAAAAACGCGCATCGCTTTTTTATCTGACCAGATAAAAGAAAGATGCGCGTTTTATCATATAAAATTATCTCTGGCTCCCGGCTATGCGGGCTATGATTCCTTATCCGAACCTTTGCCCGCCAGGCTGTGAATCAGCTTGGTAATCAGGGCGCGGTCGTCGTCGCTGCACTGCCGCAGCTCCCTGTACAAGGTGCGTGCGAATACCGGATCGTCCTCTTCTTCCAAAAAGAAATCAAACAGGGAAATATCGAAGTATTCGCAAATACGTATAATCGTCTTCATGGAAGGCAGCGTTTTGTTGCTGTTGAGCGTGGAAAGATAGGAGTCGGATTTGCCTAAATCCCTGCTCAGCTGCTTTTCAGACAAATATTTTCCTGCCTTTTCTCCCTGCTTTGTGCGCAGGCTGATAATCCGGCTTAAAATATAGGAAGTCTCTTCGTCAATTCGCGACATAAAACAGCGCCTCCTTTTTAAATTCCAACGCTTTATATTTAACAATACCAGTATAATGGAAATAAACGGAATGAGAGGAACAATATTATTACTCGAATTTTCACAATTTCCTGTTATTCACATATTATTATGTGATATTTTAAAAATAGGCTTTAAAAGAATAATATAATTACCCGATTTTGGACAGTTATACGTAAATCCGTCTGTTCAGATTAAGCCCTTGCAGTTTTATACATGGATTTTTCGCCAGATCGCATAATAAATTATTGTTTGCTTTTTTCGCCCCGTGAATAAATACAGAATAAAATATGCCGCCGGGAATTTTCCCGGCGGCATCAGCAGCCCAGTTTAGTTTTCTTTTTTTGAAGTAACGTCGTCCTCCTCAATCAGCTTTTTATATTGCTCATGCTGGATGTCCGGATAGGCCGACAGCATTGGCTCGACGATACGTGGATTGTCGCACGCCTTGCGCTTGACGTAGTTATGCGTGATTTTAAGAACGGTGCCGGAGAGCGCAAGTACGCCGATGAGGTTCGGCAGAGCCATCAGGCCGTTTAACGTATCCGCAATCCCCCACGCAAGGTCAAGGCTCATCGTGGCGCCTACGACAATAAACAGGACAAACAGTATTTTATACAGTACGGTCGATTTTGTCCCAAACAGGTATTCCATTGCCTTCGTCCCGTAAAAGGACCAGCCGATGACGGTTGAAAAGGCAAACAGCAAAACCGCAATTGCAAGAATAATTCCCGCCGCGTCTCCAAAGCGCTCCGAAAACGCATACGTAACCAGCGGTACGCCCTCCACCTTTTCTATCTTGACCGAGCTGATGACCGGGCTGCCGTTTTCATCAACGACCGGGTCGCCGTGGCGGTCTGTGCTTTGAACGCCCTTGACTGTCATCACGTTTGTAAAAATATAATCGCTTTCCGTCTTCTTCTCAGCCGGCAGCGTATGTACGGAAAATTCCTGCCCCCAGATTGTTTTTGCCAAAAAGCTTTTCCCGCCGCTTTCCCCCTTCGTCTGGATAACGACGCCGTTGTCATTTTCATCGATTAATGGGATTTCGCCTGCGTAATCTGCGCCGTCGGCAATCTGTATGAACTGCGTCTGCGTACTGATATTCTGAAGCGCTTCCTCAATCGGCACGGCGCTGCCCGTCGTACTTGAAAGCAGGACGAAGGCCGTCAGGGTGCAGACGACTATGGTGTCGAAAAACACTTCAAAAATGCCCCACATGCCCTGCACGACCGGCTCCTTGACGTCGGAGGAGCTGTTGACCATAACCGACGAGCCGAGGCCCGCCTCATTTGAGAATACGCCGCGCTTGAAGCCCATGTCCACAGCCTGCTTGACAATGGCGCCGCCTACGCCGCCGCCGATAGATTCAAAGCTGAATGCGCTGTGGAAGATGCTGCCGAACACATAGGGAATCTGTTCAAAGTTCGAGAAAAAAATGACGAGCGTTCCAAGCATATACGCGCACGCCATGAACGGGACGAGCTTTTCCGTTACCTTGCCGATGCGCTTGATACCGCCGATAATAACCAGCCCCGCAATTGCGGCAAGCACGATTCCGGTCACAAGATTTGGTATTTCAAAGCCCATCATCGGCTCAAACGCTGTTTTCATACAGGAAGCGATAGAGTTAACCTGCGTCATATTGCCAATCCCGAACGACGCGAGCACGCAAAACAGCGCAAATAAAACGGCAAGGGGCTTTGCAAAGTGGCGCAGGCCCTTTTTTTCCTTCAGCCCGTTTTCCAGGTAATACATCGCGCCGCCGGACCATTCGCCCTTTTTGTTCTTTTTGCGGTAAAAGATACCGAGCACGTTTTCCGAAAAGCTCGTCATCATCCCGAAAAAGGCGGATATCCACATCCAGAACACCGCGCCCGGCCCGCCGATTGCGATTGCCGTCGCAACACCCGCGATGTTGCCGGTGCCAATGCTCGCGGCAAGCGCCGTGGACATCGCCTGGAACTGCGAAACCGCCTTTTTATCCTTTGTTTTCGTAACGGAACGCTTCCGGAAAATCGCAAGGAACGTTTCCCTTGTGGTATATTTCGCTTTTCTTATCTGAAAAAACTTTGTGCGGAAGCTCATGTAAATGCCTGTGCCGAGAATCAGGGCAATCATCGGCACACCCCATACGATTCCGTTGAGAAACGCGTTCCCCTGCGTTACCGCTTCTATAATCTGCTCCATCATTTTCCTCGTCACCGCTTTCAACTTTTGTGCAAAACACGTTCATTCTATCAATATATATGCGCCCGCGTCAAGACAATACGGATTTTGAAGGAAAAATGTCCATGCAAACCTTTACGCACGCTGTTTTTGTTTGCAATGAAACCGCTTTTCACTTATGATAGAATAAATAAAAAAACGAGGTCAACCTAAATGCTTCAGGAAATTTCATTCGAAGAAAGAAGGATACATATCTGGGACGAGCCGTCCGCTCTGCCGCTTTCCCTGCTATTTTTACAGGAAAACGCGCCTTATTTCCCAAAGGCGGAACGTCCGTCTGCATGGTATAAGGAGCTCGTTTTAAAAAACGTGCTTTTACAGCATGAAATCGCACATCTTTATTTTTATCAAAAGCAATATGGCCTGTCCATGACGTCGGTTTTTCCTCTGGCGGAAGCGTTTTCACAGCCGGAGGACATGGAGGACGGCCTTGCGCTGTTCCAGAAGTGCTTTTTTGTCTCCGGAACGCCCTATGGAAAATACGCGGTACAGGTACAAGGGCTTTCCGCAATGGGAACGCGCATGTTTGAAGAAATTCTGTCAAAGGACGATTTTTACAGTGCGCTCTATACAAAACCCGCCGTAGAAGATATAAGGGAAACCAAATGCTTTCTTGTTGCCCCTTCTTTAAACGGCGCCGCCGCTTCCAGGCAGTGGGAAGAAACGCTTGACCGCCTGTTTGATAATCGATATTTCAAAAAATGCGGAACAATCAATGTCTCGGCCCTGAAAACAGGGGAATTGGAACGGGAGCTTGCCCCGTATCTCTGCGCGGCCTTTGATGCCGTCTACCTGGCTGCCTACGATATAGAGGATGGGGCCGGTAAAAAAATTCATGTAAAATATCTTAATTGGTTTTAAAAGGCCGGACGGGAATCCCGTCCGGCCTGTATTTCTTCTGATTATTCACCGATGATTTTAATCAGCGCGTGCTTTTTCCGCATCCCATCGAATTCAAAGTAAAAAATCTGCTCCCAGGTGCCAAAGTCGAGCTTTCCATTCGTAATGGCACAGACAACCTCGCGACCCATGACGGTGCGCTTTAAATGCGCGTCGGCGTTGTCCTCAAACCCGTTATGATGGTACTGGCTGTACGGCTTTTCCGGCGCGAGCTTTTCAAGCCATGCTTCATAGTCCCGGTGCAGGCCGCTCTCGTCGTCGTTGATAAAGACGCTTGCCGTGATGTTCATGGCGTTTACAAGCACCAGGCCCTCCTTCACACCGCTTTCCATGATGGCCTTCTGTACGTCGCCGGTGATGTTCACAAGCCCGCGGCGCGACGGGATTTGAAAAAATAATTCTTTTCTGTAGGATTTCATGTAAAAGGCTCCTTTTTTGCCCGACGGCTCCTTTGGGGTCTGCACAACGCAGCGTACCGCCGGATAACCGGATTTTTATTAATCTATAACGGGGGAAATCACGGGATTGCCGCTGCGGTCAAGCAGGACGGTCAATCCGCCGGAATAGCCGTCCTCATGGTATAAATAATTGACGCCGGTTTCCCTGTCCACCCATATTTCCGTCTGGGTAAGCGTTCCCTGCCTGTACACCCGTTCAAAACGGTCAGATTTCGCCATTCTATCCATTCCTCCATTATATTGTTTTCCTGAATTGTTTAAAGGCTTTTTTCTAATAAGCTATGGGCTTTCGCTTTTTCCGGCCTGACAAGCCGGTATGCGAGAAAGCACAGAAAAAGCAAATACGCGACCGCTGCCCAGGAATAAGGTATTCCCTCCTGCTGAAAAAGGAATCTCTGGTAGGAAAGGACGGACAGCAGCTGTGTTGCGATTACAGTCCAGAAATACCGTTTATTACGGAAAAACAGCAGCAGGGCAAAAATGTCGGCCGGGAATGTATACCTGTCGTGCATATACGGCAGAAAGTACGGTACCAGCAGCAGGACAAACAGCGCCAGCAGCAAATACCTGTCCGCATTCCAGTTTATCGACCGATTGCAGTAAAGATAATATGCCATCACCGCCAGAAGCGCGACCGTAAAAATAACCGCTGCCGTTCCCATTTGTCCGATGAAACGGTCCCCGGTAATCTGGTAGATGTTCGGAAAATCCATCGACAGGTTCGCACTGTAGGCAGAGGTTTGCCTGAGGTACACGGAAAGTACATCCTCAAGGCTTCTTCCGAAAAGCAGCGCCGGTACCACGCTTACCAGATACACACCCGGAACCAGCAGGAATGTCCAAAGCTTCATTTTTTTATGGAGCCAAAGCACAAGCAGAACCGGCAGAAAAAACACGGCCTGAAGCTTAAGCGCGAAGGCAATCCCATAAAATATCATACCGCCTGCCGGCTTCCCTTTCATAATCCAAAGAAACGACAGTACCATAAAAAACGTAAATATTATATCACATTGCCCCCATAGCGCGCCGTTTATCAGCACAGAGGGCAGGAAAAGAACTACTCCATACGCAAGCAGCCCCTTCGGTATGGAGCCTGTCCTTTTGCCTGCATAATACAGAAAGAAAAACGCTGCTATAAAGTCAAATACAAGCGTAATCAGTTTAACTGCCTCAAGCTTACCAATTGGCAGATACTGCGCCAATGTGAAAAAATACATGTAAAGCGGCGTATAATTGCCAATACTCTTACCCAGCGACATCAGCGGCCCGCCCGGATTACTCTCAATCTGGCGCGCCCACGGTTCCAGATAATATGTATAATCGGGAGAAACCGCCCCGATTAACGCGTATCTCACCAGCACCGCAAGCAGGGTGATTCCCAGAAAGGCAATAATATCCGCAAGCCTGACTGAGAAGCCTTTCCACAGCGTAATCCGCTGCTCTAAAATCCGTCGGTTATCGTGTACTTCATTTTTCTTTTCCACTGCTTTTCCTCCGTCTTCCCCCTATTAGTCCTCAAAAATTCCCGCCGTTAAAGCCCCAGTGCGTAACCTCCTCGTACTTTACATACGTCCGGTCGCCGGGAATGCCCAGCACCTCGCTGAAGATTTTGCAAAGCTCGGCAGTCATCTTTTCAAAATACTCCCTTGTGGATGTGCCAAGAATTTTCACCTCAGCAAACGCCGCAGGCGCGCTGTTGTCGCCGCTAAGCCATAAATGGCAGTCCGCTTCTATTTCCACCATAAGCCATGCTTCTGTTTTTCCGGGAAAAATGGTAATCGCCTGGCCGAGCCGTTCCTTCAGCGTTATCTCCTGCTTCTGCGTTACAGGCGTGCTTACTTTCAATTGTATACAGGGCATAGTTTTATCCTCCAATATATTATTTTTTCTTACAGTTTATTTTTACCGCAATCCCCTGTACAAGTCAAGCCTCTTTTCAATTTTTGATTTTTTTATGTTCCCCCCTTTTTATTTCGCACATAATCATGTATAATAAACTTCGTAAACGCTGTTTTCGCGTTTGCGCCAAACATTTGGTACACGCGCAGCAGGAAATTTAAAATTTTGGAGTGATTTAAATGCCACTGGTAAACGCAAAAGAAATGCTCACGAAGGCAAAGGCCGGCCATTACGCCGTCGGCCAATTCAACATCAACAACCTCGAATGGACCAAAGCGATTCTCCTGACAGCTCAGGAGCTCGGCTCACCTGTCATCCTCGGCGTATCTGAGGGCGCGGGAAAATATATGTGCGGCTACAAGACGGTCGTCAATATGGTCAACGGCATGCTCGACGAGCTTAATATTACGGTTCCGGTCGCGCTTCACCTCGACCACGGCAGCTATGAAGGCGCGCTCAAGTGCATAGAAGCGGGCTTCAGCTCCATCATGTTCGACGGTTCCCATTACCCGATTGAGGAAAACATTGAAAAGACAAAAGAGCTTGTAAAAATCTGCAATGACAAAGGCCTTTCAATCGAGGCTGAGGTTGGCTCCATCGGCGGCGAGGAAGACGGCGTCGTCGGTATGGGCGAGTGCGCTGACCCCCAGGAGTGCAAAATGATTGCTGATTTGGGCGTTACGATGCTCGCAGCCGGTATTGGCAACATCCACGGCAAATACCCGGAAAATTGGGCTGGCCTGAGCTTCGATACGCTCGACGCCGTCCAGCAGCTGACCGGTTCCATGCCGCTCGTTCTCCACGGAGGCACCGGCATCCCGGAGGATATGATTAAGAAGGCAATTTCCCTGGGCGTTTCTAAAATCAACGTCAATACGGAGTGCCAGCTTTCCTTCGCCGCGGCGACGAGAAAGTATATCGAGGACGGCAAGGATTTACAGGGTAAGGGCTTCGACCCGAGAAAGCTTCTCGCTCCCGGCTTTGAGGCAATCAAGGCGACGGTCAAAGAGAAGATGGAACTGTTCGGCTCTGTAAATAAGGCCTGATTTTTGATGAAGACAGACGGCGGGACGCATATGTCCCGCCGTTTTTTCTTATATTGGCTATAGAAAGGAGCGCGGCATTATGGAGCAATATGGACAAAAGCAACAGTTCATCTGCGCGAAATGCGGATGCACGGAATTTGAAAGCGGCCAGTTCCAGGCGACCGGCGGCAACTTTGCGAAGCTTTTCGATGTGCAGAACAAAAAATTCATCACTGTTTCCTGCAAGCGGTGCGGCTTTACTGAGCTTTACCGGGCGGAAACCGACGCCGGCTGGAATGTGCTTGATTTCTTGTTTGGCGGGTAAGTACTTTTTACAGCATACAGCTTCCTGGATTTTTATGAAACCTTATATGATGATAATCAAAGAGGGGGGAATCCTTTCGATGGGTTCCCTTACGGCCCGCGGGCGGCAAAGCATCCTGCCGCCCTCTTATCCACCATACCTATTTATGCCAAGCGGAGTACACAAAACCGCTGTGCGCCGCGCACAGGTATTCCAGGTACTTACTTTATACCGCACAGCAGCGGCAGAGTAAAAGCAGAATATGCCCTCATTCAGGCATAAGCAAAATATACTGAAGTTTAGGCAGACAAATTTCAAAACAGCGCCTGGCTATGACAATTTTGCGTCAAAAGGAGAAAATCGCCTTTTTTTCCACTGAATTATTATGGAAATGGACGCTTTTTATTTGAGAAAAGGTTGCATTTTTTTTGAAATTTGTGTAAAATGTATATGTCAATTGTATTGTATGGGGAATTAGGCAGTTTGATTGCCGTAAGCCAGAGCGTTTCCCCCGCTTATTTTTCAAAGAATTGAGGGATTGTGTCATGTCAAACAGATTGTTTCAGGGTGTTATTCATCAAATGAGGGACGCCATAGACAGAACAATCGGAGTAATCGATGAGACCTCCGTTGTCATTGCCTGCAGCGAGCTCGGTAGAATCGGAGAGGTCATTGAAAGCGTGACGGCGGAAACACTCGGCTCTACCGCGCCGTTTGTCATTAACGGCCATACGTTTAAATCGTTCGGAAGCAGCTCCAGGGCGGAATACGCCGTGTTTGTTTCGGGCAACGATGAAATTGCGCAGAAATACGTGCAGCTGCTTGCCGTTTCCCTTGGCAGCATCAAGCAGTATTACGACGAAAAATACGACAGGGGCAATTTTATCAAAAACGTCATCCTTGATAACATCCTCCCCGGCGATATTTATTTAAAGGCGCGTGAGCTGCGCTTTAATTCAGAGGTCACAAGGGTCTGCATGCTGATAAAGATTACGTCGAAAACCGATATATCGGCGTATGATATCCTGCAGAACCTGTTCCCCGATAAATCAAAGGATTTCGTCATCAATATCAACGAGACGGACATCGCGCTCGTAAAGGAAATTAAAGCGGGCATCGATTCAAAGGATTTGGAAAAGCTTGCGGGCTCTATTGTGGACACGCTGTCGAGTGAGTTCTACACGCACTGCGTCGTCGGCATCGGCACCACGGTAACGGGCATCAAGGATTTGGCGCATTCCTTTAAGGAGGCACAGGTCGCCCTGGAGGTCGGCAAGGTATTCGACACGGAGCGCACCATTGTGAGCTACGATAATCTCGGCATTGCGCGCCTGGTTTACCAGCTGCCCACAACGCTCTGCGAAATGTTCCTGAAAGAGGTTTTCAAGCGCGGCTCCATCGAGTCGCTCGACCAGGAAACGCTCTTTACCATCCAGCGCTTCTTTGAAAACAACCTGAACGTTTCCGAAACATCCAGGAAGCTGTTTGTACACCGCAACACGCTCGTGTACAGGCTGGAAAAAATCAAAAAGCTGACAGGCCTCGATTTAAGGGAATTTGAAGACGCGATTGTCTTTAAGGTTGCTTTGATGGTCAAGAAATACCTGACCGCAAATCCTGTAAAATACTAAATTATATTTTATTTAAGTGAAAATACGCTAACTTTCATTATTTTATTCTATTTTTATCAGAAAAAGGCGCCCGCAATAGGGCGCCTTTTTCTGTGTATTTACTATCGTTTTTCGCCTATTTAATCACCTGCCGCCGTCCTCCGGTTTCGTATTCCGCCGTTTATGCCGTCTCACAAGCAAAACGGCGATGCATACCGCAAAAACGGCAAGCACGGCGGTTACCGCCGAAGCAATGGCAATCTGCGTCCAGTTATGGCTTTCTCCCTGCGCATCCGTGCCCGTACTCAGCGTACTGCTGCCCGGCTGTACGGCCTTCTCTTCCAGCAATTCTGCCGCCAGCCGGTCAAGATGGAATTTTGTATCCCCGGCATTTACAACCGTTATCTTGTTTTTGCCTTTTTGAAGCTCCAGCCGCACTGTGGCCTCGTCCCAGTTATTCCAGGCCATCACGCCCATCGGTTTGAGGCCTATTGTCTTCTCCTGCCCGTTTACAGATACCCTCGCCTGCGCGTCCTTGCTCTTGTAGCCGTTTGCGTAGCGCAGGCGCAGCTCGTATATTCCGGTTTGGCCAACATCAATCGTAAAATCGACGGAAGCATCCTTGTCCGGCAGCTCCACATACGCATCATAATACGCAAGCTCATACTTGTCGCCAACCTCTGCCGACTTATGCAGCACGGCGTCCTCAGCCTCCTGCGTATAAATGTTTTTGATAGGAAAAGCCCGCGATTCTACCCCAATATCGATATAATCAAGGTCGAGCGCGCCTTCCCTGACAGCGAGCTCTATTATATTATCCCCGCCTCTAAGGAACAGGGTGTCCTGCCCGCCTCCGAGCTGCCAGCGTTCCCCCTCGTCGAGCTCTTTTGCACTGCGCACTGTTTTCCCGTTGAGCGCAATATCGATTATTGCCCCCTCCGGCGCGGCATAGCCCATGGAAAACGCATATTCACCCGCGTTTTTTACGTTTACGCAGAACAGCGCCCTATCGCCCTGTTCCATCTGCGCGCAGCCAAAGCCGGTAATCTGCGCGTCATAATCAATGGAGGCTCCAAACAGGGAGGCCGCCTCCGCTTCAAAGCGCATCGTACCGTCCTGCGGCGTGATTTTCAGCAGCACACAATCGTAGGGGGCAAGCTCTGTTTCAAAGAGGTTACCCGATTGCTTCAAATCCTCGTGCTTCCATAAATCGCGGACAGAAACAGCCCCGGTCAGTCCCAGGTCCTGGTAAAGGTCGATTTTCTGTGTTTTCTTTTCACCCGTGCGGTTAAACAATCCGACGGCAAAGCTGCCGTCCGGAAGCTGCCCAGCCCAGCGCTCGCTTGAGCCAAGCGCAAGCGGCTTGCCGGCAAACCCCGCCTTATTGAGAGCTAAAACCTCTTCGTTCTGGTAATAGGTGTAATTGCTGATACCCGTTTCGTTGCGGTTGTCGATTGTATCGTACTGGTCGGCGATAGCAATCGGCGCGCCCGCCATTGCAAGCAGGGAAACGGCCGAACGCTTCTGCGCGTCTATCTCTTCCCTGCCCAAATCCTTGGTTTCCACAAATTTATTCAGGCGCAGGAAATCCCCGTCCAGAATCATCTGCCCGCGTCCGCTTATGTCAGACCACGCCGTAAAGCCGTCGAAGGAATTTGCCCATTGAGACCAGTACTCCTGGTGCTGCCCGCGCTTCCTGTCGCTGATATGGTCCCAGCCCCCGTTAAACACATCTTCGTTGATGCGCATCATATCCCCGTACTGGAGTTCATTTTCCGCGTGGTTATAGAGGTTTGGCATCACAAGGCTCAGCATCACGCCGTACTCCTCGCACGCCTCATGCATCCATTTAAGCGCCTTTTTATAACGCTGCGTGCCGTACGCCTTACTCCCGTTATAGTTATCCGGGTCGCCGCTCTCGCCCGACTCATACCAGCCGAGAAAATCGACGCGCAAAAATTTTACGCCCGCGCCGGCAAAAAATTTCACATAATTTTTTACATATTGCTCCGCACCCGGCTTATCCGTATCGAGCCAGTAAAGCGCAACGTCTTCGCCGCTGTGCTTAATGGCCGAAGGCAGCTCCTCATTGCCCTTAAAGCGGCTGAAAAATGCGTAATCGGGATTTACAAGCCCCGAAACCGGCAGCCCGTCCGTCCCTTCTATGGTACAGCCGTTTTTCGGGCCGGCCGCCCGCGCGGTAATCCACAGCGGATTATAATACACGCCGAGCGCCATACCTTTTTCGTCCAGCTGCCGCGCCATGTCCGCCCATGTTTTCGTCCAGTTATAATTATATTTCGTTACATAGCCGTGTTCGTTTACCTCCTGCGCCGCTTCAATCCAGCCGTCGGTTGACATCATGGAATAGCCATACTCCAGAAAATTTTCCTCTACCCACTCTACATTTTTGTCCCACCGTTCCTCTGAAAGCGGTGCGTCGTCCGTATAACACTGCTCGTATCCCATCCAGTAAAGCGGGCCTGTGCTCTTTTGTGCCTGCGCGTAGCTTTCCGGCTCCTCACGCGTAAGCTCCACCGTATGAACCGTTCCCGAGATAAGGCCCGCTATGACGCACGCTGCAAGCAAGCAGGGCAAAAGCTTCTTTTTCATCGTTTTTTCCTCCCCTGGTATTCGGTATCCGCCCATTTTTAAACGGCTGGATAACGCCGCTGTTATGCCTGTGCCGGTTCAAACAATCCGGGATGCATCCTGCTGTAATGGAAAATGTACTGCTGCGCAATCCCCGCGTATTCGCCGAAATCCTCCGGCGCCAAATCCGGGAACAGGCGCGCCATCGCGCGTTTCATCCAAACGTCGAGCGGAAAGCACTCAAGGCGGTGCATCCCGTATAAAAGGGCGCACTGCGCGACCTTTGGCCCAACGCCCTTGATTTTCATCAGCTCTTCACTTGCTTTCCCGGTTTCCATTTTTCGTATCCTGCCCAGGTCGACTTCCCCGCACGCCACTTTCCGCGCCGCGTCGAGCAAATACCCCGCCCGGAACCCGCAGCGGATTGGCGCGAGGTCGTCCGGCGTAAGCTTTGCAAGCGTTTCAGGCAGGGGGAAGCCGTAAACGCCGTCCCTCTGCTCCCCAAAGCCCTCGCACAGCCTCGCGACGATGCCCTTGATGCGTTTGATATTGTTGTTCTGGGAAATAATAAACGAGCAAAGCGCCTCCCATGAATCCTGGTTTAAAATATGCATACCCGGGGCAAATGCCGCCGCTTCCCTTAAAACGGGATGAAGCTGTGAAAGCGCGTCCTTTACCGCCACATAATCAAAGCGCAGGTCAAAATAATCTGTCCAGACCGCCTTTGCGTCCTTTACCGTCGCGCCGTCGAGATAGAGCGTATCGTTTTCCATTCTTGCCGTTACCGTTTTGCCAAAGGCTGTGCCATAAAAGGAGCCGTCGGGACGCTCGTCCCAGCGGAAGCTCTGCCCGCAGTCGAGCGTCTGTTTTAAATTAAGGTCCGTGACCGGGAACACCGCCGCACCCGTGTCTGTTTTACTATACTGCAAAAAAATACCGCCTTCTGCGTTGTGCTCAAATATGATTTCATTGTATCATAACCCGGCAAAATATGCTACAATAGCCCTGTTAACTTTTTCTTCCTGAAAGGATGAGTAATTTATGCGCGAGACAATCTGCACCATCCCAATCAACGACGTGTTCGGCCCGAAGGAGGGCTGCCCCATCTGCCGCCTGCGTGATATGCTTGAACACAACTATGTGGAATATATTACCGGCGCCGCGATGATGGAACCGGACGTCCGGGTGGAAACCAACCAAAAGGGCTTTTGCCGGAACCACTTTGAAATGATGGTGCAGAGCGGCAAGCGCCTGCAAAACGCATTGCTGCTCCAAACGCATTTGGAACAGATAGCTAAAGATTACCTGCCTGAAGCCCCAAAGGGAAAGCCTGATAAAAAGCAGCTTTCAGCACTCTCTGCGCTTCAAAGCACCTGCTTTGTCTGCGACAAAATCGACTGGGGAATGGCGCATATGTTTGAAACAGTTTTCCGCAGCTTTGAAAACGACGAATCCTTCCGCGCGCTCTTTACACAGCAGGAATATATCTGCCTGCCGCATTACACACAGCTTATGCAGGCCGCAATGGGCAAAAACGGGGTCTCTTCAAAAAAGCTGCCGGAATTTTACAGGGCGGCGGCATCGCTTGCGGGCGGATATCTCAAAACGCTTGGCGGCGACATATCCCATTTCTGTACGATGTACGATTACCGCAGCCGCGGCGGCGATTGGAAAAACTCAAAGGACGCGATAGAACGCGCCGTCACCTTTTTGACGGGAAGAAAAATGGAATCCAGCGATTCCTGATATTTTAACGGCTATACCGCTTCCCCAGCAATTTCTCTTTGCAAAAAGGCCGCGGCTGTAAAACCGCGGCATGAAAGATTAAAAATGAATGTATGAGGTGCAGCTATGTGCAAGGACGCCCCGCTTGAAATTGAGCGTAAATACCTAATCCGTTACCCCGATATTCCCGTTTTAGAGCAGGCCGAAGGCTATAGCAAGACGGATATAGAGCAGACATATCTAAAAAATGACGGTTCCCCGTTCGGCGGGCGCGTGCGCAAGCGCGGCGCGGATGGAAAATATACGTACACCAAAACTTACAAGCGCACCATTACGGCGGTAAAGCGCGTCGAAATCGAGGAGGAGATTACGCGGGAAGAGTACGATTCCCTGCTAAAAAAGGCAGACCCGACGAGCCGGACGGTAAAAAAACAGCGCCACTGCTTTATTTATGAAGGCCTGCTGTTCGAGCTTGATATTTATCCCTTCTGGAACGACCGCGCCATCCTGGAGGTAGAGCTTGAAAGCGAGGACGCACTGTTTTTTATGCCGCCGTTTATCGAGGTGATAAAAGAGGTCACGCAGGATTTGCGCTACCGCAACAGAAGTATCGCAAGGCTGGTTCCTTCTGACCATATCTAAGCGGCAGCCGCCTTTCTGTTCAATTCTATATGGCGGCGGTCTGTTTTAACAAGCCCGTCATCCTTCAGCTTTTTGAGCTCCCGCATCATCGCGCTGCGGTCGACGCACAGATATTCAGCGAGCGACGCAAATGAAAACGGCAGGTCGAACCGTTCGTCTCCGGCGCGCGCGCACAGCAGGGTAAAATAAGCAATCAGCTTTTCGCGGATTGTCCGGCAGCTCAAAATCTCGATATGCTCACGCAGCCCCTCCGCGCGCGCGGCGACGAGCGTAAGCATGTTCTGCACCAACACGCTGTGATAAATACAGGCGCTGCCGCAGCGCTTTGTAATATGGTAATAGTCGATAAACATAATTTCACAGTCCTGGTCGCAGAGGACAGTGATTTCATTTTTCCAGAGGCAGCCCTCGTAAAAGATATCTCCGAATATTTCGTTCGGCCCGGCATGCTCAATAATCGTGCGCACGCCGTTTACGTCGGTACGCACGACGCTGACGCTTCCCTTGCGGATAATGCCGACCGCCTTGCCGCGGCTGCCAAAGGAATAAACGTCGTCCCCGCTCTGAAAAATTTTAACGGAGGGATGGAAGCAGCGCATCATTTCCTCGTAATCGTCCTTCGATATCCCTTCAAACAGCTTACAATCAAAATAGCCCATGTTTATTCCCCCGTTTCCTTACAATTCACTTTGATAAGTACAGTATATTCTTTTTTTCGCATTTCTATAGTTGCAATTGCAACTATAGATAGGATAATACAATTTTTCTGTTTTGTAAAGTGATGAAACCGTATTTTGTTGAAAAGGAGGGCGGAAAACATATTCTGAAAAGGCGAGACAAAATATAATTGATTTACAGGAGGAAAGCAAGTTGAACAAAGGCGGTATATTTTACGGAATAAGTGTCATAATTGGTGTAGCGGGAGTATTGGCCGGTGTGCTTTTGGGATTGTCTGAAACCAATTTTTTTGTTACTCTGCAAACCTGGACTATAGCGGCTATATTAACGCTGGTTTTTATTTTTTTCGCGAACGTCCTGGACAGCTTGGACAAGATTTCAAACCAAATATCCGGTTTAAAGGAAGAAAAATCACCGGCGCCTGCAACAGCCGACGTACCGGGCTCTTCTTCAGCCGCGCCTGATTCCCAGGAGTACGGGCAAGCAAACCAGCCTCTAACGGGAACAAACGAATGGACCTGCCCCAGTTGCGGCAAAGTCAACCAAAACGATGCGGGAAGCTGCGTTTGCGGTAAACAAAAACCTTAATGTTAATGCTAAAATACAAATTAAGCGAATACATAAAAGCTTTTTCACGGAATTTCAGCCGTTTTATAAGGACAGCAATTTAAGACGCGCCGCCGGCATACTGCCGGCGGCGCGTCGTTTTTCTTTCGTCTGATAGAAATTGCAGGAATCGGCATCGCTACCTGTCGCCGGCCGCGGGGCCGGTGATGTGCAGAATGCCGTCGTAAACTAAATTGATTAAATCCACAAGATTTTTCCACCGGGTTTCGTCCGCGCTGATATAATAAAAATTCATCGTTCCCTCCTTGCGCATATTTACTATGCCCGCTTCCTTCAAAATCTGCATATGGTGGGACACCGACGGCCTCGTCATATGCGTCTTCTGCGCTATTTCCCCTACACGGATGCCGGCCAAATCGCTTTGGAGCAGCGCGAACAGTATCAGCTGCCTGGTTTCGTCACCTATCGCAGTTAAGGCGTTCCTGCAGCTGTGAAACCCCTCTATAATTTTTTCTAACCGTTCTTCACATTCCTTTTCCACAAAATCAACCCCTATAAATATTTCACATTGATTTTTTCACGCTGGGCTGAACGCAGAAACCTGACCTTCGGATACCCAAGTACCAAAGCAGTTACGACTGTCTGCCCTCTGGAGAGCCCAAGCTCTTTTTTTATTTTTCTCGAAAATTTGGCGGCGGCGGCAAAATAACCGCTGTACAGCACGCCCAGCCCGTTCGCTTCAGCGGCAAATTCCATGTTCTGTGCCGCAAGCGCGCCGTTTATGGTGTTTTTTGCAATGACAACGACTACGGCAGGCGCATGGAAAAAGAAAAAATTGTCATCGATTTGGTTCCTTCTCGCCAAAGGGCTGAACAAACCCGCAAAAGGCTTTACTTTTCTGAACAGGCGGACGGCCATCTGTTCTATCCTTGCTTTTTCCTTCTCTAAAACAGCAAAGGAAACGTCCTGCATATTTTTTGCCGTGTGCGTCAGCCTGCCAGCCTCAAGAACCTGTTCCAATACATTATGGGGAATTTTTTTGTCCTGAAACTGACGCACGCTGCGCCGAAAACGGATTACATCCAATACGCTGTCGGGATTGAGGCGAATATCGCCGGTTTTGGCGATTGGCCCTGTTCCATAACCGCTGATGGCAACCGCTTCCTTTGGGCATACGGCTACGCAATGCCCGCACATGATACAATCGTTTGACATAACACAAGCTTTCCCATTTTTAAGCCCGATATTGTTTGCAGCGCAATCCTTTACGCATATGCCGCAGCCAATACATTTATTTTCATTAATTTTTATGACATGTCCCGTCATAATCGCAGCCCCTTTCGTTCACTTTCTTTCACCATTATAACAAACAGCGTAAAAAATGCGATATTGGTAAAGAAATTCGTTACCATTGAAAGGCTTTCTTCTTTCTGGCTCAAAATCGCGGAATAAAACGCTAAAACGGCATAGCCAAAGGCTATGCCGTTTAATTACAGAGTATATGGGCGGCGCAGGCCGCACGCTTCTGTCTAGTATTCGTGGTTCCTTTCGTTTTCTTCCAGCTGCTGCCGCGTGAGCACTTTGTCCTGATGCTGCTCAACCGCGAGCAAAACCAGCAGGATAAAGAGCAGCACAACGGAAATGCCGCCCGTAATATATGCCCAGAGCCTGTTTCCGGTAAAATAAAGCACAACCGCCGCCGCAAAGAGTACTGTAATAATTTTACTCATAACACTGCCTGGTCCCAGCATGTTGAGCTTATGTTTTTGTTTTTTTTCTTCCATACGTTCTGCCCTCCCGCCAAATTTACAGCTCTTTTAAAAACGGTTCAAAACAAATGCCTTCCTGTGGGGGAACGCCCAGTTCGTCGGAATAGCGGGAAGCGCGCGCGATGAACCGGCCCGCACGGATGACGGATTCCCTGAATTCAAGCCCATTTACCATGTCGGCAGCGACAATAGAGGAAAATACATCGCCCGTTCCGGCGCGTTCCCCCCCTACCTTGAGCCCGCTGACCGTGCAGAGGCTTTCGCCCGCCCCTCCGTTTTGCTCGTATAAAAAGTTCGTAAGCTCCTGTCCGCGGGAAATCCCCGTGATAACCACCTTTTTTGCACCCATCTTACAAAGCTCACGCGCCATGCGCGCAAGCTCACGCCTCTCCCACGGCGTGCCGCGGTACGGGGTGCCGGTCAGGATGCACGCTTCCGTCAAATTTGGCGTGACAATGTCCGCAAGGCTGACAAGCGATTTCATTTCCAAGCACATATCGTCGGTATAGGTGGTATAGAGCCTGCCATGGTCGCCCATAACAGGGTCTACGATTACCTTTGTCTGAGCCGTCTTAAAAGCTTTGATAAAACGCATAACGATATCTATCTGGCGTTTTGAGCCGAGGAAGCCCGTGTATATGCCGTCAAATTCAAGCTGAAGCTTCCGCCATTTTTCAATAAACGGCTCCATTTTCTCGGTGTAATCGTCGAAAAAATAGTCCGGATAGCCCGTATGGTTGGAAAAAACGGCGGTCGGCAGAGCACAGCACTCAATACCCGCCGCCGAAACGACAGGCAGGGACACAGCAAGCGAACACCTTCCGAATCCGGAAAAATCGTTTACGACCGCCATCCTCTTTTGCCTGGACTCTGCCATACCGCCATCCTCTTTCTTTTGCTGCCGGTGAAGCGTCAAATCTCAATAAACGCGCAGCCAAGCGCGGGAATAATAAGCCTGCCGTTTTGCAGGCTCGTACCCATCAAAAGCTTTCCGTGGGAATATCCCGGCGGGATATCGATGGCCACGTCCTGAAAGCTTGCGTTAAATGCGCAGAACAGCGCGCCGTCGCTGTCGTGGCGCACATAGGAGATATGCCTGCCGCTGGTAAACGCGTTGATGATGTCGCCCTTCTTGAGCGCGGAGCATTCCTTCCTGAGCTTTCCAAGCGCCTTAAACCAATCGAGCAGCTCCTTGTTTTCCCGTCCCCACGGGTAGCACGCGCGGTTGAACGGGTCTCGGTAGCCCTGCATGCCCGCCTCATCCCCGTAATAGATACAGGGGAAGCCTGGCAGCGTATAAAGCATACCGGCCGCAACCTTCATCAGCTTGATACCGCGCTCGTACTGCTGGTCGGTAAGCTTCGTATTCGCCTGCCAGTTACGGTCCCTGCCGTTTAAGGGCTCGCCCGCAAGTACGGTCAGCGCGCGTTCGGTGTCGTGCGTGCCGAGCAGGTTCATCAAAACGTTTAAAACCGGCTTGGGGTAATTCTCCACCACGCACATAATACGCTCCATTACATCCCTGCCGTCGGCGCCGCGCAGGAAATCAAGGATTGCCGCGCGAAATGGGTAGTTCATTACGCTGTCGAGCTGGTTGCCGAGCAGAAACGCCCTCCTGTGCCCGTAGCTTTCTTTGTTGGAAGCATCCTCCCAGACCTCACCGACGACGAGGCCTTCCGGGTTTTCCTCCTTGACGGCCTTTCTCAGGTTTTCCAGGAATTCGTCGGGAAGCTCGTCGGCTACGTCGAGCCTCCAGCCGCTGTTCCCGGCCTTCATCCATTTGCGTACGATGCCGTCTTTCCCGTTAATGTATTCGTTGAATTTCGGGTCTGTTTCGTTAACCTCCGGCAGGGTATAGAAGCCCCACCAGGAATTATACTGGTCAGGCCACTGGCTGAAGTGGTACCAGCTGGAATACGGGGATTCCTGCGAATTGTAGGCGCCCACGCTCTGGTAACGGCCTTTCCGGTTAAAGTAAACGCTGTCGCAGCCCGTATGGCTGAACACCCCGTCATTTATTACGTGCATCCCGCGTTTTTTCGCTTCAGCACAGAGTGTTTTAAAGTCCTCCTCTGTGCCGAGCAGCGGGTCAATTTTACTGTAGTCCGCCGTGTCGTAGCGGTGGTTTGAATATGCCTCAGACACCGGGTTTAAATAGATGCAGGTCACTCCGAGCTCCTCTAAATAGTCGAGCTTCTGCGTAATCCCTTCAAGGTCGCCCATGAAAAAGTCTGAGTTCGTAATTTCCCCCTGGGCGTTTGGCTGCCAGACCGGCGTTTCGTACCAGTCCTCATGGAGCGTCCTGTCCTGCGGGATATTTTCCTTGCGGCTGCCTGAAAAATGGAACCGGTCGGGAAAAATTTGGTACATTACCCCGCCGAGCGGCCATTTCGGCGTCTCAAAGCCCTTTTGGTAGCAGGTTATCTGCCACGCAGCACCCGGTGAGCGGCAGATTTCGCTCTTCTTCTCCGGCCCCGCGGGTACGATAAAGCGCATGCCCTCGTTTGTATGCAGGCGGAAGCCGTGCCAGTAAAGGCCAATCTTTTCCGGCGTGTAGTGGCATTCCCAGGTTTCAAACCCGTCGCCGCAGGTGCCGCACCAGAACATATTGCAGCGCGTCCAGTCGCCGTCGAAATCGTGCTTGATGCTTAGGTCCGCGTTCACGCAGTTAAGCGAACGCGGTACAAGAATTTTAAAATGAATCTGCGTCCCCTCTTCCACAGCACCCATCGGGCTGCGGTAAAAGCTGTTTCTCGAATCGTATGGAACGTTCATAATCCCATCCCTTTCGCTGAAATAAACCTTCCCCTATATTATGCCGCCGGGAGAGCTCTCGCCTCTCTGCCGTCTTTTTACTCTACCGGATTTAAATGCCAGATGCTGTCCGCATATTCGCGGATTGCCCTGTCCGCCGCGAAAATACCGGATTTCGCGATATTGACAAGCGACATCCTGTTCCAATGCTGTGTGTTCAAATACGCCTGCGAAGCCTCCTGCTGTGCCTTTGAGTAGTCCGCAAAGTCAGCAAGCACCATATATGGGTCGCTTCCAGTCAGGGAATTTGCAATTGAGGTAAAGCGGGCCGTATTGATTTCATCAACGGCTTTCCGGATAATATGGTTGTTCTGGTAATACACCTGCGGATGGTAGCCCTGCTTCTTAATCGTCTCGACCTCCGGCGTCGTCATGCCAAACAGGAACATGTTCTCCCTGCCGACCGCATCGTGGATTTCCACGTTTGCCCCGTCGAGCGTGCCGAGCGTCAAAGCGCCGTTAATCATAAACTTCATATTGCTGGTTCCGCTGGCCTCTGTGCCGGCAAGCGAAATCTGCTCGCTTATCTCCGCCGCGGGAATCAGCTTCTCCGCGACCGTCACGCGGTAATCCTCCAGATATACGACCTTTAGTTTTTTGTTCACCGCCGGGTCGCTGTTGATTTTGTCCGAGAGCGCCACAATAAACTGGATAATCTGTTTCGCAAAATAGTAGCCGGGCGCCGCCTTTGCGCCAAAAATATAAGTCTTGGGTACAAACTCGGCGTTCGGGTTCTCGCGCAGCCACTGGTAAGTCGTCAGGATATGAAGCGCGTTCATCAGCTGCCTTTTATATTCGTGCAGGCGCTTGACCTGCACGTCGAAAATAGAATCCGGGTCAACCGTAATCCCATTGTGCTCCTTGATATATTTCGCCATCCTGAGCTTGTTCTGGCGCTTGACCGCGGCAAGTCTTTGAAGCACCGCCTGGTCGTCCTGGAAATCCATGAGCCTTGAAAGCTGTGACGCGTCGTTCACATAGCCGTCGCCGATAAGCTCCGTAATCAGTGCCGACAGCCCCGGGTTCGACTGGTTGAGCCAGCGCCTGTGCGCGATGCCGTTGGTGACGTTTGTAAACTTCTGCGGCATTACCGTATAAAAATCGTGGAATACGGTATCCTTTAAAATCTCGCTGTGCAGGGCGGACACGCCGTTAACCGAAAAGCTTGCCATTACGGCCAGGTTCGCCATACGGACGATGCCGTCGTTCAATATTGCCATCCTGCCGACCTGGTAGCCATCTACGCCCATCTGGTGCAGCTGCGCGCAGAAACGCCTGTTGAGCTCTTCTATTATCTGGTAAATGCGCGGCAGCTTCTGGCGGAACATGTCTTCGCTCCAGCATTCGAGCGCCTCGCGCATGACGGTATGGTTGGTGTACGCGACCGTACGCGTTACGATATCCCACGCCTTATCCCAGTCATAGCCGCACTCGTCGAGCATAATGCGCATGATTTCAGGGATAGCGAGTACCGGATGTGTGTCATTTAAATGGATGGAAACAAGCTCCGGCAGGTTGTCGAGCGAGCGGTTATGGCGCAGGTGGCGTTTGATAATGTCCTGAATCGTCGCCGAAACGAGGAAATACTGCTGGTTTAGCCGCAGGCTCTTGCCCTCTGTGTGGTTGTCGCCCGGATAGAGCACCTTTGTAATGGTCTCCGCCATGGCGTTGCGCTCCATCGCGCGGATATATTCGCCGTCGTTAAAGAGCTGCATATCGAACGCCTTCGACTCCGCCGCCCATAGGCGCAGGCGGCTGACGCCCCTGCCATCCTTGCCCGCGACGAGCATATCGTACGGGACAGCCTGCACGGTGTCCGCGTCTTTAATTTCAACGCTGTGGTAGCCGTCGCGCCAGCTTTCCTGAACGCGGCCGTTAAAGGAAACCTCAATTGCCTTTTCCGGATGTCCCTGAAGCCAAACGCTTCCTCCCGGCAGCCAGAAATCGGGCAGCTCGGTCTGCCAGCCGTCAATCAGCTTTTGGCTGAAGATACCGTACTCATAGCGGAGGGAATAGCCCATCGATGGGTACGCCTGCGACGCAAGCCCGTCCAAAAAGCAGGCGGCAAGCCTTCCCAGGCCGCCGTTGCCGAGTCCCGCGTCAGGCTCCTGCTCGTAAATATTCTCAAGCTTTACGCCAAGATTTGAAAGCGCCTTTGACACAGCGCTCTCCATGTTCAGGTTATATAGGCTGTTTTTGAGGGAACGCCCCATTAAAAATTCCATACATAGGTAATAAACCGTTTTCTTGCCCTGCTGTACCTGCCTGTCATGAAAATCAGAATAGCCCTTGCTCATCAGGTCGCGCACGACAAGCGCCGTCGCCTTGTAAAAATGTTCGTCTGTCGCCTCGGCCGGCGTTACCCCAAAATTGTGGGAGAGCTTCTGTTCAATAAGCTCCTGCGCCTGCTGCGCCGTCAGATTGTAATCAGTCATAAATACTTCTTCCTCCTGGATATTAAAAGTAAATTGTATCCCTTTTTCATGCGATTGAAATTCTACCCGAAAAAACCGCATAGTATTTTATATTATACTACCCGCGGGCTCCCATTTCAACAGGAACTTGCCTTTTTCTAACGGAGAAGCGAGAATCCGGTTTGGAAAAACGCCTTCTATTAAGGTACCTGAAAAGCGGAAAAATTATGTTACGCTCCAAAAATTTGTGCAAATCCCTTTAAACTTTGCCGCGGATATATTATAATAACCGTGAATACACATGAAACCGTACAGCCTTGCGCGCCGTGGTTTCAACCTTCGGCGCACATCAAACGAAAAAGGGTGAGCTTTATGGGTGGCAAAAATAAAATAAAATGCAAAATCAACAATACGGAGTTCGTCATCAGCGCGGATGAGGACAGGGAATATATCGCGCATATCTGCACGATTGTGGACGAGCGCATCGCCGCGCTTGAAAAAGAGCATCATAACCTGTCGAATTCCATGGCGACAGTGCTCGCGGCGCTTAATTACTGCGACGAGCTCGAAAAGGAAAAGAAGGTCACGGCGGAGCTTTTAAAACACAATGAGGAATGCGCGGCAGCTGAACAGAAGGCAAAGGAAAGCCTTGAGAGCTTTGCGGTGGAAAACGAGCAGCTCAAGGAAGAAAAACAGGGCCTGCACGCGCGGATTGAGGAGCTCAAAGCTGAACTTGCGGCCGCCCAAAGCACCGCCCGCCCCGCACAGCAGAAACCCCTGCAGCAGCCGGGGCAGCGCCAGCAGCAGCGGCAGGCACGCCCCGGCGACAGCCGCCAGAGGAACCAGAACGGCTACTGCCAGCCCGGCGCGCAGCGGGGCGCCGCCCCGCTGCAAAGACAGCCGCAGCAACCACTGCCGAAAATCAATTACCAGGATAACGACAAAATCAGCGATGAGTACCGCCGCGAGGATTTTCAGGACCCGGCGACGGAGGACGAAATGCTGAGCTTTTTTGATAACAGATGAATAAGAGCCTGAACCCGGAAATTTTAGCGCCCGCAGGCTCAATGGAGTCGCTTACCGCCGCTGTCCGCTGCGGCGCAGACGCGGTATATATCGGCGCAAAGCGGTACAGCGCGCGGGCGTCCGCTCAGAACTTTGACAAGCAGGAGCTCGAAAAGGCTGTTTATTACTGCCACGCGCGCGGAGTAAAGGTATACCTTGCACTCAACACGCTCTTGACGGACGACGAAATGGACGACGCCGCAGAAACTGTGAAAGAGGCCTGTTCCCTGCCGGTCGACGCGGTCATCGTGCAGGATATAGGCCTTGCCTCTTTTATACGCAGCGCATGCCCCTCCCTTCGGCTGCATGGCTCTACGCAGATGTCCATCCATACGCCACAGGGCGCAAAGGAACTTTACCGGCAAGGCTTTTCCCGCGTGGTGCTCGCAAGGGAGCTTTCAAAGGAAGAGATTGCGGAAATTGCGGAAAGCTGCCCGATAGAGCTGGAGGTATTTGTACACGGCGCGCTTTGCATGAGCGTTTCGGGCCAGTGCTACTTCAGCTCTCTGCTCGGCGGGCGCAGCGGCAACCGCGGACAGTGCGCCCAGCCTTGCCGCCTGCCGTTTTCCGTACAGGGCGGGACAGGGCATGACCTGAGCCTGAAGGATTTGTCACTGCTCCATCATTTGGGCGAGCTGCGCGGCCTGGGCGTCCATAGCTTTAAAATAGAAGGGCGCATGAAGCGCCCTGAATACGTTGCGGCCTCCGTCGCGGCGGCGAAAAAGGCTGTAAGCCTCGGTTTCCTGCCGTATGAGGATTCGAAGCTTTTAGAGCAGGTTTTTTCACGTTCCGGGTTTACCGACGGATATTACGGGGAACAGCTTGGCCGGAAGATGTTCGGCACGCGGACGAAAGAGGACGTTGCCGGCGCGCAGCCGGCCTTGCTTTCACAAATCAGGGCGCAGTATAAGGACGAAAAGCAGCGGATACCCGTAAGCTTTGCGCTCCAAATAAAAGAGGGGCGCCCCGCAAGGCTTACCGCCCGTGATTTGGAGTCGCATGAGGCCTGTGCAGAAGGAGCGCTTCCGCAGGCTGCTTTAAACGCGCCGCTCGACGCGTCGAAGTGCGTTGTCCAGCTTGAAAAAACAGGCGGGACGCCCTTTGTATGCCGCGACGTACGTTGTGATATCGACGAGGGCCTGTCGCTTCCGCTGTCCCAAATCAACGGAATGCGGCGGGAGGCTTTAAAAAAGCTGGAGCAGTCGCGCGCACTGCGCAGCGCGCTCCATTTTAAGGATACAAAGGCCGCCGTACCCGAACACAGCGCCGGGCAAAGGGGGCTTGCCGTACGCGCCCGTTTTGCCGACTCCGATATTCCCGCCTGCTTTAAGCGGTGCGAGCTTGTCTATGTTCCGCTTTATACGGCCGCAGACAGGCTTTCTTCCCTGTTGGAGGAGGGCTTTCCCCTGGCGGTTGAAATTCCGCGCGGCATGTTCGGGCGGGAACAGCAAATCATATCGTATCTTAAAGCGGCAAAGGAGCGCGGCATTACGCACACGCTTGCGCAGAATATCGGGGCAATCCCCCTGGCAAAGGAGCTCGGGTTTGCCGTACACGGCGGCTTTGGGCTGAACATAATGAACAGCCTGTCGGCTGAACAGATGCGCCTTTGTGGGCTAAGCGACGTGGAAACGTCTTTTGAGCTGACAGAAAAGAAAACAAATGCGCTGGCAGGAGAAATCCCGCGCGGTTTTCTGGCCTATGGGCGTCTGCCTCTGATGCTTACAAGGAATTGTCCTGTAAAAAACGGGAAGGCTGATTGCTCCTCCTGTAAACACAGCCAGCACCTTACCGACAGGAAGCGCGAAAAATTTCCAATGCAGTGCGATTATAATTGTACGGAGGTTCTAAACTGCGTACCGCTCTGTGTTTTCGACAAAATAACCGGCTTTTCACGCGCCGACTTCTGCGTACTGCGCTTTTCTGTGGAAAACCGTGTGGAAAAAGAGGAAATATTCAGGAAATTTGAGGAAAAAAAGTGCGTAACAGAGCCATTTACCCGCGGCCTTTATTACAGGGGCGTGCTGTAAGGCGGTTACCTTATAAAGGAAGGATGATTGAAACGATGGAGGAAACGATTAAATTTATGAAATTGAGGGAAAACGCAGTCATCCCCCACCGCGCGACGCCCGGCAGCGCGGGCATGGATTTGCATGCCTGTATCGGCGAACCAATTACCATTCATCCGCAAAAGCTCGTTATGATTCCCACAGGGCTTTCCATGTCCCTGCCGCACAGCGGCTACGGCGCGTTTTTGTTTGCGCGCAGCGGGCTTGGCGTCAAACACGGTATCTGCCTTTCGAACGGCGTCGGCGTCGTTGACAGCGATTACCGCGGGGAAATATGCGTTGGCCTTTGCAACGTAAGCGGCACGCCTTATACGATTGAGCCGGGCGAACGCGTCGCGCAGCTGGTTGTCCTGCCTGTTGCCATGCTTGGAAGCGAGCAGGTGCAAACGCTCGGCGAAACACAGCGCGGGACGGGCGGTTTCGGCTCCACGGGAAGGGTTTAAACCGATGCATGCCTTTTCTACATATTTGCATTTCATTGACGACTAGAAATGCCAGTCAAAAAATTGTGTAGTTTGACCAAACACGCCGAAATATAATAACTTTTAGTTCATTATTACTATGAATTCTCACAAAAATTTGGCTAAAAAATGGATTCAAAACACTTTGACGTATGGACAATATTATGGTAATATATACATTGGACAGGACTTTAAATAAAAAAGTCCCACTCCATAAACAAAGAAAGGTCTTTTTATGGGCAAGGTTTTAGTAGTCACATCGGGAAAAGGAGGCACCGGAAAATCCACTGTCGCGGTAAGCCTTGGCAACGCGCTCGTAAAACGGGGGCATAAGGTATTGCTGATTGACTGCGACTGCGGGATGCGCGGCCTCGATATTATGCTGGGCGTGGCAAAAAGCCTGGTGTTCGACATTGCAGACGCCGTCTGCGGCAACTGCAAGACAGAGCACATTATCTATCCCTGCCCGTATTCGGAGGGTTTGTTTTTGATTCCCGCGCCGCAAAGCGCAGGCGACGAGCTGTCCCCCCGCGTCTTTACCGATTTTGTAAAGAGCCTTGCGCCACAGTACGACTATATTATCATCGATTCCCCGGCGGGAGTGGGCAAGGGCTTTGAAACGGCGGTCGCGCCGGCTGAGCTTTGCCTGGTTGTCGCAAACGCCGAGCCTACAAGCGTGCGCGGCTGTGAAAACGTAAAAAAACGCCTTTTAGATTTGGGCAAGAAGGAAATGCGGCTTATCATCAACCGTTTTTCCCGTTCCGCTTTTAAAGAAATGAACGTATACTACGACCTTGACGAGGTCATCGACGGTACCGGCATCCAGCTGATTGCCGTCGTCACGGAAAACAGGCAGGTGGTTTCAGCCATCCAGAAGGGAACCTCCTACAGCGGCAAATGCACCGCGCTTGAGGCCGTGAACAACCTGGCCGCGCGCATTGACGGGGAGAACCCGCCGCTTGCGGTCTGCTAATCAGGACAAATTGCTTTTCGGAAGCGTGAAATAAACACAGGAGGGTTTCTGCATGAATATAGCATTGATAGCACACGACGAGAAAAAAGAATTGATGGTTCAGTTCTGCATTGCGTACTGCGGCATTTTAAGCCGGCACAACCTGTGCGCAACAGGTACGACGGGAAAGATGGTTTCGGAGGCGACCGGCCTTGAAATCTTAAAATATCTGGGTGGTTCCCAGGGCGGCGACCAGCAGATTGCCGCAAGGATTGCCTGCAACGAGGTCGATATGCTCCTGTTCTTCCGCGACCCGCTGAATCCAAAGCCGCACGAGCCCAACGACATCAACCTGCTGCGCTTATGCGACATGCACAACATTCCTGTCGCCACCAATATCGCCACGGCGGAAGTTTTGATTCACGGCCTGGAGCGCGGCGACCTCGACTGGAGAAACATCATCAAGCTGTAAATTTATTTTTGCATGATTGCCACAAGGGAGTAAAGCGCCTGCTTTACTCCCTTGTTTTTTTATAAATCTCTTTTTTATGGGAGCATTACCCAAATGCCGCTGCTGTTTTTTATTTGGTTAACGTTTCTGTTGACAAAGGCCGCGCCGTTTGATACTATATAATTAACTTTTAAGTTAAATGTTAATTGATTGTGAGGCGGCGCGTATTGGGACTTCAGCAAACGCTGCGGGCATTGGCCGACCCGACCAGGCGTGAAATATTGAACCTGCTGAAAAAAGGAAGGCTGTCGGCAGGGGAAATCACTGAAAATTTCGACATGACCGCCGCCGCCGTTTCCCGGCATCTGTCCGTCCTGAAGGAGGCCGGCCTGATACGGGATAAGCGCGAGGGAAAATTTATATTTTATGAGGTTAACCTGAGCGTAATGGAAGAGCTTCTCGCCTGGCTCAAAGAATTGGGGGATTACAATGAAAAAAATTGATAAAGCGGCTTGGCTGGTATCCGCCTGTATGCTTGCCGCCGCGGCTGCGGCGCTGTTTTTCCTTCCTGACGAACTGGCAATCCAATGGAACAATTCCGGGATAAGCAACACCGGGCCCAAATGGATTGTGCTCCTGTTCCCCGCCCTGGCGGCGCTTTGTATTGTCCTGCATGCTAACCAAACCGGCAAAAAAGAAGGAGCCGGGGATATTCCCTGGTATTTTGCAGGTATCCTGGTCCTGTTTGCCGCCGAAATTGTCATCATCTGCAATGGGCTTGGGCTGATAGAAATAACAAACGCCGACAGCCGGCTTGTGACAAGGTGCGCGGCAATCATCCTCGGCTGCCTGCTGGTTTTCTTTGGTAACCGGCTTCCTAAAACAGCGCGCAACTATTATGTCGGGGTAAAAGCGCCATGGGCGTTTGAAAACGACGACGTCTGGACGAAAACGCAGCGTTTTGCCGCAAAGGTTTGGGTTATTGCCGGACTCCTGCTGGTTGCCCTGTCCTTTGCCCCGGGCTGTATACAGTCCGCCGCCGTGTTTGCCGCAATCCTTGCCATTGTGATTTTGCCGAGAATATACAGCAAGCGTGTTTTTGAAGCGGGGCAAAGCCCGCGCGGAAAATAAACGGCGCACTGGTAATTAAACCTGATTGGTTAAAAAGGCGCTGCCGCGCTGAGTGTTGGCGGCGCCTTTTTTCATACTATCCAGCTTTTTTATTGACCTTCAAGCGGCTTTAGGGTGTTAAATACTGATGAAAGGAGGTTCTGCCATGACAATCAAAGAGGTGGAACAGCTTACCGGTATGAAAAAGGCAAACATCCGGTATTATGAAGACGCGGGGCTTTTAAAGCCGGATAGGAACGAATCAAATAACTACAGGGATTACACCCAGGAGGACGTAGAGCTGCTCGGGAAAATTAAATTCCTGCGAACGCTGGGCATCTCAATCCAAAGCATCAGGCTTTTGGAAGAGGGCACGGCTTCCCTCCCCTGCCTGGCGGAGCAAAGGGAACAGGAAATACACAGCCAGGCTGAACAGCTTGAAGCGCTTAAAAAGATATGCGCACGTGTAAAGGATGGCGGCTACAGCTTTCATACTTTGGACGTCTCCGCCGTAACCGGAAGGGCCGAGGCCCTGCAAAACAGGAGCAGGAACGTCCTTCGGTCCGACAGGATTTACCGTCTGGAGCAGCATGACAAGCTGCTGACAAGGCTTCTGGAATATACAGGCTGCCTCTGGATTACGCTTTCCGTATTCCTTCGCGTTCTGTGCAGGACAGCCATTCCGTTATGGCTTACAGTACCTGCCGTATGCATCGTGCTGTGCGCTGCTGCCGTCAAATTATTTCTTGTAAAAAGAATCATCCGTTACAGGATAAAGACCAATCAATAAACTATGCCATATTTATTTAACGCCTTCTGTTTCAAGCGGGAAACCGCTTGCGCCGTGCCGAAAAAACATGTATAATTGGAAAGATAGCAATTTATTTGCAATATTTTACGTAAAGCAGAGGTTCTTCACAATGGCTTTGATTACGAAACGCGTATACGGCTCGGAGGATGTGCTCCCCGCCGACAGCTACAAATGGCAGTTTATTGAGGATGTCATGCGCGAGGAGGCGGCCTCCTACGGGTATAAGGAAATCCGCACGCCCGTATTTGAGCACACGGAGCTGTTCCAGCGCGGTGTGGGCGATACGACGGATGTGGTGCAGAAGGAAATGTACACGTTCGACACCAAGGGCGGAACATCCATTACCCTTCGCCCCGAAGGCACCGCGGGCGCGGCGCGCGCGCTGCTTGAGCATGCCGTTTATAACGACGGCCTGCCGGTCAAGGCAAGCTACTTTGTCTCTTGCTACCGGTATGAAAAAAAACAGGCGAACCGTTACAGGGAATTCCACCAGTTCGGCCTTGAAATCTACGGCACCGCCCACCCGTCGGCGGACGCGGAGCTGATAAGCGCCGCGCAGTCCCTGTTTGACCGGCTCGGCGTAACCGATTTGACCCTGGAAATCAATTCCATTGGCTGCCCAGAATGCCGCGCACAGTACCATAAAGCGCTGCGCGCTTATTTTGAGCAGTACAGGGACCAGCTTTGCGAAACGTGCCTTTCAAGGCTGGAGCGCAACCCCATGCGCATTCTCGACTGCAAAAGCCCCGTGTGCTCTAAAATAGCGCAGGGCGCGCCGACGGTGCTCGACTATATCTGCGAAGAATGCAGGGAGCACTTTGCGGGCGTAAAAGGGTATCTCGACAGCGCGGGAATCGCCTACACCGTCAACCCGAAAATCGTAAGGGGCCTCGATTACTACACAAGAACCGTTTTTGAATTTATTACAAGCTCGCTCGGCGCGCAGGGCACCGTCTGCGGCGGCGGCCGTTACGACGGGCTGATTGAGCAGCTCGGCGGGCAGCACCTGCCGTCGCTCGGCTTTGCGCTCGGCATGGAGCGCCTGCTCGCGCTCATGGAGGCGCAGCATATCGAAATACCAAAACCAGACACCTGCGACCTTTACATCGCGGGGCTGGGAGACAAGGCGCAGCGCAAGGCGTTTGAGCTCATCGCACAGGTACGCCGCGCGTCCCTGGCGGCGGAGGGCGACATAGTCGGGCGAAGCCTGCGGGCGCAGATGAAATACGCCGATAAAATCGGGGCGAAATTCAGCATTGTGCTCGGGGACAATGAAATCGAAACGGGCAGGGCGAACCTGAAAAACATGCAGACGGGCGCTGTCACCGAGATTGCGCTCGACGAAACCTTCTTTGAAAAATTCTTCGCGGTTTACCTGGAGGACGGCAGAAACACGATTATCAACTCTCTCCAGGAAGGACAAGCCGCCTGCAAATAAAGGAAACGACAGGGGATTTTATATTATGGCAGAATTTATGACAGGGCTCAAACGGACAAACTACTGCGGGGAGCTGCGCGCCCAAGACTGCGGAAAAACCGTTACGGTCTGCGGCTGGGTACAGCGCCAGCGCGATTTAGGTCAGCTCATTTTTATCGATTTGCGCGACAGGACGGGCATCGTCCAGCTTTCCTTTGACGACTCGACAGATAAAGGGGTTTTTGAAAAGGCGTTTGCCGTAAGGAGCGAATATGTGCTTGCCGCGGTGGGAACCGTCTGTGAGCGCACCTCAAAAAACAAGGATATCCCGACGGGCGATATCGAAATCAAGGTCACACAGCTCCGCGTTTTGGGCGAAAGCGAAACACCGCCGTTTGAGATTGTAGAAAACAGCAGCACAGGGGAACCGACGCGCCTAACCTACCGCTACCTCGACCTGCGCCGCCCGGATTTGCAGCGCAATATCCTGCTGCGGCACAAGATTGCGAAAATTACGCGCGACTATTTTGACGAACAGGGCTTTATTGAGATAGAAACGCCCATGCTCATGAAATCGACGCCCGAGGGCGCAAGGGACTACCTTGTCCCGTCAAGGGTACACAAGGGCTCGTTTTACGCCCTGCCCCAGTCGCCCCAGATATACAAGCAGCTTTGCATGGTGGCGGGCTTTGACCGCTATATGCAGATTGCGCGCTGCTTCCGCGACGAAGACCTGCGTGCCGACCGGCAGCCGGAGTTCACGCAGATTGACCTTGAAATGTCGTTCGCCGACATGGAGGACGTCCTCGAAATCGGCGAAGGCTACATTAAGCGCGTTTTTAAAGAAGCGCTCGGCGCGGATATTCCCACGCCCTTCCCACGCTATACCTACAACCAGGTGATGGAGCGCTACGGCTCGGACAAGCCGGACACACGTTTCGGCATGGAGCTTTACGACCTGACCTCTATTGTAAAGGACTGCGGCTTCGGCGTATTTAAAGGCGCGGCAGACGGAGGCGGCAGCGTACGCGGCATTACCGCGAAAAACGCTGTCAAGACGTATTCCAGGAAAGAAATTGACAAGCTGACAGAATTTGTCCGCGGTATCGGCGCAAAGGGGCTTGCATGGATCAGGATGACCGACGACGGTATTGCGTCAAGCTTTGCTAAGTTCATGTCGGAGGAAGAAATGCAGGCTATCCTGCAAAAAGCCGGCGCGCAAACCGGGGACGTAGTCTTTATTATCGCGGACACAAACAACAGCCATGTGCTGTCGGCGCTCGGCGCGCTGCGCTGTGAGGTCGCAAAACGGCTCGACATCATCGGCGAGGGCTACAACTTCCTGTGGGTTGTGGAATTCCCGTTCTTTGAAAAGGACGAGGAAACCGGCGAATGGGTCGCCATGCACCATCCCTTCACCTCCCCGACCGACGAGTGCCTTGATAAGCTGGAGGCGGATAAAAGCAAGGTATACGCCAAGGCGTACGATATGGTTTTAAACGGTATTGAGCTGTCCTCAGGCTCCATCCGTATTACAAATCCCGAGCTGCAAAACCGCATGTTCCGTATGCTGGGCCTGAGCGAAGAGGAAGCGCACCAGAAGTTCGGCTTTTTGACCGACGCGTTCCAGTACGGCGCGCCGCCGCACGGCGGTATGGGAATCGGGCTTGACCGCCTGGTCATGCAGATGATTGGCGCGCAGACCCTGCGAGACGTTATCGCGTTCCCGAAGGTACAGAACGCAAGCGAGCTGATGACAAACGCCCCTTCCCCTGTCGACCCGCAGCAGCTTGAGGATTTGGGAATCCAGGTAGGGCAGTAACAAATCGATATACGTAAAGAACCGCTCAAGCTAAAGCTTGAGCGGTTCTTTTTACAGCAAATTTCCGCTTGCGGATTCATTCAATTTACAGTAGCTGCCTGCCACAAACAAATTGGCGGAAAAAATTATGTAATCAGCATAATGGGCCGCGGTTTGCGCTATTCCATATATGGTAACGTTCCCCGCCGCATCTGTAACGCTTGCGCGCGGTAAAGGAAGAACCGCCGCACATGCGCCGCAAATGATGATATCCGCTATCAGCAAACGAAGAAATCTTTTGCTGCCCGTAATCTTATATGACAAAAAAACGATACAAAACAATACCGCTCCTGTCAGCAGAAATCCGGCGTTCTCGGATATCTGCTGTTTGATTGAAAAATCAAGCTCTCCCATCATTAAAAAAGTATAAAGCTCTGGGAGAAAGCTTCCTGCCAGAATTACGACAAAAGCCATGGCCCAAGGAAAGAACAGCCGTTTGGAGCCGGCAGCGTCTATTCCTTTATCGTTGCGAAAAAGCAAAACAATAAAGGCCATGCCCAGTAACACTGCCGCCTTGAGAACCATTACGCCGAAGGCCGTAAAAAGACCCGCTTCCTCTGCCGTACTGAATATGTCAGTCGTTATGGAAAGCTCAAGCCCGACGGAGCCGATAAACAAAACTGCCATTGCCGCCGCGGTCCAAAAGAACAAAAAGCTGCTCTTTATCGGTTCTCGTTCCATATTGTCCCTAAGCCTGTTCGTTGTATTCATTTACCTGTCCCATCCTCTCTTTCTTTTCCAATCCTTTACATATATATTTTACTACAAAAAAATTTTTTCTCAAGCCAAAGCACATATTGCAAATCTTCCTTTTTCTGGCCGACCGTAAAAAAGCCCCTGCCGAGGCAGGGGCTTTTCTATTATGCTGCCCTATTATTATGTAGTTCCCCGCGGGACAAACCCGAATTCCTCATGCAGCTTATAGTTTTGGATGGTCAAAATTCCCTGTGTCCAGGTGCCGTATACGGTAATATCAGCAGTCCTGTGGCTGTCGATATACTTCACATCACAGCCTGTCTGTTGAAAAATAATCGCGTTGAACTGCGGCGTAAGCACGCCGCCCTGTACGGAACGGACATTTCTTACAATATTAGGCGTCCCCGGCAAGCAGTTATATACGCAGCTGATATAATACGTCCCATCAATTGTCTTTTTCCTGCTGACATCATATCCCGTGGCCAGAGCCGAGACAGGGCTTTCCTCTTCGCCCTGAATATTTGCAAGCTCCTGTTCGACCGCCTGCTGCCGGACTGCGGCGGCAAGCGCCTGTTTTTTGAATTCCCCCGGCGTTACCGTCGGCTGTACCCCTGCCGTCAGTGCAAACTCCAAGCCGTAATCCCTGTTGATTTCATCCACAATTTCCTGGTATTGTGTTAAATCAACAGAAGCTGCTGAAACGGGAAGGCTGCATGCGGCAGTGAGCAGAACCAAGGCTAAAAACATTGAACATACCTTTTTCATTTGTAATTCCTCCTTGTCTTTATTAACAGCCTGTTTCCAGTGGAAAACAGGCGGACCGATTACATTATACCGGACATGGCGTCTGCAGGTGTCCCTCTGTTTTGTATTAAACGGCACAATTTTTCGCCTTCATCTATAATATCAAATCAATAATTTATTATAATACAATTATATTTACATTCTTTGTATAAGTAAATAGGTAAAAGAGCTTAAAATTATTTTTATTTTTAGTAACATCTCATAAATCCCTTGTGTTTTGTACCTGCATCCGATATAATAAAAAAGCGTGGGCAATACCGCCGCGCTTTTTCCTGAAACAAAAAATCAACCGGGATAAAGGAGCTGAATGGCATGGGAATCATTAAAGCGGCTGCCGGCGCTATAGGCGGCGGCCTTGCCGACCAGTGGCTGGAGGTATATGAGCCGGCGGCGATGGACAGTACGACGGTTTTTGCGCCGGGCGTTAAGGTTCATAAGGATTCCAAACGTACGAGCAACACAAAGGCGACGAGTGACACGGTATCGAACGGCTCCATCATCCACGTTTATGACGGGCAGATTATGATGCTCACAGACGGCGGCAAGGTGGTCGATTATACGGCGGAACCGGGTTATTATAAGGTTGAAGGCTCCTCCCTGCCCTCTATGTTCGGCGGCGCGTTCAAGGATTCCGTCAAGGAATCGTTCAACCGCGTCCGTTACGGCGGCATAACGCCCACGGCGCAGCGCGTCTTTTACCTCAACACACAGGAAATCAAGGGCCTTAAATTCGGCACGCCGAACCCTGTCAATTATTTTGACAACTTTTATAACGCGGAGCTTTCCCTGCGTGCGCACGGCACTTATTCCATTAAAATAACAGACCCGTTTAAATTTTATACAGAGGTTATACCCAGGTCGGCTGTAACCGACGGCAGGAGCGTCGATATTTCTGAGCTCAATACCCAGTATCTTTCCGAGTTCCTGGAGGCCTTCCAGTCCGCGCTCAACAAAATGTCCGCCGACGGAGAGCGTATTTCGTTTGTTGTTTCCAAGAGCATGGAGCTCGGCAAATATATGAGCACCATCCTCGATGACGGCTGGAACCAGATGCGCGGCTTTGTCGTACAGGCAGTCGGCATTGCGAGCATCTCCTATGACGACGAATCGCAGAAGCTCATCAATCTGCGCAACAAGGGCGCAATGCTCCAGGACCAAGGTATTCAGGGCGGCTATATGGCCGGTCAGGTCGGCGAGGGTATCGCCTCCGCCGGAAAAAACGCGGCGGGCGCAATGAATGGCTTTCTGGGCGTTGGTATGGCGATGAACGCCGGAGGCAGCATTATGGGCGGCTACCAGCAGCAGGCGGCAAACCGTCCCGCCCCGCCGGAACAAAAGGAAGCTGCTTGGACCTGTGAATGCGGCGCGCAGAACACCGGAAAGTTCTGCAGTGAGTGCGGCAAGCCAAAGCCCGCGCCAGCAGGCGGCTGGACCTGTGAATGCGGCGCACAGAATACCGGAAAATTCTGCAGCGAGTGCGGCAAACCGAAGCCGGCTTCTAAATGCGCGAGCTGCGGCTTTGAGCCGGAAGGCCCGGCGCCGAAGTTCTGCCCGGAATGCGGTAAGCCGTTTGCGCCATAACTTAACACGATAAAAGAGGGAGGCGTTCGCCTCCCTCTTTCTTTTTACGGCTTTAAAAATTCCATGCTTACCCTGTAAAAGTCTTTTGGATTGGAAAGCATTGCGGGATGCCTTCCCCCAGGAAATATATGGATTTTCCCATGGCCAATCTTTTGAACCAGTCCTCCATACGTGTTTTCAAAAAAATCCGAGTCCATGGCACATGTAAATTCGTCCTCTTTGCTCCCGGTGAAAAGAATTTCCGCCTTCAGCTCTTGCAGCGGCTTATGGAAGAACACGCCAATCTCGTTGTCATGCTTCATGACGGCGCTTGTGTCATTGTCGACAACCTGTTCCCAATCGCCGCCGTGCATATAGTAATAAAACATCCTTGCGCCTTCGTCACGCTTGGATAATTCCCTGTCCCGCTTTATGTTTTTTGTAAATGCCTTCAGGGGCCTCTCCCCTTCAAAGCTGTCTGCAATTACCTTTTTAACAAGCCCGGGGCTTTCAAGCGCAACATTGATGGCCGCCAGCGCTCCGCCGCTGCTGCCAATCAGGTTTACATCCGTATATTGTTTTTCACGCAAAAGCGCAGCCGCCTGCTGTGCCTCATAAAACCATAAATCTGCCGGAAATTCTTCAAGCCTGTCTGATTTCCCATGGCCTAAAAAATCGATTAAAACCACCCGGAAGCTCTCTGCGTATTTCATTACGGCCTCTGCAAACATATTAGAGGAAGCCGTGTTTCCATGAAGAAACACCAACGGCGCTCCCGCTCCAAATTCATTGTAATATATCCGCTTATTTTGAAAAGAAAAATAGCTCATATTAAAGCCCTCCTAAAAAATTCTCTGCGTGCATAGGCAGGGCTTCCACCCCGCAGTCAAGCAATTCTCATGTCACTCACCCCCATAAAATTTATTGTAATTACATCACCGTCAAATCCGCCGCTGAAAAAGGCACCGCCCTTTTCAGCTCTGTAAGGCTTGTTTCCACCTGATATCCGATTTTTCCCGCGCTGAAAATAATTGTATCGAATGACAGCGCGGAGCTGTCGATAAAGGTAGGGAACGGCTTTTTCATCCCAATTGGCGAACAGCCGCCATGAATATAGCCGGTTACCGGCAGCAGCTCCTTCGATTTTATCATTGCAATCGATTTTTCTCCCGCGCAGGCAGCCGCTTTTTTTAAATCAAGCTCTTTTGCGACGGGCACGAGAAATACATAGTACCGCTTCGATTTCCCTACCGTTACGAGCGTTTTAAAGGTGCGCGCCGGATCTTCCCCCAACGCCTTTGCTACCTCCTCGCCGCTGACAGCGCCGGTGCCCGCGTAGCTGTGGCTGATATACGGAATTTTCAGCCTGTCGAGCAGCCGCATAACGTTTGTCTTATATTCCATATGGGTTCCTCCTGAAATTGTCTTTTCAAACCAGTGCGGGAACGGCTCAGCTTTTTAGTGGAAACGCCAGGACAAATTCACTGCCCTGGCCTTTATTGCTGTTCACGCGCACAAAACCGTCACACAAATCGCAGACATGCCGGACGAGGCTCAGCCCAATTCCATAGCCGTTCTTGTTTAATTTCCTAATCTGGTAGCCGTGCCCAAATATGAGTTCCACCTCATCCTCGCTCAATCCGATACCGTAATCCCGAACGTGGAGCAAAACGCTGCCGTGCTGCTGCTCCAGGGTTACCGTAATCGCGTTCCCGGCACCATATTTGACAGCGTTGTCCAGCAAATTGTCGATGGCACGGCGCAGCCATTGCTCCTTGCCTAAAATCATATATGAGGCGTCCTCGTCAAATTGGAAGGTCAAATCGGCATAGACGCTTCGATAGGCGTCGCACTCCTCCGCCGCGATTAACGCCAAATCTACCGTTTCACGGCTGGCGCTCCGGTGTGCGGACACGGTCAGTATATCGTCCACCGACTGGGCCAGCTTCCCGATGTCCTGAACCAAAAGCGGGTCGGATTCCTGATTCAGCCGGGCTTTGATGAGCATAATCAGATTTTTTTGTTCATGGGCAATGAAGGAATGGAGCCGCTGCTGGTCTTCCTCATACGCGGAAAGCCGCGCGTGGATGCCCTGGTACTCCTCCTTTAAGTCCGTCTCCCGGACGCGTTCCAGCTCCGCCTCCGTCAAATCCCGCAAATCACTGGCAATAACCCTGTTATGACTGCGCTCCAGGGCGCGGACGCCGAGCAGCAGCACGCAGGAGAACAGCAGGACCAGCAGGCACACTGCGGCAATCAGCAGGGGCAGGTAGCGGAAAAAAGCCTCTCGAAAATAGTCGTGGAGCTCCGTCGAGGTGATGGAGCTGTTCAGGATGGCCTGCCCGTCCTGCGGGGCATAAAACAAAATTTCCGGCAGCGTGCTGGTATCCGCGCTGGAATTGCGCACGAACAGGTAGAAGCATACTACAATGCTCAGGCTGAGCAGAAGGGTATATCCGGCAATCAGAAGCCAGGTTTGCTTTTTCACTCCAGACACAGGTAATACCCCTTTCCCTTTTCATTGCGCAGAACCGGCACATCACCAATCTTCAGCTTTTTCTTGATATTTGCCATGTGGACGCGGATGACTCCGGAAAAGGGATCGAAGCTTTCGTCGTAGACATGCTCCGCCAGCTCCTCGTTTGAAACGACGCGCGGGTGGCAGCTTGCGAGGTATTCCAAAATATCAAACTCCTTAACGGAGAGGGGGATTTCCCGTCCGTCGAGCGTCACCCGGCGGGCGGCAGGGTCCAAAGACAGCCCCCCGATGAGAACAGCCGGATTTGCCCGGCCCCTGAACCGGCGGATTACCGCCTGGATACGGGCGTCCAGCTCCGCAAAGTCAAATGGCTTTGTGATATAGTCGTCGCTGCCAAGCCGCAGGCCACGGACCCGCTGTTCCAGCTCGCTGCGGGCGGTTACAATCAGTACGGGCGCTGAAATCCCCCGGTCCCGCCAGCCCTCCAGCAGCTCAAAACCGTCTTGATCAGGCAGGTTCAGGTCCAGCAGGATTGCGTCGTAATCATTATCGGAGGCCTTCAAGTCCCCGCTTTCCCCGTCATAGGCCACGTCACAAACATATCCAAAGCCGGTCAGCTTCTCTTTCATCAGGTCCGCCAGCTCTTTGTTGTCCTCAATAATTAATAAACGCACCGCAATCACCCACTATCCTCTAAATTTAATGAAAATAGTATACCACAGACCGTGTTAATACAAAAGCAAGAAACTTTTTTCTGTTGAATTCCGTCTTGCCGCAGAATTAACATTGCCTGTGATATACTGGGGCCAATCCCAAAAGAAATGAGTGAGCTCTGATGTATATTTTAAAAAACGCGTTTCAGAATCTATTTCAAAACGCAGGGCGGAACCTGCTGACAGCCGCAATTTTTCTGCTGGTCATCACCATGAGCTGTGTGGCGCTGGTGGTCTACAACGGCGCCAACGACATCGCGGGGCAGTACAAGGACCGGCTGAGCACAGAGGTGCTCCTGAACGTTGACTATAAAAAGGTCGGAGATGCGTTTGGAAAGGACGAATCGTTCCGAAAGCCAGCCCTCACCGACGAGCTAATCCAAAAGCTTTCCGCCTCCAGGTACCTGAAAAAGGCCGTGTACAGCGCGCAGATGGAGGCGATTGCCGACAAGCTGAAGTACACCACCCCGATTGACACCCGTGACATAGAGATACAGCGCGCGGGAGAGGAGCCCGCGAAAACCCGCATTCCCCAGTACATTCTCAGCGGGTTCGAGGATTTGAGCCAGGCCAAGCCGTTCCAGGGCGGACAGGCTAAGCTTACCGAGGGCGCTTTCCCCACGGCGGAAGACGAATGTGTAATCTCCGACACCCTGGCGAAGCTGAACGGCCTGAAGCCCGGCGATACATTCCAGGCGAAAAGTATCTATTATAACGATAAGCAGGGCCGTCCCCTGGAGGAGATGACGCTCAGGGTCAGCGGCATTTACCACCGGGAATACGCAGAGGGCGATACGGACGGCGACAGTGAAATCTTCACCAAATATAAGCTCCTTACCGACCCGCGCTATACCTATGAGCCCACGCTTCAAGCGTCCTTTTTCCTGCAAAACCCAAAGGAGCTGGACGCCTTTGCCAAGGAGGCCTACGCCGCCGGCCTCTCCGAGTACTATAACCTGAGCACCGACACCGTCGCCTACGACGCCTTTGTAAAGCCAATTGAGCAGATGAGCGTTATCTCCCTGATTTTCCTGTGCGTGGTCCTGGTGCTTGGGGCAGCCGTCCTGCTCATTCTCTCCTCATTGGTGGTGCGGGAACGGAAATACGAGATTGGCGTCCTGCGGGCGATGGGCATGAAAAAGGGCAAGGTCGTAGCCCAGCTGGTCCTGGAAGCCGCACTCATCATGGCGGTTTGCCTGGTCGCCGGCATCGCCTTGGGCAGCCTGTTCGCACAGCCGGTCACCGATATGCTGCTGTCGAACCAGATGTCCCATGCGCTGGACGGGCCAAGCCTTGCCAGCGGCACGGGCGGCTACTCCTTCGGCGGGCTGGCTACGGACAACACGCCTATCACCCACATCGGCGCGGCGCTGAGCCTCACAACCGTCATGGAACTGGTAGGCATCGCCCTAATCCTGACGGCGGCCGCAGGCGCGGTCAGCGCGGCCTGCGCAATGAAGTACGAGCCCATGCGCATCCTGCGCGAGCGGAACTGACAAGGGAGGAAACAACATGGCTGTTTTATCACTCAAAAGCGTGGGGTATACCTACGAAAAAACTACAAAACCGGTGTTTCGAGGGCTGAACGCGGACTTCGGGCCGGGCAAGGTCTACTGCATCGTTGGAAAATCCGGCGCGGGCAAGACGTCGCTGCTTTCCCTGCTGGCTGGACTCGACACCTGTACGGAGGGGACGATTCTGTACGAGGGCGAGGATTTATGCAAACTGGACAGGGACGATTACCGCGCCAAAAAAATAGGCGTCGTTTTCCAGGGCTACAACCTGCTGCTTAACAAAAGCGCGCTGGAGAACATTGAGCTCTCGATGGCAATCAGCGGCGTCCGCCATAAAAACAACCGGGCCTATGCCCTGGCCCTGCTGGAGAGCGTAGGCATTGACGGGGAGACCGCGGGGCGCCGCGTAGATCGGAAGAGCGTCGTGTAGGGAAAGAGTGTAGATCTCGGTGGG
>UQFO01000011.1 GCA_900540275.1 uncultured Oscillospiraceae bacterium | reverse complement strand
GAGTAAAAAACAAACCTTTTAAGGAGGGAACTTAGATGATGAAAACCAATAAAATAAAGAAAAGAAGGCCTTTTGCAAAAAGCACGGCAGTATTCACCTTAACCGCGGTAATGGTTGCCGCGGGCTGTGTGTTTTCCGCGAACGCCGCGGCGGAACACTGGACCTGGACGGCAGAGGCTGCCGCGACGGGTACGGAAACCATCGTCGTGACTGCGGCGCATAATGGTACCCGCAAGGACACGTTTGGCTCTTACATAACAATCTACAACGGGAAGAGCTATACGCAGGGGAACTGCTATGTGTTGCAGAGCGGAGTAAAAAGAGGTTATCAGATGTATAAGCTGGTCGGCGGTATTCCATCACACCCGACTATAGACTTTAAGCAAGTTAATAAAGGTCAAAGTCAGCATTATTACATAAACAACTATGGCGGCTTTAAGTCCACGGTCGATACCTACCAGTATTACTAATTTTCTAAGCTGCGTAAAGCGGCCTGCCCGTGGGATTTTTCCACGGGCGGGCGCCCCACAGCCAAGGGTTAAGGAGGACGCGTATGAAACTGCAAAACTATACCTTTTTGGCAAACGCGAACAGGAAAAAGGGAAAGCGGGGCACCGCCCTCTTTTTGCTGCTGCTCTTTTCCGTGATAGCCCTTGTATTAATCACAAGCGTTACCTCCATGCTCCACCGCGTGATGGACGGTTTTACAAACGTAGACCCCGCCAGAAGAATTGAAATTAATTCTTTTTTTCCAGAGCCTGGAAAGGGGGTCATACTCACGGAGGAGGTTCTCGATGATATCAGGAAGCTTGACCACGTGCAGTCGGTGGATATCAACGACGGGATGGTGCGGCAAATTTTTAATATTACTGCTCTCACAGACGAATACGGGAAAGACTGCAGCAAAATGATGCCGCCCACAAATGAATACGGGTATTCCGTGGAGGCATGGTCTTTATATAAAACGCAGGAGATGGAGGTCGTAGCGGGCAAGCGGTTAGATGAAAGCCCGGTGTTTTCCTGCCTGGTGCCGAGTACCTTCTGCCCGGTCAGCGACTATACGATTGATGAAAACATCTTTTCGTTGCAAAACGGGGCGGATTATATTGGGAAAACCTTTACGGTAAAGGCGTTAGGAGATTACTATGCGTTTTGGAGTTATAAGGAAGATGAAGATGGAGGCTACATGACAGACGCACAAAATTTGCCGGCGATAGATTATAAACTAAAGGTTGTGGGAGTATATTATACCTCTTATGCTGGTAGGGGATCACCAAAAGAGATTTATGTTTCCAACGAAACGGGACAAAAAATAGAGGAAATGGCGGTCAAGGCAACAAAGGATTCGAACTTTATAGAACAGTATCAAAGGGACAAAACAAACCCCGCCATGCACGGCTATACCGTGTTGGCGGACTCCTATGAGAATTTTAACGCCGTCCGGCAGGAGATTAAAGATATGGGAATCTCTATATCAGCCTTTCCGGAGCGGTTTATTCCATCCGAAATAGAATTGTTCGCAACCGTATTCACCGCGGCAGGGAACTTTTTTACCATAGCGGTATTGCTCCTGACGGTCATCAACCTGTTCCTTGCGACCTCCAGCGGTTTGCTGGAGCGAAAGGGGGAAATCGGGCTGCTCAAGGCAATCGGCTACAAAAACCGGCAGATTTTCCTGAGCTTATACATGGAACAATTAAAAACCGGCCTGCGAGCGTTTGCGGTTGGCGGAATACTTTCGGCTGCGTGCGTAGCCGTAATGAATTTGGTAAACGCGAACGGCCCGTTTGCCGGCCGGATTTACGTGGTAAGCTGGCTCGATTTTGCACTGCTTTCCTTAGCCGCGCTGCTGCTTACGACAATAGTCCCGCTTTTGTGTGAGCTTGTAATGGTAAGGAGCCTTACAAAAATCAGCCCGCGCGAGGCGATGGCTCCGCAGTAACGTCCTTTTGTTGATTTTACTTTAAAATAAATTCAAAGAAAACAGCAGCGGAGGGATTGTAATGAATATAACGGGGAACGTGTTATCCATATGCCTTGCGGCGCCGCTGACGGTTGGCGCACTATTTATTATCCCGGCTGCCGTTTCAGCTGAACAGAACGGGGACTATATGTACGAAATAAAAGCCGGCGGTACGGCGAAAATCACGGAATACCGAGGAATAAAAGCTGAAGAAAACGTACCCGCACAAATTGGGGGAAAACGCGTGACAAGTATAGGGAGACTACACCTTTTCCGGTTTTTATTCCCATCCCCGAAACGGTTATAAAAATCGTGAACCTGATGGCGGCGTGGAAATTGGAAGCCGTGCGTTTTCCAGCTGCATTTACCGCCTGAAAATCCTGGCGTTACAGAAAGCCCGCAGTCTAATTGATGACTATATCTATTCCTACAATTTCGAAAAGTTTCAGCTTAAAAGCAAGCTGACCCCGTTTCTTAAACGGAGCCAGCTTACATAATTCTTTACTATTCTACGATAGAGTCCCATTTTTGTCTATTTTTCGGTAAACGGTTGATTTCCCCGCTCCTTTTATTTTAAGGTTTTCCCGCCTGCGTTTTTTTGATTGCCTCAAAGCTTTCCGCGCTGATGACATGCTCGATACGGCAGGCGTCCTCAACGGCTGTCTTTGGGTCTACCCCCAGCCGAATCAGCCAGTCGGAAAGGAAGGTATGGCGCTCATACATGGTTTCCGCGATTTCGCGTCCCATTTCCGTAAGTGTAATAAAGCCATCCCTGTCTACTTCGATATACCCGTTGGTACGCAGGTTTTTCATAGCGACGCTGACACTCGGTTTTGTAAATTCCAATTCGTTGACGATATCAATCGAACGAACGGCGGGATTCCTGTGGCTTAAAATCAAAATAGTTTCCAGATAATTTTCCGCAGATTCATGTATCTTCATCCGCCCGCCTCCTTTTTACTGCTTTTGTTGTAGTTGTTTCCCTTTATTTTTAATTAGCATAGCATATTTTTTCCCGGATTTCAAATTTTCCTCTCTTTTCTTATCTGTTTATTGCCTGATGGCGTTCTAAGCTTAAAAACGTTGGAGCGGAAAAACAGAGATGCTGGGCAATAAAAGTAACAGTTCTTCACCTTTTATTGACAGGCATTGCTTTTTTCTATATCATGGAATTGTCGGAATAATTACATTGTGGATGGAGGTTTTTTTATGAAAACAATCAAAAAAGGGGTGTCGGTCCTTCTGGCATTCCTGTTGGTGCTCGGCATGCTTGCGGCTATGCCGGCAACTGTAAGCGCAGCCACTGACGACTCGCAGGTGACGCGCGCGGCCGCAGACGATGAAGCGGTTGCAAGCGCGATGTACGGCGATTTTAAGTATGATGTCATGAAGACGGACGACGGTTACCAGTATATTGCAATTTCTGGCTATACCGGCAGCGACACTTTTGTCTATATACCCGACCAAATAAAAGGGCTTTACGTGCAGATGATTGCCGACGGGGCTTTTGCACAAAATCAGACAATGCACGAAGTTAGAATTCCGGATTATGTCGAATATATCGGCATAGACGCGTTTAGCCTCTGCGAAAATCTGGTGAATGTATATTTACCGGACTATTTGTATATATTGTCGCCGTTTGCCTTTTATGGATGTACAAGTCTAAATTATATATTGATTCCTTCAAGGGTGGAATCATACGGATATGGAGCATTTGCCGGCTGTCTGAACCTAAAGTCTTTTTCAGTTGGAGCCGGGAACCGTATCCTCACGACCCAGGGGGGTGTACTTTACAGCAATGATGAAAAAATATTAGTTGAATTTCCGGCTGGATATGAAAAGACAACCTTTCAGGTGCCTTCCGGGGTGGAAATGATTGCGCCTTATGCTTTTATGTGGAATAATAATTTAAAAGAAATCAATATCCAGAACAAAAAAAATTGCAAGGCAATTGGGGACTATGCATTTGCTTACGCAATCAGTTTACAGCAGGTAGCTATTCCGGCTACCGTTACAAAAATAGGTGAAAAAATATTAGACGGGATCCCGGATGTTACGATTTATACCGAATCGGATTCATATGCACATAAGTATGGCACTAAAAACAATATTAAATGTGCGTTTACAGTCAAAAGCGTCAAGCTCAACACGAATAAAATCAGCTGGCCGGTGGGCAAAAGCGGTTCCTTCAAGGCGACGGTAACGCCCACAAATGCGAAGAACAAGGCGTTGACGTGGAAGTCGAGCAACCCGAAGGTTGCTACGGTGGACGCAAACGGCAAGCTCAAGGCGGTCGGCGTAGGGAGTACGACAATCACGTGTACCGCGAAGGATGGAAACGGCGCGAAGGCGACGTGCGCCGTTACGGTTTACCAGCCGGTGACGAGCGTCAAGCTCAACACGAATAAAATCAGCTGGCCGGTGGGCAAAAGCGGTTCCTTCAAGGCGACGGTAACGCCCACAAATGCGAAGAACAAGGCGTTGACGTGGAAGTCGAGCAACCCGAAGGTTGCTACGGTGGACGCAAACGGCAAGCTCAAGGCGGTCGGCGTAGGGAGTACGACAATCACGTGTACCGCGAAGGACGGAAGCGGCGCGAAGGCGACGTGTGAAGTTACGGTTTATGACCCGAAGGTTTCGGTTTATAAGGTCGGTGACAAAATCACCTATACCGCGTACCTCAGCGGGGTAAACGCCCCTCTCTGCGGCCTGAACGCCTCTATCCGCTACGACGGTGGTAAGGTCAGGTTTAACGACGGGTCGCTGTCGTTCCCTTATATCGGGAAGCCCATTTATAATGCATATGAAAAAAATGAAATTATGTTTAATATCACTAATCTTGATGGGTTCGATTTTTCAAAGCAAGAGGTTCTTGTACAGGCAACATTCACCGTGACCAATGCGTCTTTTACCAGTAAGGACATCTCTTTGCAAATACAGGAAATGCTTGATTTTAATGCAAAAGACCTGAAGGGCACGATAAAAGAAACAGTGGCCAGGGGGTAGCTGGCAGAAACCGCCTCCAGCTCAGTTGGGGGCGGTTTGTATGCTTGGAATAAAAATATAAAACGGCCTGCCCGGAAAACCGGACAGGCCGTTTTATATGTGCCGAAATAGATGCCGTTACGCTGCGGCTCAGCCGGAAATGCCTTTCAGCAAATCCTCGCCCAGTACCTTCTGGATTCCAAGATTAATGGAACGGTACTCAGCAACAATGGACTTCAAATACTCTTTGCCTGCGGGCTCGAGATGATAATACTTGCGAAGCCTCTTGCCGACGATTTCCTGCCTGTCTGTAATAACGCCTTTTTCAATCAGGCGATACAGAGTCGGGTACAGGGAACCTTCAGGCATAACGAAATAACCTTCGCTGCGCTCTCTGAGCTCCTGAGCAAGCTGGTAGCCGTACATGTCTTCTCTCTCCAGAAGGAAGAGGATTAACATCTCCGACGTACCCTTCTTTAAGTTTTCGGATATACCCATTGCCAAACCTCCTTTACAATTATTCGCATACATAAACGCACGTAGGTTTTACCATCAACTAACGGGTTTATATATTCATTATTAGTATAGCGTATGTATTTAATAAATACAACAACAAATGACACATTTTAAAAAAAAATTTTTATTTTTTTTCAGTTTCTGTTGACTTTTTGCTTCTGTGAAATTAAAATGAGTGCAATTCACATGTATAAGGAGGGGAAACGGATGAAAAAGATGACGCTTTTTAATTTGTCGTGGCCGATTTTTATTGAGACGGCGTTATTTATGCTGCTCGGATTTGTTGACGTTTATGTACTCAGCCGGTACAGCGACCTTGCCGCGTCGGCGGCGCAGGCTGCCAACCAGGTGGTATCTATCTGTACACTGGTGTTTACGGTCATATCTGGTGCAAGCGCTGTTTTGATTTCTCAGGCGCTTGGCGCGGGCGATAAAGAAAAGTCTTCACGCGTCGCCGCGCTTTCCATACTTTTTAATTTGCTGCTTGGAATTGTCATGAGCGGTATCCTCGTCATTTTTTGTAAGCCGTTTCTCGTTTTTATGGGCGCTAAAGGGGAAATCCTCAGCTTTGCAAATGAATATCTCATCATTGTAGGAGCGTTTATTTTTACGCAGGCGCTTTTGGGAGCGGTATCCGTCATCATCCGCAATCACGGCTATACCAAGGTAACAATGTATGTGACGGTCGCTATGAATATTATTAATACCTTTTTTGATATTGTTTTTGTACTCGGTCTGCTCGGCTTTCCGCAGCTCGGTATCAAGGGCGTTGCGATTGCGACAAGTTTCAGCCGGATTGTCGGCATTATTGTACTTTTCGTTTTCCTGTTTAAAAAGATTGAAAAGCCCTCTATCTTCAAAATGCTCCGGCCGTTTCCCAAAAAGGACATTATATCCCTGCTCAGAATAGGGCTTCCATCCGCGTTTGAGTCGTTCAACTACAATGTTTCCCAGCTTGTGGTTACATCGATTGTACTTAATTTTCTGACACAGACAGAACTGGTAACAAAGACTTATGTTTCCAATATCACAATGTTTTTCTATATTTTTTCGGTTTCTATCGGCCAGGCCGCTCAAATCCTTGTCGGGCATAAGGTGGGGGCTAAGGACTTCGACGGCGCGTACCGGCAATGTCTGCGTGCCTTCCGGACGGCGCTTATCATTACCATGTCAATATCCGTCCTCGGTATCCTGCTGCGTTACCAGCTGATAGGCCTGTTTACCGCCGACAAGGCGGTTATCGCCGCGGGTGTGGTGCTGATTATCATCAATATCTTTGTAGAGCTTGGACGAACGAGCAATCTCGTCGTCATCAGCAGCTTAAGGGGCGCGGGCGACGTGTACTTCCCGACGGGTGTTGCGATTTTCTCCATGTGGATTGTCAGTACGCTTGGTTCCTATTTGCTCGCCGTTGTTTTCGGGCTGGGGCTGAACGGCCTTTGGATTGCCTTCGCAGCGGATGAATGCCTGCGCGGCGTTTTGATGCTTTGGCGATGGAAATCGGGCAAATGGCGTGAAAAACGCATTGCGTAACAAATTTTTTCCTACGCGCGCGGAGAATTTTTCTCCGCGCTGTTTTTTTATGCTGTAAATAAAGATGTTCAAATAACCGCTCGTAAATACAGTCAGAAAATAAGAGGGATAAATTTGTGATTTTGGTAAAATAGGAAAAATTAGAACCGATTAGTTGCGCTGCCAACCTTTTGGTGCTAAAATATTAGTTGGATACCCAATCATTGTCGCTTATGAAAATGGGGGCTGCGCCATGTACGAAAATTACCAGCTGATGAAGTTTATATCAATAATCAACCGGCAGGCAAACCGTTATTACAACAAAAAGCTGAGTGCATCCAAAATCGGGTGCGGACAATACTTTTTTTTGCTGCGTGTGAACGAAAATGAGGGAATCAGCGTGCTGGACCTTGCGCGAACCGGATATTTTGATAAGGGAACGACGGCTAAGGCCATAGCAAAGCTCAGCGAATGCGGCTATATCAGGGTGGAAACGGATGAAAAGGACCGCAGGATACGCAGGCTTTACACGACACAGCGTGCGGCGCCCGTCGTTGAGGAAATCCGCAGGGCGCGGAAAAATTGGGTGGAAACCCTGACGAAGGGAATACCGCCGGAGGAGCTTGAGCGCAGCGTTGCCCTGCTCGGGCAAATGGCGGAAATTTCATACCGATATGTGAATCAAATGGAGATGGATGAACTTGAATCAAGCACAGACACTGGCACAAAATCCGCTGGAATATAAGCCGGTTGGCAAGCTTTTGCTGTCCTTTTCGGTACCGGCGATTATATCCTGCCTGATTAACTCAATTTATAACATAGTAGACCAGATTTTTATTGGCTGGGGCGTAGGCTACTTGGGAAACGCCGCTACGACTGTTGCGTTCCCAATTATGACGATAGTCCTGGCTTTTGCCACAATGATTGGTTCGGGCGGCGGCGCGTTCGCGGCAATCAAGCTTGGGGAAAAGGAAGAGGGACAGGCGAAGCGGACGCTCAACAACGTTGTGACCCTTTCCGTAATATTGGGCGTGGTTGTTATGGCTGTCGGCCTTATCTTCCTTGAACCGGTTTTAAGGCTGTTTGGCGCAATCCCGAGCGTTATGCCATACGCAAAGGATTATACCTTCGTAATCCTGCTGGGGATACCGTTCAGTATTTTAAGCGTATCGCTTTCCAATATGGCGCGAACGGACGGCAGCCCGAGAATGTCGATGTATGGGGTTCTCATTGGCGCCGTATTAAATACAATCCTTGACCCTATCTATATTTTTGTGTTCCATTGGGGCGTTACCGGCGCGGCCGTTGCGACTGTTACGTCGCAGGTTATTTCAACTGTCGTGCTGCTGCTGTATTTTATCAAACGCGGCCATATGCGCTTGGACTTTAAACTGATGAAGCCGGACGGCTTTACCTGTAAAAAGATTTCGACGCTTGGGATTTCCGCGTGCATTACGCAGCTTGTTGCATGCGTCATGCAGGTCGTTATGAACAATTCGCTTGTTTATTACGGGGACCAAAGCGACGTCGGCGGCGACGTCGCGCTCAGCGCAATGGGAATCGTTATGAAAATTGCAATGATTCTGGGCGCGTTCGGCATAGGGATTGGAATCGGTGCGCAGCCGATATTCGGGTTTAACCTGGGTGCGCGCAGGCCGCACCGCATCCGTAGGACCTATATGCTTGCTGTTATTTCTGCAACAGCTTTGATTGCGCTTGGCTGGATTGCCTGCCAGACAATACCGGATTTGATTTTGCAGGTGTTCGGCGGAGGGAAGGGGCAATTTATGATATTCGGTGAAAAATGTATGCGCATTTACCTGTTCGGCATCATTTTTGCGGGAATCCAAATTGTTTCGACCAACTACTTCCAGGCGACAGGCCAGCCGCTCAAGGCAGCAATTTTATCCTCGCTTCGCCAGCTGCTGCTGCTCGTCCCGCTGATTTTGATTCTTCCATTGTTTTTCGGCTTGGACGGAATCCTATACGCCGGCCCGATTGCGGACATCAGCTCTGCGGTAATTGTCATACTGTTTGTTATCTTTGAAATGAAGAAGCTTAACCGTTGGATTAAGGAATACGACAAACAGCAGCAAGAAAAGGAGAAGCGGGAGGACGCGAAAGCACCGGCGCCCGCTCCCGTTGATACAATGCAGCAGGAGCAGCTTGCCGCGGAAAAATAAAATACAGGAAAATGGCGCAGGGGGACAACCTGTCATCGGCCTTATCTTAGCGATAGAGAAAAAATTAAATAATAAAATTAAAACCGCCTGGGTTATCCCAGAGCGGTTTTTTCTTTGTTCGTTAAATTTTAAAAAATATAAATGGGTTAAAATTTATTTTCAAACAAAATAGTAATAAAAATGTAAATTGAAGATATGTGTAATAAAATCACAAAAAAATAAGAATAATATTTAAATTATAATTGACAATTGCTATTTATTAAAATATAATTATGGTAGAATGATTTGATTGCAATCAGTCATATATTTTATAGAAAAGGAGGTGTAATATAATGAAAAAAAGAATTACAAGGATGATTACCGTTTTATTGGCGCTCGTTATTGTGGCTTCCATATGTATGGTTGGGGCTGCGGCGCAGTCGTTTACCTTTAATAACTTCGGCACGTCGGCACAGGGCTCCAATTCGTTTACTTTGACAACCTCTGTTAAAGGTATCCATTCTCACAACCACACGGTACTAAGCGTCTATAATGGGAAGAATGTCTCAACAGGAAAAATTACAATGTATAAAGGTAATTCGACGGGCGGGTCCCCTATAGGAAGAGCAGATTATAATCTTTATTCTTACATAACCTACCCGCAGCAAGTTCGTATTAACAATACGAGCGGTTCTGTTGGAACATATGACAAGGGCACATATTTCGATTACTACAAAAATTCCAGCGGCGGTTTTAATTCTAACCTGACGGTTCAAATTTACTGATGCATAGCCGCACCGGGCGGGCCTGCAAAGCAGGCCTGCCCGGTAAATATTGATTGATGAGCGCAGGGGGCAGCTATGAAGAGCATTGAAATACAAAACGCGACAAAAACCTATCCAAACGGCGTGACCGCCTTAAAGGACGTCAGCTGCACCATCCACCAGGGGGAATTTGTGGTGGTCATGGGGCAGTCCGGTTCCGGGAAAAGTACATTCTTACAGATTGCGGGGCTGCTTGATACGCCCTCTTCCGGCCATGTGGTAATCAACGGCAGGGATACGGCGAGCCTCAAAAAAAACGAGCTGGCGGACGTGCGGCTGAAAACACTCGGCTTTGTGTTCCAGGCGTTCCACCTGAACCCACACCTGCGCGCTTATGAGAACGTAATGCTGCCTATGCTGATTAACCGGGATTTCCATAGTAAAAAAGAGATGGAAGCGCGCGCGAAGGAGCTGATTGAGACGGTCGGCCTAAAGGAGCGCATGAACCATTACCCCGGCGAGCTTTCCGGCGGGGAGCAGCAGCGTGTGGCGATTGCGCGCGCAATGGCGAACAACCCGGACTTTATTTTGGCTGACGAGCCGACGGGCAATCTCGACAGCGCGAACGAGCAATCCATTTTTGAGCAGCTGAAACTTTTGTCTCAGGGCGGCAGGGGGGTGCTTGTGGTCTGCCATAACGACGCGGTCGTTGAGTACGCGGACCGCCTGTTTAACATGCGCGACGGCGTTATGGAGGAGCAGGAAAGATGAAGCCGGGCGGATATTTTTGGCTTTCAGCGGCAAATACGCGGCGCGGCAGGCGGAACACAGGGATATTTGTGTTGATGACAATAGGGCTTACATCCTTAATTCTAATTTTAGGGATTTCTAGTATGCTTAATCATTATATAGATAATTATTTAAACACAGATTACGCACGAAGAATTTCATTTGGCCCTATTGAACTTGAAGGAAAGCCTTTGAGTGAAGAACAACAAGAGGAAATTGTGAAAACAAAACATGTTTTATCCCTAGAAAAAAATAATCGCTGGGGTTGGCAGCTTTGTGACATGCTTTCTATTAATGGGGAACAAACACTGGAGAACAAGCTGCTCCCCAATATAAAAATTCCGGGAGCCAGGGTTGTTTCAGAATATAAAACACAACACGAGCCGGCGATTGCAGGAAAAGCTCTTGCAGAAAGTGAAGAGTTTACTTGTATGGTGCCAAGCGTTTTTTATCCTGACTTTGACGTAGACACCTTAAATGAGGACGTCGATTTTCTGGATGGCAGGACATTTATCGGTAAAACTTTACATTTAAAATCAGATAAATTTGCTTTCCCGATTGAACAATACAGTGATGTGGATGTACCACCGACAGAATTCACTTTAAAGGTTGTTGGAGTTTATGATATAAAAAAGACTGCCTTTACACCGGGTGATATACTTGTTTCCTACGATACAGGAGTTTTGCTTGACAAATTGTGTATGGAACACGTCAAACAAGAAAATCCAATTGGATATCAGGCGGTGATGGACCAAAGAGAAGATGGGGCGCATGATTACTATAGTATCGTAATAGACGATTCTCGCCATGTGCAGCAGGTCATTCAAGGTTTAGATGAAATAGGTGTAAAAGATTGTACACCTAATTACATTATATATGATACGTTTAAATTATTTGTCAGTGTGGTCAACGTCGCAGGGCGGGCGTTTACATTTGCTGTCCTGGGGCTTGCGGTGCTCAACATATTTCTTGCGGTACATAACGCAATGACCGAGCGGACAAAAGAAATCGGCCTGTTAAAGGCCATCGGCTATAAAGACCGGCAGGTGTTTCTCAGTATGTATTTAGAACAGCTGAAAATCGGCCTGAAAAGCTTTTGTATTGCGGCCGTGCTGTCGGCAATTGTTTTTGCGTTATATAACTGGTTCGCCCAAAACGGAAGCTATGACAGGCTGCTTAAAACGGTTTCGTGGACTAGCGCCGCCTCGCTTGCGGCGGCGGCTCTTGTAATCGCGGTGTTTGTGCCTCTTTTGTGTCAGCTTTTTACACTGCGCAGGCTAGTAAAAATACCACCAAGCGAGGCGGTGAAGCTATGAACAGAATCACCCGTTTTATCGGGATTGCAAAAGCCTCCGTTGTTCGGGGAAAAGCCAAAACCGTGTTGTTTGGGCTGTTTATTGCCATCAGCGTGCTGCTGCTTACGGCTGTCGTGTCGTTTATGCGCCCGCTGTGGTATAACGTCGAGCATAAAATCAACGACCATATCCTTAACAGGGAATGCGTCGTCTATCTGGAGGAACTGGAAGAGATTCCACAGGATACCGCGCGCATTAAGTCACTGGAGCATGTTAAGACTGTTTTTTTCCAGCCGCCGCAGGTTGAGGCCTGCGATACGTCGGGCGAGCTGTTCGGTTATTACCAGCTCGACGCGTTCCATCCGGGCTATGAGCCGATTATAACGGCGGGCCGCGCTCTTGACGAGTCGGAAAAGGGGGCGGTTCTTGTTCCGGAGCAGTTCAGCGACTACAACGAGGCAAAAAAGCAGACGGCTCAAATCGACGGGACAAAGCTTATTGGCAAAGAACTGCTGATGCAGGATATGTCCGGCCACACGCACAAGCTCAAGGTGGTGGGCGCCTACAACACAGCAGACCCGCTTTTCAGCGGAACGCAGTTTATCATACCGCAAAGGGAGCTTCACCGCTTTGCACAGCAGTGCGAGCTCATAACGGATAAAATGCAGGAGAGGTATGTAGTAATTGCCGACAATTACAAAAATCTTGACAGCCTGATGGAAGCCCTGAGGGCTGACGGTTATCCCGTAAATAAGGAAGAAAGCCTGAATTTCGACGTGGAGCCATACCAGACGGCTATCCTGATGCTGTCCGGTATGTTTGGTGTTTTTGTCGTCATGATTTTGGCTGGCGCGTGTATATTTATCTCAAGCTGCCTGAAGAGCCGGAAAAAAGAAATCGCCCTCTACCGGGCGCTGGGGTATAAGACGCGTCATATCTTCCAGGTGTTTGCAATCGAATATCTGACAAACGGGATTGTCTGCACCGTCCTGGGCGCAGGGCTTTGGCAGCTTGCGGCATACCTTGCGGTTAACCCGTATCTCAATACCTTATTCGGCAATACCATTATGGCAATGGCACTCACGTTTAATTTGGCGGACGCGCTTATCATCCTGGCTGTTTTTGCGGCAATCATCCTGCTTGCCTGCCTGCAGGCGGCGGTGAAGTCAAACCGAATCGAACCAATCGTGCTCTTGCGCGAGGGATGAAAACAGCATAAAAGAGCCCCCTTCCTGAATTCGGGAAGGGGGCTCCGCTTATTTAAGATAATAGGGAATTGTACGCCCGTTCGCCGTTTTTCAGTTCGCGCAGTACGCTTAAGCCGAGCGGGATGGCAAGCAGGAAAGCAAAAGCATCCGCAAGCGGCTGGCAGGCAAGCACGCCGGTAAGCCCCCAAAAGGTGGGCAGGGTGAAAATCAGCGGCAGAAAAAACAGCCCCTGCCTTGCCATCGAAAGGATGCTTGCCCGCATGGTTTTCGCAATATTCTGCAAAAGCATGTTGCATATAATAATCCAGCCAAGCAAGGGGAAGGACAGGCATTGGAAGCGCAGAGCCTGCGCGCCGATTTCAAGTACCTTCGCATCGTCCCGGAACAGCGCGACGATTTGCGGCGACCAGATATACCCCGCGAACGCCATCGCAACCAGTACGACGGAAGATACGCGGATGCAGAACCAGAAGGCCCGGCGTACACGGTCGAAGCGCTTTGCCCCGTAGTTGAACCCGCATACCGGCTGAAAGCCCTGCCCAAAGCCTATCAGGGCGGAGCCTGCGAAATTAGACACGCGCATGACAATGGAGATAGCCGCAATCGCGGCGTCCCCGTACGGTCCGGCGGCGATATTCATACTGACCGTCGCAACACTGGCAAGCCCCTGGCGGCAAAGGCTGGGCAGGCCGCCGCCAACAATGGCGCCGTAGCGCTTGAGGCTGGGGGAAAACATGGTTATGCGTACCGGCAGGCCGCCTTTGCGGTTGCAGCCCAAAAGCAGAATACAAAAGCTGATAAATTGGCTGATAATCGTTGCAAGCGCCGCGCCGCTGATTCCCATATGGAAAACGAAAATAAAAAGCGGGTCAAGCGCAATATTGATGACTGCGCCGCTTGTCAGGCCAATCATCGCGTAGAAGGCGTTGCCCTGCAGGCGCAGCTGGTTATTAAGCACAAGCGATGCCGTCATATACGGCGTACCGATTAAAATATAAAACATGTAATCCTCCGCGTAAGGGAGGATGGTTTCGGTCGCGCCGAGCAGCCTTGCAAGCGGCGTAAGGAAACAAAAGCCGAGCGCCATAAAAGCAATACCCACAAGAATCGCGGTAAAAAAGCCGGTCGCCGCCATACGGGACGCTTCCTCCGTGTCCTGCTCGCCGAGCTTGCGGGAAATATAGTTTCCCGAACCGTTGCCCAGGAAAAAACCGACGGCCTGTATGATTGCCATCAGGGAGAAGATAACGCCGACCGCGGCTGTGGCGCTCGTATTGATGCGGCCGACAAAAAAGGTGTCGGCCATATTGTAAAACGAGGTAATCAGCATACTTATTATGGTAGGCACCGCCATACGGCAGACGAGGCGTTTGACGGGTGCGCGCGTCATCTGGATAAACTTTGCCTCGCGCTTTTGCGCTTCATTCAACTGGGAGCCCCTTCTTTCACAGCGTGAAGGAACGCTTTCATTTCAGGTCCATTTTTAACGGGTTTTCCATGCGCGGGGCAAAGCCACACGGCAGCGGATTTTTGCAGCTCGCAAATAGAACGCGCCTGCAGCTTTTCATCCCAGGTCAGGCGTTTCGGCATCAGCTGGGGAAGCGTTCCCCGCATGCGGAACAGGTCGCCTGTAAACAGCACGTCACCGTATTGCAGCAATGTGTGGCCGGGCGTATGGCCGGGCGCGGGGATTGCCTTTATCCCGTCAATTATCCCGTCCGGCGGATAAACGCAGCAGCGGGGCGCGGGCACGCTCAGGAAAGTTTCAAATAAATGCTTGATTCCGGGCCGGTTCCGCCTGCCGGTAAAATAGGGCTCGTCCTCTTTTGATATCCATACCTGCGCTCCTGTTTTTTCAGCAAGGAGAAGCGCGTTCCCAACATGGTCCACATCGTGGTGGGTCAAAAGAATATGGGCAAGCGTGCCGGTACCGCCTAACAGGACGCTTATTTCCTTCATAATCGCGCCTGCAAAACCGGGCATGCCGGTATCGATTAAAACTGGTGTATCGCCTGTAATCAAATAAACATGGCTGTATAAAACATTATCGAGTAAATAGACGTTGTCCTTAATCTGCAAAGCCACGGCCTCCTTTTGTTTGAGTGTGAACAATTGCTTTGCATGTTTCCACACTATAAAATCATGATAAGCCAACAATTTTGGGTTGTCAAGAATGAAGTCGCCCTGCGGCGGAAAGAAATAGGTCGGCAGAGTTACGCTTTCCATACGATGGCACATTTTTTCATCTCTTATCATAGTATAAAGCAAAAGGAAGGGATAACATGCAGAAAAACAATGGATGGACCGAGGATGTCGGAAAATATCAGGAACGCTACTGCGAAATTTTGGGACGGATGGTTAAGAAAATGACGGGCGTGTGCCTGACGGACAGTATTTCCGGGAACTTCATCATGCAGATGATTCCGCATCACATGGCTGCCGTTGAGATGTCTGCAAATATCCTAAAATATACGAAAGAACCGCGGTTGATACAGATTGCTTCCCATATTATCAGCTCCCAGAAGGAAAGCATCGAAAACATGCGGAAAATACAGGATTGCTGCAGCGCTGTTCAAAATACGGCGTGTGATTCCATGCAATATCAAAAGTGCTACAAGCAAATTATCAATACCATGTTTTCACAAATGCGCTGTGCCCGCGAAAGCAACTCGGTTGACGCCGATTTTCTGCGGCAAATGCTTCCGCATCATGAAGGGGCCGTGTGCATGTCAAAAAATGCGTTACGTTATGACATCTGCGCGCCGCTCATTCCGATTCTCAAGCAAATTATTACTTCACAGTGCAAGGGAATAGAAGAAATGAATCACCTGCTTTCCTGCTTATCATGATTCCATAAACAAAAACAGCGCGCCGCTTCATGAGAAACGGCGCGCATATTATTTTTTTAAAAATCAGTATTCCCAATAATAGTCGGTATAGGAGAGGGTTTTATCCTCGCCGGTTTCAATAAAGACGCGTGCGGTGTCTATCTGATTGAACGCCTTGTATGCGTCGGATGTGATGGTAGAGCCGAGCGGGAGGTTAACGGACAAGCTTTCAAGCGGCGTGTTTACAACGTTTGAAATACCGGTCTGTTTATTGTAGTCGCCTTTCCTGAAATGGTATTTATAAGCCATAAAGCAGGAATTGACGTCCGTCCTCAGGACAGGGTCGCCCTTGGGGAGGATAAAGGTCTTGCTGTCCGGGTCGTAGCTTCTTTCATCGTACCGGCTGGAGACAGAGACGGAATATACGACCGTTCCGGCAAGGCCGTTACCGTTGTCGTCATAAATATCGTTATCCCAGTTATTTGAGCACATCTGGAATTTAATGGTCTGGCCTGCCGCTATGTCAAAGGAGTCGCCGGTTTTAAGGATGCTGCCGTCCTGCAGGCGGATAGACATTTTCTTCGGCGTAACAACGCCGACATTTATTTTCTCGCCTGTGGGCGCTGTATCCGCGGTATTTACGGTAATCCAGACCTTGAGAACAGTACCCTTGCCGTTGCCGTATGCCATCCATATGTTTTCATCACGTGAGAAACCCTGTGCTTCCAGCATGGGAATGACATAAGGGGCGATGGCTACCGAATATTTCCACGATTCAGAATCGACGCGCCCAAATTTACCGAGATTTACTTCGTTTCTGCGGTTTTCAAACACGGTGTTGGTGCTCTGCTCAATCATAGAAATTTTATTTTTGATGGTGTCGCTGACAGTGCCCTCAGACGCCTTGAAATTGTTTTCATCAAGAACATTGTATGCGGTGGAGACACCCTCCGGGGTATGTGACTTAATAGATATCGTACCATAGGTGTACGTTCCGGAAGCCACATCGTATTTTACAGCGTCTACCACGTCGCCGGGTTTGATTTTATCCTTGTCGAGCGTCTGCGCGCCCGCTGTGGGAAAGCATAGGAATAATCCCATTATGACCGAAAGTGCCAGGATGACAGAAACTGTTTTTTTCATAGCGTTCTCCTCCAAAAAAAGAAGCTGCAAACCGTTTGGGTTTGCAGCTTGACAATCGTAGCATTATTTGCCGTAGACTCATAGCTTTGCGTCATCAGCTTTCACTGACTTTGCCAAATTCATTTATATTTTTATTATATGGGGACTGTAAGAATTTGTCAAGCGTTTTTCCATTTTCCGTAGGAATCTACAAGATAGAAAAAGGAACAGCGCTTCTGATTTGGTATAAAACACTTATACAGCAACTGGTTTACCAGAGGTACATTCTGCAAATACGAAAGTTATTTACAAAGCGGCTGATAAAAATAGATTACTGATATACAGCTATAATGCCGTTTAATGCTGTAAATTGTTTTGTAATTATGCAATTTGTTTAATTTTAATGTTGAAATTTTGAATAAAACCAAGTAAACTGGTTTTATAGTTCAAATATAATGATATAGCATCGTTTTATTCCGGCGGCGGCAAAGGAGGCGGAGAAGTGAACGGCGTCTGTAAAGACATTTTCAGAGCAATTCATGAAGGAAAATGGCTAAGTATCGCGTATAAAAATAAGGATGGGCAAGAGACAAAATATTGGATTGGAATAAAGGGGCTCGATTTTTCCCGCCGCAGCCTGACGGTTGATGGGCTGCACCTGGGAAGGCTTACGGTTCTGAATTTAACGATATATATCGATTCTATCCTGTCTTCTTCCGTTTTAGAGGGAACCTATTGCCCAGTCAATCAGCAGCTGGTAGACGATATTCGCTGCAATCCCCATAAATACCGGACACTTTTTGAGCATGTGCCAAATTTACAGATTCTCAATTATCTGGCGGACTGCTACCGTATGGACGCAATTCCTTACCAATGCGATTACGCTTTAATCGAACGTCTGGACGGCGACAGCTTTGCGCACGGGGATTATACGCTGGATGACGCGCAATTTTGTGAAATTGTAAAGTATTTTCAATACACGGAAACAAAGAAAAAAAACGCGGCGCGGATAAAACAGCTGGCGCTGAATGTTTGCAGTATTCCGAAAAGGCAAGGGCTGTATGTTCTGGCTTATCAAAAGCTCCATTTGGATGTAAAGCATAAAAGCCTGCGCGCGGATGATGAGATTACCGTCTGCCGGGAATTTACGATTGATGGGGAAAAGCAGAGTATCAGGCAGTTTTTGGATGTGGATGAATACGATTTGCTCAATGATTTTAAAAAAAACGCGGAGCAAATCAAAGATTGTATCACAAAGAATAACCGCCAAATTCAAGGTGTGGACGATATGCCTTACCTTATTGCAATTGGTATGGACTTTCCGCTGGACCTGAACAAAGAATACGGCGCAATCCTCGGCATGTACCATGAAGACAATGCGACAATACCGGTCAAAGCATTTTTTGGCGATTTTTTAAAGCGCCCTGTAAGGCGTAAAGACTATCCGCCCGCTTTGCTCGACAAGCGCGTCAACCTCGACCAGCTTTTGGCAATCAACAACGCCATGAAATATCCGCTGTCTTATGTACAGGGCCCGCCGGGAACGGGTAAGACCAATACGATTCTCAATACAATTTTGACCGCTTTTTTCAATGGGCGTACGGTTCTGTTTGCATCGTTTAACAACCATCCGATTGACGGGGTTTTCGACCGTTTGCAGGGACTGCCATATAAAAACACGACGATTCCTTTTCCGATGGTACGGCTTGGAAATCAGGAAAAGGTTTGTGAGGCCCTGCGTTTTATGCGGCAGTTATATGAAAAAACACGTTCTCTCAATATTTTTGACCAGACCCTGAATAAAAACCGCGATGCAAAAATCAGGCAGACGCAGCAGCTTACAAGCCTGCTTAAGCAATATGAAGAAATTCTGGACCTGCGCGAACGCCGGGAGGTGGTTGAAAGCCTTCTAAACGCGAATAAACAGCTCCATTTCCAATATGAGCTCCACGGCCGGCAGTTGGCCGCAATTGATGCGCGTCTCAAGGAAATCGGTGAAATTCGGGATGAGGACGCTTTAAAGCTGCTGACAGACGACACGGAAGAGTTCAAAAAATATTTGTATTATACTTCGGCGAAATACATCAAACGCCTCGATGAGCCCAAAAATAAGGATTTACTCGATATTTTATATTTGGAGGCTGACGAAGAAGAGCGTGTGCAGGCTTTCCATCAATACTTAAGTTCAGAGGAAAACGTCAAAAAGTTTTTGCGTGTTTTTCCGATTGTCGCGACCACCTGCATTTCAGCGCACAGGATAGGCGGGCCAAAGCCGTATTTCGATATGGTGATTATGGACGAGGCGAGCCAGTGCAATACGGCGGTATCGCTGGTACCGGTTGTCCGTGGGAACAATTTGATGCTGGTGGGCGACCCGCAGCAGCTTAATCCCGTTATCCTGCTCGATCCGGCGGTGAATCAGAAACTTCGCAAAAAATATGCCGTATCGGAGGAATATGATTACATATCCAATTCCATTTATAAAACATACCTTGCCTGCGACGCGGTCAGCGACGAGGTGCTTCTGCGGCACCATTACCGGTGCCACCCGAAAATTATAGAATTCAATAATAAAAAATATTATAACGGCAAACTGAAAATCGAGAGCCGCGCGGCTGGGGAAGAGCCACTTGTTTACGTTGATATGCAGGACGCTGCGACAAGCGTTAAAAACACATCACCCAGCGAGGTGCAGCAGGTTTTAAATTATATTGGCCAAAACCGCGGCAAAAAAATTGGAATTATCACGCCGTTTGCCAATCAGCGCAAGCTTATCAACGAAGGCCTGCGTGAATACGGCTATGCCGATGTAACCTGCGGTACAGTCCATGCCTTTCAGGGCGATGAAAAAGACGTTATCCTGTTTTCCCTCGGCATTACCGACCAGACACACCAGCGTACCTACGATTGGCTGAAAAACAACAAAGAGCTGATTAATGTTGCGGTATCGCGTCCGAAAGAGAAGCTCGTCGTCTTGGCAAGCGGTAAAAATCTTGACCGGCTCCATAACGACAGCGACGACGACCTTTATGAGCTGATTGATTATGTGCGTACAAAAGGGACGTCAAAAGTAACGCAGCGCACGGCGTTTTCCAGAGCATTGGGAATTAAGCCATACAGTACGGAGACAGAAGCGGCGTTTTTAGAAAATCTCAATCATGCCATGAAAAATATTTTACCGGCGGAGCACCGGTATGTCATTCACAAAGAGGTTTCAGTGGCACACGTATTCCGGGATAATCCGTCCTATTCTGATTTATTCTACACGGGACGTTTTGATTTTGTCGTTTATGAAAGAACCGTTGATAAAATGGAGATTCCGGTACTGGCAATCGAGCTGGACGGCAAGGAGCATGCAGAAGACGCGACCGTAAAAAAGCGCGACCGCAAGAAACAGGAAATTTGCAAACAGCACAACTTTGAGCTGATTCGTGTAGAGAACTCGTATGCGCGCCGGTATCATTATATCAAGGAAATTTTAATCGGTTATTTTGGAGGGGGCTGAGTACCATTTTTAAAGGGACTCACAACAATAACAATGGTTGCTTTGATGGTTGTTAGATACATGGCTTCCATTGTGCTGAAATCAAGCAGATTCTTGTAGTAACCGTCAATTATTTTCCCTGTTTTTATAGTGATTTAGAATAAATGTTCGGCTTATAATGAAAAAAGAAAAACCTTTGAAAACGGCATAAATAAGTCGTTTTCAAAGGTTTTATTTGGTCCGAGTGACTGGAGTCGAACCAGCGGCCTCTTGAACCCCATTCAAGCGCGCTACCAAACTGCGCTACACCCGGATAATTTACGGTGGCGTATTATCCGCCACCGTTTTATGATTATATCATGCGGCAATGCATTTGTCAATTTAAAATTTGCGCTTATTCGCCAAAGAATCTGGCGTGGATTGCGCTGACGGCGCGGTCCGCGTCGTTTACGTCAATCAGGACGGAAACCTTGATTTCACTGGTCGAAATCATCTGGATATTTATCTGCGCGTCATAAAGCGCTTCAAACATTTTGGAAGCGACGCCCGCATGGCTTTCCATACCCGCGCCGACAATGGAAATTTTTGCGACCTTATCGTCATACAATACATTCTTCGCACCGATGGTTTTAATGTATTCGCCTAAAATTTCGACCGCTTCGCCGCCCTTTTCCTTGGCAACCGTGAAGGAAATGTCCTTTGTGTCGTCCCGCCCGATAGACTGGAGAATGACGTCGACATTGATATCCTTTGCGGAAAGCTTAGAGAACATTTTAAACGCAAGGCCCGGCCTGTCGGGTACGCCCGTAACCGATATCCTCGCTACGTCGGTATCCTTCGCTACACCGCTTATCAACATTTCTTCCACATTAACTGCCTCCTTAACAATGGTGCCGGGTGCGCAAGTCAGGCTTGAAAGCACCTCGAGCTCGATATTATATTTTTTGGCCATTTCTACGCTGCGGTTATGAAGCACCTGCGCTCCCAGGGTCGCAAGCTCCAGCATTTCATCATAAGAGATTTCCTTGAGCTTCTGCGCGTTTTTGATTTTGCGCGGGTCGGCGGTATAAACACCCTCCACGTCTGTGTAAATCTGGCAAAGGTCGGCGTGCATGGCAGCCGCGATTGCAACGGCGCTTGTGTCAGAACCGCCCCGGCCAAGCGTCGTAACATCGTTGTAGCGGTCGAGTCCCTGAAAGCCCGCGACGATAACAATACTGTTTTTGTCAATTGCGCGCTGTATGCGCTCCGTTTCAATCCGTTTAATCCGCGCGTTCGTATGTGCGGAGGTCGTCTGAAATCCGGCCTGCCAGCCAAGCAGGGAAAGGACAGGACAGCCAAGTTTTTCAATCGCCATGGCAAGCAGGGAAATCGAAATTTGTTCGCCAGCCGATAAAAGCATATCGCGTTCCCTTTTTGAAGCGTTCGGGTTGATTTCTTCCGCTTTGGCGATTAGGTCGTCCGTGGTGTCGCCCTGCGCGGATACGACAACGACGACGCTGTTTCCCTTTTTATAGGTATCCGTCACAATGCGGGCGACGTTGAAAACGCGCTCGGCATTGGCAACGGAGCTGCCGCCGAATTTCTGTACGATTAGGCTCATTTGAATACCTCCAGTGTATTGGAACCCCATAGGGTTTTTGAACAAAAATATCCAGAAAAGATTGTAAGGGGTAGCAAAGAAAATGTCAATATGGAAAGCTTAATCAATCATAATTTTTGCACCGGCGCTGTCTGCGCGCAGCTCTTCAAACCGCCAGCCGGAGATGCCTTTTTCCTCAAGGGAAGAAAGGGCGTGCTCCCTGAAAACGCCGATTCCTTTTTCGTCTGTAATCGATATGATGGTCGGCCCCGCTCCGCTGATGTATGTACCATAGGAGCCAAGCTCATAGCTTAAGCGAAAGACGGTATCAAGCCCGGGGATAAACGATTTGCGGTACGGCTGGTGCAGCTTATCCTGCACGGCGACGCGCAGGTTCTGCAGGCTGCCTGAAAAGAGGGAAGAGGTCATCAGCGCGCTGCGCGACAAATTATATACCGCGTCCTCCCTTGAATATTGTTCAGGCAAAACGCCCCTTGCAACCTCGGTTTTCAGCTCAAATGGCGGGATGAAAACGCCGAACCGGATATTGTGCGCGACCGGGACGCTTACGCTGTAAATACGCCCGCCGTCCATCGCGGAGGTGACGAGCCCGCCCATCAGCGCGGGCGTGGTGTTGTCGGGATGCCCTTCCATTTTTGCGGCAAGATTAATTAAATCCTGCGCGCCCAGCGGAGTGCCAAGAAAGCGGTTCGCCCCAATCAGGCCTGCTACGATACACGCGCTGCTGCTTCCGAGCCCACGCGTCATGGGAATGTTGTTTTCCTGTATAATTTTTAGGCCGGGCAGCTTCTTGCCGCACTCCTCATACAGGTGTTTTGCCGACCAGTAAATCAGGTTTAATTCATCTGTCGGGATATCGACGCCGTCATTCGACGAAATGTCGATTTGGTCGCAGACCTCCATATAAACCTGGTTATACATAGTCAAAGCAATGCCCAGGCTGTCAAAGCCTGAGCCTAAATTTGCGCTTGTAGCCGGTACTTGTATCCTAATCATGTTTAAAGGTCACCAATTCTGATTTTAGAGACGATACGCGCGCCTGCCTGTTCAAACGCACCGGCCTCTTTCAGTATTTCACCAATCGTTTTTTCTTCTGTTACAAAGGCAAATTCGTCGTCCTGCTCGCCGTTCCGGCTGAGCATCTGCACCTCGCCGAAAATTTCCTTGATTTTTACATATGTTTCGTCGGTGTTTGGGGCAAACGCCCTAATGTACATAGCGGCTGTGCCTTCTTCCCACGGGAGCACATAGTTTTCCTCGCTGTCTGTCCAGTAAAGGTATTTGCGCTGTTTTCGGTGCTTGATACAGTCGATTACATCCGCGACCACGGCGCTTGCCGTTGGAAGCTTGCCCGCGCCCTTACCATAGAACACGACGTCGCCGGTGGCGTCGCCGCGCACCATAATGCCGTTGAATACATCGCTCACGCCCGCAAGCTGGCTTTCGTTTTCAATAAACATAGGGGAGACGAAAATATCAATCCGCCCGTCCTCAAGCATTTTCACACTGCCGATGAGCTTAATCACACCGCCCCAGGAGGCTGCGTACTCCACATCCTCCGGCGTAATTTTTGTAATGCCCTCCGTATGGATATTGTCGGGATAGACATGCTTGCCGAAGGTAAGGGACGCAAGGATGCAGATTTTCCGGACGGAATCGAAGCCCTCAATATCAGCGGTCGGGTCTTTTTCCGCGTAACCGAGCTGCTGGGCAAGCTTTAAAGCCTCGTCAAAGCCCATCTGCTCGTGTATCATCTTGGTTAGTATAAAGTTTGTCGTTCCGTTTAGAATACCGGCAATCTGGTCGATTTCGTTTGCGGCAAGGCACTGGCTTATGGGCCTGATAATCGGGATACCGCCGCCGACGCTTGCCTCAAACAGGAAGTTTACGTTTTTGTCTGCCGCAATTTGTAAAAGCTCCGCGCCTTTTGCGGCGACCAGCTCTTTATTCGATGTAACGACGCTCTTGCCGTGTTCCAGCAGGCTTTTTACATACTGGTAGGCATATGAGAGGCCGCCCATCGTCTCGACGACGACGGAAACCTCGCCGTCGTTCAATATATCGTTAAAGTCCTTGGTGAATTTATCTGCAAGCGGGTCGCCGGGGAAATCCCGTAAATCAAGGATATACTTGATTCCTATTTCCTCCTGCGCCTTTTTCTCCAGGCTTTTTTTGTGCGTCTGCAAAATTTCCGCAACGCCGGAGCCTACCACTCCATAGCCCATAATTGCTACCTGTACCATTTTGCACCTCTTATCGTAAAAGTTATTTACCATACTATTATACTGCCGCATGGCCTAGTTGGTTAATCTGCGGGATTATCCACCGGGATATCGCCCCCGCCGGAGTCACCGCCGCCGCTTTCGCCGCCGGAGTCGCCGCTGTCGGGCGTACTGTCGGGCGGCGCCTCAGATGACGAGGGTTCGTCGGACGGTACCGGCTCGCTTGTGGTGTCAGACGGAGTGTCCGATGAGGCGGGCGGTTCATAGCTGCTCGTGTAGTCGTCGTCGTAACCGTCCGAATTGCCGCCGCTGTAATCATAATAGCTGTGACCGCCGTAGCAATAATCGGGCCGGTTGTCTTCCGTATAATAGCCCATATAGGTATTGCCGCAGCCGCTGGTCGCGAGCAGCCCTGTGTCGTGGCAGTAGGGAATCGCCTCGACATCCGGCGCGAGCGTATATTCCTTCGGATTTTTATCCTTCAGGTATTGCGACATTAAAGCATGGAAGGTCAGCTCCGCTACATGCTTGCTGTCGCTTCCGGTAATTGACGCCGGCTGGTCAAAGCCCACCCATGTTCCCATGATTGCATATGGGGACATGCCAATGAACCAATGGTCCTTGTCTTTATCGGTCGTACCGGTCTTACCGATAATATCCCAGCCGTCTATGGCCGCCAATCCGGCAGCCGTATGGCTGAAATTGGTATATTGCATATTATAGTGCAGCAGGCGGTTCATAATGGTCGCGGTTTCGGTCGAATATGCCTGCGTTGGGATGTTCTCGCGGTTGTCGAGTATCACGTCGCCGTCCTGGTTTGTTACATAATAATAGGTATAGGGCTCATAATATTTTCCGCCGTTGCCCATGTACTGGTAGGAAGCGACCATTTCCCTGACGGTCGCGCCGCCGTTCAGGCCGCCCAGGGACAGCGCGCCGATGTTCTCGGAATCCTGCGTTGAAAGATGGGTAAAGCCCATTTTATTGATTGCCTGGTTATAGGCGTTTTTCGGGCCGACCAGCTCCTGCATGGTCTGTGCCGCCGCGGCATTCAGGGATTCCTCAATCGCGTCTGGCAGCGGCCACATGCCATGATAAATCTGTCCGGAATTATTCGGTCCGGCTTTCCAGTTTCCGTACTCATCGAGCGACCAGCGGTCAAACGGGGTATCGTCTACGTAGGAAGAGAAATTGAGCTTTTTGTTTTCAATAGCGAGGGGATAGACAAATACAGGCTTTATCGAAGAACCGGGCTGCAGCGCTGAAATGTTCGCCCTGTCCCAAAGCAGCATGCCGTCCTTTTTCGTTCGGCTGCCGACCGTCGCGATGACGCGGCCGTCAAAATCCATCATGACCAAACCCATTTGAAGATTCGGGTCGTTTGGCGTTTCGACGTTCAATACATATTGCTCCGCGTAATTCTGCATGTCCACATCCATGGCGCAGTAAATATTCAGGCCTTCCGTATACAGCTTGCGCTCCGCGGAATCTTCACTGATATTGAGCTCCTTCGCCAGGTCGGAGCGCAGGTCGCGGAAAAGCGCGTCGATATACCAATTTGGTACATCGTCCTCGTCGTCTTCGTCGTCCTCGTCGTCTTCTACAAAGCCGACGAATTTCATGTTCTGCGACTCTTTCATTGCCTGGTCGTATTCTTCCTTGCTGATTTTCTTCTGGTTATACATTTCGCCAAGGACGGTTTCGCGGCGCTCCTTGTTATTCTCCGGATAATCGAGCGGTGTGTAAGCCGCCGGGTTCTGCGTAATGCCGGCGATAGCCGCGCACTGCGCAATGGAGCAGTCCTGGATATCCTTGCCGAAATAGAGGTGCGCCGCCGCCTGTACGCCGCGGCAGCCGCTTCCAAAGTTCACGACGTTAAGGTATGCCTCTAAAATTTGGTCCTTTGTAAATTCACGCTCCAAATTAAGCGCACGGAAGATTTCCCTGAGCTTTCTGGTAATGCTTACCGCGTTATCGTCGGTGATATTTTTAATGAGCTGCTGCGTCAGCGTGGAGCCGCCGTATCCGTCCGAGCCGGACGCAAGGTTTAAAACGGCGCCCATGGTGCGGACCCAGTCCACGCCGCTGTGCTCATAGAAACGCTTGTCCTCAATGGCGACCATCGCGTCCTTCATCTGCTTGGGAATATCTTCATAATCGACCCAGACACGGTTTTCCGTACTGTGCAGCCGCTGGTATTCCACCGGCTTGCCGTCCTTGCCGTTGACATAGATAAAGCTCGTCAGCTGCAGCTTGGAGGCGTTCAAGTCGATACCGGTCGGTTCGTTTGCAAGCCCGAACAGATAGATAGATACGGAAACGCCGACGACTACGCAGGCAATCAGCAAAATCATCAGGAGGGTGGAAACCACCTTCCAGACGACGGATAAAAATCCTTTCGTTCCCTTGACCGCGGCATTTTCACCCGCCGTTTCAAGGCCTGTTTCATCGGTAAATTTATTGATGTCGGTTTTTCTCATCGTATAGCCGACCTCCCTGTATTTTTAAAAAATAAACGGAACGCAGCGCCCGAAAAAGGGCGGAACCGTCCCTGGAAGAATATATAACTAATCCACATTATAACACTTCCCAAAGAAAAATGAAATGTTTTTTCGGCATTATTTCTTTAATATTTTGTTAAATTGAACCGCGCGCGGCCTTCCTGTATAAAGCAGATGCACAATTGCAATAATAATACAAAGGATTTTTTTGCAGTGAAAGAAAGGAAGGGATCGGGTTTTGACAAAAAAGGATGTACAAAAATATGCCGCTATCTTAGTATGCATCTTTTTTGGCGTAATAGCAGTTTCCGCGTTGGCCGCAACCATTTGGCCGGCTCAGACCGCCGCGCAGACAGATGTGGGTACCACGCCGAAAACCATTTATGAAAAGGTGTATTATCTCAAGGATTATAATGGGAGAATTGCCGTTTATGAAGAAGGCAGCGAAACGCCGTTCAAGGTGACGGAATCGGAGGTGTCGGCGCTTCCGGTGCTCGACCAGAAGCAGTTAAAGGGAGAGGGTATCAAAGCGCAGGGCAAAAGGGAGCTTGACCGCCTGCTCCAGGATTACTGCAGTTGATGCGGCTGCGGCGCAATTTAATCATGCAGCTAACGAAACTGTCAGAAAAACCATATTATTACAAAAAACGCACGTGAAATATATTATAAAGGTAAAATAAGAATACAGCACTGTTGTTGTTCATTTCTTTTCTTGACAAACAGGCGCGGCGGAGATAAAATTAGTTAAGTAGTCAAACTATTTCTCCGAGAGGAGCTGAAATAAATGGGAGAGGATTTTTGCGACCGCTTAAATTTCGTGCTGGAACAGAGCTATTCGCTGTTTTCCAGAGTGGAGCAGAACACGCTGATGCGCTCAAAGCGCTTTAACCTTTCCATCAGCGAGCTGCACCTGATTGAAGTAATCAACAAAAATCCCATACGCGGGCGGCTTATCGGCGATATTGCGGGTGAACTGATGATTACGCCGTCGTCCGTTACCATTGCTGTAAACAAGCTGGTAAAAAAGGGCTATGCCGTCAAGAAAAAAAGTCTGGAGGACGGAAGGCAGGTGTACGTGCAGCTCACGGATGAGGGGCGCCACGCAGACCGGATTCACAAGCGGTTCCATAAGAGCCTTGCAAAAAGCATCACCGCCGGAATGACACAGCAGGAAAAAGGGATTTTGCTCGGCTGTATTGATAGAATGAATGTCTTTTTGAGCGCGCGGCTTAAAAAGATGGAAAACGGAGGACTGAAATCATGAGCTTCAGCATTATAGGAACGGGCAGGAGCGTTCCGGAGTACATATTAACCAACGAAAAGCTCTCCACCATGGTAGAAACGAGCGACGAATGGATAACAAAACGCACCGGCGTGCACGAGCGGCATATCTGTACAACAGAAACTCTGACCGATTTGTGCGTCGCGGCGGCAAAAAACGCGATGGAGTGCGCCAAGATTACTCCGGGCGAGCTCGATTTGATTATCTGCGCGACGCTGCGGGGAGATTACATTACTCCGGCGCAGGCGTGTGTTGTACAGCGTGAAATCGGGGCGTCGTGCCCTGCGTTCGACATAAACGGCGCGTGCTCCGGCTTTATTTACGCGCTCGACGTGGCGGATGGCTTTTTTGTATCGAAAAAAGTGAAAAAGGTGCTCGTTATCGCGGCGGACAACCTTTCCAATATGACCGACTGGACCGACCGCGGAACCTGCGTGCTGTTTGGGGACGGCGCGGGCGCGGTGGTGCTTTCTGAAGGCGACGGCCTGCGTTCCATCTATGTAATGGCACAGGGCAACCCCGAGGTCCTTTACGCGCCCAAGGGGGAAAACACCTCGCCCTTTTATAAGCACCCGTCAGAGAGCCCGGTCATTTTTATGAACGGGCATGAGGTCTATAAATTTGCCGTCAGCGCGATGGTAGACGGAATCAAGCGCGCCGTGAGCGAAGCGGGGCTTGCGCAAAGCGACATCGGCCATGTGGTACCGCACCAGGCGAATACGAGAATAATCGATACGGCGGCGGCAAAGCTCGATATTCCCGCAGACCGTTACATTTATAATATTGCGCATTACGGCAACACGTCCGCTTCCTGCATGCCGATGTGCCTTGACGAGGCATACCGCGCGGGTAAATTCGAAAAGGGCGAGTATATTGCGATGTGCGCGTTCGGGGGCGGCCTTACGATGGGCAGCTGCGTACTGCGCTGGGATATTTAAAAGGCTTGGCCAAACACGACGGAGGTTTTATTATGATAAGTACACCGATAAACGAACAGTTAGGCATCAAATACCCGATTTTCCAGGGCGGAATGGCTTGGGTTGCGGACGCGTCTTTAGCGGCGGGCGTCAGCAACGCGGGCGGGCTTGGCATCATCGCGGGAATGAACTCAAACGGAGACCAGCTCCGCGCCGAAATTATAAAATGCAGGGAGCTTACGGATAAGCCCTTCGGCGTAAACGTCATGCTCATGAGCCCGTTTGTCGAAGAGGTCGCTAAGGTCGTCGCCGAGGAGAAAATCCCAGTCGTAACGACCGGGGCGGGCAATCCCGGCAAATATATGAAGGAATGGCTTGCGGCCGGTATCAAGGTAATCCCGGTCGTCCCGTCCGTCGCGCTCGCAAAGCTTGCGCAGCGCCACGGGGCGTTCGCGGTCATCGCGGAGGGCGGCGAGTCCGGCGGCCACGTCGGGGATTTGACGACAATGGCGCTCGTTCCGCAGATAGTAGACACGGTGGACATTCCCGTCATAGCGGCGGGCGGCATAGCGGACGGCAGGCAGCTCGCGGCGGCGCTTATGCTCGGGGCCGTAGGCGTACAGGTCGGTACGCGTTTTCTTGTCGCAACGGAATGCACCATTGCGCAGGAATATAAGGACAGGGTTTTAAAGGCGAAGGACATCGACACGGTGCTCACGGGCAAGCGGCTGGGCCACCCCGTGCGTTCCCTGAAAAACGCGTTTACAAGGGAATATCTCAAAAAAGAATATAACAGCGAAATTACAGACGAGGAGCTGGAAAATATGGGCCTCGGCGTCCTGCGCAAGGCAGCGCGCGGCGGCGACGTATCAAACGGCTGCGTCCCCGCGGGGCAGGTAGCCGCGATGGTCAAAAAGGAACAGCCCGCAAAGGAAATCATCGAAGAGATGTTCACCCAGGCGGAGGAAGTATTGGGCGGTGCAATCAAATGGGTAAAATAGCGTTTGTTTTTTCCGGCCAGGGCGCACAGTACACCGGAATGGGCAGGGAGCTTTACGAATGCTCCCCCGCCGCGAAAGCGGTTTTCGATATGGCGGACAAGCTTCGTCCCGGTACGTCTAAGCAGTGCTTTACAGCGGAAAAAGAGGAGCTTTCCCTGACGGTAAATACCCAGCCGTGCGTGTTCGCGGTTGATTTGGCTGCGGCCTGCGCGGCAGAAGAGCTTGGAATTACGCCCGACTATATCGCGGGCTTTTCCCTTGGGGAAATCGCGGCGCTTGGCTTTTCCGGAATCCTGTCAAAGGAAGGGGCGTTTGAGCTTGTCTGCAAACGCGCGCGGCTGATGGACGACGCCGCCGCAAAAAGCAGGGGCGCTATGGTCGCGGTCATGAAGCTTTCGCCCCAAAAGGTAGAGCAGCTGTGCAAGGGCTTTGACAACGCCTGGCCTGTAAATTTTAACAGCCCGGCGCAGACGGTCGTTGCGATGGATGAAACGCTCGTGGAGGAATTTTCCGCCGCGGTTAAGGAGCAAAGGGGCAAGGCGGTGCGCCTGGCGGTAAGCGGCGCGTTCCACAGCCCGTTTATGGAAAGCGCGTCAAACGGACTTGCGGCTTATCTTAAAAATATTCCGCTCTCCGAGCCGCAAATCCCCGTTTATTCCAATGTAACCGCGCAGCCCTACGGCGGCGACTATAAAGAGCTGATTATAAACCAGGCAAAAAGCCCGGTACAGTGGCAGAAAACGGTTGAAAACCTTATCATAGCGGGCGTAGATACCTTTATTGAGTGCGGCCCCGGCAAAACGCTGACGGGACTGGTTAAGAAAATCGATGCAAACGTAAACGCCTGCCATGTGGAGGACAAGGCGACGCTTAATGAATGCAAGGCGCAGCTTCTTTGATTTACATAAAACCGGACAAGAAACGGAAAGGACGGAGCAACCATGAGATTTCAGGATAAAACAGCCATTGTTACGGGCGGTTCCAGGGGAATCGGCAGGGAAATTGCCCTGACGCTCGCAAAGGACGGCGCGAATATCGCGATTCTCCAGATAGGCGACGACGAAAACGCCGCAAAGACAAAGCAGGAGATTACAGAGCTCGGCGTGAAATGTGAGGTTTACACCTGTGACGTTTCAAGCTACGACGGCGTAAAGGAAACGGTGGACAAGGTAATCGAAGCCTTCGGCGCGGTCGATATTTTAATCAATAACGCCGGCATTGTCCGCGACGCGACGCTGCGCTCCATGAAGGAGCAGGATTTCGACGCGGTTTTAAGCGTCAACCTCAAAGGCGCGTTCAACATGATTAAGCACCTTTACACGCACTTCATGAAGAGAAGGAGCGGCAGGATTGTCAACATCAGCTCCGTCGTAGCGCTCGGCGGCAACGCGGGGCAGGCAAACTATGTAAGCGCGAAGGCGGGCTTGATCGGCCTTACAAAGACGGTCGCCAAGGAGCTCGGCGGCAGGGGGATTACCTGCAACGCGGTAGCGCCCGGCTATATCGATACCGATATGACAAAAAACCTGAGCGACAAGGTGAAGGAGAATTTCACGGCGCTCATTCCCATGAGAAAGCCGGGCAGCGTACAGGACGTCGCCAACGCCGTCGCGTTCCTTGCAAGCGACGAAGCGGCCTATATCACGGGCGAGGTGCTGCGCGTGGACGGCGGCATGGCAATGTAAGAAACCACAGCGGAAGGAGAGAGCCCAATGAGAAGAGTAGTAGTCACCGGACTCGGCGCGGTTACGCCAGTCGGCAACGACGTACAGACCACATGGGATTCCCTGATAAATGGCAGAAGCGGAATCGATTTTATTAAAAAGTTCGATACCTCCGATTTAAAGGTAACAATTGCAGCGGAGGTCAAGGATTTTGACGCAACCCAGTATATTGAAAAACGGGAGCTGCGCAAGACAGACCTCTTTACGCAGTACGCGGTAGCGGCGGCGGCACAGGCGGTAAGCGACAGCGGTATCGACGGTAAAATCGATCCGGACCGTTTCGGCGTTTATGTCGGCGCGGGTATTGGCGGGATGCAGACGTTTATCAACAACTGCAACAACATGGAACAGCAGGGTCCGAAAAAGGTTTCCCCGTTCTTTGTCCCGATGATGATTGGAAATATGGCGTCCGGCACGATTGCAATCAAGCAAAACGCGAAGGGCGTGTGCCTTCCGATTGTGACGGCCTGCGCGACAGGTACGCATTCCATCGGAGAGGCGTTCCACGCAATCGCCGGCGGATATGCCGACGCAATCATCGCGGGCGGCGCGGAAGCGGCAATCAACCGGCTTTCCATCGCTGGATTTTCAAACATAATGGCGCTTTCCACGCGCAACGACCCCAAAACGGCATCCATCCCGTTTGATAAGCGGCGCGACGGCTTTGTAATAGGCGAAGGCGCCGGTATTGTGATTTTAGAGGATTACGAGCACGCGAAACAGCGCGGCGCGAAAATTTACGCGGAAATCTGCGGCTACGGCAACACCTGCGACGCGTACCATGTAACGGCGCCCGAACCGGACGGAGACGGCGCGGCGCGCGCCGTTGCAATCGCCGCAAAGGAAGCTGGCGTCGGGGATAACGATAAAATTTATATCAACGCGCACGGAACCAGCACACCCCCGAACGACAAGGTCGAGACGATGGCCTTCAAGCGGGTATTCGGGCAGCAGCGCGCCAGGGAGCTTTATATCAGCTCCACAAAGTCTATGACTGGGCATATGCTCGGAGCGGCGGGCGGCGCTGAGGCGGTTATCTGTGCGAAAGCGCTTGAATCCGGCGTGCTTCCTCCGACCATCGGCTACGAGGTACCCGATGAGGACTGCGACCTCAATTACATTCCGAACAAAGCGGCAGAACAGAAGGTAGATTACGCAATGTCCACGTCGCTCGGCTTCGGCGGACATAACGCGTGTATCGTATTTAAAAAAATGTGCGGACTAAAGCCGCCTGATTCCATATCAAGCAAAAGGGGAGTTAATAATGCCAATGTATGACCTCAGCGAGCTCAAGGAGCTGATAAAGACCATCGACCAGACAGGCGTGACCTGTTTTGAGATAAAGGGGATAGACGGCGAAAAGCTGACCATAAAGAAAGAAAAATCCGTCGTCATGCAGGCGGGTGCGCCCGCAGAGGCGGCAGCGCCCGCGCAGGCGGCCCAGGCGCCTGTAATAAGCGCGGCGCCTGAAACACAGCCGGACGACGGCGGCGCTTCCATTACTGCTCCGATGGTCGGCGTGTTTTATGCGGCGGCTTCTCCCGACGCGCAGCCGTATGTGACGGTTGGCTCTTCCGTAAAGAAGGGCGACGTAATCTGCATCATCGAGGCGATGAAGCTGATGAACGAAATCACCGCTACACAGAGCGGCACAATCACGGAGGTCTGCGCGCACAACGGCGATATCGTCGAGTTCGGCCAGCCCCTGTTTAAAATTAAATGAGCCGTTTGGCATAAGGATGTGTTTATGTGAACCAGGAGGAAATTAAAAAAATTATTCCGCACCGCGACAATATGCTGCTCGTCGAGGAAGCGGAGGTCATAGATGAGAACACCTCAAGGGGAAAATATACGGTAAAGGGCGACGAGTTCTTTTTAAAGGGCCATTTTCCCGGCAACCCGGTCGTCCCGGGGGTTATCCTGTGTGAAATGATGGCGCAGGCAAGCTGCGTGCTTTTAGCGGGAAAGGCACAGGGGGCAACGCCGTATTTTACGAAGCTTAACAACGTAAAATTTAAAAACAAGGTGCTTCCCGGCGACACGCTGGAATCTGTCTGTACGCTTGTAAAAAACCGCGGCGCGTTCTATTTTTTAGAGGCAAAGGGAACGGTGGGCGGCAAGCTCTGCGTATCGGCCGAATTTGCGTTTGCGCTCGTCGGCGACGGTGAATAAACCAATTATTTACGCGGCACCGGACCGCTTAATGGGGGAATCGATTTGTTTTCCAAGATATTGATTGCAAACCGCGGCGAAATCGCCGTTCGTATCATTAGGGCTTGCAGAGAGATGGGAATTGCAACCGTCGCGATTTATTCGCAGGCGGATAAGGATGCCATGCACGTGCAGCTAGCCGACGAAAGCTACTGCGTCGGCGGGCCGCAGGTAACGGACAGCTACCTCAATATGGCGGCTATTTTGACGGTTGCCGTCGCAACCGGCGCGCAGGCAATCCACCCGGGCTACGGCCTGCTGTCTGAAAACGCAAAATTCGTGTCTCTGTGCGAGCAGTGCAATATAGAATTCATCGGCCCGAGCAGCGAAATGATTTCCCTGCTCGGCGATAAGGATATGGCGCGCAAAACCATGCGCGATGCGGGCGTTCCCGTAACACCCGGCTGCGACATTGTTGAAGACGTTGAAGCGGCGAAGGAAGAAGCGAAGAAAATTGGCTTCCCGCTGCTGATTAAAGCGCGTTCCGGCGGCGGCGGCAGGGGAATCCGCCGCGTAGACTGCATGGACGAGTTCGAAAACGCGTTCAATTCCGCCTCCAGCGAGGCGAAAAGCGCGTTTGGCGACGGCGCCGTTTATATGGAGAAATTTTTATATCCGGTAAAGCACATCGAAATGCAGCTTTTGTGCGACAAGCACGGCAACGTGCTGTGCCTGGGCGAACGCGAGTGCTCCGTCCAGCGCAAAAACCAAAAGCTCATTGAGGAAAGCCCGTCGCCCGCCATCAGCGTTGACACCAGGCTTAAAATGATGGAGGCCGCGCGCAAGGCGGCGCAGGCCGTACATTACGTCAACGCGGGCACCGTTGAATTTTTGCTCGACCAGCACGGCAATTTTTATTTTATGGAAATGAACACGCGCCTGCAGGTGGAGCACCCCGTGACGGAAATGGTCACAGGGCTCGATTTGGTCCAGTGGCAAATCCGCATTGCGGCCGGCAGCGAGCTTACCATGACGCAGGATAAGATTTACATACATGGAAATGCTATAGAATGCAGGATTAACGCGGAAAATCCGGACCTTGATTTCCGCCCGAGCTGTGGTAAAATATATAAACTGCATATTCCAGGCGGCCCGTGCGTACGGTTTGATACGTCGATTTTCCAGGACTATGAAATCCCGCCTTTTTATGATTCCATGATAGGAAAGCTGATTGTCCAGGCAAGGACAAGGGAACAGGCCATCCGCAAAATGAAGATGGCGTTAAGCGAGCTTAATATCCATGGTGTGGAACACAACAGGGATTTGCAGATTGAACTGCTTTCCGACCCGGAATTCGTGGCCGGCACCTATACGACCGACCTGATGCTGAAAAGGGAAGCGAAGAAAAAGGAACAAATGGAAGAACAGGAATAAAATCCGCCAGTGATTGAATGAAATGCCCACATGGGGCATGCTGCGATAAATTTTGTATGATTGGAATGTTGCGCATATGATAAACGGCGATTTTTTCACTTTCTTAAAGCCGAAAAACGAGCTGGAAGGGGAGCAGAGCGCCCCGCAGGAAAAGGACGACAGCCGCCCTTACATTCCCGAAACCATGTGGGTAAAATGCCCTACCTGCAAAACGCTGCTGCTCGCCTCCGACTTGGAGGAAAACCATAAGGTATGCGTCAAATGCGGGCACCACCTGAGGCTTTCGGCCAGGGAACGCATTGCGCTTTTATGCGACCGGGAGACATTTGAAGAGGCAAACGGCGAAATGCAGTCGCAAAACCTGCTCGGCTTTCCCGAATACGACAGGAAGCTGCAAAGCTGTAAGCTCAAAAGCGGCGAAAACGAGTCGGTTATTACCGGCGTTGCGGAAATCGGCGGGATAAAGACCGTGTTTGCCGCAATGGACCCCGGCTTTATGATGGGAAGCATGGGCACGGTAACGGGCGAGAAGATTACCTGCGCGTTTGAATACGCAACGCAGCATGAGCTCCCGATTGTTATATGCACCGTATCCGGCGGTGCCAGGATGCAGGAGGGGATTTTATCCCTGATGCAGATGGCAAAAACGAGTGCCGCGGCAAAACGCCACAGCGACGCGGGCCTGCTTTATATTACCGTTCTGACCGACCCCACGACCGGCGGCGTAACGGCGAGCTTTGCAATGGAGGGCGACATTATCCTTGCCGAGCCGAACGCGCTTGTCGGATTTGCCGGGCCGCGCGTCATTGAGCAGACAATCCGGCAGAAGCTCCCGAAAAATTTCCAGACCTCGGAATTCGTAATGGAAAAAGGCTTTATTGACGCGGTCGTCCCGCGCAGGGACTTAAAGGGCGCGCTTATAAAGCTGCTAAAGCTCCATACGGTTTGTCCGGCGGAAGAAGCATAGGGGGTGCAGGAAATGAGCGCATTTGACAAGGTTACGCAAGCACGTTCCAACAGCAGGCTTACGACTATCGATTATATCAGCAGCCTGTTTGGAGACAGCTTTTTTGAGCTGCACGGCGACCGCCGTTTTGGTGACGATAAAGCCGTTATCGGTGGAATCGCGCAGCTTTACGATATGCCGGTCACAGTTATTGGACTGGAAAAGGGAAGGGACACAAAGGAGCGCATGGAGCGCAATTTTGGCTCCGCGCATCCGGAGGGCTACCGCAAGGCGCTGCGCCTGATGAAGCAGGCGGAGAAGTTCGGCCGCCCCGTTTTGTGTTTTGTAGACACGAGCGGAGCGTTCTGCGGCATCGGCGCGGAGGAGCGCGGCCAAGGCCAGGCAATCGCGGAAAATTTGTTTGAAATGTCCGCTTTAAAAACCCCGGTGCTATCCATCCTGATTGGTGAGGGCGGCAGCGGCGGCGCGCTGGGGCTGGCGCTTGCGGATGAGGTTTGGATGCTTGAAAACGCGGTGTATTCCGTTATCTCTCCCGAGGGCTGCGCGAGCATTTTGTGGAAAGATTCCACAAAGATGGCGGAGGCTGCCGAATGCTTAAAGCTGACCGCGCAGGATTTGTTCAAGATGCAGGTCATTGAACGAATCATACGTGAGCCGAAAACAAAGGACAGCAAAATGTTTGAAAGCCTCAAGGGGCTGATACTGCGCACATTTGAAAAGTACCGCCAAATGGACGCGGATGAGCTTTTACGGCAGCGTTACGAGCGGTTCCGCAAGTTTGGGAACAACACGGAGCCCTTTGATTTTGTAGAGCCTCAGCCCGAGCAGGCGTTATAATACCCATATGCAGCGGCGGTTTTCTGAGAAGGGAGCCCGAATGCTGCTGTAATCGATGTGATAAATAAAAAAGCCTTACGGCGCGGCGTAATGCCGCGTGGTAAGGCTTTTTTGTATCAGTAACCGTGCAATTTATCCCGGCAGGACAACGATGAACCGCGTCCATTTGCCCTGTTCGCTCTGTACGGAGATTTTGCCCTTATGCAGCTCCACAATCGATTTGCCGATTGCGAGGCCCAGCCCATACCCGCCCGTCTCGCGCGAGCGGGAGCTGTCGCTGCGGTAAAACCGCTCAAATATTTTAACGCGTTCTTCCGGCGCAATGCCTTCCCCGGTGTTGTAAACCTCCAGCACGGCCTTGGAACCCATACGCTTGAGAGCCACGCGTACCTCGCCGTTTCGGTCGGAATGCTTGAGCGCGTTGTCCGTTAATATATAGAGCAATTGTTTTATCATGGGCTCGTTTCCGTTGATTAGGATATCCGGCTGGATATCCGTTAAAAACGTTTTCCCGCCCTCATACGCGATACTTTCAAATTCGAGCGCGCAGTTCATGCAGGCGCCGCTTAAATTGAACCGCTCAAGCTGTGGCTTCTGGCGGCTCTCGTCGGTCCGCGCAAGCGTAAGCAGGCCGTTTACCAACGCCGCCATTCTTTCGTTCTGGTTCTGGATATAGGAAAGCCACTTGTTGTCTCCGATTTCGCGGTGCAGGACATCGGAGTTCGCCGCGATAATCGTAATCGGCGTTTTCAGCTCGTGCCCCGCGTTTGAAATAAACTGGCGCTGTCTCTCAAAAGCGGTTTTGACAGGGCCTACCGCCCACTTTGAAAGAAGCAGTACAAGCACAAGGAAGACGAGCACTCCGCCTATCACAGCGGCGGCGGAAATCGTAGTGAGCTGGCGCAGCATATTTGTTTCGACGTCGCGCTGGGCAAGCGCGACGATGGTGCCGTATTCCTTTTGCCCGCATAAGAACTGATAGCCGCCGGCCGCACCGGACTGGCTGCCTGATTTAAGCGCGCTGCGTGCACAGGAAGCCGCGTCACTTGCGCTTAAATCCGCCATGTGGGACACGTCGCTTTCCAAAACATTGCCTGTTGAATCGAACTTAACGTAGAAAAATTTTGCGCCGCGCAGCGTTTCCAGCGCGGGAGGGCGCAGGCCGTCGGGTTTTTGGCCCTTATCAGGGGGGACAGCGCCGCCGTCCGGTTTCTGGCGCAGGTTTTCCATATTCCCATCGGTCATGACGACGGACTGGAGCAGACGGTTTGTCTGCTCCTCGCTGCTTTTTATCATCAAATAATTCTGTGTAGCGAAGATGATTACCAGGACGAGCAGCACGCCGCTCATGGAAACAAGGACGAATTTTAACCGCAATTTTTTAATCATACCGCATTCTCCAGCTTGTATCCGACGGAGCGAACCGCCTTGATTGTAATATCCGCATGTAGAGCAAGAAGCTTTTTGCGAAGGAAAGAGACGTATACCTCGATGTTGTTGTACTCCGCCTCGCTGTCATAGCCCCAGATTTTTTCGATAAACCGTTCCTTTGGAATAATTTGCCCGGGATTTCCCATCAGCATTTCGAGCGTTTCATACTCCTTGCGCCCGAGCTTCAACGAATTTCCCGCACAGGAAAGCTCATGCGTGTTTTTGTCGAGCGTACAGCTCCCGAAGCAGAGCGTATCGCCAACGTATTCTCCGCGCCGGCGCGTCAAAACGCGGATACGCGCAAGCAGCTCGCCCGCGATAAACGGCTTTGTGAGGTAGTCGTCCGCACCGCTGTCCAGCCCGTTTATTTTGTCGCGCGCGTCGCCCTTAGCCGTAAGCAGGAGTACGGGTACGGAGCTGCCCGCCTCTCTTAGCTTCTTCAGCATAGCCAGCCCGTCCATAATAGGGAGCATGATATCGAGCACAATCACGTCGTATACGCCGGTCAGCGCATAATCCAGCCCGTCCTGCCCGTCATATACGGTGTCAGCGGAATAGCCGTTATCCTTTAAAAGCGCAACGAGCGCCTCGCAAAGCTGCTTTTCATCTTCTACTATCAAAATTTTCAAGATAAGGCCTCCCGCCTCCTGCTTTTTTTGATTCTGTTCCCATTATAGCAGAAAAGCTTGAAAAAATATTGAATAGGAAAAAACTTTAAGTTTTTTTCAAGGTTATCCTGTTACAATGCGCCTTGCAATGTGAAAACAGGAGGCAAACCTATGTATATTTTAAAAAACGCACTGAGAAGCATCAGCCGTTCCAAGGGCAGAAATATCCTAATCGGCATTATCGTTCTGGTTATTGCCGTTTCCGCCTGCGTCGGGCTTTCTATCCGCCAGGCGGCGAACAATGTGCGCGGGCAGACGCTCGATTCCATGTCGGTAACAGCACAGATATCCTTTGACCGTTCTTCCTTGATGAAGCAAATGGGGGACAGCCAATCCGACGGCTCGGAAAGCGGAGAGCCGCCGGAATTCGATAAATCGGATTTTGCCAAAATGATGGGCAGTCAGGGATCCCTTTCCCTTGACGAAATGCAGACTTACGCAAAGGCCGATAGCGTCAAGTCCTTTTATTATACGCTGACCGTTTCCGCGGACGGGACAGATGGCTTTGAGCCGGTGACGGATGAGGATACCTCGTCAAGCGGCGACTCTTCTGATTCTTCCGATACAACTCAGGGGGATAACAGCAAAACGGCCCCCGGCGGCGAAATGCCCGATGGCGGCATGATGCAGGGCGGCGGGCAGAAAACGGGGCGTTGGGGGGCACAGGGAGATTTTACCATCGTCGGCTACAGCTCGGACGACGCAATGGCAGATTTTTTAAACGGAACCTGTAAAATAACGGAGGGCTCCATGTTTGAGGAGGGTACAGGCAGCCAGGAATGCGTGATTTCCGACGAGCTTGCGGCCTTTAATTCCCTCAAGGCCGGCGATACCATAGAAATCAGCAATCCGAACGACGAGGACGAAACGTATTCCATCAAAATTGTCGGTATTTATAACAACAGCCAGTCTACCGTAACGTCAGGCGGCTTTATGGGCGGATTCCAGACGGGAAGCGACCCCGCAAACCAAATTTATATGAGCTATACGGCGCTCAAGGAGATTACTGGCGCCTCCGCCCAAAACGCAGCCGCGGCAGCCGGCGAGGAAACAGAGATAGAAGCCTCGACCGCAATGCGCGAGCAGCTTTCAGGCACCTACACCTTCGCGAGCGTGGACGACTACGAACAGTTTGAACAGCAGGCAAGGGCTTTGGGGCTTTCAGACGATTACACAGTAAGCTCTTCCGATATCACGAGCTTTGAACAGAGCCTTCTTCCGCTTGAAAACCTTTCACAAATGGCGCTTTATTTCCTGCTTGTCGTGCTTGGCATCGGCGCGGTCATACTTGTAGTGCTCAATATTTTCAGCATCCGCGACAGGAAATATGAAATCGGCGTGCTTACGGCCATCGGCATGAAAAAGCGTAAGGTCGCACAGCAGTTTATTACAGAGGTGTTCACCGTGACGCTCTGCGCTATTGTAATTGGCTCAGCTGCCGGCGCGCTGATAAGCGTGCCGGTTACGAACACCCTGCTCGAGAGCCAGGTTTCGGCACAGAGCCAGAGCGCGGACCGGCGGCAGCAGGCGATGGGACGGCCCTCCGGGGAAGATATGCTGGCGCAGGACGGCATGCAGCTCCCCCAGGGCGGGTCACAGGCTGAAGGCGGCCGCGGTATCGGGTCACAGGCTGTAAATTATATTACGCAGGTAACAAGCGCTACCGACTTTACCGTATTGCTGGAGCTTCTCGGTATAGGGATTCTGCTTACGTTGGTTGCGAGCATTGTGTCTGTCCTGTTCATCATGCGGTACGAGCCGCTTAAAATACTGTCCAACAGAGATTGAGGAGGAACGGAGATGTCAATTTTAAATCTTTGTGATTTGAGCTTTTCCTATGATAAAAAGCCTGTTTTAGAACATGTGAATTTTAACTTTGAGCCGGGGAAAATTTATTCGATTGTAGGTAAATCCGGTGCGGGAAAGACGACGCTGCTTTCCCTGCTTTCCGGGCTTGCGTCCCCAACGGCAGGTACGATTTACTATAAAGCGCAGGATATTAAAAAAATCAATAAGTATGATTTCAGGCGGCATTGTGTCGGCGTTGTTTTCCAGAATTTTAATCTCCTCACAAACCTGACGGCGCTTGAAAATGTAGTGCTTTCCATGGATATCGCGGGTGTCCGGCGCAAGGATAAAAAGGAGCATGCGATGGATTTGCTTAGGAAGGTGGGGCTGTCGGAAGATGAGGGAAAACGGCGCGTATTGAAGCTTTCCGGCGGCCAGCAGCAGCGCGTGGCAATTGCAAGGGCGCTGTCCTATGACCCTGACGTTATCCTCGCGGACGAACCGACGGGCAACCTCGACGGAGAAACGGAGAACGACATCATGCATATCCTTCGTGAGCTTGCGGACGAGGGGAAATGCGTAATTATCGTAACGCATTCCCCGACCGTTGCAAACCGTTCCGATATTATCTATGAGTTGAAGCGTACAGCGGCTAAGGCATAACAGGGCAAAATGTAAAGGGCGGCCAAACGGCCGCCCTTTGTACTGTCATGCAGAAAGCTGTTTTTCAAACTCCGCCTCATAACTGCGCAGGGAAAAACGGGAAATTGTGCCCTTTAAACGAAAATCAAATTCCCGTTCATATAAAAAAAGAAAATCGATGCATGCGTGATAGGACGCCTGCATTTTTGTTTTCCCGTTTTCCCTTTCCTTCTGATATAAATCCCTGTAATCCTCGAACGCGGGAAATGACGAAATATGCGTACCCGAAAAGCGGATTGGATTCAAATCGCTCAAAAGGCTTCCTAAGTCGTTTTCCGGCGTTGCCCGGTATATTTTCTGAAGCAGGGAAGACATTGCAAGAAATCCCCGCTCACAGCTGCTTCGTTCCATTGTATCCCTTCTCCGTTTTGCTTTGATGCGCAGCGTTTTTTTCATTATAAGCGCTGCATTCTATATTATCGGTTTTTTGTGTAATTTGTTTACATCTCAAAAAACGGAAAACAAAAGGCCATTTTTTTCTAGCTATATATCTAAAACCACGTCACATAATAATATTGCGGCGTTAATCAAGAGGTTGGTTCCACCGCAAAGCGAGTGAAAAATATGTGTAAAAACAAATTTAAAGCAAAGGAGAGAAAAACATTATGTCTAAGAATTCTGTAGTAGTTCCTGAGGCAAGAGAGGCTCTGGACCGTTTCAAGATGGAAGCGGCTTCTGAAGTCGGCGTTAACCTCAAGCAGGGTTACAACGGTGACTTAACGTCCCGTCAGGCGGGTTCTGTCGGCGGCCAGATGGTCAAGAAGATGATCGAGCAGTACGAAAAGAACATGAAATAAAATAAAACCCATAAATTCTTGAAAGCCTTTGTCTATAGTATTTGCTGAAAATCAAGTAGTATCATAACAAAGCCTTATAAAGAAAAGGGCGCCCCGGTCCAGCAAGACCGGGGCGCTTCCTTATATTTTAATTAAAATTCTTTTAAAATGCGGATTTTGCCTATCAGCGGCAGCTCCTTTGCTTTGCCGGTAACGGCGTTTACAATACCCAGAATGACCCATACAAGGATTGCGCCGTAAATCGCGATGCTCAACAGCACAATAAATATTCCGCTGATGATTGCGCCGGGAATACCGGCCAGCCCAATCAGGCCGAACAGGCCGCACAGGACGGCGTGCACGACGCCGAGTACAATTTCCGCAAGTAACAGCGTTAAGCCCTGATTACCGTGAAAACGAAGGTAACGCGACTGCGGCTTTACTATCATAGGGATAAAGAAAAAGTACCCAAGATAGCTGACAAGCGCAAGAATTTTATTCTGCTGTACGTCCTGCGAGTCCTGAAAATTGCTTTCATCGGCCGTGTTATTAAAGAAATTTTTCGTTTTGCCGACCGCGTTGTTAAAGCCTTCCTTGAACCTATCCTCGCCGGGCCGCTGGTTTGGATTCACGTTTTGGTAATACGGCGGAGGCGGCACGGGAGTAGGTCCCTGGTGCGGCTGCTGGGGCTGCTGCTTGGGAGCGCCCTGGTTTGGTATTGGACCCGCCTGCTGCTGCGGCGCTGTATTTGTATATGTACGGTTTTGCTGCGGCGCTCCCGCCGGACCATACGCAGAATGGCTGTTGATATTTTCGCTGAAAGGCGCCTGCGCCTGCTGCGGAGCCGTTTGCTGCGTTGCTGTGCCCGCCGTTACAGGTTCGGCAAGGCGCGTGCCGCACGCTGGACAAAAATTTGTGCCATCCTTTACCTGCGCGGAGCATTTCGGACAAGTTTTCATATTGTTACCTCCAATGATGATTCTCTGTATTTCATTATATCGTGATTCAAAAGCGAAGTAAAGTGAGAAAAAGTAAAATATAATGGAATTCTTACGAAATGTAAGGAGTTCTTTTCACCGGAGTGGAAACAGGCAAAAGGCTACCCGCTGTCTGAACATTGGCAAGAAGGCAACAAAGCTTTATAGTCTTTGCTGCTAAAAGAATCACAGCCGCGTTCACAGGAGAAAGTGAGACGTGTTCCACGACAATCGATTTGAATGGTGTGTACACGCAAAGTACTATTGTATTACCGGTATTTTTAAAGAGGGCGCAGATAAAAAATCACCCCGGCAAATAGAAATTTACAGGGCAAAGGCTCATTTTCTAACCGCAAGGCAATAATTCACATTATCAGACGCGGCCATCCTATTCCAAGGATTTGCCTTGTTATAATTCTCAAAATATTGCCCGGCCATTTCCTGCGGGGTTAAGTGCTCATATATCAGAAAATCATGGTCGGAGAGCAATTGCTCCATGTCTAAACGGGAATAGCTTCCCAACATTTTTTCATTTGCCGCACCAGCCAACATAGATTGCTTTTTTGCGAGTTCTCCCGCTTTATCAGTATAGCTGTTCTCGTCCGGGTAATCGAATATGATTGTGCTCCCTTTTGGCGAAATTTTGCTTATAACAGAAATCAAAGCTTCAATACCTACCTGAATCTTCCGGTTTAATTATATCTGTCCAAATACTTTGCCTTTGCTTCCTCTGTATATTTATTCACGAACTTGGTTTTCGCATTTGTATATCCGTCACGGTTATGCTCATATTGTTTCCACAAACTAAGCTTGAGCTGTTCATATAACTTTGCTGTTTCCGGGAACTCGTTCAGGTAATCTCTGAAATAGAGTTCGTCATTATCGCCCTTGCGGCGAATATGTAAATGATACACCTTTTCCGCAAATCCTTTTTCTGTATATCCCAAATTAAGTGAAATCCGGTTTGGCCCTGTACTCATCGGGATAAAGCCTATACTCTGTATGAAAGCCGCCGCTTTTTTTATATCCTCATTTTCTTCAATTTCTACCAGAATATCCACAATCGGCTTTGCCCATATACCATTGATAGCGGTGCTGCCAATATGACTTATTCGGACAATAGAGCAATCAGAAAGAGCTTGCTCTACGCTTTTCTTCATTTTCTCGTAGTAATCCTGCCATATTTCATTATGCGCAGTCAACTGGATAGGGAATAACTGCCACAATTCTTCAAGCGTCATATCAGATAATTTCTTTTTCTTTTCCTGCCCCATCGTTTGCGCCGCCTTTCATCTATGCAAATCAAAATTTGCCGAATACGTCTTATCCGCCATGGACCAAGCGTAACTTAACTTTTACATTCTAATATCAGGGTGTGGAAATGTCAAACAACTCATTTCGTATCATAGCTCCATGCCGCCGTCCATAACTCCTATTGTTCATTTGGACAACATTGCCGCTTAACATATAGGCTTATTCTATTAGAAACCCAGTAACTATGCGCTTTTCAGCTTATAGAAGCATCGTAATCAGCTGCAAAGGCCACTGTTTTTTATTGCCTTACCTTTCTTTGAAAAAAATTTTGTGAAATGATTAAAGAAAGAGCCGGAGAAACAAATTGGTTTCTCCGGCTCTTGTTGTATAATAGCAATCAGCCAATCAATTCTTTGAGCTTGTTTTGCGCGGCTGAAGCGTCCGCCTTGCCGCGGCTTTGCTTCATAATAAACCCGAGCAGCGCGCCCATTGCCTTTTGTTTTCCATTTTTGATGTCGTTTACGGCGTTCTGGTTTTGCTCAATGGCCTGCCTGCAAAGCGCGGTGAGCGCCTCATCGTCAAGGCCGCCCATGTCGCTTTCCGAGATAAGCTCAGAAGCCTTTTTGCCGGTATCGAGCATCTTTTCGAGCGTCGTCTTAGCGAGGTTCATCTTGATTTTTCCGTCGTCGAGCATTCGTATCAGCTCGTTTAAATTTTCAGCGGAAACAGAAACATGAAATTCCTCTTTCGCGCTGTCGTTTTCCATACGGCGGAATACCTGGCCAATGATGAAATTTGCGGCCGTGCGCGGATTTTTCGTGCCTTCGCTTGCCTGTTCAAAGTATTCGGCGACGTTCCTGTACTTTGTAAGGAGCTGTGCGTCCGCCCGCGGGATTTCCAGCTCTTCGGTGTAACGCGTGAGCTTGGCCCCCGGCAGCTCGGGCAGCTCTCTTTTCAATGCTTCGACCTCTTCATCCGTCACGTGGATGGTGACAAGGTCAGGCTCCCTGAAATAGCGGTAGTCGTGCGCGTCCTCTTTGCCGCGCATGCTGGAGGTCGTGTCGGTCACCTCGTCGTAGCGAAGCGTCTCCTGTACGACCTGCCCGCCGTTTTCTATCAAATCGACCTGGCGGGAGAATTCATATTCCATAGCCTTAGCCATAAAGGTGATAGAGTTCATGTTTTTGATTTCCGTGCGCGTCCCCAGCTTATCGCTGCCCTCAGGGCGCACCGAAATGTTGACGTCGCAGCGCATGGAGCCCTCCTGCATTTTGCAGTCGGAAATACCGATGTATTTCATAATAAGCTGGAGCTTTTCCACATATTCCTTAGCCTCTTCAATGCTGCGGATGTCCGGCTCGCTGACAATTTCTATCAGCGGAACGCCGCCGCGGTTGTAGTCGACATAAGTGTCGCCGTGGCTGTGGATAAGCTTGCCCGCGTCTTCCTCGATGTGGATTCTCGTAAGCCTGATTTTCCTGCCGTTAGAAAGCTCGACATAGCCGTTTAAGCACAACGGCATATCGTACTGGGAAATCTGGTACGCCTTGGGCAAGTCCGGGTAGCAATAGTTCTTACGGTCCATTTTGGAAATGCGCGCAATCTCGCAGTTTGTGGCAAGGCCCGCCATAATGGCGTAATTGACCACCTGCCGGTTGAGCTTTGGGAGCGTGCCCGGCAGCCCGATGCATACGGGGCAGCAATGCGTGTTTGGCTCTCCGCCGAACTGCGTGGTGCAGCCGCAGAAAATTTTCGTATTCGTTGAAAGCTCGATGTGGGTTTCGAGCCCCGCTACCATTTCGTATTTCATAGCCGTACCCCCATTTCCGCGGATTTGAACACCGCGCCGCGCGCGGCGTTTTCATACTGCCATGCGGCGTTTAATACCGTGCTCTCACAGAAGCTGTTGCCGATGACCTGCATGCCGATGGGCATACCCTTCGCGTTAAAGCCACAGGGGACGGACACGGCGGGAAGCCCCGCGATGTTGATTGGAACGGTGCAGATATCGGTCAGGTACGTCTCGATGGGGTCGCTTACGGCCTTGCCGCATTCAAACGCGGTCATCGGCACGGTTGGCGCCAGGATTATATCGCACTGCTCAAACGCCCTCTGGAATGCTTTTACAATAGAACCGCGCAGATTCTGCGCCTTTTTATAATACGCATCGTAATAGCCGGCGCTCAAAACATACGTGCCGAGCAGAATCCGGCGCTGGACCTCTTTGCCGAAGCCCTCGCTGCGCGTTTTGCATATCATGTCGTTTACGTCCATATATTTCGGCGTTTTGTAGCCGTAGCGTATGCCGTCATACCGCCCGAGGTTGGAGGAAGCCTCCGCGCAGGCGAGGATATAGTATACAGGCAGCGCGTATTTAAGCGCGGGTAAATCGAAGTAAACAATTTCGGCGCCGAGCGATTCGTACACCTTGACTGCGTCCTCAATTGCTTTGCGTACATCGTCGCGCACGCCGTCCATGTATTCGCGCGCAATGCCTATTTTCATGCCCTTGATATCGTTTTTGAGCGTGTCCGCGCAAGGCGCGCCTTTTCTGCCCTGCGAGGTGGAATCCTTTTTATCGTAGAGTGAAATCGCGTCGTATACGAGCGCCGCGTCTTCCACGCTGGTGGTGACAGGGCCTATTTGGTCGAGGGAAGAGGCGTACGCAATCAGGCCAAAACGGGAAACCGCGCCGTAGGTCGGCTTCATGCCGACGATACCGCAGAAGCTTGCGGGCTGGCGGATGGAGCCGCCCGTGTCGGAACCCAGGCCGTATACGGCAATGTTGCCGCCGACCGCCGAGGCTACGCCGCCGGAGCTGCCGCCCGCAACGTGGTTTAAATTGTGCGGGTTGCGCGCGCCGCCGAAGCAGGACGTTTCACAGGAGGAGCCCATGGCAAATTCGTCCATGTTTGTCTTACCGAGCAGAACGGCGTTCTGCTCCTTTAAAATATTCCAGACGGTCGCGTTATAGATGGGCTTGTAGCCCTTTAATATGTTGGAGCAGCAGGTCGTCTCAATCCCCTTGGTGGAGATGTTGTCCTTCAGGGTCATCGGGATACCCTCGAGCGGGGAAAGCGCTTCGCCCGCCGCAATTTTTTTATCGACCTTTTTCGCCGTTTCCAGCGCTGTTTCCGGCGTGACCGTAACATATGCGTTTAAATCTTGGTTTACGGCTTCAATCTGGCTTAAATATTGTTGCGTCAGTTCCGTGCACGAAAGTTCTTTTTCGAGCAGCAGCCTGCCGGTTTCTGCTATTTTGCCCATGGGAATCAATCCTTTCCTTTAAAGTACGCGTTTTTTCACAAGGAAGTGCCCGTCCTCTTTGTCGTTTGCGTTACATAAAATTTCTTCGCTGTCGTAGGATGGGACTACCTCGTCCTCACGGAACACATTGGAAAGGTGATTGATGTTGTCAAAATCCTCGCCTTCTTCGGAAGCGTTGTTGATGGTATCGGCGAATTTGATAATGTCCGCCATGTCCTTTGTCAGCGCGTCAAGCCCGTCCTCCGGTATGGAGAGCTTTGCCAGGCGCGCAATCTGGATGACGTCCTCATGTGTGACCATATGCCTCATTCCTTTCATGGAGATATAGGGACGGCCGCGCAAGCTGAAAGCCCAAACGCGGCCAGAATGTTTATTGGTTAGCGCAGCTTGATGTGCACCTCGCGCAGCTGCTGCTCGCTTACCTCATTAGGCGCGCCGAGCAAAACGTCCTGCGCGTTGCTGTTCATCGGGAATGCAATTACCTCGCGGATATTCTCTTCCCCGGTAAGGAGCATCAGCATCCTGTCGATACCTGGCGCCATGCCCGCGTGCGGCGGCGCGCCGTACTGGAAGGCGTTATACAGGGCGGTGAACTTTTCCGAAAGCTCTTCTTCGCTGTAGCCCGCAAGGGAGAACGCCTTTATCATAATCTCAAGGTCATGGTTGCGCACCGCGCCGGAGGAAAGCTCCACGCCGTTGCAGACGATGTCGTACTGATAGGCAAGGATTTCCGTCGGCTCCTGGTTTTCAAGCGCGTCCATACCGCCCTGCGGCATGGAGAACGGGTTGTGTGTGAAAATCAGCGCTCCGGTGTCCTCGTCGTGCTCGTACATCGGGAAATCGACGATAAAGCAAAGCTCAAAGCGGCTTTCGTCGATGAGGTTTAAGCGTTTTGCGACCTCTGTGCGGATTTGGCCCGCAAGCTTCGGCGCAGCGTCCTTGCTGTCAGCGATAAAGTAAATTACGTCGCCTGCCTTTGAGCCGTTTAGCTCAATCAGCTTTTCACGGTCGCCTTCCTTTAAGAACTTGTCGATTGGCCCGTCGAACGTCATGTCGTCGCGCACCTTGACGTATCCTAAGCCCTTCATGCCGATGGAAAGCGCGAACTCCTCCATCTTCTTAAACCATGTTTTCGACTGGGCGGCGGCATTTGGTACGTTGATGGAGCGAACCGTTTTTTTGCGGAAGGGGCCGAAGTCCGTTTCTATAAACATGCCGCTGATATCTTTAATAATGAGCGGGTTGCGCAAATCCGGCTTGTCGGAGCCATAGGTGAGCATCGCTTCCCTGTAGGGGATGCGCCTAAACGGCGGCTTTGAAACCGTTTTGTCTGTAAACCTCTGGAAGGTTTCGTATAAAACCTCCTCCGCTATGGCGAAAACGTCCTCCTGGGTTGCGAACGCCATCTCGAAATCGAGCTGGTAAAACTCACCTGGTGAGCGGTCGGCCCTTGCGTCCTCATCGCGGAAGCAAGGCGCTATCTGGAAATATTTATCAAAGCCCGAAACCATCAAAAGCTGCTTGAAAATCTGCGGCGCCTGAGGAAGGGCATAAAACCTGCCCTTGTGCTTGCGGCTGGGAATCAGGTAATCGCGCGCGCCCTCCGGCGAGCTGGCGGACAGGATGGGCGTGTTGATTTCCGTAAAGCCCAGCTCCTGCATTTTGCCGCGCAAAAACGCGATGACCTCGCTGCGCAGAAGGATATGGTCGTGTACCTTTTTATTTCGCAAATCAAGGAAACGGTACTTGAGGCGTACATCCTCTTTCGTTTCCGTGGAGCTCATGACCTCAAAGGGCAGGGTGTTTTTGCATTTACCCAGGACCTCGAGGCTTTCGGTCACGATTTCCACCGTGCCGGTTGCGATTTTCGGGTTATATGTCTCTTCGTCCCTTTGGACGACCTTGCCGCTGATGGTAACGGAGCATTCCTTATTAACGTCCTGAAGCAGCGTCTGGTCATGGACGACGACCTGCACCACGCCGTACTGGTCGCGCACGTCAAGAAACATGACGCCGCCGTGGTCGCGGATATTTTCCACCCAGCCGGAAACCCTCACGTCTTTCCCGAGGTCAGACTCCCTGAGCTCACCGCACAGGTGGGTGCGGTATTTGTTTGCAACTGTCATCATTCTATACGAATCCTTTCAAATGAATAGTGTGTTTACATGATTTTGTTATTATACCATTAATTGGCTTTGCTTTCAATATTTTTTGCCGATAAATCGCCGTTCATGCACACAAACCGAAGGAAAAACAGGCACATTTCCGTTCGTTTAAGAGAATCCACGGGGGAAACCCCCTTCGTTTTACTTTCACTCTTTTAAAATAAGATAAAACATAGTATAATAAAGTTAACTTTTTCGGCTGGAGGAATCGATATGCAGGAAATAAAAAGGGAGATTATTGAGAAGCGCATTCAAAAGACGATAGAGAACCTCAAGCGCAACAATATGGACGCTTATTACTGCGGCACGGCGAAGGACGCCTGCGCCTTGGTGGCGGCAATGCTTCCGCAGGGAGCGGTTGCCGGCAGCGGCGGCTCCGTGACGCTCAAGCAGGCGGGTATGCTCGAGCTGCTTAAAAGCGGCCGTTACCAGTATCTCGACCGGGGCAGGCAGGGCATTACAAAGGAAGAAATTGAGCAGGTGTACCGCGACACCTACAGCGCCGACGCTTATTTCTGCAGCTCTAACGCCATTACGGAAAACGGCGAGCTTTATAATGTGGACGGGAACAGCAACCGTGTTTCCGCGATTCTTTACGGGCCGAAGCACGTTTATATCATCGCGGGGTATAATAAGATTGTCCGTAACATCGACGAGGCAATTGTGCGCGTCAAGCGTGAGGCCGCGCCCGCAAACACCGTGCGCCTCGATATGGACGCCGGCTGCCGCGAAACAGGGGAGTGCGTATCTTTAAAAAAGCACGGCTCCTTTCTATGCGACGGCTGCCATATGGACGGCCGCGTATGCTGCAATTATGTGGTAAGCGCGCAGCAGCGGCATAAGGGGAGGATAAGGGTCATCATCATAGGCGAAACACTGGGCTACTGATTTCCTTGGTTTTTTGTACTGCTTCTCGAAAGCGGTTCGGTATATTACATATTTGCCATCACCGCTTTCATTCGCATTACTCAAAAATAATCCTTGAAGCTCTAAAAAGTATCACACTTTTGCTGCAGCACAAATATATGTAACCGGACACGAAAGGCAGTAACTGCCGTCTTTCGTATCCGGTATTATCAAACGCCAGATTAGAAGTTGAAGCTCCTGTTCTGATTGTTGTTCTGGTTGTTGTTATTGTTCTGGTTTTTGTTCTGATTATTATTGTTGTTGTTGTTCTGGCTGTTGTTCTGGTTTCTGTTCTGATTGTTGTTATTGTTATTGTTGCTGTTCTGGCTGTTGTTCTGGTTTCTGTTCTGATTGTTGTTATTGTTGTTGTTGTTCTGGTTGTTGAATTCCACTGAGCTCACCCCCTTTGCAATCTTAGTATTTGCGCTGCCGCTTTTTTTATTCTTAATTTTATGACGGAGAAATTTATGGATGTTAAGCTGCCTGAAAACTTTATAAAAGAAATGAAGATGCTTTTGGGAGAAGAATTTCCAGCGTATGAACGCGCGCTTTGCAAACCCTATTATAGAGGGATTCGTATCAATACGCTGAAAACGGATGCCGAGCGGGTGTTTCAAATTCTTCCATTTGAAAAAAAGCCGTCCCAGTTTTGTAAAGATGGGTTTTATATTCCATTTGACACCAAAGGGCTTGGATTTCATCCGCTTCATCACGCGGGTGCTTTTTATATGCAGGAGCCGTCCGCGGGCTGCGCAGTTACAATACTTGACGTGCAAAAAGGGGACAGGGTGCTCGACCTTTGCGCGGCGCCTGGCGGGAAATCAACACAGATAGCCGCCGCCTTACAAAATACAGGGCTTTTATGGTCGAACGAGTTGGTGAAAAGCAGGGCTGCTGTCCTGCTGTCCAATATAGAGCGTATGGGCGTAAAAAACGCGGTCGTGTCTTCCTGCCATCCGCAGCCGCTTTGTGATAAGCTGCGCGGCTTTTTTGATAAGGTGCTTGTCGATGCGCCGTGTTCGGGAGAAGGCATGTTCCGCAAGGACGAGGCCGCGGCCCAGGACTGGAGCCGCGCGCATGTAATCGCATGTGCCGCGCGCCAGCTTTCTATTTTAAACAGCGCAGCCATGGCGCTTAGGCCAGGCGGGGTGCTCGTATATTCTACGTGCACGTTTTCCAGGGAAGAGAACGAAGGTGTTTTAGACGCCTTTTTAAAGGAACATCCTGAATTTGAGCTTGAAGATGCAAACGTATCCTTCGGCCGGCCTGCGTTTATAAAAGCGAGGAGAATTTTGCCGATGGATGGCGGGGAAGGGCATTTTGCCGCGCGGCTGGTTAAAAAAGACGGAGAATTAACCGCGGCCGCACCATACCGTTATGATTCCCCGTTCCGCGGAAAAAAAGAACTGGAGAAGCTTGTAAGCGAGCTTTATGACGACTGCTTTCCCGGCAGGCCGTTTGGAGAGCGGTTTCGCTTCATAAACGACAGGCTGTATCTTTTACCGGACAGGCTGCCCGATTTTGACGGGCTTTATATCCTGCGTGCGGGCGTACTGCTCGGTGAGCTGAAACGCTTGCGTATGGAGCCTGCCCATGCGGCGTTTATGGCGGCGTCGCCCGGTGAATGCCGAAGAAGTATAGAGATTTCACCCGGCGGCGCCGATGTTATGCGGTTCCTTCATGGGGAAGAGATAGGCGTACCGGACGGCTTGAAGGGATACACGGCGGTCTGTACCGGCGGCCTGACGTTAGGCTTTGGCAAATGCTCGGGCGGCGTATTAAAAAACAGGTACCCTAAGGGCCTGCGCAATTTATAATTAAGGAGAAGCATATGCAGCAGCTTTCCAATATATCTAATATTAAAGAAATACTTGCCAGGCACGGTTTTACCTTCTCCAAATCGCTCGGCCAGAATTTTCTGGTCAATCCGTCCGTCTGCCCGCGTATGGCGCTGGAAAGCGGAGTGAACGAGGAGATGGGTGTAATTGAAATCGGCCCGGGTATCGGCGTACTGACCTGTGAGCTTGCAAAGCGTGCGGGTAAGGTTGTTTCCATCGAGCTTGACAAAAGGCTTTTACCCGTACTGGATGAAACGCTGCGGGATTTTGATAATGTCAAGGTGATAAACGGCGACGTTATGAAAATCGATTTAAAAAAACAAATCGATGAAGAATTTCCTGGTATGCGCGTATGCGTCTGTGCGAACCTGCCCTATTATATTACTTCTCCGGTGCTCATGAAGCTGCTTGAGGAGAGGCTTCCGGTGGATGCAATTACGGTCATGGTTCAGAAGGAGGCCGCGCAGCGGATTTGTGCCGAGGCAGGGACGAGGGAATGCGGCGCGGTCACGGTTGCGGTTCGGTATTACGCGCAGCCGCGCGTTCTTTTTCCTGTATCGGCGGGCAGCTTTATGCCCGCGCCAAAGGTGGATTCCGCTGTAATCCGCCTCGATGTACACAAAAACGCGCCGTTTAGCGTGCTTGACGAAAAGCTGTTTTTCAAGGTAGTAAAGAGCGCGTTTGCCCAGCGGAGAAAAACGCTTCCAAACGCCCTGTCCGCAGGGCTGAAGCTTGAAAAAAATTTGGTCGGCGAAGTACTTGACAAATCTGGTATCCCGCTGAATTACCGCGCGGAACAGCTCTCAATGGAGCAGTTTACGACGCTCGCGAATTGTTTTGCCGCCGAAGTGAACCGTATCGTGTGAAAAGGAGAGGAGGGGAATGCCCATGAAGTTAACCCGTTTTTCCATTATAATGATTGCCGTATGCGTCTGTTTGCTTTTATTGTCGTTTGCGTCCTATTTGTTTTGGGACAGCACAACAAGGTCGGCAATCGCGATGTTTTCCTGTTTGTTCGGCTTTTTTGGGTTTCTTGCCGCCTGCAGGGCGTACGACCAAAAAGACTGAAGGCCCAATCAAAAAAAGCAAGCCGCTTTCATTTGAGAAAGCGGCTTGCTTTTTAGCGCGTCAACGGACAGGCTCGTAATCCATATGAGATGTTTCGCCAGTAGCCTCCAGCTTAAAAATAACCGGCCTTAACCCGTCGTTGCAGCTGCATATGGCGACGCCCGGCGTTTTAATCCAATCCCCATAATAAAACAGGTCGCCGCCTGCTCCGTGCGCCAGTGCAAATACATACTGGTAGATTGCTTTCCAGGCTTCGTCACAGAAGCCTATCGGCTTTGCGTAATCGGCATAAAACACCTGCCCCTTTTTCATCATAGGGCAGGCGGTCAGTCCGTGAGCCCCATACTGCGCGGCTAGCTCTTTGTCGAGCGTCGTCTTTAAGATTGTAATTTTAACCTTATTCATTAAAAACCTCCTGCAATCGCGTCCTGCTTTTCATGCAAACCTATTTGTTTTTAGTCTAAGGCCCATGAAAGAAAAAGTCAATTAGAATAAAATAAAAGCAGGCGTTTCATACGCCTGCTTTATATAGAAGCTTGTCCGCTTTTACTTTTTAATGTTTTTCTGTACGGGAGCCGCTTTTTTTCTGCTCTTGAGGAACAGTACGACCGAGCACATGGAAATCAGGAACATGATACCGGCGACCCACATGAGCAGTATGTAAGAGCTGTTGTCCCGCCCGCTGAAGGTAACCTGCTCAAACGCGTCCGCGCCTGACGCATTGGCGAGCGCCCCGTTCGTCAGGGATGCGGATTTCGCCGTAATGTCACGGCTTACCTGTGTGCTCTGGCGGGCCGTTTCAAGGCTCAGTGCGGTTAAGAAACTATCGTCCGCAACGCCTGTTACGTCAAGCGCAAAGTTTGTCTGCGCAAGCTTAACGGCTGTTGCCGTATCGTCATCGAATACGCCCGTTTCCTTATCGGGGGCAAGATAGCCCAGCTTAATCAGCGCCTGCTGCAAAGAGGTTACGTCGCTGCCTTCGTAATTGAGCTGGAGCGCTTCAAAGTCCGCGGCGGATACCGCTTTGTCGGAACAGAGCACCTGGAACTGTTCGTCCGTCATTTCATCGGCGGGCTTGAGCTCCGAAGCGCGGAAATACGCCTGCATGGCTTCCAGCGTCGCCTCGTCGAATACGCCGGTCACTTCCCCTGTGTAATACGCGAGCTCGGAAAGCCTTTCCTGCAGCTGCCTGACGGTAGCGCCCTTGCCGCCCAATGAAAGCTTGTCGACATCCTTCGGGCCTGTTGCCTTCGTTTCTTTTTGCGTTTCAGGCTCCGTCTTAGGCTCGGTTTCCTTCTTTGTTACCTCTTCCTGGTTGTCGGCCGCCTGTGCAGGGGGATTACTGTTGCTTTGCTCTGCTTTATCCTGTGTTTTCTTGTCGTTTTCTTTTTTCGGGGCGTCATCCTTATAGATAGTACCCAGTACATCCGAGCCAGCTATGCCGTCTACGGTAAGGCCGGCGGCCTTCTGGTACTCTTTGACGCACTTTTCAGTATAAGAACCGAAATATCCGGTAACATCCTCTTCAAAATAGCCGAGCGCCTTGAGGCGTTTCTGGAGCTTTTCGACTGCGGAGCCCTGCGAACCGTTTTTCAGCACGCTTGGCTCAGAGCTGCTGGACGAACCGCCGCCGGAAGGCTTCTGCGCCGGCCCAACACTGCTATTGGAATAGTCTGTCTGCTTAAAGTACTTATCCGCGGGAGTCTTGTCGGACTTGCCGTCCGAGCCAAAATAATAGGTAACCCCTTCGAATGTCCTGCTGGTATTAATCACATACTGCCCGTTTTCGTAGTAGAAAGAGCCGCCGTTGAAACGGACCCAGCCGTTGGTCGGGTAGCTGACGCCTGAAACCTTGAACCATTCGACCCAGTTCATATTATAGACGCTTTCGTATACCATGTCGTCATAGGAGCTTCTGGCATCTATCGCCATGCCGCTGCCGACATATACGCCGACATGCCCCGGATGATGCAGGCCCAGGCCGTGGATTCTCGGGATGCCGCTTGAAACGTAGCCCCATTCGGGCGATGCCGCAAGCATATCGGTACGAATACCGCCGACGCCGTTGTAGGAATAAATCAGGCCGGAGCAGTCGACCGCGCCGGGGGAAGTTCCGCCCCATACATATGACCAGTTTTCATTGTAAGCTTTCAGTGCGTGCGCCGAAAGGCCGACGCCGGTGCTTGTTGCCGCGAACGCTTCCGTGGTGCCCATAAGGACGATGGTAGAGAGCATCATAATGGACAGTACCAGGGAAAGCACGGCCTTGCATTTCTTGTGCATTGCTTTCAGACCTCCTAAAAATTTACAGTTCCGTTTTAGCAACGAATATAAATTCTGGCGGATGAACCATCTGCCGGGAAATTCGGAAAAGAAACAGGTTACAATATGTAACAATTTGGTTACAGTCTAACATATACACGGTGTGAATTCAAGAGGAATTGGAAAATAAAAGCAATACTCACAAAAACATGGGAATTTTTATATATGTGTTGTGCGGTTTGCAGAAGCGATAGCGCTTTCGCAAGATACTGCGCTTTTGACATAGAGTTGTAAAAAATTAGCATATATGCATATTTGCGACAGTTTGTAACAAGATTGTAATTTTAATTCTGGATTCACACTTTTTAAAATGCAAAAGAAAAAGCCGCCAAATGGCGGCTCGCGCATAAAAAATTTCATTTTATACGAGGTCGGATACGCTGGATGGATATTCACACAAAAATTCACTTATAAGCTGCTCTGCATGAAGCGGCGCGGCTCCGTTTTCCGCTAGATGGCGCGCAAGACGTTCCACATATTCCAGTTCATCCGATACATCTTCAATCAGGCAGGATTCTAATAAGCAGTGCGAATGTTTACAGCCGTCTTTGTATATGTGTATGCCATATACGGTTACGGCCTTGCCTTCGAGTTCTATTTCAGCCTCTGTAATCTGGTAGCAGTAAGGGCTTCCATCCAGGCAGGACGTAAACATTCTCAATTCTTTCACCTCTATCCATGAAGATTTAGTTCACAATTTTTTTACAAATTTATTTTATAGGAGCGTTTTTATTTTCTCAATACCACTAAAGTTGATTTCCACATATTTCCACAAGACTTTTATGCAAATATGCAATAAATCACAGGAAAATTTGCCAGGGGGTATATATCATTTTTATATATGTTTTTATGAATTCAACACCAATTTTATTAAATCTATACGGGAAGTGATGTTTAATTTTTGATACGCATTGTAAATAATTTTTTTCACTGTTCCCTCAGAGATATCCAGGACACACGCAATTTGCTTATTTGTTTTTCCATCTACGACATAATTGACAACCTCATGTTCCCGCTGGGTTAAGGCCGAAAAAAGAATATTTGTATTACCTGAGATACTCTCCTTTGGGCTAAGGGCTATCAAATACCGGTTCTTGTTCTCCGTTGGAATGGCACACATGAAAAAACGGCCGCCTTCAGATAACGGTAAGGTAACGCTTCCGGCGGATATATTTTGGTTTTTTATGCAGCTGCGCATGACAGCGCTTTCCGCGATGTCGCACAATTCGAGCCCCTTATCTTTTAAAAGGGTATCGAAAAAGGGGTTCGATTTGAGCAGGAATGGCCTGGCATGCTCGGATACAGCCTGCATAACAAACAGGCAGATACCCATAAACCTGCTTTCATAAAGCTCTTTGAACATATCGACGGGCTGCTGCTGCATACGGAAATACTCTTCGTCATCGAGCCTGCAGCCTGAAATAATAATCCGGCTTTCCCCGCCGCCTATCATAGGGGAAAGCGTTGCGAAAATATATTTATGCTCCCCATTCCTGTGGAAAAGCTCCAAAACGCGAAGCGGCTTATTGACCCGCAGGCAATCGTCCAAAATGGAAGCAGAGCGAAACCATAAAAAGTTCTTCCTAAGAACCTGCCCGAAATCAGGGCAGCCGCTCAGCGGTATCCCAAACAGCCGGTCAAGCTGGTCACTGCAGCTTTCGACACAATAACGCCCGTCTGGTTGGCGGCGCAGGATTAAGCTATGGTTGTCATGCGCCTGTAAACAGTTGAAATTAAAATAGTGGAGATAACGGTCGGAGATTTTCTCAGACAGGATATTGTTCAGCCTTTTGCCCGAAACCTTCAATCTGCACCCGTCAAAATAGATATTGGTTTCCCAGTATGCGCCCCCGGCCTCCCGAACCAGGCTCAGGCAATCGGTGATATGCTGCGCAATTTCATATGTCTTTCTTACGTGATAGACATATTCTTCAGAAAACAGGACTTCCAGGCATTTTCCTACGTCTTCCCGGTGCAGGCTATTATAATATAGGTAGGTCGGGTTGCATTTTTCAAGAATGATACTGCCGTTTGCTGCCTGACGAAAATAGCAGATATACGAATCGTCCCGGTTCCACAAGCCGTCTTCGATTCTGGAGAGAAAATCTTTCACCATTTTAGTTCATCCTTTACGCGGGTTTCGCTGTATATTCATTCGCTAAAAACTGACAAAATTATACCATGTTTCATCAATGCTTTCAATTATTAGTTTTAAAAATTTAAATAAAACATGGATTTAATAGTAGAAATTAGATAATATAAGGCAAATAAACATTGTGAGGCAAGCTTTTCCTGTGTTAAGATAAACATAGCAGCCTTCTGATGGGATTGCCGAATATGGGAGGAGAAAAAATGAAAATTTTAATCATAGAAGATAATAAAAAAATACGGGACGAGCTTAAAGTATTTCTGGAAAAGTACGGTTATGAAATTATTTGCCTGGAGCGGTTTGAAAACGCGGCGGAGCAGGCGCTTGCGTTTCATCCGCACCTGGTCCTTCTCGATATCAACCTGCCGGTATACGACGGTTTTCTAGTCTGCCGGGAAATCAGGAAGGAATCGGCTGTGCCGATTATTGTTGTGACCAGCCGCGACAGCGACGTCGACGAGCTGATGAGCATGAATTTCGGAGCTGACGATTTTATTACCAAGCCGTATAACACGCAGATTCTGCTTGCGCATATTGCGGCTATTCTGAACCGCACCTATCAGGCGCAAAGCGAAATGTCGCACGAATACGCGGGGCTTCTGGTCAATATGTCGAAGGGAACGGCCTCTTATCAGGGTAAGGAGGCGGCGCTTACAAAAAACGAGCTGCGCATCCTGGATTTGCTGATGCGCAACCAGACGAGTATCACGCAGCGCGACGATATTATGGAGGCGCTCTGGCAGTCGAATGAATTTATCGACGACAACACGCTGACCGTCAATATCAACCGGCTGCGCAAAAAGCTGGAAGCAATCGGCGCTTCTGATTATATTAAAACAAAAAGAGGGCAGGGGTACAGTTTATGAGACTCAGCGATTTTATAAAGAGCAAGGCTGCTTCAATTGCGATTTTTCTCTTTGTTGACTGTTTTATGGCGCTGCTGCTGTGGGTTTACAGCATGAACACGCAGGGAATCATATTTGCCTGCTCGGTGATTACGCTGGCATTTGCTGCGGCGCTCATAATCGAATACCTGCCCCGGCGCAAATATTACAGCCAGGTGGAAGAAACGCTCCAGTCGCTTGAAAAGAAATACCTGCTTGCCTCGTTCCTTGACGAGCCTGAATTCTATGAAGGGCGTATTTTCAGCGACTGTATCGAACAGCTGAGCAAAGCAATGAATGATGAGATAGCAAAGTATAAGACCGCGTCAAAGGAGTACAGGGAATACATCGAGCTGTGGATTCACGAAGTAAAAACACCCATCGCCTCGTCGCGCCTGATTCTCGAAAATAACCCGTCGCCCGCCGCTGACGGGCTGGGGGAGGAGCTTGGCGCCATCGACTACTATCTGGAGCAGGCGCTGTTTTATTCGCGCAGCACGGATGTGCAGAAAGACTATATTATAAAAGAAACAAACCTGTTCAATGTGGTAAACCAGGTCATCCGGCGCAACGCGAGGCACTTTATCCGGGATAAAATCAAGCTGGAGCTTGAAAAACAGGCTATTACTGTGTTTACCGACGAAAAATGGCTGGAATACATCTTAAACCAAATCGTGGTCAACAGCATCAAATACCGCAGGCAGAAGGATGCGGTAATTTCTATTTACGCGCAGGAACGCCAAAACGCCGTTTCTCTTTTTATCCGAGACAACGGGATTGGCATTTCAAGGAAAGATATCGGGCGCGTCTTTGAAAAGGGGTATACGGGCATTACCGGGCGGGAATACAAGAAAGCGACCGGGATTGGCTTGTACCTTGTCAAAAAGTTAAGCGATAAGCTTGGGCTTTCCGTTGGGATTGTATCGGAGGAAGGCAGGGGAACGACTTTAGAGCTTGTCTTTCCGAAAACAGACCTTGCGGACCTTACAAAAACGTAAGGTCTTTGTAAGGCAAAGCGATGGATTTAAATCTCTTCCGCTGTTATAATCAGTATCGTAGTCCGAAAGGGACACAGAAGGTATATGAAAAACAGGAGGAGATTTACATGGACGACATTTTACGGGTGGAGCACCTTGAGAAGTACTACGGGACAAAGGGCAACGTCACAAAAGCGGTGGACGACATCAGCTTTTTTGTCGACCAGGGCGAATATGTAGGAATTATGGGCGCGTCCGGCAGCGGCAAGACTACGCTTTTAAACTGCATCTCCACAATCGATACGGTTACGTCGGGAAAAATTTATATCAACGGCAAGGATATTACGCATTTGAATTCCAAAAGCCTGTCAAAGTTCCGCCGTGACGAGCTGGGCTTTATTTTTCAGGATTTCAACCTGCTCGACACCTTGACCGCTTATGAGAACATAGCGCTGGCCCTTACCATCACCAAAACACCGGCAAGGGACGTCGACCCGCGCGTGCGCCGTGTGGCGCGTGCGCTTTCCATTGAGGATATTTTAAGCAAATATCCGTACCAGCTGTCCGGAGGGCAGAAGCAAAGGGTCGCAAGCGCAAGGGCGATTATCACAAACCCGTCGCTTGTGCTCGCGGACGAGCCGACCGGCGCGCTCGATTCCAAGTCGGCAAGGATGCTGCTTGACAGCTTCGATACGCTTAATAAACAGCTAAACGCCACCATCCTGATGGTTACGCACGACGCGTTTACCGCCAGCCACTGCAAGCGCATCCTGTTTATTAAGGACGGCAAGCTCTTTAACGAAATTATCCGCGGCAACGACACAAGAAAGGAATTTTTCAGTAAAATCATTGAAGTTGTGACGCTTCTCGGAGGTGACAACGACAATGTTTTATAAGCTTGCTTTCCAGAACGTAAAAAAGAGTATTCGGGATTATACCATATATTTCCTGACATTGACCTTCGGCGTATGCCTGTTTTACGCTTTCAATTCGCTCGACAGCCAGGCGGTCATGCAGCGGCTGACCTCCGACAGCAGGGACATCATGGAGATGCTTATCAATATGCTGGGGGGTATTTCGGTTTTTATCTCCGTCATTCTCGGGTTCCTAATTATATACGCCAACCGCTTTTTGATGAAGCGCCGTAAAAAAGAGCTGGGCGTTTATATGACGCTTGGCATGCGGAAATTTACGATATCCAGAATCCTGACGATTGAGACGCTCGTCATCGGTATTTTTTCACTTGCGGTCGGGCTGGTTGCCGGCGTGTTCGCGGCGCAGGGCCTTTCCGTGCTGACAGCGCAGATGTTTGAGGTGCGGCTCGATGAGTTCCATTTTGTATTCTCGAACGCCGCGCTTATCAAGACGCTGATTTATTTCGGCATCATCTTCCTTGTCGTTATGCTGTTCAATGGTATAACGGTATCGAAATTCAAGCTCATCGACCTGCTCACCGCGTCCAAAAAGAACGAAAGGCTCAGGGTCAAAAGCCTTTGGGTTTCGGTCGTGCTCTTTATTCTTTCCGTCGCCTGCCTTGCGACAGCCTATACCGTTATTATCGATGTTGGGCTGTTTGTCTGGGACAACACGGTGCTGATGTGCATCATCCTCGGAATTATCGGGACTTTTTTGTTCTTCCTTTCCCTGTCCGGCTTTTTGCTGCGCGCGGTCAAGGGCTGCAAGTCACTATATTATAAAGGGCTCAACATGTTCATCCTGCGGCAGATTAATTCCAAGGTGACGACGACATTTATCTCAATGACGCTCATCTGCCTGATGCTGTTTGTAACAATTTGTGTGCTGTCCTCCGGCAAGGGTATTGCCGATACGTCGGCGGCCACGCTCAAGGAGGTTACGCCGTACGATGTGACGGTGTATAATTTCTACGATAACGAAAGCGTGGAAGAGGGCGGAGACCTGCGCGGCTATTTTGTAAAAATGCTTGAGGAAGCGGGTGCGCTTGACGATGATATCGTTAAAAATTACGCTTCGCTTGAGATTTATGAGACAGACTTGCAGTATAAACAGCTTTTTAAGGACTACGGCAAAGAGCTGAACGGGCAGGTTTCAAACGAAATATATGAAAGGCAGATGGAATATCACCCGGAGGTTATTCCTGTATCCCAGTTCAACAAAGCGCTTGAGCTCCAGGGAAAGGAGCCGATTACGCTCTCCGGAAGCCAGGCGGCAATCGTCTGTAATTACGCTGAAAACATGCCCGCATATGAGGAGCTGCTCAAAAACGGCGGTACGATTACGATTTTCGGCGAGGAATACACGCTTTATCCCACGTTGATTGAGGACGCCTATTATACGACAGCCGCCGCGTCGATTGCCGGCAGCGTAATTGTTCCCGACGAAACGGTCAAGGATATCCTTACGCCAAGCAGGGAATATGTGAACGTCCAGCTGAAAGGGAATGTCGAAGAAAACAGCCGGATTTTTTCCGAACGCTGCGACAGGATTGAGCCGGATAAATCGAATTATTTCACGACGAGCTCTTGCGCTACAAAAACGGAAATGTATGAGCAGAGCAAGGGTATGAGCGTTGTGGCGACTTATATTGCTATCTATATCGGCATCATCTTCCTGATAACAAGCGCCGCAATCCTCGCGCTCCAGCAGTTAAGCGAAAGCTCCGACAACCAGGAGCGTTACCGCCTGCTGCGCAAAATCGGCACCGACCCGAAGATGATTAACCGCTCGGTATTCATGCAGGTGTTTATCACCTTTATGCTGCCGCTGCTGCTTGCAATTATCCATTCCATCGTTGGCATCACGGTAGCCAACCAGATTATCCAGGTATTCGGAAAGGTCGATGCGCTCGGCGGAATCATCGCCGCTGCGGCCGCTATCGTTCTGGTGTACGGCGGCTATATGCTCGCAACCTACTTTGGCTGTAAGTCTATGGTCAAAAAATAAACTGCTTACAACACACTTCCAACATACAAAACGCAGAAGGCGCGCGGGATTACCGTGCGCCTTCTGCGTTGGAATATAAGGGATAAAAACAAAAAGAAAGAGGCGTGCGAATTATCAGTTCGCACGCCTCTTTCTTTTCTTCCGGAAGACGACCGAGAAATCAGGAGAGATTACCGTTCATCATTGGCTTGTACCGGAGAAAACACCATTCATTTCAAAATCCTAAATCTTACTTCCTTCAAGTAATCCTTATTGTTTTACCACTGGTTCAAAAAAACCGTACCATTATCTCAAGAAATCCCAAATTATAGAAAGCGGAAATCCCGCATATGTTCGAGCTGTGCCTTTCCAGCAAGAAGCTTGCCGGAAAGGCTGTAGAAAAAGAGGTAATTGTATGTTTTACTATACCTGAGTCCATCCGATACCTTCTAGCGAAGGGGCAGATATGGGGAAATATCTGCCGGTTCGTTGGAAGGTATATATGAAAAAGTGATAGGCATTTTTTGTTTGTCCTTATCGACAACTATATCTTATGGAAAACGGAAACGAAAAGCAAGGCGTTTTGCCTATTGTGTCCTGTATCGTGTCAATTCTGGAAATACACGTGTCAATTTGGGAAAAGAAAAAATCCCCGGCGGTTTACTCCGGGGATGTGATTATTGCTGTTCGTTTGGCAGGCGCAGGATAAAGTGGATGATATCGTCGTGGATTTCGGGATAAATCATTCCGCCGTAGGATTCCGTAATGCGCAGGATGGTGTTTAAACCGATGCCGTCGTGCCGCCGCTTGGTCGTATATTTGTCGTTGAACATGTGGTTTACATTTTGCACAAGCGGGTCAAAGCGGTTTGAAATATCGATTACGGTCATATTGTCGGCCCTGCTGATTTTCAGCTGGATACCATACTGGTTGTCCTTGTTGCGCTTGATTTCATCGATTGCGTTTTGAATGAGGTTCCCTAAAATCCTGTTGAGGTCGTAGGGCGTTACGGCTAATTCCTTCATATCGTAAAGGACTTCAATATCCATACTGATGCCCGCGCTCTCCGCCTCTTCACGAAAGCCGTGCAGCATGGCGCTGATAATCGGGCTGTGCACAGGAAGCACGTCGTTAATTGCGTTTGATTCCCGTACCATAGTCGCGACATATTCCTTACACTGGTCGAAATTTCCTGCCTCAACCAAACCGCTGATTGCATGCAGATGGACGTTGAAATCATGGCGCTGGGAGCGGATGACCTTCATAAACTGCTCCAGGTTCTGCTGGTAGCGCAGGTTGCGCGCGTTGATGTCGTGCAGGATGCAATATTCGACAAGCACCTTGATAAGCAGGAAGAACAGTACGATTAATACGGCCGAAATCAGCGTAAGTACCGCGTTTTGAACGACGTCGTTTTTCCCGGTGCCCGAGTAAATGGCAATCATGGTCAAGAGGTTGATAATAATGAACAGCGCGAAGACGGAATAACGGTTTCTTTTGACCGCCTTGTCGTCAGGCTCAAAAAAGTCCTTAATCCAATTGCTTTTAAAGATGGTAATGTTGCACCGGTAAAAAATGATGAACAGCGCGCAGAGCAGGCAGGCATACAGCGCCAGGCAAATCATGATAAACAAATCGTCCGTCAGGCTCCCAACAAGCGCGCCGAAAATATAGAAATGCATCAGGGCCGAAAATGTAATAGAACCGCTCAGGATAATCTCCATAACATGGCGCTTGGTGGAAAGCATTCTCATGCCGGCCCAAAGAAGGACGGTTACCGCAGCGGCCGCCAGCTCATATTCGCCTTTCAACAGGACGATGGCGCCGGTATGGAACGCGCCGAACAGAAGGCATAGAAAAATATCCCAGATACGCGGCTTCGTATTAATAAATAGGGTTATGACCATAATCATTGTAACGGACAGACCGTAAAGGCATAACTCTGAAATAACAAACGGAGTAAATACAGAATTCATACGCGTCGCCTCCTTTGCGTTTTTCGTATCAATTTTAACACAGGAAAGGATTGAATACAATATCCTGCTGAACTGTTTCCATTTATTATGCAAAGAATACAACCTGAAAATTGGAATAATGTGAAATGCAACAGAAATTTAGTGCCTTTTATGAATTTTGTTGCCAATATAGAAGCTTTATGTTATGATGAATTTCATAAGAAAACTGGGACGGGAGGAAGAGTTTTGGCCGGCCAAATAATAAGGGCGCTGATTGTAGACGACGAAAAAGCCGCGATGGACGCGACGGTTTCCGCGCTTTCGAATTTCAGCCAAATTGAAATTGCCGCCGCTGTCAACAGCAGCGCCGGGATGATTGCGGCGCTGAAAGAAAAGAAAATCGACGTTGCGTTTCTTGACATTGAAATGCCGGAAAACAGCGGATTTGAAATGGCGCAGTACATTGGAAAAAATTATCCCTCTGTTTTAATTATATTTGTGACGGGCCATGCGGGGTTTGCCCTTGACTGCTACGACTTCGAGCCGGTCGATTTTCTTGTTAAGCCTATCAACCTGCTGCGCCTTGAACGCGCCGTCGGCAGGATTGAGAAAAAGCTTGCGGGCAGGACGGGCGGCGACAGCCCGGTCAAACAGACGAAAATTGGTATCCATTTTGAAGGCGGGTATCAAATTATCAGTATAGACAGCATTAAATATATTGAGAAAAAAGGAAGAAAGATTTTTCTGGAGACCGCCCAGGACGAAACGCTGCTATCCAAATACTCACTCGGGCAGCTGGAATCGATGCTGACGGAACACGGCTTTTTCCGCTGCCACCAGTCATTTATTATTCCGCTCTCGAATATAATATCTGTGCAAAACAATGTGTTCGGAAAATCCTACTTTATCGAGCTCAAGGGCGTGAGCGAAAAAATCCCTTTGAGCAGGAACAAATATACGGAGCTTAAAGAGCTGTTAGCAAATAAAGGAATTTTATTTTGTTAATACTACAAGTAAATTTTATCGAAACCTACGAAAGAACAGGGTGAGAAGATGCTGACAACCAGACTCTTGCAGGATGACGAGATTGCCGAGGTATACCGGACATATATGGTAAAGGATTTTGAGGTCGGTGAGCTAAAGCCGCTGACGCTGATATTGGAGCTGAAAAAAGAAAAGCTTTATTTTTGCTACGGCCTTTTTGATGAAGGGGAGCTGCGGGGATACGCGTTTTTTATCGGCAGGAAAGAGGAAGGCTTTGTCCTGCTTGATTATTACGCAGTCTGCGCGTCTCAGCGCTCAATGGGCTACGGAAGTAAATTTTTGGAGCTTTTGACCGGGGTGCTGACCGATTTTAATGGGATAATCGCCGAGGTGGAGGACCCTGAAAAGGCACGGGACGAAAACGATAAAAAGCAGCGTCTGCGCAGGGTCGCCTTTTATGAGCGCAACGGGTTCATTACGACCTCGCTTTACTGCTCGCTGTTCCGGCATTGCTACAACATTATGTTTTTGAAGAGGAAGGGCGGAGAATATCCGGACGCCCAGATTCACCGGTCGCTCGACCGGATTTACCACACGCTTTTCAATGACAAAATTTACAGTGAAAATGTTTCTTTGATTTCCCTGGAGGACGTATAAATTTTCCATATCCTGCAAACAATCATACAGGGTGATATTTATGCAGGATATTTTAAGCGAACTCCCGATGGGCTTCGGCATGGCGCTTGCCAGAAACACAGACGCAATGGAGCGTTTTGCCTCCCTTTCGGAACAGCAGCAGCAGGAAATCATCGGCAGGACGCACAGCGTGCAGTCAAAAAAGGAAATGCAGCAGCTTGTCGATTCCCTTACTACAGGAGAGGGGGGAATGCTGTGACGATTCTGGTCGATGAAGACGGCTGTATTGCCTGCGGGCAGTGCATGGAGATTTGTCCCGAGGTGTTTAAGCCCCGTCCCGACGGCAAGGCGTACGCCGCGGCGGAGGACCTTCCGCCTGAGGTGCAAAACCGCGCGGTTGAGGCGCAGGAAAGCTGTCCCGTTTCTGTTATTGAAGTCGTATAAACGTGAATTTGTTTGAGGTCCGCCGCGTTTTCAGCAGAGAACGCGGCGGCTTTCTTTTTATAAAAGCCCCCCGGTGTACCGGGGGGCTCAAAAAACTTTTCATTTAATTAAACAGCGGGGTGCTGAAATACCGCTCCGCCGTATCCGGCAATACGGTTATCACCGTCTTGCCCCTGCCGAGCTTCCTTGCCATCTTGAGTGCCGCAGCGACGTTTGTGCCGGAGGAAATACCGCACATCAGCCCCTCGAGCCTTGCCAGGTCTTTTGCGGTTTGGATGGCTTCCTCGTCGCTTACGATATAAATATCGTCGTAGATTTTCTGGTTGAGGTTGTCGGGTATCAGCCCGTCGCCGATTCCCATCTGTAAATGGGTGCCGATGGTGCCTCCCGCAAGGATTGCCGCATTTTCCGGCTCGACCGCCCAGATAAGGATATCGGGATACTGCGCCTTTAATACCTCTCCGATTCCGGATATGGTCCCGCCGGTCCCGATACCGGAGCAGAAGCCGTCAATCGGCTGGGCGACCTGTTCCATAATCTCAAGCGCCGTGTGGTGCTTGTGGACAAGCGGGTTTGCCGGATTCGTAAACTGCTGCGGCACATATACGCGGTCGTCCCTGCGCGCCATATCGAGCGCCGTATTCAGGCATTCCTCAATGCATTTGCCGATATTGCCGTCGTCGTGAATGAGGATGACCTGCGCCCCGTAATGCTCGACGAGCTTCCTGCGCTCGTAGCTGACGGAATCGGGCATGACAATCATAGTCTGATAGCCGCGCACCGCGCCCACAAGGGCAAGGCCGATACCCTGGTTGCCGCTGGTCGGCTCGACGATGATGGTGTCGGGCTTGATTTTGCCGCTTTTTTCGCCTTCCAGAATCATATTATAAGCGGTTCGTGTTTTAATGGAACCTCCGACGTTCAAGCCTTCATATTTTACAAGTACCTGCGCATCGTTTTCACCTGCCATCCGGTTTAAGCGGATGATAGGCGTGTGTCCGATGGCGTCGAGAATATTGTCATAAATCATAATTGATAGCCCCTTTCTTATATATTCAAAGGGAATTCCCCCGAAAAACGCTTTCCACATTATACAACGAAACTAAGAGGAAAGCAAACAATCCCTTTCTTGGCGTTTGGCGGGATGTGTGTTATAATAACCTCACGCCGCAAAGCGGAAGCCTTGCAAAAGCAAGCCTTCCG
>UQFO01000010.1 GCA_900540275.1 uncultured Oscillospiraceae bacterium | reverse complement strand
CGGGTTTCTTTACTATGATTGCGTTGTTTAATTTTCAAGGTCCTGTTACTGCCCTGCAAAATCCGTCTTTTTCCGCCTGCTTCCACAGGTAAAAAAGCACGTCCTTCTCCGAGCGGCGTGTATATTATCTTACTACATACACTCCTTTTTGTCAAGGGCTTTTTTATCTTTCCTTTGCTTTACCCTTGTCTCCCCTCTCGGACAGCTGTTCTATTATACGAAAGGGTTCGACAAAAGTCAAGATAATTTTTAAATTTTTTTTAGTGTAGTGAAACTTTATCAAACAGCAATAACAGTATCAATATATTATGCGGGTACCCCGCAGGCGTTTAACAAAATGTGCTGCTTTACGCTGATTTAATTCACTAAAATAAACAAATAAAATTTATGCAGTTTTTCATATAGTTTTTTAAGCAAAAAATGCTATAATATGTACAAAGTAATCCAAATATAACGACGGAGGTTTTTTGATGAGTTGTAAATCGGTCATTACGATAGGAAGACAGTTCGGAAGCGGCGGCCGGGAGATAGGCAAGGCGGCTGCTGAAAAGCTTGGAATAAAATTTTATGATAAGGAATTGATTTCGCTGGCGGCCAAAGAAAGCGGCGTAAATCCTGAAATATTTGAAAACGTTGATGAGCGCGCTACGAACAGCCTGCTTTACAGCCTTTCAATGGGCATCTATAATCTCGGCTCAGGATACGCGCCGATTCGCGACCTCCCGGTCAACGACCAGCTCTATCTCCTCCAGCATAAAATCATTAAACAGCTGGCAGAGGAGCCATGTGTGATTGTAGGGCGCTGTGCCGATTATGTATTGAAGGACCGCAAAAACTGCATCAGCCTGTTTATCCACGCGGACATTGATTACCGTATCCAGCGCGCTATCAAGGTACGCGGTGTTCCGGAGGATAAAGCGGAATCGGCTGTCCGTAAAACGGATAAGACGAGGGCGAACTACTATAATTTCTATTCCAACCGCAAGTGGAGCGCGCCGGAAAACTACGATTTATGCGTCAATAGCGGCAAGCTGACGTTAGAGCAGGCGGTGGAGCTTATCGCCGGTTATGTAAAAATCCGCGAAGCGAATTATTAATACCCTAACCTCAAATAAACAAGGGAGAAGAACGGACACGAACGCCGTGTTCCTTCTTCTCCCTTTTCTGTGCCCCTGTAACGCTGGCGGGGGCAGGGCTTCCATATTCAATCTATTCAGGCATCGGCCTTCTTATTCAGGATTTCAGACGGGTTTACATTTTTTCCATCCATTTTAATCTCAAGATGGAGATGCGCTTCGTCTTTGCTTTCACCCGGTATTTGGTCGACTGTGCCTAAAACATCGCCGGCCGACAAATGCGTGCCTTCCTTGACATTATCGCCGGCTTTGACGCCGCAGTAATACGCGACAAAACCGGAATTGTGCTCAACCGAGATAACAGTACCGAGCGTACTGTCCTTTTTTATTTCGAAAACAGTGCCATCGTCGATTGACTGTACGCTGTCGCCCTTACTTGCGGCAAGGTCAATCCCCTTATGCAGACGCCAATCCTTGAAGGTTTTGGAATAGACGGGCGTATCGCCGCTGTATTCCTTAACGATTTTATCTCCAACTGGAAATACAAGTTCTTTGGATGAAGCTGCTTCTGTCGCACTTTCTGTTGCGCTGTCGGTCGAGGGCTGTGTCGGCGCGTCGGTCGGCTGTGTCTGGGCGGAAGCAGCAGTCGTCGGGTCGGTCGTATCGTTCGCCGGTACGCCGCTGACATTTACGCCCGCCTGCTTATCCTTGCTGGTACTAGCCGTTGTAGTCTTCTCCACAATGGGCGCGGGCTTCATATAGTCGGACACGCTGCTGTAGGTCGTCCACGCGGCGGCCCCCATTGCCAACAGGCAAAAGGCAAGCGCCACATAAAAGCCCTTGCTGTATTTTTTCTTCTTTGTGCCGGGATTTGCGGTATCCTTTTCATTTTCCTGATTGCTGTTATTATTCTCCGGTATATTTTCCACAACAAAAACCTCCTGCTGATAAAGGTATAAAACCAGTTCTTTATTCGTATTAGTATCTTTGCCGCGGAGAAAAAGAAATATACAGTTTTATATTTTAAAAATAAAAATAGAGCTTATCAGGAGTTTACGGGGAAAGCGCGTTTTCCACTCATTAACTGATATTTAGAAAGAAAACGCGGACGAGGCATTGACAATTCAGAGGAAAAGCATTAAATTGATACAAAGCTGTTTAGCTTACAGGGAGGTATCTTTCAATGCAGACATATGAATTCAACGGAGAAAAGTATAAGGAAGCTTCAAAGCACCAAAAAGAGTGGGGCGGCAAATTGATTGCGCAGCTCGATTTAAAAGGCGATGAATCCATATTGGATTTGGGATGCGGTGACGGGATTCTTACAGAACAGCTGGCTGTGCTCACGCCGCGCGGGTATGTCCTGGGAGTTGACGCTTCTGATGGGATGATTCAAACCGCGAAAAAGCTGAGAAGGGCTAATCTTGAATTCATGCGGCTGGACATGAACGAAATGGACTTTGTAAACAGGTTCGATATTATTTACTCAAACGCCGCGCTGCATTGGATAAAGAATCACGAAAGGCTTTTAAACGCAAGCTTTACCGCTTTAAAACCAGGCGGCAGGATTTTTTGGAATTTTGCGGGAGACGGAACCTGCACGAACTTTTTTAAAGTCATACGGAAAAAAATGCGGGAGGACAAATACACGGATTATTTCCGCGATTTTGAATGGCCGTGGTTTATGCCTTCAAAACCAGAGTATCAAAAATTAATCAGCCAAGCCGCATTTTCTGAGTTTGAGGTAACGGAAGAACATGTGGACCGGTATTTTGAGAGTGCCGATGAAATGATAAGATGGTTAGACCAACCTACGATTGTTCCGTTTTTGACAGTGGTTCCCGCCGGTTTAAAGGAACGGTTCCGAAGCGAAGTGATTGACGAGATGCTGCATAAAACGCTGCAGCCGGACGGTACGTGCTTCGAAACGTTCAGCAGGATTAAGGTAAAAGCGGTCAAATAAGGTAGAACGCGTGTAAAATGCAGCAAAAATAAACGCCCGGCGCCTGCCGGACGTAAAAAGGCGGAACGAAGGTTTTTCGTTCCGCCTTTGCATTATGCGCCTTATTATAGTTCCGGCTTGTTTTCGTCGTTTTCCTTTTGCCCGGAAGAATCCGTATCCTGCTTGTATTTCTCAAATACATCATCGATATGGCTGTCCAGCTCTTCATTCTGCGCAAGCTCCTCCTGCTTTTTCGCTTCTAGCGCAGCCTTCTTTTTCATTTTAAGAATGGTTAGGTGGCGGTCAAGCACAAGGCCTGCGCAAATGGCTGTTGCGACCTGGAGCGCAAAGAAAATAATCGTATCGATTACATTATTAATCCACCCGCTGACAAAAGCAAAATTCAGAAGGCAAATCAGGATATAGTCGACGAGGAACACAATGACGATTTTGCCTGTAATATCGTAGCCAAACAATTCACAGCAGAGTATAAAAATCGGTATGAGGAGAAACAGGTCAGGCAGTTTGAATATGAGCGCAAATAAAATTAGTGCAACCACCGTTACAGCAAGCGCAATCATACAGAATTTTTTATATATCTGCGGAGCAAATTTTTTGACGAGGAACATCGCCGCTATAATAACGACGGCAGCGGCCAGAAACATCCACTGGGTCTGAAACAGTTTTATAATGACGTCCATTCTAGTAATTCCTTTCATTTACGATGATGTTGGTTCATTATATCATAAATCCAGCGAATAGAAAAGAGGGAATCGAAAATTCACAGATATCTCTCTATAAAAATATACATGTTCGTACAAGCGTTACATCAGGCCGCAGACAAGGTCACAGTATGCCACCGGGTCATCGACAGGAAGGCCCGCAATCAGCAGCGCCTGGCTGTAAAGCACCTGCGCGTATTTCTTTGCCTTTTCCTGGTCGGAAGCGAAACAGGCCTTGAGCGATTCAAACGCCGGATGCCCCGCGTTCAGTTCAAGAACCTTCGCCGCCTTCGGCTTCATTTCGCTGCCGGGCATGGATGCAAAATATTTTTCTGTCTCGATGGTGACAGGCCCTTCAGAGGACAGGCAAACCGGATGGCTTTTGAGCTTATCTGAAATCACAGTTTTGCTGACCTTTCCGTCGAGGCTCTTCGTCACAAACTCTAGCAGGTCCTTGTTTTCTTCGCTGTGTTTTTCTGTTTCTTTCTTTTCTTCCTCTGTTTGGAGCTCCGCGTCGTCCGCCGTTACGGATTTGAACTGCTTTTCTTCAAACTCCATGAGCGACTGGATGGTAAATTCGTCCACGTCCTCCGTTAAGTAGAGCATTTCATAGCCCTTGTCACGGCAAAGCTCCGTTTGGGGCAGGGACGCAATCTGCGAAACGGAATCTCCGCACGCATAATAAATATACTTTTGCCCCTCCTTCATTCTGGACACATAATCCTTGAGGGTCGTGGGCTTTTCCTGCGTTGAGGAATGGAACACGAGCAAATCCTGCAAAAGCTCCTTATGTGTACCATAATCGCTTACAATACCATATTTGATATGGCGCCCAAAGTTTTTCCAGAAGGCTTCATACTTTTCAAAATCGTCCGTTAGAAGGCGGATAAGCTCCGATTTGATTTTCTTTTCAATATTTTTGGCTATGACGGAAAGCTGCCGGTCGTGCTGCAAAAGCTCCCTTGAAATATTCAGGGACAAGTCGGGCGAATCAACGACGCCCTTGACAAAGCCAAAGAAATCAGGCAGGAGCTGCGGGCATTTGTCCATAATCAGCACACCGCTGGAATAGAGCTGAAGCCCCTTTTCAAAATCCTTGGTATAGTAGCCGTAGGGCAGCGTCGCCGGAATAAACAGCATCGCCTTGTAGGATACAAGGCCCTCGGCGCTGACGCGTATCGTCGCGAGAGGCTCCTGCATATCTCCAAAATGCTCTTTATAATACTGCGCGCATTCTTCGTCGGATACATCCTTTTTACTGCGCTGCCAGATGGGCACCATGCTGTTGACCGTCTTGCGTTCGGTCACCGTTTCCCATTTGGGGTCCTCCCCCTCCGCGGCGGTGTTGACCGACTGCTGTACGTCCATAATAATTGGGTAACGGATATAGTCGGAATAGGTCTTGACGAGATTTTGCAGGCGGTAACTTTCCAGGTACTCGCTGTAATTTTCGTCCTCGGTGTCTTCTTTTATATGCATGATGATATCGGTACCGGGCTTTTCCTTGTCACATGGCTCAACCGTATAGCCGTCCGCACCGTTTGAAACCCATTTGTACGCGGTGTCGCTGTCGTAACGCTTTGTGATAACCGTCACATTGCCGGAAACCATAAACGCCGAATAGAAGCCGACGCCGAACTGTCCGATAATGTCGTTTTTATCCTCCTCTGTAAGCTCCTGCTTAAACTGGAGGGAGCCGCTTCTCGCAATCGTTCCAAGGTTTTCTTCAAGCTCTTTTTCCGTCATGCCGATGCCGTTGTCGGAAACGGTGAGCGTGCGGTTTTCTTTGTCTGCGTAAATTTCAATGGCGAGGTTGTCGGCAAACGCCCTTGCCTTTTCATCGGTCAGCGACACGAAGTGCAGCTTATCGAGCGCGTCGCTCGCGTTTGAGATGATTTCACGCAGGAAAATCTCCTTATGCGTATAAATAGAATTGATCATGAGGTCCAGAAGTCTTTTGGATTCCGCCTTAAAGCTCTTTTTTCTCATTTCTGTCATTCCTTTCAATATCATCGGCGTTTAAAAAACGCGGAAAAGTCCGCCCGCGAAAGCGGACGGAGCTTACTGGAATTTATTATAGCATTTTGAAACAGCCTGTCAATTATCGGCAGATTTTGTTAACACTGTGTTCACAATATAACGCTGCCGAGTGTTTCACCAACCTTACCGTGGATGACAAGCCGCGCCATAGAGTCGGCGGGAGTTTCATCCCTGTTGATTAAAACAAGATTGTTTCCGCCGAAATAGCGAATCATCCCCGCAGCGGGATAGACAGTAAGGCTCGTTCCAGCAATAATCAGGCAATCAGCCCGCGCTATTGCTTCTACCGCGCCCGCCACCGTTTGGTCGTTGAGCGGTTCCTCGTAAAGCACTACATCGGGTTTAATCAGGCAGCCGCACACATCGCACCTCGCGGCGCCCTCACTGTGGAGGATATAGGATGCGTCGAACAGTTTATGGCAGGAGGTACAGTAATTACGATGGACGCTGCCGTGCAGCTCGTAAACCTTTTCAGAACCCGCCTTCTGGTGCAAGCCGTCTATATTTTGTGTGACGATTGCCGAGAGCTTGCCGTTACGCTCCATTTGCGCCAGCTTTTTATGCGCGGCGTTTGGCCGGGCGTTTAAATAAAGCATTTTGTTTTTATAAAAACGAAAAAACTCTTCTGTTTGCCTTACAAAAAAAGAATGGCTCAGGATTGTTTCAGGCGGGTATTTATACTGCTGATTATAAAGGCCGTCTACGCTGCGGAAGTCGGGAATGCCTGATTCCGTGCTGACACCGGCTCCGCCGAAAAATACAATGCGGCTGCTTTCGTCTATGATTTTTTGGAGCATAGCGCTCTGGTCCATTACATACGCCTCCGTTTTTCAGCCAGCTGTAATTATATTATAGGTTTCCTCCCCTAAGAAGTAAAGCCCTCCGGAAAACAAAAAACAGGAGCCTGCTTTTTATCGGCAAGCTCCTGTTTATCATGCTTAAAGTATCAATATTCCCAGTAGTAATCCGTGTAGCAGATGGTTTTGTCCTCTGCCGTTTCGATAAAGACGTTAGCGGCGTCGACCTTTGTTACAGCGCCCTTATACGCGTCCGCCGTAACGGTAGAGCCTAAGGGAAGGTTGACAGACCAGGATTCCAGCGGTGTTTCGATAACATTGGCAATTCCCGTCTGCTTGTTGTAATCGCCCTTCTTAAAGTGGAAACGGTATGCCATGAAATAGGTGTTCGTATCGGTGCGCAGCACCTTATTTTTATTGGAATATGTAAAGGAATATACTTTTGTGCCGGCAAAGCCCTCACCGTCGTCCGTATAACGGTTGGTTTCCCAGTTATCTGTACACATCTGGAACTGAACGGTTCCGTCCTTAGGCATCTGGAAGCTGTCGCCGTTATGAAGGACCGTGCCGTCCTCAAGGCGGATAGACATCTTTTTCGGGGTTGTTACTGGTACGGTTACCATGTCGCCTGTGTTCTGCCCGGGCTCAGACTGTGCATCAGCCTCATGAAGCATAAATTTCATATTGCCGCTGAAGCTGCAGTTTGCGTAAGCATTGCCCATAAGCGGGCCGTTAAGGCCGATGTATACGGCCTGGGAAACAGTCTGGTCGCCGGAAGCGATTTTCGTATTGGACAACAGGCTGTTTACCTCTTTATACTTGTCGCTGCCAGTGTCCATATAATTTGCTATACCGCAGTCAGTGTCGCTGCTGCTGGCCATGTTGAGCGTGCGGGTAAAGCTTACGCTGAACAGCTCGCTGTAAAACTTGTTCCATTTCGGATCGTTCATGTCGCCTAAAACCGATACCACAAAGGACTGGCCAGTGTATTCATAGGTGTGCTTGGAATGGTTGATAATTGTAAAATAATAGGTGTAGGTATCTCCAGGCATTGTGACATTCTCTTCAAATTCGTTGAGAAAATCCAGCGGGATTTCAACATCACCCGATGCATTTTCCGGAATTTCGATAATGCTCTGCGCGGATGTTACCTGTCCGTATTTTCCTGTGGCCAGGGGCTTCGTCGTAATTGTCAGGTCTGTTGCCGAAACGGCTGCGGACGCCGCAAAAGGAATTGCACCAAAGACCATGATTGCACATAAAAGAACGGATAAAAGCTTTTTCATAATTAACTCCCCACTTTTTCCTGCAACCGGCAAATAAAAAAGCCAGGCTGCAATATAATTGCAACCTGACAATCATAGCATAAATTATATGCCTTAGACTCGCGGCTTTGTGCCCCCAGCTTTCGCATGGGTTTACCTTTTCATTTTCTTTATAATAGTTGGTATTTCTGGAAATGTCAACCTTTTTTTAAAAAAACTTTTCCAGCGCCGTTTTTACGCCGTTTTCCGTATTAGCCGGGACAATTTCATCCGCAATCTGTTTTACTTCCTCATCCGCGTTTGCCACAGCAAGCGCGACGCCCGCAAATTTCAGCATGGAGATATCGTTGCCGCTGTCTCCGATGGCGAGCACCTCTCTTCTATCGACGCCTAGCAGCTTTGCAAGGTACGCAAGGCCATTGCCCTTTGTCGCCGTCTTGCTGTTGACCTCCGCGTTCGTTTCCATGGAACCGGTTATTTCCACAAGGCCCGAAAAAATCCCGACATCACGGAGAAACGCTTTTCGGTGTTCGGAATTGCCGAAAAAGATATTGAGCTTTTCGACCGCCCCGCCGCTGCTGTGAAAAAAATCAAGAAGGTTTGTAACGCCGGTGCGCGTCCCCTCCACCAGCCTCTTCAGGCGCGGCGTTACGCCATATATTGTAACATCTTCTAGGCATTTGCGTTTCACATAAACCTTACCATCGATATAAAGCTCGCACATACAGAGGTATTTCTCCGTAAAACGGATTGCCTGTTCCGCTAATTCCCGGCTAAGGCAATCCTGGTATAGAACTTTATTTTCTGAAAAATCAACGATTTTTGCCCCATTAGCCAACACGCCGTAGCGAAGCTCCGATATGCGCAGCAGTTCATCCGGAAGCTCATCGTTTGTCCTGCCAGTACAAAGCACGACATGTATACCGTGCTTTGCCGCCCGAATAATTGCTTCCCTGTTTTCCGGCGGGAGCTTTGCCTTATCATTGAGCGTCGTTCCGTCTAAATCGATTGCCGCTATTCTTATCGCCATCTAATCATCCTTCCAATACCTTCCAAAGCTTCGCAGGCTGCTGTAAATAACTGCTCTCTTCTACCCCATACCGGGCATTCGTCTTATTATAGCCGTATTGTCAATTGTATGTCAATTTTCAATTTATTATTTATCTGGCTTCGGCAGCATTTCAAAGCAATCCAATATGCATTGAATTCTTAGCTTGATTTTCTGTTGGATTTATTATATAATAGTCTGCACATGCGGGTGTGGCGGAATTGGCAGACGCGCCAGATTTAGGTTCTGGTGGCAACAACCGTGCAGGTTCAAGTCCTGTCACCCGCACCAATGTCGGAATGGACTGCGTTCCATTCAAAAAGCCCGGCTGAGGCCGGGCTTTTCTCATACCACTCCGTCATTCCTCCTTCTCCGCAAAAAGTCACGCTTGGCACGACTGCTCAGTTGCAAGCGTACCCTCACGACTGCTCGCTGTCGCTGCCAACTTTTTGCGGGTACGTGGGTTCAAATCTTCCTCAAAAAAACCGAGTTTTTTTGTCTCACCTTTACACACCTGCTGTGAACAAGTTGCGCACTGCAGGTTATTTTATTGGTCAAGCTGGGTGTCCACTCTGACATCTATTTTGTAGCAGGAACACAGTGGCTTATAAACATTCATACCAGCTTGAACTCCCCTGTAACGGCTTAATGCCGTTACAGGGGAGTTTATTTTTAATATAAAATTTAATTTATTCAAGCAAAAGTACGGGCGGTTTACGCGGCGCCTTCTGGAGCGGCTTACTGTCTCCTTTCTGCTTTTCACGGTATATCCATATTTATTTTGATTAAGTGAATCTTTAAAAATTTGTTTGTATCTCTAAGTACCAGTATGTCCCAGTTCTACATATGATGTAAAGAGGTATTGGCATACAGTTAAAAATAGACCTAAGCTAATCGCAAATCCTTCACCATACTGTTAGCTTATTAATTAAAATTATAAAACAACCCAATTTCATATAGAAAGGTGCACAATAAAAATGGCTACCATATCAGGCAGGGTAATATTTGACAGGGACAGAAGCGCCACGATTTCCGCGGGCGATTCAGGCCTTGCAAATATTCCTGTAGTCCTCCAAAATATAGATACGGCCGCTCGGCTGACAGTTTTAACAGACGAGAACGGCAACTATACGATTTTAAATGTACCAAATGGCAATTACAGAATTGTAGAATCCTACGGAACACCTGGCGGAAACCTGACTCCGGGCAACTTCTATAATGCGGTGCCGGGAAGCGTTCCGACCGGCGCCAATCCACCTATTTCCGCCGCGGTCAATCCCCCGCCCGGATCTACCAACCTGGATTCCCTTACGCCGGATACGCTGCTGGTTACAGTAACCGGCCCTGATTTAATCAATCAAAATTTTCTAAATGGCCCAGTCATTTATACGCCGGTTCAGACCATTTTAGATCCCTGCGCAATCATTTCCGGCGACAATTTAATTAACGCCGCTGACAAAGGCACCTTCGGCACGTTCCCTCCGGGTACGCCGGCCAACACCGGCGCGCCCGCTGAGCCCTATCCCGGAGTTACGCCTGACTTCACCTATGTGCTGCCTAATCCCGCGGTTTTCGCGCCGCTGGGCGGGGAATACACTGTACAGAATATCATGACAAACTCTATGAGCGCCGAAATTGGCGCGTGGTGGCGCATCGCCGACCATACTGTTGGCAACGAAACCGGACGCTTTATGGTCGTGAACGGTTATAATCCGGGAGCCGTATTTTTTAGGGATACGGTAGCGGTACAGCCGGACACCAATTATCTGTTTACATCATGGATACTAAATCTATTTAAAGTCAACGGCTATCCGAATCCGGAACTGGGCGTGCGTATTCTGGACGAAAACGGCGGCGTTTTATACAGCGCAACCCTTGGAGCGCTGATTCCCGTCAATGTAAACGCGCCGGAATGGAAACAGATTGGCAGCGTTGTTAACTCCCAGGGCAATACAAGCCTGACCGTTGAATTTTTAAGCGAGGGTCCAGAGGTAATTGGAAATGATTACGCCATCGACGATATTTCCTTCAACGAGATACAGGTACCGCAGTTTGTTCCCGTCAAAACGGTTGACAGGCAAACCGCAAATGTTGGTGAAACCGTTGTTTACACTGTAACCTTGACCAACACCTGCCAGAGCCCCTTAACTAATGTGAATTTCCAGGACTCCATCCCGGCCGGGCTTTCCTTCGTTCCCGGAAGCGTCGTCGTAAACGGGGTGACTGAGCCGGGTGTGAATCCAAATGTGGGATTTACACTGCCGGACATCCCCGGCGGGGACACCGTCACGGTCGAGTTCACAGCCGCGGTAGATGAAGTCCCAACGCCCAATCCGGCCCTGAACAGCGCAAACATCACCTATTCGTACACACCGGTAGAGGGCGGCATTCCGGGTGTCTTTCATGTTACCTCCAACGAGGTGCCGGTTGAGGTCGTTACACTGGCGGATATTTCCGTGTTAAAAACAGCCGACCCCAGCCCGGCAATCCCGGGCAGTCCGCTGACTTATACCGTAACTGTGTCCAACGCAGGGCCGTCGCCCGCTTTCAACGTGACACTTGCCGATAATATTTCCGCTGAGCTGTCGAATGCGGAATATTCCACCGATGGCGGCGCCACCTTTTTTCCCTGGAGCAGCCCTCTTCCCCTGGGTACGCTTGCAGCGGGCGAAAGCCAAACTGTTTTGATACGCGGAGTACTCAGCCCTTCTGCTTCCGGGGAAATCGTTAACACCGCCGCTGTTAACAGCGATACCCCTGACCCCGACCCTGACAATAATACTTCTACAGTTGTTACGCCGGTAGAGCCGTCGGCCGATCTTTCAGTCGTAAAAACCGCCAGCCCCAGTCCTGTTTTAGCGGGAGAGATTATCACCTATACGCTTCAAATCGAAAACGCGGGGCCGTCGGCGGCAGTTAACACCAACTTGGCCGACCAGCTCCCAAACGGGCTGCAAAACGCAGAATTCTCCACTGACGGCGGTTCTACATGGACGCCCTTTTCCGGTACCCTTTTCCTGGGGAATTTGCAGCCGGGTGCGGCCCTGCAGGTTTTAATCCGTGCTACGGTTGCCTCCTCTGCGGCAGGGAGCCTAAGTAATACCGCGATTATAAACAGCGGTACTCCCGACCCGAATCCTGACAACAATACTTCTACTGTTGTGACACCCGTGATACCGGCTGCGCCTTCTGCCGACCTTTCCATTATAAAAACCTCCGTCCCAAACCCAGTGCAGCCGGGCGGAACGCTGACTTATACGCTGGCTGTCTTCAACGCAGGGCCAAATGCCGCTGAAAATGTTATCCTTACAGACAATATCCCAGCCGACCTTACCAATCCTGAATTCTCCCTGGACGGCGGTACTACATGGCAGCCATGGACCGGCCCCCGTAATTTGGGAATGCTTAATGCGGGAGACAGCCTTGTCGTTCTGATACGCGCCATGGTTTCCCCGTCTGCAAGCGGAAGCATTATCAATACTGCCACGGTACGCAGCGATACGCCCGACCCAAACCCAAACAACAATACCAGTACGGAAACGACCGAGATTAGCGGCGGCAATGAAGCAGACATCTCAGTCAGCAAGAGCGCACAGCCAACAGGCGCGATTCCGGGAGAACGGCTGGCCTACACGATTGTTGTTACCAACAATGGACCGGACAGCGCGCAGGATGTTATCCTATATGACGAGATTCCGCCAGAATTATCGGGCGCAGAGTTTTCACTGGATAATGGTGCGAGCTGGTATACGTGGGTAAATCCGCTCGCGCTGGGCCAGCTTGAAGCCGGGCAGAGCAGGACGATACTCATTCGCGGGACGGTATCAGCATCCGCCTGCGGCATTGTTTCCAATACGGCGGTTGCCGCAAGCACGACGCCTGATCCCAATCCGGGCAACAATACCTCAACAGTAAACACGCCTGTCCAGGAACGCGGAGCAGACCTTTCAATACAAAAAACCGCTTTCCAAAATCCGGCGGCTCGCTGCCAGTGTCTAACCTATAGGCTTGTTATATCCAACGCCGGTCCGCAAACAGCGGAACAGGTTGTAATTTCCGACTTTCTGCCTTCGGAATTGTGCAATCCGGCTTATTCGGTTGATAACGGAAAAACATGGTACGTTTGGGATGGAAAGCTCAGTTTAGGAGAGCTTGCCTCAGGCGGTTCAATCTGTATTTTGTTATCCGGTATAGTCAGCCGGTGCGCAAAAGGCTTTATTAAAAATACAGCGGCTGTTTCTTCCCAGACGCCCGACCCAAATCCATTCAACAACACGGATTCGGTTACAGTCAGCGTGTGCAACGGCTGTTTGTGCTGTAAATAAAACCCGTTTCTCAATGAATATTTAAGAATGATTGGGGGGAGCGCTGTGGAACTTCCCTTCAGCAAAACGGAGCAGGCTTTGTATCGCTTGCTCCGTTTTGCCTTTCAGGTGCCAGAATCAGGTGGAAAATCCGGGCTTTCAGCCGGCCTGCGGTAAAAAACACAACAATTTGGTAATTGTTATTTGGGATTTTCTCAGACCTTTCCAAAAGATTTAATTTTTGATAGAATAAGACAGACCGCAAGCTGAGCCTGCCAATGGCCGCTTTTTACTCAAAATTGATAAACAGCGCTTCGCTCCGATATGTTTTACAACAATATCTATTAGAATTTAACCATACCTATTATAAATTGAGAAGGGTTACACCATGAAAAAGAACATACTGATGCGAACCAACATACTTGTATGTCTTGTTATTATAATCGGATTTACAACGACCGCTGTGCTCAGCTACCAGGCAAATTATACCGCCTCCGTACAGAATATTGAACAGGTGTCGGCGCTTACCTCCGAGGGAATATATTATCAGCTTACCTCTATTTTTACTAAGCCGGTCAATATTTCATTGACGATGGCAAACGACAGCCTGCTCAAGGGGTTTCTTGCTGATGAAAAAACGCAGCTTGACAACCAGGTTTATATTGAAACGATTCGGGAATACCTTGACGCATACCGGGCCAAATATCAATATGATTCCGTTTTTTTGGTTTCGGCAGCAACCAATCGGTATTATAACTTCAACGGATTGGACCGTGTACTTGAACAGGGAAACCCGGAAAACGACTGGTACTTTGGAATGCTGAAAAGCGAAGAGGACTCCACGATGAATGTGGACAATGATGAAGCGGCCAGCGCACAAAATGAAATTACAGTTTTTGTCAACTGTAAAATAAAAGATAACAACGGAAAAACAATGGGAATTGTAGGGGTGGGCGTCCGTATCGGCTACCTTCAGAGCCTGCTGCGTGATTATGAAGACAAATTTGGTGTGGATGCTTTCCTCATCGGCGGGGACGGCACTGTAGAAATTTCGACAAATTATACGGGATATGAAAAAGTAAACTTTTTCGATATTTATTCTTATGACAATACAGCTAAGAATGTAATTTTAAACTGGAAAAAAAGCGATTCCGCCAGTAGTTTTTGGACGTCTGCTACGCCTGGCGAGAATACAATGAATTACATTGTGGCCAGGTATATCCCGGAACTAGGCTGGCATCTGGTGGTAGAGCGGGATACAGGCCTGCTGATTCAAAAGCTTAATGAGCAGATATTGCAGACGGTACTGATTATTGCGGCAATCATTGCCATTATCCTCTTCGTGATTACTTTTGTTATCCGAAAATTCAACCGGCAAATTGTAAGCCTGACACGTACGAATGAACAGAAACGCCGTACTGTATTCCAGCAGGCGACCGAAGAGCTTTACGAAAATATTTATGAACTGGATATCACGCGCAACTGTCCTGCGAACCTGGTAACCGAGCAATATTTTGAAAGCCTGGGCGCCCCCTCAGGCACGCCGTATGACAAAGCGCTCCGGATTGTTGCGGATAAGCAAATTAAGGAAGAATTCAGGCAGGGATACCTCGACATGTTTTCTCCTGAAAATGTTTTGCACGCTTATAAGAATGGCCAGGATACCCTGCGCTACGACTTCATGATTTCCACCGGCGGCGATTATTACTGGATGCGTATCACCGCCCGGATTATTTATTGGGAAAGCGACGATTCCATCCATATGCTGACCTACCGACAGAATATCGACGCGGAAAAACGGCAGCAACGCCGTATGCTGAAGCTTTCACAGACCGATGAAATGACCGGATTGTATACAAAAACAGCCCTTCGCAAAAAAGCGGAAAGCAGACTGGCGGAACAGCCCGGGAAGTTATTTGCGTTCTTTATATTTGATATTGATGATTTTAAACAGGCAAACGACCTGTACGGCCATTCTTACGGCGACAAAGTAATCATAAGCTTTACAGGTACGATTAAGCGTCATTTTAGCGAGGGCGAGCTGGTCGGCCGCATCGGCGGGGATGAGTTTGCGGCTTTCCTTACAATACCTGACGAGGCCTGGGCGCGGCAGAAGGCAGAGGAGCTATGCCGTGCACTGCGCAGCGACCATACAGCGGACGGCCAGATAAGCTGGCATATTTCCGCAAGCATAGGCGTGGCTATAGCGCCGCGCGACGGGAAAGACTTTGATACGCTGTACCGGCGCGCGGACAGGGCGCTTTACCAGACAAAAAAACGTGGTAAGAGCGGCTATACCATTTATAGTAACCCACCCTCTCCAAAAGGCGCGGAAGATAACAAAAGCACATAAAAAGCAAAGGGAGCGAAATTATGGCAGTTTATAAAAAAATTGCGCCGCTGTTTGAAGGCTGGCAGGAAGCGCTCGTTTGGTCCTGCCTGCAGGGATGCATGGGCTATGCCGTAACAGACAGCGAGGAACATCCTTCCTCCGCAGAAATCGTCGTGGGCGATTTCTGTTTCTTCGCCGGCGCGCCCAATCCCGGGCTTGCCGCAAAGGCGGCCGCGCCAATTATGATACCCCGTACGGAAGCATGGGGCAAAACGCTTGAAGACGTGTGGGGCGGCAGGGCAGAAAAAACAACGCGCTACGCAATCAAAAAAGAACCGGGCGTCTTTCCCGTCGAATTGCTCAGAAAATACACATGTCGTATTCCTGAAGGCTTTACCCTTAGATTGTTCGATGAACAGATTTATAAGGCCGCGCTTCGTGAAGGCTGGTCAGCAGACCTTTGTTCCCTGTTTGCAGATTATGAGGATTATAAACAGCGCGGGCTGGGCGTCGCCGTACTATATAACGGAAAGCTTGTTTCGGGCGCTTCCTCCTATGCCGTCTATCGCGGCGGGATTGAGATTGAGATAGACACAATGCCGCAGTTTCGGCAAAGAGGCCTTGCAACCGCATGCGGTGCAAGGCTGATATTGGAATGTCTGGAGCGTGGCTTATACCCCAGCTGGGACGCGCACGACCTGCGCTCCGTTTCGCTTGCGGAAAAGCTTGGGTACCATTTGGATTGCCCATATCCCGTTTATATTAAAAAATAGCATAAAAGCTGTACAAATAGAAAAAGAGCAGGCTTTGCAATTAGTGGCAAAGCCTGCTCCTTTTCATCTTCGTAAAGCTGCACGTAAAAACACAAATAAGCGTAACGTTGTATCAGGAAATCCTAATATTCCTGCCCGCAGCAGGCTTAATTCTGCTGCCGAGCAGGCGCTGGCAGAAAGGAAAGCGGATATTCTCTTTTTAGCAAGGCTATCCAGTTAGTATATAATATAATTATATATACCAATTGGATTAATCGTGATTGACAGAAAAGGTTGTGCCGGATATAATCGAAAAAGATAACAAGGGAGGTGCAGGCGTGGAAATTCAGCCGACCGGACGGTTTGCCCCGACCCCCAGCGGGCGGATGCATTTGGGAAACCTTTTCAGCGCTTTGATTGCCTGGCTTTCTATACGGAAAGACGGAGGACAAATTGTTCTGCGCTTGGAAGACCTCGACCAAAACCGCTGCAAAGCGGAATATGCCCGCCAATTGGAGGAGGACCTGCTTTTTCTGGGCTTTGACTGGGATGAAGGCGGCAGCCTTGGCGGTAAGCACGGTCCGTATGTACAGCATAAACGGACGCCGTTATACCAGGAGCAGCTGGAAAAATTGATGGAGCAGGGGCTTATTTATCCCTGTTTTTGTACACGCGCAGAACTGCACGCCGCAGAAGCGCCGCATGCGTCGGATGGAGAAACCATTTACAGCGGCAGATGCCGCGCGCTATCTGACGGTGAATTAAAAAGTCTTTCAGCACGACGCAGCCCAGCGCTGCGCCTGCGTGTCCCACAAGAGACAATTTGCTTTGAGGATGGGCACTATGGGAAACTATGCCAGAATCTTGCGAGCGAATGCGGGGATTTTATCCTGCGCCGCTCTGACGGTGTATTCGCCTACCAGCTTGCGGTTGTCACGGATGACGCATTGATGGGGATTACACAGGTGGTACGGGGACGTGACCTGTTGTCCTCTACCCCACGCCAGCTCTGCCTTTACCGCCTGCTCGGATTTGACCCTCCGGAATTTTACCATCTCCCGCTTCTTCTGTCTGCTGACGGCCGGCGGCTTTCAAAACGTGAACAGGATATGGGGCTTGACAAGCTGCTTGCGCGTGGATTCAAAGCACAGGATTTAATCGGGAGGCTTGCGTACCTCGCGGGGCTGCTCGACCGTCCGGAGCCCGCCGCCGTGCATGAGCTGATTCCCCTGTTTTCCTGGAACAAAGTTGGTACAAAGGATATTTACCTTCCCTCCGGCCTGTTTGAGACCCCATAACGAATAATTTTCCAGTCGGTTACGGCTTCTCTATAAGTTAAAAAGCGCATGGTTACTGGTTTTTATCCAAATGAACCAGTTTATATATTGACCGATTTGCCGCCTAAAAGCCGCCTGTATTTACGAAAGCATTCTAAAGGTTTGTAGAACAAGTATCAGTTTTTAACTATGCCTAATAAAGACGCACTACACGGACACGCCTTAGCCAAAGCAGGACAAGTGGTTCGACTTAGAGCAGGAGGAATATTATGATTCGACAATTAAGCGCTTTTCTTACAAAGCCGCAAATATATGCTTCTAGCACTGGAGAGTTCTGGAATGACGCGCATATATCCAAAGGGATGCTGGCGGCACATCTCAATCCACAGGAGGACGCGGCAACCCGAAGGCATGAATTTCTCGACCGGTCAGTTCGATGGATTTCAAAAATTGCGCCGCCCTCCCAATATAAATACTTACTAGATTTGGGATGTGGTCCCGGCCTTTATGCACAGCGGTTTCACGAGGCCGGATATTCCGTCATAGGCGTGGATTTTTCAAGACGTTCGATTGCATATGCAAAAGAACAAGCGATACAGCAAAACAGCGCCATTGAGTACCGTTATCAAAATTATCTGACGATTGATTACAAAAATCAATTTGATGTCGTCACGTTAATCTACTGCGATTATGCCGTGCTGCCGGTAGCGGACAGGCTTCTTTTATTAAACAAGATTTATAAGGCGTTAAGACAAAACGGAAAGTTTATCGTTGATGTTTTTACGCCAAAAATGAGAAAAAATGAAAGCCATACCTGGCAATACTGTGAAGAAGGCGGTTTTTGGTGTGAGAAGCCGCATATCTGTTTGGAGTCTGTATATCAGTACGATGATGAGGACGCCACAGAGCTTCGCCAATGTGTTGTTTTGACCGACGAAGCAATAAATTGCTACAATATATGGGATCATTTCTTTTCCAAAGAAAAGCTGTTATCGGAGATTCAAACGTCAGGCTTTAATAGTTTTGAATTCTATGGTGACGTAGCAGGAAAGCAGTTCTCGGACAATGGAGAAACGATTTGTGGTGTTTTTACAAAGTAGGGTTTACTATGCCTTATTGGATTTAAGGCGTATATGCTATCTGGTTGTTTACAATAGCGGCAAGCAGGGCAAAGTAGTACACACTTTGCGATTTTTCACTTTTTCGCCTGCGCGAAAACCTGTAAAATCTGCTGGCTGTGAAAAGTTGTATGCCTCGCATGTTTGAAAGCATCCGCAGGAAGCGAAGCCGCCCGCGGATGCGATGAAAAGGGACGTCACTGGGGAGGGCCTCGGGGTTTGGGAACCGGACTACGAGCGTACGTTGCAAAGCGTAACAAAACTTTTTAAAGAGACAAACGAAAAACCTTGATTTCGCGCAGATTTGTGCGTTGCCGTATAAAACGCTATGTGGATTTGCGAAGGCTTTTGAAGCATTCAGGGAATAAAAAACAGATACAGCGAAGGCGTACAGGAATACCTGTACGCCTTGTCAATTGCTTTAAAGGTTTTGTTACTTCAAGCCATATTTTATTTTGACACGTTCGAGCTTTTTTCCAATCGGCCCTGAAAGAAAAAACAAAAATACCACATTAGACAGAATATACACTGCCGTCGTCGGCAGTGCTGTGATGACTGACGCGAGATACCGGCTGAAATTGAACGTCCCGTCCCACCATAGTACAGTCCACACATCAAGAATCAGAGAAAAAAGAGCGCCTGCCGCAGCCGCATAAAGGAGCAAAAGCGCCTTATGACGTTTGAGCGGGTTTGCAAGCAGCCCGGCAATTAACCCGATAACCCCCCAGGCAAACATTTGAAACGGCGTCCAGGGGCCCTGCCCGAAAATAAAATTGGATATGACCGCCGACAGCGCGCCGCACAGGAAACCGGACTCAGCACCGAGATACAATCCGGCGAGCACGACGATTGCCGTAACCGGTTTAAAATGCGGCAGGTAGGAAAACATAAAACGGCCCGCAACGGATAAAGCGACCATAACAGCCAAAATCGTCATTTCTTTTGCCGCCGCGTCCCTGCGTTCAAACGATAAAAAAAACGGGACGCAGGAAAGCACCGCCACAGCAAGGGAAATCCAGGCGTACTGCTTATCCGCAAATACAACCGTACCCAACAGCACTACGAGCGGAACACCCAGGAACATCAGAAGATAACGTACCGCTTTTTTACGCATGGCGCACCCCATTTCTTTTACAGGCGGCGACAACTTCGTCACATGTTACAGCATAGCGGTACATATGATGCGCCATCCGGTTCGCTGATGTCGTATAAAATGTGTTACCTGAAAAGAAGAGACGGGGCGTATCGCAGGAAATAATTTGCCCGTCGAAAAGAAGCGCACAGCGGTCGCTGTTTTCAGCGGCAAATTCCACATCATGCGTAACGGCGATGATTGTAACACCGTCCTTTTTAAGTGTACGCAGAAGCGCGGAAAGCTCCAGTTTCGCGTGTGCGTCCAGTCCTTTTGTTGGTTCGTCCAGCAACAGGATGTCCGGTTTATGCAGTAAAACTTTTGCGAGCGCACATTTTTGCTGCTCGCCGCCGCTTAAATCGTAGGGATGCTTTGAAAGCAGTCCATAGGTTCCAGTTCGCCTGCATACCGCTTCAATCTGCCCTTCCCATTCCTTCTCCGGAAGCCTTGCTGATGAGCAGGCTTCCACTAAATCCTCTTTTACCGTATCCCGTACAAACACTGTCACCGGATCCTGCGGAAGCAGTACAGCGTTTTTTCCTGTTTGTTTCTTTTTTTCCAGCATACTGACTTTTCCCCGGTATGGCCTTTGCAGCCCCGCGGCGCAATGCAGCGCGGTTGTTTTTCCCGCTGCGTTACCTCCCAGAAGGAAATAGCTTTCCCCACGGGAAACACACAGGGAAACGCCGCGCAGTACGTCGCGCAAATTTTTTTCATACCGGAACCAGACGTTTTTCATCTCTAAAACTGTCTCTGTTTTAGGGTTGTCCGGCGGCAAAACAGCTTCCCGCTCCGGCAGAAAGTGTTCTGTTAAAAAGCGCCGGCCGTCGCGTACCGTTAGAGGGCACTGCGCCTCAATGCCAAGCGCCCGGTAAATACGCAGCGCGCTTGGCAGACCACAGTGTATGGGATGGCTGTCTTTTTCACGCATCAGCCTTTCCCCAACCGTACGCGGCCCATCATAAAATATAAGCGCCCCATTTTCCATAACGAGCACCTTATTCGCCAGGGAAAAAACATCCTCAAGCCTGTGCTCAATCAATAAAATCGTCAGGCCCAGCTCCCGATTGAGCCGCTGGAGCGTCATAATAAATTCGGACGCGGCGACTGGGTCGAGCTGTGAGGTGGGTTCATCCAGAAGAAGGACGTTCGGCTGCATCGCCATTACGGACGCAAGGTTTAAAATCTGCTTTTGTCCACCGGAAAGCTTGTCCGTATCGCTGTGAAACCAATCGGCTATCCCAAAATAGCTTGCCATCTCCCCAACACGCCTTCTAATTTCATTGGTTTCCATACCCATATTTTCAAGTCCGAACGCCAACTCATGCCATACCTTGTCCGTAACGATTTGCTGTTCCGGGTTTTGCATTACAAATCCGATTTCACAGGCGGCTTCCCTTTCATTTAGTTCTGAAAGCTCCCGTCCTTTATACAAAACCCGGCCTCTTTTTTCCCCATAAGGGGAAAGCTCTCTTTTGAGCATTTTAAGCAGCGTGGTCTTACCGCAGCCGGATTCTCCGCATATAACGATAAAATCGCCCTCCGATACGGAAAAGGTGATGTCTTTTATAGCTCTTTCTTTTGTATTTGGATAAGAAAAGCTTAAATTTTCGACCTGAAGTATTTCCACCGGATAGCCCCCTCTCCCTCTATTATAAATGGCAGCAACGCACACAGCCCGAATGCGGCATAGGATATTATGCTGAGCGGGGCAAGTGAAACCTGCGTAATGCGCGGATAAAAAGAAAAGGCCGCGTATTTTGCAGAAAGCCCCGCGACGGTCAGGCAGTCCAATACCAGAACTGCCGCCAGCATAATACCGTCACGCAGTGTAAAACGGTAAACAGAAAATGTGCTTCTGCCCTTTATTCCGTAACCGCGCGCTTTCATAGAGGCCGCAGTTTCCATCGCGTTTTCCATTGACCATGTAACGACGGCGGAAAACACACGCAGGCTTGCTTTTATCTTCCCCGTCAGCCGCTTAGAAACGTTTATGTCCATCGCTTTCTGTACTTTAAATATTTTTTTATACTGCCCGAGGAACAGGGGAAGAAAACGCAGCGTCATAGAAAGGACCAGCGAAAGCTTTGGAATTGCTTTTCCAAACAGAAATAAGAATTTGTCGCTTGTCATAACATGGGACACGCACCTGCACCAATAAACGACAGCGGTTACCATTGCCGCAATATCCGCGCCAAAAAGCACAGCCTCCAGCGTCACCGCGTTTCCTCCCAAGAAAAAGAGCGGCGTCGCTCCATTATGGGAAAACAGCGGGTTTGTTATGGTTATCAAAAGAAAAAGCGGTACGGAAAACGCAAGGCCTTTGAAAAACTCCTTCGCATGACTGAGCGCGGCGCAGTAAACCAGGCTTCCGGCAAGGGAGAGCAGCAGGAAAACAGGATTGACCGTAAACATTGTAATAAGCAATACCGAAACGAAGTAGCAGAGCAGTACCGCTGGATGAAAAGAAGAAAACTCTCCCTGGTCAGCATTCATTTTGTTCTCCCTCCTTTTGGAGCAGTAATCAAGCTGCTTTTATTAAAACGCAATTTTACGTTGTTTTTCCTTATTCGTCTCATAATCAGCCATCGATAAAGCTGAGCAGGCGTTTGGGCATCTTCGGGAAAATTTTTGCCAGTGAATATTTTCTCAAAGCAAACCTGTGTACAGAACGGGTAAATAATAATAGTTCCTAAAGCACCGCGAGCCGGCATATTAACGCTGTCATTTCTCCTCATTATCTTCAAAATGACATCATTTTAATGCAGTTTATTCTTAATTTTATCATGGCGCAAGTGAATTAGCAATCATGTATGAATTGTATCAGTTGTTTCTCATTTTTATTCAAACTCAATTAGCGTTATTTTTATGTTTTCCCTTGACTTCAATCGCTAAATGTGTTTAAATAAAATCAGGGAGATGATTACAATTGTTTGCAAAACGTTTAAAGGAATTGCGGGAAAAGGCTGGGTACTCTCAATACAGCTTTGCCGATGCTATGGGAATCGCACAATCCACTGTGGGCGGCTGGGAAAGCGGAAAACGGGAGCCCAATTTTGACATGACAAAAAAAATCGCCGATTTTTTCGGCGTTTCTGTTGATTATCTGCTAGGGCGTGACCTTCCGGAAGAAGAAAAAAGCCAAAGTCTTAATAATGAACTCGATGAATATCTGGAGCAGCTAAAAAACCGTTCAGAAATGCGAATGCTCTTTAAGCTTGCCAAGGGCGCTACAAAAAAAGACGTAGAGCAGGCGGTAAAAATCATCGAGGCGTTAAGGAGTTGATGAAAATTGGAGGATATTTTTGTCCGGCCGCTTTTCCTGCCGCCTTGCGTACGGGGCGTAACGGTCGTTGATGAAAACGGGGATTATAATGTATATGTAAACAGCAGCCTGCCGCCAAATTTGCAGGAGCAGGCGGTACGGCATGAACTCCGTCACATCAAAGGCGGACATTTTTACAACTTTGATTCCGTGAGGAGAAATGAAAATGAGGCGGACGCCGGATAAGGCGCCCGCCTTTTTATTTTTGAGCTATCGTTTTTTTATGCCTTCCCCTACTGTATTCTGCTGCTTTTCATACGAAAATCCTGAGCAGGCAGGCTGTTAATTGTAACAGCGCCTTCTGAGGTCACTAAAACAGAATAAACATCTGTAATCGGCTGATAACCGGTGAGCGGCGACGATTCCCGCACGGTATATTCTCCCTGAGGGAAACCACCGAAATTCACAATTCCATTTACATCCGATATAGCTGACGTTATCACAGAAGTTCCGGAAAGCAGCTCAAACTCCGCGTCCGGCAGCAACGCTCCGGTATCTTTATCGATTATTTTAAAGGAAATTTCATAAAGCAGCGGAAGATTCTGCACTGTTAAGTTGTTTTCCTCTAATCCGTCTATGGTTATACCGCCTTCGTCGTCTACCAATACCGAGTGAACGGCAGTATCGGCGCGGTAACCCTCGGGCGGCTGAACTTCCGCTAAGGTATAAGAACCAGCCTGCGGATAGCCAAACGCAGCAACTCCATTGACTCCTGACGTTTCTGTTTGTACCGCCGTATCATTTTGACGCAGTTCAAATACAGCACCTTTAAGCGGTTCATCGTCCGGATTTACCTTACGCACTTGAAGGCCCGTGCTTCTGGTATTGGCTAGGGCAAACTCTTCAGCGGGCGCACCGTTTACCGAAATTGTACCATCCGCCGCGATTTCCACCTGTAAAGAACCGGTAATCGGTTCGTAGCCCGCGGGCGGGCGCTGCTCCCGCACCGTATAGCTTCCCGGGAGAAAGCTGCCGAAATTGATGTTCCCATTTATGTCGGACGACGCGCCGGCGGCAATCGAACCGCTGCTGTTATAGAGATAAAACAGGCCGCCTGCAACTGGAGCGCCCGTTTGCGCGTCTGTTTTACGGATGGTCAGTTGATAGAATAAAGGGTCGTTTATTACTGCAAGCGTATTGGTCTGCCGTCCGTCAATTGTAACCATTCCGTCATCCGCGACGGCAACCGTATGCTCTGTTGGGTTTTGGGCGTAGCCTGCGGGCGGCTGCGTTTCGATAAGCGTATAGTTTCCTGCCAAAACATCTGGGAACTGCGCTATCCCATCCGTTTGGGTCGTTGCTGATTGTATGACCGCTCCATTTTGGCGCAGCTCAAACTCCGCCCCAGACAGTGGTTCAACATCGATATTGAGCTTGCGTACAAAGATGCCTGCTGCTACACGGCGCGTATTGGGAACGGTGAATTCTTTTGCCGGAACGCCGTCGATAGCAACGTCCCCCTCTGCGTCAACAATTACGGTATATATACTGGTAATTGGCGCGTAGCCTTCGGGCGGCGCTACCTCCCGAATGGTATATGTCCCTTGCGGTTGTTTTCCAAAATCCACTTTTCCCTCAGCGTCCGATACCGCTTGAACAACAACCGCCTGTTCTTCTAAAATTTCGAATACAGCGCCCGCAAGCGGGCCGCCCGTCTGCGCATCTATTTTGGTAAATGAAACATCTGACAGGAGCGGGTTGTTTTGAATTTGCAGCGTGTCTGTCAATACACCGTCGACTCTAATGCTGCCATCCTCACAAACGGCAACGGTATACTCCTGTGTAATCGGCTGATAGCCTGACGGTTGGAGTGTTTCGACAAGCGTATAAGAACCCGGCGCAATTGCGCTGAATTTTGCGCTGCCGTCGTTCCCAGTTGTTACTGACTGCACAGCCGTTCCGTTTTGCAGCAGTTCGAACACAGCACCCGCAAGCGGGGCACCGGTGTGGGCGTCTGTCTTATAAATACGCAGCGTATCCTGCCTGGTATTATATACGGAAAATTTCTGCGACGCTACGCCGTCGATTGTTACGCTTCCATTCGGGTAAACTGCCACGGGGTATGTTTTATTATTGTGGAGGTATCCAGCAGGAGGCGTTTGCTCCCGAATTGTGTATTTTCCCGCTGGAACATGCGGGAAAAATACGCGTCCCGCACTATCCGATACACTTACAGCAACAACGGAGCCATTTTGCTTTAGCTCAAACGCGGCCCCTTCCAGCGGTCGCTGCGTTTGCACATCGAGCTTTCTAAAAAAAATCGAGAACACAACCGGCTCGTTTTCGATTGTAATGGTTGCACGCGGATAGCCGTCAATGATTACCCTGCTGTCTTCTCGGACTTCTACTGTATATGTTTTGTCATCCGGCATATATCCCTTTGGCGGCCTTACCTCTTGAAGCATATAGGTTCCAGGAGGAATTTGGGAAAATGTCAAGCTTCCGGCCCGGTCCGTCTCGCCGCGCACAGATGAGCCGTTCTTACAGGAGGCAAGCTCAAAAACCGCGCCTGAAAGCAGGCTGCCAGTGCGCAGGTCAGCTTTATTAATTGTAAACTGTCCGCTTATTGCAGGTGTTTTACTGTTTTCCACACGAAACATTTGTAGAGGCACGGCGTCTACGCAAATACTCCCATACCTATCAACAACCACCTCAAAGGTACGGTCAACCGGCGCATACCCCTCTGGAGGGGATGCCTCATAGAGCGTATAGCTCCCCGGGTACAGGGACGGAAAGCAAACCGCCCCGCTTGCATCCGACCTGCCGGAAGCAATGGTTATACCATCCCTCTGCAGTTCAAAACAAGCACCGGCAAGTCCTTGGCCTGTTTCGGCGTCTACCTTGTAAAACATAAACGGAACAGGGCATCCCCCGGGGTAGTACTGATTTTCCGTACTGCCGCCATACTGAGCTTTGTAAATCTTCATGGAAGGCTCATAAAATAAACTCATTGCATAAGCTCCTTTGTTTAAAGTAAGGCATTGTAAGTAAAGAGAATACTCTTCCATATTCTATTCGCGCCCAATTTGCTTTGTTACCATTTATGTGAATATAAATCACATATAGATTTTTTCAGCAATATATGTTAAAATTATCACAATCTTTTTTTATAAAAAAGAACCGCTTTCGGTAAGCATAATTGGGAGAAGTTATATATTTCGGGCTGCGTTTTTGAGCAGCCCCAATCAAGAGGAAAAAATTATGAAAATTGCATTTGAAGCATTGCACGAGAGGCATCGTGACGGCGTTCTGGAGATATTACGCCACTACACCAACAACACGACCATGCTGTTTACTTCGTCAGTATTGACGGAAGATTCCTATGGGCGCATGGTTGGGCAGCTGAAAGGCTACCCCGCATATGTGGTAGTCGATTATGAAAACCATAAGATTTCCGGTTTTTGTTTTTTAAGCGAATACAGCATGTTTCCGGCGTTCCGCACGACTGCGGAAATTGGGTATTACATTGCGCCTGATTATATTGGAAAGGGAATCGGCAGTAAATGTCTGGATAAGCTCGCATCCGCGGCACTGGAACGAAACATTACGCATCTGTTAGCAAAAATATCATCAGAAAATCTGCGCAGTATCCAATTCCATAAAAAGAAGGGATTTATCTTATGCGGGAACCTGCGTGGGATTGGAGAAAAATGCGGGAGATGCTTTGATGTTATCCTGATGCAAAAGGATTTAACCCCCCATCCTTTACATAATTAAAGCGGTTAGCGCCAAGTCATAATTTCAAAAAGTGTGGATTTTTTAAATGCAAAGCTGTATAATCAGATAGAATAAAAATCTGGAGGAAACCTTTTATGCGGACAGCTACCATAACGGAGCAGTTTCAGGCCGCCCCGCACGTTGTATGGGAAATTGTGACCAATAACGAAGATTTTGCCTGGCGAAGCGACCTCGATAGAATTCAAATTGAACAAGGCGGGGTTGAATTTACCGAATATACGAAGGAAGGGTTTTCCACTCACTTTGTCATTACGGAAAAAGAGCCATTAAAGCGTTACGCCTTTGAAATGACGAACAAGAGCTTTACAGGCGACTGGATTGGAATATTCCAGCCCCTGCCCGGCGGCGGGACAGAGCTTGTTTTTACAGAGAATATTCGGTTTAAAAATCCAATTCTTGAACTTGCGTCGCATTTATTTCTCAATTTAAAGAAAATACAGCAAACATATATGAACGACCTCAAAAAAAGGCTTAACGAGCCTATTAACCAGCCTACCTCAAAGCAAATATAAAAAAGGAAGGGAGCGCGGCAGTATTGCCGTGCTCCTTTCCCTTTTAAACCATCTCAGTGCATTTTGTGATACAAGCAAACATATAGCGCTTGCCAGTTTATTCTGTATCATAATTTGCACTTTTTATCTCTCAATATCATTTTGGCATGATTTGTTTTGTACCACTTTATGCACCTTTAGGAAATTGTATCATTTTCTGCACCTTCAGATATTATATCCAGCCGTATCATTTTTCGCACCGATTCAATAATATTGTTAGCTTCTCCCCTAGCAAAGCGAACTGCCTTGTCCCATTTTTTGCAACGCTGTATCATTTTTTGCATACAGACAGTTACCTGTTTGTATCAAAAATTGCACTTTTATTAAAAATACACGCCCTGCCGCTATTCTTACTTGTATCATTTAATGCACTTAAAAGCCGTTCTATATTTCGCAAATTATCAAGGCTGTATCATTATTTGCACAGTTCCGCACTGTAAGGCAGGCGTTTGTATCATTTAATGCACTTATTCTGGTTTGTATCAAAATTTGCAATTCTAAAGCTCAGAGGAAAAGCTGTATCAAAATTCGCACTTTTAAAGCATGTATCATTTATTGCACTTGCCTCATTACATAAACAGGGTTGTATCATTATTCGCACCAAAGCGCGTATCATTATTTGCACCATCTGTTGTATCATTAATTGCACTTTGTTTCGTTTTGTATCATTTTCTGCACTTTCCCGGGCATGAGGAAAGGCCCGCAGTGCTCATGCTGCGGACCTTCCTCAGAAAAGAAAAATGTGGATGGATTTTACTATTTCCATGCGTAAGCTAAATTAAGTTTGGAAAATACACTATTGCCTTACGGCTCATATACATCCCATGTGCCGGTCCACTTTCCACCGGAAGAAGTAAGATTTGTATACAAATTCTTACCGGTTTCTGCGGCTACGTCGCCGGTTTGGTAGTTATCTGTCGTCCAGCCCTCCTGGGCTACAAACAGAAAACCTTTAACACCGGGCTTCGGGGTCTCTGTAAAGGTATACTTGTATATATTATCAGTCACCTTTTCCATCTCTACAAACTCATTCGCCAAGCCAAATGACCAGCCATAAACATAAACTGTATCCCACTGGGTCGCGCTGTTGTCAAAATAGATTGTATTAACGCCTACTTCGTGAATCAGGTCGTCATACAGTCTCCATTCGCCCGCGCTGTCAGCCGTTACCAGGAAGCAGTCGTTGTCGCCCCTTGCCGGGAGACTGGTCCATTTGTTGGGCATCTGCTCAATTGGGAGATCAATACTGAAGGTGCTTTCGTCAACATCGTAGGTACTTCTGTAGAACTCTATATTCTGCCATGTTTCGGGAACTATAGCGGAGAAATAAGCATTGTCGTCGTCAACCGTCATCGGCACAGCTTCCTGCGTATCTACGTTATAGGCCCAAAGCTTGCATCCATCTTTTGAAATCCAGTTAACCGCGTTACTTACATAAAGCGTCATCTGGCCTTCCGGAACAGTAGGATCCGTCGCGTCGGAGGGATTTGTCGTATCGGAGGGCTCCGTTACCTCGGTAGGAGGCGCCGTGGGCTTCTCCGGAGCGGGATATTCAGGAATATCCGCCTCGTTAATCTCCTGTTCCTTTCCAATTTCGTATTCTACTTCCATCAGGGCCTTATACTTCTGAATATTGAGCACGTCGGCAACCTCAACCTTACCGTTTGCGTCAACGTCGGCGGCGAGAAGCGCCTTATTTTCAAGCTCAATATTCTTGCTCAGCCAGTTCTGGATTTTCAGGACGTCGGCAATATTGACTACGCCGTTGCCGTCCACATCGCCCAGAACATATTTGTACTGGATGATTGTGGTAGAAATAAATGTCAAGTTATTATCTTTTGCGTAGGCTTCGGTCGTAGACTCGCTTGCCGCGTTCAAAACCACTTTCGTGTCGCTATTGAACACATTCGCGCCGCCGTAAACGACGTCGTTATTCAAAACAAAAACGTCGGTAAGCTCAAAGCAGCTTCCAAACGCCCCATCGCCGATAGCCGTTACAGCCGCCGGGATGGTGATTGTCTTGAGCACTCTTGCGCCTAAAAACGCGCTCGTGCCGATTGTCTCCAGCTTTTCGGGCAGCGTAATGGCCGCAAGCTTTTGGCAGGACTGGAACGCGCTGTCTCCGATTGCCGTAAGCGCGCTTTCCGCGGCGAAGGTAACGCCGGTAAGATAAGCGCAGGATTTAAAGGCGTTATCGCCTATGGTCTTTATACCCGCCGGGATTGAAACCGTCTTGATTGCTTTGCTCTCGAACGCGCCGGCGCCGATGGCTGTTACAGCCATGCCGTCAATCGTTTCGGGAATCACCACATCCTTTGAGGGGGAACCAATGTCTGACCTGTCGTCATTAAAGCCGGTGACGGTTACCTCGTTATTGTCCGTCACCGCGTATTGAAACGCCATGAATACAAGCGCCTTGGTTTTCGCGTCCAGCGCTTCGGCAGCAGCGTCTATCTCAGCCTGTTCAGTCGCCGTCTCCTTTACACCCTTTGCGCTGTCAAGCTCTGTTTTCAGGGCGGCAAGGGACTCCTTGGTATAATAAGCCGCGTCTTCGCCGAGCGCTTTTTCCGCCGCGGCAATCTTAACGTTAAGCACATCGTAAATCAATTCTTCTCCGCCGTCAATCAGGAAGAACTTAATCCCCTGTGCCACCGCGAAGGTCTGTGCATAAGAATCTTTATAACAGTAAATGGTAAACTCTTCACCATGCCCATCAAAGCAATAGGAAGGAATCGCCGTTACAGAAGCGGGAATCGTTATTTTTAGAAGATTAGGGAGGTTCATGAAAGATTGGGTAAATGATATAACGCCATTAGGAATTGTAAGTTCTGTCAAAGAACCGCAACCCTTAAAGGAGTCATCCCCTACAGATGTTACTGTAGTCGGTTCTGCAAATGTCACTTCCGTCAGGGCTGAGCAGCCGTTGAACATGGAATTACCAATAGCAGCCGTACCGCTCGGAATCCTGACCTTTTCCAGCTTTGCACAGTCTTTGAAAAAGCTTGAGGTTGCAGGAATACTGCAGACTTCTGGCAGTGTAATTGTTTCAAGCACTGCACAGCCAAAAAAGGCACCAGTACCGATTGTCTTTACACTGTCGGGTACAACAATACTTGTAAGCTTGTCGGCACCCGGGTTGGCGCTGGCACGGAAACAGGTCTTGCCCAATGCCGTTACGGGGCTGCCTTCAATTTCTGCGGGAATCACCAAATCCCCGCCGGCTCCATTATAGCCGGTAATGGTGACCTCATTGTTTGCTATGGTATAGATTAGGCCGTCGTCAGTCGTTGCTGCGGCGGCGGTGGCCGGTGCAATACATAAAACGGCAATGAGCATAGTCGCACAAAGTACTATGCTCATTGCTCTTTTTCGGAAACCAGTCTTCATCGCAATTACCTCCTGAGTGAATCAATTTACATAAGCTTGGAATAAAATTTTAAAATTCACATCAACGTCAGGCCGGAGGTGATGCAATATCGCTCAGGGGCGGAAGGCTTTATCACGATAAAGACCGATTCCCGTGCCTTGATTACTCAGGTTCCGCCCCATTTGTTCCCCTAAAATTTATAAGATTTCATTTTTTGTTCCGTCTGGATACGGGGATTTGTTCCCTACATACCTTATGCGGTGGGGTATGTAAGTGTAAAAGGAGTGGTAGAACCTGCTTCTACGAGCGGCTCGTCTGCGGGCTGCAGCTTAACAGCCGTGCCCCAATCGTTCGTGGTGGTGAAGATAACCTGCGCGGCGCCTTCAAACTGGAAGCTGTAAGCACCTGTCGTTGTATCTTTCTCCATCAGGTAGAAAGCAGCGCCGATGCGGTCGCCGCCGAAGAGGTACGCGTAAACGTCGCCCGTGTAACCTGTTACGGTCGCGGTAATCGTCGTCAAGCCAACCTTCGTGTAGGTGTAAGAAGCATTCGCAACGATATCGCCGAGGTCGTCTTTACCAACCAGAGTAACTGTGCTGGTCTCGTTCAGCGTAATCTGGTCGCCGTCAATGTAAGCAACCGGAGCAGCACCGTTGATGGAATATGTAGCGCTATCGCAGTTGCTGTACAGAACGACTGTCAGCGTCTCAGCAAAGCTCTTGGAAGGCGTAGCCGATACGTAGTTCACTACAGGAGGTTCGTTGTAAGCCCAAGTATAGTTCAGCGGGCTGCCTGTGCCGGACGGAACAATCGTGTTCACTGTGGTGGCAGTGTAAGCGATGTCCTTTGTCTGGGTAGCGCCGGCCCAGGAATTCTGGTTGACAATCAGGCAGAAGTTGCTGCCGATTGTAACGTCTTCAGGCAGGATGTAGTAGTAGAGGTTTGTGCCTGCTACCTGGGTCATCGGAAGGAACTCGCCAGCGAAGCCGAATGCCCAACCATAGATGTAGACGTCAGTCCACTCTGTGCTTGTGTTGTCAAACATGATAGCCGTACCCTTCGGGACGACATTTTCCGCCGCGCTTGCCGAGGTTGCCGAGAAGGCAGCGACCGATGCGAGCATAAGAACCGCCAGGACAATACTAAGGACTTTTCTGAACTTTTTCATGAGAACTTGACCTCCATTCATTTCTTTGATTTTTTACTTGCTTACGTTTTCTTGCTCTTGTCTTTTGATACGGGGAACAAGAGTTATTACACATCAAACCCAAGCCTGACATTGATGCCGAATTGAAAGGCGGTACGTGGCGGCCCAAACTTTGGGAAGGGAGGGCCGCCTGTACCTATTACAAACGAACGAAGAATTTTTTTCACCAGAAAGCCTTTTAAGGAATATGGCAAATCGTAAGCCTGCCGGAGCTTACATTTGCTTATGCACTTTTATTCACTTTTAAAGTCTGATTAGATTTTGCTTTCTGGTTGAGGCCGCGGCCTTGGAAACCGCCGCCTGTTTTTGAAAAAGACCCTTCGTCGTCTGCAGCTAAAACATAACACAAACAACTGGAAAAATAAAGGGGTTTGGTAAGTTTGGTAGCAAATCTGTGATGTTTGGTAATTTTAATGCTTAAAAAGATATTAAAATGTCGAAAATTAAAGGAGGAAAAATTGTTTAAACCTCACTCTCATTTGCCTGTGTCTATACTATAACTCATAATTACGGAAAAATCAATAGAATTATGAAAAAAAGATTTTTTTTTTCATTACACCTTTCGATTACTATTTAAAACGAATAAAAATTGTTCCATTTTTTGGGTTAAATAGCCAGTTTTCCCACGTGAAACTGCCTTAAAAACGCGGTAATCGCATTTTTTGCTTTTCAAAAAAGAAGAAAATTACGAATTTCTCCCCCGAAAAAGTGCAAAAAATGCAATGTTCGCTGTTTTTCCCGAAAAAAACAGAAAAAAATTTTTCCCCAGTTTATCCCTTTCCCTTTTGTTGTGAAATTTATTCACACAATTGCGCCTGTATAATGTGAATTTATTTCACATATACGCCCAATTACTAAGGCTGTTTCTATTATTATAGTAAAATACCACAGCAAAAAAGCGCGAAAAGTGATTATGCAAATTGTTTAGTTTATGTGAAAAACTTTCACAACACCGCCTTTTCAGGGCGCCACAGCCGGTATTCCGGCCCTTCCCCCGCGCCCGCCGCGGCTGGAACGTATTTTTCCCCTTCCATATAAAAGCCCGCATATGGGGATTTCCGCCGCGTTTTTATTAAACAAATAGAAGAATGATGCGCGAAGCGCCGCCGCCTGACCGGTACGCGCGGGCGTAATGGGCAGAAATATGGCGAGGGCCGCAGCGCCGCGGACGGCTTGCTTTACCGAGCCGTTCCGTGCGGCAGCTTTTACAAAACGAAGCGCCCCGGGGGGATTTCCCCCCGGGGCGCCTTTGCAAAAGTCTGATTGTATTATATTTTACAAATCCGGCTGTTATTCCGGCTTGCTCGTATATACGGTTACGTCGTCCGCACCCTTGTTCGGCTTGGCAACGTTGAGCACGACCCAAATGTCGCTGCTGTAGTTTTCCATATCGCTTGTCTGCGCGCCCTGGCCGTTATCATTGATAATCCAGTTGAAGGAGCCGCCGCAGGTTACGTCAATCGTAAACCAGCCGTCCTCGCCGCGCGTCATCTCTCCGCCGGGCCAGCCGCCGCCGAGAAGGTCGCCGCCGTCGTCCCACGCGTGCAGATACGGCGTCCAGGTCTGGCCGTCCTGCAGCTTGACATGGACGGTGTAGGTCGCCGGATTGTACTTGTAGTAGTAGTTTACTACAATCTTGCCGTCTGTGTAGCGGCCTTCCGCGTTATCCGGGAGCTTCGTCTCGTCAAGCGTGTAGTAATTGATTGTCTTTGCTTCCGCCTTGTAAGCCGCGCCGGTGCGCGCCTTAGTTACGAGCGGGTTCTGCTTCGGAACAGGCTTGCCTGTGTCGGTGTCAAGGTAATTGACCTCAACCGTACCAACGCCCGGTACGAACATCTTCGCAATGTTCTTCTGGTAAATCAGCACGTCGGCAATCGAAACCTCGCCGTCGCAGTTCGCGTCGGCAATTTCTGCCTGCTCAGGCGTCATGGAAGCAACCTTTGCAAGGTCCTTCTGGATAATCAGCACGTCGTCAAGGGAAACTTTTTCGTCGCCGGAAATGTCCTTAGCCTCAAGGGAATAAGGAACGTAGTTATAAATTACCTCGATCGGTTCCTTCGTGAAGGTGCCTGTCGCCTGGCCGTCAATATGATCCAGGTTGTAGTCTACGTCAAGCGCGTAATTCTTTTCTGTCTCGTAAGGCGTGCCGATTTCGCCCTGCATGGTTGTGGTGCTGATGGTCTCGCCCGTTGTAAGATCCACATGCTTAACCGTGAGGAGTCCCTTCGTGGAAGGAACAGCCGCGGTATTGAAGCTTTCGGAATCAACAAGGATTAGAGCGCCGCCCGCCGGTACCGTAACGGTAGAGCCGGTAACCTCGCCGAGGCTTAAAATGCCGGCTGTCTGGTCGTTTGCGATAACCGTCCACTTCTCAGGAAGCGTACCCTTGCTCGTGAGCGTGACCTGCTTGTCTGTCGCCTGGTTGTTAAAGGCGACGGCAACGGTCTTCCACGGCTGTGACTCGTCATAAATGGTGTAGGCGAGTACGCCGTTGGGCGCAGTTGCAAACTGCATCTTCGTCTTGACAGTGTCTGTCGTGGCGTCCCTGAACGGGGCGTAGTTGTTCCTGATTTCAATCATGCCCGCATAGTAGGAAACAAGGTCCTTATAGGAAATAATCCTAGACCAGTCGAGCATATTGATTTCGGGCGAGGACTGGTAGGAGTTCTCGTCGCCGAACTTGGTTCTTGCAAATTCTTCACCCGCCTGGACGAACGGGATACCCTGTGACGAATAAACGATTGCCGCGGAAAGCTTGTTCATTGCGACAAGGTCGTCGTATCTCTGGCTGAACTGCTCTGCGGAACCGCCCTTCATAGACATGACAAGCCTGTCGTAAAGGGTGTTGTTGTCATGGGCGGAAGCGTAGTTTACATTCTGCGTAGGAGCCTTTGCCCTCCACGCGCCGCCGTTTACCTGGCCCTGGATGCCGTATTTCACAGCACCTGAGGAGCCCGCGACGCCCTGGATATAGCCCTGGCCCTTTGCCTCAAACACGCTGCCCTTGAGGCCGTCTCTAATCTGGTCGTTAAAGAAGCCGATTCTTTCGCTCATTTTGCCTGCGTTAATCTGTGTGGCAAGCGCGGGAGCGTCGGAGTCTGTTGTCGTAGACATGGACCAGCCCTCGCCGTACATCAAGAGCCTTGTGTCGATTTCGTCGAGGGACGCGCGGATGGCGTTCATCGTCGTAACATCATGCAGGCCCATCAGGTCGAAACGGAAGCCGTCGATGTGGTATTCCTTTGCCCAGTAGGTAACGGAATCGACCATGTACTTCCTGAACATCTCATGCTCAGAAGCTGTGTCGTTGCCGCAGCCTGAACCGCTTGACCAGGTGTTCTGGCCGCTGAAGCGGTAGTAGTAGTTCGGGACCGTCTGCTGGAACCAGGAGCCGGGGCCCTCGTGCGTATGGTTGTAAACGACGTCCATAATAACGCCGATGCCCGCGTCGTGCAGGGCCTTGACCATCTGCTTTACTTCGTTAATCCTGACGTTGCCGTCATACGGGTTGGAAGAGAAAGAGCCTTCCGGCGCGTTGTAGTTCTTCGGGTCATAGCCCCAGTTGAACTGGCTGTCGCTTCCGGCCTCGTCAATTGAACCGAAATCATAGAACGGGTTCAAATGTACATAGTTGACGCCGAGCTGCTTTAAGTAGTCAACGCCTGTGGCATATTTGCCCTCGCCGTTCAAGGTTGTGCCCTTCTCAGTGAAAGCAAGGTATTTGCCCCTGTTTGCTTCGCTGATACCGGAGTTCTTGTTGTAGGAGAAGTCCTTAATCTGGATTTCCCAGATGTTCGCGTCCGTCTGGTTGGGAACAAGCTTGTAGGTATCGTTCTCCCAGCCTTCCGGGTCGGTGGAGTTGAGGTCGACTACCATGCCCCTGTTGCCGTTTACGCCAACAGCCTGCGCATAGATATCAACAACTTCCCTCGCCACACCGTCGTTCGTTATAAGATAGGTGTAGTAATTGTTCTTGAGGTCGCCGCTGACCGTGACAGACCATACGCCGTTTTCCTCATTGTAGGTCATGTCTGTCGTCAAAATCTTTTTAGCGCCCTCTTCTTTGTCGCTGCCTGTGGTGTACAGTATCAGCTTTGCATCGCTTGCTGACGGAGACCATACCTTAAAGGTTGTGGCTTCCGGGGTGTACGTTGCACCCAAATCGTTGCCTGTGTATGCCTTCTCGTCCAGGCCGGCAGCATATTCTTCATAATAGTTGCCCGCAGCAAAGACGGTCGGAACACAGAAAACGCTGACAATCATCATCAAAGATAATGCGATTGCCGTAACTCTCCTGATTCTCACTGGAATTCCTCCTTGAATTGTTTTTATAATCATTTCCGGAAACCGGAAAGAATTACCTTCGTTTTTTGCGGTACAGGATAATCCCCGCCGCTGCCGCGCCGGCAACCAGTACCGCCGCGCCAATAAGCACAGGCAGCATAAAACCGCTGTCCTGCTTTTCATCTGTTTTTTCAGCCTGCGTCGCCGGCTGGGTTTCCTGCCCGGTAACATTCCTGAGTGTTTCCTTGAGCGTACCGGCAGCTGTAAGCCCCACGCGCTCAAAGCTTTCCTTATCAACAAGGATTACAGCGCTCGTTTTCGGTACGGTAACCCGGTTGCCCGAAACCTCGCCGAGCTTTAAAACGCCCGCTTCCTCCTGGTTAGCAATAACCACCCATTCCCCGGGCAGGTTTTTGCCTTCTATTGTAACCTCTGCGTCTTTCTCAGGGTCGGAGTTAAAAATGCACGCGACCCTTTCCCATTGCTTGTCCGCCGTCTCTGTGTTTTGCAGCGTATAGCCGACCACATGCTTGTCTGTTTCCTCAAAGAATACCATATTGTCAGCCGACGTTTTGTCGGGACATGTAAACGGCGCAAAATTCCTGCGTATTTCAGTCAAACCAGCGTAGTACGATACCAAATCGCCGTATTTTATAAGATTATTCCAGTCTATTTGATTGAGGGACGCCGGGGATTTATAGCTGTTGTGGTCGCCGTCCTTGGAGCGGCCCATCTCTTCCCCCGCCAGCATAAAAGAACTGCCCTGCGAGGTAAGGATAACCGCCGCGGAAAGCTTATTCATTTCTACCAGGTCGTCGTACCGCTTGCGGTAATCGGCGTCCGTCCCCTTTACTGAAGCAACAAGCTTGTCATAAAGCGTCATGTTGTCATGGCACGAAGCGTAGGTAACCGTCTGCGAGGGCTGCTTCGCCCAATCGTCTATAGCGCCCTTAATGCCGCGCTTCATGCGTGTCGGAGCGCCCTTCCCCTGCACAAAGCCTTTGCTCTGTGCATTGAAGTTGTCGCCCTTGAGTACGTCGCGGATGCCGTCGTTGAACGCGCCGATACGGTCGCTCAGCTCCGGCATATTCCTCTGGCTTGCCATCTCGGCGGTCGTAGCCTTAGCCATATCCCAGGCCTCGCCGTACATGATAATCTGCTCACCGTCCGGCAGCTTGTCCAGCTCGCTGCGGATTAAATTCATGGTTTCCACATCGTGCAGGCCCATCAAGTCAAAGCGGAAGCCGTCGATATGGTATTCCTGCGCCCAGTAACGGACGGAATCCACCATAAACTTCCGGTACATTTCACGCTCCGACGCCGTGTCGTTTCCGCAGCCAGAATCGCTTGACCAGGAGCCGTCCTCCAAAAACCGGTAGTAATAGCCGGGCACGGTTTTGTTAAAGAACGAATCCTCTCCGGTAAAGGTGTGGTTGTATACAACGTCCATTATGACGGCAATGCCCGCATCGTGCAGAGCTTTAACCATCTGCTTCGCTTCATTGATTCTAACATGCCCGTCAAATGGGTCGGAGGAATAAGACCCCTCCGGCACATTATAATTCTTGGGGTCGTAGCCCCAGTTAAAGGCTTCTTTGTCAGTCGACGCTTCATCGACTGAGCCATAATCATAAAACGGGTTAATCTGTACGCAGTTAACGCCGAGCTCTTTTAAATAATCGATTCCTGTGGGGATTTTCCCCTCTCCGTTCAGGGTCGTGCCTTTCTCCGTAAACGCGAGGTATTTGCCCCTGTTTTTCTCGCTGACGCCAGAGGACGCATGATTGCTGTAATCCTTTACATGGACCTCCCAGATAATCGCATCCGTCTGGTTTTTAAGATAAGCACCCTTATCCTCATCCCAGCCCTCCGGGTCGGTTCTGCTCAAATCGACGACCATGCTCCTGTCACCGTTTACTCCCGCGGCCTTCGCGTAAATATCGGCCGTTTCGTTTGTTTTTCCGTCAACCGTAACCAGGTACGTATAATAAACGCCGTCCAGGTCTCCCTTTGCGGTAATTGACCACGTGCCGTCGCCGCTGCTGTAGTCCATCGGCGTTTCCTCTAAAACCTTTGCGCCGTCTTCACCGTCGCTGCCCGTCCCGTAAAGCTTGAGCTTCACCTCAGACGCCGTAGGCGCCCACACCTTAAAAGAGGTGCTTTCCCTGCTGTAGACCGCGCCCAAATCATCGCCAAGATAAGCAAGCCGGTCAAGCTCCTCAGCTTTCAGCGTTTCGTTCGTCTGCGCATATGTATTGACAGGCGTGCAAACCAGTGAAAAGGTCATCATAACCGCCACGGCTCCCGTTATCAGTTTCTTTTTGAACACACACGGTCCTCCTTTATAGATACCGTCTAAAAACGGTATGAAAAAGCGGGCATAAAATGTTAATTTATTTTATCATTATAACAATCAGTTGAATTTCCGCTCGAGAAATAAGCACTGGATTCCGCTTAGAATTTGTCAGGGAAATACTGTTAACAATCACTAAATATTTATTTATGAACAAAAAAATGTAACCATCTGAAAAAAAGCTTTACTGAAAGGGCGTTTCATGCTATAATTATCTGAAAGAAAAACGCAGAGGGAGGTATTGTCTATGGCGGAGAAAGAGAAGTTCCCTACCTATAAAGGAAAGCCGCTCGTGCGCTGCGGCGACGTGCTGTATTACGGCAATATGGACGAACGGTATGTAATCCGGCTTCAGATAAAGTCAAAGAAAACGGTTAACGACCTGGAGGTCGCGGATAAGGTAACGGTCCAGCTGATGTGCACCGACCCCGATATCAGCCCGAGGAAGCAGGTTGTAAAGGCGAGTGAAAAAAACGGCCTTTATCTGGCAATGGACATTGGCGAGATCTGGCTCAACCGGGCGCTTGCCTCAAACGAATAAGAATAACAGGCGCATTGTCCCCGGCATGGTTTCATGCCGGGGACTCTTTATGTTAAATTACACAAAAAACATAGCAAATGCGAAAAACTCTTTATTTTTTATAATTATAAGGTTATAATATTAATATAAAGAAGGTGGTTTTAATATTTCAACTCACGTAACTAATAATTTTACCTCAATTTTTATGAAGGAGTGCATGAAAATGATATGGAAGAAAAGCAAAAACAAATTTTCAATCATATTGAGCGGACTGTTAGCTCTGGCGATAGTGCTTTTCTCCATCTTATCCGTAACGGCTGTTGGGTACAATCATATGCAGCTGCAAGAACCGGAACAAAGTGAGGACGCCGCCTTGAACGCCATCTTTGACAAGCAGCGCGACGCAAGCGAAGCCGGTGAAAATATCGATGAGTTCCTGCGCTGCGTTCCCTCAGGACGGACAAACCGCGCAACGAGCTACCCCGATTATTACGCAGGCTCCTATATTGATGGCAACGGCAAGCTCGCCGTCATGCTCACCGACAATACTCCGGAAATCAGGCAAACGCTTACGGAAGCGGCAGGAAATTCTGCTGTGCGGTTTGAATCTGCAGCGTATTCTCATGAAGAGTTAACGCAAATGATGGATATAATCAGTGCAAAAATTGAAACAAATTTAGAAAACCAAAAAAGGGGAACTCACCAACCGAATATTTGTGACGATATCCGTTATTTTATGTTACTAGACGACCAAAATGCAATTTCTGTTAGCATCTTCAACTTGACCGCAGAGAAAATCCAAAACTTTAAAAATGAGATTCTTGATTCCGAGGCGATTATCTTTGAAAAGACAACCGGAGAATTGAAGGAAGCCGCCGTCAGTACAAATAATTGGTATCAACCTTTGGTACTTAAACCGATACTAAGCAGGTGATTGGATGAAAGGACTTATATGGATAATGGCTCTTATTATGACAGCTGCCTTCACCCTCTGCGGCTGCTCCAACCAGCATAACATAAGCTCCATTGCAGATGAAACACAGGCGGCTTCCGCCACGGAAGCACCCACCGAAGCCATCATATCCAAAATAGACAACCTCTCCTTCCAAACAAAGCAGAAAAGCTATCCTAAGGACGTCCAGAAGGTAATTGCCGTCTTATCAAATGATACAAAGGACTCGTACTCATTTGGCGCGCAATATGAGCTTCAGGCCTATCATAACAGCCGCTGGGTCCACGTGCCGCTTGCAATCGATACAATCTGGAGCAGTGAAGAAATTATTGCATTTGCAGGGGGAACCGGTGAACGCAGCTATTCGGTTGCCGACGAAAACAGCCCTCTCTCCCCCGGACGGTACAGGATTGTCCTCCCCATTACAAACGATACCACAAAAGAGGACTTGAATATCGCCGCTGAATTTACAGTAGAATAAAACTAATAGTTTCTTCCTTTGAAAGGGAACGCGCCCTGCCTTATTAAACGGCAGGGCGCGTTCTTTCCTGATTTGGCGTTTAAAAACAAAAAAACAAAAACAGCGGCAGGTTCGTCACAAACCCGCCGCTGCGCTTTATCGATGTAAAATCAGTCGCTTGTGTAGGGAAGCAGAGCCAAATGCCTTGCTCTCTTGATTGCAAGCGTCAGCGCACGCTGATGATGCGCGCATGTACCCGTTACTCTCCTGGGGAGAATCTTCGCCCTCTCGGAAAGGAAACGGCGAAGCCTTGCAATATCCTTATAATCGATTGTTTCAACCTTGTCCACACAGAACGCGCAAACCTTCCTGCGGCCCTTGCGTCCGCCGCGGCGGTTGTCTCTCTCGGGTCTGTCAGCCATTTTCTATCGCTCCTTTATAAATAATCGCAGAAAAAACTGCGCTCTCAATCAAAACGGTAAATCGTCATCCAAAGGCATTTCCTCAAAGTCGCCCGTCGAACCGCTCGTATAAGCGGGCGCCGGTGCTTCCGTCGGTACAGGAGCCTGCGAATATCCGCCCTGCGGGGCGCCGCCGCCTCTTTTGTCGCCTGTGAAATACACGTTGTCGGCGACTACTTCAACAGCCGTACGGTTGTTTCCGTTCTTGTCCTGGTACTGGCGTGTCTGGATAGAACCTTCAAGCGCAATCAGCTGGCCCTTTACAAAATACTTGCAAACGAACTCAGCGCGCTGCCTCCAGCATACGATGTCGATAAAATCCGCCTGGCGTTCTTCGCCCTGCTTTACGTAATTGCGGTCCACCGCAATACGGAAGCTGGTGACCGATACGCCAGACGGCGTCGTTTTGAGTTCCGGGTCGGCTACAAGCCTGCCCATTAAAATCACTTTATTCATTACGTTTCATCCTTCTTTCCTAGCTTCATATATTCACTTAAGCGTCTTTTCTTACGATGAGGGAACGGAGAATTCCGTCTGTAATCTTGTAACGTCTGTCGAGCTCCGCCGGGAAATCAGGCTCGCTCTTGAAGTTAATCAGGACATAATGGCCCTCGGCCTCGTCGTTGATGAGGTATGCAAGCCTGCGCTTGCCCCACTCGTCGACGTTTTCAAGAGTAGCATGCTTCTCAATGAGCGCCTTGAATTTTTCAATCATAGCCTGAATGCCCTCTTCGCCGAGCGTTGTAGAAATGACCATAACGGTCTCATAGGAATTGATTACTGCCATCTTTTGTGCACCTCCTTTTGGACTTTGGCCCCGGCAGCTTTTGACCGGAGCAAGGATAACAAGCGGCCTGTATGCCGCGCTATGCCCGCCGTCTGACCCGCAGACATAACAGGGTTATTATATCAATTCCATATTCTTCTGTCAATCTTTTTTTAATGACGCAAAGCCTTCCCCAGAGATTTCTCCCGCCTCTCCCACAATAATAAACGCGTGCGGGTCGATTTTGTGAATGACGTCGTACGTTTTATAGACCTCGCTGCGGCTGAGCGCGCATAATAGCACCTCGCGCGGCGCGCCGCTGTAGCCGCCGACAGATTTTATTTTTGTCACGCCGCGGCTTATGGTATTGATAATTTTGTCAGCAATTTCTTCGTTTTTGTCCGAGATAATAAACATCATCTTGCCCGTGCCTATGCTCGTGCCGTAAATAAGCGCGTCGATAATCTTTGTTGTGACAAAAATACTGACGACGGCGTAAAGCGGGCTTTCCAAATTCCCATAAACAAGGCCGGCAGCAACGATAACTACCATATCGATTAATAGTATCAGCTTGCCGATGGACATCTGCGGCCTGCGCCGGTTCAAAAGCCGCGCCGTAAGGTCCGTTCCGCCGGTTGTGCCGCCGCGGATGAAAATCAACGAAAGCCCTACGCCTATAAATATCCCTCCGAAAATGCTCGCAAGCATTTTATCGCCTGTGTACGCGGGGAGAAACGGCTCTAAAATGTCAATCGCCGCTGAAACAAGCACAGTCGCGGTAACTGTCTTGCCAAGAAATTTCCAACCCATCACTGCCGCGCCCCAAATAAACAGCGGAATATTCAGTATCAGCACAACGGTGCCGATGGGCAGCCCAAACAGGGAATTGAGCATCGTGCCTACGCCTGTAAGCCCGCCGGGCGCTATTTCGTTGGGCGCGGTGAACATATCGACGGATATGGCGTACAACACGCTCCCCGCGAGAAAAAACAGAAGATCGAGGAAAATCGATTTTTTATTGATGGATTCCCTTACCATACAGTAATATCCTTCCTTAAGCTGCCATGTTCAGCGGGAAGCCGCCGGACAGTGTTTTTTAAGGCCGCAAAAAAAGAGCAGGCCATACCTGCTCTTAGTTTACATATTCTGGATGGTTTTTATGTATCCGATTCGCCGTCGCGCATCAGCTTTTCAAAAAGCTCGCAAAGGCGGTCAATTCTCCCAAGCAGGTACAAATACCCCCACAGCGCCTCAAAACCCGTTGCGCTGTGGTAGTCGGCGGAGCTTGCGTTCTTCGGCGGGCGGCTGTGCGCGTTTCGCCCACGCCGGTATACCGCCTCTTCCTCTTCCGAAAGCTCCGGCAGCAATAAAGACACAAATTCCGCCTGCGATTTGCAGCAGACCTGCTGAACCTTCATTCTGTTCAGCTCCCCGACCGGTCGGTTGGCCTGTGTTACAAGCCGCTCACGTACCATCAGGTCAAACACGCCGTCGCCTATAAAGGCCAGCGCCAGCGGGCTGTACTGCCGCGGGTCGCATTGCCTGTCGAGCAATTTGTCCATCTATACGTTCCTCCGCATTATTCCACAAAATCAAAGTCCAGGTCATAAATCGATACCGTATCGCCCTCAGAAATGCCAGCCTCCCGCAAAGCGTCTATCACGCCCGCGCTTATCAGCACACGCTGGAAATACTGAAGCGATTCGTAATCGTCAAAATTGACCGAACGCATCACGTTCAACAGCCATTTACCTTCTACCACATAAATACCGTCCACTACCTTGACCGAAACGCCGCGGTCCCTGAGCTTCTCCGGCTCAATAACAGGCGCGGGCTCCGCCTCATAGCGCACAATCGGCGGAAGCTTTGAAAGCATCTCTTGTATTTTTTGCAGGAGCGGGTCTACCCCGTGGCGAATCGCCGCCATAATCGGGAAGAACTCGTACCCCTGCTCCTCAACAAACCTTTTAAATTCCTCTATCTGCTCATCCTGTGCCAAATCGCACTTATTGCCCGCGACCAGCATTGGGCGCTTTGCAAGCTCGGAATCAAACTTTTCAAGCTCCCGGTTGATAATATTAAAGTCGTCCTTCGGGTCACGGCCCTCGCTGCCCGCGACATCGACGATATGCACGAGCATCCGGCAGCGGTCAACGTGGCGCAAAAACTGGTGCCCAAGTCCCGTTCCTTCGCTTGCGTTTTCAATCAGTCCCGGAATATCAGCCATAACAAAGGACTGTTCCTGTCCCATCCTGACGACGCCGAGCACAGGCGTAATCGTTGTAAAATGGTAATCTGCAATTACCGGCTTTGCTTCACTCACAACAGAAACGAGGGTGCTTTTTCCAACGTTTGGAAAGCCCACAAGCCCCACGTCAGCCAAAAGCTTGAGCTCGAGCTGTACCTCGAACTCCTCGCCGGGAAGCCCCGGTTTTGCAAAGCGTGGAATCTGGCGCGTCGGCGTAGCGAAATGGATGTTGCCCCAACCGCCGTTTCCGCCGCGCGCAACAACAACCTGCTCGTCTGAAGACACGTCCGCCAGGATGCGCCCTGTTTCAGCTTCCTTTACCACCGTTCCGCGCGGCACCTTAATCACAAGGTCTCCGCCGTTTTTTCCTGTCCTGCGGCTCGGCCTGCCGTCCTCGCCGCGGGGCGCGGCATACTTCCTTTTATAACGGAAATCGGCAAGCGTCGAAAGGTTGTCGTCCGCCTGGAACACAACGTTGCCGCCTCTTCCTCCGTCACCGCCGTCGGGCCCTCCCGCTGCAACATACTTTTCTCTGTGGAAGGAAACATGCCCATCGCCGCCGTCGCCCGCCTTTATATTTATTTTCGCGTAATCTACAAACATTTTTTTGTCCCGCCTTTTCTGCCGTCAGGCGCCGTTACAGCTCTTCAATGCCGTAAAGCTGTTTCACTTTGGAAAGCCCTTCCATGGCTTCCTCCCGTGAAAAATCGTGCTCCTCTAAAAATTCATCCGTCAAATTATTTACCTGGGAATAAAAATCAATGGCGATTTCCAGGTATTCATTGTCATAGGTCGCTTCAATCCGGTCGAAGAGCAGATTCTCCGCTTCATTTATTCTACCCTCTTTTATCATCGTATTGAGTTCCAGATAAAGTAAACCAGCAGGGGTAATATTTCCCTCTTCGTCGATAATTACCTCGTATACGGTCGTTTCTTTATTAAATATCAGCTTTGCAAGAAAGCGGCCGAGCATTTCAATCTGGCGCATAAAATAATCGTTCTGAAACATAAAAAGCCCTCTGCTTATAAAATAAGGGCGGAAACCCTTCCGCCCTTCAAGTCGTTATTGTTTGCACGCAATTACTGCTCCGCATAAACGCTGACGCGCTTGCGGTCGCGGCCTACACGCTCAAAACGGACCTTGCCGTCCACCAAAGCGAACAGAGTGTCGTCAGAGCCTCTGCCGACGTTGTTGCCGGGATGGATATGTGTTCCGCGCTGCTTGACAAGGATGTTGCCGGCAAGCACGAACTGTCCGTCCGCACGCTTTACGCCGAGACGTTTGGATTCGGAGTCACGTCCGTTCTTTGTGGAGCCCATACCTTTTTTATGAGCAAACAACTGAATGTCTATTTTAATCATTGTTTACACCTCCGTATAATTTACGCTGATATATTGCGGATACTGCTCTTCAAGAGACAGCATATGCAGCTTGAAGCCCGAGAGGATGTCGCGGCAGATATCCGCGTCCCGCTCAAAAATCCTGATTGCGAGATTTCCGTCCTTTACCGTAACGTCGGCACCGATGTGCAGAACCTCCGTGATGGTGTTAGCAGCCATCAGTGAAGCGGAACTGACCGCCGCGCAGACGATATCGCTCCCATGCTCCGAGTAGCCCGCATGACCCTTCACGCGAAAGCCCAGAAGCCTTCCGCTGTCCGATGTGTAAAAGACCGCCTCAATCATGGCTTACGCTTCAAAAGCCTGGATTTCAACCTTCGTATAAGGCTGTCTGTGACCCATCTTTCTCTTTTCGCCCTTCTTGGGCTTATATGTGGCAACGGTAATTTTCTTGCCTTTGCCGTTCTTGAGCACCTTGCCCGTTACCTTCGCGTCCGCTACATACGGGCTGCCGACCTTCATGTCGTTTTCTGTTGCAAGCGCGACGACCTTGAAATCAACCGTGTCATTTTCCTGCGCCGTAAGCTTTTCCACGTAGATAACGTCGCCGCTCTCTACCTTGTACTGCTTACCGCCGGTTTCGATAATTGCGTACATGTAATAAACCATTCCTTTATTCAGACTCGCTATTCGCCGGGCGGGGACATACGCCCTCTTATAGATGCCCGTAATATGCGGCTATAATATAGTAGCACAAGCAAAAAGCCCTGTCAAGCAGTTCCAGCACTTTTCCCGCTTAATACATACCGTTTTGCAGCCTTGCCGCCATCAGCGTGTTTTTCATGAGCATAGCAATTGTCATTGGTCCGACCCCGCCCGGCACCGGCGTAATATAAGAGGCCTTCGGCTCGACCTGCGCAAAATCCACATCGCCGCAGAGCTTGCCGTTTTCGTCCCGATCCATACCAACATCAATTACCACGGCGCCCTCCTTGACCATATCGCCCTTGACAAACTTTGCTATCCCGACCGCCGCTACCAAAATGTCGGCCTGCGAGCAGACCTCCTTCAGGTTTTTTGTCCGGCTGTGGCAGATGGTAACCGTGCCGTTCTGGTGCAGCAGAAGCATGGCCATCGGCTTGCCGACAATATTGCTCCTGCCGATGACGACGCAGTTCTTTGAGCACACGTCTATTTTTTCAGACTTTAACAGCTCCATCACACCCGCGGGCGTACAGGGAAGGAAATGGTAATCGCCTATCATGATTTTCCCGACATTTGAAGCGTGGAACGCGTCCACGTCTTTTTTCGGGTCAATCGCCTCGATAACCGCCTTTTCATCGAGGTGCGGCGGCAGAGGAAGCTGAACGAGGATACCGTTGATGTCAGGCTTTTTGTTCAGCGTTTCAACGAGAGCCAGCAGCTCCTCCTGCGTAGTCTGCGCGGGCAGCGCGTATTCCTCCGAATGGAAGCCAACCTGGGCGCACGCCTTCTTTTTGTTGTTTACATATACATGCGAGGCGGGGTCGTCGCCGACAATCACGACAGCAAGCCCGGGTGTAATACCTTTCTCCTTGAGCGCGGCAGTCTCATTCGCCACCTGCTCCTTTACCGACGCGGAAACTGCTTTTCCATCTAATATCTTAGCCATAAGCTATTCTCATCCTTTCACTTTTCTTTTAAGCGGAACGGCGATTGTATCCTTCTTTTTCACCTGGTTGATAATCAGGAATACGATACCGGCAACCATAATGACGAGTGAGACAATCTGTGACACGCGCAGATTAAAAAACGGCGTGTACAGGCTGTCAGTGCGAAGCCCTTCCACAATCATCCGTTCAAAGCCATACCATACCATATACAGAAGGAAGATTTGTCCGTCGTATTTTCTGAACCTTTTGCTGAAAAAGTGCAGAAGCACAAACCCCAGCAGGCACCAGAGGGATTCATATAAAAAAGCCGGATGCACGGCGATATTTCCCGTGTTCTCGCTTACCATGCCCCAGGGAAGGCCGGTCGGGGTGCCGAAGGCCTCTTGGTTCATGAAGTTGCCCCACCTGCCGATGCCCTGCCCGATTAAAAAGCCAAGGCAGGCTATGTCGAGCAGCGCGGGGATGTTCACCTTTACGATTTTCGCCACAATCAGACCGCCGATAAGCGCGCCGATAAGGCCCCCGTAGATGGCGAGCCCTCCCGAATTTATGTAGAATATGCTCATAGGGTCCTGGCTGTACACGTCCCATTTAAAGGCAACATAATATAGCCTTGCCCCGATAATTGCTGTAATAATTCCGACGAGCACGCAGTCCAAAAGCTTGTCCTGCGACACGCCGTAACGCCGTTTGCAGACGTTCATTGCGTAGATAAGCGCCAACACCAGCCCAAGCGCAATCAGCACGCCGTACCACCTGATAGTAAGGCCGCCGAGCTGAAGGGCGACGGGATTCACTTCAAACTGAAGCCCCAGCCCAGGAAACGATACGTTGTAAACCATAATGAAAATTCCTTTCCGTATGGAGGTTTAAACGGGCGGCGCGGCATAAGCCCTGCCGCCCGTAATTTCTTTCTGTCAGTCCGCGGCCTTGACCACGGACAGCGCAGATTTACCGCTGTCGAGCAGGCTTTCCAGGCGCTTGCAGGCGGCCTCCCTTTTTGCCCCTGCAACCGCGTCGATATAAGCATACAGCTCCTTGCCGGTAAATGCAAATTCCGTAAGCACGTTCGCAATCGATTCAATGTTGTTGAGAGAACCGACCGTTTCCCCGTAAATTGCTTTTTTAGCAATTTCGAAGTCCTCCTCCGGCAACCCGTTTCGGCGGGCCTCATCCACATAGCCGCGGATGATTTCCGCCGTCTGCTTCGGGTCGCGCGACTCGCCGCTGAACAAAACGCTTACATAACCCGGCCCCTCAAAGAACTCATAATTAAAGCTCTGGTTAATAAGCTCCTTTTCCATGAGCTCCCTGTACATTGGAGAGGAATTTGAAGCAAGCGCAAACAGCAGGATATCAGTAAGCGCTAGCTCGTCGCTTGTAGAACGCGCCTCCCCCGCCTTTGTCTTGAAGCCAAGCTGGAACATCGGCACAGCGACAGGGAAAATCTGCTCCACGTATTCCTTCACGACGCTTTCAGGCTCCGGCCCAAAAAAGGTTTCAACCGTCTGCTTTTTGCAGGGCTTGAGCATCTTATCTGCAACCTTATACACCTGCTCCGGCGTACAGCTTCCGGCAACGCAAAGGACCATGTTGTTCAGGTTATAAAAGCTTTCGTAGCACTGGTAAAGATATTCCGGCGTAATTTGTGCAATCGATTCAACAGTTCCGGCAATATCGATTTTCACAGGATGGCTGTGGTACATCGCCTCCAGGAGGTTGAACATGACGCGCCATTCTGGTGAATCATCATACATCCTGATTTCCTGCCCGATAATGCCCTGCTCCTTCTGCACTGTCTGCTCCGTAAAGTACGGCGACTGTACAAAATCAAGCAGGATTTCAAGAGAAGCTTCAAAGTTCTCCGTACAGGAAAAGAGGTAACACGTCTTGTCAAAGGACGTGTAGGCGTTTGCCGATGCGCCCGTTTTCGCGTAGCGGGTGAACGCGTCGCCGTCCTCGCTTTCAAAGAGCTTATGCTCGAGATAATGCGCAATACCGTCAGGTACGGTAAGCTTCTCGCCGCCGTTTACGGAAAAGGTACGGTTGACCGAGCCGTATTTCGTACCGAACATCGCATACGTCGAGCCGTAGCCCTCTTTCGGGTAAACATATATAGTAAGGCCCGTCGGGTGCACCGCTTTAAAATAGCTGTCATGCGTGCGCGCGCCCTTTATCTCGGTAAAACTCATTTGGCCCCCTCCTTTTCTTCCCCAGCGCCGCTCGGTTTAAGAATATAAACGGTATCGAGCGTGAGCTTTCGCGCAGCGTCGATTACCTGCTGCGCCGACACGCTCATGACGCGCTTTGAGGCTTCTTCCGGCGTAAGCTGCTCCTTGTCGAGAAGCTGCGAAATATACCACGCCTCTGTCCCTCCGACCGTGTCGGACATAGAATTGAAGCTATTCGTCATACTCAATTTGGTTGAATCCATCTCAAAGTCGGATAAATCTCCGTTTTGCAGCGCATGGATTTGGTTTAAAATTTCTTTTTCCGCCTTTTCGATGTTCTGCGTCTCGACGCCGCTGTCTACCATAAGGATACCTTTATTGCGGTCATAGCGCGCCGCGCAGTAATAGCACAGGCTGTACTTTTCCCTGACGTTCACAAAGAACTTCGAATTTGGCGTACCTCCGAGCACCGCACTCATCAAGCGCTGTGCCATAACGCCGTCGTCCGGCTCCGCGATTCCCGTGCGAAACGCCATGACGAGCTTCGACTGGGCGACATCAAGCGCCTCTGCCTCGCGCGTAATATCCCCTGCGCTGCGCACGACCTCTGTTTTAATTTCCGCAGGGCGGCGTGAAACCTTTTCAAACGCCCTGCGGAAGGTATCGGCCGCAGCCGTTTTATCGGAAGCGCCTATCATCATCACTTCGACGCGTGCTGTTTTAAGAACGTCCTCCCAAGCACTGTACACATCCCTTTCGGAAAGCTTTTCCACCGCTTCGCGCGAGCCGTAGCGGCGGATACCGAATGCTTCGTTTCTGCACATAATTTCAGTACAGCGGTTAACGGCGTAGACGCGTTTTTCATTGTATTCCGCGTCGATTGCGTCAAGCAGCTGCCTGCGCTCCTGCTCCACGTCCTGCTTGCAGAATGTGCCGTCTTCGAGCTTCGGCTCAAAGAGCATTGCGCATAAAAGCCCGGTAAGCTCTGCGGAAACCTGTTCCTTGTCGATGGTAAACCGGTCGTCGAGCCCTGCGATGGAAAGCGTGAGCGCCTGGGATTCTCCGAACTTCCGGCAATAGCCCATGACTGACGCCCCATAAAGGCTGTTAAGCCGCTTGTTGAGACTTATAAAATCGGGGTATTTTTTGCATGAGCGTGTGAGCACCTGTGGGAGCAGGGCGTTTCTGGCCGCCGTCTCCTTTTTCAGCGGAACCAGCATGGTCACGCTGATGCGGCCCGTTTTAAAACGGCCGTCATCGACGCTGCTGAAATAAACGCCGGGCGCAAGCTCCTGTCTGTTTACAGCATTCATTTGACACGTTCCTTTCATAAGGAAAATTTTATAGCAAACGGTAAGGCGGCTCCCATGGAAGGGAGCGCATAGGAAAATAATGTTTGTAGATTAGTATACCACAATTATCCGGAATATAAAAGCGAAAAACAGCCTTAATCCAAATTAGCGGCACGAATAAAAACAGCAAGCAGGCACGCCCGCATTGAGGGCATATTTTAGGCGGCAGCAAACGTATTAGTTTCAGAATAAATCTCTTATGCCATTTTCTTTGTAACTCACCTGATTTACACCGTTGTATCTTATTAAAATAATGTGCTTTTATGAATAGTTAATGACAGCTTCCTGCGCTCATAGGATTAAAGCATGGACTAAACTGCATGCAATTTTGTTCATTAAAAAAGAGGAAATCGCAAAACGATTCCTCTTTATACTCAAATGTTTTATAATTCTTGAAAACTATTTATTTCCCCATATTCTTGTATCCTTGCCTTGACTCTCTCTATATCCTCAGGTAACCCTAGCAATTGTAATTTCACTCTACAATTCGGGCATAAAGCGGCCGTATTTTTTATGGTGTCTGGTCCACCATCTGAAAGCTTTTTAATTCGATAACTTTCGAGATATGGTCTACCGTCTAAATCATGAAAGGGTGCAGGCTTTCTACAAAGCTCGCAAATACCTTGCGCGCGTCGTTTCACATATTCAGAGATATACTCGCTGCTAATATACCGAATTGTTGTGACTCGTCGCTTCGAAGGTTGCATACATTGAGAATGTATTGCCATTTCCCTAAGCTTATCATCACTTAATCTACGTATATATCTCTTTTTATGTTTTATATTCTTAAGAATATATTGTTCATCAATTTCAGTAGAATTTATAAGCTTAAGCGGGAACATCCAGACCTTTCGATTTTCCCCTTTTTCGTCTGGTTGTTCTTCTTGATAAGGTGCACCAGAAAGACATACTCTTCCACGGAAAGTATATCTTTTAGACTCAAACACTTCAAAAAGATATATTAATACTCCATTTTCGTTTGAATAATATAGAGTTTTATTTTGACTACAAAGAGTTTGATCTCCTCTCTTTCCCATACCAGTATAATGTAGAGTGTTTTCTATCCATCTATCCTCATAAAGATTTTTCGTGTAGTCAGATATTAAAACAAGTGAATTAGTGAGATTAGATTTTCGCATCCCACCCATGTTACCACAACCAAATATTTCTTGCATTTCCTTATTTGAGATAGTCTGATTTGGTTTTAACGATAGCGAAAAAGGCATATGTATCCTCCATTCTTTCGACCGTAACTTGTGAAATTTTTTCACTGAAATTATATCATAGCATTCAAAATAAAAACAGTAGGAAAAATGCAAAAAGTTAATTACTTTTAAAAACAATCAGAATGGTCGTAAAACAAAACGCTGAAAAGCATCTAAAGTTCATAAAATCCATATATTTAAACGCACAAACGAAAAAAACCGCCCCTGTTTCCAAGGGCGGCCTCTCTGTTAAGCTGGTTATGCTCAGGCAGCGCATACGTTGACAGCGCGAAGCTTACTGCTGTTTTTGGGGTCTTGCTCCGTGTCGAACGTTACATGCTGGCCCTCAGCCAGGTTTTTAAAGCCTTCCCCAACGATTGCGGAAAAATGCACGAATACATCTTCGCCTCCGTCGTCGTTGGTGATAAAACCGAATCCTTTGCTCTCGTTAAACCATTTGACAGTACCTCTATTCATAGTAGGCACCTCCTGTAATAAATGTTATTCAAATAATGCAAACAAAAAACCGCAGGCGGTAAATCAAAATGGAGTCGATTTACAACCTACGGCAATTAATCAGTACATTTAGAATACTTATATAGTATACAGCTTCGCAATAAAAAAGTCAAGCTTTTCTAAATAATATTTTCACCTGTCTATTCAGCAGGATGCAATTATCCGCGGCGAATACAATTTTTCATCAAAGCTGTAAATGCAGACCGCCTTATTGTCCAAAACGCCCTCAAGCGCGTTAAGCACCTCGCGGAACATCTCGTCGCTTTTACTATAGGAGCCGTCCGCGCCTCCTTTCTTTCAATACAAACCTATTTTATTAATTGTTTACTTATTGCGTGTATCTCTCCCCCCCCCGATGGCAATACCGATTTCATCATTCTGTCCGTTTTTTGTAACTCCTGTGCTTCAGCGCTTCGCCCATGAACTGTGGTTTTCTTTTTCAGACGCAGCTCCTCAAGCTCGGAATTCAGCAGTCTTACCTGCTTCTCCAGCTTTGCGTTAGATGCCTCCAGATATTCGACTGTTTCGTCGACCTCCTGCGGGTCATATTCCCAAAAGCTCTTCTTCATAAATCATTCCCTCTAAAAATATTAACAAATAAAAAGCTGCAATAATCGAAATTTGACTATTGCTGCCAGACGAGCATGATTATAGCTTACTGGCATTATGTTAGCCTCTTTGCTTTGCGTCACTGATTTCCATCAGCTCTCCTCAACTATAGTTTATAATTTTTTATTACTATTATTATAGTTACCATTCCCGATTTTTAACAAATTTACCGGAATATTTTTTTTACTCCAATTTTCACTGCTTTCCCGCATCCACCATATACCATTCTATGCGGAGGACGTTCAATTTAGCATATTGTTATCTAAACTCACTACAAAAATATTAAAAGCCCCCGCGTAAGCGTCTGCTTACACGGGGGCTTTCCCAGCGTTTTCTGTTAAATATGTTTACTCTGCGGTTTATTCAACCGCAATCCTTCAATTTTTAGGCTGCCGGGTCAAATGTATAGTTAGCGCCAAAATTGTTATCCCAATAGGTTGTACCGTTCACTTTATAAGAAATAGCATATTCAAACGCCTGCGTTGCCGGAACAGACACTACCCAGCTCTCTATAGCGCTGTCAGGGAAGCTATAGTTAAAGGTTCCCTGTACTTCTTCATAGGTTGCCCAATTGTCTGTCGAATAGCGTACACGGACGTCCTTGTCATATGCAAGGCTCTTAAGCTGCGCATAAATGTTAACCTTTTCATCGACTACATTTGACTGATACCACATTGCAACGGCTGTGCTGCCGAAGTCGTACTGCGAGCTGACGCCGTACCCGGCTTTTACCGTGTAATTTGCGCCGTTGTTATTATCCCAATAGGTGTTGCCGTTCACTTCGTATTTGATGGCAAACTGAACAGTTGCGCTGCCTCTCATACCAACGGAGAAAGAGTCTGTTCTGAATTTCCATGCTTCGTAGTTGCCCTGTGTGGCTTTGAAGTATTCTGCCTGCGTATCCTTCCAGGTAACGCCGTCTGCCGAGTAGTGAATCGTTACAACCTTATTCGGGCTCAGGTTCTCCACCTCAACATAACCCTCTGCGCCGACTGCCATCCCCTCGTAATATGGCTTTGCGTAAAGCAGGCTGACCTGCTGTGTTACAGCGCTCGCAGGCGCTACGACGAACAAGCTCGCCAATAAGGCCAGTACCAACGAAAATGCCAACATCTTTTTCTGTTTCATAAATCCTTCTCCTCTTTCATTTGAAATAATGGTGTTAAGGCTTCGGGCAAGCCCTTCCCCCTTTCCGTCTTTTTCACAACGCCTTTTTTGTGAAAAACTTTTTTTATTTTGAATGACTCCGTCATCAAAACACTAAAACAAATTTATTCGCTTAAAAAATTATATTTTTAAAATATAATTTATTTTATAAACAAATTATAATATTAAAATAACTTTAAATCAACTGTTTTTCGATATTTTACTTCTATTTATAAGTATAATCTATATTATATTTATTACTGAATTGTAAAATTTATATTATCAAGATTAATCTTAGTTTATTTATCTTATTACGCTCATTTATTTTTAGTCTCAGCAAAAATATTAAGCAAAAATAAAAGGCCGCTGTGTCAAAGCGGCCTTGATTGGTATGAATCTGTGTTTAAATATAATGTGAATGACACCGCGGTATTGCAGCCGTTAATTTGAGAAATCACGAATTATACGGCAATATTATGGTGATTGATTGCGCCGTCCTCTTAGTTATATCGCTGTTTTCTTTTTTCTCGGCAACTGTGGTTTGGAGATTGGCCTGCGCTTCCCTGTTGCAGAAGTAAATGGCCGGCCAAAGAAAACAAACAAATAATCCGAACCTTTTCCTAACGGAAAAGGTTCGGATTATGCTGGTTTATGTTTGTGCTGCGAAAAAAATGTCCGCAACAGCATTTTACCCAGAAACACAGGAAATCAAATTATGAAATTCGCTGCAAAAAGCCTGAAATTGGCATAAATAAAAGAAAAATGGGCTGACATCTTTTTGTCAACCCATCTTGGTGCGAGTGACGGGACTTGAACCCGTACGTCATGAAACACACGCCCCTCAAACGTGCCTGTCTGCCAGTTCCAGCACACTCGCATTTCAGTCAGCGTGTTATATTATAGCAAAGCGTTCTGCCGTTGTCAAGAAAAATTTCGCTTTAATTTTCTTTTACAGCTTCACTTGTTTCACTTAAAATCTCTTCAAGGGCAAGCGCCAGCTGATCGGGACAGGACGTCCCCTTCATACCGCAGCGTATGCCCTTACAGCGTTCGATTACATCTTTGGCATCCATTCCCTTTACAAGCGCCCCGATTCCCTTTCCGTTGCCGTTACAGCCACCGTCAAAACGAACCGATACAATCTTTGTCCCGTCAAGCTCTATTTCAATTTGCCTTGAGCAGGTTCCCCTTGTACGGTATGTCGTTCTCATTACTTACACCGCCTTTGCTTTTTGCAGAATCTGCTTTCTTCGTTTCAGCTTTAAAAGCTGGTCGTCCGGCGTCAGGCAGGTACCCAAGGGATTTACAGTACTGGAACAGGCCCCGTGAAAATCCGTTCCGCCGGTCATTACCAAATCATATTCCTTCGCTATTTTGGGGAGCACTTCCGGGTCGTCCTCTCTTGCCCTCGGATAAAAGCATTCCACTCCGTCGAGCCCCTTCTGCGCAAGCTCTAAAAGGAGTTCATAGGAATCATACACCGCGGGATGGGCGAGCACCGCAACGCCACCGGCCTCATGAATTAAATCCAATACTTTGAATACGTCAGGATAATCGATTTGCGTCCTTGCAATCCCTATCCTGCTGTTAAAGAGCTTCTGGTAAAGCGCGCCAAAAATTTTATCCGCATAGCCCGCGTCAACGAGCGCCTGCATAATATGCTGTTTATAAATAGTTGTGCTGCCCTGAGCGCGTTTCGCGACCATCTCGGGCGTAATGGGATACATCCGCATAATTTTCTGCAGCGAAAGCGTAACGGCCTTCCGGCGGTTTTCGAGTGTTTTGTTTAAAAGGCCCTCGAGCCGTGCGGGATGTTCACAGAGATAACATAATATATGCACGAGCCTTCCGCGTTTATAATCCCATGCGGAAATTTCCGCGCCGAGAATGACCTCCACCCCATGGCGCTCACCAATAATTTTTGCACGCGTAGCACCGGCGAAGGTGTCGTGGTCGGTCACCGCAATCGTATGAAGGCCCTTACGCTTGGCTATCGCAACCAGCTCGTCTATTCCGACCGAGCCGTCAGATATTCTTGTATGACAATGTAAATCCGCAGACAAAAAAATTTCCTCCCCCAAATAGCCCTCCGGCCGTTTATCATCGCCGGAACCCGCCCAACAGATGGTATCCGGCGCTTTTACGCAATATGACAAAATAAAATAAATTTTGCGAAAAGCCTATAAAAAACGGATAGAGCGAACTCTATCCTCTCAAAAGCATATGGAGCGGATGACGAGACTCGAACTCGCTACATTCACCTTGGGAAGGTGACGCTCTACCGGGTGAGCTACATCCGCACAGCAACCAAAACTCTAAGAATTATTATAATCCTTTCAATATCGCAAGTCAATATAAATTTTTTTTCGCGTTACTCAGTTTACCGGCAGCGGGCGGTTTGCTCCGCCGCCGGTCACTATATTTATTTCTATTGCGCCTTTTTGCCCAACCGCTCTTTTTTAATGAGCACTCGTACATCGTTCCCGATAAAATCGAGCCGCTGGCAGCTGCCGCTTATGCGCGAAACAAACCGTTCGGAATAATATTTTTCCATTTCCTTGAGCGAAAGGTTCGTACTGATGATTGTCGGCTTTCCCGCGGTAAGGCGGGAATTGAATACATTGTAAACCGCTCCGCTCGTAAACTGAGTGATAAATTCGGTACCGAGATCGTCGAGTATCAGGAGGTCGCAGTCAAGCAGCGCCTTTCTTACCCCATCTTCCTTATCATCTGCGCTTCTGGAAAACTGCTCTTTTTCAAGCGCCTGGACCACGTCTGGCGCGCTGCAGTAAACAACGCCAAAGCCCATATTTGTTACTTCGTTCGCGATAGCGAGCGCCAGATGTGTTTTGCCAAGCCCTGTAGCGCCGCAGAAAACAAGGCTGTCGCTTTGCAGGGTAAATATTTTTGCATACTTTTTACAGTAGTTGAATATCTGTGTCATACGCCTTCTGGATGAAGGCCCGCCGTCCCTGCGTTCATCTGAATAATATTCAAGAGAGAAGGTTTCAAAGTTCGAAAGTGACAGCGGGGACAGGCGGTTAAGCTTGTTAAACGCCTTTTCCCGAAGCAGGTTTTCCATACAGGGGCACCGTTTCCCGTCGACATAGCCCCTGTCTTCACAGTTTTTGCAGTAAAAATGTGGCTGAAGATAATCCTCCGGCACACCGGCGCGCTCAAAAATGCCGCGCAGCTCCTTCTGCTGGGCCTGATTTGCCTCTTTAAGCTTCAAAAGCTCTTCCTTCACATCCGCACCGCCTACGACAGCCTTGCCCGCCTTTACGCCCGTCTGCAAAAGCAGGCGTTCCAGCTCGAGAGCACGCGGGTATTTTTCGTAGAAGCGCGCGCTTCTTTCATCCGCCTTGCGCAGCGCGTCCATGCGGCGGCGCTGCATTTCATCCTCCGCCGCCAGGTAAACATCTCTGCTGTAGCCCATAACTTAAGCCTCCGTTCTTCTTTAATATGCGGCAAAGCCTGTCAGTCGTCAAACATGCTCAGGCTTTCAAGTTCATCGATATCATATGAGGTCCCGCGCTTTTGCAACGGTTCCTTTTTCTTCGGCTTCTTTGCGTTTTCCACATCCTGCGGCACCATAATGCCCGCGCTGTGCCACCGCTTAATGATACCGTCGATATATTTCAGGCTATACTCTCCCTTTGTATCGACGCACGTTTCGTAAGCAAGCCGAAGCATGTCCTCCTGGTACTTCCACTCATTGACCCATCGCCCGGCGCATTCAAGCTGCGTTTTGGTTGGGGAACCCGCGCTGTTGAGCCCAAATATCCTGCTGGCCTTTCCCCACGCATCCTTTGTGCCTGCGATTGCCCTGAGCTTTTCCTCCGCCTTCTCAACGGAATCGATATCTTCACTGGCCCAATCTGCGCCGACACGCTCTATATAGCGCATGGCGGTTTTCCCCTCGCCTGCCGCGTACTGTAAAATCATCAGAATCACGTCTACCGGCAGCCCGTCGTCCTCATGGAGCATCAAAAGCGTGGCGCTGTCGCCCCCGGACAAGGGTTTTCCCAGTATCACCTGCGCCTCTTCCATCAGGAAGGACAGCTCCCCGCACTCGCTCAGACGTTTGGCAACATAGGCGGAATCAGGCTTCTGCGGGCGGGAAAGAGCGCGCGGCTTTTTCTTTTCCCCGAGGGCTTTTTCCTGCCGCAGCTGTGGTTGCCTGTCAGCCGCGGTTTCTTCAGCCGCCGGTTTCCCAGGTTCTTCCCTTTGCCCCTGGGCGGGTGCTAAGCCCTGCGGCATTTCACAGAGAAGCCCCGCGTTTACCCAGAATTGGATATAATCGCCGATATCGGACGGATGCACCGAAAGCGCCTGTGCCATTTCTTCCGCTGTGTACTGGCTTCCCGCGTTGCGCAGCAGCCACAGAAGCACCTTCAGCTGCTTTTCCGTCGCCAGCCTAATATATTTGTCCACGACGTCGTTCGGCACGGCAAACACGCCGTTCCACGCGCCTAAATTAATATTGATTCCCATAAAGCTCCTACTTCCATCCCACATGGATAATACTGAGATGATTATAGCATAAAAATCATTCATACACCACAAAAATTTGCCCCGTGAAAGCAAACACGGGGCAAAAGCTTAATTTTGAGGGGCTGTTAATTTGGTACCGCTCAGCTTTCCAGCTCTACGAACGGATAACCAAATCGCTTTGCGTATGCTTGTGCTGTCGAATTTTTGTGTCCATAAAAAACGGTCTCGGAAGCATTTTCAAACGCATACTCCTCAATTAGCGCACTGTCGGATAAGAATGCTACGGTATCGAGGGATTTACAAGAAAAAGCGCCTGAACCAACCCATTGCACACTTTCGGGGATCGTAACCACAGTGAGAGGTGTGCCGGAAAAAGCGCCTTCAATTCTTTTTACCCCGTTTTCAATCGTCAGGTGCCGAAGGCTTTCACAGAATACAAACGCCCAGCTCTCAATTGTATTGACAGTACCGGGAATCGTTATCCTATCCAGACCAGTACCCTTAAAGGCAAACTGCGGAATGGTTGATATTCCCCTTGGTATATTTACATCGCGCAGGTTTTCACAATCGGAAAAAGCATATGCGCCAAGCTGCGTTAACCCATCAGGCAAACTGGCGGACTGCAGATTATAGCAGCCGGAAAAAGCGCTGAAACCAATTTCTCTGAGTGACTCAGGCAGTAATATATTCGAAAGCCCGGAGCTGGCAAAAGCGCCGGAACCAAGCCTTTCAAGTCCTTCTGAAAAAGATACTCTTTCTAAAGAAAGACAGCCCCCAAAAGCAGAATCCCCAATTTCTTTTATATTGCCGGGCAGCGTCAGCTCTTTCAGTGCTTCGCATCCGTAAAAACAACTGTCCGGTATTGTATCTACTCCGTCTTCAAAAACAACTCGTTCCAGAAATTTATTAGCGCCAAACTGCCCGCCGCCGTTAAACATTACGCCGGACGGGACGGTCACTTCCTCGAGCTGGTTACCCAGAAATGCCTGCTCGCCTATTTCCCGCAGACCTTGCGGAAGGCTGATTTCTTTGAGATACGAGCCAGAAAACGCAAGGCTTCCAATTTTTTGGACGCTCTGCGGCACCGTGAATTTTTCAAGGCCGGTGTTAAAAAACATTCCATCAGGTATTTCCGTAATTCCCTGGGGCAGCCTTACGTTTTTAAGGTATATACAGTTCCGAAAAGCATCTTTGCCGATTATTTTCACGCTGTCCGGCAATACAATTTCATTAATATCAGTATGTGAAAATGCTTCGTCTTCAATTTCCACAACCGTATCCGGTATTATTATCCTGCGAGCCTGCTGTCCTGCTAGGCTACTCAAGACATCTGCCCTAATTGTTTTTGTTCCTTCGGCAAACGCAATACTAACAATGCTGGTCCCGTTAATCGTATCCATCAACTCGGCGCAATATAAGGGAAGCGTTATCCCCAGCACATTTTTGTTCTGCATAGTAACACGTGTGACGGGTTGCCCGTCGATAAAGTCAGGAATAATGATGTTGTTTTTCGTACCCCCATAGTCGTAAACGGAAACGCCGTCGTCATAAATCTTGTAATCCAACTCATATGGAGCAACCATAGCGGCCTTTGAAAGCGCAGGTACTGGCTCGGCGGCTGGCGGTATCGGCGCTATCGGCTCCGCCTGCGGCTCATCGTCTTTTGTGCATTTTGGAACAAAGGAACCGTTCTCCCAGTGGCTGGACATTCGCCAGAACGAATTTTTTTCATTAAACAACGTCAGCTTATAGGTTAGCTTTAAATATTTTAAAAGGCTTTTGGTTCCTGCGGTAAATTCAACAAAGCCAAATACGGCGCCCTCTCCGCAAACCAAGACACGGCCGTTTATTTCCTGTGAGGCTTCCATCTTTAAATGGGCCGCCGGTCCCACAAACAGGGAAATATCGGCAAGGTCGGCAAGCCTTAAGAAGCTCACGATGGGACTTACCGTAGTTCCCATCTTTACAGACGCTTTAATTTCAGCTGACATTCCGCCCGTCTGACGATATATGACGGAAGGCATATTGTTAACAATACGGATTCCTTCCTCACCGTCAAACTTTGCCGTAAGCGTGGCCTTTCCTTCCGCCGTAATTTTTATTCCAACCTCCAGGTCGGCGGTAAATCCCCACCCCAGCGGAACGGGAATTCGGAACAGCGGCTTTTCCAGCTTTCTTTCCTTTGCGGCGCCGTCCGCGCTTTCCAAAACATATTCAACCTTGGAGGAGCTTTCAACCGTCAAAAGCAGTTCCTCAATGTCAATTGGATCCTTTTGCAGGTCGCCCTCAAATTTCCAATTGACTTTAGGAACATCAACTGTTCCCTTCATTTGTAAAAGAAGCCCTCCGCCAATATCAACTTTAGGGAGTTTTATTTCAATTTTTTGTTCTATATCCTCCGTCCAACTGTCCTTGGGATTGATAGCTTTTGCAGCCTTTTTATTTGACGCGGCCTGTAATATTACAGTGTTCTCGATTTTTTCTATTTTTGAAACATCACCGTAAGCTGTTGTTTCCACATCTATATGGCCGGCAACCTCGTGAAGCAGCGGCTGTGACGTTTTTACCACTGTTTTCCCACCGGAGACTGAAACGTTTACCGCCTTATACGCGGCCTGCTCCGTGACAAACACGTCTCCGCTTTTGAGCGCCGGTACCCCGCTGCCCGAAAGCGTAACCGTCGTGCCGCTTTCTTCGACTGCCACGCCATTATCAAGTTTTCGTACGCCGGGCGCGTACTCCACCGAGTTTTTGTGGTCAGGGTCGATTTTTTCTCCTGCTTTATATGTCCTGAGTTTCTCGGCAATTTGTTTTTCCTGTACAAAGGTAAGTTCTTTTTTCGGCAGGAAGCTGCCGTTTTCAAGCGAAAGGAAACCAAGGCTCAGCACAACGTATGCTTCCTGCTGGTAACGCACGCTGTCCGCGTCTATGCAGGAAAGCGTGTATCCCTCCGGCTGGTAACCGAGCGCATGGGCGATTGTATAGGCTGCAAATTCACGGCTCACCGCGGATTCCGGGGAAAATTCCGCTGCCAAATCCGCCGGTAAGGCACCGCAAGCGTACAGGCTGCGAACCGACTCATAATAAATGCTGCCGGTAATATCGGTATAAACATCGTCCTGCGTATTTGCAGCCGGCAGCCCGCAGGATGAAACGAGCATATCCGCCCATTCTCCGCGCGTTATTTTCCGCTCAGGCTCAAGGCTGCCTATCATCTTTGCAAGATACTGCTGGATTCTCAGCGCGTCGCTCACGCCTACCTTCCCGTCTCCGGTGACGTCAGCCGCCGAAAGCTGCTGCGTATTCAGCACGACGACGCTTGCAAGGTGCTTTTGGATTTCCAGGACGTCCTTTGTCGTGACCGTCCCGTCGCCGTCAACGTCTCCGGCGCCGTATGCCGCCTGTCCCGCCGCTTCATCTCCCGCACTTTTCGCGGATGCCGCTGGCATCAGGGCGGTTACCAATATTAAAGATGCTAAAACTGCGCTTAAAAGCTTTCTAAAATGTTTTTTCACCGTGAACGCCTCCTTATGTACTGCTGTCTCAAACCACCCGGATTTTTTAAAGGCCGCCCTGCATTTACGCAGAACGGCCTTTTCGTTTATTGATGCGCTTTCACTATCTGCTCTGTATCCCTGGCAATGACCAGCTCTTCGTTCGTCGGGATGACGTATACCTTGATTTTGCTGTCCGGCTTGCTGATTAAGCCCTCGTGGCCTTTAACCGCCGCATTGTTTTTGTCCTTGTCAATTTCAACGCCAAGGCACGCAAGGCTTTCGCAGATTGCCTCCCTGTGGTGCGGCTGGTTCTCACCGAGTCCCGCCGTAAAGACGATGGCGTCACAGCCGCCGAGCGCAACGTAATAGCTGCCGATGAACTTACTGATTTCGTAGCGGAGCATCTCGTGCGCGAGCTTGCAGCGGTCGTTGCCCTCGATTACCCCCTTCGTAACGTCCCTGTCGTCGCTCGAAACTCCGGAAATACCGAGCAGGCCGGATTTTTTGTTGAGCATATCGCTCATCTGCGCGGGGGACATGTTTTCTTTTTCCGCAAGGAACGTAACGACCGACGGGTCGAGCGTGCCGGTACGCGTTCCCATCATAAAGCCGTCGAGCGGGGTAAGGCCCATGCTTGTATCGATAACCTTTCCGCCGTCTACCGCCGCAATGGAAGAGCCGTTGCCGAGATGGCAGGTGATAATTTTAAGGTTCTTGATATCCTCGCCCATAAGCTCCGCGCAGCGCGCGCTGACATAACGGTGAGAGGTACCGTGGAACCCATAACGGCGGATTTTATATTTTTCATAATATTCATAAGGGATGGGGTACATATACGCCTTTCTCGGCATGGTGGAGTGGAACGCCGTGTCAAACACGACGACCTCAGGCACTTGCTTGCCAAACACGTCGATACACGCCCTGATTGCCTGCACATGCGCCTTATTATGAAGCGGCGCGAGCGGAATCAGGCTTTCAATCCCCTCGATTACCTTGTCGTCTACCAGAACGCTTTTACTGAACAGCGCGCCGCCCTGGACAATGCGGTGGCCGATGGCGCTGACTTCATTCAAATCTTTGATAACGCCTACCTCCGAATCAGTGAGCGCGTCCTTCACCTGCATGAACGCCGCCGTATGGTCCGGCATAGCAGCCTTCATTTCCCTGTGCCTTCCGTCAGACGTTTTATGCCCGATTAGGCTGCCTTCCATCCCGATTCTTTCGCAGTTTCCCTTTGCGAGTACTTTCTCGTCATCCATATCAAAAAGCTGATATTTCAGCGAGGAGCTTCCCGCATTGATTACCAAAATCTTCATTGCTCTCCTCCTATATATTGCTTTTGACTTCTACAATACTATATAATAGTACAAAGCGGCGGCAAATTCAACCATTTTAAGCGCCGTTACACAACTTTTACAAGGAAAAAAGGTGCTTTTATGAAGGTCTTTGCCGTTATCAGCGAATTCAACCCGTTCCATAACGGGCACCGGTATTTGTTTGAACAGCTCCGCCTGTCTGGGGCTACGCATATCGTTGCCATTATGAGCGGTTCGTTCGTCCAGCGCGGGGAGCCTGCCGTCCTTTCCAAATACACGCGGGCAAAATGCGCGCTGCTCGGCGGCGCCGACCTCGTGCTGGAGCTGCCCGTAGTATGGGCGTCGTCCAGCGCACAAAGATTTGCCCTTGGGGGCGCAAGCCTCGCGGACGCACTGGGCTGTGTAGACACACTGGCATTCGGGAGTGAATGCGGCGATGCCGCGAAGCTTTGCGCGGCAGAACGCCTAATACACGGCGGCTCATTTTCCAAAGAGATAAAAGAAAATTTAACGCAGGGCAAAAGCTATGCGCGCGCCGTCTGCGAAGCTTCGGCGGATGCCAGTCCTGAGCTTGAAAGCATACTGCGCCACCCGAACAATACGCTCGGGATTGAATACATCCACGCGCTCTTGACGCTCGGTTCCAGCATCCGCCCCTTTACCGTCAGGCGGACAGGCGCCGCTCACGACAGCGGGAAAACGTCCGGCAATATTGCAAGCGCCTCCCATATCCGCAGGCTGATACTGGAAAAAGACGACAGCGCCTTTGCTTTTATGCCGGAATGCTGCATAGAGCCTGTGCGGGAGGATATTGCAAACGGCAGGGTATCCGATATAAACCGCCTCGAGCGCGCAATACTTTACCGGCTGCGCTGTATGCAGCGTAATGATTTCCAGAAGCTTCCCGATGTAACCGAAGGGCTTGAAAACAGAATATACGGCGCGGTGCGGCAGTACACGGCACTCTCCGATATTATTATGGGCGTAAAAACGAAGCGGTACACCTACGCGCGCATTCGCCGTATCATGATAAACGCATTTTTGGGCATTTCCTCCGATTTTCTGGATATGCCTGTTCCCTATCTGCGTGTCCTCGGCCTGGGAGAGGTCGGCGCACAGGTACTCAAAAAGGCCAAAGAAACAGCAAAGCTGCCGGTCATCATAAAGACAACCGACAGCCAATCTAAATTGAATGGAGGCCAAAAGGATATTTTCGCGCTCGATTTGCGCGCGGCAGATTTACAGGCCCTCTCGTTTTTAAACGTCGCTCCCTGCGGCGAGGACTATTATACCTCTCCCGCCATAGCCAATCACGTACCGTAAACCCTTGCGTTTTCCGTCAACTGGAAAATAGAGAGATGCAGCTCCTCCGCTTCTAAATGGGAAGCGCATAATACGCTGTAGCAAACGCCGCCGCTTTCAAATATAATCCTCCTGTAATTGACGTCGAGAAAATCAATATCCTTGAACTCGATGTCGAACGGCTGCAGTCGGATTGGATGCCCTTCTACGCCCGCCAGGCCCTTGATATGCGAGCGGTAAATCGTCACTTCGCTTTTTGAACGAATCTTTGCCACAATAAAGAATGCCAAAGAACCAAGCGCCAATACAATTACAAATAAAAGCTCTTTCATTCCCTCCTCCCGCATAAGCGCACCGGCGGTTGCCAAATAGACCGCCGCTGCTGAAGACGCAAAAAAGAGGAGGGCAAAAAAAGCAAGCAGGACCTTCAGGTTGGAACTGGATTTTTGCATATACTCTGTATCCAAAAAAATCACCTCTTCCGGCATATAAAACGTGGAATACCTTCCTGTATAGTTTAAAAATTTAAAATGTGACCAAAATTCACAAATATTTTAACCTGTTTCAGATTAAAAAGCAAGTTCATTACGCAAATTATTATATGCTATATTATGAGGTGATTCATAATGTTTCAGCGTATTCGAAATTTGCGCGAAGACCAAGACAAAAGCCAAACCGAGCTTGCAGCGATGCTCGACATGTCACAGACCGGATATTCCAAATACGAAACGGGCGAAAACGATCTTCCAACCGCCGTGTTGATTGCGCTTGCAAAAATTTATGAAACAAGCGTGGATTATATACTCGGACTGACAGACGAACGCAAGCCCTATCCTCCTGCAAAAAAGGAAACCGGCAGGACAAAGGCTTCAACGGAACGTAAAACGGATGTTATTTAGGCACAGCATGTAAGCATATCGCAAATAACAGTCTTAAAAACAATACAGTTTCCTTTTACTATTTTGATTTTACCACATCTATACGAAAAAATCTATTAAATATTTGCTATAATTTGCATTTTTTTAATAATATTCAAAAAAAATTTAAATTTATTTTGCTGAGACCGCAGGAGCTGCCGCAATATGAAACAAGAACCCCGCTTCGGAATATACCGAACCGGGGTTCTTCGTTGTTTTTATTGTTTCGTTTTTATTGCTTATTAAAACAAAACGCACCGTCTTTATAGTCACATAGGACCTTATCGTTCGCCTTGACAGCGCCTTCCAGGATTTTTTCTGAAAGCGGGTCCTCTATTTTAGACGTAATTGCGCGGCGCAGAGGCCTTGCGCCATATACGGGGTCGTAGCCCTCATCTGAAACAGCCTTGACCGCCGCGTCAGAAAACTCTACCGTAATCTCCATTGCGCCAAGCCGGTCGGAAAGCTCTTTGAGCATATGGCGCGCAATCTCAATAATTTCTTTCTCGTTGAGCTTATTGAAAACGATAATGTCATCTACACGGTTCAAAAACTCTGGCCTGAAGGTCTTTTTCAGTTCACCCAGCACGGTTTCACGCAGTGCTTTGGTATCTGCGTCATCCTTTTTGCCTTCTTCTCCAAACGCAAAACCGAGGCTGCCTTGCTCGTTCGTAATCAGGCGTGCTCCAACATTCGAGGTCATGATAATAATCGCATTCCTGAAATCGACGAGCCTGCCCTGCGAATCGGTCAGCCTGCCGTCCTCCAAGACCTGGAGCAGCATGTTGAACACATCTGGGTGCGCTTTTTCTATTTCATCGAACAGTACGACGGAATAAGGATGGCGCCGTACTTTTTCGGTAAGCTGCCCGCCCTCGTCGTAGCCGACGTAACCCGGAGGCGAACCGATAAGCTTCGAGACGTTGTGCTTCTCCATATACTCAGACATATCGAGCCGGATCATTGCGTTTTCATCGCCGAACATCGCCTGTGCAAGCGCTTTGCACAGCTCCGTCTTGCCTACGCCTGTGGGGCCCAGGAAGATGAACGAGCCGACCGGCCGTTTCGGGTCCTTTAACCCTACCCTGCCGCGCCGGATAGCTCTCGCGACGCTTGTGACGGCTTCGTCCTGTCCTATGACGCGGCTGTGGAGAATTTCCTCCATTTTAAGCAGCCGGGCACTCTCTTCCTCCGTTAGGTTGGAAACAGGCACACCTGTCCAGTCTGAAACGATTTTCGCGATGTCCCGCTCTGTCACCTCGCCGCTGACCTTTTCGTTGTCCTCATGCCATTTTTCCTTCTGCTCCTTGAGCTCTTCACGCGTTTTCTTTTCCTCGTCGCGAAGCTTTGCCGCACGCTCAAAATCCTGAGCGTTGACCGCGGCGGCTTTTTCCTGCTCCAGCTCCTTAATCTTTTTCTCGGTTTCTTTAATGTCCTCCGGCTCCGTATGGGCATTGAGGCGCACGCGGGAAGCGGATTCGTCAATTAAATCGATTGCCTTGTCCGGCAAATAGCGGTCTGTAATATACCGCGCGGAAAGCGTAACGGCCGCGCTTATTGCCTCGTCGGTAATTTTCACCTTGTGGTGCGCTTCGTAGCGGTCGCGAAGGCCCTTGAGGATTTCGACCGTTTCCTCCTGGGTCGGCTCACCCACGGTAACCGGCTGGAACCTGCGCTCAAGCGCCGCGTCCTTTTCGATATACTTGCGGTACTCGTTGATTGTCGTCGCGCCAATTACCTGGAAATCGCCCCTTGCAAGCGACGGCTTCAATATATTGGCGGCGTCCGCCGAACCCTCCGCCGAGCCCGCGCCGATGATGGTGTGCAGCTCGTCGATAAAAAGGATGACGTTGCCGGCGGCCTTGACCTCGTCCATTGCGTTTTTGATGCGGTCCTCAAAATCGCCGCGGTATTTTGTGCCGGCAATCATACCGGTCAAATCAAGCGATACAATACGCTTGTCCTTAAGCGGCTCTGGCACCTCGTCGGACGCTATCTTGAGGGCAAGCCCTTCCGCGACGGCAGTTTTTCCGACGCCCGGCTCGCCAATCAGGCAGGGGTTGTTTTTCGTCCTTCTGGACAAGATTTGGATGACTCTCTGGATTTCCTTGTCTCTGCCGATTACCGGGTCAATCTCGCCCTTTTTTGCCTTTGCGGTCAGATCGATGCCAAACTGGTCGAGCGTTTTCGTGCTGCTTTTCCCGCCCTTATGCTGGGACGGGGCGCCGGCAGCGGCGCTTTCAAAATCAAAAATTTCCGAATCGTCCGTACCGCCGCCGGAAAGCTCGTCGCGCAGGGACTGGAGCAGGTCGTTCGGTTTTACGCCGAGTTCCTGCATAAATCCAAGCGCGTAGCTGTCCTGTTCCTCAAGCAGCGCCAAAAGCAAATGCTCGGTACCTACGTAATTATGGCCAAGCTTCGCCGCCACGATAACCGCGTTCTGTAAAATGCGCTTTGAGCGCGGCGTAAAGTCCGCGGGTGACAGCGCAGTGCGGCTTCCTACGCCGATTTTCGTTTTTATCAGGTCTTCAATGGCGTCGGCTGCAATTCCGCTTCCGGAAAGCGCGGCGCTTGCAACGCCCGTACCCTCCTCAAGCAGCCCGAGCAGGATATGCTCCGTCCCGATATAAGTATGGCCGAGGTCCTGCGCCGCTTCCACGGCGAGATTCAGCGCCCTGTTTGCCTTTTGTGTAAATCCGTTAAAGCTGTACATCATACATACCTCCCATTTCGTGATTTCTTTTTAAAACAGTTTCTTTCCTTTTTTCATCTTTCCATGCCAGCTTTATCCGCAAAGGCGCTCCCTTACGGTATTGGCGCGCGCCTGGTCGCGTTCTTCCGGCGTCAGGCGTTTTCCGGCAGTTTTCATGATAGTCGCCGGCTGAATTTCCGTCATCAGCTCGTTGATTGTATCATAACCAATATCCTTTATTTCACCCGCCGCGATTCCGAGCCGGATATTCGACAGCAGCTTCATGCATTCGTCGCCGCTCAAAAGCCGCGCGCTTTTCAGGATACCCATGGAACGGCTGATAACATCGAGCGTTTCCATGCTGTTTGTAAGCGCCTGGCGGGCCGTGCGCTCCTGTGAGACAAGCTGCATCGCGATATTCTTCAGGTTATCGAGCGCCGCCTTTTCGGAGAGGCCAAGCGTGACCTGGTTTGAAAGCTGGTAAAGCGCGCCCTGCGGCTCGGTGCCCTCACCGTATGTTCCGCGCAGCGTAAGCCCCAGCTTTGAAAGGTTGCCAGCGATGCGCCCTATCGCTTTGCTGTGTTGTAATGCGGGCAGATGCAGCATGACGGACGCGCGCATGCCGGTACCGAGGTTCGTGGGGCATTGTGTCAGGTAACCCAATTTGTCGTTGAACGCAAATCCCAGGGCGTTGTCGAGCAGGGTATCGAGCTTATCAGCAATCTCGTACGCGCCGTCGAGGTTCATCCCCTCGTTCATTACCTGAATACGAATATGGTCCTCTTCATTGAGCATAATGCTGATGCTCTCATCCCCGGTCAGGAGCAGATACCTGCCCTGACGGTCGGAGACAAAATCGGGGCTTACAAGGTGCCGTTCCACAAGGGAAACGGCCTCCTCCTCGCTCAATTTCGCCATATCTAAATATTGAAAGCTGTCCGCGATTACACTGTTGCTGTGGAACATCGCGTCCCTAACCTTGCCGGCAATCTGCTCGCGCCCCGCGGCGTCAAGCCTGCAGGGGAACGGATACCCCTGCAAATTTCTCGCAAGACGTACCCTGGTGCTTATAATCACGTCGCCCTCGGCGCCGCTTTTCTGGTACCATTTTTTACTCATGAGAGGCGCCTCCTTCCAGTTCTTTGATTCTGTCCCTGAGCTTTGCGGCCTTTTCAAACTCCTGCTTTTCAATCGCGTCATGCAGCTCCTGCCGCGCCTGCTCAAGCTCGTTTACCACGCGCAGCTCCTTGCCGGCGCTTCCGGCGAGCTTTCCCGTATGGCGCGTGTTCCCGTGTATCCTTCTGATGGACGGCAGCAGGTCGTCGAAAAACGTCTCGTAGCACTGTGCGCAGCCAACCTTGCCGGTTTTTGCAATATCCGCAAACGCGGCCCCGCAGCCCTTGCAGCGTGTCGCGCTTGTTCTCGGCGGGAGGCCGTTCCCTAAAAAGTTCCCGAGAAAGCTGCTGAAATCGAATGCCATATCCTCAAAAATATTGCCGTAGCCCATTTTTTTGGCGCATTCCGGGCAGAGCATATATTCGGTCAGCTCTCCGTTAATAATGGTCTTGATGTGAGTGGTCGCCTGATTTTTCTGACAGGATTGACACAACATAAAAATTCCTCCCAACTGTTATTCTATCTGTTTACGTGTTTGTAATTTGTCAAATTTGTGTGAGCAGCATATTTTTAAAAACACCAGCCCGCAGGATACCGCGGTACTCCTTGGGAACGCCGGCGTATGCCTGCTCGGTCAGCGCGCTGTGCATCAGGGCCGCCGCCGCTTCTGAAAGCAGCCCCTGCTGCGCCATATTCTGGAGCATCATACGCGCCGTCGTATAATCAAGCGTATCTCCAATAGAATTTACGATATGCATCAGCGCGGTATCGGCGTCCAGCTGCACCCTCGTAATACGAATATAACCGCCTCCGCCCCTACGGCTTTCCACAAGATAGCCCTGCTCCGGCGTAAAGCGCGAGGTTATAACATAATTGATTTGGCTCGGCACGCACCCAAGCGTCTGCGCCAGTTCATTGCGCTGGATTTCCGCGTTGCCGCCGGACTGCTCCAAAATTTCAGAAATGTACTGCGCTACAATATCGCTCATACGCATGTGCATCGCCCCCTTCCTAAACATTCATTATCATTTGACTTTGACTTTCTTTGACTTTATGTGATTATTATATGCGCAAGGTCAAAGAAAGTCAAACTTGATTTTTTTAGTTTTTTTTGATAAATCCATTCATTTTCTTTGATTTTCTGTCGTTATCTTTTATTTGCTCTTTATTTCTAAAAATATATTTTTCTAATACTGGCGCCGTTTTCTGTATTTACCGCCTTTTTGCGGCAAAAAACAAAATTTTTATGGCGGCTTAATCAAAAATATATTATAATGGTGTCAGAATAAAAAACGGACAAAAAGCTATGACAAAAAGGAGAATGAAACCATGAAAATGATTTATGCTATCGTACATTCAGAAGACGGCGACCGTGTAACCGAGGAGCTCAACAAAAAGGGCTTCAGCGTTACAAGGCTCTCTACCACGGGCGGCTTCCTGCGCCGCGGAAATTCCACTTTAATGACCGTAACGGAAGACGGCAAGGTCGATGAGGTGATTTCTATCATCAAAGGCCAGTGCGGCAAACGCAAGCAGGTGGCCTACAGTATGTCTTATATGGGCGACGGCGTACCGATGGACAGCTTTAACGTTATGCCCGTAACAGTAGACGTAGGCGGTACGACGGTTTTTGTCGTCAATGTAGAGCGTTTTGAAAAAAGCTAAGGCTTTGGAGAAGAGGCGGCAGCATGGCACAGTTTGAGCCAAATCATTTTTACCTGATAGACGGGGAGAACGTCAGCCAGACGGATGTGTTTGCACGCGCAAAGTCTGGATTCTGCCTGGCGGTTGCTGGCTTTGAGCGGGCGCAGCCACTCTGCGAAGAAGCGGGCGTTCCCTTCCGGCTGATTGAAACAGAGCGCTCCGTCCGCCTGACACGGTTATTGGAGCTTGACGGACACCTGCTTTGTACACTGAACATTCCGGTTAAAAAGGACAGCATACGCCACCGCGCAAAGCTTATTCTAGCAGTGTGTAAGGACGGATTGATACTTTTGCTCTGTAATGAGCACGCACAAACTGTTTTAAACAGGTTTACGCTTGCTCGCTCCCGCAGGAAAATGACGCCCGGGCGGTTCCTTTATGAATTTCTGGAAAGCGTCGTGGACAGCGACCTGATTTATTTGGAGGATACGGAAAAACGCTTCGGGGTGCTCGAGGAAAACGTACTGGAAAACAGGCTTGACGATTTTCACCATAAAATTGTACCGCTCAAAAAAGAGCTGATGCTCCTGCACAACTACTATGCGCAGCTGCTGGATGTTGCTGTTAAATTAAAAAACAACGACGGCGGCTATTTTGAAAACCCGTCTTATTTTGGGTACCTTTCTGAGAAAATCAACCTTCTTTATGGGTACACGCAGATGCTGCGCGAATATTCTATTCAGATTACGGAGCTTTACCAAACACAAATCGATGTTAAGCAGAACCGTATTATGAAGCTCCTGACCGGCATTACCGCCATATTTCTCCCGCTTACGGTCATCACCGGCTGGTATGGGATGAATTTTAAAAATATGCCGGAGCTTACCTGGCAGTTTGGCTACCCGATGATAATTGTCATCAGCCTGATTATCCTGCTGGTATGCATCTGGTACTTTAAAAAGAAGGATTTTTTCTGATAATACAAAACAAAAACGCACAGGCAAGCTTGCCTGCGCGTTTTTTATATCATATTTCAGAGAATTTACAAAGGACCTTGTCGTAAAGCCCCTGCTTTTCCTCCTCTGGGAGGAAAGCGGCCTCCACGCTGTTTAAAAGCATTTGTTTTTCCTGCGCCCGCGTCATTCCCAAATACTGCTGTAAAAGCGCAAGCTCTTTTTTGATTGTCGTATCCGACACCGTCATGTTGTCCGTATTGACCGTAACCGGCACGCCGCGTCCCAGTAATTTCAATACGGGATGTGAACCGTATTCCTGGACAGCGCCGGTCTGCACGTTGCTCGTCGGGCAGCATTCAAGCGGGATTTTATTTTGAACAAGCAGTAAAACAAGGGAATCGTCTTCTGCCGCGCGCACACCATGCCCGATGCGCGCGGCTCCTAAACGGATAGCCGCTTTGACGCTTTCGGGGCCTGCGGCTTCCCCCGCGTGTATTGTAAAGGGGACACGGAGCTGCCGCGCATACGAAAAAATCCCGGCGTAATCTTCAGTCTCGTACAAGGCCTCCGCCCCGGCAAGGTCCACGGCGCAGACTCCCCTGCCACGCAAACGGGCCGCAAGCTCTACGGTTTTTCGGTTGTTTTCTATTTCTCCGCCGCGCATGCAGCAAAGTATCAGACGCACCTTAATAAAAGGAAAGTCCCTAAACGCGTGCTTAAGCCCTTCACAGGCCGCCTCGCATACCTGCCCCATCGTTAAGCCCCCGCGTAAATGAAGCTGCGGGGCAAACCGTATTTCCGCATAGCATATCCCCTGCCCTGAAAGCCGGCCGGCCAGCCGGTATATACCGTCACGAAGCGCCGCTTCCGTCTGCAAAACAAGCAGGGGCAATTCAAATCGTTTTAAATAATCGTTTAGGCTGCCGCCGCTTTGCGGGGCCATAAGCAGCTTTTCAAGCGCCTGCTCACTGTCTGCCGGCAGCGGGATTTTCTGTTTTGAAGCCAGCTCCAAAATGTCTTTTGCCGTAAGTGAGCCGTCGAGATGGAGATGCAGGTCAATCATACGCCCGCCCCCTCTGTAAGCACAGGCGCCAGTCCGGTAATCAGCCTTGAAAAGCGGGCGGACACCTTATTTGCTGTTTCCTGTACTTCTTCATGGGAGAGCGGAGAGCCGCTGATTCCGGCGGCCATGTTGGTAACGCAGCTAATCCCACACACGCGCATACCCATATGGCGCGCGGCCATTGCCTCCGCCGCGGTGCTCATACCAACCGCGTCCGCACCGAAAAGCCGGTACATCCTGATTTCCTCCGGCGTTTCATATTGGGGGCCCGGCACCTGCAGGTACACGCCCTTTTTTAACGGAATATCCAATTTGTCAGCCGTCCGTTTTATCGCCTTCTGCAAACCAATATCATATACGGCGCTCATATCAGGAAAGCGCGGGCCGAGCTCGCCTATATTTTCCCCTCGCAGCGGGGATGGCATAAAGGATGCGATATGTCCGGTAATCATCATCAAATCTCCCGGGGATAAATCCGGCCCGATCCCTCCTGCCGCGTTTGTCAGAAGCAGCGTCCTTGCGCCTAATAATCCCATCAAACGGATGGGCATGACAGTCTGTTCCATCGAGTAGCCCTCGTAATAGTGTACCCTCCCCTGCATGAGCACTGCGGGAACACCGGAAATCCAGGCGAAAACAAACCTTCCCTCATGGCCCTGGACCGTTGATACGGGAAATCCATCCAGTTCCTTGTAGGATACCGATGAGACCGCCTTCATCCGGCCGGCAAACGAACCCAGGCCTGATCCGAGCGCAATCGCAATCTCAGGAACAAAATCCGTCCGCTTTCTTACCTCGGCAAGGCATTGCGCCAACGTTTCAAGATCGGAAGAGCGTCGTGTAGGGAAAGAGTGTAGATCTCGGTGG
>UQFO01000009.1 GCA_900540275.1 uncultured Oscillospiraceae bacterium | reverse complement strand
TGTGTTAGGCACGCCGCCAGCGTTCGTCCTGAGCCAGGATCAAACTCTCTAAAATTTGTATATTAACCCTTTCGGGTTACTACCGATTCCAGAGCTTTGATGCTCATTTCGACACTTGACGTATCGTTCAATTTTTCCGTGTTTTCTTCACCGCGTCTTTTTTAGAGTTTCGCCTCTCTTCTTTTTGTGAGTACTGCTTTCGCTTCCCCACTCAAAGTATTACGGGTTTCTTTACTATGATTGCGTTGTTTAATTTTCAAGGTCCTGTTACTGCCCTATCCGGCATTGCACCTGGCTTTCGGGAGGATTTCTCTTCCCTGTGACAAGCTATCCGCTTTTGCGACAGCGTTAGTTATTATACATCTGCCAAACGCTGTTGTCAAGGCTTTTTTTATTTTTTCTCAATAAAAATTTCCCTGACTAAAATAAACCGGCTGTTTGCGACAGCTTTTCTATTCTATCAAAGCAATCCGCTTTTGTCAACCGCTATATATAGTGGAAATTTTAAGGAGAGGCACTATTGCCGCTATTCGGGCAGAAAAACGCCACGCCATATTCTTTATAATAAAGAAAAGGCTTCTAATTTGAAGACATTGCAAGCATAACACGGAGTTTCCCGGTAAAAATGATAGGGAAGAAAAAGAAAAAAGAGGAATGCATATGAATTTCAGGCACAACCGCATGGTGCGCATGCTTGCGCTGTTTTTGTTTTTCGTGACGCTGCTTGCCTGCTGGCAGCTTTACAACGTTACCGCCCTGTCGAAATACGGCTCTACTGGGGAGGAGGTCACCTCCATCCAAACAAAGCTGCAGGAGCTTGGCTATTATAAAGGAAACATTGACGGTATTTATGGAAGCGGAACAAAAAACGCCGTAATTCAGTTCCAGAAAGCCAAGGGCCTTGACGCGGACGGAATCGCCGGCTCAAAAACGCTTGCCGCGCTGGGAATCAAATCCTCGGGCGGGACGAGCGGGAAATACACAGACTCTGAAATTTCACTGCTGGCGCGTATTATTTCCGCGGAAGCCAGGGGCGAGCCCTATGAAGGGCAGGTCGCCGTCGGCGCGGTCATCCTCAACAGGATTGCGCACCCGTCGTTTCCTAATACGCTTTCCGGCGTTATTTATCAGCCGGGCGCATTTTCCTGCCTGACGGACGGCCAGGTCAACGCCCCCGTTTATGAGTCAGCGAAAAAGGCCGCGCGGGACGCCATCAACGGCTGGGACCCGAGCGGCGGCGCGATTTACTATTATAATCCCGCAAAATCTACAAACAAATGGATTTTTTCCCGCCCTGTGCTGACGGTAATCGGTTCGCACCGCTTTTGCAGTTAAATAAGAACATTGAATCCAAAAATTTTGAAATGCTATTGTAATTCGCTCCATTCTCTTATAAAATAAAATCAATTAGGGAAATGGAGGATAACATTATGTATAACACGCCTTACCAGAACCAGATGAACATGCAGATTCCGGTTCAAAACAACCTTGCCCTCGTTAAGGGCTACTTCCGCAAGAAATCTGTTCTTGCGGCTGGTATCTTTGCCGCTATTCTTGCGGCGGTCGAGTTTATTTCCATCTTTTTTCTCACGCCTGCGGCAAGCAACTTGCTGGACAACAGTATTTTGGGCGGACAGAACAGCGATTTAAACGACTATCTCAGGATTTTGCAGGATACGATGAACAGCGGGAGCTACGGCTCCGCTATCTTCTCCTTTCTTATTTCCGGGCTGTTTGTCGCGGCGTTCCTGATTATCTACTTCAAATCGAAAAACCCAATGCCGAACGCAAACCCGCGCGCAGGATTTACGATTTTACAGGTATTCGCCATCATTCAGCTGGTATTCATCTGTATTGTTGCCTGCCTTGCGCTTTTCGTTATCATCATCGCGTTTATGATGGTTGCGTTTGGTTCCTCAGCCGGGACCAACTTCCATTATAATTTTGGCAGCGGGTACTATTCCTCTACCGACGCTTCCATTGCCATCGGCGTTATGATTGTCTTCCTCCTTATCTTTGCCGCCGTATTCGCGCTTATGCTCATGTGGAGCATTTCCGCGGTACGCCTGGTCGGCTCCGTTAAAAAGACAATCGATACACCGCAGGTAGGCGTCAAGGGCGCAAAGCTCTTTGGCGTTCTGAACATCGTTCTCGGTATTTTGACCTGTTTTGGGGCGTTTTCATCCCTGGTTGCAATGTTTGGAATAGACACCTACGGATTTTATTCATATTCGGCCTCCAGCTTTTCTGTTTTTGCCCTCCTGTCGTTTATTAACATGCTGTCCAACGCTGTTTTTATTATTTTACTTGGAACGCTTTCTCTCGGCTATGATAAATATATTAAAAATCATCTGCAGTCCGTACAGCCCCCTATGGCGCCGCCTTCATTCCAGCCCGTTTCCGGCGCTCCTGTACCGCCGCCGTCCGGCAATCCTTATCAGCAGCAGGCCGTTAATCCCTACGCACAGGCACAGCGGCCCGTCCCGCCGTTCCCGCCAGCCCCTGCTGTAACTCCTGAGGGTGTGAATGAGGAAGCTAAGCCGGAACAGCCCGCCGAAAACGCGGCGGAGCCTGCCGGCCAACAGGCGTCTGGCGAAAATAAGGCTTTTTGTCCTGGCTGCGGCCAGCAAGTTCGCGAAGAAGATATTTATTGCGAGCGCTGCGGATACAAGCTAAAATAAACAAGCGTCGATATATCTGTCACGCTTTTGGGGCAGGGACGGTAAAGCGCCGTCCCTGTTTCTGTTTATTGGCGCGCAATAAGGCGCGCGGAAGGATAAAGCAGATTGGAATATAAATGTTTTTCCAGTTGCTTTCGCCTGCTGCCGCCGCAGGGATATTCTTTCCGATAAAAAAATAGGGAGTATTGCTACATGTTGGAGAACTTTTTGATGGTAGGGCAGCAGGTGCTGATTTTGTTTATTTTGATTGTCGTGGGCGTCATTTGTGGAAAAGTACGGTTTTTGACGCGGAACACCGCAAAGCACCTGACGAACATCGTGCTGTATTTTGTCACCCCCTGTGTGGTAATCGACGCGTTTCAGCGTGATTTTGAGCCGGAGCTGCTCACTAACCTTGGCATAACCGCCCTGTGCGCCGTGCTTATTCACGCCGTTTCTATCGTCATCGCGTTCCTTGTCTTTCGGGATAAAGATATTTCCCGCCGCTGTGTTCTGCGGTTCGGCACTGTCTTTTCAAACTGCGGCTTCATGTCGATTCCCCTGCAGGCTGCGCTGCTCGGGGCGGACGGCGTGTTCTACGGGGCGGCCTTCGTTGCGGTTTTCAACCTGATTTTGTGGAGCTATGGTCTGCTGACCATGAGCGGGGACAAAAAGACGCTTTCGCCGAAGCATCTGCTTTTAAACCCCGGCGTAATCGGCGTGGCCGCCGGAATGGCCCTGTTTTTATTCTCCGTCCATCTGCCGGAGGTGCTGTCAATGCCGGTTTCGTATATGGCGGCGCTCAACACGCCGCTGCCCATGATTATCATTGGATTTTACCTGTCGCGTACGAATCTCCGCGAGGCGCTGCGCGATAAAAAGGCATATGCCGCAATTGCCCTTCGGCTCGTTGCCATCCCGCTGCTTGCGCTCTTTTTCATGTACCTGTTCCAGATACGCGGCGTCGTGCTGGTTGCTTGTGTCATTGCCGCAGCCGCGCCTATTGCCGCCGCGACGACAATGTTTGCGGCGAAGTTTGACAGGGATACCTCCCTTTCGGTCAACCTCGTTTCCCTGTCCACACTGTTTTCGCTGGCTACCATGCCTTTGATTGTGGGGCTGGCCCAGCTGCTGGCGTAACACGCTTTTTTATAAGTACAAAAAATAGCAGCAGGGAGGCCCGGATGGAAAGGCGCGCCGTTTCTTCCCCATGTTTTGGGGATAAAGGGGGGGCTGGTTGAAGGCTTGGGCTATCGAGCAGAATTTCATTAAAAAAGCCCCGGAAAAGTTCCGGGGCTTCGTTATATTTATTTTGCGCTGTTGAAAATCTTCATGACGGCTTCCTTGCGCTCCTTATTTTCCTGTTCCGGATTGTCGCCGCCCGCCTTGTCGTCGCGGTAAATAATCATATACTTTTCATTATCGGAAAGCTCCGCCGGGACATCCTGATAGCCGAGCATATTGAAATATCCCTTTTCCTTGACTTCACTGATGACTTTTTGCGCGTCCTCATTGAGCTTGTCCTTATCAAATTCATACAGCTCGATGGTAACGTTTGAATCCTTGACCTTCGTCGTGAAGCGGTAGCCTGTGACGGCGCCGATTACCTGAGCTTCCATTTTTGTTCCCTCTTCGGGGATATATTCTTTCTTGTTCAGGTCGGCGCACAGCTGCGTCAATCCGTATTTTTTATCCATATCCTTGATTTTCACCGTCTCGCTCTTGCTCTGCGGGGCCTGCGCGCAGGCCGCAAGGGAAAGGGCGGTTATAATCACCAGGCAAACTGCTAATATTTTTTTCATGCTTTTGATTCCTTTCAAACGGCGTCTGCCGTTTTCTTTTTCAAAGTTTTTGCGCCGGCTGAAGTATTCGTTCATAATTACAGCGCGCGATTATTGGATATTATACCCCAAAAGCAAAATGAATTCAATAGAAAAAAGAAAAAGAGGCGAACATATCGCCTCTTTTTTACTTTTTTCCATTAAGCAGTTTCAGTGATTAGCTGAGGATATAAACATACACGTTCCTTCTGCCGAACACGACGCAGTCGTCGTAGGTCGGATAATAAACATCGACAATCGCGGAACCGTCCATCAGCGCTCCGCCCGTATCGATTGCCGTCGCATAGCCGTATACAAAGCCATCCTCGCTGACAATATACATCTTTGTCCCATAGGGGATGATGTTCGGGTTAACCGCCACGCCGCCTACATAAGCGGGGACGCCAGTCGCGGTCAGCGCGCCCGGAGGCGCATAGTAAGCTGTCCCGGAACCGTAAAGTACATTTGAGTAGGAAACCTGGTTGCCGTTTGCGTCATAGAGGACGCCATTGCTTGCCGAAACGGGGACGCCGGCGCCGGAGCTCTGCTGTACGGCTTTTTTCTTTGTTCCGACGAGAACCTCCTGCGCGACGGGCTTTTCAAGCACCTTCTTTGCAGTAACCTTCTCCTCCACGACCTTGCCGTCAAGGAGCTGCTGCTTCACGGTAAGCTGCTGTTTGCCGTCCACACCCTGCTTCGTTACCTTTGTCTCGCCCTCATAGAGGTCGTTCGTCTTTGTTTCATTCACGCTGTAAGCGATTTTTTCCGTTTTGGTAACGGTCTTATACGCAACACGGCCAATCGTTATTTTCATGCCGTCCGCAGCGCGTGCCTCAAGCGGTTCGCTTACCTTATCGTTTTTAGAAAGCTCTATGCCGAGCGCCGCGATTGCTGCCTCAACAGTAACGCCCTGCGCCACATAGCCATTCTTTGTTTTTCCGTCGGCTGTCACCGAAACGGCAATCTTCGGGCTTACGACAATTTTTGTCTCCGCCGTAACCTCTTGGGCTGCGTCAGGCGTAACGGCCACTTTCTCGTCGAGCGCAACGCCCGCCTTTTCCAGTACGTCCGCGACGGTACCGCCCGTCATCGTAATATACTGAATCATGCCGTCTGCCGTAAGGGAAACAGGGAACGCCCTGTTTACTACAATATAAATACTGTTGTTTTCATTTTCAGTACGGACAACCTCGTCATACAGGGAGAGGTCAATGCCTGCCTGCTCCAGTATATCGTCCGTATTCGTGCTCATTGTCGTTACGGTCATTTCCTTACCGTCTGCTGTAATCACTGCTGTTCTGCTTAATGCTGCTACTGAAAAGGCTGAGGTAATGAAAATCAGGCTCATTAAAATAAGCGCGAGCGCCCTTTTAAAGTAAGCCGCTTTCTTACTTTTGCTGTCCATAGCGGTAATAAACATAAAAATATAGAACTCCTTATCGTCTTGTATTTGCCGGTCCAACCTGATTCCTTCTTTTTCAGAAAGAGTGGATTTACCAGCCGGCAAAGGACTTATCGGTATTTGTCCTACTGCTTTGCATTATATGAGCGTGCTTTCGTGATGTCAAACAGAGAAGCAACTGTTTTTTTGTATAATTCTCCAAAATTTTTTTGACGAAAAAAGACGGAAGGGCAAATTTTTGTGAAAGATTTCAAGAAATTCGAGGTTTTATTTTTCTTAATTAGAAATTAGTTTTCTTTTTCTGTGCAAAATGTGAAAAAAGAACGGTTACAAACCGGTAACCATTCATTACATTCGTGTATCAGATGAATCTTTACCGCATAAAATGAATAGCAGGGGCAGTCTAAAAATCCCATTACAAAGCCATTTTTGGCACGTATTTTGTCGTTTTTAAAAGAAAAAACCAAAACAAATAAATGTTCGTTTTTCCTTTTTTTGAAAAATTATACGCGTGGGGCAGAAAGCATATTCCAAAAAAACGTCCTAATTAATTCCTCTCCTGATAAGGTTAGCAAATGATTTGTAACATCGGTGTAACGGATGAATCAAACCTGTCACAGGGCTCTCGGGAAAACAGGCCCAAAAAAAGAAGAGGGCGCTTTCGGACCCATGCCGAAAGCGCCTCTTCTTTTCCGTTCGTTGATGTGAATTCTTTCTATTTCAAGCTTATATATATTCAGTTCGCCAAACGGCGGTAAGAATGCGCCGCTGAAATAATCTCTTTCCCGTCCCAGATTATCTCTTGGAGAACTGCGGCGCCCTACGGGCCGCCTTAAGACCGTATTTCTTACGTTCCTTCATTCTCGGGTCACGAGTGAGGAACCCGGCTTTTTTCAGTTTGCCTCTCAGAGCCTCGCTGTCATACTGGAGCAGCGCCCTGGAGATACCGTGGCGGATTGCGCCCGCCTGGCCTGTTACGCCGCCGCCCGCTACTCTGCAGACTACGTCGAACTTCTCGCCTGTCTCGGTCAAGGCAAGAGGCTGTCTTACAATCAGCTTTAATGTTTCCAGACCGAAATAATCGTCGATATCCCTGTCGTTAATGGTGATTTTACCTGTTCCCTGATAGAGTCTGACTCTGGCAACGGAGCTTTTCCTTCTGCCTGTGCCGTAAAAATAGGGTGCTTTATCGTACATGTAAAGTGCCTCCTTCCTTAATCTAAAATTTCAGGCTTCTGCGCCTGGTGCTTATGCTCGGAGCCTGCGTAAACCTTCAGCCTGAGCATAGCCGCCCTGCCGATGGTATTTGACGGAATCATTCCCTTGACCGCAAGCTCCATCGCCTTTTCAGGCTTCTGCGCCATGAGGGTGTCGTATCTGGTCGCCTTAAGATGGCCGATATAACCCGTGTGGCGGTAGTAGTACTTCTGTGTGAGCTTTTTTCCGGTTAAAACAACGTCCGTGCAGTTGATGATGATAACATGGTCGCCGCAGTCGACATGCGGGGTAAACGTGGGCTTGTTTTTGCCTCTGAGCAAGGTGGCAGCCTGGGCTGCTACACGGCCAAGGGGCTTGCCCGCCGCATCGATTACATACCACTTGCGCTCGACTTCGCCTTTTTTCGCCATATATGTGGACATGCTTATTCCTCCTGTTCTTTGTATCTTCAAGCCGCCCGTGCCGCGGTTTCCCGCCGGGCGCTGAGCTGCAAAATAGATAATAGCACAGCGCCCTTTCCAAGTCAACACTTTTTTGCTATGAATTTAATTTATCTGTTTATTATCTCTTTAAATCTTCCATTTACTCGTCTAATCTCTTAAATACTCGTTCCCTATTTTTAAATTTTTTTCATTTTATCCCATGTACAGGAATATAAATGGACAAGAGCCGTCTTTTCTTTTCCTTATATATAGGAAAAGAAAGCGACATGCTTTCAGCCCCCTTTTTTGTGGCCTGAATCATGCCTGCTTAGCGTATTAGATGGAGAAACCGAGAAAAAAATAAAATCATGGTTCCCTTTTTGAATGATAACACGAAAGGGAGTCATTCCGTCTTTGCCAATGATTTGCCCTGCGTCGGCTGTGAATGGCATACCGCACCGGAAGCCGCTGAATATTCCACAAATTACGCAACCGGTATTTGCGCGCGGCGTTAAAACAGCTGTTCAATTGTTCTATTTTGGGGTACACTAAATTAGCAAAAGAATATAAATTAATAATTTTTTTATTCAAGCTCTTTATAACAAATTTACGATATGCTATAATGTTGTCACATGATTCCCGGGGATGGTTCCCTGCGGTGCTGTAAGAACATTTAACATGCAGGAGGTTCATTTATGTATTATCTGGGTATCGATTTGGGCGGTACAAACATTGTCGCCGGCGTCGTCGATGAAAAGTATAAAATTGTTGCGAAGGCGGACTGTAAAACCGCCGTGCCCCGCCCTGAATCTGAAATTTGTGATTCTATGGCGCTGATGGCCCAACGCGCGCTGAAAAAGGCAAAGCTGACGATGGATGATATTGAGGTTGTCGGAATCGGCGTGCCGGGCGCTGTCAATCCAAAAACCGGAATTGTTGAGTTTTCCACGAATCTGTTCCTGCATAACTGGGAAATCGTCAAAATGATGGAGGAGCGCCTGGGCAAAAAGGTCTTGATAGAAAACGACGCGAACGCGGCTGCGTATGGCGAGTTCCTGGCGGGCGCCGCGAAGGGAGCTACAAACGCTATCGCGATTACGCTCGGCACTGGCGTAGGCGCGGGCATTATTATCAATGGGAAAATTTACAGCGGCTCCAACTATGCGGGCGCGGAGATGGGCCATATGGTTATCGTATATAACGGAAGGGACTGCACCTGCGGAAGAAAAGGCTGCTGGGAAACGTATTCTTCCGCCACCGGGCTAATCAATATGACGAAGGAGGCAATCTTATCCGAACGGCCTGATTCGTCCTATATGCTTAAGCAGGTAAACGGCGACCTGAACAAGGTAAGCGGCCTGACCGCCTTTAACGCGATGCGCGCGGGCGACGCCGCAGGAACCGCGGTTGTGGAAAAGTATATTTCCTACCTTGCGTGCGGTATCGTCAACGCAATCAATATATTCCAGCCGGATGTACTATGTATCGGCGGCGGCATCAGCCGCGAGGGCGAGACGCTGCTCTCCCCCCTGCGCACGCTGGTAGAGCAGGAACGCTATACCAAGCACAACGACAAACAGACGGTTATCTGTACGGCGGAGCTCGGCAATGACGCCGGCATTATCGGCGCGGCCTTCCTTGCGAAGGAATAACGCGAACGGTTTTTCTTTTTGTTTATTGAAAAAACCAGGTTGGCCGTTCCCGCCGGCGGTTGTTTTTTGCCCGCCGGCGGGTTTCGTCTTGATTTTTCCTAATCCTCATGCTATAATACCCGTTGTCAATCCTTGGATATGGCTGCAAAGATATGCCGCTGTGGTGGAATAGGCAGACACAAGGGACTTAGAATTTGAGCACCGGAACGGGAAACTGTCCGTGTGAATCGCGTCAAATTCGGTGGAACTCCCCCATAGGGGACAATACCGAGCGAAGCCTAAGGGGCTCCCCCTCTAGGAACGTGTAGAGACTTGACGGCGCGCACCTAAGGAAAATATCTAAGGTGAAGATAAAGTCCAGACTACAACGCCCAATACGGGCGGCTATGGCAACATAGAGTAGTAAGAAAATCCCTCGGGGGCGACTCCGTACCGGTTCAAGTCCGGTCAGCGGCACCACAAAAAACAAAAGAAGTCGATTGTTTATACAGTCGACTTCTTTTGTTTTCTATTTTATCAAAGGATTTGCCGTACCAGGTTTCGGTTAGCGCAGGATATGAAAAATATGAGCATGACCAGGCGGACATCATTGACCAGCTGATTTGGCGTGCCGATGAAAAAATGTACCAAAACAAACAAAAACGCATAAAAACCTTTCATAATAAGGAGAAGTACACCGCGCACACTGCAAATAAATAAAACAGGTTTTTCATCACCTATCCATAATAAACGGCGGTTGCATTTCGCGCGCTCCTTGCGGAGGCCTTTTTCAACCGTTTTTTATATCTGGCGCAGCATGTAGGAACAGCCGGCTTTGCTCCCCGGCCAACGCGCCGTTTTGGATGGCTAATATCCGGCCTGGCTTTTTTGATTCCCGCGTAAATCTATGCTATGATAGAACGAAAGGTTTTTATAGGAGGGTGGTTCGCGTGGGAAACCAACTCAAGCCAAAATTCAATAAAACATGGCCAAAGGGCGGGCTGCGTTTTTTTTCGCCAGCCGGAAGTACCCGGTTTCGGGCGGAACATCCGCGCGAATATAGAATCATAACGACCTGCGCGGCGATTTCAATGCTGCTGCCGCCCTTTCTTTATTTGGTAATTGCCGGCGGTGTTTTCCATGCGCCAAACAGCCCCTGGCTGATGCTTGGATTTGCGGGCGCGTTTGTTTTTGGAATCGGGCTATATAATATCGCCGCCGCGTGGATGGAACAATATCTTGGCCATCTTTTGACAATGCTGTCCTTTACGGTCGGCGCCGCTATGGTCGCCGCGAGCCTTTTGCCGCTGTTTGACGTCGAATTTTCCGCTCTGTTTGACAAACGCATGGTTTCCTTTTATTTCTTATATCTTCTGCTTTTATGCCTCCCGCCTCTTTATTACGCCTTGTTCCGCGGCGCAGCCGATATTTGGCTGCGGCAAAAAAGAATCAGTAAAACCATGATAAGAAAGCTGAAAAAGGGAAAGGCAAACTTCTGGTGGTATCAGGCGCTCCATGAAAAATACGGCCTGGGAGCAATCTATTTTATTAACCGGGTTTTTACAGTCCTTTATCCCACAGCGCTGTTGCTGCATCTTATATTTGGATGGATAAAGATAATATCTGTTCCGACCTTCTTCTTGTCTGCGCTGTGTAACCTGCTCGCCTCGTTTATGTTCATGTTTTCAGGCTGCCAGTTCCATAAGGACGCATTTGGCAGGCCGTTTGTACTGCTGGCACGATTGCCCGGCGGCAAGTATCAATCGACCCTATTTGATCTGTTCACCGCCGCGGTTCCCCTGGCTGTTGCGTATGTACAATTGAAAATACTTGCCGATTTATGGAGTTTCCCTTTATAACGGGGCGTCAAATTCAGAAAGGCCCCTTATAATATAGATAACCTTCTGTATATCACCGGCTCAGGCACCGTAACCTTTTCTTTTCCAATGAATCTGTTAAAACTTTAAAGTTCCGCTGTGCGGGACTTTTTTCTTGCCCGTTTTAATTGTTATCCTCTTATTTAGGAGAAAATATTTCTCCTACCAACTCTTTTTGCCCAAACCGTGATAAAATTATAATGTGTTCTAAATGGAAAAACCTTCGCCGCTTTTTTCTGTCAGGATAAAATTTCCTTTCCTGCCTAATCAAATATCCTATTTTTCGACTTTTTATGCTAAAATATAGGGGTAGAATAATTTTAAGCGGAGGACGCTTATTATTACGGTTCATACAAGCCGCTGCCTTTCCTGAATTGGTTAACAGTGTGTTCCAAAACCTTGCCCCTAATCTGCCTTACCACTGTGTAAAAACCGCTGCCGGTATTTCAGGCCTGCCGGGCGCATATATTTGCTTTGTCGGGCTGCATTCATTTAATATAAGCATTTCTGTTTAAGATAAGTCTTAGAAAAGAGGTTTCAATATGAAACGGATGGACTATATTTCCTGGGATACCTATTTTATGGGAATCGCCCTTCTTTCCGCACAGCGCAGCAAGGACCCGCATACCCAGGTCGGCGCCTGCATCGTAAGCACAGGGCTGCATGGTTATCCAGAAAATATCATCCTGTCGAGCGGCTATAACGGCCTGCCCCGCGGATGCCGGGATGAAGATTTTCCATGGGAGCGCGAGGGAAGCGATTTTGACACAAAATATTCTTATGTCATGTGTGCGGAGCTCAACGCAATCGTCGGCGCGCAGGGCAGGAATTTAAACGGCGCAAAAATTTATGTTTCGCTATTCCCGTGCAGCGGCTGCGCCAAAGCAATTATCCAGGCCGGCATCCGCGAGGTCATTTATCTTGACGACAAATACGCAGAGCTGGACAACGTGCGCGCTTCAAAGCGTTTATTTCAAGCAGCAGGCGTACGGGTCAGGCATTTTGTCCCGGAGCAGGGCCGGCTTACGCTCAATTTTGACCAGAAAAAGGAGCCTTAACCCACTCTCCCCTTCCCGTTCTATCCTTATAAAAAACGGGTGTTGAATTAAAACGCCCCGCAAACCGTAATGGTTTACAGGGTATGGGAAGCAGATAACGCTCCTATATTTTTACAAAAAAAATCGGAGCAAAGCGCACTTTGCTCCGATGTGGTGACCCGGACGAGAATCGAACTCGTATTACCGCCGTGAAAGGGCGGTGTCTTAACCGTTTGACCACCGGGCCGTATGGTAGCGGAAATAGGACTTGAACCTACGACACTTCGGGTATGAACCGAATGCTCTAGCCAGCTGAGCTATTCCGCCATCTATGCTCGCAGTGAGCAAGAATTATTATATTATAAGCAAATACATTTGTCAACAGTTTTTTGTTTTTCCTCTCCCATTCCCTATTCTCTGCTAAAATTTCAGTTTTATGAAAAAGAACGCGTTTTTATCAAAAGCTGACATGGTTTTCATACTGCTGATATTACAAGGCTCCATAACCTTACAATTCAAAGATTATTTCGCCAAAAGGAGGCGCTGCATGTTTCCTTTGTTTCAGACGAGGCGCTTTTATATCCGGCCATACGAGCACAGTGACGCCGCGGCCGTTTGGGAAGTCGTTTCTCAAAAAAGAATATATGATACCACCTACGCGATTCCGCATCCTTATCCCCGCGGGCGTGTGGACTGGTGGTTCCGGTTCCTGAAAAACAGCGCAAAGCATGGCACCGGGTTTGAATTTGGTATTTTCAGCAAAACGAACGGCGCTTATATTGGCAATATCGGGCTGATAAACATTTCTCCTGAAAACCGGCGTGCCGAAATATGCTATTTTATCAATCCATCCTGCTGGAACGCAGGCTGCGCTACAGAATGCCTTGAAGCAATCCTTCGCTATGGATTCGATATGTTAAAGCTCAAGCGGATATCCGGCCGTTGTATGTCGGAAAACCGTGCCTCCTTCCGCGTGATGGAAAAATGCGGCTTCGTTTATGAAGGGACGGCGCGGTGCGAAATCCTCAAGGACGGCGTATTCAGAAATATCGACCACCTAAGCATACTGGATACGGATTATTACGCAAGGGCCGGTTCTACTGTATAACCCCCCTTTTATTTGTTAATAAGCCAGCACGTATATAACGCGGTAACCTATTTTGGTTTCCTTCGCCGCCTAAAATCCACATCTAACAGATGTGGATTTTTTCTATAAAAGCATCTTTTTCAATGGTTTTTCCTCTCTGCAAAATGAGTTTTCCACATGAAACTGTGGAAAATGTGAAAAGTAAACTACCAATTGTTATAAAAGTTCACATTATTACAGCTATATTGAATTTTTCCATGTTGAAAACTCTATATTTTGTGTTTTTAAAAAAATAATTCCGGTCCAGAATTGTGGAAAAAACGCAGTTTTCCCCTCTGAAAAGGCCCATTTTTAATAGAAAAACTCCGCCCAGTGCCTGTCTTTGCACTGGGCGGAGAGTGTTTTCCACAATTTCCACAGAGTTATTATAACGAGAAAGAATAATTCGGGGCTTCCTTCGTAATATGAATGTCGTGCGGATGGCTTTCTTTGAGTCCCGCGCCCGTAATCCGGACAAATTTTGCCTTCTCATGAAGCTCTTCTATATCCTTGCAGCCGGTATATCCCATACCGGCGCGCAGGCCGCCTATCATCTGGTAAATGGTTTCTGAAAGCGCGCCCTTATAGGGAACGCGGCCCTCCACGCCTTCCGGTACAAACTTTTTAAAGCCGCTCTGGAAGTAACGGTCCTGGCTGCCCTTGCCCATTGCGCCAAGGCTGCCCATGCCCCTGTAAACCTTAAACTGCCTGCCCTGGTAAATTTCGCTGTCTCCCGGGGATTCTTCACAGCCCGCGACAAGAGAGCCAATCATGACTACGTTGCCGCCCGCCGCAAGCGCCTTTACGATATCGCCCGAATATTTGACGCCGCCGTCCGCGATAATCGGGATTCCATATTTTGAAGCTGCACAAGCAGCATCGTAAATCGCTGTAATCTGCGGCACACCAATGCCGGCGACTACACGCGTCGTACAAATTGAGCCGGGGCCAATGCCAATCTTTACACAGTCGGCGCCCGCGTCGATTAGCGCGAGCGTACCTTCAGACGTTGCGACGTTGCCGGCGACAAGCTGAACGTTTGGATATGCCTTCTTAATCCGTTTTACCGTATTGATGACGTTAATTTGATGGCCATGCGCGCTGTCGAGCACAATGACGTCTACCTGGCTCTTTACGAGCTCGGAAACGCGCTCGAGCACGTCCGGCGTAGCGCCGACAGCCGCGCCGCAGAGGAGCCTTCCCGCCGCGTCTCTCGCGGAGTTCGGGTACTGCATGGACTTTTCAATATCCTTAATCGTGATGAGGCCCTTCAGATAACCGTTTTCATCGACAATCGGAAGCTTTTCAATTTTATGCTGGCGCAGAATTTCCTGCGCGTCCTCAAGCCTTGTTCCAACGGGAGCTGTCACAAGGTGTTCCTTTGTCATGACGTCTGAAATCGGGAGTGAATAATCATATTCCGTCATAAAACGCAAATCGCGGTTCGTGATAATGCCGACGAGCTTTCCTTCGCGGCAAATCGGTACGCCGGAAATCTTATACTTCGCCATAAGCTGGTTTGCGTCGTTGACTGTGTTTTCCGGCGCCAGATAAAACGGGTTGACGATAACGCCGTTTTCTGAGCGCTTTACCCTATCGACCTGGTCGGCCTGCTGCTCAATCGTCATGTTCTTATGGATGATACCGACGCCGCCCTCCCTCGCGATGGCGATTGCCATGCGTGTTTCCGTTACGGTGTCCATTGCCGCGGTCATCAGCGGTGTGTTCAGCGTGATGCTCTTCGTAAGCTTCGCCTTGATATCGACTCCGCGCGGCTCAACAAACGATTCACCCGGAACCAGCAGAACGTCGTCGAACGTCAGGCCTTCTTTGACGAACTTCTTCTCAAACTCTGTGTTCAGCATTTGTTTTTCCTCCCGTTTTTTATTTTGAAAAGTCCCGGGCCCAACGTCGGCCCGATAAATATTATTCCGATTTTATCAGTGTTTGCCTTGTTTGTCAACTGCTTTTTTCTAGGTTTTTCACGTGAAAAAAACAAGAGAAGAAAGGGCAGCAAGCGCCGCCCTCCTATTTCCGTTATTTAATTATGTCAATGCCGAGATACGGGCGCAGCACTTCAGGGACCGTAACGCTGCCGTCTTCGTTCTGGTACTGCTCCACGATTGCCGGAATTACCCTGCTGGTCGCAAGGCCGGACGCGTTGAGCGTATGGACGAGATGGAGTTTTTTGTCCTCTCCCCTGAATTTTACATTGCCGCGCCGCGCCTGGTAATCCCTCGCGTTTGAGGCGGAGCTTACTTCCTTGTAAATTTCCATGCTGGGAATCCAAACCTCTATATCGTAGGTACGGGCCATCGAGAAAGAGCAGTCGCCGGCCGCCAGCTTGCTCAGCCGGTAATGCAGCCCGAGCTCCCGCACGATTCTCTCCGCCTTTCCCACAAGCTCGTCGAACGCTTCGTCCGACTGCTCGGGCGCAGTATACTGTACCATTTCCACTTTATTGAACTGGTGCCCCCGAATCATGCCGCGTTCCTCACTGCGGTAGCTGCCCGCTTCCCTGCGGTAGCACGGTGTGTAGGCGATGTATTTCCTCGGCAGCTCATCCAATGGCAGGACCTCGTCGCGGTGCAGGTTTACGAGCGCTGTTTCCGCCGTCGGCAGCATAAACTTTTTGTCGCTGCTCGTTGGGTTTGCAATCCAATATACCTCGTCGCCAAATTTCGGGAACTGGCCGGCAACATACCCGCACTCATAATTAAGCATATGCGGCGGCAAAACAAACTCATACCCGTCGGCAATATGCTCGTTGATAAAGAAATTCAGCAGCGCCCATTCAAGACGCGCGCCCCATCCCCTGTAAACCCAGCTGCCTGCGCCCGCAATTTTCGCGCCGCGCTGGTAATCTATCAGCCCAAGGCTTTCGCAAAGCTCCACGTGGTTTTTCATCGGGAAACCGAATACCGGCTTCTCCCCGTAAAAGCGGAGCGGCTCATTGCGCTCCTTGCCGCCGGCGCATACCGCCTCATCCGGAAGGTTGGGAAGCGCTAGCAGCAGCTCATTCTGTTTTTCCTCAAGCTCGGAAACCTTCGTGCTGCCCTCTTTGATTTCCGCAACAAGCTCCTTCATGCGCGCCATTATCTCCGTGGCGTCGCCGCCCTGCTTTTTTATCTGCGGAATCTTTTTGCTTGCCGCGTTCTGCTCCGCTTTTTTCGCCTCAAGCCTGCCCATCTCTTCCCTGCGGCGGGCGTCTACCTCCAAAATCTCGTCTACTACATGATCAAGATTGATTTCCCTCTTTTTAATCTTCGCCTTGACCTCGTCCGGCGTCTCCCTGATTAACCTGATGTCTATCATAGCATAATTCTCCTTATTTATTCTTTTTCAAGCAGCAGGGCCAAATCGTGTAAATCGTCCCTGCCGTAAAATTCAATTTCAAGCGTTCCTTTTTCGTTTGTTCCGCTGACCTTTACGCGCCGCCCTAAATGTTCCCTGAGCGCAAGCTCTACCTCTTCATAATAGGAAAGCTTCTTTTCCTGCAATCCAGGCGTCTTTTCCTGCGCGGTCTTGTTTGCCCTTTTTGCCAGGCGCTCCAGCTCCCTGACAGAGATATCCTGTGTGCTTACAAGGCGCGCCGCCTTGTCCAGCTCGTCCGGGTCTTTGAATGAAAGCAGCGTCCTTGCGTGCCCCGCGCTGATTCTTCCATTTCCAACAAGCGACAGCACCTCTTCCGGCAGATTTAACAGCCGCAGCGCGTTTGCGACCGCCGGCCGGGATTTCCCGACTGCGCGCGACACCTCATCCTGCGTCAGGCTGTACTTGTCCATCAGCTGCTGATACCCCAGCGCCTCTTCTACCGGGGTAAGGTCCTCCCGCTGTAGGTTCTCAATCAGGGCCAATTCCATCGTTTCGCCATCCGACAGCTCCCGTATTACGACAGGCACCTCTGTAAGCCCCGCCATACGGCTTGCGCGCCAGCGGCGTTCACCCGCAACTATTTGATATCCGCCGTCGAGCAGGGGCCTTACGAGAAGCGGCTGCAGGACGCCGTGCTGCGATATGGAGTCGGCGAGCTCCGCAAGCGCCTTTTCGTCAAACTCGCGCCGCGGCTGTGCCCTGTTCGGCTCAATCTCAGATATTTTCAGCGTTACCGTGCTGTTGCTGTCTTCGCTTTCGTTTTCCATAAAAATTGCGTTAAGCCCTTTCCCAAGGCCGCCCTTTTTCTTTGCCATTTACCGTTCTCCTTCTTCTTATCTGCTCTTCGACAGGATTTCCTGCGCAAGCTGCAGGTAACAGGCGCTTCCCTTGCTGGATTTATCAAAATACATAATCGGCTTACCAAAGCTGGGCGCCTCAGAGAGGCGCACCGTCCTTGGTATGACCGTGGCGAACACCTTGCGCGGGAAGTATTTTTTTACTTCCTCAACGACCTGCTGTGTCAGGTTGAGCCTGCCGTCGTACATGGTGAGCAGAACGCCCTCCATCTCGAGCCGCTCATTATACTGGCGCTTGACGCGGCGTACCGTATTCATAAGCTGGGAAAGCCCCTCCAGCGCGTAATACTCGCATTGAATAGGAACGAGGATGCTGTCGCTCAAGCAAAGCGCGTTTGTCGTTATCAGCCCAAGCGACGGCGGGCAGTCGATGATGATATAGTCATATTCTCCCCGCACCGGCGACACGGCATTCTTTAATATGGACTCCCGGTGCTTAAATTCCGCCATTTCTATCTCAGCCGCCGCCAAATCCAGGCTTGACGGGATAAGATGCAGTCCCTGAAAGCCCGTATCGACGATGGAAGCGGCAGCCTTTGCGCCGCCGACCAGAATCTGATAGGTAGAAAATTTAACGCCGCGCCTGTCTACGCCGACCCCGCTCGTTGCGTTGCCCTGCGGGTCGATATCGATAAGCAGCGTCTTTTTTCCGGAAACACCAAGCGCAGCAGCCAAATTAACCGACGTCGTCGTTTTCCCCACGCCGCCCTTCTGGTTAGCGACTGCAATAATCTTTGCCAACGGAATCCCCCTTTCCTTCTGACCATGATGTGTTAAAATTATACCACCTCGGCAAGGAATTGAAAAGGGCTTCCCTCCTACTTTTTTAATTTATCTCTCTTACAGGCTCCCAGCAATGTTTCACATGAAACATTGATAGATATACCAAAAGCCGCACAGCATTCACTGCGCGGCTTTCGGTATAAGGGGTTCAGATAAGGAAATGGGTATGAGTGGGATAGTCGTAAGCATTTTTAGTGGGGCAGCTCCCTGCCCAGTGGGTTATTTATGCGGAAATATTACCGCCTGTCTGCCTATATGCAGACGTCTTAGGAATTTTTACATTATATTCTATGTATTCTTCGTTTTCTGTTTTTTCAGTTTTGGCGTCGATACCAGACAGCCGCATGGTATTGATTGCTTTGTTGAGCGTGTTCATAAAGATGCGGACATCCTTGATAATGATTTTCGTAGTATGTCCCTTGCCCTCCAGCTCGTTTTCGAGCATGTGCTCTACCATTTGCTCTGTCTGCTTGACGTTCAGCCCTCCGGCAACCGCTTTTTTCAACGCTGCTTTTCTCTGCTCGCCGTCAAGCTTGAGCAGTACGCGCGCATGGCGTTCCGTTAAACCGTTGTCAAGAATTTTTTGCTGCTCATCCTCGTCCAGCCGAAGCAGCCGGAGCTTATTTGCGATTGTAGACTGTTTCTTCCCAAGCTGCTTTGCAACGCGTTCCTGCGTGAGATTGCAGTCAAGAATCAGCTTTCTGATGGCACGCGCCTCTTCAAACATATTCAAGTCTGCCCGCTGGAGGTTTTCAAGCAGTGCGTAAACGGCTGACTGCCTGTCGCTGCACCGCATAACAATACACGGAACCTTTTGCAGGCCCGCCATTACAGAGGCGCGCAGCCTGCGTTCCCCGGCTATCAGCTCATACTCCGTTTGGGAAATTCTTCTGACCGTCAGCGGCTGTAGGATACCGTTGTTCGCAATGCTCTGCGCAAGTGAGCACAGCTCGTCCTCCGCGAAATAGCGCCGCGGTTGCGATTTGTTCGGCCTGATGCTTCCAATCGGGATTTCCACAAGCCGGTTCTCTTCTTTTTGTGAAAAAATCAACTGCCTCACCCTCTGCATTAGATTTGCAACAGGACAAGCCTGATTGCAAGACTATAATAGCATAGGGAAAGGCAGTTGTTTGTCAAAGCGTGGCTGTATTTTTATAGCTCTTTTCGCTTGTTTGCGTTGAATTGCTTTCAATTTGGTCGAAATATAAATCCTAAAGCGGTTTTTTTGCAATTTTCGACCCATGGCGCGGATAAATTTTTTTATTGCATCCATTTTTTTTGATTATGATAATTGTCCTGCCGCTTCCATCGGGAAGAGAGAGCTTCTCCGTTTTTTCGATTTTTCCTGATAGTAATGAGGCGGCAGGCAGCGCTGAATGGATTTCCTCCTCCGCCTGGGGGCCCTTCATTGAAATGAACCGGCCCTCTGGTTTTACAAGCGGCAGGCAGTATTCAAACAAAATATTGAGCGGCGCTACCGCGCGCGATACGGCGAAGTCATACTTTTCCCGGTATTTCGGATTTCTTCCCGCTTCTTCCGCGCGGGCATGTACCGTTTCCGCGGCCAGCCCAAGCGCCCCCAGTACCTCCTGTAAAAACAAAAGGCGTTTATTAAGGCTGTCAAGCAGGGTAAGCCTGATATCAGGCCGCACAATCAAAAGGGGAATTCCCGGAAAGCCCGCTCCAGTCCCAACATCTATTAATGACGCGTCCTGCGGAATATCCACAAACCTTAGAGGGGAGAGGCTGTCCAGAAAATGCTTGACCGCAACCTCCTCCGGCTGTGTGATGGCTGTCAGGTTGATTTTTTCATTCCATTCCCTTAACAAATCGGCATAAAGGCGAAACATTTCAAGCTGTTTTCCGCTTAAGCAGACGCCCCACTTCTGCGCCTGTTCGCTTAACAGCTCCTGCCATTGCATCATGTGCTTTCACCGTCCTCCTTTTTTTGCTGCGCAAGCCATATCAGGAGCACCGAAATATCGGCAGGGCTTACTCCGCTTATCCGTGATGCCTGGCCGATATTGGCGGGCATGGTTTTATTTAGCTTCTCCTGCGCCTCCAGACGTAAGCCTGTAATTCCACTGTAATCTATTTTTGCGGGCAGTTTCTTGCCTTCTAAACGGCGCATTTGCTCAATCTGGCTCTGCTGCCGTTTGATATAGCCCTCATATTTTACGTCTATTTCTATCTGTTCAAAAATATTCCCGTCAATCTCAGGCCGGCCCGAATCGACAGGCGAGAGCAATTGGTAGCTTAGCTGCGGGCGTTTGAGTAAATCAATCAGCCTTATCCCCGTTGTAACCTCCGATGTTTCACATGAAACAAGAATTTCATTGAGCTGTGGGGTAGGGGGAAGGACTGTTTCCTTCAGCCGCTTAAATTCCAGCCCTTTCAATTCCTGTTTTTTCTGAAACCGGCTCCATCTTTTGTCAGTTATCAGGCCGATTTCCCTGCCAAGGGGGGTCAGGCGCGTATCCGCATTGTCCTGCCGCAGTATCAAGCGGTATTCAGACCGCGAGGTCATCATCCGGTAAGGGTCAGAAGCGCCCTTCGTTACCAAATCATCAATTAACGTACCGATATAAGAGCTTGCACGGTCAAGGATGACCGGGTCTTTTTCCTTCACCTTGCGCGCCGCGTTGATTCCTGCTATCAAGCCCTGTGCGGCTGCCTCCTCATAGCCTGAGCTCCCGTTAAACTGTCCCGCGCCGTAAAGTCCGGGAAAATCACGGAATTCAAGCGAAGCATCCATCTGCAAGGGGTCTACACAGTCATATTCAATCGCATAAGCGGGGCGCATAATCAGCGCGTTCTCCAACCCCTTAATCGAATGATAAAACTTGAGCTGTACATCCTCAGGCAGGGAAGAGGACATCCCCTGCAAATACATCTCCTCCGTATTCAGCCCACACGGCTCTATAAAGAGCTGGTGGCGCTCCTTATCGGCGAAACGGACAATTTTATCCTCTATACTCGGACAATAACGGGGGCCTATTCCCTCAATTTTTCCACCGTAGAGGGGAGAGCGGTGGATATTTTCCAAGATAATCCGTTTTGTTTCGTCATTGGTCCAGCTGACGTGGCAAACTACCTTGTTTTCGCCCAAATCCTCCGTATCGTATGAAAAGGGTATGGGGGGCTCGTCCCCGGGCTGCACCTCAAGCCCTGAAAAATCGATACTGCTTTTCAGGACGCGCGCCGGTGTCCCTGTTTTAAACCTGCGCAGGGATAAACCCAGGTTTTTAAGCGCCTTTCCAAGAAAAGCCGCCGGAAAGGTTCCATCAGGCCCGCTTTCAAAGGAAACATCCCCGATAAAAATGCGTCCTCCCAAATAAGTTCCGGTTGCAATTATCACTGTTTTACAGGTAAATACAGCGTTCATACGCGTTTCTAATTCCCATGCCTGCGCCGTCTGCCTGATATCCACAATTTCAGCCTGGCGCAAGTCCAGGTTTTCCTGGCGTTCCAGCTTTTGTTTCATGACGTCGCTGTATTTCCTTCTGTCTATCTGCGCGCGCAGGGAATGTACCGCCGGGCCTTTTCCCCGGTTGAGCATTCGCATCTGTAGAAAACATTCATCGGCTGTACGGCCCATTTCGCCGCCGAGGGCGTCGATTTCACGCACGAGATGTCCCTTGGCCGTGCCACCAATCGAGGGGTTGCAGGGACAGTTTCCGACCGCATCCATATTGATTGTGAAAACTGCTGTCCTGCATCCAAGCCTTGCGGCCGCAAGAGCGGCTTCGATGCCCGCATGGCCTGCTCCGACGACAGCTACGTCGTAATTTCCTGCCGGATAGCCCATTTGCTTTCCTCCTTTTATTTTCCTACACAAAATCTCGAAAAAACCTGGTGTACAATTTCCTCGCTCGCCCGTTTTCCTGTCAGCTCAAGCAGCGTTCCAACGGCTTCCTCAATTGAAACGGTTACCGCGTCGAGCGTTATTCCGCTTTGCAGGGCAAAAACAGCTTCTTCCACAGCTTTAAGCGCATTACTTACCGCGTTTCTTTGCCGTTCTGTCGCTAAAATCCCCTGGGACGGGTCAAATTCCTGTGTTCCGGTAACTTTTTCCACTGCCTGTACTAGTTTATCGATACCCTGCGCGTTAGCCGCGGAGATAAACACCACCTCATCGACATACTTTTTGATAATTTCTGTTTCGAGCCTTCCGCCCAAGTCTGTTTTATTTATGACAGCAATCGTCGGGGTTCCGGCTAAAAGGTGCAGCATTTCCTTGTCCTCCGCCGATAGGGGGGATGAATTGTCGAACACCGCAAGCACCAACCCACAGCTTTTTAATTTCTGCTTTGCACGCTCCACACCGATTTTTTCCACAGGATTGTCGGTGTTGCGCAGTCCAGCCGTATCGCTCAGGCGCAGCATTACATTGCCGAGCGCAACCGTTTCTTCTATCATATCGCGCGTTGTCCCGGGAATATCCGTCACAATAGAGCGTTCACAGCCCGCGAGCAGGTTCATCAGGGTGGACTTTCCGACGTTTGGTTTGCCGGTAATCAGGGTTTCTACGCCCTCGCAAGCCGCTTTTCCCGCATCATATCCTTTTAGTAGTTCTTCTAATGCCGCTATTGCCGCATTCAGGCTTTGAGAAAGCGTTTCGACGGATACCTGCGGGATATCCTCCTCGGGATAATCAGCCCATGCGCTTAAATGCGCCGCTGTCTCCGTAAGCTTTTCACAAATCTTATCTATCTTCCTGCTCAGTGCGCCCTCACGGCAGGAAAGGGCCGCGCGCGCGGCGTTTTTCCCCTTCGCCCCGATAATATCCATTACTGCCTCGGCTTCAGTCAGGCCAAGCTTTCCGTTTATGAAGGCCCGCTGTGTAAATTCCCCAGGCCCGGCGGGGGAGGCGCCCGCTGAAAAGACGGCCCTGAGAATACTTTTCGTCACATAAATGCCGCCATGGCAGGAAATCTCCGCTACATCCTCTCCTGTATAGCTGTGCGGCGCCCTGAATACAAGCAGTATGCCTTCATCTAGCTTTTCCTCTCCGTCGTAAACAGAGCCGTACGCAGCCGTATAGCCTTTCATTTCCTTTACTTTTTTTCTGCCGGCCGGCCGGAATACCCTTTCGGCTATGGCAAACGCGTGCTCACCCGATATTCGTATTACGCCGATGCCGCCCGTTCCCTGGGCTGTGGCTATTGCGGCAATTGTTTTTTGCTCCATTCTCTTTCACCCTGTTTTCTTTGAACAAAAACGGGACTGCAAGGAGGCAGTCCCGTAAAATTTGAAGTTTCTTCCGTTTTCGGTTTACCGCTTTTTATTAAAAGGATATTCCTGTATTCTTTCAATAAAATCAATGTTAAGCAGTTGTTTTCCATATTTCGTCTCAATTTCCATCCAATTGCCTTCGATTCGCTTAATCTCGCCCTGGATGTTCTCAGACGTTTTAATCATACAATTTTTACCGATAAATCCGCTGAAAAGCTCTTGGTCCATTTGTACGCTTCCTCTCTTTTTCCTGCGGATGCGCCGCAAAATCCGGTTTCTTTTCTTCTCCTCGGAATAGAGAATAAAGATGGGTACAAAAAGCGCGATGAATAGTAAAAAATAAGAAGCAGGATTCATAGCGGTGCTCCTTTAAATTGATGAAGCCCTTTATTCTTCCGTATTGTTATCCTTGCGCGGCTCAATCTTTCCATAAAGTGAGAAATTACCGCCCTCGTTTCTGGGCTCCCTCTTCACGGGAGGCTGGCCGCCTTGCTGCTGGCGCGGGGGGCGGCTGCCACGGTCGCGGTTAAAGTCCCTGTTATTATTATAGTCCTTCTTATATCCGCCGCCGTTGTAGGGCCTTTTCGGTCCCCTGTTTTTATTATATCCGCCTGTGCGCTGCGGCCTGGGTACTTTGGGGTCAAGCCCGATTACAACATGGCGGTTGATGCTTTCACCCTCCGACCACGAAATTGCGCCGTTTACCTTCTGCACAGCCGTATGGATTATCCTGCGCTCATAAGGGTTCATCGGCTCAAGCGGTACGTTTTTACCTGTCTTGAGCGCCTTGAACGCAAGCTTTCTTCCTAAAATCTCAAGCGTCTTTTCACGTTTTTCACGGTAATTGCCCGTATCAATGGTAACTCGGAAATATGTATTATCTACATGGTTTGCCACTAAACCGCAGAGGTACTGCAGCGCGTCGAGCGTTTCCCCTCTTCTGCCAATCACAAAGCCAACCTCTTCACCGGAGAGGTTGATTACCGCGCCCTCCTCGGTTTCGTTAATTTCCATTGTTATGTCGTTAAGTCCCATTGCCTTCAGGATGGAATCCAGGTAATCCGCCGCGCTCTGCGCCGGAGAGACCTCAATATATGCCCGAACCTTTGCCGGATTCCCCCCAAATATACCGAATTTCTTCTTTTCCGGCATCTGCAATACTTCAATTTCCGCCTCATGCGCTTCAATTCCAAGCTGCCTGCAGGCATCTTCCTGCGCCTCGACGACAGTTTCGCCGACCCCAATTGCCTCTTTTAACAATTTTTACACCTCCAAGTAATTTTACACGTCTTTTATTTATTGAAAAAGTATGGGACTGCAATAATTCCGGCAAATTTACTGCGATTACTTCTTTTTCCCCTGTTTTTTCCTGTTGATGATTCCCTTATTTTCGAACTTTGGATTATAGCTGTAAGGAACCTTTGCCTCCTCCAGCTCAAGCAGCGCAACGCGCTGCGCCTCCGCTTTCGCGCCCATAATACCAGCGCTGTAGAAATTCTGTAAAATCAGCGTTTGTGCAAAACCAATCACGGTAGAAACAATCCAGTAAAAGCCTACCGCGGCAGGCACTGTGTAAGCGATATATGCGCTCAGAAGCGGCATAAGCAGAAGCATCCATTTCATACAGCCCTGCTGTCCCTGCATGGGTCCCTGCAGCTTCATGGTGAACCACTGTGTAAAAACCGACGTTACAAGACAGAGAATCGGTACAATTATCAAAATGGTAAGGCCTTCGTTCGGGCGGCCTAACAGGTCGAGCCCAAAGGAATGGAAGCCGTTTCCAAAATCCTTGATTTGTGCAATCGTATTTGCGTCAAAATAATTTGTAAGATAGGAAGAGCCCTGCGTCGTCTGCGCAAGCTTGATAATATCAATCTGTCCGTAAAAATTATTGAACGAAGTTCCAATACCAGGCAGCGTATTCAAATAGCTGACTGCGCTCGTTACCTTATCAGCCGCCAAATGCATCGTATTGGTAAGCGGGTTAATAACGGCATAATAAACGCCCAAGAGCAAAAGCATAGGGAGCAGGGAGGTAAGGCAGCCGCCCATTGGGCTTACGCCCTCTCTCTCATAGAGCTTGCTCATTTCCTCGTTGAGCTTCGCTTTGTCGTTTCCGTACTTTTTCTGCAGCTCCTGCTGCTTTCCGGAGAGCCTGGCGTTTGCCGCCATCGATTTTTGCTGTTTAATCGATACCGGGAACAGGATCAGCTTCAAAACAACCGTAAAGATAATAATGGCAAGGCCATAATCATGCACCAGTGAAAAGGCGCCCCATAGAACCCAGCCGAAAATACTGCCGATCCAACCAAAAATATCAAACATAATTGCGCAGTCCTCCTATTACTTCCTAACCCTTTTTTTCTTTTCGGGAACAGGGTCATATCCACCTTTAGAAAAGGGGTTACAACGCAATATTCTCCATATTGTCATAAATCCGCCCTTAAAGGCGCCGAAACGCTCGATAGCTTCCAGCCCATACTGGGAACAGCTCGGCGTAAACTTGCAGCTTGGCGCCGTATGCGGCGAAATACAGCTTCTATAAAACTTAATAAGCCAAATAAGCGGGCGCTTCATTGCAAAACTCCCGCCTCTTTCAGCTGTTTCTTCAAACAGCGCAATATTTCCGTGCTTTTGACATACGGCGTTTTTGTCCTTGCGACAAAAACAAAGTCATATCCGTTTTTCACCTGCGGAAGCAGCTGTGAAAATGCGGCTCTAATGACTCTTCTGGACCGGTTTCGCTGCACTGCCTTGCCTATTTTCTTACTGGTGGTAATGCCGTACCTGACATTCTGGTTCCTATTTTTACAAATATAAGTAACCACCACGGGCGACACATAGGATTTTCCCCTATTATACAGGCGCCTGAAATCCCTGTTTTCTTTTAATGTAAAAGATTCTTTCATTCTGCCATCCCGCCCGTAATATGCAAAGCCTGTCCCTTTTGCGCCGTTGCGGCAGTCATGCCTTAACAAAAAGAAAGACCACATTCAAGTGGCCTCAATCTCAGTAAGACAACTTTTTCCTGCCCTTTGCTCTCCTGCGAGCCAATACCTTGCGTCCGTTGCTGTCGGACATTCTCTTCCTGAAGCCGTGCTCCTTTTTCCTATGAAGCTTTTTGGGCTGATAGGTTCTCAGCATGCAGACCCCTCCTTTCGGGTGTTAACCTTGCAATATAGCATTATAGCGTAATAATTCGAAATCGTCAACAAAAATTTTTCTTTTTTTCGTAGGGAGAAATCACATAAAACACGCATTACAAGCCGCTAAATTATGCTTTTACAAGATATTGTGCCTTTCTTTTCAGGGCTTCCTTTATCCTGTATTTTAAAATAACAGAAAAAAAAGAAAAAAGCAAACCTTTCTATCTCTTTTTTTGAAAGAAAAAGTTTGAAAAAAGCTCGTATTTATGATAGAATAGAACAGATAATGAAAGAGTGGGATTTTTATATATTATAAGTAAAATATATACTATATATAGTTCCGTTTTCTAATCTCTTGAATTAGCCGTAATTTTAAAAAGGAGAGATGATAATGGAGTCTTTTCATGAGGCTTGGGAGGTAATCTGCGATTACTGTAAGACAAGAATCACAGACGTCGCCTATAAAACATGGATTAGCAGGATAGAGCCAATCGATTTGAATTTTGATACGGGGGAGGCCATTCTTCTAACGCCGAACGAATTCCACCGCCAGACGCTCACGCGCTGCTACCTGACGCTTCTGGAGGAAGCCTTTGAAGCTGTATTCGGCTCCTCTATCAAAATTAAGCTGACGGTACCAGACGAGGTAGAAACCGGAAGCGATAAAAAAGAAGAAGCTGAAAGCCCCGATTCCGACTATGAATATACGTTTGAAACGTTTATTGTAGGCTCTTCCAATAAATTTGCGCACGCAGCGTCCCTGGCGGTCGCGGCAAATCCCGCGGGCGCATATAACCCGCTTTTTATCTATGGGCATTCCGGACTGGGAAAAACCCATCTTCTTTACGCAATCGGCAACGATATTAAAAAGAACCATTCCAACATCAATATTCTCTACGTAAAAGGCGATGATTTTGCCAATGAGCTGATTGAATCTATCCAAATGGCAAAAACCAAAGAATTCCGCCAGAAATACCGCAACGCGGATGTCCTTCTTGTCGACGACGTACAGTTTATCGGAGGCAAGGAATCTACCCAGGAGGAATTTTTCCATACCTTTAATACGCTCTATGAAAGCAAAAAACAGATTGTACTGACCTCAGACCGTCCGCCCAAGGAAATCAAAACGCTTGAGGAACGCCTCCGCACACGCTTTGAATGGGGCCTGATTGCTGATATCCAGCCGCCGGACATCGAAACGCGCATCGCTATTATTAAAAGAAAAGCACAGCTGCTCGATATCAACATTCCAGACGAGGTATGCGAATATATCGCTACAAAGCTGAAAACCAACATCCGGCAGCTGGAAGGCGTCGTAAAAAAACTGAAGGCAAAAAATTTGCTTAACGGGGAAAAGCCGACAATCGCAGGCGCGCAGGAGTCTATTTCCGATATTCTCAACAACGAGGCCCCGCCGGAGCTTACGGTTGAAAAAATTATTGACGAGGTTGCGCGTACCTTCGGCGTAAAAAGCGAAGACATCCGCTCCATCAAGAACCGCCGCGCAAATCTTTCAAACGCGCGCCATATCGCCATATATATCGTCCGCGAACTGACCCACCTTTCCATGATACAGATAGGAAACGAATTTGGCGGCCGCCATTATTCCACAATCGTCTATACAATCCAGCAGGTGGAAAAGAATATGGCCAAGGACAGTAAAATTAAAGAGACGGTGGAAGATATCGTCAAAAATATACGGGACAGATAATTTGAGTTTTCCACATATTCTTCCACATTCACTCCACAATGGTCAACATGTTATCATGGAAAAATGGCGCATCCGTTTTTTTCCACATTCCGTACACATCCTTCCCACAAAAGGGAAAAACCGGTTTTCCCCTTTTTCATGCCATAAAATAAGGTCTTTCCACATGTTGACACCCCCTACTACTACTACTAAAATCTAGTAATCTATCTCTGTTCTTTTTCTTTATTTTTTAGAAATGGGTGATTTTATGAAACTGACTTGTTCACAAAGCGCTTTGGCTGAAGCGGTTACCAATGTTCAGAGGGCCGTATCCTCCAAAACCTCCCTTCCTGTACTGGAGGGTATTTTAATCAAAGCAAAAAATAACCAGATAACGCTGTGCGGATATGACCTGGAAATTGGTATTACAACGGTAATCGATGCGGATATTACAGATGAAGGCGCAATCGTTGTCAGCGCAAAGCTTCTGGGGGATATTGTCAGGCGCCTGCCGGACGAAACAGTTTGCCTGGAAACGGACGACCGTTTTATTACCTATATAAACAGCGGACAGGCAGAATATAAAATCGTCGGTATTGCGGCGGCGGATTATCCGGAGCTGCCGTCTTTTGAAAAGACAGATACGCTCACCATTCAGAGCGGCCTGCTCAAAAATATGATAAAACAAACGCTTTTTGCTGTCTCTGATAATATTTCAAAGCCAATCTATACCGGTTCCCTGTTTGATATTGAGGAGCATGTTATTCGGATTGTATCGGTTGACGGGTACCGTATGGCGCTGCGTAAGGAAACCATCGCCTGTGAACAGAACAGCCGGTTCGTTGTTCCGGGCAAGGCTTTGAGCGAGGTGCTGAAGCTTGTTTCTGACGAAGAGAAAAATACGGAAATCCTGATAGGACAGCGGCACGCGGTTTTCCAGATTGAAAATTATTCCATCTTTACAAGGCTGATTGAAGGAAACTTCCTCGATTATAAATCAACGATTCCCGCCGGGAATAAGACGGAGGCATGCGTTGTAACGCGCGATATGATAGGCAGTGTGGAAAGAATGTCCCTTTTGACCTCAGATAAAATACAGTCGCCCATACGCTTTACCGTAAACGCGGAAGAAATCAAGCTTTCCTGCTCCACAGCAATCGGCAAAGCAAACGACGCGATAAAAACGCCGGTCAAGGGAGAAGATGTGGAAATTGGCTTTAATAACCGGTATTTGCTGGATGCTCTGAGAAATACAGATACGGATATTGTAAAGCTGGAGCTAAACGGCCCGCTTACGCCGATGAAAATCGTGCCGACGGAGGGAGACGCATTTTTATTCCTCGTCGTGCCGATGAGGTTAAATAATGAAAACTGAGAAAATCTATATAGATAATGAATTTATACGACTTGACGCGCTTTTGAAATTCGGCGGGATTGCCGAAACAGGCGGCCAGGCAAAGCTGCTTGTCCAAAGCGGGCAAATTCAGGTCAATGGGGAAGTATGCACCCAGCGCGGCAAAAAAATGCGTGCGGGAGATACGGCGCAGAATGAAGATAAAATGTTAGAGGTGTGCCAGAAGTGATAATCAAGGAGCTTTCCTTTCATGGCTTCCGCAATTTAAAGGATAATACGGTGACTGTTTCTGATGGAATCAATGTCATCTATGGGGATAACGCGCAGGGAAAGACCAATCTTCTGGAATGTATCTGGATGTTCAACGGCGTTCGCTCCTTTCGCGGGGCAAAGGACAGCGAGCTGATAGGCTTTGAAAGCGATTATGCCTGCAGCTCCCTGCATTTTTATGCGGAGGACCGAATCCAGGAGGTAAGAATTAATATTCTGCCTAATAAAAGGGAAGCGTTTTTAAACGGCGTGAAAAAAAATTCTCCGTCGGAATTAATAGGAAAATGTACTTCTGTCGTTTTTTCTCCGGAGCATATGACGCTTGTAAAAAATGGGCCGTCTGAACGGAGAAAGTTTTTGGATGGGGCGCTGTGCCGGCTAAAGCCGCGGTATGCCATGCTTTTTTCCAGATACAATAAAATTCTCAACCAACGCAACGCGCTGCTTAAGGATATTCCCCGTCACAGGGAACTGCTTGATACGCTCGATATCTGGGACGAAAAGCTCTCTGTTACCGGCGGGATGCTGGCAGAGGAGCGCTTGAAATATACCGGACTGCTCAAAAGGAAAGCATATGAGTTCCACCGGGGGATATCCGAAGAAAAGGAAGCGCTTGTTATTTCATATCAATCGGGATATGGAGCGCTCGAAAGCGACGGGATTCCGGAGCTGACAGAAAAAATTAAGAAAGCGCTTGAGAAATCAAGGAAAGAGGATATTTATACCGGATGTACAAATTACGGCCCGCATAGGGATGACCTCGATATTTTAATCAATGGGATGAAGGCGCGCATATATGCTTCGCAAGGACAACAGAGAAGCGCTGTTTTGTCGCTCAAGCTGTCGGAAGCCGGTATCTTAAAGGAGCTGACGGGAGAAAAGCCAGTCATACTGCTCGATGATGTGTTAAGCGAGCTCGATTTATCGAGGCAGAATTTTCTGCTCAATAAAACGGCCGGCTGGCAGGTTTTTATAACCTGCTGCGACGTAACGGCTGTTGGCCATCTGCACTGCGGCAGGGTTTTTTATATTAAGGACGGCGCGGTGGAAGAAATGAAAAAAGAAGAGAAAAAAATAGGGTGAAGCAATGTATTTGCATCTCGGACAGGATACGGTGGTCAGGACAAAGGATATTATAGGGATTTTTGATCTCGATATTACGACAGTATCGAAGCATACAAGGAACTTCCTGACAAAATCGGAAAAGGGCGGCTGTGTCGTCAATGTAACGTACGAGCTGCCAAAATCCTTTATTTTATGTAAAAGCAAAAGAAAAAAGAAGAGTTCCGTGTATATCAGCCAGCTTTCAACGGCAACACTCTTAAAGAGAAGAAAAATTCTTCCGGAGTAAGTTTTCCACAATATATCAGAGATTATGTGGAAAACTTCAATTTCATCAGGAAAGGCCAGGGACGGGATATGAAAGAAAAAAAATGCCCTTACTGCGGACAGAAGGTTTCTTATGTGACCGCAATTATGGAAAAAGAAAAGGGAGAGCATACCTGTAAAAAATGCGGAAGAAATGCGACGATATATTTTGTTAAGGCCCTGCGCGCGGCAATTATCGCCGCGATAGCCGTATCGGCTGTTATCTTGGCGGTTTGGCTGGTTATAGGGGATTATACGAACCTGTGGGGTATGCTGTGGGTATTTCTGCCCTTCCTTGTATTTTATGCCTGTACACCGCTTTTTTACCGGTTGGTCCCGCTTAAGACTACTTCTTCAGCAAAACCGGAAAAAGAAAAAAAGGACGGCGGGTTTTATTATCCTACGCCTGCGAGCGGGTCGACGAAGGTACTTCCGAACGTTTCACAGGTCAGCGGTGAATTTTTATTAATCGACGACGATATGGACGGCGGAGCTACGAAAGTAATTCCCGCTGTAAAGGAAGGAAATACCGCGGAGGAGGATTACCTGGATATTTCTGAGTTTTCCAACGGAATCAAAAAGTAAAAGCTGGGATGTGTAAAGGGATGTTGAAGCTTCCGCTGTGTCCGTACTGCCACGCGGTTTACCATTACAGGCAGGTGAGGGAGAATACGCATAAAGAAGAAATCGCCTGCCATAACTGCGGGAAGAAATTCAAGGTATCTTATAAAAAAGGCCGCGCGCTGCTGCTGCTTGCCGCCGCCGCAGTATTGGTAGCGGTTAACCTTATTTGCCTTAATTTATTTGAAAATATAACGGTATGGGTTTGCCTGGGCGTTACCGCCTTTCTGCTTGCGCTCACTATCCCAATGTTCCCATATACCGTGCGGTATAAAAAACTGGAGAAAAAATAAGCGCGATTCGTTTTGTATGATTAGAGGAGGTTGTTTCCTTTGGATAATAATTTAGAAATCACGAAAACCGACAGTGAGTACGGCGCCGACGAAATACAGGTGCTGGAAGGCCTGGAGGCGGTAAGAAAACGCCCGGGCATGTATATCGGTTCAACAGGGCCGCGCGGCCTGCACCATCTGGTATATGAGATTGTGGATAACGCAATCGACGAGGCGCTCGCGGGCTACTGTACAAAAATCGACGTCAGTATCCTGCCGGGCAATATCATCCGCGTGTACGACAACGGACGCGGTATACCCGTCGGCATCAACCAGAAAATGGGGATTCCCGCCGTTACGGTCGTCTTTACCGTCCTGCATGCGGGCGGCAAATTCGGCGGCGGCGGATATAAAGTATCGGGCGGCCTGCACGGTGTCGGCGCGTCCGTCGTAAACGCATTGTCCGAATGGCTGGAGGTAAAGGTCTGCGATGGGGAAAATATATATTTCCAGCGCTATGAGCGCGGGCAAATCGTTACCGACCTGGAGGTTATCGGAAAGGGAGAAACCAAAGGTACAGAGGTCGTCTTTAAGGCCGACCCTGAAATTTTTTCAGAGACAGACGCATACGATTTTGAGGTGCTTGAAACACGCCTCCGCGAGCAGGCGTTTTTAAACGCGGGTATACATATCGAGCTGCGCGACGAGCGTGACTGCGACGATATCAAGCAGGATAATTTCCTCTACGAGGGCGGCGTCGCAAGCTTTGTGGAGTATATCCATAAGAAAAAATCGCTCGATTTGGTACATCCCGAGGTCATTTATTTCGCGGCAAGCGCCCCGGATGATACCTCCGCAGTCGAAATTGCGATGCAGTATAACGAAAGCTATAACGAATGTATCCTATCCTTTGCCAATAATATTCACACGACGGACGGCGGTACGCATGAGGAAGGCTTCAAGCGCGCGCTGACCAGGGTGATGAACGATTACGCAAGGAAGTTCAATATTTTAAAGGACAACGACAAGAGCCTGAGCGGTGAGGACGTGCGTGAGGGCCTGACGGCAATCATCAGCGTTAAGCTCAAGGAGGCCCAGTTCGAAGGGCAGACGAAGGCAAAGCTAGGCAATACGGAAATCAGGACAATAGTCGATAAGCTGATAAGCGACAAGCTAAAGACGTTCCTGGAGGAAAATCCCGCGACGGCAAAGGCAATCTTTGAAAAGGCGCTCGCCGCGTCCCGCGCGCGCGAGGCGGCAAGAAAAGCAAAGGACCTTGTCAGGAGAAAATCCGCTATGGAATCGGCGGCGCTCCCGGGCAAGCTAGCCGACTGCCAGTCCAGGGACCCGGAAGAGACAGAAATTTATATCGTCGAGGGAGATTCCGCAGGCGGCTCCGCCAAGGGCGGGAGAGACAGGCGGTTCCAGGCGATTCTGCCGCTTTGGGGTAAAATGCTCAATGTAGAAAAAGCAAGGCTCGATAAGGTTTACGGAAACGATAAGCTGATGCCTGTCATTACGGCGCTCGGCTGTGGAATCGGGGATGAATTCGATTTAACGAAGCTGCGCTACGGCAAGGTCATCATTATGGCGGATGCCGACGTCGACGGCTCGCATATCCGTACGCTTCTGCTTACTTTTTTCTTCCGTTTTATGAGGCCGCTTGTTGACGAAGGCCATGTTTATATAGCACAGCCGCCCCTTTACAGGATAACAAAGGGAAAAGAGCACCTGTATGCATACTCGGATGAGGAGCGCGACGCGATTTTGGCCACCATCGAGGGAAAATCCGATATTCAGCGGTATAAGGGCCTTGGTGAAATGGACTCTGAGCAGCTTTGGGAGACGACGATGAACCCGGATTCCAGGACAATGCTGCGCGTGGAGCTGTCCGACGCGGAAAAGGCGGATGAAATCTTTACAATTTTGATGGGTGACAAGGTGGAACCCAGAAGGGATTTTATCGAGCGGCACGCGAAATATGTGCAGAACCTCGATATTTAAATGATTTGATGAAATCTGTTGACAGGAGGTGACGGCCGTGAATGATTATGAATCTGAGCTTGACTGCGGGCAGCCGGCGGAAGAAACGCGGCGGGAAAACGCCTCTTATGGGGAAAATGAACCGTTTTGCGAAGAGTTGTCTTTTTCATTGACGGTAGATGAAGCGTATACCTGCCTGAAAAACGCGGGAATTTTTAAAACCAGCGGAAAAAGGGCTGTGCTTTATACCGTTTTAATGGCAATCGCGGCGGCGGGTTTCTTTATTTCCTATATTTTCGGCCAGAATTACAACTGGTTGATTTTTTCCGTTATTTGCCTGCTGGTCATCGCGGCAATCTGGATTGTTCCCTATGTACAGCTGAGAAGGCTCGCAAAGGAAAACGCAAAGGGAAATATTATCCGCGCCAAGGTGCGGGAAGATATGATAGAAATTACAGGAGAGAACTCAACGTGGGAAATCCCGCTTGACAAGACAAGCAGGCTTTCGCAGAAGGGCAGCCTGATGATTTTCCACACGGAAAACGGCCAGCTGTTTGCAATTCCGGAACGCGCTGTTTCCGGAGGAATGCTTCCCAAAATCAAAAGCATTGTGAAAAAGGGGACGAGACCTTACGAAAAGTAAAGGATTTTTCTGTAATCTTATGAAACGCCGGTGGTCAAAATGAAGACGAAAAGCAGCATTACGGTACGGTATGCCGAGACAGACAAAATGGGGATTGTACATCATTCGGTCTATCCCATCTGGTTTGAAATCGGAAGAACTGATTTTATGAAACACATGGGCATGCCGTATTCCATTATGGAGGAAACGGGTGTAATGACCCCGCTGACAGAGCTTAACTGTAAATATTATCTGCCCGCATACTATGAGGACGAGCTGACGGTGGAAACCTGGGTGAGTAAAATTACGGCGGCGCGCATCGTATTTGAATACAGCGTTAAACGGGATAAGGACGAAAAGCTGCTTTCTGTGGGCAGCACTTGCCATGGCTTTGTAAGCTCAAATACCTTCCGCCCCGTCAACATAAAAAAGGAAATGCCAGGGATTTTTGAGGCCATCCAAAATGCAATCGGGGGATAAAAATGTATATAGAGGATAGCAGCAAGCCGTTTCTGGTGCTGGAAAACCAAGCCTTAAGCGAAGAGGAATATCTAAGCGCGCAGAAAACAGCTTACCGTTACTTATTATCCGGCAAAAAGAAAAAAACCGGTGGAATTTGCCTTGCAGTGCTTGCAGGAATATTATTTTTACAGATTGTATGGAGCCTTCTGGCACGCCAGGTGACGGTTTTTCCTGTGTTTTCTATGCTGATGGTGGTGCTTCTTATTCTTTTTTCCTTTTTGTTTTTGATTCTCCTGCCGGAAAATTATATGGAAAGAATGAAAAAGGTATATGATACGGCGTTTTATATTGGAGAAGAAAAGTCGTGGGCTTTCTATAAGGAATATTTTGAATTGAAGAGCGAGCACGAATATATGAAGATATACCGTACGGATGTAACAGAGTGCCTGGAGGATAACGGGTTCTTTGTTTTCAAGCGGAAAGACGGCAGGTTTACAATTATCAATAAAAAGCGGTGTACCCAGGAACAGGCCGCTATGCTGCGGGATTATTTAAAGGAAATTTACGTGGAAAAATTTATAACCGCGGCATAATCAGGGGGAAAACTCTATGGCAAATGGGATAAACGTAAGCTATCTTTTGAGTGAAGAAGAGGTAATCGAGACATATTGTATTTTTTCCCGGATGATGCGGCAGAAAAAGCTTTCGCTGTTTTTTATCGTTACCGGGTTATGCTGTATCTTCGCTTCTATTTTGGATATTGCGATGCAAGCAAGGATGACCTTTTCCAATATCTTCATATTGGTTTTAGGAATTGCGTTTTGCCTGTACTATGATGGATACGTTTTACGGGCAGATGTGAAAAAAAGGGCAAAAAAACAGTATGAATTAATGGAGAATAAAAAATTATCGATTGCTTTTCTTTTAAACGAGCAGGGAATAGAAATAAAAACGGATAGATGTACTCTGACTGCTCAGCCGGAGCAAATGTGGAAATGCGTGGAAACTGATATCCTTTTTTACGTTTATACCTCTTGCGAATCCGGCGCGGCGATTCCCAAGCGCGTGCTGACACAGCAGGAAATAGGCGCAGTCCGGCAGGTGTTTGAGCAGTCCCTCCCAAAGGGTCAATACGTAAAAACCGGCAAATAAAAAGCCGTTTTCATAAATTCATACCCCAAAGAAGCAACAAATTAGAAGAAGAGGGTGTCTTTCATTGGAAAACAACGAAATCATTATGCCGCAGTCCAGGATGATCGATGTCGATATCAATAATGAGATGCGGGATTCGTTTATGGCCTATTCCATGTCCGTTATCGTATCGCGCGCTCTGCCGGACGTCCGCGACGGACTGAAACCCGTACATAGACGTATTTTATATACCATGTATGAGAAGGGGCTCGGCCCGGAAAAGCCGTACAGGAAGTGCGCCGATACGGTCGGCGCGGTTCTGGGCAGCTACCACCCGCACGGCGACGCTTCCGTGTACGACGCGCTCGTCAGGCTGGCGCAGGATTTCTCTATGCGCTACGCACTGGTAGACGGCCACGGAAACTTCGGCTCGGTCGACGGAGACCCGCCCGCCGCTTACCGTTATACGGAAGCAAAAATGAGTAAAATGGCAGTCGAAATGCTCACGGATATCGATAAGGAAACGGTTGACTTCATGCCGAACTTCGACGATAGGCTCAAGGAGCCGACCGTGCTGCCGTCGCGTTTCCCGAACCTGCTTGTCAACGGCTCGAGCGGTATCGCGGTCGGCATGGCGACAAATATCCCCCCGCATAACATGGGGGAGGTTATCGACGCGATGTGCTGCCTGATTGACAACCCGGAGGCGCAGCTCGAGGATATTATGCAGCATATCCAGGGGCCGGATTTCCCGACGGGCGCCATGATTATGGGGCGCAGCGGCATCCGTGCCGCCTACGCGACCGGCAGGGGTAAGATTATCGTCCGCGCGCGCGCGGAGATTGTCGAGCAGAAAAACGGGCGCTTCAAAATTATTGTGACGGAGCTTCCCTACCAGGTAAATAAGGCAAGGCTCGTTGAAAGCATTGCGAACCTTGTGAAGGATAAGCGCATCGAGGGCATTTCAAACGTAGAGGACCATTCCGACAGGGAAGGCATGCATATAGAAATCGATATCAAACGCGACGCGTCCCCTCAGATTGTGTTAAACCAGCTTTATTCGTTTTCACAGATGCAGGTGACGTTCGGCGTAATCATGCTAGCCATTGTAAACGGGGAGCCTAAGGTTCTGACGCTCAGGGAAATGCTGCAGGATTACATCGATTTCCAGATTGACGTCGTGACGCGCCGCACGGTGTACGACCTTCGCAAGGCGGAGGAACGCGCGCATATTCTGGAAGGCCTGAAAATTGCGATAGATTTTATTGACGAGGTAATTGCCATCATCCGCAGCTCCAAGGACACGTCGACGGCGAAACAGCGCTTGACTGAGCGGTTTGGCCTGGACGATGTGCAGACGCAGGCAATCGTCCAGATGCGCCTGGGACAGCTTACCGGCATGGAGCGCGGAAAGATAGAGGAAGAGCTGCGCGTTTTGGGCGAAAAAATTGCAGATTTTAAAGATATCCTTGCAAACCAGGAAAGGCTGCTTGGAATTATCAAAGACGAGGCGCTTGCCGTGCGCAACCGTTTTGCTGACCCCAGAAGGACAGAAATCATGACGGTCAGCGGGGAGGTCGATATAGAGGACCTTATCCCGCAGGAGGAATGCGTGCTGACGCTTACAAGCTTTGGCTATGTCAAACGCTTATCAGTCGATACGTACCACACCCAGCGACGGGGCGGCAGGGGAGTATCCGCCATGGCGCGCAGGGAAGAGGACGCGGCGAGCGAGATGTTTATTATAAACAGCCATGACTATGTTCTTTTCTTTACGAACAGGGGCCGCGTCTACCGGCTGAAATGCTACGAAATACCGGAGGGCAGCCGTACCGCGAAGGGTATGAACATTGCAAACCTGCTGCCAATCAGCGGGGACGAAAGGGTTACGTCGATGATTCGCGTGCCGCAGTTCGATGAAGACAAATACCTTATTATGGTGACACGCCGCGGGCTGGTCAAACGCATTTCACTCAATGCTTACAATACGGCGCGAAAGGGCGGTATTATCGCGCTGGAGCTCAACGAGGGCGACGAGCTTGCCTGGGTCAGGATGACCGACGGCAGCGCGGAAATGCTCGTAGCGACGAAAAAGGGTATGGCCATCCGCTTTAAAGAGACGGATGTCAGGCCCATGGGCAGGGGCGCCAGGGGCGTGAAGGCCATTACGCTGCGCGACGGCGACGAGGTTGTCGGCATGTCAACCCTGAGACCGGACGCATACGTGCTCACCGTATCTGAAACGGGCTTTGGCAGGCTGTCTGAAATCGGCGATTACAGGCTCCAGACGAGGGGCGGTAAAGGTATTACCAACTACCATGTCAAAAAGTACGGCGATGTCGCGGCGATTAAGGTCGTGGATTTGGAGGACGACATCATCATCATTTCCGACGACGGTATCATTATCCGCATCCAGGCTGATTCCATCCGCCTGTGCGCAAGGCCGAGCAAGGGCGTCGTCGTTATGAAGGTAAAGGATGGAAGTAAGGTTGTCACGCTCGCGAGGGCGCCGCATGAGGAAGAAGAGGAGCCGGAAGCGGAAGAGGTTGAAGGCGCCGCGGAAACAACGGAGCCGGATGAGCCAGAACAGGCCCCTGAGGAACAGGAATCATAAAATACAGTTAGATATAAATAAACGGAAAGGCCGCGGGATTATCCCGCGGCCTTTCTTTACGGCTTTAATTTGGTGTGATGGAAAACAGCCGCCTGTTGCCCATTGCATTTTGAAAAATACAGGGCGGACAGCACGCCAACGGGAATAAAAAAGGCGCACCAGAATAAAAGGACAGCGGTGCCTATCGAGCCTGCCCCTTCCATTCCGGGTGAAAACAATCCCAGCATGGGTAGGATAAAACAGGTAATAAAAAACACGCCGTGGATAAGAAGCAGGGCTTTCAGCCACTTATTCGGCCTCGTTTGCACATCAATAGCCAAGCCTGCGAAAAATGTGGACAGCGGCATAAAGGTATAGCCCAGCATATCGTAGCTGAAAAACAGGCCGAACTGCTCAAAATACAGGATAGGTGATTTTTGCCGCGTCCCCGTTATGCTGTTCAATTAATTCAGTTGCCGCTTTTATGATGGTTTCCTTTACATCAAAAGTGTTTTTCACAGGCCCCCTTGAACGGTGTTCCGTTTTATTATAGTGGACACCGTTCAAAAAGCCAACATTTTCACGGTTGCAAAAGATACGACTTTAAGCGCGGAAAATCCAAAAAGAAAAGCCGCCCGGTAACCCGGACGGCCTGTTTAATAAACGGTTTGTTACGATGGATCGACGCGTTTTCCCGCCGCAATCGTCGGAAGGTCAGAGATAATTTTGTTGGTATACGTTTCGAAAATCACACAGTCCGGCGAGCCGTTTTTCTCTACTAAAATTTTGCGGCTGCCCGCGTCGTAGAATTTGAGCGTATCGTCGCTTTTACCGTTGTTGTAGTGGTAGGTAACAGTCAGCAGCGGTTTACCGCTTGCCTTGAGGCTGCCGGCGGAGGAATCCCTCTGGACGCTTGTGAGGCTGTCGAAGAAGGTTTCAAAGTAAGAGGATTTCACCTTAGTCTTGCCGCAGGTTACGCCGTATTCCGTCGTGGTGCTGCCGGTCGTGTCGTCCTTCTTTTCTTCCTTTGTTACCTTGAAGGTGTAATTTTTTCCTGACGCACTGAAATCGACAGAGCCAATAAAGTCAAGCTTCGGCTTGCTCACGTATTCGTAAACGAGGCTGTCGTAATCCATAGTCGCCCACGGGACCTTGCTCGAGGCTATCTGGTAAACAATGTCTTTGCCCGAAACCATCAGGTAGACGTTGCCGTCCCCGTCCGCCTTGGAGGCGGAGAGCTTTATGGTTGTATCCGGGTATACCGCCTGTGCGACAGCCGCCGGCTTATCAAGCCCAAAAGTCTTGAGCTGCTTGCCGCTCGGGTTTACCGCTGCGACCTTATCTGCTGAAAGGCCGCGGATGGCACCCGTCACAGAGGAGCCGTTTGTTACGTTGACAGGCTGTGTCTTGGGAGCGGTCATTTTATAATACGCGTCGTTTGTCTCGTCGTCGTTCGGCTCCATTACGATTTTATCGGGAAAATTTGTACCTGTAAGGGTAAGGGTCTTGATTTCGCTGTTGTCCTCATCCTGTGCGGCGGTGGTAATTTCCTTGCTGATTAAATCGAGCGGCGAGAACAGGAAGCTGTCTACCGAATCGTTTGCCACCAGGTAAATTGCCTTATCGTCGCCGAACTGCAGATAAGTGCCGAGTTCGGCAGGCGCGGCGTTTCCTACCTTATAGGTGCTCTTGGAACCGTCCTCGAACGTGGCTGTAACGACTGCGCGCGGCTTATCGAGCCCGTATTCCTCAGGGTTTTTGCCTGTGATGTCGATAATCTGCGTCGTCGTCATGTTGGCGGCGTCGTTTGCAATCGCCTCCGGCTGGCCGCTGAAAAGCGCTTCGTCTTCAAAGCCGACGAGCGTATATTTTGTCGATGAGGTTCCGGTCGCGTCCGTATCGCCCGAGCCTGTTGTTTTCGGTGTTTCGGCAAGAATCGAGAACGTACCGGACTCGTTTTCCACGTCGATTTGCTTGAGCTTCAGCGGGCCCTTGTTTTCAAGCTCCACTACGCCCGCGGATAAAATATTGCCGTCCTTGTCTTTTTCAGAGGGTATTTTATTGCCCTTCGCGTCGGTAGCGTACTGCTCGCCGTTTTCATCGGTCGGATAGGTCGGGCCGGTGCTGCCGGAATTGGAGGAGGGGATGAGCTGGACGAGGAAAAATACGCCTACCAAAACGGCGACGGCCGCCGCCGCGATGATAATATTTCTGGTCGTCTTTTTCATTATCTGTGCCTCCTGCGCGCCCATACCACGATGCCAATAATCAAGATAGCCAGCGGGATGGCAAACAGCAGCATCGAGATACCTATAATTTGTGAGGACAGGATACCCAGCTCCTGTGCCTGCAGGTTCTTCGGTTCAATGGAAATGCTCTCATCCCCGCGGGCGGTTTGGATGTTTGTCAGATTGACCAGATAACCGCTGTTATTATAGGAGGTTGCGGAAAGCAGCGTAGAGTCAAACATCGCGTTTGAACCAAAAACTACGACGGCGGATTCCGCGTCGTTACCGGTATGCTTGCTGATGGCCGCGGCGTTTTGCGCAGACTTGGCTTCTTTTGTAATATCGTAGCTTTCATCCGCGTCGAACGGGTAAAGAGCGGCCTGTTCTGAGCTCTTAAACAGCGGAGTGGCTGTTTTTTCATCCAGGATGTTCACCGGACGGGTATATACAGAAGCCATTGGGATAGAAGCGTTTTTAAGGCCCGCCGTGAAATTATCGTTTGCAAAGTCGAAAACAGAGGCAAAGGGGTTGTTTGCACTCGGCATATGGCTGCTATCCATTTCCGCAATATAACCCTTTGAAAGCTCCATTCCCCATTCCTTTAAAAAGGAATCGAGAATCGGGGTGTCCTCCATATAAGAGGAATTTGCTACAAAAATAAGCGTTTTGCCGTAATCACCGCCGTTTGAGAGGAAGTCGTTTAATTTTTGTACCGCGGCGGAGTCGAGGTCCACGGACGGGGCAAACAGCACGGCGACAGGCGTGTCGCTGTCGATGTCCTCGGTCAATAGCGTCGTTTCAGTGAGCTCGTAATTATTGCTTTCAAGGAGTTTTTTGTAGGCGTCCGCGTTGTAATCGCCAAAGCCGTTGATAAAGGTAACCTTTGTCTGTTCCTTTGAGGTAACGTTCAGCAGCGCCGTCGTGACGGCAGGCTCCAGGTTGAGCGACTCGACCGTCTGCTGGTAGGTTTGCTGGTCGGTCGTCATGTTGAACAGGTCGGTCGTTGTGAGCACCCTGTACCTTTCACCGCATTTTACGATATAATCGCCCGCGGCAAGGTCGTCATCCGGATAACTGGACGCAAACGCCGGGTTCGCGGAAAGGTCTACATATTTGATTTTAATTTTATCGTTATAAACGGGATACTGCTTTAACAGCGTGTTCGCCTGGAGGAAATACTGGTTGTTGTTTTTGTAATCCTCTTCGGAGGCGAGCACCGTAATTTCCACGTCCTGGTCGATTGTCTTGACGAAATCGATGGTGTTCTCGGAAAGCGCGTTCATATTGGTGCCTGTCATATCGAGGTTCATCTGCGGGAATTTATCCGCAAGCACGCCAACAATGACGTTTACGATAATGGCGGCAGCGATGAACAAGCAGGTAATTAATATAGCAAGCCAGCCGTGCTTGAACGCGTGGGAACGCTGTTTTTTCTGCTTTTCCCTTTTACCGCGCCGTTTCTGGCCGTCCGCAGGCGCATTTTCCTCACTGGACAGCCCTTCCTCCGGGTCGTCTGAAAATGCGTCCAGCGTGGCGGCGTCGACACTGCTTGCCTGAAGGCCGGTATCCTCCGGCGTTTCCTGCGGGGTGTTTGCGGCCTCCTCCTCGGGGGAGCTGCCGACCTGGCCCAGGTTCTTTTTATTTTCGTCGTTATGCTTCATCTATGCCACCTCCTTAGCTCCAGCGTTTTCTTTCAAGCGCACGGTCAGTCAAAAACAGGAAAACCGCGATAAAGCTCAAAAAGAATACAACGTCCGGAATATTGAATGTACCACTTGCGAAATCCTGGTAATGCAGAGAAAAAGATATACTTGTAATCACGCCGGAAACTGCCTCTACCGGAATGATATTTGCGAGCATATCGACAAAGGATGTCAAAACAAGCCCTGCCGCCATGCTCACGACTGCCGCCACAACCTGGCTGTCCGTCAGGGAAGAAATGAACATGCCGACCGCAATCAGCGCAGCGCCGATTAAAAACGAGCCGATAAAGTTGCAGAAAATCATCGACCATGCGGGCGTGACAAAGCAGGCGATTACGATTGCGTATACAAAGTAGATAGCGAGGCAGCAAACGAATAAAAGCAATGCCGCCAGGTATTTGCCGAAAACAATCTGGAAAATGCTCACCGGGGCAGTCAACAGCGCCTGGTCGGTTTTCTGGCGCTTTTCTTCGCTGAACAGCTTCATTGTCGAAACCGGGATGACAATCGCCGTGATGATGAGCATGCTTGTAAATATGGGGGAAAGGTTTGCCGTGTTGTATGTCAGGCAGTACCAGAACATGAACGCGCTGGAAAAGACAAAGTAAACAGAAAGCACGACGTATGCGATAGCCGAGCTGAAGAATGAGGTGAATTCACGTTTAAAAATCGCCGCCATTATTTTCTGCCTCCTTTCCGCTGTGCCGGAGCTGGCCCGTTCGTCAGACGCAGGAACGCTTCTTCAAGAGAAAGCTCCGCGTCCTTCATCAGAACGATTGGATGGCTGCCATGCGCCATGGCGTTGAAGATGTCCTTGCGCACGTCCTTGTCCTTATCCGCACGCACAATAAATTCCGTGCAGTCGGAGGACACGCTGCGGATGCGCTCCACCTTTGTGACGCCGCCTATGCTTTTCAGGTCGCTTGCTATGGCGACCTCGTTCCCTATAATATGTAGCAAAAGGTTATTCGAGTTGGTAAGCATGCCGGACAGCTCGTTTGTGGCGGAATCCGCGACGAGCGTGCCCCGGTTGATGACAATAACACGGTCGCAGGTCGCCTGTACCTCAGACAGCACATGGGAGGAAAGGATGACGGTGTGCTTTTTCCCCAGGCCCTTGATGAGCGCGCGCATCTCGATAATCTGCTTCGGGTCGAGTCCGACCGTCGGTTCGTCCAAAATAATAACGGGCGGGTTCCCAAGCAGCGCCTGTGCCAGGCCGACGCGCTGCCGGTAGCCCTTCGACAGGTTTTTAATAAGCCTGTTTTCCACATCGTTTATTTTTGTAACCTTACAGACCTCTTCAATATGCTCCTTTTTCGGGAGCGATACCCGTTTGAGGTCGAACATGAACTCCAGGTATTTGCGAACCGTCATGTCGATATACAGGGGAGGGATTTCCGGCAGATAGCCGATTTTCGATTTTGCGCCCGCGGGATCCTCCAGAATCTCGCAGCCGTCGATTGTAACCGTCCCCGAAGTGGAGGACAGGTAGCCCGTGATGATGTTCATCGTGGTCGATTTTCCCGCGCCGTTCGGGCCGAGAAAACCTAAAATTTCGCCGCTGTCCACGGTAAAGCTCACGTCGTTGACCGCAAGCTGGTTGCCGTAGCGCTTTACGAGGTTTTTCACCTCAACCATAGATTCACTCACTCCTTTGATTTTTAAACCATTTTTCAAGAAAAACGCGATAGAAATGGCAATAGTCCACTCCATATTTTAAGAGATTTCCGCCTTATATGTGTTACGATTGTATGAATTTTTGTATCAATGCTTTGGTTTTTTATCGCGGGTGGACACAAGCCTTTATTTTGGTTTGAAACATGCTGTTTCATTTCTGTTTATTTTTTTGAAACACTTCGATTTCTTAGGTTTTCTCTATAAAAATTCTATGTTTAATCAAAAGAGGAAAACCCCTTCGGTGGTTTTCCTCTTTTCAGGGCCTCAGGGTACCGGAGCCAATGCGGTTTGAAAAGGCCATCTCCACCGCTATCTGCGCAATACTCACGCGCCATGCGCCAGCATGGCTTGTTCGCTTTGCTTGCAACCGGCGGAGCTTTCTCTTTTCAAACTTCTTCGAACCAAATCATGAGGCTTTTATCGGTTATGGCGAGGCAGAGGACGAACGAAGGCTTGCGCCTTCGGAGGACAATAACGAAGCCAGAGCTAGAAAAGCCCATGATTTGGCGCATTGTTCCCGGCATCCTGACGCCCGTTCACCTTTCCGCCGACTTAAGGGAACCCAGAGTTCCCTTAAGAATCCTTCGTAGCGTTGTAGAATATGTGGTCGCTCCTCGTTTTATGTGCGGGGTGTAGAAACGTCCCGCAGTATCTGTGCTACGCCCCCAGACATAAAACGAGGAACAGCATGTTTTCTATCGTGTGGGGTTTGTAAGGGGCGCAGCCCCTTACTCGGCTGGAAAGGGTCAAGGGAAAACCTGCGACGAGGTTTTCCCTGTCGACGAAAAGGGTTTACAAAAGGGAAAAACAGCGAAATGTTCTGCCCTTTTGACCCAACATAGAAAGTTTTATGAAGAAATTCAAGGAAACGAAACGTTTCAGGAAGAATAAATTCATAAAAGAGCGTTTTTATGGAAAATTTTATAAAGAAAAAATTTTTGAAAAAGCTTGACAAGGTTGTCATATTGTATATAATGAGTATATACAATATTGTTAAAGGAGGCGGCGCATGAATATTATCATCAGCAACAGCTCGGCCACTCCAATTTATGAGCAGATTGTCTCGCAGATAAAAGACCTTATTATTTCCGGTGCGCTTAAGGAGGGCGATGCGCTGCCGTCGATGCGGCTTCTGGCGCGGGAGCTTCGCATCAGCGTCATAACGACGAAGCGCGCGTATGAGGAGCTGGAGCGCGGCGGGTTCATTTACTCGGTCACGGGAAAGGGCAGCTTTGTTGCGGAAAAAAACCTGGAGCTCATCCGGGAGCAGCATTTAAAAGAAATCGAAGAGCATTTGCAGGAGGCCTGCGCGCTTTCCAGAAGGTGCGGCCTTTCACAAACGGAGCTTTCAGAAATGCTCAAGCTTTTTTACGAAGGAGAATGACATATGAACGACGCAATTGCCGTAAGGAACCTGACGAAAACCTACGACGGTTTTACGCTCGACCATATTGGATTTACCCTGCCGGGAGGCTGTATTATGGGCTTAATCGGTGAAAACGGAGCGGGAAAATCGACGACCATCAAGCTTTTGCTCGGACTGGCAGGCAGGGAGGAAGGCGAAATATCCCTGCTGGGGAATAGCGGGGGCGAATTAAGCGGTACGCTCAAGGAAAATATCGGCGTGGTCATGGACGACTGCTGCTTTCCCGAAATATTGACAGCAAAGCAGGTGGGAAACGTGCTGCGCAGTATCTATAAAACATGGGATACAAAAAAATATACGGCGTTTCTCAAAGAATTTTCCCTGCCGCTGGGAAAGAGCGTCAAGGATTTTTCCCGCGGGATGAAAATGAAGCTTTCCATTGCCTGCGCACTTTCGCACGATACGAGGCTGTTAATCCTGGACGAGGCAACCAGCGGGCTGGACCCGGTGGTCCGGGATAAAATACTCGATACGTTTCTTGATTTTATACAGGATGAGCAGCACAGCATCCTGATGTCCTCCCATATCGTAAGCGATTTGGAAAAGGTTTGCGACTATATCACGTTCCTGCATCAGGGAAAGGTTGTTTTTTCGGAGGAAAAGGACCGCCTGCTCGAGATGTACGGCGTCTTAAAGTGTACACAGGAGCAGCTGGGTAAGCTGCCGGACAGCGCGGTTGTCTCAAAGCGCGGCGGCATGTTCGGCGTGGAAGCGCTCGTGCGGCGCGATAAAATGCCGGGCGGTTTGGTTGTCGACCGCGCGGGTATTGAGGATATTATGCTCTATTTTACCGCCGCGCAGGACAAAGGCGGCGCAAGAAGGAGGAATGCAGGATGAAGGGACTGGTTTTAAAGGATTTGCTGGTGCTCAGAAAGACCGCAATGCTTTATTTGGTGATTGAGTTAATATTACTCACGGCGTCTCTGTTCAACCCCGCCATGCAGATGTTCGCAATTCTTTATTTTATTATCCTTGCAATGATGCTGCCGGTAACGGCGCTTGCGTACGACGAGCGTGCCGGCTGGGAAAAATATGCGCTTACTATGCCGGTTACGCGGAAAAAGCTGGTCGCAGGAAAATATTTGCTCGGCCTTATCCTGCTTGGCGTCTCGCTTGTACTGATGATTCTGTTTATCATGTTCGCCCATGGGTTCCTGCCGGCTTATCCTGTCAACTATACGGAGACGATTTTGCGGCTGGCGCTTGCGGCTGCCATCGGCTGCCTGTTCTTGTCTGTGCTGATGCCTGTCATGCTCAAGCTTGGGACGGAAAAGGGACGAATTGTCATGATGCTTATGGTATTGCTTCCGGTCGGCGCGGCGCTTATCTTAGGCAAGACGGGCGCGCTCGATGCATTGGCGCTTGACAGCAGCGGGGCGTTTGCGCGGCTCGATGTAATTCTGGGGAACCTGCCGCTGCTCCTGCTGATTTGTGCGGCCTTTTGCGTGTTGCTGCTCGGGATTTCCCTGTGGCTTTCCTTTGCGGTCGTAAAGCATAAAGAGTATTGATAAAAGCCGCCGCCGCAAAAGGGCCTGCCCATTTTTTGCGGCGGCGGCTCCCTTTTTTTGGGAGGGATGTATCATTCCTGCATAAAGGCGGTAAAACGCTTGCAAGGGCACACGCGATGTGGTAGAATTTTTAATTATGACAGCATAATGTTTTGCCACAGCGGAAAAAGGGAGCGATACGATATGTGCGGAATCTGCGGATTTACGGGACAAATCATAGACAGGGATGAAACGATTAAAAACATGACCGAGGTCATCACCCACAGGGGGCCGGATGACAACGGTTTTTATTTGGACGGCGGCATCTCCATGGGCTTTAGGCGCCTGAGCATCATTGACCTGGGCACCGGCCACCAGCCGATATACAACGAAGACCAAACGCTCGTTTTGACCTTTAACGGCGAGATTTACAATTACAGGGAGCTCAGGGAGGAGCTTCTTGCGCAGGGGCACGTTTTTTCAACCGAAACGGACAGCGAGGTGCTGCTCCACGGCTTTGAGCAGTGGGGAGAAAAGCTGCTCGACCGGCTGAGGGGAATGTTCGGATTTGCTATTTACAATAAAAAGGACAAGTCCCTGTTTATCGCACGCGACTTTTTTGGAATTAAGCCGATGCACTACACGCAGGTGGGGGACAGCTTTGTCTACGCTTCCGAAATCAAGAGCATATTACAATTCCCGGGCTTTGAGAAAAAATTTAATTACCGTGCGCTCGACAATTACCTTTCCTTCCAGTATGTGGTGCCGCCCGAAACGTTTTTTGAGGGCGTATACTGCCTTTTGCCCGGCCATTACCTGTGGTATAAGGATGGGAAGGTCACGACGACGCGTTATTTTGAGCCGCAGTTCCATCCGGACGAGAGCATGACGGAGGAAGAAGCCGTCGATAAAATCGAGCAGGTGTTTGAAAACTCTGTCAACGCGCATAAAATATCGGACGTCGAGGTCGGCTGCTTTTTATCCAGCGGCGTCGATTCGAGCTACGTTTCCACCTATTTTGCCGACCAGAAGACATTTACCGTCGGGTTCGATTTTGGGGAGCGTTACAATGAAATAAGCTGGGCAAAGCGTTTGTCGGAGAAAATCGGCGTAGACCACCGTACAAAGCTGATTACCTCAGAGGAATTCTGGGAAAGCATTGAGAAGGTGCAGTACCACATGGACCAGCCGCTTGCCGACCCGTCCTGTATCGCGCTTTATTTTGTGTCGAAGCTTGCAAGCGAATCGGTCAAGGTCGTGCTTTCCGGCGAGGGCGCGGACGAGCTGTTCGGAGGATATACCGTATACAACGAGCCGCGCGTTTTCAAATGGTACCAGCGGCTCCTGCCCTACAGGCTGCGCATGGCGCTCTACCGTTTCGCAAAAAAGCTGCCCGATATCAAGGGCCGCGGGTTTATCATGCGCGGCGCGCGCCCAATCGAGGAAAAATTCATCGGCAACGCGTTTATGTACGACGCGGACGACAAAAAGCGCATCCTGAAGGACCCGTCCATTGTGACGAAGCCGCAGGATTTATGCAAAAAATATTACGACAGGGTGAAGGATTACGACGAGGTAACGAAAATGCAGTACCTCGACATCAACCTATGGATGGTTGGCGATATCCTGCTCAAGGCCGACCGCATGAGCATGGCGAATTCCCTGGAGCTGCGCGTACCATTTTTGGACAAAGAGGTGTTCAAGGTTGCCTCCTCCCTGCCGGCAAAGCTCAGGGTCAACCGGAAGAACACAAAGTATGCCATGCGCCAGGCTGCCATGCGCCATCTGCCGCCTGAAACGGCGCAGAAGGAAAAGCTCGGGTTCCCCGTGCCGACGCGCGTATGGCTCAGGGATGAAAGGTATTATAATATCGTGAAGGAAATGTTCCATTCCGATACGGCGAAGAAATTCTTTAACCCGGACGTCATCACAGGCTTCCTCGACGAGCACTACAGCGGCAAAGAGGACAACAGCCGCAAGGTTTGGACGATATATATTTTCCTGGTCTGGTACGACATTTATTTTAAGGATGAAGCATAAAAAAACGCCCCCGCGCCGCGGACAGCCCCGGCCGGGGGTTTTAAACAAAAAAGAACTGTAAACGGAAACCCGTTTACAGTTCAATTTTAGGAAGAGTCCAAAAAATATAATACACAGACCTTGTGTGCTTGTAATCAAAAGCGGATGGGAATTTCTTTCACTGAACAAATATTACCATGTTTTTCGTCATGAGACAACTACAGATACATTACAAATTCGTTGCATTATTGTTACTTACTTGGTATAATAAATACAAAATGTGGGGGCTGTGCCCCGTTGCCATCACATAATAAGGCATAAAGTCAGCATTTCCTCTATCTTGTCGTAGATTGGCCCAAGGTCTTCAGGGGGGAGGGGGTTGCGTCCTTTGCCTACCTCGACCGTAAAGGCGGGGCGTTTAAATTCCGTGATAAACCAGTCCTTGAACCCTCCGCCGACAGCAAGCCCCTCCGGACTTGATTTTTTATAACCGCTGCTCCGTGCCATAACAGTCGCCATAACGCCGGCGCGCTCGGGCGTGTGTTCCCCGAAATGCCAATAGATTTCTTCACCCTGGCTGTGGAAGGCGACCGCGTGGTGGATATTGTTTTTCCGGCAGAAGGCGCACATTGCCTGTGTTTCGGGTTCGCTTTCCGGCTGTTTTCCGCCGAACCGCGTGGGGCCGGGGGAAACAAAGCCGGCCTTTTGCTCCGCCTTGTGCAGCGCTTCCCAGCCCGCGTCATAGTTGTGGTTTAAATCGACACCGGCGGCGTTCGCCTGCCAGTGCGCCGTCTTCCCGCCGGAAACATGGCTGACAAGGTTTGCGTATGCGCCCGCCGACTGCGCGCCGTGGAGAGATATCTCCACCCCATCTGGGTTCACGCACGGTATGACGACCAATCCACGCCGCTTTAAAAAGCGCGTCAGCTTAATTTGAGAAACACAGCCTCCACGGTCTGCCGCCGCGCAGACACAGTCGAGGTATTTATATAACAGAAGGCTGGTAATCCACTCCATCCCGTGGAACGCGCCGCAGTAGAGGACGGATTCCTCTTCGCTGCCCAGCGCAAACGCTTCAATTTCGCGGCCGCAGCGGCTTTGGCCGATGACGCCGCGCTTTAAGAAATGGTACCGGCGCACCAGCTCCGCTGAAAGCCGGGCGCGGTGGCTGTTATCGGCGCCGGTACAGACCCCTTTGTTTTTTGTCATAAAAAGTCACCTCCGTAAAATGTGACAAAACACGCGCTGTTTGAAAGGATACGATACCCTTATATAGATATGTGAACCGGCCGCCCAAAATGACAAGGCCCGGAGCAGGGAGGAAGCTTATATGAAATTATTTGAAAAGACGCTGCAGAGCAGGGAAGTGTTTCAAGGCCGTATTATCAACGTCACACTTGACGAGGTAGAGCTGGAAAACGGCAGGAAAGCAAGCCGCGAGGTCGTAGGCCACCCCGGCGGCGTTTGTGTTGCCGCGCTTACGGAAAAAAATGAGCTGCTGTTTGTCAGGCAGTTCCGTTATCCCTATCACGAGGTTGTGCTCGAGCTGCCCGCGGGCAAACTCGAGCCTGGGCAGAACCCGCTTGAAAACGGGAAGCGGGAGCTTCTGGAGGAGACGGGCGCCGTAGGGCACAGCTATTACCCGCTCGGCCAGCTATACCCTTCCCCTGGCTACTGTGCGGAAATCATCCATCTTTATTTCTGCCGGGTAGAAAGTGTTGAACAGCCGTCGCCTGATGAGGATGAATTTTTAAGCATAGAAAAAATACCGCTCGAACAAGCGGTAGAGATGGTGCTCCAAAACCAAATTCCGGACGCAAAAACGCAGACGGCTGTGCTGAAAACCGCGCTGCTTTTAAAGCGCGGCACGGTATGACCGCGGCGCAGGCATAACAAAAAAAGAGAGGACCCGCGGAGGTGGTATTCATGCTCATCAACCCTATTGTTGTCATTGCGGCGACGACCATCATGCTGTGCGTTTTGATTTACTGCATTATCAACAAGCCCACTAAGCCGATTTTTACCGGCGTGTCCATTGGAATGCTCATCGTGTTCCTTATTCTGTCGACCCTGATTAATATGGGGATGGGCTCCGGCGGGGGAGACGCGTCCTTTAACAGGATGCTAGGGGGCGTGGTCGGTTTCCTGACCGCACAGAATAACCCGACATCGGCGCAGCTTGAGGGCTCGTTCTTTATTTACGCGATGATTGATATCGCGCTGATTATTATTTCTGTAGTTGCTATGGTCATAGAGGTCAAGCACATCTTCACGTTCAGCGGAAAAAAGTAAGAAAATATATACAGGGCGGCTGGACTTATAAAACGGCTGGGTTTCATCGGCGGCCCGTTGTGTGCAGGAAAACTGCCGCGGGACAAGCTTCCTAACGGGCCTGTTTCCCGACGGGTGCTGGGGCATGGGATTTATCCGGCTGCGAGGGAAGGCTAAAAAGGGGATAGAAGAGGGAACACGAAGCGGAGATGGCCTGAAAGGGCCTTTCGTGGTTCCGCTGTATAAGGCGCTCCGCACGGTAAAGCGCGTCGTGAATGGCATAAGCGCGCAGGAAAATATATCAGCAGGCTTTAACGACGACAAGAGTAAAGAGAAAATAACGGGGGCGAAAGCTGTCCATGGAGATATATACAAGGCTCAAACAGATGGAAACACCCACGAGCGTGGCGCTTGGTTTTTTTGACGGCGTCCATTTGGGACACGCGGCGGTGATATCCCGCGCGGCGGCCTGTAAGGAAGAGGGGCTTGTTCCCGCGGTTTTTACATTTGCAAACAGCCCGCAGGGCTTGCTGACGGGGGAAGCGCCGCTGGCGCTGATGACCCCTACCTGCAAGGCGCGTACAATGGAAAGGCTCGGCATAGGGGCGCTCTTTGTCATTGACTTTACGGAAGTCAGGAATTTAAACCCGCAGGAATTTGTAAAGAAGGTGCTCATAGATAAATTGTGCGCAAGAAAACTGTTCTGTGGGTTTAATTTCCATTTTGGCAGCGGCGGCGCGGGCGACGCGCACGCGCTTGAGATGATAGCGCGCGGCGATAATATCCCTGTGGAAACGGTCGCGCCCGTGCGGTACGGCGGAGCGCCTGTGAGCTCCACACGAATCAGGCAGGCGCTTGCAAACGGCGATATTCAAAACGCGAACGCCATGCTGGGACGCCCGTTCTCCTTTGACTTTACGGTTGTGCGCGGCAACCAGCTTGGAAGGAGGATGGAGACGCCTACCTTTAACCAGCCGATTCCCGACGGATTTATCCTGCCGAAATTCGGCGTATACGCTGCCGCTGCTGAGATTGGCGGGGAGCTGCGCTGCGGCGTGACCAATATTGGCGTGCGCCCCACAGTCGGCGCCGACAGGCCGCTTGCTGAAACATGGGTACCCGGCGTGGACTGCGGCGAGCTTTATGGCGAGCAGGTAGAGGTGCGCCTGCTTGAATTCCTGCGCCCGGAAAAAAAGTTTCCAGGCGTGAAGGAGCTCCAGGCAGAGATACTTAAAAACGCGGAAGAGGCAAAGGCAGTCTTTGCCCGCCAGCAATTTCATAAGGAATAAGGAACAAGCCGGAAAAGATTCTTTGAAATTTTTTCCGGCTGAATTGTCATATGCCGTCCTTTATGGTAAAATAGACGGCAGTGAATAACACGGTATGGGGGTCGTAACATGTCAGATGTAATCAGAGTGTTCGTGGAAAAAAGGAAGGGGTTCGACGTTGAGGCGTCCCAGATGAAATGGGATTTGCGCCATAACCTGGGACTCAAAGCGATAGAAGGGCTGCGCCTTCTCAACAGGTACGATGTGTCCGGCCTGTCGAAAGAGGAATTTGCGCGCGCGCGGGGTACGATATTCTCCGAGCCGAACCAGGATATCGTCTATGAAGAGGATTTTCCGGTTGAGGACGGCTGGCGCGTATTCGCAAAGGAATACCTGCCGGGGCAGTACGACCAGCGCGCAGACAGCGCGGCGCAGTGCGTACAGCTTTTAACCCAGGGAGAGCGTCCGCAGGTGCTTTCCGCGCAGGTGGTCGCGCTGAAAGGCGATATTACCGGCGAGGATTTTGAAAAGGTAAAGGCATATTTGGTTAACCCGGTGGAATCGCGCGTGGCTTCGCTTGAAAAACCGCAAAGCCTCGATATGGCGGTGCAGGTACCGGAGGACGTCAAGCGCGTGGAGGGATTTAATTCTTTTACGGACGAGCAGATGCGCGAATATTACGGAGCCATGGGCTTTGCGATGACGCTTGAGGATTTGTGCTTCTGCCGCGATTATTTCCGTGACGAGGAAAAACGCGACCCGAGCGTGACAGAGCTGCGCGTGATTGATACCTACTGGTCCGACCACTGCCGCCATACCACATTTTTAACAAGGCTTGAGCAGATTGATATAGAAAAGGGCGCGCTTTCCGGCGTGATAGAACAGGCGCTCAACGCCTATTATGACGCGCGCAATGAGGTTTACGGCAAGGACACGGACAGGGATGTTTCGCTGATGGATATGGCGCTTGCCGGTATGAAGCTTTTGAAAAAGCGCGGGCTGATCCCCGACCTTGACGAAAGCGAGGAAATCAACGCCTGTTCCATTGAAGTGCCGGTGACAATCGACGGCAAGACGGAAAAATGGCTCGTCCAGTTTAAAAACGAAACGCATAACCACCCGACGGAGATTGAACCGTTCGGCGGCGCGGCGACGTGCCTTGGCGGGGCAATCCGCGACCCGCTTTCCGGGCGCTCGTATGTATACCAGGCGATGCGCGTTACTGGTAGCGGCGACCCGACGGTTCCGTTTAAGGACACCATTCCCGGCAAGCTCCCCACCCGCAAAATCACGACGGGCGCGGCGGCAGGCTATAGCTCCTACGGCAACCAAATCGGCCTTGCGACCGGACAGGTCACGGAGCTTTACGACCCGGGCTATGCCGCAAAGCGCATGGAAATCGGCGCTGTTATCGGCGCGTCGCCGAAGAAAAACGTCGTGCGCGAGGTGCCGCTTCCGGGAGACGTTATCGTCCTGCTCGGCGGCAGGACCGGACGCGACGGCTGCGGCGGCGCGACAGGCTCTTCCAAGGCGCACACGGCGCAGTCGATTGAAACGTGCGGCGCGGAGGTGCAGAAGGGCAACCCGCCCACGGAGCGCAAAATCCAGCGCCTGTTCCGGCGCGAAGAGGTTTCCACCATGATTAAGCGGTGCAATGATTTCGGCGCGGGCGGCGTCTGCGTCGCAATCGGCGAGCTTGCGGACGGCCTGACGGTCAACCTTGACCGCGTGACCAAAAAGTACGAGGGGCTCGACGGTACGGAGCTTGCGATTTCCGAATCGCAGGAGCGTATGGCTGTCGTACTCGATAAAAAAGACGTGGAAAAATTTATTGCCCTTGCAGGAAAAGAAAACCTTGAAGCTACGGCGGTTGCGCAGGTGACGGAGAGCCCGAGGCTTTCCATGACGTGGCGCGGCGATAAAATTGTCGATTTAAGCAGGGCATTTTTGAATACCAACGGCGTGACGCAGCGTGCAAGCGCGGTTATCGCGCCGCCCGATGAAACAAAGAATTACAGGCGCGCCGTACCGCAGTGCCTTTCCGGTATGGACAGGGCGCGGGCCTTTAAAGAAAATCTTGGCAGGCTCGAGGTCTGCTCGCAGATTGGCCTTTCCGAGCGGTTTGACTCGAGCATCGGCGCGGCGACTGTCCTGATGCCGTTTGGCGGCAGGTACCAGCTCACGCCGCAGGAGGCGATGGCGGCAAAAATTCCGCTTGAGCAGGGAGAAACAGACGACGCGACCGCTATGAGCTATGGCTATATTCCGGGAATTTCCCGCTGGAGCCCGTTCCACGGCTCAGCGTACGCCGTGGTGGAATCGCTTTCCAAGCTGCTTGCAGTCGGGGCCGACCCTTTGAGCGCCCGCCTTACGTTCCAGGAATACTTCGAGCGCCTGTACGATAAGCCGGAGCGCTGGGGCAAGCCTGCCGCCGCGCTGCTTGGCGCGCTGACGGCGCAGCTGGAGCTTCAAATTCCTTCCATCGGCGGCAAAGACAGCATGTCCGGCTCTTTTGAGCAGCTCGACGTCCCGCCGACGCTTGTAAGCTTCGCGGTTGCGATGACAAAAGCATCAAAAACGGTATCCGCGGAATTTAAAAAAGCAGGCTCTGCCGTTCTTTTTGTTCCCGTGCCTGAGGACAGGGACACAGCTATGCCGCAGTGGGACAGGCTCAAGGAGATGTACAAAGCGGTTTATAAGCTGATGCAGGAGGGGAAAATCCGTTCAGCATCCGTACTGCGGGAGGGCGGCGCGGCCGCAGCTGTGTGCAGGATGTGCTTTGGCAACCAAATCGGTTTTACATTCAATCACGCGCTTACCATGGAAGAGCTGTTCGCGCCGCTGTCGGGCGGCCTGGTGCTTGAAATGGAGGACGGCGCGCAGCTTGACGCCGCGGTACAGCAGTATGTGCTTGGAAAAACAGCCGCGGAAAAGCAGATTGACATCATCGGGGCAACGCTTGCGCTCGATGAGCTGATTGATATATGGACCGGAAAGCTTGAAAAGGTGTTCCCAACGAAAGCGGAATGCCCGAAGCTTGCGTTTGATATACCCTGCTATACGCAGAGGAACCAGAAAGCTCCCGCAATCAAGGCGGCAAGGCCCCGGGTGTTTATCCCGGCGTTCCCCGGTACAAACTGCGAGGTTGATACGGCGCGCGCGTTTGAGAAGGCAGGCGCGCAGGCGGATGTGCTTATCGTAAAGAACCTCACGCCGCACGATATAGAACAAACCATCGCACAGATGGAAAAAATGATAAGGCAGGCGCAGATTGTTATGCTGCCCGGCGGCTTCAGCGGCGGAGATGAGCCGGACGGCTCAGGAAAGTTCATTGCCACGGCCTTCCGTAACCCGCTGGTCGCGCAGGCTGTGACCGACCTGCTCGAACAGCGCGACGGGCTGATGCTCGGCATCTGCAACGGTTTCCAGGCGCTTATCAAGCTGGGGCTTGTACCGTACGGCAGAATCACGGAGCTTAAGGAAACCGACCCGACGCTTACGTTTAACTCCATAGGCAGGCATATCTCCCATATGGCTTATACGCGGGTCACGTCGGTCAAATCACCGTGGCTCAGCGGCGCAAACGCGGGCGACGTGTTCGCCATTCCTGTTTCGCACGGTGAAGGGCGGTTTGTCGCGGACGAAGGGACGGTCAAGGCCCTGATGGAAAACGGCCAAATCGCTACGCAGTATGTCGGCTTGAACGGCAGGCCGTCAGACGATATCGCGTACAACCTGAACGGCTCTGTCTGCGCTATCGAGGGCATTACCAGCCCTGATGGCAGGGTGTTCGGCAAAATGGGCCATTCCGAGCGCAAGGGTAAAAATCTTTATCAAAATGTTCCGTTTGAAAAAGACCAGAAGCTCTTTGAAAGCGGCGTCCGGTATTTTAAATAAGGCAGAAAAAAGGAGCCCCGGCGTACAACCGATTGTACGCCGGGGCTCCTTTCATCGGGCTGCATTGGTCATGAACCAAATTCCCGCATTTTTGTTACGTTATCCTCATGTGATTTTACAAAATCGGCAAGCACCTCGTCCCAGCCACATTTTTGGTAGGAGCGCTTCAGCGTGCTGCCATCCTCAAGGGTATATTCTACCGAAAGGTTCCACCGCATGAGCAAAAGCTCAGGATTATATTCGTAGTTGTTTGCCCAGCTCTCAATTTGATAGAGCTCCCTTGCGGACGTCTGACCTGAAAAATCCATTTTTATTGTTTCATAGGTAATTTTATCAACGGTAAGGTACTTGATTTCAGCGCGTGCGCTTACCGTATCTTCAGAAAAAGAAATAGGAGAATATGCGGGAGCCGTCTTGCTAAAAAGATTATCCCAGCTCAGCGATAGGTACGTAACGCCCGCCGCTATGAGGAACAGGGCGCAGAAGGACACAATCCAAATTGTGCGCGTTTTCTTTGCAGTCATTGTTTCCACCTAATTTATTTTTCCGGTATTTCCTGAATTTTTTCTGTTATATATTGCTCGTTGGATTGAACAAAATCGGCAAGCTCCTCATCCCAACCAGTCTTTCGGTAGTTCCGCGTTACGCTGTCATTCCCGTTTTGATGATAGCAAACCGAGAAATCCCAAGGCAGCATTTTTAAGTCTTTATCACTTTGATATTGATTTGCCCACTCCTCAATTTCAAAAAGTTTTTTTGCCGAAGCCTGATCGGGAAAAACCATTTTAATTTGGTGCCACTGGCTCCCATCAATCGCAAGATTTTGAAATTCTGCCTGTGCGCAGACGGTACCCTTTGGAAATTCAATTTTTATAGCAGAAGTAAAGTCATCGTCTGGGAACGGGAGCTTCCAATGGTTCATCGCGAGGAATGTAACAAACGTAGATATAATAAACAACATACACAAAGTGGCTGCCAAAATGATACGTTTCTTTTTTATCGTCATATTTAAAAGTTCCTTTACTCTAAGGGGGCTTCATAGGTATGCGTTTTTTCTATACCGTCGTCGTGATGGACGATATCGTAATGCATGACAAGCCTGCCATCGTCCGTTTTGGTGATATACTGGTCGAAAATTTCATAGTCAGAAGATTTGACAAGCGGAATTTGCTCCTCCAGCTTTGCCTTGGCCGCATTTGTTGAAAGGTTCCGGCTTGCATATCCGTCGTACCGGCCGCGGTTGAAGGCGTGCCATGCGGAGACAGCGCCGTCAGTAGTGCGAATCCAAAGCGTTACCTGGTCGTCCGTTTTTACGCCGTTTAAATAAAAGCAGTAATCCACATAGAAAACGGTATGCTGTACCTCAATGCTTTCAAATTGGTATTTTTGCGCGTTTTCGCCAAAAATGGACTGCAAGTATGCGTCGGCCGTTGTCCTTGCGTCGTCCTTTGTCACGGCTTTGCCCGTGTAATCCATAATGTCGGTAGCGTCCTTGGCCTTGTAGCCACATAATGTGTCGGAATTTAAAAGAAATATATACTCGTTTCCGTCTTCATCCGCGTAAACGTCGTAGGTGCCGTAATTGTCGCTGCGCCTGTTTACCGGCGCGTCGCTGCGGTTCATCGTCTCTTTATAGGTGAGCGTGCCGCTGCTTTTTCCGTTCAACGTAACCTGCTTTGTGGAGTTTTGTTTGAGTAATTCCATTGATCTGCCGTAGGCGTCCTGGACAATTTCCTGCCCCGTGCTTGAGAGGGAAAAGCCGCACAGAGCGCCCGCGCACACGACGAGCAGGGCAAGCAGTACATACCGCAGGATATGACGGGAATTCTTCTTTGTTTTTTCCATGGTGAATACCTCCCTGATTTAATAAGTTTACATGCCTATAGGTGGGATAATTGTTGTGACAAATCCCCCTTATAATAGAGTCCGCCGCAATGAGACCAAAATTCCGCATGGTCTATGGCATCCTTTATGGTTGCGCCCTTATCACCAATTTTGTCGAAAAAACTTTTAAGCCAATGGTTTGAAGGTTCAACAGCAATTGTTTCGGTCCAACCAATTGAAAAGTGCGCTCCTTTTGCAAAAAGTGAATTTATTAAATTTCCATGAGAAGAAGATGTTTTTCCTGAACTACAAGCGGAGGCAATAAATACACGTATGGAATTTAATTTATTTGCAGGTAAAGTATTGATATTATTATTTGCTGTAATTGTACCTGTTTGAATGCCTGAACTATTAAAAAATAAAAGAGAGCCACCTGAGGAATATCCATGCCCATTAAAAACTACTATATCATCAGCACATATGTAATCTAAGGCACTATCAGCAGTCCAGTTTAAAAGTCGCATTGCATTGTATCCCATTCTGTTTTCTAAACACTGATAAATATGGGAATCCGCTCCGGTAGTATCAAATGTTCCATCGCTATTAGTAAATCTGTTACTAAAAATATCCGCATCACCATGCGAAACCTTTTCAAACGACCACAGCGCCTTGCTGTCGTAGGTAGAGGTATCCGCAACGACAACGCTATTTTCACTGGCGTTGCTCATAACGTACTTACTGCCGTATTTTATATAATATGAACCAGGGTACTGGCTCGACACGTTGCGCGTAATTGTAAAATCCTCGGAGGCGTAACTTCCCTCCTGCCAGATATCCACATTGCTGCCCGTTACATCCATCGTATAGCCGCTTGCGTGCTTGGGGCGCAGCCTGTATATACCGTTCCCTTTATGCACCACCGTGAATCTTTGGTTGGTCTGCCCGTTGAAGCCGAATAACAGGATATTTGTTCCGTTCGTTTTTTCCTGATTGTAAACGTCCATATACTTTCCCGTTGCGACGTTGCGCAGGTAGTAGGTCTCGCCTGTCCGCAGGCCAGGCACCTCTGCCGAGGCAGTTACAGCAGAGAAGACTGGAAAAGCAGCCAAAACCAAAATGGAGAGGAACAAGGAGATAAGACGCCGCACTTTCTTTTTATACATTATGCACACTCCTTTTTAACATTCTATTAAAAAGTTTACATATATACCTTTGTTTTATTATATTCTTGTAATTATTAAAAGTCAATAAGTATAGGGTCTAATATTTATCTTGCCCATAAAAAAATTAGAGCAAGCTTTATTGTAAAATTATGATGAATACAAGATTGGAGTATTTAGATAATTGCCTTACACCATGTTTGGTGCGGGGCCAACCGCTGGCGGGTAATCAGAAAATCGGGGGAGAAAAAGGTAAAAAAGGAAGCCGCTTTTAAGCGGCTTCCTTTTTCTATGCGTTTTCTTCAAAACCATATTTCTGGTAGCGGTATAGGATTTCTTCCGCCCATTGGCGGTCTATTTTTACAAACCCGCGCGCCTGCCGCTCCCGGCGGCCCAGACGGACGGCAATGCTGCGCGACTTGTTATAGACCTCCATGCTTGTGGTGCGCACGCACGGTTCGTTCTTATCGGGGGTAAAATATGTAAAGCCGATTTCTGACTTGTCATAAACAGAAAAGTAGCCGCCGCGCACAATCCTCTTTTCCTGCCGGCGTACGGCTTCCTCGAGCGCGAGCTTCGTAAGCTCCGCGGCCATGTCGTCAAGGCCGGCCTCAAACAGGATAATTTTTTCTTTAAAATCGTTATAGGAAGTCACGAGACGTTTTTTGACCGGGGCAATTTTGACGTTTTCCTTTTCCAGCACACGGTCGGTCAGCAGCGTTTTTTCGCTGTTCGGGATAAAATAAACCATAAACCGCTTTTTTACGTCGTTATATAAAACAGGATAGCAAAGCCTTGCCTCATACCCGCAGTGCACACAGCTGTAGGTAAACAGCCTGTCGTTCAATACGTCCCGCCGCAGGGACATGTCCTCCGCCGGGTTAATGCTCTGGTAGATTACCGCCTTATTGTGGCCGCCGCAGTTCGGGCAGTTTACAGTTTTCAGTTCGCTTAAAGACATTTAAAACATCCTTTCAAAAAAGACGGAATTTATAACCGCATGGTACATTTTGCGCGCCAAAAAACATATGATAATAGAAGGCGGGGCCTTTTGTGATTGTGTTTTATTATTATAACATATTACGCCGGAATTGGAACAGCCGGACTATGGAAAAGGCAAATTTCTTTCCGGCAGATATTGACCTTACAGGAATTATCTGCAATAATAGTATTATTCACAGGAAAAGGAATCCAGAGAAAGACCGGAGCAATAAAGAACGCGCTGCGGCGCGGAAAAGACAACAATGTTGGGAGACAAGATTCATGAAGGTTTTGGAGATTATCGGCAGCGCCGTATCCGACGCTGTGGAATACGTTGTAGAGAAAAACAAGATTCAGGCACAGCAGAACCGCCTGCGTATGGTCATGCGCAACGAGGCAGACCTAATCAACCGTTCGTATATCGCTTTGGGCAAGTATTATTATGAAAACCTGCGCGGTAAGGACGACAGCGAGCAGAACAGGAAATGCTGTGAAACAATCGACAAATCTTCCGCCCGTATGCAGAAGGCGGCCGACCGTTACAGAAGCCTGATTGAGGCGCAGGCCAAGGTGAGCTACGACGAGTATGCCGCGCTTGAGGACGACGGGGAAGACATCACCGTTTGCTGCTCCTATGAAGATTTGGGCCAGGACGCGCCCGTCCAGGAGGAGAAAGGCACGGAGGCAACCGAGTAATTTATTTTGACAAAGCAATGCCCCGCACAGCTGTGCGGGGCATTTTGACTTTTTACATTTAAATCGCCAGCTCATAAAGCAGTACGTTCCTGCCGTCGATGCTTGAAGGGTATTCCCCAAGGCACAGGGCGCCAAGCTTATCGTAAAAGCCGGAGGCGTTTGGGTCGCTGAAAATCGAGAGCATCTCAACCTCGTTTTGGCGGCACCAGCCCTTCACAAAGCCTACAAGCCTGCTGCCTATCCCCTTGTGCAGATGCTCCGGCAAAATAAAGATGTGTTCAAGCCACCAGCCCTTATGTACGAAAACGCGCCCCGCGTGGAAATCCTGCTCCACCTGCGCAACGGAGCAGTAGCCTATAAGCCCTTCCTCTGAGCGGGCTGTGAATACCTTGTTTTTTTCTATGTATTCGGGCGTGATGGTAAGCTCGTCTTTCCAAACGATATAATAGGCCTCCGGATAGTTCCAATACTGCTTGGACGCAAAGGAAATGTCCGTAAGCTCCCGCGCCTCACAGGGCCGGGCCCGGTTAATTGTAAGGATCACCAAATCGCCCCCTTTTAAAAGGCGCAGGCAGCTTGGCTGCCCGCGCCGCGTTTTTACATTTTTGCGCCCTTTGCGCCGCCGAGCTTGATTCCGGAGAGTACGTTTGTATCAAACGAATAATGAATGCTTTCGCTTTCCCGCTTGCGTTTGAGCGCAAGCGAAATCATACGGTCGAGCAGCTGCGTGTAGGAAACGCCGGCCGGCTCCCACAGGTAAAACGCGAGCGACCCGGGAATGGTGTTGATTTCGTTGACGTATAAATCTCCCGACGCCATATCAATCATAAAGTCGATGCGGGAAACGCCGTTGCAGCCGAGTGCCTGGAACGTTTTGACGGCAAGCGACCTGATTTTCTCCCGCTGCTGTGCGGGGATATCGGCAGGCAGCCTGCGCTGCAGGCTCTGCATACCGCCCTTCGCGCCCTGCGTGCCGGACGCGGCTTTCGCGTTCTTTGAGCCGCTTAAGTATTTATCAGTATAGCTCAAAATTTCGTCAGAGCCTATTGGCTCCTCGCATTCGGACGCCTGTGCGCTTTCATAGTCGCCGACGACCGAGCAGTTGATTTCCTTGAGCTGTTCAATCGCGCGCTCAACGAGCACCTTCGGCGCAAACTCAAACGCAAGCTCCAGCGCGTCGGAAAGGGCCGCGCGGTCCTTGGCTTTTTTAATACCGACGCTCGAGCCCAGGTTAACGGGCTTTACAATGACGGGATACCCGATTTCCCTTTCAATCCGGTCCATCAGCTTATCCGTACCGCCGTTATACTCCGCTATGTTGAAGCAAAGGCAGTCGAGTACAGGGATTCCCTGGTCCTTGAGCACTGTTTTCATGACGTATTTATCCATGCCGACGGCGGAGGACAGGACATCGCAGCCGACAAAGGGTAGGTTCAGGGTCTGGAGATACCCCTGCAGCGCGCCGTCCTCCACGTTTGTACCATGTACGATTGGAAACGCGACGTCGATTGTATCGTACACATTGTTTTTAAACGCCTTGAACGGGAACTTCATGATATTGGTGCGGTTCCCGTCGCACATCAGCACGACCCGCTGGCTTCTTTTTAAAAGCGCGGGGATATCCCTGTACGCCTCGATGTCCCCAATTTGGTCCCCGACGTACATCTCGTTGTTTTTGGTGATATAAATCGGAATAATATCGTACTTTCCCGTGTTCATAGACTGGATTGCCTGAATTGCCGAGATAATGGAAATCTCGTGCTCTACGCTCTTTCCGCCGAATAAAACGGCCAGCTTAATTTTCATTTCCACTCACTCCTGTCTTGCTTCATTAGAATACAGCTTAAAAATTATCAGGCAAATCGTTTTCAAGCAGCGCAACCTTCGGTTTGCCTTGTGCGTTTATCTGCGCTATCAGGGAAAACGCCTCCTGTATGGTATCGACGATGGTGAGCTTCTCCTTCGGGAAGCCCGCGCAGAGCACGCCCTTTTCAATGGGCGGCGCCTGCCTTCTGCCGACGAGTATAATATGGTCGCAGACCTTGGCAGCCTGTGCGCCAAAGGCTTCGTTATATTCATCCTGCTTTTCACCGAGCTCCACCATCCCGGGCGTCACGAGAATTTTGAAATGCGCTTCAAAGAAGCCGAGCGTCTCAAGCGCGGCCCTCGTTCCCGCGGGATTGGAGTTGTACGCGTCGTCGATTAAAAGGGTTTCACCGTTTCGTATCAGCTGCAAGCGGTGCGGTACGCCCTCAATTTTTTTCACCTGGGGGACGAGCGCCTGAAGGCTGATTCCCATTGTGTGCGCTACGGCGATGGCGCCGGTAATATTGAGCACGTTGTGGCGGCCCAGGAGCTTCGTCGTGAATTTTGCTGTTTCCCCAGACGGCGCTTTTACTTCAAAGGAAGTGCCCTTTTCCGACGAGCTGACATCAAACGCCTGATAGCCGTTTCCGCTGTCCAGGCCGTAGGTGACGTGCGGGCGCGTATACTGTACGCTTTTTATATTTTCATCGTCGCCGTTTAAAAACGCCATACCGTTTTCCGGCAGGGAGTTTGGCAGTTCAAATTTTGTCTTTTTAATGTTATCGAGTGTTTTAAACGATTCCAGGTGCTGCTCGCCGACGGCTGTAACCACGCCGAACTGCGGGTGCACCAAATCGCAGATTTCTTTGATATCCCCAACATTGCGCGCTCCCATTTCGCAGACGAAAACTTCGTGCGTAGCGCGCAGGTTTTCCCGGATGGTACGCACGACGCCGAGCGTCGTGTTGTAATTCTGCGGCGTCATCAGGACGTCGTATTTTGCTTGAAGGAGCGTCGTCAGGTAGTACTTGACGCTCGTTTTTCCAAAGCTGCCTGTAATGCCGATAATTTTAAGGTCCGGCATATCCGCAAGAATCTGCTGCGCTTCCTTGATAAAGCCATGATTGATTGCCTTTTCGACCGGCTTGTTGATAAAATTGGCAAGCAGGATAATCAAAGGTGTGAGCGCGTACGTCCCAAACAGCACCACTGGGAACAAAATCCGCCTTCCGCCCCATAGGATGACGGCAGCGGCAAGCAATACCAGCATAATGATTCCGCTTGTAATCAGCATGCGGACAATGCGCTTGGTATACACGAGCGGAGTCTTAGCCTGCCTTGGCTTATAGAAATAGGCAAGGATAATATAAATAATTCCCGCGATGGCAAGGCCCGTTTTGCCCCACAGGATAATCGCAGGGACGGTAAACAGCGCCAGCAATGTTTTGGGGACCAGGCTGTTCAGGTTTTTTTTCAGCCAGTCGAGCTGTACCTTCGGTTTGTACGAGTTGAGCTGGAACATATGCAGGAAATGGCGCGCGGCGAGCGACCAGCTCAAAAGGAACGCCATCAATACAAGCACCAGCAGGACAATGGTAGCGGTATCCAATATCATCCGTCCTTTCTCACACGGAGAGAAATATCATAAAAAGCTTAGCCAAGCTTCATAAATGACGCGATTACCCTGTTAAAGGTAAATTGCTGCTCTAAAAAGGAAAAGTGGCCGGCGTTTTTCAGCGTTACGAGCCCGGCGTCCGGTATAAGCTGTTCCATTAATTGCCCGTCTTTTAAAGGGGTGTCGGTATCGTTTTCGCCCCAAACCAGAAGGGTAGGCACCTTGATGTTCGGGAGCAGGTGGGTCAAATCTTCGTTGACAACGCGCACAAGGCACTGCCGCATCAGGGGGGAGGCCGCGTTATAATCGGCCGACCCATTCTTTTTGCGCAGCTGCTCGAGCGCGTCGGGATATAGCTTTTTGACTGGCGGGAGCGCCAGTACCCATTTAGACATCTTGAAAATGCGCACCTTAATGACGTTTTTGGGCTTGCGTTTCGGTTTGATGCCCGCGGCGTCAACCAATATTACGCGCAGCGGTTCAAATGGGAGGGAACCGCGGCTCAGCATTTTAATGATAACCCTGCCGCCGAAGGAGTGGCCCAGCAGCGTCGCCTTCTTTATGCCCTGTTCCTCTATGAATTTGAGGACAAAGTCCGTATAATCGTCTACGCACCAGGGGGCAGGCGGCTCCATACTTTCCCCAAAGCCGGGCATATCGAGCGCAAAAACCTGGTATTTGGCTGCCAGCAGGCTCATTAAATTATCGAACAGCTTGATGTTCGCGCCCCAGCCGTGGAGCAGAAGTACAGGTTCGCCCTGGCCGCGCACGTCGTAGTTGATTTTAATGCCGCCGATTTCTGTAAACATCGTACCGCCCTCCCTTTGCAAAATAAGGTGCGCCGCGCCGCGCATATCGAAATAAAATTATACCATAATCAGGAGTGTTCCCGCAACAAAAACAGGAAGAAAAAGCAGGGACTTTTTCCGTTGTCCCTGCCTTTTCCTTATTCCCAGGCCGGAACCCGGCTTTTTCTATGTTAATAAAACGCCTGCGTCCTTGCGTTTAGGGCTGCCACGTCGGGTGTTTCCACAGGCGCTGACGTTATATTATAGTCGGCCTTCATCTTTAATATTCTTGTAACCGCCTCGTCGAGCCTGTCCATCGATATTTCGCCGGCTGCCACAGCCTCCTTGAGCGCGGCAAGGGCCGCAGAGGCGTTTTCATATTCGTGGCAGACCAGCAGCATGTCGCAGCCGGCGTTTACAGCCAGTACACATGCCTTACCAAGGCTGTAGTTTTCAGCAACGGCGCCCATTGTCAGGTCGTCCGTGAAGGCGACGCCGTCAAACCCAAGCTCATCACGCAGCAGCTCCTGAACAATTTTTTTCGACAGGCTCGCGGGGTATTCTTCATCAAGCTGCGTACATTGCAGGTGGCCTGCCATGACAGCGGGAACGCCCTGCTTTATGGCTTCCCTGAAAGGAACCAGCTCCTGGGACAACAATTCTTCCTTCGTTTTCGAAATTACCGGAAGGCTGTAGTGTGAGTCCGCGTCCGTATCTCCGTGCCCGGGGAAATGCTTTACAACAGGGACGGCGCCGCCGTCGCGCATGCCCTTCATTGCGGCGATACCGTATTTCACGACGGACTGCGCGTCCGTACCGTAAGCGCGTTCGCCGATTACCGTATTATTGGGGTTCGACCAAATATCGAGGTCCGGTGAAAAGCCGGTGCCCAGCCCGAAGGCTTTTAGCTGGCTTGCAATCTGCATTCCCCCGTTGTAGCAGGAACCGGTGCTGCCGCTTTGCGCCAGCGTATAAGCGCCGGGCATACTCAGCACGTCGTCCGGCAGGCGCGTCACCGAGCCGCCCTCCTCGTCCATGCCGATTAACAGCGGTATGCCGCTTCCGGCGGTTTCCTTGACGCCGTTTGTAAGCGCACAGAGCTGCTGCGCGCTGCTGATATTGCGGGAAAACAGGATTGCCCCGCCGATATGCCCGTCCGTTATCAGGGAAGCAAACGTTTCGTCCACCTCATAGCCCTCAAAGCCGGCGACGACGAGCTGCCCGATTTTTTCATCCGTCGCCATACCGGCGAGCTGTTTTTGAATGGGATTTTCCGTGGGTGGTTCGGTTGGCGCGTCTGTTGCGGATGGAGCCGCGTCAGGCGCCTGGGACTGCCCGCCGGACGAACAGGCGCACAGCAGTATGGCTGCCGCCAGCGCGGCGCAGAGGATGAGGAGCGGTAAAATAAATTTTTTTCGTGTCATAAGCAGAATCCTTCGTTATGTAAAATCAGCGCGCCGCGTGTAAAAACACGGGCGGCGCGCTGTTTTGTGCGATTTAACAATACATCAGGCCAGGGGAAAAGTCAATAATTCTCAGCCTTGATTTCGAAATAGGACTGCTTGTGCTTGCAGACAGGGCAGACCTGCGGCGCGGACTTGCCCACGTGGATATGCCCGCAGTTCCGGCACAGCCAGACCTGTTCGCCGTCGCGCGTAAATACTTTGTTCTCCTGCAAATTCACGCGCAACTTGCGGAACCGCTCCTCATGCTCCTTTTCGATGTTTGCTACCAACCGCATGATAGCCGCAATTTCTTTGAAGCCCTCTTCTTCCGCAATATCCGCGAACTCCTTATACATGGTGGTCCACTCGTAATGCTCGCCCTCGGCTGCGTCGAGCAGGCCGTCCAGCGTGTTCGGGAGCTGCCCGCCGTGCAGGTATTTAAACCAAATCTCGGCGTGCTCCTTTTCGTTGTTTGCCGTTTCCTCAAAGAGTGCGCCGATTTGCTCGTAGCCTTCCTTTTTTGCGACGGCCCCATAAAAGGTATATTTGTTTCTTGCCTGGGATTCGCCGGAAAAAGCTGCGAGCAGGTTTGCTTCTGTTTTGCTGCCTTTAAGTTCCATTCATATTTCCTCCTTTTGTTTTAACATTATTATTGAACGGTTCGGAAAACTTATGCACGAATTCAAATTTTTGTCTTTTTATCCTGACGCCGCATAGGATGGACAGATACGCGCACCCATGTTACGGGCGTACCCGCATGTTTTTTGTAAGGAACCGGCTTTTTTGGTAGGGCGTGCGCTCCGGCGGCTGCGGGGGTGTAAGCATAGTAACCAAAAATAGGCAGGCAAAATGTATCTTTGTGATGAAAAAAGGGATTCCTATGCGATGCAGGTTGTGTTTTTTTGACGGCGTGCTATAATATCAGTCGAGACTGCAACAGGGAAGAAAATCATCCCGTTTTTTTCGCATAGAAGAGCGCACAGTCGCTGCAAAGGAAGGGTGCTCAAGTGTTATTCAATAAGTTGAAGATATCCTATGTGCAGCTAATCGCGGCGAGCTTTCTGCTTGTCATATTGCTGGGCTCGTTTTTGCTGTGCCTGCCGATTGCCTCACGCAGCGGGGAATGGACGCCGTACATAAATTCCATTTATACGGCAACCTCGGCGACATGCGTAACCGGCCTGGTGATTTATGACACATTTGCGCACTGGACGATTTTTGGGCAAATTGTGATTCTATGCCTGATTCAAGTCGGCGGGATTGGATTCATGACGCTTGTTTCCATGATGTCGATAGTGCTTAGGCGCCACATCGGGCTGTATGAAAGAAAGCTTATTATGCAGTCGACCGGCACGCTGAAAATCAGCGGCGCGGTGCGCCTGATAAAACGGGTAATCCTTGGTACGTTTGTATTCGAGGGAATCGGCGCGCTGCTTTTATCCCTCCGCTTTGTCCCGGATATGGGATTTTTCCGCGGGATATATAACGGGGTGTTCCATTCTGTTTCCGCGTTCTGTAACGCGGGCTTTGATTTAATGGGGCGGTTCGACAAGTTTTCGTCCCTGACAAGCTATGCCGACGACCCGTTGGTCAATTTTACGGTTGCGGGGCTGATAGTAGTCGGCGGTATCGGGTTCTTTGTTTGGAGCGACCTGTATAACTGCAGGTTCCGCTTCCGCAAGCTCCAGCTGCATTCAAAGGTCGTGCTGACCGCGACGATTGCGCTGATTGCCGTTTCAACCATTGCTTTCTTTATTATGGAATTTAACCACGCGTTCCGGGAAATGAATACCGGGGGCAAGCTGATGGCCTCTGTATTCCAGGCAGTTACGCCGAGGACAGCGGGCTTTAACACGGTGGACCTCAATTCCCTTTCTGAAGGCGGCGGTATTTTAACGATTGTACTCATGTTTATCGGCGGCAGCCCCGGCTCTACCGCGGGCGGCATCAAGACGACGACGCTCGCCGTTTTGATAATTGAGGCGCTCGCGTCGGCGCGCCAGTCGTCGCAGATTGCCGTGTTTAAGCGCAGGCTTGACGAGGGCGTCCTGCGCCAGGCAAGCGCCATTGTAACGATTTATCTGCTCGCCGTGATTGTGTCTACGCTCACTATTTGTACCATTGACCCGTTCTCCATGAAGCAGGTGCTGTTCGAGGTTGTTTCGGCCGTCGGCACCGTCGGGCTTTCGCTCGGCATTACGCCTTCCCTGAGTATGGCGTCGAAAATTATTATTATGATTTTGATGTTCGCAGGAAGGGTCGGGGGGCTGTCCTTCGCGCTGATTATCGCGCAGAAAAAGACGGTGGTCCCCATCAACCGCCCGACTGAAAAAGTTATGATTGGTTAATCCTATCGATATAAGCCGGTATCCACAGACAAATTGAAAATTGTGAGGCGTCAAAGGAAATGAAATCATTTTTGGTAATTGGAATGGGGCGTTTTGGCAGCCAGCTTGCCGGAAAGCTCATCCAAATGGACAACGAGGTTATGGTCGTCGACAAGGATCCGGAGGTCATTGAACGTGTTGCTTCAAGCTTTACGGACGCGCAGATAGGCAACTGTACAAACCCAACTGTTTTGCAGTCGCTCGGCATCAATAATTTCGACGTGTGCTTCGTTACCATCGGCGAGAACTTCCAATCCTCGCTTGAAATTACATCCCTGCTCAAGGAAATGGGCGCAAACAAGGTCGTCTCAAAGGCAGACAGTGAAATCCAGCGCAAGTTTTTGCTGCGCAACGGCGCGGACGAGGTTGTCTACCCGATTAAAGAGGTCGCTGAAAAGCTTGCCATCCGCATGAGCGCGAACAACATTTTCGACTATATAGAGATTTCGCCGGAATACTCGATTTCGGAGATTCCCGTGCATGAGTCCTGGGCGGGGAGGAGCATCGCAAGCTCGGATATCCGCCGAAAGTACCATGTCAACATCCTGGCGGTAAAACGCGGTGAGCGGCTGATGCCGATGCCGTCCGCCGAGTATGTGCTTGACGGGGACGACCATGTCGTCATCATTGGAAAGAACAGCGACATCTTTAAGCTTTCATCCAGAATTTAATTTTTTATTGAAAAACAAAAGCATCCCTTCACTGCCGATGTTAAACGCTGTCTGCCAATACCTCGGGATTACTCTGCCGGACTTCTTCCACTTTGACAACCACGCCCCCGCATTTATTGAGGAAATCAGGCAGGAGCTCATAAGCTTGCCGCCAGAAGAGCTTTCACATATTAAAACTTATATCGATTACCTTAATCAAAGGTAAGGAGGCGTTGGGCATGAATACAGATGATTTTATCAGGGAAAGAATTACTTCCCTGCGAATAAAGAAAGGCGTATCTGAAATGCAGATGAGCCGCGAAATAGGAAAGTCGCCTACTTATTTGTCTGCTGTTATGTCTAATAAAGGGCTGCCTTCCCTTCACACCCTCATCGATATCTGCGACTATTTCGGCATAAGCCTGGTTGACTTTTTCAACGGCGGAGTAAGTAACCCCATGGTATTGAACGAGGGTGTGCGCGAGCTCCAAAATTGCTCTGAAGACGCTTTGCGGGTTCTCCTTCCCCTAATAAAAATGGCGCAAAAAAGGGGGAACCCTGATTGAAAAAAATTGCCGGCACTTCCGCCGCCACGGAGCTGTTCAGCCTTATTGCGGGCCTCGGGGCAAAATACAGCGTTGATAAAATTATATTGTTCGGCTCGCGCGCGCGCGGGGACAATGCGGAGCGCAGCGATATTGATATTGCCGTTTACGGGCTGCCGCTTGTCCGGCAATGCCTTTTTTCTGAAGATATCGACAACCTCCCGACGCTGCTGGAATTTGACGTCGTTTATATTGGAAAAAACACCTCTCCAGAACTGCTCAAAGAAATCGAAAAGGACGGTGTAGTTATATATGAACAAATTCAAGCATAAATTGGAGCAGCTTACCCAGGCGCAGGGGCAGCTGCAAAAAGCCGTCGTGTACTACAACGCAGAGCATGACGAAGACAAGAGGGAGTTCCTGCGCGACTCCATCATCCAGCGTTTTGAATTCACCACCGAGCTCGCTTGGAAGACCATCCGTGAATATGAGCTTTTAGAGGGGATACGGCTCGATACCCCCAGGGAAGTGTTGAAAAGGGCGTTCAAAATCGGCGTTATTACGGACGAGGCCGGATGGCTTTTGCTGCTTCAGGACAGGAACAATACGAGCCACGTCTATGACGAAAACATTGCCATCGAGATATGCTCCCGTGTAGAGGGCACCTACCTTCCCCTATTCGACGAGCTGGCCCAGCGGCTGGAATCATACGCAAAATAAAGTGGACAAAAAAGCAAGGGGCAGACGGTTTGTCTGCCCCTTTTTTTTCATAAAATATAAATAGTTGGGGCTTTTGCCGAGCGCTATGCTCATTTCACGTTCAGATACGCCCTTTTGCTCCCGAAGCTCTGTTATCCGGTTCATAATGGTATCAGCAAGCAATATAATCCGCTCCTTCCAAGAACTTACGGATATATATTATATGAAAAAACAAAAAAGATATAAAAAATTTTAAGTTTATTCTTTACAAATGCAATACCTATATGGTATAATCTAAAAAACAACTAATATAGTTAGCTGTTTTCGCAGGAATCACCTGATTTGAACTGTAATTCGTTATGTAAGAAACAAAAGCAGATTATATATGCCAATCGTGAAATGTGGTTTTAATATAGATAGCATCTCTTTTCTTCTCTTCTCCCATCCTATCCTCTTATCTACCTCTCTTGGCAACGCCCGCCCCTGGATGAAATTATTTTATTTTGGCAGGGGCGGGCAAAACCCACAAAAGGCTTGAATGCTGTTTTTATCGTCATGTTCATAGTTTATCTGATATATTTTCTCTTTGTCATTTATTTAGGCAAGCTCTGTTCCAGCAAGGCCGGTTGCCTTTGACGAAGAGATAAATATATACCCCTCCCTTTTTTTCTTGTTTTTGTAAGGGTTCGACATGATTTTAGGGGGGTGAAGGGCGGCAATCAAGCCGCCCTTCACTTTTTGCCCAGAAGCCGACCCAGTGGCAAGGCCTCTTTTATACCCTTAATTACAAAAAACATATCCCATAGCCGGCTTATATACAAAAAGGCCGCGCAGGTTCCTGCGCGGCAAAAGCTTTGATGTTTAGCCAAGGAATTCCATCAGCGGCCCGTGCGCCATTTCCGCGTCGCTGTAGCCCTCCTCGTAGAGGGCGCGGAGCTTTTCCTTGTTTTTTTCTGTACGGCTGATATCGACTGGCTTTCTCGGACGGATTACGAACGCCCTGCCCCGCTCTTCCTCCTGTTTAATAAAATCGAGCGCCTCGTTATAGTGCAGGTAGCGCCGTTCTATCTGTTCGACGAGCGCCGGGTATTTGCGGTACTTCGTCCGGATGAGAGCCGCCATTGCGCCTGGCTGCTTGCGGTACGAGCCGTCCCTTGTCAGAACGAGCACGTTCTTTTTATTGCCGTCGGCTATGGATTTTTTTATTGGGATGGAATCAGATACGCCGCCGTCAAGGTATTTATTCCCGCCAGCCTCTACCATACGCGAAACCATCGGAAGCGAGGCCGACGCGCGCACGTAAATCAAGTCGGTCTTTAAATCCCTGATGGGGATATATTCGGCCTGTCCCGTTTCGCAATTGGTTACGGCGGCGTAAAGGCGGCTTTCATTTTCGGCAAACGCCTTGTAATCGATGGGGTAAAGCTCCTCCGGGATAATCTTATACAGCATATCCGCGCCGAACAGGTCGCCCGTTTTGAGCAGGCTGGAAACGCCCATGTACCGTTTATCGCCCAGATAGTCTACATTGACGGCAAAGGCACGTCCGCGCTGCCGCGCAAGGTAGCTGCACGCATGCCCCGCCCCTGCCGAAACGGCGTAGCAGCTTTTGAACCACAGCCCCTTATCCAGGAAAAAATCGAGCACGCCGGCCGTGTATACGCCGCGCATACCCCCTCCCTCTAAAATCAACCCAGCGTCAAACATCTTCCATTCGCTTCCCTTCTGCCAGTCCATAAGAAAAGAGCAGGGTCGCCCCTGCCCGGTTTTTAAATATTCTGCGCCCCTTTTTGCTCAGGCTTTTCAATGAGCACGCGCGTGATGCGCCGCTCCTCGATATCCACGGCGGTGAACTTTACCCCGCCGATTTCGACCGTAGGCCTGTCTCCGGCCGCGGGAACCTCGCCGAGCGTTTCAAGCATCAGCCCGGCTATCGTATCGCAGTCGTCGTCGGGCAGCTTTACGCCAATCAGTTCACTGACGTCGTCGATGTCTGCCGCGCCGTCCACTGTGTAGATATTGTCGCTCAAACGGCGCATTTCCTCTTCCTCGTTGTCGTATTCGTCCTGGATATTTCCGACGATGGATTCAATCAAATCCTCCATCGTAATCAGCCCTTCCGTTCCGCCGTACTCATCAACAACGACGGCAAGCTGTACCTTGCTGGCTGTCATTTCCGTAAACAGCTCGCTGCAGTTTTTCGACTTGGGCACGTAAAACGCGTCCCTTGCAATATCGGTAATCTTAAAGTCCGCCGGAATTTCCCCGCCGACGTAGCCAAGCAGGTCCTTCGCGTACAGAAGGCCCACGATGTTGTCAATATCCTCATGGAATACAGGAATACGCGAATAGCCTGTCTCTATAAACACATCCACCGCTTCGCAAAGCGGGTCCGTATCTTCAATCGCCTTGATATCCGTGCGGTGCGTCATCAGCTCGCCGGCGTTCAGGTCGTCGAACTCAAATATATTTTCTATCATCGCGCAGGTGCTGCTCTCAATCATGCCCTTCTCTTTCCCGGCATTTACAAGGAACAGGATGTCCTGCTCCGTTATTTTGTCGAGCGCGCTGTGCCCGAATATTTTAAGCAGCCTGTTCTGCCGCTTTCCGTTGCTACTTCCACCTGTGTCGTCAGGCATCGGTTTTTCCCCTTTCCTTATCAAAGCTGATATTACAGATATTTTACGATGTTCAAGGGAATTTGTCAAACAAAAACGAGCAAAATGCCAGCACTTGGGCACACAGCAGGACCCCCGGCTCTTTACTGGACGGGCCGGGGCTGTACAGGTTGTGCATTTTGCCCTGTTTCATCGCATGTTTGTGCTTTTTTCCGTATATGTATTTTTAAATTCAAAAGAAAATTTTATTCAAACAAATTTAATGTTATTTCCACTTTACAGCCCGCTTTAAACGTGCTAAAATTCAAGTTGGCACAGCAGTGTGCAATTATTGGTATATTCATTATTATGCTTGCTTTGCACGCATTTTTTAAGGAGGAAACAGTCCAATGTCCAGAAAAATGAAAACGATGGATGGTAACAACGCGGCTGCACATGTGTCTTACGCATTTACAGATGTCGCTGCAATCTATCCGATCACCCCGTCGTCCGTCATGGCTGACGAGACCGACAAGTATTCCGCCGCAGGACGTAAAAACCTGTTTGGCAGAGAAGTAGAAGTTACTGAAATGCAGTCCGAGGGCGGCGCCGCCGGCGCGGTTCACGGTTCCCTTGCCGCAGGTGCGCTTACGACCACCTATACGGCTTCCCAGGGCCTGCTGCTTATGATCCCGAATATGTATAAGATGGCCGGCGAGCTTCTCCCGAGCGTTATCCATGTATCCGCCCGTACGATTACGAGCCATGCGCTCTCCATCTTCGGCGACCATTCCGATATTTACGCATGCCGCCAGACCGGCTATGCGATGCTTTGCTCCAACAGCCCGCAGGAGGTCATGGACCTCGGCGCGGTCGCGCACCTGTGCGCAATCAAGGGCAGGGTTCCGTTCCTCCATTTCTTCGACGGCTTCCGTACCTCCCATGAGGTTCAGAAGATTGAGACATGGGACTACGAGGACCTCGCCGATATGCTCGACTGGGACGCGGTCGACGCTTTCCGCCGCCGCAGCCTGAACCCGGAGCATCCGGTACTTCGCGGCAGCGCGCAGAACGACGATATCTTCTTCCAGGCACGCGAGGCCTGCAACCCTTATTATGACGCGGTTCCTGAGCTTGTAGTAGATTATATGAACAAGGTCAACGAGAAATGCGGTACAGACTACAAGCCGTTTAACTACTACGGCGCGCCCGACGCGGAGAGGGTTATCATCGCAATGGGTTCCGTCTGCGACTGCGCGGAAGAGGTCGTGGATTATCTCAACGCCGCAGGCGACAAGGTCGGTCTTATCAAGGTAAGGCTTTACAGGCCGTTTGTTGCGGACTATCTGCTCAAAGAGCTTCCGAAGACCGTCAAGAGCATTTCCGTACTCGACAGGACAAAGGAGCCCGGTTCCATTGGCGAGCCGCTTTATCTTGACGTCCTCGCGGCAATCAACGCTTCCGAGTACGCAAACGTAAACGTATATACGGGCCGTTACGGCCTTGCTTCCAAGGACACCACCCCGGGAGACATCGTCGCGGTTTACCGCAACATGGAATCCGAGAGCCCGAAGAGGCGCTTTACAATCGGCATTGTTGACGACGTTACAAACCTTTCCCTTCCGGTTGTTGAAAACCCCGACACCACGCCTGCCGGCACCAAGTCCTGTAAGTTCTGGGGCCTCGGCGCGGACGGTACGGTCGGCGCGAACAAGAACTCCATCAAGATTATCGGCGACCATACCGATATGTACGCGCAGGGCTATTTTGCATATGACTCCAAAAAATCCGGCGGCATCACCGTTTCGCACCTGCGTTTCGGCGACCAGCCCATTAAATCCACCTACTACATCAGCAAGGCTGATTTTGTTGCCTGCCATAACCCGTCCTATGTCGACAAGTACGACATGGTAGAGGATTTGAAGAAGGGCGGCAGCTTCCTGCTCAACTGCGGATGGGACGCGGACGAGCTTACAGAGCGCCTGCCCGGCAAAATGAAGAAATATATCGCTGAGAACGACATCAACCTTTACACGATTGACGGCATCGCCATCGGTAAGGAAATCGGCCTTGGCGGACGTATCAATACCATCCTTCAGGCCGCGTTCTTCAAGATTGCAAACATCATTCCGGCAGAGGACGCCGTCAAATATATGAAGGACGCCGCTACGCGTTCCTACAGCAAAAAGGGCCAGGCCATCGTCGACATGAACCACAAGGCGATTGAGCGCGGCATGCAGGACGTTAAGCAGGTCGAAGTCCCGGCAAGCTGGAAGGACAGCGATGAGAAGGAAATTACCCACGCACTCGCGCAGGGCGATGAGGCTCTCGTCGATTATGTCAACGGCATCCTCAACCCCGTAAACGCATACAGGGGCAACAAGCTCCCCGTTTCCGCGTTCAAGGACCACATCGACGGCACGGTTCCGCAGGGCTCTTCCGCTTATGAAAAGCGCGGCATTGCGGTAGATGTTCCGGAATGGCAGCCTGAAAACTGCATCCAGTGCAACTTCTGCTCCTATGTATGTCCGCACGCTGTTATCCGCCCCGCCGTTATGACGGATGAAGAGCTTAAGAACGCGCCGGAAGGCACGAAGAGCATCCCGATGACAGGCATCCAGGGCCTCAACTTCTCCATCACCGTTTCTACCCTCGACTGCACCGGCTGCGGCTCCTGCTCACAGGTCTGCCCGGGCAAGAAGGGCCAGAAGGCGCTCATCATGAAGCCCATCGATACGCAGCGCGCGGGCCAGAACGTATTCGACTACGGCTTTGCGCTTGACCCGAAGCCTCAGGTTACGGAGAAGTTTAAAGAAACCACCGTCAAGGGCAGCCAGTTCAAGCAGCCGCTGCTTGAGTTCTCCGGCGCATGCGCGGGCTGCGGCGAAACACCGTACGCAAAGCTTGCGACCCAGCTGTTCGGCGACAGGATGTTTATCGCGAACGCGACCGGCTGTTCCTCTATCTGGGGCGGCAGCGCTCCGGCGACGCCTTATACGGTCAACAAGAAGGGCCACGGCCCGGCCTGGGCGAACTCCCTGTTTGAGGACAACGCAGAGTTCGGCTACGGCATGGCGCTCGGCCAGAACGCAATCCGCGCAAGGCTCTGCGAGTATGTAGAGAAGATTGCGCAGGGCACCGACAAGGACGACCTCAAGGAAGCCTGTGAAAATTACCTGAGCACTGTCACCGACAGCGGCAAGAACCGCACGGCGGCCGACGCGCTCATTGAAAAGCTCGAGGAAATTAAGGACTGCTCCTGTGAAGCGGGCGAGCTTGCAAAGAAAACGCTCCAGGATAAGGACTGCCTCGCTAAGAAATCCATCTGGATTTTCGGCGGCGACGGCTGGGCTTACGATATCGGCTTCGGCGGCCTTGACCATGTTATCGCTTCCGGCGAAAACGTCAATATACTCGTATTTGACACCGAGGTTTACTCCAATACAGGCGGCCAGGCCTCCAAGGCGACCCCGGTAGGCTCGGTTGCGCAGTTCGCCGCTGCCGGCAAGGCAACGAAGAAGAAGGACCTTGCGGCAATTGCCATGAGCTACGGCTACGTTTACGTAGCGCAGGTCGCGATGGGCGCCGACTACAACCAGTGCATCAAGGCGTTCAACGAGGCGGAAAGCTACAACGGCCCGTCCATCATCATTGCCTACGCGCCGTGCATCAACCACGGCATCAAGGGCGGCATGAGCAAAGCGCAGGAGGAAGAGAAGAAGGCGGTAGCCGCCGGCTACTGGAACTGCTTCCGCTTCGACCCGCGTCTGGCGGACGAGGGCAAAAACCCGTTCACGCTCGACAGCAAGGCGCCGTCTGCCAGCTACCGTGACTTTATTATGGGCGAGGTCCGCTACAACGCGCTGACACGCGCGTTCCCGGAAAGAGCGGAAAAGCTCTTTGAAAAGGCTGAGGACTACGCGGCAAAACGGTATGAGAAGCTCGAAAAAATGGCGGAGAAATAAATTTACAGAATCCTTTTTTAAGGGGGGCGGCGCAAAAGCGCCGCCCCCCTTTTTTGTTTTGCCTTAACCCTTCATGTGAGAAAATATTTCACATCAATAAAAACTCGTAAAAATTTTGTTTGATTTTACTAATAAAATGTAGTATAGTATATTCGGGTAATCCCCAAGAGAAAAGAAAAGAACAAATATGGAGGATTTAGGACATGAAGAAAATGCAAAAACTTTTAAGCGTTATCCTGTCGCTCGTTTTAGTGCTCAGCCTGTGCGTTGCTGCGCCGGCGACGGCGTCCGCAAAGCAGGACGACGTCTCGGAAGCGCTCGCGGCGGCAATGGATGGCGGACTTGAAGACGCAAACCCCTCGGCGGTTGTCAAATCGCTGTACAACATCATCACGATTATGCTCACAATCGACGGGCTCGACATCCCGCAGGATGCGCTGGATATAATCAACCAGTCCCTGGAGGCCGCGAAACCGGTCATTGAAAATGAGAATGTAACCGACCTGCAGCTTCAGACAGCTTTGATGGGGCTTTTAAACTCTTACGCCATCCTGTCGCAGTATATGCAGGAGCTGCCTTCGGACGAAATTCCGCCCCAGGCCATTCTCATTATGTGCGAGGTCGTCCGCATGGCGCTCGACAACGGCATGGCAATTGAGCTGACGGAAGACGAAATTGCCCTGCTGGAAGGCGCGATGGAGAAAGCGGAGGCAATCGCTAACGACCCGAGCTCCACACAGGAGGATATCCAAAATGCTTTTATAGAGCTGATGGAAACCATTAATTCTGTTGGACCCGATGTACCGTTTGACCCGGACGCCGCTTTGGAAGAGCTGCAGGCCGATTTGGAATATCTGATCGAGCTGCGCGATACGTTCGGTTTTCTTCTAACCGAGGACGAGCTCGCACAGGTGAACGAATCACTCGATAAGCTTGCGGAAATCGCCGGCAAGGATGTGATTACAGAGGAAGAATACAATACGGCGTCGCTTCTCGTCATTGAGCTGTATGAGCTGTATGATAGGCTTTCCTTTGAAGAGCTTACAAAAGACGACCTGAAGCTGCTTATTGACAAGGCACAGGAATATCTTGGCAGTGAGCTGTACACGCAGGAGAGCCTCGAAGACCTTGAGCTTGCGCTCAACGAAGCCCAGTCTGTTTATGACGATGAAACAGCGGATGAAGAAGATATTTTTCTTGCTTTCTTTAATCTTCAGGATGCAATCAGCATGCTTGAAAAGGTAGAGGAGCCGACAGACCCGACAGACCCGTCTAATCCGTCAGAGGACCCGACGGAGGCTCCAACTATCGCCCCTACGGACGCGCCTACTGCCGCACCGACCAATGCGCCCACCTCCGCCCCGACAAATGATGGGAACGGCAAAGGCGATGTGACAACCGGCGATAACAGCGCTGTGGCTGTCGTAACGCTTTCCCTGCTGATGCTCGCGGCAGCGGCCGTAGTAGTTGTCGTCAGAAGGAAGAAAGAAACCGCCTAATAATGTGGCGGGAACACGGCGATATAGCGAAAACAGACGGATGATGTTTATGACTCGTCCTCTTTAAAGGGATGGCGCAGCGCGCCATCCCTTTATCTTTATATGTTTGTCAGAGTCTTGTGGGGTTTTCTTTCACTTCAATAAATAAACATAAAAAATTTGTTTGATTCAGCCAATAAAATATTGTATAGTATATTTGGGAATTTTCTAAGGAAAAACAGTTTCTGACTGACTATAACAGAACCACCCGAAACGGAGGAATTATATGAAAAAATTAATCAGTATTCTGCTTGCCGCCATACTGCTGCTCAGCACGGCTGTGTGTGCTGTCTTTGCCGCCTCGCCACAGCCGGAGAACGCTTCCGGCTACCGTGGGGTACTGGGGGAATTTATTGCGCAGTCGGAACGTATTTTAACTGACAACGCGTTTGTTCCCAGCGACGCTGAACGTGAATCGCTTACGCAGTCTCTTGCGGAAGCAAAAGCTGTGTACAATGACCCTTCAGCGGCGGACAGCCAGCTGGGCGAAGCGGCGGACAGGCTCAAGGCGCATATAGAATCCCCTCTGGTGCGTTCCATGCTTGCGGAAACAGCGAGGATAACGCAAAATGCCCTGGATATTGCTGGCTTTGCCCTGACAAAGTATGAGCTAGGCGCATATATGCAGGCAATCGATTTGTTTAGGGGATATGTCAAACAGCTAAAGAATCTTACCCTGTCCGATTATGAGTATATGACGGGTGAATTTAAATCCCTTACCGCCGAGGCTGACGCGCAGTTCTCCCCCAATGCGGAGGAACTGAGACTTCTTCTGGGCAGGGGCAAAGCAATATCGCAGCAGCCGGAACGCTATGCGAAGGACGGCTTTGATTCATTCCTCGGCGCATACCAGGCCGCGGCCGTGGTATCTGAAAAAGAGGGACAGGCTTCCCCTGAAGAAATTGAATCCGCCTTTCGGCAGCTTACGAAATTTGCCTCATACCTGCGCGACGACCCGGACGCACCGCACTACGGAAAATACGGCGACGTCACCTGCGACGGTTCGGTTACGCTTCCTGATGCGCTGCTGCTTCAGAAAGCGCTTGCGAAAATCCTTGTGCTGACAGCCGGCGAGCAGAAATACGGCGATGTAGACGGCGATGGAAAAATTTCCGTTTACGATGTATTGCTCATCCAGCAATATATTGCCAAAATAATTGACCGCTTTCCGGTTGAGCCGGCTTTGGGGCCAGACGACATTGAGGATACCACGGTAGACGACGTCCCGTTTGCGTCTTGAACAAAAAAATGATGCCGCCCTTCCCACAAAAAGGAAGGGCGGCTGTTTTTAAGTTTACGAGACCGCCTGCTGCTGCTTTTGCAGCTGGTAAAAATGCTTGAGCACATCACGCCGTGTGACAATTCCCATAAAGGCGTCCCTGTCGTCGGTAACAGGTACAAAGTTCTGATCCATCACCTTGAGCAGAAGTTCCTCCATTGTGGTCGTGATTTTAACGGAGGGATTCCAACCCTTCTTGAGAATATCGCGCACAAAAAAGTCTTCCTGTTCCCTGATTTCAAAGGAGTCTCTTTTGAGCATATGCCACAGGAAATCGCCTTCCGTCACCGTGCCGGCGTAGGAGCCGTCGCGTGTAATCACTGGAATTGCCGTATAGCCGTGATAACGCAGCTTCTCAAGCCCCTGGCGCAGGGTGTTATCGTCGTATAGGAAAGATACATCACACTTTGGCTTTAAAAGCATGATTATGTTCATTCCGTAACCATCCCTTTCATATTTTCTGGCCCTGTTGGCCGTTTCATAACCTCCGGAGTCATTATATCAGAGAACAACGAAAAAATCAAAAAACAATCTGTTAATTTTATGCAGGTTTTTCGGTAATTTCTTTATATAAATGGCTGAATACCTAAAATTTTTCTTGTTTACCCTATCAAGCGCGCTTTCTCTTACGTTGGATTGCAGGAAAAATAGGCGAAAAAGGAAACAAAGCTTTTTAGGGGCGGGTTAAATTGATATAGCTTCTGGCGGTTAAAAGCCTTTGCCGGCCTTTGCCGCCCCGCAGGCTATGAGGCAGGCAACCAAAAAACGGGAGGATAAATACGAGCTGATTTATTTTTGAAAAACAAGAATATAATGGAAAGAGACGTCCGTGCAGCAAACTGTGCGGCTTTCTTTTTGTATAGAAGCCGCCCGAAAAACAGGTCAAATTCCGAATTAAAGGCATACGAAAATACCAAACTTACCAGAATAACTACCAAACATCACAGGTTACTGGAATTTATATATAAAATATGCTAGTATTTGATTGGAAAATAGAGAAAGGGAGGCGGTTCCGATGGGCAGGCTGTACCCCGCTGAAACCGGCGGGCAGGCGCAGGGCGTTCAAACCAAAAAAGAAAGGACTGAATATAATAATGAAAGCGAAGAAAACGGCAAAGCGTAAATTCACAAAGAGGACGGCAGCGGCAATCACGATTGCCATGCTGGTTATAGCGGGCTGCATTGGTTCGGCATCGGCGGCGGTAGAGTCGTGGACGCACACGGTAAGCTGCGCCGCAACGGGGAGCACATCGTTTGTGTTCAATGCGAATCACTATGGAACCAGAACCGACACGTTTTCGTCCTATCCTACTATTTATAATGGAAAAAGTTACAGTACGGGTAAGTGCCATGTAAAGCAGGGTAGTAAGGTGTTTAATAAACAAGACTATTATTTACAGGGAAACTCACCTTCCCATCCCACTTATAATTTTGGAAAAGTTCCCACAGGAGCAAGCGTACATTATTACGACAATACCTACGGGGGATTCAGCTCGTCTGTCGTGACTTCACAGCAGTATTAAGCCAATACATTTGGCGCAAATAAAGCGCCGCCCGAAAGCCAAAGCTTCAGGGCGGCATACCTTCCCTGGGAAAGGTGATTTTATGAAACTGCAAAACTATCAAATTCTTGCAAAAGCCAACAGGAAGCGTAATAAGCGCGGAGGCGCAGTGTTTGCGTTGCTGCTGCTCTCTGTGTTATCGCTGATGCTTGTTACGAGTTTTTCTGTGACATTAGGTGATGCCATGGAGAACTTTCGAAATCCAGATCCGGCAAGGCGCTTGAGCATTGATTCATCCTTTATTAGCTTTGGAAAAGAAAAACTGACAAATGAAATATTAGAAAATATCCGAGAAATTGACCATGTCTTATCTGTAGACATGGATGAAATAATGAATTATCAAATATATAAAATAAAAAATGTAAAGGATGGTGACATAGACCAAACCGATCTGCTTCCAGTTGAACCTGAAGATACGGCGGTCGTCGGCTGGTCCCTGTATAAAACAGAAAAAAAAGAAGTCATTAAAGGGAAAAGCTTAGATGAAAGCCCAGTGTTTTCCTGTATAATTCCCAGTTCGTTTTGCCCGGACAATACTTATTCTACAGATAAAAGTGGGTATGAACTGCAAGATGGAGTGGCCTACCTTGGCAAAACATTAACAATAGAGCCAATTATGGACTCCTATGATATGCTGTATTACTATGATGCAGGCGATATGGGATATACTACAAAGTGGTATTACTTTCCAGCATTAGAATATAAGGTTAAAGTGGTTGGTATATTTCAAGCTGCATATGATGGGGAAGGTTCTCCTAATGAAATATATATATCAAACGAAACAGGGAAAAAAATTGAGCAAATGGCAGTTGAATCCAGTGCCGATAAAGAATTTATAAAGCAATATTATGCAGATAAAAAAAAGCCCGAGCTACATAGCTATACAGTGCTGGTAGATGACGCGGACAATGTGAATCAGGTGCGCAAAGAGATGGAAGAAATGGGGATTAGTGTTTTTTCGTCAACCATGCAAAGTGTACCCGACGACGTCGGGTTATTTGCTTCTATTTTCACAGCGGCGGGCAACTTCTTTACCGTTGCTGTATTACTGCTTACAGTCATTAACCTGT
>UQFO01000008.1 GCA_900540275.1 uncultured Oscillospiraceae bacterium | reverse complement strand
AGATCGGGACGGGTGACTGGAGTTCAGACGTGTGCTCTTCCGATCTTATGACGCCGCGCCCCATTCTGTGAGGAGGGTATTACCGCCTGTGTGGAAACCCTGCGCATGAAAACGGCTTGAGCCTGCGGACGGCGGCACGGCGGTTAAAGCCAGGCCTTTAAAGAACCCCCTGGAAGAGGAAGCACAGCAGCAAAAAATACCGGCATAGCCAATTTTGGTTATGCCGGATTTTTTCGGCCGCGTATACAAAATATGGATTTCGGCTGCCCAGAAAAATATGGTACAATGAAATAAATATCATAAATTGTCACACGGGCAGGGTTTTGCTGTCTAACTATATAGGAGGTAATCATCATGAATATGAAAACAAACGAAGAATTATCCGTATTAATCGGCAAAGCCACCGCCGGCGACAAAGAGTCGCTCGAAACCATTATCACGAGCATACAGGATTTGGTTTTTAACCTCTCCCTGCGGATGCTGGGAACCTTCCCCGACGCAGAGGACGCGTCCCAGGATATTCTCCTGAAAATCACAACGCATCTGTCGTCGTTTAAAAAGGAAAGCTCCTTTTCTACCTGGGTGTTCCGCATAGCCACCAACCATTTAATCAACTACAAAAAGCATATGTTTGCCCAGTTTCCCCTAAGCTTTGAGTTTTACGGGGACGATATTGAGAACGCGGATATCGGCGGCGTACCCGATTTGACGCAGAATGTGGAAAACGCGCTTCTTGCGGAAGAGCTGAAAATGTCCTGTACGAACGTGATGCTTCAGTGCCTCAGCCCGGATGACCGCTGCATATTTGTACTTGGAACCATGTTTAAGGCAGACAGCCGCGTCGCGGGCGATATTCTTGGTATCACACCGGAGGCATACCGCCAGCGGCTTTCCCGCGTGCGCCGTAGGATGGCGGACTTCCTGACCGCTTACTGCGGCGAATATGGAAACGGCAAATGCCGTTGTAAAAACAGGGTAAACTATGCCATACAAAGCCGCCGCCTGAACCCCGGCGCTTTGGACTATACGTCTTCAAAAGAGCTTCCAAAGGAAACGCTTTTACAGTTCAAAAACGCGATGGAGGAAATCGACGGTCTGTCCGGACAGTTTTCGTTCAGCAGGCTCTACGAATCCCCGGAGCGCATAAAGCAGTTTTTTAAGAGCTTTTTGGAATCGGCCGCGTTCTCGGCCGTAACAAATCCGCGGGAGGGCTGATATATGGATACCTCGGCTATATTAACATATCTAACCGAATTGCGTGAAAACAATAACCGTGAGTGGTACCATGCCCACAAAGCGGAATACCGTAAGGCAAATGAGCAATTTGAAGCGCTGCTTCAGGAACTGATTTTCAGAATTGGGGAAACGGACGGCAGTATTTTACATAACAATCCGAAAGAGCTGACGTTCAAGCTTGTGCGGGACACCCGCTTCAGTCACGACAAATCCCCCTATAACCCGGCCTTTCGCGCGCATATTTCATCAAAGGGCAAGCTGCCTGTTCCCGTTGGGTATTACATTATGATAAAACCCGGCGGGGAATCCTTTCTGGGCGGCGGCCTTTTTGCGGACATGTTCAAGGACGCAACCGCCATGGTGCGCGATTATATCGCAGTCCATCCGGACGAATGGGAGGAAATCATCAGCGGCGCGGAATTCAGAGCGCTTTTCAGTGTGCGGGGAACCGCCTTGAAAAATGTTCCGAAAGGTTATGACAAGGAGCATCCGCAGGCGCAGTACCTGAAGCACAAAAGCTGGTATTTAGAATATCCGGTCGGGGACGGGGAGCTTTTGAACGCGGAGAGCTTCCTTACGCATTGTGTTAAGATTTTCAGGCAGATGAAGCCGTTTAACGACTATCTCAACCGCGCGCTTGCGGGGTTTCAGATGCCGCAGAGATAATCAGTAATAACAGCCGCCCGTATATTAAGACGGTTCCCCAGAAGGCAGGCGCTTTTTCCAGAACCCGCCGCAGAAGAACACCACGCCGGCCGCCGCCGGAAGAAGCGGCGAAAAGCATTCCGCCCAATACAGCCCCATGTGCCCAAGCGCAAAGCCCTCTGTGAGAAGCAGGCTTAATCCAAGGCGCATGAAAATCGACTGGGCAATCGAGTTGAACATCGCAAAAGCGGCGTGCCCGGTACCCGTCGCGAACGAATCCACTGTGTACATTACGGCGTAAAACGCGCAGTTTACGTTGCAGCAGATGCGCAGGTAGCGTACACCTTCCTCAATTACCGCGGGGTTGGGGTCAAAAAGGGCTACGATTTGAGGGGCGAAAATAAGAATGAGCGCGGTAACGGCAATCTGTACCGCGACGTTGATTTTAATTCCCGACGTGCAGGACTTGCCCGCGCGTTTGAGCATGCCCGCGCCGATATTCTGCCCCGCCATCGTCGTGACCGCCTGGCCGACCGCCCAGCAGGGCATAACGGCAAAGCTGTTGATTTTAAGGCCGACCCCCGCCGCCGCGGATACCGTTACGCCATAGACGTTAAGCATCCCCGTGACAAGCAGGTAAGAGAGGTTCAGCACCACCATTTGAACAGCGGAGGGCAGGCCGATTTTTAATATCGCGGTGCATTTGTCTTTATAAATACGAAAGCTCCTAAGGCGAAAGTCAAAAACTTTCCCGCGCTTCCTGAAAAAAAGTACGGCTATCCCAAAGGACGCGCCCTGGGACAAAACGGTCGCAAGCGCGGCGCCTGCCGTGCCCATCGAGCATGCTCCCACAAGCAGGAAATCAAGCCCGACATTAAGCACAGACGCAATTGCCACAAACACGAGCGGGCCGTTCGAATCCCCTAAGCCGCGCAGCACGGAGCACACGGCATTGTAGCCGAATACAAAAGCCGTGCCGCCGCAGATAACCGCCATGTACTGCTCCGCGTGCGGCAGCGCCTGCACCGGCAGGTTCATCGCGCGCAAAACAGGGCCGTAAAGCAGGTAGCCCGCCGCGGTGACGGCCAAGGCCGAGATAAACGATACGGAAAACAGCGTTCCCACCGTCTGGCGGACGGCTTCCCCATTGTTCGCCCCTTTAAATTGGGCGACCAGGACGCTTCCGCCCATCGTGACGCCTGTGCAGATGGAATTGATGATAAAGCAGAGCATAGCGGCGCTGCTGATGGCGGACAGGCCAGCGCTGCCGACAAAATGCCCGACAACCGCCATATCCGCGAGATTATAGCAAGCCTGTAAAACGTTTGCAAAAAAGATGGGCATTGCAAACGCCAACAGCTTTTTGGGTATGCTTCCAAAAGTAAAATCCTGTGCCATTTTGGTTCACTCCTAATGAATAAGACTGTAAAAAGGGCAGACATGTGCCTGCCCCCCGCACTTAAAACAGCGCAAAAAGGCCGCGGACGAAGCATCGTCCGCGGCCTTTTAAACGCGCGTTCCCCGGCAAACGGTACAGCAAAGCAGGGCATGGGGGTGCCATGCCGCCTTTCACACCATTTGCCGGCGAAGCGGGATAAGGATTCCTTATCCGTAAAGCCCCGTACAATGTTTCGCCGGTTCCATTGCAGGAGCATTTACAATGCAAAGTCTCATAACGCAAACCTTCCTTTTGGCATGGCCTGATTATAACGCACACGATTTGCTTTGTCAAACCCGCCCCTGCAGGAATATCCTTCCTGGCAAAACCGGTGTTGACATCAAAGCGCAAAGCGTCTAATATAAGGGCACAAGGATAAAAACACGGCGCGGTTGGTAGTCCGCGCGCCGGAAAATGTTTCCGGCCAGTAACCTGCCCTCCCATGGGTTGTCCGTTCTTTGCGTATTTTTTAATGGGAGGAATCATTATGGGCATAACGAACGCCAGGTTGACCGTTTTTTTTGAGGACCCGTTTTATATTGCGCTGTATGAACGCACACAGGACGGCTATACGCAGGTATGCCGGGTCGTGTTCGGCAAAGAGCCGACGGACGCCGAGGTATACGAGTATTTCCTTGAAAACTGGCCGAGGCTGAAATTCAGCCCGCCCGTTCCTGCGGGTACTGTTTTGGACATACGCAAAAACCCGAAGCGTATCCAAAGGGAAATCCACCGGCAGCTTTCAGGTAAAATGGCAGCCGGTACAAAATCGCAGCAGGCCTTAAAGCTCCAGCAGGAGCAGGCAAAGGCAGCGCGGCGCGCCGGCCAAAAACAGCGGCGCGCGCTTGAAGAGCAGCAAAGGTTTGAGCTGCGCAGGCAAAAGAAAAAAGAAAAGCACAAGGGCAGGTAGAACACCTGCCCTTGTGCTTTTTATATCTTTCCCTTTATTATAAGCCCGTGTTTATTGCAGCAGGCATACAGTACGCCGCCGTGCATCTTAGGGAACCGCGCTTGTGCGGCCTGTTCGGGATACAGCTTTATAAAAAGCACCCTGTCATAGGAAGCGTACGCTATAAAAGTGATGTAATGCTGCTTACTCATTTCATGCTGTAATGTGACATAGAAATCATCCTCAATTTCCTCCACCTGGATGCTGTGTCCTGAATCCTCCTCCTGCCGCGCCAAAGGAGCCAGCTTCCTGCCGCAGCAGGAAATTTCATTTTCCCCTGTACAAAATAAAATATTCCCACAATCCGGGCAGACATAAAACTTTATTTTTTTCATATTTCCCCCATCCACGGCGTTTTGTTCCAAATCGCCCTTGAGTATTTTTTCCATATCAACTTTTAAAACGGCAGACAGCCCGCCGAGCAGGGACACATCGGGACAGCCGGCGCCGCGTTCCCATTTCGATACCGTCCTGTCACTGATATGCAGCGCATCCGCAAGGGCCTTTTGCGTCATACCATTTTCGCGGCGCAGCCTTTGAATCAGCGCGCCGACTTTGCCGCAGTCCATTTTCTTCACCTCCCTCTCAAATCATACCTTCACCATGAGATAAATGCAACAAACGCTCCGTAGAGTTCTCGTTTTTTAATCGCGGCGGCTGGCTTGTACCAAGGTGTGGCGGAAGCCCTTACCTATTTTTTACAGAAATTTTTTCAAAGCATGATAGAACAGCAAGCCTTCGGGGGAGTATGATGTTGTACAGAAAACGACGGAGGCGTGCGCCATGATTGAAACAAAAACAGAAAAAAAGCGGCAGGCTGTCCTTATCCTGTCTATTCTGGGCGCGGTCCTGCTTATCATTACCGCTATAATTATTATATGGCAGCCGTTTCAAAGCAACGAAAGTGCGCCGGCCGCCGGCGGTATGCAAATTCAGAAGGGCGCGGTCGATTACAACACAGCCGTGCCGGACAATACCGGAGAGGAAAGCGGCCAGCCGGGCATTAAAATCCCCGGTTATCCCGATATTACCATAAAGGCGGGTGAATCCTCCATCCCGCTCACGCTGCTCAATCCAGAGGGCAATCCCTGTTACTTTGCGTTTACCGTCCTGATTGACGGGGCGTCCTGCTACAAGACAGGGCTTGTAGAGCCCGGAAAGGCTATCCGCGGTTTTTCTGCCGGCAGCACGTTTTCCTCCGGCACGCATGAACTTACCGTTCAAATCGATACCTATTCGCTTGGCGGCAAAACACAAATGAACGGGGCGCAGACAAAAACCACGCTGACCGTTACAAACGCATAAGCTATCCCTTCCCCAACAGGGTTTAAATAGAAAAACAAAAGGTTATGAAAAAAAGGAGTATTTCAAATGAAAAGAGCAAGAATTTTTACATCCCTGCTGCTTGCAGGCGTACTCTGCGCGGGCAGCACAGCCGCGTCCTTTGCCGCGGTTGTGGACGAAAACGCCCCGTCCGACAGCGTACAGCAGAAGGTAAGCTTCACAAAGACGGCGGAAGAGGTTGTCCCCTCCTATACCGTGACGATTCCCGCAACCGTATCCCTATCGAGGGAGGCCCAAGACCTCACCTTCTCGATGAACCTCGAGGACCATTCGGAGTTTGTCCCGAACGGCAAGAAGGTGTCTGTTAAAATCGAAAGCGCGGGCTATCCGACGGTCAACAACAAGTTCGCCCTGTGGGATTCCCGCAACCTGAACGAGGCGGAATACCAGGTTTATGAAACCGACCATTCCGCGGCCAGGCACACCTATAACATTGGGGACGAAATTGCTTCCTGGGAGGGCAGCAACTGGGGTACCCTGACAAGGAGAATCCAGGTAACGGACTTTGAAACGCTGGAAGCGGGTACCTACAGCGGCTTTATCAACTACAGCATCTCTCTGGAGGATAAATAAACCTCTGACGCAGGCGGCGGGGCTTCCCGTCCAGCAAGAGAGAAAGGGGCGCCGCCCGGCGGCGCTTTGGGTAGATTAACATGAAACGAGCGTTTCTTGCCATAGCATGCGCCGTATCCCTTGTCCTATTTATGGGAGCGGGGCGGGCGGCGGATTTTTCGACGGATTTGACCATTGCCGTGCCGAAGCAATACGGGATTACGTTCCTTGTAACGGGCGGCGGCAGTATTTCGGTCGAACGGGCGGAAAGCGCCTTTGCCGTGACGGACAGCAAAAAAATTGTTGTAAAGGAAAACGAGCCGCTTACCATCCGGTTTAATCCCGACGAAGGCTTCCGTGCAGCAAGCGTTTTGCTTGGAACGGCGGAGCTGGCGGGGCAAATCAAGGACGGGCTCCTAACGACGCCCGGCTTTACAAAAGAAGAGACCGTCACCGTTACCTTTACTGAAACGGCTGCCCAGCCATCAAATCGCCCTTCCACCCCTGCCGTCCCTGACCCTCCGCAGGGCGGCGGGAAACCGGTTGGTACGGGCGCCGCTTCCGCCGTACTGCTTTTCCCGTGTATGCTTGCCTCAGGCTGCATTGTTTTTTTCTGCCGGAAAGGGCGGGACGGGACGGACACATTTTCTTGACAGTATGTGTATTTCCCAGCAAAAGAGGGAGAAACCGAATGGTTTCTCCCTCTTTTCAGCATTTTACCAAGCTTTTTTTATTTTTTCACAGGAAAAGCAGACGGAGCCAAAGCCATGCGCGGTAACGCTAAGACAAATATCCCCGCATGAACCCGCGCCCGTCCCTGTGTCCGTTTTAATCAGCGTATCCTGCTGCCCGCGGGGATGGAATCGTCCAAAAACAGCACCTTGACCCCTTCGCCGCAGTCGGAAGCGAGAATCATTCCCTCGCTTTCTACGCCGCAGAGCACGGCGGGCTTCAGGTTTGCAACGAGCACGACCGTTTTCCCGGTTAAATCCTCCGGCGCATAGAACTTTGCTATGCCGGAAGCGACCGTGCGCTCGCGCTCGCCGTCGTCAAGCGTCAGCTTTAAAAGCTTCTTTGCCTTTTTGACCGGCTCGCACGCCGTCACCTTGGCCGCGCGCAGCTCGACCTTCATAAAATCCTCTATGCCAATCTGCGCAAGGCCCTCGATTTTAGGCCGTTCGTTTTTCTTTGCCTGCTGCTCCTCCGCCTTTTTCTGCGCGTCGATTTCGTCGAGCAGCTTCTTCGCGTCAATACGCGAGAACAGCGGCGCAGCCGTGCCGACCCGTTCGCCGGTTTTCAGCGCGCCGAACGCGCTTAAGGAATCATAGCCGGAAACGGAGCAGTTCATCTGCTCCAGGATTGCCTTTGCCGTATCGGGCATAAACGGGGTAAGCAGCACAGCCAGGAAACGGATGCTTTCCAGCAGGTTATACAGCACGGTGCCGAGGCGCGCCTTGTCCTTTTCGTCCTTAGCGAGCACCCAGGGCGCGGTTTCGTCGATATATTTGTTGCTGCGGCGCGCAAGGTTCATGATTTTGTCGAGCGCGTCGCTGATACGGTACTGCGCAATCAAATCGTCGACGTCCTTCACGGTTTGGAGCGCAAGGCCCGAAAGCTCGCCGTCCACCGGCTCCTTGCAGGCGGGCGGCATGATTTCCCCGCCGAAATATTTGTTGCTCATTGCAATCGTACGGTTGACGAGGTTGCCCAGCGTATTGGCAAGGTCGGAATTGAAGCGCTCAAAGATTGTTTCGTACGTGATAGAGCCGTCCGAGGTATAGGGCATCTCGGAAAGCAGGTAATAGCGCACCGCGTCCACACCCAGCAGCTTTATTAAATCGTCGGCATAAATGACGTTGCCGCGCGACTTGCTCATTTTATCCGCGCCGAACAGCAGCCACGGATGGCCGAACACCTGCTTTGGGAGCGGCTCGCCAAGCGCCATGAGCATAATCGGCCAGTAAATGGTGTGGAACCGCAGGATGTCCTTGCCGATAATGTGTACGTCGGCCGGCCAGTATTTTTTGTAAAGCTCTCCGGAGCCGTCCGGGTCATAGCCGAGCGCCGTGATATAGTTTGACAGCGCGTCAATCCAGACATAAACGACGTGGCCGGGGTCGAAATCGACCGGGATGCCCCATTTGAAGGACGTCCTTGAAACACACAGGTCCTGCAGGCCGGGCTTGATGAAGTTGTTGACCATTTCCTTCTTGCGGCTTTCGGGGTAGATATAGTCGGGGTTGTCCTCGATAAACCGCTCGAGACGGTCCTGGTATTTGGACAGGCGCAGGAAATACGCCTCCTCCTTCGCGGCCTTTACCTCTCTGCCGCAGTCGGGGCATTTGCCGTCCTTCAGCTGCGACGGCGTCCAGAAGCTTTCGCACGGGGTACAGTACATGCCCTCGTACTCGCTTTTGTAAATGTCGCCCTGCTCGTAAAGCTTTTTGAATATTTTCTGCACGGCGCGCTCGTGGTAATCGTCTGTCGTGCGGATAAATTTGTCGTAGGTGGTATTGAGCAAATCGCAGATGCGCCTGATTTCCCCCGCTACGCCGTCAACGTATTCCTTTGGGGAGACGCCTGCCTCCCTGGCGTAGTCCTCTATCTTCTGCCCATGCTCGTCCGTACCAGTCAGGAAGAAAACGTCGCAGCCCTGCATTCGCTTGTACCGCGCGATGGCGTCGGTCAAAACAATCTCGTAGCTGTTGCCGATATGGGGCTTACGTGATGTATAAGCGATTGCTGTTGTGATGTAAAACTTCTTTTTACACATGGGTTCTTCCTCCAAAGATTTATTGAAACGGCGGTTTCCCGCCGTTATCTGCCGATTTTATTATTATATCATCCCGCGCCGCGATTCACAACTTCAAAAGGATATTTTTTCCGCAATTGTTAATAAGCCGTTTTCCAGCCGGCCAGAGGGCGTACCAGCACCACACGCTCAATGTCACAAAATACCGCATCGCGTCGTTTCTTCATCAGAAAGCACATGAAGCACCACACCCACGAAGCCGCTTTTTTGAAAGCGTGCAAGGTACCATTCCCACGAAGGATTCCGCGCGAAGGCGCGGCGGTGATGCGTCCCGCACTATCATTTCTACACCCCGTACATAAAACGGGGATTGCAAGGGCGCAGCCCCCTGCCCGGCTGGAAAGGGACAGAGGAAAGCTGCGGCGGGGTTTTCCCTGCCGTCAGAAAAGGGATTGCAAAAGGGGGGAACCAACAAAACGGTCCCCCTCTTTTGAAAAAGATTACATAAAAAGTTTTATAAAGAAATGCAAATAGCAGAAGGCTTCAAAAAAACAGAACCAGGCCGTTCGCGGAACAAAAGCTACTTGGCCTGTTCCAGCGCCTCCAGCAAAATCCGCACGCCGAGGCGAAAGCCATTCACAAAGTTTTCGTACTCATTGATGCAGTTCCTTTGGCTCATATCGTCCATATAATTTTGGAAAGCCACCCGTTCGCCGCCCTCCAGTATCTCGTGAAAATGCTCCTCCCTTTCAAACACCCGTTCCGTCAGTCTATTGTATTCCGGGCTGTCGGGGACGGCTGAGGTGTTCGGAATTACCTCGCTGAAGTAAATCTGTTCAAGCAGTGATTTCATTATAGTTAACCTCCAATTGATACGTTATTACACTGTAACAGAAGGTTAACATTCGTATGTTATTATGTCAATGCAATCATACAGATTGTATGACGGATCATTCAAATTGTATGATTGCGCGGCAAAATGGTGAATCTGAAAAGAGGAATCACGCAAGTCGATTTGAGTAAAGCCCTGGGATTGAGCAAGTCCGCATATGGCTTGTATGAAACACGCCGCAGGAATATGGACATGGAAACGTTCTTAAAAATATGCGAATATTTCGGCGTGGAGCCGAACGACCTGATTGGGAAAAAGAAAACAATTTGAGCAGAAGACAAGCCCGCCATACGGCGGGCTTTTGTTTATTCCCCTTGGCTGTCGTGCAGAAAATACTTTTTCCAGTCATCCGGCGGCGCGTTCCAAAACCACGGGAAATCGTCAGCCGTAAGCTTTGGCATGCGCTTATTTTTGGGAACCAGCCCCGCCTGCTTTAACTCCTTCCAGAAGGTTCTAAAAATTCCGATGATTTTTTCGAGAAATTCCGGGCGTCGTTGAAAGATGCCGAAGAGAATCAAGTTGTAATTCATTTGTTCTTTTAAAGCTTTTATCAGCATTTGGTCGTTGGAATATATATCAATAACATTATCTTTTATATATGCAATTGAAGGCCACAGTATATTTTCTGTTCTAATAAATAAATCAAGTGCTTTCTCTGAATTTATATCAGTCACACTGGTTAAAAATCTGTGGTTTCGATTATAAAATATCATAAGTTCACTAGAATAAAAGCCCCGTTTTTCAGTAGAGACTGTAAAAAGAATTTGGTTTAAATTTGAATTTTGCATGATTTCCGGACAAAGTATTTCTCGCTCTTCCTCAAAAGGATAGGTCTTAAATTTTTGTTTTTCATTGAAGGAGCGTAATGTTATATCAAACGCGTTTCCCAGGATAATTTTACAGTCAACCCTGTTCAAAAGCGCCGATATAACCCCCACTCGGATAGGATGTTCAGAAGCCGAGACGACAATCAAGACAATTTCTTTATCAAAGCGCTTTTGTAATTCCCGGGCAATCTGCCCGTAATCACCATGCCAGCCACAAAATTTCTCGTCCAGTACCAGTTTATATGGGATATCTTCGAGCTCATAAAAAAAAGAAATTCTATGGCAGCCCTTGTTATCGTAGGTATTCAGGGGAACCCACTTTTTTAAAAACGCGCTTTCCGTTTTTGTCGGGGACATATCATCAATTTTCTGCATAACGCGATTAGCCAGCTCTGAAAAATAAAGGTTATAACACTGCCGGTCGCGCTCCAGCTGTTCCCATTTTTCAGTAAAATGCTGTTCCATCCATGTCAGAATGATATTCTCGATTTTCAAGATAAACTGTTGACGCCTTTCATCATCTAATACGTTTGCCCGGTCCGGCGTCAAGGTCAACAGATATTCCCGCTTAATATTTAGATAAACATCGAAATTAACTAAACGGGGAGAACGATCCATTTGAGACATTCGGGATAGAATTCTAAACCCTTTTTGTGCAATAACTTCTGATTCCACGACGCCACCGATATAAATTTTACCCTCCAGGTTTTCATCGTCAAGGTCGATGGTATGAAACGGCGGTACAGTATATTCAGGATACTCCGGCTTTTCAAAGCGGCAGCTCACCCCGCCCGCCGTAATGTCGATAGGGAAGGTGGGAAACGGCGTAAGCGTTTTGATTGTTTCAACCAGCTCGTCTTCCGTCAGTTCAATGCTTTCCTTCAATTTAAGCGTGATTTTTGTGCCGTAATTTTTCCGTTTGGAGCCGCGCTGGATAAAATAGTCTTGCGCCTTAGGTATTTCGACATAAATCGGAAGATACCCGTCCGCATCCTCCGGGAAGCGGAGGCTTTCTACCGTGACGCTTTGCGCAATCATAAAAACAGACAGGATGCCGATGCCGAATTCGCTCGTGACGTCGAGCTTTTCTTTATCATAAGGGAAGTCCGCGCTTGAATAATAGCTGTTGCCTATGTTGATAAAGTAACGCGTGAGGATATACTCGTCCATCCCCATGCCGTTGTCCTCCACCGTTAAAAGGCCGTCCTTCATCGTGACCTTGACGCAGGGGCGGTAGGCGTCCGCCGTGCCGTTTTGCTCCTCCGCACAAACGCGGTGCTTGATGGTGTCGAACGCGTTTTGCAAAAGCTCGCGCAGCGCAACGTTTGGGTCGCGGTACAGGCGCTCGCCCATTAAAAGCTCCATAACCCGCTTGTAATCGAGCGCAAATTTAAAATCAGAATAAATATAGCTGCCGTCCGATTTAATCTGTTCCGTTTTAACACAGTTTTCAAAATCAAAGCGGTACTTTTTGGCGATATCGTCGTTAATTCGCTTGGACAGCGCCAGCGTTTCCTTACGTTCCTCCTCAATCACGCGGAGAAAGCCAAGGGTCGCGCGCTGGATTTGCGGGGAGCTGCAATATGCGCTGTATTCAATATGGGTTGGCCTAATGTCGTGTCCAACGACGCTAAGATGTTTTTTCCATTCCTCAATGCTCTTGGGGTTCTGCGGGTTTACAAAGTGGTACAGCGTTTCCGGCGTTCTGCTGGGGTCAAAATCCATTAGGTCCGCCATACGCAGAACAAGTGCAAGATATTGTACATTTACGCGCAGCCCGTCGCTAAAAAGCGCGTTTCGCGGAAAATCATTTTCATTATTCAGTTTTTTTGCCGGCAGGCCGTGGCTGTCGCAGATTGCGGTGAGAAACCTTATGAAAAGCTCCCCGCCCCATTTGACCGGCGGTACAATCAAACCGTTTTCGAACCAGTTTTTTATAATCTTATGGCTCCTTTTCACGTGATTGCAGCGGAGATAGTCGGTAAGCTTTTGTTTGGCCTCTTCGGAATTGCCCTGAAAATCGGGATGCTCCTCTATGATTGCCTTAATTTCATCACGCGAGGCGGTCATCCCGACGTCATGCAGGTAGGCGGCCAAAAGCAAAAGTGTCAGCTCAACCGCGTTCAATTCGTTCAGCGTATCCTCCGGGATTATTTTGCCCATCAGCTCTGCGACATTCGCGCTGTGGTTCGCGTCGTGCAGCGTGAATTCCGGCATATTCGCATACACCGTCTCTAAAAGAGGCGCGGCCGCCGCCACGGCCTTTTTGACAAGCTCCGACGGCGCGTGGTCTTTCCCCTCTTTTTGCAGAAGCAGTTTATATAGCGGCAGGCTTTCCAGCCTTATAAGAGCGTCTTGCCCCATACAGGAGGTCACTCCTTTTATTTTCCTTGTTTTTCGCCATGAGATTCATAATTTTTGTGAAAAAACAGTCAATATAATATTATCATAAAGTAAAAAAATGTCAATCTTTTATGATTTTGTAAGTATTTTGTTCTAAAATAAAAACACTTTTTTCAAGAGCACAGAAGTCATTTTTGCGGAGGAATCAGCCGGAGATTTTCAATGGTAAACGCGCCCTGTTTCTTCTTCATATATTTGGGATTTAAAAAGACAGTAAAGCATAGTTCAAAAATGTTTTTCCATGCATCGCAGCGGGGCGTCAATGTTTGAAAAGAAAATTGGAAATCCTGCGCGTAGTCAGAGAGGCGCAGCCCGCGGTCAACGATTTTATTCTTATGTTCATCCTTGATTTCCAGCTGGATTATGGAAATCTCTGCTGCGTCTTTTATCCGGAACGAAAAGGAATAGTCGTTCTCCCAAAACGCCGTCCAGTCTTCACTCGGAACGTATTTGATCAAAGCCATGACAAATTCCCGTTTTTCAAAGCTCGGACAGTCGGTTGCGTCGATTTCTACCACGATATCCTGTTTATCGCATTTGATTTCACATGCTTTATAGGAGCCATAGGAAACAATCGGCGCCACTTCCTTATACGGTAAATAGTTTTCCAAAATGCCAAAAGACTTTTGCTCCGCGGTAAGCAAACGGTATTTATTCGATTCTGCCGAATACTCCATTCCTTCGGTCTGCTGTGTCTTTTGTGTTTTGTCTTTAAAATATAGTATTAGATGCCTGCGCAAAAGCTTCCGGAGCTCGGCATTGGATTTATACTCAAAATAAATGCCCCGGTATTTGTATGTGTCTTTGAATTTACGCAGCCGCGCCTCTTCCTCTGGGTCGGTCTCGCTTTTCCGTACGGGTTTATCCGAAAAGTAGACGAATACATTACGGCCCATCTTTATCATTCTTTCGATTTCCTCAATCGTTCCGGAGTCATAATTTTTTGTCGGACTGCCGACCTTATTGCCAAAAATAGCAATGACGGCGTCGGCTCCATCGAGCAGCTGCCGGTTGATCAGCTCCTGCGGCGTTCCCCCGGATTCGGGATATGTACTTTTTAGCCAGTGGCGGATATCGATCCGGATGTTCAAAAAGCTTCCTGTGTCTTCGTTGAACTCGTCGATTGCCTTTTTGACAACAGCTAATTCACTTTTTATGTCGGATGGGCATGAAATCACAAAATCAAAACAAGTAATATCATTCAAAGAGACGGCCTCCTGTTTTTAAAAATTATGATTGGCGGATTAGCTCTGTAAGCTTCTCTTTTGAAATCCACGGGCGTTTTCGATGGAGCATCCTATGGCAGTTGGAACAAACCATAACCAGATCCTCGATTTTTGTTTTTTCTCCCTCCATCATTGCAGATATAGGCTTGATGTGATGCGCTTCAATATAGTCTTTTCCAAGCTCACCGTATACCTGTTCAAAATCAAATCCGCAAACCTCGCAAAAAATCCTGCCATGCTCACGCTTGTATTTTTCTTTTGCTTTTTTGCTCAATGTAGAATTTCGCTCCCGGGCAATATGCTGGCGAAGACTCCCCCTGCCTTCAGGATAGCCGCAGTCATCCTCCGTGAGATCAACGCCGATATTGTCGAGCGTAAAATCCACCAATCCCCAAATACCCTTTTTACTATTCACTCCGTACACGGAATAAAATGTATGATCCGTCCCATAACGGGTACTTAAGGAATGTATTTGTAAGGTTTGGCTAATTGTTTTTTTGGGAGTCCTGCTTCCTACCTTTACACGTCCGCGTGCAATGACCCTTTCAAGAATCTGGTCTAAAGAGCCGATTCCACCTAACTCCTTTAGGCATTCGATAATTTCGTCTTTCCAATGTACTTCTTCCATGTTCCCCTCCTGTTAATTGTGAATTTGCTTCACTATTATATTATCTCGTTTATAAAAATTGTCAAATTGAAATCGTTTTTGTCATAATATAAAATTTCTAACTTTTTGGGCAAACCAGAATAAAAGCCGCCCGGCGCTGCCGGACGGCTTTTAATTTAAACTTATCAAATAATCTGATCACATCAGCCTGCGGAAAAGCTCCTTCAAGTCCTCCACGCTCGTGTCCTTCGGGTTGCCGGGCTGGCACGCGTCGTCATAGGCCGACTGCGCAAGGAAGGGATGGTCCACTTCCCTGAGCGCCTCCAGCTTTGCGGGGATGCCTACGTCGGCAGAGAGCCTTCTCACCGCTTCGACCGCCGCTTTGCGGTACTCCTCCTGTGTCATGGAATTGACGTTTGGAACGCCCATGGCGCGCGCGATTTCGCGGAACTTCTCCCCCGTGCAATCCGCGTTATACTCCATCACGATGGGGAGTTTTTTGTCCATTACTTTCAAGCGACGCGACACACTCCACATGATTCGTATGCGGGAACATATCGACCGGCTGGATTTCTTTGACCGCATAGCCGTTCTGCGTTAAAAAGCGCAGGTCGCGCTGCTGTGTCTGCGGGTTGCAGGAAATATATACGATACGCGCGGGGCGCAGGGCTGTGAGCGCGTTTAAAAACTCCATGCTGCACCCGCTGCGCGGCGGGTCGGTAAATACGACGTCAATCTGCTCGCCCGAGCTTTTCAGCTCCTGCATGAACTCTCCCGCGTCCCTGCAATGGAAGTAGATATTTTTAATCTGGTTTTGCTTTGCGTTTTCAATTGCGTCGCGCACGGCGTCTCGGTTCAGCTCCGCGCCGATTACCTGTTTTACAAACGCGCTGCAATAAATGCCGATGGTCCCAACGCCGCAGTACGCGTCGATTACGATTTCTTTTCCGGTAAGGCGCGCCATTTCAACCGCCTTGTTATAAAGAAGCTCCGTCTGGACGGGATTGACCTGGTAGAATGACCGCGGCGATATCTTAAATGTCCTTCCGCAAAGGGTATCTGTAATATAGCCTTTACCATAAAGCGTTTTCTCCGCCGGCCCAAGCATCATTTTATACGGATGGTCGTTCACGTTGAGCACGATTGTCGTAATGTCCGGATGCTCCTTCAAAAGCGCCTTTACAAAATTGTTTTTTGCTGGGAACGTTATGGTGCTTGTAACGAGCACGACCATGATTTCCCCGCTCTGAAAGCCCTGCCGCACGAGCACATGCTTGAAAAAGCCGCTGCCGTCATAGGGGTTGTAGGGCCTTAGCTTAAAGGATTTGAGCAGCGCGCGCACCGAAGCTATGATTTCATTCGCTTTTTCCGTGTTGAGCATACAGGTATCTGTGGAAACGACGCCGTTTGTCTTTGACTGGTAAACGCCCGACACAAGCTTCCCGCCCTTAACCGTACGCAGCACGGCCTGCGCCTTGTTGCGGTAATGGACGGGGGCTTTCATCCCAATGATGGGATTGACGCGGCAGAAGGAGGAGAGCAGGCGGTTTACGAGCCCCTGCTTCCATCTAAGCTGACTTTCATAATCCATATTCTGCAGCTGGCATCCGCTGCACTTCTTATATACCTGGCACTGTTTGTATGGGCTGTTTTCCATTTGCTGCCGCCTTTCATTTTACACTGATAATGACAAAGGGACGCCAAAAGGCATCCCTTTTTGCTTTAAATGCTACGCCTATGCAGCCGGCTGCGCCGCCGTGGCTGCCGGCTCCGTCGCCTTTTCCCTCGCAGGTGTTGGGCGCTCGATTGCGCTTTGGGAGAAGAGGATAGTCAGCGTTTTCTCGTCGCAGGTACCGGAGGCGTCTGTAATCCCGTTTGCGTTCTGGAATTCCTTGACGACAGCCTGGGTCGTTTCGCCGTAATAGCCGGTAATTTCATCCAGGGGCCAAAAATTCAAGTCGTCGAGACGCTTTTGCACGGCGAGCACCGCATCCCTTTTGCCGTCCTGGTCGTCGGCTTCGTTGTCCGCGCCGTCTTCAAGCTTCAGGGTAAGCCCCTTTATTTTAATACCGTACTGGTCGGCAACGCTCTTCTGATTTTGGCCTGAGCCGGACAGGGACGGGTAGATTGCCGCCGTTATCTGCGCAACCGCCTCAAGCGCACTCTGTCCCTGGCGCTGCATCAGCTCGGCTGGAATTTCCACTACCCTGCCCTTGCTTACGGCGCTCAGCTTGCTGTAATTTGCGTCTTTTTTCATTTGCTCCGCAACGCCCTGCGCACAGAAGATAAACTGGGGGTTCTGGTTGCGCAGCACCTCAAAGTCGAGATATCCGCCCGAGAGATCGGACGCAACGTTGACAGCGCCCGCGTCTGTAAACAGCTCGTTTGCAAACATGTCGCCAGTCACGGCGGCGCCCTTTATATCAAACAGGTAGCAGGCGGTATATACCACGTTGCTGTCCGGAATTTTCCGCATGTTGTCATCAAGCGCCGAAAAGAAATCCTGCGCGGCCTGCTGCCCCGCTTTTTTACCGGTAATATTACCGCCGAGCACGCGGCCGATATTCTGGTACATTAGCTCCAAATCATCGCGCGAACGTGCGGAAACGAAGCGCAGAACCGTAATGTCCGCCTGCTCAAGCTTTGAGAGCGTTTCGGCAGGCAGTGTTTCGTCCGCAAAGACGATGTCCGGCCCCATGTTGATCATAGCTTCCGCGTCAGGCGCGTTTTTCGGCCCGACGGATGGAAGGGAATCGAAGCCCTTCTGGATGCATTCCTCGGAACGCGCCGTCAGCTTAAGAGAATAGCCGCAGGCAGAGATAATATCCGCCGCGTTGTCGGAAAGCACAACGGCCTTCTGCGGCTCGTTTTGAACCGTATAGTGGCTGATTTGTACGGGGAACTCGCTTGTCTGCGGGTCTGCGCCGCAGGAAGCAAACGTCAGGAGCAGGCAAAGCGCGGCAAGGATACAAGCTGATTTTTTAAACATGGGAATCTACCTCCGTATTGTCGTTTTCAGTAAAGCAGGAATCGATAAACTGGCGCGCGCAGCGCGGGGAGCGCCCGCCCCGCTCAAGCGCCCAGCGCTCCGCGGCGGAAAGCAGCTCGCTCTCGTCGGTGTGAAGGCCGCTTTGCTTAGCCATTTCCTTTACGATTTCCAAATAGCTTTTTTTATCGGGCACCGAGAAATTGACCGAAAGGCCAAACCGGTCAGCTAATGAAAGGCTTTCCTGTATGGTATCGTTGCGGTGCATGTCGTCGCCCTCGCGGTCGGAGAAATTCTCCTGAATCAAATGGCGGCGGTTAGACGTTGCATAAATCAGCGCGTTTTTTGGACGGGCTGCAAGGCCGCCCTCAAGCACCGCCTTCAGAGAGGCGTAACGGTCGTCCTGCTTCTGGAAGGTCAAATCGTCTATGTAGATGATGAATTTCATTGGTACGGCCGCGATTTTATCGACCAGCAGCGGGAAATCCCCGATACATTCCTTCGGCATCTCGACAATGCGCAGGCCCTCGTTTCCGTAACGGTTGACAATCGCCTTGACCGTCGAGGATTTTCCCGTCCCCTTATCGCCGTAAAGCAGGCAGTTGTTTGCGCTTTTTCCATTCAGGAACGCGAGCGTATTGTTAAGCACCAGGTTTCTTTGGTACTCGTAGCCCTTTAGGTCGTCAAGTGAAATCGGGTCGGGATGATGCACGGGCTTGACGCCGCCGTCCCGCCAGATAAAGGTACGCCAGCGCGCAAAAATGCCGCAGCCGTTTTGCCGGTAGAAGCGCGCAGCATTTTCAATCCGCACCTCCTTATCCCGAAGCTCTTTGACCGGCTGCCCTGTACGCCAGCGCGGCAGGGTCGTGGCGATATCGCGGATTTCCTCCCGGAAGCGGTAGCCGGAAAGGATGTCCTCCGGGGTAAGCATGCCCGCGCCGGTCAGGGAATCAAGGTCGCGGCGCGCCGCACGGAGGAGCTCCGTACCCAAGGTATTCTCCTGTTTCTTTGCGGCCGCTTTAGAAAAGCAGTTTTCATCGTAAAGGGCGGCCTTCGTGATACAGCCGCACAGGTTTTCCCCATAGCCGCGCGCATAAAGAAGGGAAGCGAACGCGCCCCACGCCTCCAAAAATTCCGCAGGCGGAGCGTTATGGCAGCACAGCAGCCTGTAATACGCCTTCGGAACGCTGCGGTTCAATACACCCTGATAGATGGAAAGGGCCGACAGCAAAAGCGCATATCTTTCCGTTATATCCATAGTGGCACCTTCTATAATATGAAAGTATGATTTATGGGAATAGGGCCAATTGCCTGTTAACCTATATATTCTACAATTTTTTCCCGCCCAAGTCAAACAAAGCAGAAAAGCCGCGCATATTTATGTATGAACCGGCCCGCAGATGAACAGGTTTTGTGAAAAAAAGAACAAAACCAGGCGTTTTTTGCCTTTATGAAGAAATTGTAAAAAAAATTTAAAAAAAGGGTTGCATTTTGATTTTTGGGATGATATAATAGCGGAGCAGTCGAAACACTGCAGCATTTTTAGTTGGTGTTAATGGCGCTGAGGGTCCACCCGTTCCCATCCCGAACACGGAAGTTAAGCTCAGTAGTGCCGAAGATACTTGGCTGGCGACGGCCTGGGAAAATAGGGAGATGCCAACACTTTAAAAAAGCTTCCACCCAGTAGGGTGGTTGTTTTTTTTGCCTGGATTTTTTAATAGGCGGCTTATCCTTACAGCACCGCCCTATTAAGTTGCCAATCAGGCCGCCCTGGGAATTTGGGTTAGGGCGGCGGGCCTTATTCTTAATCTACCGGGAACTCCTTTTTTCCTGTAGCTTATTTTCTCCACTGGCATATCCAGTGGCCGATTCTTTGAACATAAAAAGGGAGCCGCATTTTTTGTGCGGCTCCCTTTTTTACTGCTGATTATACATTAAAGCGGAACAGCACGACGTCGCCATCGCGCATGACGTAATCCTTGCCCTCGCTCCTGACAAGCCCTTTTTCCTTTGCCGCGGCCATGGAACCGCACGCCATGAGGTCATCGTATGCTATGACCTCCGCACGGATAAAACCGCGCTCAAAGTCGGTATGGATTTTCCCTGCCGCCTGCGGCGCCTTCGTGCCCTCTTTAATCGTCCAGGCGCGCACCTCCTGCTTACCGGCGGTCAGGTAGGAAATCAGCCCCAAAAGGCTGTAGCATTCGTTGATTAAGCGGTCAAGCCCCGACTGGGCAAGGCCCATGTCGGCAAGGAACATTTCCTTTTCTTCCTTGTCCATATCGGCGATTTCCGCCTCGAGCCCCGCGCAGATGGGGAGCACGGCCGCGCCCTCGCTCTTGGCAATTTCACTGACCTGTAAGAAATATTGGTTGGAGGCAATCCCCTCGGAGAAATCGCCGTCGCTCATATTGGCCGCGTAAATAACCGGCTTATTAGTAAGCAGGGCAACGCCTGCAAGCAGTTCCTTTTCCTCTTCCGTACAGGAAACCGTGCGGGCGGATTTCCCCTCATTGAGCGTATCGAGCACGCGCTTGAAGAAATCGAGCTCGGCTTGATATTTTTTGTCTGCCTTAATGAGCTTCTGCGTTTTGTCAATGCGGCGTTCGAGCATTTCCACATCGGACAGCACCAGCTCCAGGTTGATTGTCTCGATATCGCGCTTCGGGTCGATGCTTCCCTCCACATGGATGATGTCGTCGTTTTCAAAGCAGCGCACGACATGCACGATGGCGTCGACCTCTCGAATATTCGCAAGGAACTTGTTGCCGAGCCCCTCGCCCTTGGACGCGCCCTTGACAAGCCCCGCGATGTCAACGAACTCAATCGTCGCGGGCGTGTATTTATCCGGGTCGTACATTTCGGCAAGCCGGTCAAGACGCTTGTCCGGGACGGCAACCACGCCGACGTTCGGCTCAATCGTGCAGAACGGATAGTTCGCAGACTGCGCACCGGCGTTCGTAATGGCGTTAAAAAGCGTGCTTTTGCCCACGTTCGGCAGGCCCACAATACCTAATTTCATATGAAAGCTTCCTTTCCAAAAAGAAGAATTATTTGACAAACAGCGAAACAAGCAAACACGCCCCGTAGATGACGGGCTGATGAAGGATATAGATGATTAAAGCGTGCCTGCCGATAAAGGAAAGCGGCGGCACCCTTTTTTTATAGAGAGCCCTTGGGAACCGCCCGCTAAGCGCGAGCCTGCCCAGGAACGTTCCGAAAAGGAACGTAAAAATATGGGGCAGCAGAGGGAAATAGTCGGCGGAAAAAAAGTGCGGGCTTTTAAATCCGAGAAAAAAAAGGAACTCCGTCTGGTAAAGCTCATTCGGCAGCGAAACGCCAAGCAAGCCGGGTATTCCCAGAAAGCCCTGCGGTATCCCATAGGTAATAAAATACAAAACCGCGCAGGCGGCAAGCCCTAAACCGAGCGGGATTTTCCCCATTGCCTTTTGCAAAAGGCCGAAGAGAAGCATCGCAATAGATAAAAAATGCAGGATGCCGAAATAAATCGCGCCCTGCGGCGTGATAAAAACGGTCACGAGCGTGACGGCGGCCGCAACGAGCAGCAGCTTTGCGCCGCGCTTGACGTTGGAGCGGCTCAAGTTGCTCGAGATGCCTGAAATCAGGATAAAAACCGACGCGATAAACGGCTCGGCTGGGGAAAAAAAAGAAATAAAGTCCCGGCCAACCGAAAAGCCGAAGAGATACCCTGTCGTATAAAAGGCGTGGTAAATCACCATCAGGACGACGCACAGGCCGCGCACTTCGTCCATGGTATGGATTCGCCCGCCTGTCTTGCCGCTGGTTTGAGTGGACGAAGCTCCGGTCAAGCGATCACCTTTTTCTAAAAAAACTTGTACAATTCCATCGTCTGTTTTATAATTTGAGCAATACACCGCACCATGCGCGGCGTCCGGTATAAAAACGCTGTCCTTTAGTATAGCATCCGGACGGAGTTATTTCAATGTTCCGGCTAAAATAAATTCGTTGGAAGGGAAATTCAGTATGAAAAGCAGCAGCAAAACGGAAATGATAAAGGAAACGACAGTAACGCGTGAAATGCTCGCCGACGCGGTCGGCAGCGGGAGCCTCAGGGTGTATGCGACGCCCATGGCGGCGGCGCTTTGTGAAAACGCGGCGGCGGCCCTCGCGCAGGAATATGTGGACGACGGCTGCACGACTGTGGGCACTATGCTATGCGTCGAGCACACAAGCCCCACCCCTGTGGGCGGACACGTCCGCGCGAAGGCCGTGTTAACAGGCATAGATGGGCGCAAATTCAGCTTTTCTTTGACGGTCTGCGATGACGCGGGTGAGATTATGCGCGGTACGCATGAGCGCGTGAGCGTCAAATTAGAAAGCTTCCAGAAAAAAGCAAATGAAAAATTCATTCAGAAATAGCCTTTCACGGCACGGGAGGAGGTACTTTCTATGAAATGCAGATACCAAACGGTCATGTTTGACCTGGACGGCACATTGAGCGACAGCGCACAGGGCGTACATGACGGCATCGTCGCGGCGCTCGGCGAAATGGGCGCGCCAATCCCCGATTTAAGCGACCGCAGCCAGTACATCGGCCCTCCGCTTTTAAGCACGTTCCAGCGGCTTTGCGGCATGACGGAAACGCAGGCGCAGGAAGCCCTCGTCCGCTACAGGGAGGCTTACAGCAGGGACGGCACGTTCAAGAACCATTTATACGAAGGAATGGACAGCCTGCTCGGGGATTTGAAGGAATCCGGCGCGAAGGTAATCGTCACGACGTCGAAATTCGACGAGTTTGCCAAGGATGTGCTCGATTATCTGGACATCCGGCAATATTTTGACCTCGTCTGCGGCTCAAACCTGGACGGCAGCCGCAAGGAGAAGGCGGAGGTGATAAGGTACGCGGCGGGGCTGCTCGGCTGTCAAATCACAAAGGAGATGGTTCTTATCGGGGACACGGCATTTGATGCCCGCGGCGCGATAGAGGCCGGCTGCGACTTTATCGCTGTGAGCTACGGCTACGGCGATATGGAGGAAATAAAAAGCCTTGGCGCTTGTAAGCTGTCCGATACGGTGGATGGATTGCGTCCGTTTTTGTTTACAGAGGCATAATCAGAAGCCGTTCCCTCATAAAATGGAAGAGATAAAGCTCTTTTAGTCCCGCAGCGGGACGTATTTGGGGGGAACGCGCGTGTTTGTGGCAAAGAAAATATCGAAACGCACCATCATAACGGCGGGCGCCATACTGGCGCTCGTGCTGCTGATTGTTATCAGGGCCGCAGCCTGCTCCAAAACGCCGGACACAGCGGTCGCATCCACCGGGCCGTACAGCCTTTTGGCATCGGACAACAGGGAGCGCATCGCATTTTTAAAGCAGTTTGGCTGGGAGGCCGAGAGCGAGCCGGTAGAAATAGACCAGGTGCTCATCCCGCAGAAATTCAATAAGGTCTATGAAAACTATAATGAAATCCAGCGCGGCCAGGGGCTCGACCTGGAAAAATACAAGGGCAAAAGCTGCAAACGCATCGGCTACCGTATTACGAATTACCCAGGCGGCGGGGATAACGTGCGGGCAAACCTGCTGATTTATGAGGATAAGGTCATCGGAGGCGATATTTGCAGCACACAGCTCGACGGGTTTATGCATGGCTTTGTAAAACCAGATAAAAAATGAGGTGATTGATTGGAGCTTCAAAGGCTCGACAGGCTGCTTTCATCGCAGACCGGCATGAGCAGGAGCGAGGTTAAGGCGCTTATTAAAAAGGGCCTTGTAAAAATAAACGGCGAAGCCTGCCTTGAAAGCGACAAAAAAATCCACGGAGAGCAGGATAAAATAGAGTTCTGCGGCAAAATACTAAATTTTAAGCGGCATATTTACCTGATGATGAACAAGCCGGCGGGGGTTTTAAGCGCCGCGCGCGACCATCGCGCGAAAACAGTAATCGACCTTGTGCCGGAGGCATATAGGCGCAAGGGGCTGTTCCCGGCAGGAAGGCTCGACAAGGACACGGAGGGGCTTTTGATTATCACAGACGACGGCGATTTTGCGCACCAGATGCTTTCCCCCTCCAAAAAAGTGTACAAGCTCTACGAGGCGCGGCTCGACAAGCCGTTGACTAAGGAGGCTGTAGACGCGTTTACGCGCGGTATTGTGTTCCGTGACGGGACAAGCTGCCTGCCCGCTCGCCTGTGGCGGAAAAATGACGCAATCCCCGATGCAGCCTGCGTCGAGATATGTGAAGGGAAATTCCACCAGGTCAAGAAAATGTTTGCAGCATGCGGTTTTTCCGTACTTTATCTGGAAAGAAAATCGATTGGCGGGCTTGTTTTAGACGGTAAATTGCATAAAGGTGAATGCAGGGAACTCACGGAAAATGAGCGAAAAAGCATTTTTATCGGCAATTTGACCTAAAAAAAGAGGGCGCAATTTTCGCGATATCGGATTTATATAAAATGTAAGTTCAATATTTAGTGAAAAAAATAGTAGCCTCTTCTCCAAAAATCTGTTATATTATTATCTGAAGTAGAAACTGCCCTTAGTGGATTGTTTACCCGATTGTAAGGGTGGATCAGGAGGTATTGTAATGGCAAATGTTTCTTTAAGACACATCTACAAGGTTTACGACGGCGGGGTTACGGCGGTATCCGATTTCAACCTCGAAATTGAGGACAAGGAGTTTATTATCCTTGTCGGACCGTCCGGCTGTGGTAAATCGACGACCCTGCGTATGATCGCAGGCCTTGAGGATATCAGCAAGGGCGAGCTGTATATCGGCGACGTGCTCTCAAACGATATCGCGCCGAAGGACAGGGATATCGCGATGGTATTCCAGAACTACGCGCTGTATCCGCACATGACAGTATATGATAACATGGCGTTTGGCCTGAAGCTGCGCAAGACCCCGAAGGAGGAAACGCGCCGCAGAGTGGAAGAGGCCGCGAGAATCCTCGACATCGCGCATCTGCTCGACCGTAAGCCGAAGGCCCTTTCCGGCGGACAGCGCCAGCGTGTTGCGCTTGGACGCGCAATTGTCCGTGACCCGAAGGTCTTCCTGCTCGACGAACCGCTCTCCAACCTCGACGCAAAGCTGCGCGCGCAGATGAGGACGGAAATCAGCAAGCTGCACCAGAGACTGGGCACGACGTTCATTTATGTTACGCATGACCAGACAGAAGCTATGACAATGGGTACCAGAATCGTCGTTATGAAGGACGGTATCATCCAGCAGGTCGATACCCCGCAGAACCTGTACGACAAGCCGTGCAACGAGTTTGTCGCGGGCTTCATCGGTTCCCCCCAGATGAACTTTATCAACGCGACAGTCGCGAAGAGCGGCAGCAGCTATTCGCTGAAGTTCGATCAATACGACATTAAGCTGCCCGCCGACAAGACGGCGAATCTCGATTCCTATGTCGGTAAGGAAGTCGTTTGCGGCATCCGCCCGGAAAACGTACACGACGAGCCGGAGTTCCTGGAGAGGGCGACCGACGGCATCATCGAGGCTAACGTCGACGTTACCGAGCTGATGGGTGCGGAGATTTACCTCTACCTGAGCATCGCGGGCATCCCGATTACCGCGCGTGTCGAGCCGTATTCCAAAGCAAAGCCGGGCGATACCATCAAGGTTGCGCTTGACCTTTCCAAGATTCATATCTTCGATAAGGAAACCGAGCAGACCGTCACAAACTGATTCGCCTTATGATACAAATAACCCGCCGCGGGCTTCTGCGGCGGGTTTATTTTTGCTGAGTTTCATTCCATTTGCCGTTCAATGGTTTTGAACACGTTCCATACAAAACGCAAGGAAGAAAATGTTTTCAGGACCACAGCAAATCCTATTGCTTTTGCGCTATCTGTGTGTTATGTTTAAAATAGGAAGGTTATGACTATGCAAGGAGGCAAACTTATGGAATTCACTTTAAGAAAATGGGAAGAAAACGACGCGCGCAGTGTTTTAAAGTACGCGGATAATAAAAAAATATCCGACAACCTGCGCGATGTATTTCCCCACCCTTACACGCTCGCGGACGCGGCGCTGTATGTCAGGGAATGCGCGCACAGCAGCGAGGAAAAGGATTTGTGCCGCGCTATCGTCATAAACGGCGAGGCAGTCGGCAGCGTCGGCATATTTGTCCAAGGCGACGTGGCGCGCAAATCAGCGGAGCTTGGCTACTGGCTGGGCGAGCCGTTTTGGGGTAAGGGCGTCATGAGCGCCGCCGTCAGGCAAATCTGCGCCGAGGCGTTTGAAAAGTTTGATATTGTGCGCATTTACGCGGAGCCTTTCGCGCATAACGCGGCGTCCCGCAAAGTGCTGCAGAAGGCTGGCTTTACGCTTGAAGGCATTATGAAGGACAGCGTCTGCAAAAACGGCGAAATTTTTGATTCCTGCATGTACGCGCTGCTCAAAAAAGAATGAGCCAAATCAAGCCGCAGCTCAGGGAACTGGAGATAGAGGATATTCCGCAGGCTGCGGCATTGGTTCGGCGCGTGTTCATGGAATATAACGCGCCGTCTTATGAGGAAAAAGGGGTTAAAACCTTTCTTTCCTTTATTACGGAGGATAATGTTAAAGAGCAAATGCAAAAGCACGGTATGCGCCTGTTCGGCGCGTATGGCGGTACTTCGCTTTTGGGCGTGCTCGCGCTGGCGCGCGGCGGGCACATCAACCTTCTGTTTACAGACGGCAGTTATCACCGGCAGGGAATCGCCGGCGCACTCGTACAAAGGGCCGCACAGGAATGCCGCAAAGCTGGAAACACCGGGCTTTCCGTCAACGCCGACCTGTCGGCTGTGCCGGCCTACCGCGCAATGGGTTTTTGCGGGGTGTCGGCCGAAACAGAGCGCGACGGCATCAGGTTTCAGCCGATGGAACTTATCATCGCATAAGCGTAAGCCGCCATAAAGGCGGCTTTACTTCATTGCGGATATTAACCAAACGGAGGAAATATAACATGTATGAACTGGTTCAGGCGGCAGGAAACACCTATTATATTGAATGTCCCGCAAAAATGGGGGTTTACGTTAAAGGCGAGGGAGAAGCTGTTCTCATAGACAGCGGCAACGACAAGGAAGCCGGTAAAAAAGCGCTGCGTATTATCGAGGGAGAGGGGCTTACGCTCTCCTGCGTTGTAAACACGCACTCAAACGCCGACCATATCGGCGGCAACCACCTGCTTCAGCAGAGAACGGGCTGCAAAATTTTCTCACACGGCATCGAGGCGGCGTTCACGCAGTTCCCCGTACTGGAGCCGTCGTTCCTCTACGGCGGATATCCGCCGAAAGCGCTGCGTTCCAAATTCTTGATGGCGCAGGAAAGCAATGTCCTGCCGTTTTCTGACCCGTATTTTCCCAAAGAGCTGGAAATCATCGATTTACCGGGCCATTTCTTTGCGATGACGGGCTTCCGCACGCCGGACGGCGTGGTTTTCCTGGCGGACTGCCTCGCGAGTGAAAGCACGCTGCAGAAATACCGCCTGCCCTTTGTGTACGATGTGGAGGCATATCTCTCTACCCTGCATATGGTAGAGGAAATGCGGGCGGAATGCTTCGTCCCTTCCCATGCGCAGGCAACAGAAGACATCGCCCCGCTTGCGCGGCTGAACATCCGCAAAACAGAAGAGGCGCTGGAGCAAATTACAGAGCTTTGCAGAACACCGATGATATTTGAGGATATTTTAAAGGGATTGTTCGACATGTTCGGCCTGACGCTCGATTTCAGCCAGTATGCGCTCGTTGGCAGCACAGTACGCTCGTACCTTGCTTATTTAAGCGAAAAAGGGCGTGTTGACGCAGTATTTGACAATAACCGCCTGCTGTGGAAAGCGGTATAATATCCAACAACAAGCCACGCCCGGTTTCTTAATGAAGCCGGGCGTGGTTTTATTTCCATCAGGCATGGAACGTATTGGTGCAGAACGGACGCCCCGCGGGGTCAAACAATGTGCGTGAGTCATCAAAGAACTTTTCCTCCGCGAGCCGTGCGCCGCAGGTAATGGCATACTTGGCTGCTTCATCCAAATCGTCGGCTATTAAATCAAAGTCCAGCATCCGCCCCAGCTTACCGGCCTGCCAAGGCCAGACAGGCGGCACCTATGTATCCGTCTCCTGAAACGCCAGTGCCCTGCCGCCGGGCGAAATGACCGCCGCCGTCCCGTTTTGCGCCGGGTGCGTCAGCTCCCGGCCCAGAAGCCGGCTGCAGAACCGCGATAATTCCCGGCCTGACCGGTAACGCAGTCCATCACGATTGGCCCCATATTTATGGATGGGCGTTTTTGTCCGCTCATTTATTAACACCTTAATGTTATCCCGCCGTTACAGGAGCTGCTGCCCGTTGATAACGAGACGGAACTTTAAATCAAGCCGCTGCGCAGCCTTGCGGCATAAAATCATACGGCCGAGAAAAATTTCGAAGTAATCCATGACGGAACAAACCTCTGTATCGATGGAAAGGCAAAGCTCCACGACCGTATGCTCCTCATTGATGCTCAGGCGTGACTTCACGACAGAATAATTCACCCTGTCGTGGATGTCAAAGGTCGTAATATCGTTGTTGCGCACGCGGGAACGGCGCACGTCGCTCTTATCGGCCAGAATCAGCGCCGCCGCTATCGGGTTGACCGGATAAGCCGTCCCCTCGTCGTGGTTGCCGATTGCCGTAATGATGGTCGCGATATCCTGCGGGCTTGCATCCATGTTGTCGAGGATGCGAAACGCCATCACCGCCCCGCTCTGTGCGTGGTCGACGCGGTTGACGATATTGCCAATATCGTGCAGATAGCCCGCTATTTGGGCAAGCTCCGCTTCCCGCTGCGTGTACCCCATCGTAAGCAGTATATATTTCGCTGTCTGCGACACCTTTGTTACGTGCGCATAGCTGTGTTCCGTGTATCCGAGCGCAATCAGAGACTCGTCGGCTTTCTCTATATAGGTTCGGATTGTCGGGCTGTTCTTTACATCCTCAAAGGTTATCAAATCGTTTCATCTCCCAGGGCTCTGTCCTTCCAGTACCACCACTTGAGCTTTTCCATATCCGGCTGCGGCGTCTGCGCAAAATACACGGCGCAGCGGTAAACGTAAAGCACGCAGCTGTCAAGCGGCCCGCCTGAACGGATACGGTCGCGCTCATACATATCAAGCGGGTTTTCTCCCTTTAAGTCTTCCACGCATGTATAGCCAAGCGCAAGCAGGTGCTCTTTCATATTCTGCCCGACGCCGGGGATTTTTAAAAGGTCCGTTTTGTTATTCTCTCCTGTTTTTCCCGTTTTATCGCCCATATGTGTTTCTCCATTTCAAGCGCGATTACGCCCTCCGCCTGGCAGGCTGCTTTCTGCGCGTGCGTTTTTTCATCATTTTTAATATCTCGTCCACCGCTTTGAGGACGAAAATGCAAAGACAAGCTTCCAGCATGGCTGTCCCCTCCTTTTGTTTTATCATACTGTTCCTGCTGTACGATAAAAAGGTCTCGCGGGGGGACCCGGAGGCTTATTTGTCTTTATATTGCTTCATGACCTTCTTTGCGTGCTTTTTAAACTGCTTGACGACGCCCGGCGGGGATAAAATCTGTACGTCTTCCCCCAGCCCGAACACCCACGCGAAAAACTGCGGGCTTGCCATGACCTTCACGCTGATGGTAAAGCCGTCGTTTCCGTCCTGGGAAAGGAACACGTCCTTCCCGAACCGGTCAACCACCACGCCGATAAGATTATTATGGAAGCGAAGCTTTACCTCTTCCTCATCACCGCCGTACATGCCGAACGTCATTTTGCTGTACTGCGCCATGTCGAATTTCTGGAACACACGCTGCCCATCGCGCTTTTCATCCGTCAGCTCAATAGACTGCATTTTATCCACCCGGTAATGCTTGATTTTTTTGCTCTCGGAGTCGTAGCCTATCATATAGTAGTTTTCATCGTCCCAGGTAAGCGCCCATGGACTGATTGCATAGCGTTCCCCGCCGCGCTTCGGGCGTTTTTTTATGCGCTCCTTCGTCGTAAACGAAACCGCCCATTCAAAATACAGGAAGCTTACCTTTACACCTTGGGAAATTGCGTTGTGGATTTTGTCTACATTGTAATAGATGCTTTCGTTCATCGTCTTGACACGGTTTTGAACAAATACCTGCCTTTGCAGCTGCCGCGCCTGATGTACGCTTGCGAGGCCTTCTACCTTTTTAATCAACTCGTTCGACTTCTTGTGCGTAATAAATTTTGACGACTGTACCGCGTCTACCAGGAGCTTTAGCTCCGGCAGCTCGAAGGAGCGGTTTGCAATGTAATACTCGTAGTTCTTTTCCTTTCGCATCTCGACGTCAACGCCGTATACGCGCAGCGCCTCCAAATCGTCGTATATGCTTTTGCGCTCGGCTGTAATGCCATAGCCCGACAAGGCTTCCAATATCTGCGCGAGTGTTATTGCGTGTTCGTCGTCTGTACGCTCCTGCAGAATTTTGAGCAGATACAGCAGCTTTAATTTCTGGTTCGGATTTCTCGGCATACTCTCTCCCCCTTATTTCCTGTTAAAATCGACGCCCGCTTTCCTGGCCTGGGCGTGCTGGTATTTTCTTGCTATCTGATAACGCCTGCCGCCCTTAACAAAGTTTAAGCCCGTTTGCTTAAACCGGAACGAAACGTTCTTTTTTACACACTGACCCCGCAGCTTTAAAATCCAGTCAAAATCACAAACGCGGGCGTTCGCGCCTGATTCGCCGCCCGCTATGACACTCTCGCACCATTTTCCAAGATGCGGGGATAAATCGATTTCTTCCAAAAGCGGCTCACATACGATTGATTTATGCTTAATCGGCAGCTTCTTAAAAATTGGAATCCGGAAATCCGCCATATTCTGGTTTTCCGCCGTACAGCAAACCGCCACATTATCGTACCCCTGCCCCCAATCCGGCGGAAGCCCTACAAAAAACCTATCGATACGTTTGGTGATAAACAGGAAAGAAAGGTCGCTGCGTTCTTTCATCATATCCCATGCCGCGCGGCGCCATGCGTCGGCTTCCTCAATAAAAAAGTCAGAGGTAAAGCAGGTAAAAACCGTTTTATCCGTTTTCAGCCGGTATTCCCCGTTTTTAAGCCTTTGGATAGGAAGGTCGAAATCCTTCGTCTTTAAAACTACGGAACTGTCCTTTCCATAGCTGCTGTCGCGCCTGTATACATAACAATTTTTGCAGCCGTCACTTAGCTTATGGCAGCCGTGCCATGGGTTCCAGCCCTCGTCCATTTTTTCTTCCCCTTTTTCCTGCCGCCTGTGTTGGTTCTCCGGTCTTTTCTGTCTTATTTATACCATACGCCGCAAAGCGCGTCAACTTTCCGCTGTAAGTTTTCAGTTAGAAGCATTTAAACGCCCTGTGGACGGCCGCGCGGCCTTGAATTTTTATACAACAATTATCCGGGTGCATTTCCGGGTTTTTCTCATTTTAAGCGCAAAGCTGCCTTTGTAATTATGTGTTTTTGAAATTTTTTTCAGGAAACAGTTGAAAAACACAAAATGTAGGTATATAATAGAGCTACTCACCCAAGATATAGTTGTTATGACCAGCGCGAACGGCGCTTTTAACCGTGCGCACCGTAAAATCAGAAAGGAGAAAGATATATTATGGTAGAAGTAAATGTAACAGGCGGGGAAATGACCCAGCAGGAAATCGATTATTATGTAGAGCACAGCCAGAAAAAATATCCCGACAGAAAAATCCAAAAGCTCGACATCAAGCTCGACGGGGAGTATGTTGACCTTAACTGCACGTTTGAGGAAATCCCGTTTGAGCGTATCCGCCGTATTACGGGCTATCTCGTCGGAACGCTCGACCGCTTCAACGACGCAAAATATGCCGAGGTTCAAGACCGCGTCACCCACAGTATTTGTTGTGATATCTGATTAATAACCTTCCGGTTTGCGCTTAAAAACTGTTACAGAAACAGAAAAATTGCGATGAGACCGCCATTTATTTGACACGGCGCGAAAACCGTAATATAATGAACGCTGTGGTAAATATCACTTTAGAAGGTTAATCATGCAATTTTTATATTCTGAAAGAAGGTAATGGAATGGCACAGGCAAAAAAAGCAACTACTGCGAAGGCGGCGGACACCAAAGCAGCGGAAACTAAGGCTGTGGCAAAAGCGGCTCCGGCAAAAGCTGAACCTGTAAAGGCCGCCCCGGCGGTAAAGGAAGCGGTTAAGGCACCGGCAAAAGCTGAAGCACCGAAGGCTGCTGCAAAAACAGCCGCCCCGGCAAAGGCAGCTGCCGCACCCAAGGCTGCTGAAAAGAAGACAGCGGCGAAAGCACCTGCCGCTAAGGCTGCCGCAAAAAAGGCGCCGGCGAAAAAGGCAAAGGAAGCAAAGGTTTCCATGTTTTTCGAGTTTAACGGTGTGAAGGTTCCGGCCGAGGAAATTATTGAAAACGTAAAGGCAACCTACAAGGCAGAGGGCGGCACGAAGGAAATCGAAACGCTCGAAATCTATGTAAAGCCCGAAGAGAACGCCGCTTACTATGTTGTCAACGGCGAACTTGAAGGCAAAAAGATGGACGTATACTTCTGCTGATTGGCATTGCTTTTTTAAACGTAAGAATGAAAGGACGGCTTGTGCCGTCCTTTTTTTATTTGTAACTCAGTTTTTTATTGCCTCAAAGCGAAAAAAAGGCAATGGAAGTTTTTATAGGGCTGCCCAAAACCGCATGAAGCCTAAGGTTTTCGCGTGTTGGGGCTGGGCTTTGAAATATGTCCCATGGTGCGGATTTTTCTTCCCGCCAAAGGAAGCGTTCTACTGAAATAGCCCTTAATTTGAGAGACATTTCAGCAGGCTGTAGGGCTTGAAGAAATTGTGCGTCTATTTCGTTAACATTATGTGCTGGCTTTTCTTAACGTCATTTAGGTATGCTATATACTCATTCCCCCATTCTTCAAGAACGGAGAGAACTTTCCTGAATTTTTCACCGATTTCACTTAGCTGATACTCAACTTTAGGAGGAACCTGCTGATATTCAATGCGAACAATCAGCCCTTCATCTTCAAGCGTTTTTAATTGCCTTGATAAAGTGGTATGTGTCATTTCTTCCGGCATACGTCTTTGCAACTCATTAAAACGTATTGGCCCGTCAGTTAATAGATATAGGATATACATAGACCATTTTCCGGTAAGTACCTTTTGCGCCGTTACATAAGGGCATAGCCCAAACAATTCTTTTTTTGCCATGTAAACGTTCCTTTCTGATACTAGTATCATCAAATATCGTACTTGTATTATTTCTCCTGCGCTATATAATTATACTTGCAAACAGAAAGAATTGCAACCCACAATCTGAAAGGAGTTTTATCATGAATGAAGTTTTGGAGTATTTGAAGTCATGCGGCACTTTTTATCTTGCTACAAGCGAGGATGGGCAGGCTCACGTACGTCCCTTCGGTGCGGTCTGTGAATTTGAGGGCAAACTCTATTTTGTTACAAACAACCAGAAAAAGGTGTACCAACAGATGAAGAAAAACGGGAAAGTTGAAATTTGTGGAATGCATAAGGGTACATGGATTCGTGTTGAGGGTGAAGTGAAAGAGGACACGCGCCGGGAAGCAAGGGTGTCCATGATGCATGACAACGAGGCTGCTTTAGGTAGTATGTACACTGTCGACGATAATCTGATGACCGTATTTTATTATGAACATGGTACTGCTACCATCTTTTCATTCACCTCTGATCCGAAGGTAATTGAACTGTAATCAAATAATAAATAGCGACGCCGGACAAGGCATTTTAGCCTCGTCCGGCGTTATTCAACGATTATTGAGGTAAGTAGTACCGCCCCAATTAGGGATAAAACAGGAATAGCCGAGCAAATCCACAAGAGCGTTTATATCTCTTCCACCGTATTATAGGTCCCTCAACTTTTGATTTATCTAGTACACCTTCTTTGCTAAGGAAAACAAACATACCCCTGACTTTTCCATTGTAATATCAGTGTGCAAAATATCAAACAGCTCATTTTGTGCCAAAGCTTTATATAACTGTTCACAATCTTTTTTGTCCGTCTGGGCACCAATCGGGCACTATTTTGCCACTTTACATATAGGCTCATTTTACAAGAAATCCAGCAATTATGCGTTTTTCAGCTGATAGGGGCCGCAACCGGCTGAAAAAGCAACTATTTTTTATGATAAACATTCTCTAGCCGGCCTCCATATCAATCCAGACGCCGCTGATATTGTTGTTATGTACGAGGCCCTCATTTGTGGTTTCCCTTAAATACCATCAATGGGAGCGAAGCAGCGTTTCCGTTTTTGTAAGGACCGGATAGAATCTACGCAATACGGTAAGAAAAAAGTATAATTCCCCGTGAAAGAATCAGACAACCAGCAGGGAGCAGACGGTGGCAGCCGCCTGCTCCCTGCTGCATTGTAACGCACAATTATTGAATCAGGCCGTAATAGGCCAGAATACCGTTGTAAATACCGCGCGCAAAGCTCTGCGGGTCGTTCCTCAGCAGGAAAACATCCCACTCGTTGGTGAGAAAGCCCATCTCGATGAGCACCGAGGGCATGACGGTTGCGCGCAGGACATAAAGGCTGGGCCGCACGAACACGCCCCTGTTCTGTAAACCCGTGCTGTAGCTAAGCCACCTGCAAATGCTTGCCCCCATTACAAAGCCTTCACTTTCTTGGCTGAAAGCATATGCCTCGCAGCCGCTCGCAGAGGTAATTGTGCTGGAATTGCAGTGCAGGCTGATAAAGAAATCCGCATCCCACGCGTTTGCCATATTGACGCGCTCCTGCAAGGAGGTTACATTGCTCGTACCGAGCTGTTCGGTCGGCGTATTGCGGGAAAGACGCACGTCGAAGTTCGGATTGGCCTGCAGCAGGTCGCGCAGGCGTACGCCTATATCATAGGTAATGTCCTGTTCTCTCACGCCGTTTGCCTCCGCGCCTGCGTTGGGGTTCTGCGGGTTGTGTCCCTGGTCAATAAAAATTTTAATCGCTATTTTTTACACCTCCTTCATTTTACACTACCATTTTATGCGCAAAGCGTGCGGAGGTTTCTTTTTACAAAAAATTGCTTGCCGGCACCGGTAAAACCGCTATAAGGAAAAGCCGCGCTTAAAGCGCGGCTTTTAAAATAAGGATTATCTCGGTTTTAAAATGATAAGTGAATCATCAGCCGGGGATGATGAAAGAAGGGTCGAAATCATATGTGCCATAGCCATAATGGCCCTGGCTGTCCCTGATATTCATATCGCAGTAAAAGCCCTTTCCGTCGGAAGCCGCCGATACGGGGATATCCTGTGTCTGCGTTTGGTTTCCGTTGTTGAAAATGATATTGTCATACTGCGCCAGGTTGATTACAACTTTATAAATGGTCTCATTAAATTCGTTCTTACCGACTGCCGTCATTTCCTGTCCTGGCCAGGAACCGTTCTGCTGGCCGTCCGAGCTGCTCCACGCATATAGGAAAACCTTATCCCAATTAGCGGCGTTGGAGAAATAGAGCGTAACCGTGTTCCCGACGGGCGGGTCGGTAGGCTTTGTGTCGGGCTCCGTCGGCTGTGTGACGGTGGGAGGCTCGGTTGGGTCTGTTTCAGGGGCAGTGGGCTTTGTATCCGGGTTGGTCGGGTCTGTGCCGATGGTGAAGATTTTGCCAATCTCATCATTAGACGACATATTTGCCAAATATTTTTGTATTTCCAGGACATCCGCCAAATCGACCTTGCCGCTGCGGTCAACGTCCGCCGCGATTTGCTCGGCAGAGGTCATAACGAGCTTTGCGGCAAGATGGTTCTGCATACGCAGGACATCGGAAAGGTTTACCAGCTTGTCGCCGTTCGCGTCGCCCAGCATATACGTTACGATTGTGGGGTCTGTCGGTTTTGTATCGGGATCAGTGGGTTTGGTGTCCGGGTCCGTCGGCTTTGTGTCCGGATCGGTCGGTTTTTCCGGCTCGTAATCCATCCAATCACCGTTTTGATACAGCTTGGAGGAACCGCCGATTTCAAGGCCGGGCTGGTCCTGCGCCGGTATCTGCGGACCGGAAGGGCCGGCGTTGAAGAGCACCTTGCCGTTTTGCAGGTTTTCCGGAACCTCGTATACATACAGCCCGCTGCTGTCCTTCGTCATTTGGACGCCAGGCCATGCGGCGTTTTTGATTTCCTGGGAGCCGCTGTCGTCGTATACATAGCAGTTGACGGTACTCCAGTTCGTTGCGCTGTTGTCAAAGTAAATATAGGTACCGGCCGCCGGGTCCTTCTTTGTGAAGGTATAGGACGCCTCTGTCGTCTGTTTGCCGTCGGTCGCCGTCAGCTTAACGATAATCGGCGTGTTGTAAGCAACGCCGGAACCGATTGTAATATTTGTGTCTTTCGTATATGTAGTCTTCGTTCCGTTGTTAATCTGATAAGTACCGGAGGTCGCGTTTGTCAGGCCGAGCGTTAAAGAAAGGGTATCGCTCGTAAAAGTGCCGCCCTGCCTGGAGATGGTGTTTGCGGGCTCTGTGACCGTCACCGCGTTATAGACAACCGCAATGCCGTCGCTGCCGACCGTACCGCTGATGGTTCCGTTCGACACGGTAAACTTATTGCCGGTCACCTGGTCGGTATATGTGCCATTCTGCATTTTGCGCGCGGGTACGCTGACCGAGCCGCCGCCGCCCAGCTTGGCGATGACAACGCCCGAGGTGCCGCGCTCGTTATAGGCAACGTCGCCGCTGCTTGAGATATATTCGCCCTGTCCGTTGAAATAGTTCTTAAATTTATTGACTTCGGCCACCGATTTGTCTTTCCATGTGGTATCGGTAGACGCCTGGCCCATCTTTGCGCTGCCAGGGCGAGCAAAGAAGAGCGAAGCAATGCCGCCGCGCGAGCCTGTAATGGCCCATGCCTTTTTAATCACGGCATCCGAAACGCCGCTTGTGTTGCCAATGCCTGCGGAACCGGAATCGCCCATGTAGGTGTCGTGCGATTCAACCCACAGCACTGTTTTATTCGCGGCCGCGCCCTTGCTCAGGCTGGAATCCGCAAGGCTCTGCGCGTTGCCGTTTTGTGCCGCTACAAGCTTCGCGTCGCCGGAATAGTTGTCGGTAATGCTGATATACTGCGTATAGTTGGAAATAGCGGTACCGGCTCCGTTGAGAATTTCGCCATAGTAGAAAATTTCCCTGCCGCCTGCATGGCTCTTTGAGCCATTGATGACCGTCGGCCAGAAGCTGCTTCCGCAGCCGGAATCGTTCGGAAGCTCTATGTGCTTTGCAGCGTCGAAACGGAAACCGTCCGCGCCGAGGTCGATACAGGTGTTAAGCAGCCCTAAAACCTTCTGCTGTATGTATGAGTTGCCGGTATTGAGGTCGGGCATCCCGATAGAGCCCTGTGTCATTTTCCAACGGTTGTTGTCATCGTTGGCCCACTCGGAATTGATGTGCCAATAGCTGCTGTTGTTGCGCAGGTCGCTGGGCACCTGAGTGGAAATATCGCTCATACTGTTGCCGGTGCCGTTGATATTGCCCAAATGGTTTGCGACGATGTCGACAATAATCTTGATACCATACTGGTCTGCCGCGTCACACATCGCCTTAAAATCGGACTTTGTGCCGAGCCATGTGCTGCCGTCGGCAAAGTCGAGCGTGACGGGCTGGTAAAGCTTCCACCACTGGCCCTTTACGTCGGCCCAGCCGGCGTTAAAGTCCTTCGGCTTTTGTACAGGGGATACCTGTACGCTCGAATAGCCCGCCTGCGCGATTGCCTGCAGGTTCGACTTGACCGCGCTATACGACCAGTTGAACGCATGCAGAATCGCCCCGTCCTGCGCTTTTTCTACAAGGCCGTAATCCGCGGCGGCAGTACTGCCTGTTTCATCCGCCGCAGCGTTTACCGTCGCAGCGGGGACGATGACCATGGAAATGGCGATGCAGAGAGTAAGGATTAGACTCCATGCTTTCTTATTCAGTTGTCTCATAAAAAACATTCCTCCCATTATTTCAAGATAAATCCTTATGTTAAGAATACCACCGACTGTAACCGTTTTCAATTGATACTTGCAACAAAGTTGCCTTCATTTATTGTGAAACTTTAACATATTTTCAGGTAAGACAAGCATTATTTTGAAAATACAAATTTCGCCTGCGCACTTACAGAAAACAAGCTGATAGGGCCTGGCTCCCGCTGCGGCGGCGGTTCATTTTTTCTGGTATATTGGGAACGCGCGCTGAAATATAAATTGATATTTAAAAAAGCGTATGGTACAATAAAACAAATTAGGAAGGGACAGGGATAAACCGCATGAAGAAGAGGGGTTTGGCGATTTTTTTGATATGCTGCGCGCTAAGTTTCATACTTGCGGCCGGGCTGTCCGGCGGAGCCGGCGCGCTGATGTTTAAACCGCTCGACGTAGGCAATTATAATGACTACGGCGGTGGCGGCGGTTATGATGGCGGTTATGACGGCGGCGGCTATGACTATGGCGGAAACAACGATTACGGAGGAGGCGGATTCCTTTACTTTGGCGACGGCGGCGGCTCCTCGGGCGGTTCCAGCGGCGGCGGCTTTGCAATAGCGGCCTTTCTATTCGTTGTGATTGTCTGTGCGTTTATCATGATTGGCAAGCGCAAGGGCGGTACCTTCGGCACGAGGGCTATAAACGCGGCAAAGCCCGTTGTACAGAACCACGAGCCTGAAATTATACCTGCTATCACGCAAATTGACCCGGATTTCAGCCTCGATGGGTTCACAGGATGGGCCAAGGAGGTTTTCATCACCCTGCAAAACGCATGGACTGCGCGCGACTGGTCGCTGATCAGGCCGTTTGAAAAGGAGGAGCTGTACCGGCAGCACGAGCTGCAGCTGCAGGAGTATATAACCCTTAAACGTATCAATATCATTGAACGGATTAACATCCGCGAAGCTTTCCTTCATAAATATGTGCGCGACAGCCAATTTGAATATTTGACGGTATATATGTCGGTACGCATGGTGGATTATATTATTGACGAGGAATCGAAGAAGGTGCTCAAGGGCAATCCGAACGCCGACTGCTATATGGATTACCTGCTGACCTTTATGCGGAAAACGGGCGTCAAGACGAAGGCCGCCGGCAGCGCGGCACAGTCGAAGTCCTGCCCGCACTGCGGCGCGCCGCTCCAAATTACGAGCGCGGGCAAGTGTGAATATTGCAATAGTATTGTCACGACGGGTGAGTTCAGCTGGGTGCTTGCCGATATGGACGCGGTGAAGCCAGGAATCCAAATCGACAATTCCGGCGTACTGATTCACGACGATACCGATAACGGTAAAGATTCAGGCAACGTAAGCCACTGATAGCGGAAGACGCATTTGACGCAAACCGTCAGATGCGTTTTCCAGCCCTATGGGGTTAACAAACGAAAGCCGCCCGCGCGGGCGGGCCGCAGGCACGCCAAACACCGCGCTTTGCGCGGAAACGCCCGTCTTGCGGCGGGCGGCGCGGGCGGCGGATATAAAAGAAAAAGTTGGTGTCTAAAATGAAAGTAAAGGATAAATTCAGGCAGGATAAAACAGTTTTTTCGTTTGAGGTATTCCCGCCGAAAAAAACAAGCCCGATCGAAACGGTTTACAGTACGCTGGAGCAATTAAGGGAGCTGCATCCCGATTTTATCAGCGTAACGTACGGCGCGGGCGGCAAGGGCGGCGCGCAGACAAACGGTGAAATCGCGTCTTATATCAAAAACAGGCTAGGAATTGAAGCAGTGGCACATCTGACCTGCCTGAACAACACGAAGGAACAAATCAGGGAGGTCCTACGGGACTTTAAAGAACACGGCATTGAAAATATTTTGGCCCTGCGCGGCGACAAAAACCCTGATTTTGAACCGAAAACGGATTTTAAGCATGCAAGCGATTTAATTGCGTTTATCAAGGAAGATTGCGGAGAAGGTTTTGGGATATCCGGCGCATGCTATCCTGAAGTGCATATGGAAGCGGCGGGAGAGGTGGAAGATATCCTGAACCTGCGTAAAAAGATTGACGCGGGCGCGCAGCATATCATCACGCAGCTGTTTTTTGACAATGCCTGCTTTTACCGGTTCCGCGAGCGCTGCCAGATTGCCGGGATTGCAGTGCCGATTGAGGCCGGCATTATGCCGGTAACCAACAAAAAACAGATTGAGCGGATGGTTTCCATCAGCGGCGCAAGCCTGCCGGTAAAGTTTACGAAGATGATGCAGCGCTATGGAGACAATCCGGAGGCAATCCGCGACGCCGGTATCGCATATGCGGTTGACCAGATTGTGGATTTGATTGCAAACGGTGCAGACGGTGTTCACTTGTATACGATGAACAACCCGTATGTGGCCAGAAAAATAAGTGAAAGCATTAAAACCCTGCTTTGACGCGGGACAGTCAGGGGAAATTACCATTGATTAAACTGGAACAATTGAACCGGGCGGAGGCGCTGCGCTATCTTGGAATGGGCGGCCAGACGCCGGATGAGCGGACGCTGCGGCTTTTGGAGGAATCCGAGCTTCTGCTGCTCGATGCGGCCCGGCCTTCCTATATTACGCGATGCTTACCTATAAGCCCGCGGGAAGACGGTATCGGCTTTGAGGGCTGTGAACTCTGCCTGCGCGGCGGGGACATTAAAAAGCATTTAGAACATTGTGAAAAGGCCGTACTGCTTTGTGCGACCATAGGCGCGGGTATAGACAGGCTGATTCGGCGTATGCAGGTGGAGGACATGGCGAAGGCCATTGTGCTCGACAGTCTTGCAAGCGTTGCAATCGAACAGGTCTGCGATAAGCTGGAAGGGCAAATCTCTGCGGATTTCCCCAGCTTTCATAAAACGTGGCGTTTTAGCCCGGGCTATGGCGATTTGCCAATTGGTGTACAGGGAGATTTACTTTCGGTACTCGACGCGCCGCGCAAAGCGGGCGTTTGCCTGAGCTCCGGAGGAATGCTGACACCCGTTAAATCGGTGACGGCCGTTATCGGCCTGTCGCAAAATAAAATAGAAAGAAAAAAGCGCAGCTGCGGCGATTGCAGCCTGCGGGACACCTGCGCTTTCAGAAAGGCTGGGACGCGTTGTGTTTAAGGAATTACTGGAACAAGACGGCTTCATTTTGCTTGACGGCGCTATGGGCACCATGCTCCAGGCAAGAGGGCTTCACGCAGGAGAGGCGCCGGAGCTTTTGAGCCTTACCCATCCGGATATGATACAGGAAATCCACCGCTGCTATATCGACGCGGGCGCGCGGGCGGTGTACACAAACACATTTGGCGCGAACCGCTATAAGCTCGCGGGGACAGGCGAAAGCGTAGAAACGGTCATCTCCGCCGCCGTAGCGAACGCGAAGAAAGCCTGTGAAGGGACAGGAACGCTCGTTGCGCTCGATATCGGGCCCATCGGCCAGCTGCTGGAGCCAAACGGCGCGCTTACCTTTGAAGAGGCCTATGATATTTTCAAGCAGCAGGTTATCGCGGGAAAAGGCGCAGACCTGATTGTATTTGAAACAATGACCGACCTATATGAGCTCAAGGCGGCGGTGCTCGCGGCGCAGGAAAACAGCGCGCTTCCCATCCTTTGCACGATGACGTTCGAGCAAAACAGGCGTACCTTTACCGGCTGTACGGTATCCGCTATGGCGCTTACGCTCGAGGGGCTCGGTGTAGACGCTGTCGGCGTGAACTGTTCGCTCGGCCCGGACGAGCTATACCCCGTGGTGGAGGAGCTTTCCAGATGGACAAGCCTTCCGATTATCGTCAAACCCAACGCCGGCCTTCCCGACCCGGAGACGAACGCCTATGACGTAACGCCGCAGGATTTTGCAAAAAGCATGGAGCGGCTGCTGCCGCTGGGTGTGAAGGTAGTGGGCGGCTGCTGCGGTACGACGCCAGAATACATCAAAGCGGTGCGCTCCGTTTTGGAGCGCCACCAATACAAAAAGCGCAAGGCTGTTGTTCCGAACGCCGTTTGCAGCGCGGTTCATACCGTCGAGACTGGCTGTCCGCGCATTGTGGGAGAACGAATTAACCCCACAGGAAAAAAGCTGTTTAAGGATGCGCTGAAAAACAACGACCTGGATTATATCCTGGCACAGGGAATCGAGCAGGTGCGCGCGGGCGCAGACATCCTCGACGTCAACGTCGGCCTGCCTGAGATTGACGAGGCGGCCATGATGGTCAAGGTGATAAAGGAGCTGCAGGGCGTGACGGATGCCCCGCTGCAAATCGATTCTACCCGGCCGGACGTACTTGAGGCGGCGCTGCGCGTATATTGCGGCAAGCCGGTCGTAAACTCCGTAAACGGGGAAGAAAAATCGCTTAGCAACGTTCTGCCGCTCGTCAAACGGTACGGAGCGGCAGTCGTCGGTCTGACGCTTGACGAAAACGGCATTCCCAAAACAGCCCAGGGCCGCTTTGCAATCGCGGAAAAAATCGTCCGGCGCGCTGACGCCCTTGGTATCCCGCGCGGCGACATTTTTATCGATTGCCTGACGCTCACGGCCTCCGCTGAGCAGGAGGGCGTAATGGAAACGCTTTCGGCGCTCAGGCGCGTAAAGGAAGAGCTGGGCGTCAAAACCATTCTTGGCGTATCCAACATCTCGTTCGGCCTGCCAAACCGTGAGCTTATCAACGCCTCATTTCTGACGATGGCGCTGCAAAACGGGCTTGACCTTGCGATTATCAACCCCAATATCGAGGCCATGACCGGCGCTGTACGCGCTTATAAGCTGCTCGCGAACATCGACGAAAACGCGCGGGAATTCATTGCCGCGTATCAGGATATTAAAAAGGCACAGCCCTCCCCTGCCGACACGCAGATGGATTTGCCCTACGCGATTGAAAACGGGCTGAAGGGCGACTGCGCGCGGCTGACGCAGCAGCTGTTGCTGACGACAGAGCCGATGGAAATCGTAAATAAAATATTGATTCCAGCGCTTGACAGGACTGGCGCACAGTTTGAGCAGGGGAAGATTTTTCTGCCGCAGCTTATCCAGTCCGCGACTGCGGCGCAAAGCTGCTTTGAGGTAATTAAAAAGACGCTTTCTTCAAAGGGAAACGCGCCGGTGAGCAAGGGTAAAATCGTGCTGGCGACCGTCAAGGGCGATATTCATGATATTGGAAAAAATATTGTCAAGGTACTTCTTGAGAATTACGGGTATACCGTCATTGACCTCGGGCGCGACGTCGACCCGCAGCTTGTACTCCATGCGGTACAGGAGCACAAGGTAAAGCTTGTGGGGCTTTCGGCACTGATGACAACGACGCTCGGCGCGATGGAGGACACCATACGCCTGCTGCGCGACTCAGGAGAAACGTGCAGGGTGATGGTTGGCGGCGCAGTGCTCACGCCGGAATACGCAGAACGTATTGGCGCGGACTTCTATTGCAGGGACGCAAAGGAAAGTGTAGACACGGCCAAAAAGGTTTTGGGATAAAAAAACGCCCGCAGTGCGCGGGCGTTTTTCTATATTAACGCGTTTTTTAGTTTTCTTGATTAAAACTTTCCAATTATCTTAAATGGTTATAATAAGGAAGAAGTATGCACAGAACGGGTAGCTACTAAGGGAAATCTCAATGATACTATGAATGCAACTGACAGTTGACACATTGAATGGTGCTGATTGGTAGTAAGCAATCTGAAAAAAAGATATAATCTACGCATTCCAATCACACAAGGAGAATATAGTAATGATTTTTGCAGACAAACTGATACAACTTCGCAAAAAAGCAGGTTGGTCACAAGAAGAATTAGCTGAACAAATGAATGTAACAAGGCAATCCGTTTCAAAATGGGAAGGAGCGCAATCAGTTCCAGACCTTAAGAAAATAATTCGCCTTTCAGAGTTGTTTGGCGTAAGTACAGACTATTTGCTTAAAGATGAAATCGAAGATACAGAATGTAACATCCAGTCTGATGATTTGTCTACACTAAGACGTGTATCTATGGAAGAAGCAAATGCTTTTCTTTCTGTAAAAGCTACAACATCAAAAACGATAGCATTTGCAACTTTTTTATGTATTTTGTCACCTATATGTCTATTAATATTAGGCGCGATTAGCGAAACTCCAGAATATGGCTTAGCAGATAATGTAGCTGGAGGAATTGGAATGATTGTTTTACTGCTTTTTGTTACAATAGCAGTTGCTTTGTTTATTTCAAGTGGCAGAAAAACAGCAGTATATGACTTTTTAGAAAAAGAAATATTTGAAACAGAGTATGGAGTTAGCGGAATGGTTTTAAGGCGGAAAGAAAAATATAGCAAAATATATACAAAAAACAATATAATCGGAGCTGGCCTTTGCATTATGGCACTAATCCCTCTTTTGGGAGGAGCGATTTTTAATGATGAAAATGTTTTGCTACTGACGATTATGCTTTCTGCTTCTTTTGTTCTTGCAGGTATTGGCGTAATTTTTTTTATTAGCAGCGGTATTATATGGGCAAGTTATGAAAAACTTATACAAGAGGGCGATTATTCAAAGGAAAAAAAGAGAAATTAATCTATTACAGCTATTATCTTGGGTTCAAATTTGTTAATTGCTACCGCAATATACTTGGGATATAGCTTTTCTACAAATAATTGGAGATATTGTTGGGTTATTTGGTCGTTGCAGGCGTGGTATTTCCTTCTGTATACAAAGAAAGAGGAAAACCACTTCGCTGGTTTTCCTCTTTTCAAACTTCTCCGAACCAAATCATGAGGTTTTATCGGTTTGACGAACGAAGGCCCGCCTGCGCGCGGGGTACTTTGCGGGTACAGCACCTTATCTCTTTCTGCAAAGGCTTTTTTGCCTGAAAGCGAAAAAAAGTTTAAAAGGCTATGTAAGCATTTATAGAATATCCCGCGAACCTGCTGAAATCGAGCCTTGCGCGTATGCCTTAAAAAGCCCCGTCTCGCTTTGCAAAACGCGTTTGTATCTGTGGAGCGTTTGGCAAGACAGCGTAAGCGGCCCTTGCCGGGGATTAGTGGAGGCCCTCAACAAGCAGATTTTACCGGTTTTCGCGCAGGCGAAAAAGTGGAAAATCTCAGAGTGTGTACCACTATGCCCTGTTTGCCGCTATTGAATTGCTAATGTTAACAGCTACGCATCAATTCAATCAGGCGTAGTCCAATCAGCCCGAAAACCGGAATTTTGAGTTTGAACTGTACCCCAAAAAGCAGAGCAGTTTTATACTTTGTTCCGTGTCAAGAAAACTCCAACGATTGCCCCAATCAGGATAATCGGCGCTAACCTGACAAACAGCCATTCAAATGCGTGAAAAGCCGCTCCGGCAACAGCAGTTTCAGGGTCGCTATAATTCCAACTCAAGTAAGGACTATTTAATGCTATTAAGACCGCAGAAATTATTACTATGACCGCACACAATGAGATAAGCAGCCAATGAAACGTTTTTCGTCTCGTGGTCTTCCTTTGTGCGAGCTGTAAGTTTATAATCTCCAGTTTTTCCGAAATCACTTTTAAGTCATCAGCCTTCGACTCAACAACAGTTTCTCCAAGCAAAGTGCTTACCGGTGTTTCAAGCACCTCCGATATGGAGAGCAGCATATCAGAATCAGGAACTGACAATCCCTGCTCCCATTTAGAGATTGTTTGTCGTACCACATTCAGCTTGATAGCAAGCTCTTCTTGCGAAAGTCCTTTTGATTTTCTGATTGCTTTCATGTTTTCGTTTAACATTAGGGACGCCCTCTTTTCCTTCAGTCGTTGACATTATTGTATGAGGAACTGCCCGTTGCTACAAGCAACGCATATTAACATTCACGTTTTATGGCCGTGGTATGCTGCTATGTTGGCTGGAGAGGAAAATCTAAAGCATGATAAATTGTTCTTGGCAACATCTATTTATCCAATAAAAAGACAATTCCGATTTGTCGAATCGTCTTATTCGCCCAAGGTGTTTAACCATCTCTAAAGCCAAATCGTATAAAGGTCAATTTCCCGACGTCATAGATGAGGCCCCGTACACATTCTTATAAGCTCTTATATTCCTTTAGAAAGCTTGGGCGGCAAACGCGCCTATTTTTATATAGGCGCGTTTGGTCCCCCCAGTTAACCGGCTGGAAAATAACTGTTTTTATAAAATTACAAATCAGGGCACTTTTTTCTAAAAAATCTGTCTCCTGGCTTTCCTCAAGGTATAAAGGATAGTACAAACAGCATGTTTCCAAGAAATAAAACTGTTTTTTCACTTAGAGGCAATCGTCCCGCCGCCTACAACGACGTCGCCGTCGTAAAAAACAACAGCCTGGCCGGGTGTAATGGCGCGCTGCTTTTCTTCAAATTCAATGAGCGCCTGCGTTTCGGAAAGCGGATGCACGACCGCTTTTGCCTCACGCTGGCTGTACCGCGCCTTGGCGGTTACACTCAGGGAAGTGACGGGACTGCCGCACGCAATCCAGTTCAAATCCTCCGCAACCAGCCGGTCTGAAAATAAATCCTCATTTTCCCCAAGCGTAACGACATTGGTTTCAGGGTCCTTGCCCAGCACGAAAACCGGGTGCCTATAGCTGATGCCCAGGCCCTTGCGCTGCCCGATGGTATAATGGATAATCCCCTTGTGGCGGCCAAGGCTCGAGCCGTCCTTATAAATAAATTCCCCCTCTTTAGAGGGTACGCCCCAAACGGTTTCCAGAAAACCGGCGTAATCGCCGTCCTTCACAAAGCAAATATCCTGGCTGTCTGGCTTTCTGGCATTGACAAGCCCCTTCTCCTGCGCGATTTCACGCGCCTGCCCCTTCGTCATGCCGCCGAGCGGGAAGAGCGTATGCGCAAGCTCGTCCTGTGTGAGTACATAAAGCACATAGGTCTGGTCTTTTGAGGAATCGGCGGCCTTTTTCAGCAGGTAACGGCCGCTGCCCCTGTCGTACTCCCGCCGGACGTAATGGCCCGTCGCAATCATGCCGCGCTCCATAAGCCTTGCGCGCTCCAAAAGCTTACCAAACTTTATATAGCGGTTACAGTCAATGCAGGGGTTTGGCGTAAGCCCTTTTTCGTAAGCCCTTGCGAACCTGTCGATAACCTCCCGTTTAAAGGTCAATCCAAAATTGAACACATAATGCTCTATGCCAAGCTTATATGCGACGTTCCTCGCGTCCTCCACATCGTCCAGCGAGCAGCACGTGCGCGTGCTGTCGTTTATTCCGATGTCGCCGTTATCGAACAGCCGCAGAGTCGCGCCGCAGACCTCATAGCCCTGCTCCAATAAAAGTGCCGCTGCCACGGAGCTGTCAACGCCGCCGCTCATGGCGACCATTACCTTTTCCTTCATATCGATTCACCGCCGGAGTATAATTAATCGTTTGTTTTGCTGCATGGAAGCCGTGCAAGCCGAAGTTATCACCTGTCTGCCTGATTGCACAGGTGAAGGGCCTATTCCCCATAGGCTTTCAAGCACCTTTAGACGTACCATGCTTTAATGGGCGGCCGTTTACACAGCCTATTGCCAATCTTTTTATTCTTGATATCACACAATAAATCGGGTTTGTCCTCTGAAATAAACACGCCAGAGCTGGTGGCAGGGCTGCAGCTCCCCAAAAACCGCTGCCTGCCGTATTCCAAAACCTCGATTCGTTTATGCGATGTGTTTATATCCAGTTTTACGGCAGCCTAAGCTGCCGGCTCATTCCCGCCAATTACACGTTTATAGCGCATGAATTCGTTACCCTGTATTCACGGGAACCGCGCAATTATTTATAACAGCGCAAGCTGTCCGCTTTCGAAGACCGCTTTCATTTGGCATAGGCAAAAGGGATGCCCTGCGGGGTCAAGCATGACCTTCCAGTCATCAGAAAATTGCTCGTCTGCGACTGTCGCCCCACAATCGGATGCATATTGGACTGCTTCCTCCAGGTTATTAACAGCAAGGTCCAAATGCGCCATCTGCTGTTGAGCCCCAGGCTCTGGCGGCCACACAGGCGGCTTATACTCCGGGTTCCGTTGAAACATAATACCGGGGTACGCTCCCTGGCCGGTTCCCGGGGCGCCGACACATGCCCAATCTTCATTATAAAACGGTATTTCCCACTTGAGCAGCTCCGCATAGAACTTTGCTAATTCATAAGGGTTGACGCAATCCACCGTAAATGTGTACATTTTAATTTTCAGCTCATCTTCCATTACACAAAACCTCCTGATTTTTTCATGTCCGCTGTTTACCTTCTGAGAGGCATATATTTCTGTAAGCTAAATCAATAAAAAACAGGCGGGCGGAAAACTGCCGCCCGCGCCTTTGCCAGCATATCATATTTTGTGTGTTTGGACAAGACGGAAAACAGGCTCACCCGCCGAGCTCTATCATCTTTTCGATACAGCACGCCGCTTTCTCCCGAACCTCCGGGTCAAGCTCTATGATATCCCCGCCGGTGCCTTTTATACAATTGAATACGTCTACAATCGTCGTGGCCTTCATATTCGGGCAAATCAGGCGCTTTGACATCAGGTAGAACGATTTATCGGGGCATTCATGCTGTAAATGTTCGGCAATGCTGATTTCCGTACCGATAATGAACTCTTTTTTATCCGATTGCTTGGCATAATTCATGATAGCGGAGGTAGAACCGATAAAATCGGCTTCCCTGAGCACTGCCGGAACGCATTCAGGATGGACCAGAAGCTGCGCGCCGGGGTGCAGGCGTTTGCTTTCCTGCGCCTCGCGGAAGGATACCTGCGCGTGTACCGGGCAGCTCCCGTCCATGAGCACGATATTTTTTTCCGGGAATTGTTCCTTTACATATTGCCCGAGGTTCTGGTCGGGCAGGAAAAGAATGTTGTCGTTATCGATATTCCCGACGATTTTAACCGCCGAGGACGAGGTTACGCACACGTCACACTGCGTTTTGAGCGCGGTGGTCGTATTGATATAAGCAACAACCGTGTAACCCGGATGCTCCTTTTTAAACGCGGCGACCTCCTGCGGCAAAATCTGTTCTGCCATAGGACACCCGGCGTCAGGGTTTGACAGTATCACCCTTTTCTGCGGCGACAAGAGCTTTACCGTCTCCGCCATAAAGCGCACGCCGCACATCAAAACGGTCGATTGCGGCGCGCTCTTTGCCATAACGCTCAGCTGGTAGGAATCGCCTGTAAAATCCGCGATTTCCAGAATGTCGTGGGACTGGTAGCTATGCGCCAAAATACAGATATCCTTTTCCTTCTTGAGCCTTAAAATCTCATCCTGTATATCCCTTACCATATTTGTTAACCCTTTCAGGCCGGGCACGCCCGCACGGCGTACCCGGCCAAAAATTCAATTATATTATTCAGCCATTGTCTTGACGAGCACAGCCTTTTGCGCGTGCAGGCGGTTCTCCGCTTCCTCAAAGATTTCGTCCGCGTGCGCTTCAAAAACCTTTTCCGTTATCTCCTCTTCCCTATGCGCGGGGAGGCAGTGCTGCACCATCGCGTCAGGCTTTGCCGCTGCCATGAGCTCGTCATTTATCTGGAAGCCCGCAAACGCCGCCGCGCGCTTTTTCGCCTCGTTTTCCTGTCCCATGGACGCCCACACATCGGTAATGAGCACGTCCGCGTCCTTTGCCGCGCCAATTGGATTCCTGTGCAGCTCAAAGCAATCGTAGGCCGCCGCAAATTCCAGGATAGACGGGTCGGGGTCGTACCCCTCCGGGCACGCGACCGATACTTTCATACCCGTCTTAAGCCCGCCGACAATCAGGGAGTTCATCATATTGTTGCCATCCCCGATAAAGCACAGCTTCAGCCCCTCGAGCTTACCCTTAAATTCACGGATTGTCATCAGGTCGGCAAGCACCTGGCACGGATGGCAGAAATCGGTCAGTCCGTTGATAATAGGGATACTGCCATGCTGTGCGAGCGCCTCAACCTCTGCCTGCTCAAACGTGCGGATCATGATACCATCGAGAAAACGCGACAATACACGCGCGGTGTCCTGCACCGGCTCGCCCCTGCCTATCTGCATGTCGTTTGCCGACAAAAACAGCGGCATGCCGCCGAGCTGGTACATGCCGACCTCAAATGAAACGCGCGTGCGCGTCGAGGCCTTCTGGAATATCATCCCGAGCGTTTTGCCCTTTAGCAGCTTGTGCTCTATGCCGTGCTTCTGCTCGTATTTGAGCTGGTCGGCAAGGTTTAAAATGTCGATAATTTCCTGGCCTGATAAATCCAGGAGCTTGAGTAAATGCTTCATGCTTGGTTCTTCCTTTCAATGGCCGTATTTTATTATGCTTTCAGGCAATGCTGCAAAATTGCAAGCCCCTTGTCTATTTCCTCATATGTAATGGTAAGCGGCGGCAGCAGGCGCAGCAGCGCCTTTGCTGTCAGGATTAAAAGCCCGTTTTGTACGCATTTGGCGGCGATTTCTTTTGCTTCGCCGTTTTCGAGCACGATACCGAGCATCATTCCCATTCCGCGCACTTCTTTTACGTTGTCCATCTTCAAAAGCTTCTCTTTTATGTATGCGCCCTTTTGCCGTACCTCTTTTAAAAACGCGTCGTTTCCTACACGGGACAGCACTTCCAAAGCGCCGGCGCATACGATAGGGTTTCCGCCGTAGGTGGTGCCGTGCGTACCGGCGGATAAAACGCCGCCGAGCTCTTTGCTGCACAGGCATGCGCCGATTGGCAGCCCCCCGCCCAAGCCCTTTGCCGAGGTTACTATGTCGGGCATAATCCCGTAATTTTCATAACAGTAAAGCTTTCCTGTGCGGCCCATGCCCGTCTGTACCTCGTCAACAATCAGCAGCAGCGCGTTTTCCCTGCAAAAATCATAGAGGTTTAAAACAAACTCCTGTTCAAGCGGGCAGACGCCGCCTTCTCCCTGGATAAGCTCAATCATTACGGCGCACGTTTCTTCGTTCACGCTTGCTTTCACGCTCTCAAAATCGTTTGCCTCCGCAAACGTAAAGCCGCCGGTAAATGGGAAGAAATAGTTGTGGAACACATCCTGACCGGTGGCCGAAAGCGTCGTGATAGTCCTGCCGTGGAACGAATTTTTCAGGCAGACGATGCTCGTTCGCGACGGGTCGAACGTTTCAAAGCTGTATTTTCTTGCAAGCTTGATGGCGCATTCGTTTGCTTCCGCGCCTGAATTTGTAAAAAACACCTTGTCAAACCCCGTCTTCTCACAGAGCGCTTTTGCAAGCTGCGTCTGCACCGGGCTGTAATAAAGGTTTGATATATGCTGAATCTTTAAAGCCTGCCCTGTAACCGCCTTTACCCAGCCGTCGTCGCTGTAGCCCAGCGCGTTTACGCCGATGCCGCTTGTAAAGTCGATATATTCCTTTTCATCCGCGCCGTATGCCGCAGCGCCCTTGCCGTGCGTGAGCACAGCGTCGAACCTGCCGTATGTGGGCATCAAATAATCGTGCTCGTCATTTTTAACCTGTGTATAGTCCATAGCTTATCACGCCTTTCCTCTGTTATATGGAGCCGTGCTCGCAGGAGTAAACGTGTACGTCCCCGCGCCGTAAAAATCCCATCGACGACCAGAACGCCTGCCCCGCCTGATTATCGGAAAACACGAAAATATGCGTTTTATCGATGCCCTCCCTTTTGAGCCCTTCCAGCGCTTCCTGGGCCATTTGCCTTGCCACGCCGTGCCTGCGGTAGCCGGGCAGTACAGCCATATGATGGAGAAATCCGCGCCGCCCGTCATGTCCGGCGAGCACCGCGCCGATGATTTTCCCGTCCTCTTGCGCGACGACGCTCAAACCCTCGTTGCGCTTTAAGTAACGGCAGATTTCTTCCCGCCCGTCCGATTTCGACAGCGCGCGCTTTGAAGTCACCTGCCACATGGCGCGGACTTCATTATAATCGTTTTCCTTCATTTTCCTGATGGTCATAGGGTACCTCTTTTTTAGTAAAACATCGTGCCGATGCCCTCGTCGGAGAACATCTCGATTAAAATGGAGTGCTCAATCCTGCCGTCGATAATATGCGCCCGCTTGACGCCCTGCCGTACGGCCTCGACGCAGCAATCGATTTTAGGAATCATGCCGCCGCTTATGATTTTTTCCCGCTTGAGGCTCGGGACGTCGCTGACGTTGACAACAGGAATCAGCGTGCTTTCGTCTTCCCTGTCGCGCAGAAGGCCGCGGATGTCGGTCATCAGGATTAGCTTGCACGCGCCGAGCTTCGCCGCGATGCTGGCCGCCGCGATATCCGCGTTGATATTGTAAACCTCGCCATGGTACCCGCCCGCGATGGTCGAGATTATCGGCACATAGCCTTTTTCAATCGCGTCTTCGATTACGCCGGAATTGACCTCTGTGATTTCGCCTACAAAGCCCAAATCCTCAGCTGAAGCCAGCTTTTCCGCCATAATCATGCGGGAGTCGAGCCCGCAAAGGCCAAGCGCCCTGCCGCCATGCCCCTCAAGCTGCTGGACAAGCCCCTTGTTGACCTTGCCCGCGAGTACCATCTGGACGATTTCGACAGTCTCTTCGTCGGTGACGCGCATTCCGTTTACGAATTTGCTTTCCTTACCGACCTTTTTGAGCATTTCGCTGATTTCCGGACCGCCCCCGTGGACGAGCACAACGTTGATGCCCACAAGCTGCATCAGGACGATATCGCTCATGACCGCGCTTTTAAGCTGGGGGCTTATCATCGCGTTGCCGCCGTATTTTACGACAATCGTCTGTCCCGCAAATTTTTGTATGTACGGCAGCGCCTGTATGAGCACCTGGGCTCGCTTTTCGCTTGTTATATCCATAATAGTTCCTCCCGGAATCAGATTATCCATTCTATCTTTTACGGCCGTTATAAAGCCATCAATTCTTTCCTTATTTTTTCATCGAACTTTTCCAGCGCATAGCGGAAAGCGGTTCTCGGCATTTCTTTATGGCGCAGGGCCAGGTATTCTTTCACAGATTCCATATCTGCCGTTGATAAGCATTTCAGCATCCAGCCATAGCCCTTTTGAACAAGGTCATGCCCGTCATACATAAGCAAATCGCTAATTTGATATGGGTAAAGGCCCTCATAATCGTTATGTAAAATCGCGGGGATTAGTATTACGGCAGAAGCGCGCCGTACCCAAAAATCCTTGTCCGCCGTCCAATCGGTTATTTTTGCAAACAGCGATTTATCTCTTTGTAATAAAGCGCCAAACGCGTGCGTACAGAAATCGTCACAGTCGCCCCAGCCCCGTACATACCTTTTCAGCCAGCTATAAAAAACATCATATGTAGCTTCGTTATATTGGCCTCTTACCCGGAACGCCCAGTCATACGCTATCACGCCTAACGCCCAGCTTTGCTGTTCCAGCAGCTCTTCGCAGAGGGCCAGGACATTCCCTATTGTTTTATCTTCCAGTTCCCGAAACAGCTTGGCAGACAATTTTCTGATATCGCCTGTAATGATATGCTTCCCTTGCGGAACAGCGGACGCAAGCTTTTCAATTTCCTCCATTGCCCGGAGGATTATTTCATTCATATTTTCTGTCTCCTATAAAGTATACACATGACAGGTAAAAGGCGGCCGCCGCATATCTAAGCTAAGTAAGGGCGCGGCAGTCCCGGTATACGCCAATTTACTGAAAAGTCGGCTCAGGTGCGGTAGTCGCCGTTTATTTTAACATAATCATACGTCAAATCACAGCCGTAGGCCTCCGCACAGGATGAACCGTCGTTTAAGGATACCTCAATGGTAATTTCCTTTTCGCTGAGAATCTCTTTTGCCTTATCCTCAGAAAATTCAATTCCCGCGCCGTTTTTGCAGACGGGAAGCGTTCCTTTGCCGGAGGCAAACGCCACATCTACTTTATGGATATCAACGTCACAGCCGCTGTAGCCGATGGCGCACAGCACCCTGCCCCAGTTTGCGTCCGCGCCGAACATAGCGGCCTTGAGCAAGCTCGAGCAAATGACCGTTTTCGCAACGCCCTTTGCGTCCTCCTTTGTCTTTGCACCGGTGACGGAACAGACGAGAAGCTTCGTCGCGCCCTCGCCGTCCCCCGCAAGCATTTTGGAAAGCTTTTTGCACAGTGCTGTCAGCGCCTGCACAAAGGCCCTGTAATCTTCGTTCTTTTCTGTAATTTCGGCGTTGCCCGCCTTGCCGGACGCCATAATGGTGAGCGTATCGTTTGTGGAGGTGTCGCCATCGACGCTTACCATATTATAGGAATCCCCGGCTGCCTCCTTGAGCGCTTCATAAAGCATGCCGGAGGAAACCGCGGCGTCGGTCGTCAGGAAGCTCAGCATCGTTCCCATGTTGATATGTATCATGCCGCTGCCCTTTGCAATGCCGCCGATGGTTACGGTTTTACCATCCAGGGTAAGCACGGCGGCCGCTTCCTTTTTGACGGTGTCTGTCGTCATGATGGCTTCCGCCGCGTCGGTACCGCCAGCTTTGGAGAGATGGGCAAAAAGCTCATCCGCTTTATTTTCGATTGGCTCAATCGGAAGAACCTGGCCGATTACCCCTGTAGAAGCGACAATAACGTCTTCGGGAACAATCTGAAGCTTTTCCGCCGCAATTTCACACATACGGTTTGCTTTTTCCATACCGTCTGCGTTGCAGGTGTTGGCGTTGCCGCTGTTTGCGATAACCGCCTGTGCCCTTCCGTTTTTTAAATGTTCCTGTGTAACAAGAACCGCGGAGCTTTTGACTAAGTTTTGTGTGTAGACGCCCGCCGCGCTGCAGGGTACGTCGCAGGCAAGCAGCATCAAATCACGCTTCGTATGGTTATTCGGTTTGATGGAACAGCATATACCCGCCGCCGTAAAGCCCTGCGGGGTTGTGACCGTCCCGTCTATCAGCTGATAAGGCATAATATCCTCCTAAAGCCGCCGCGCGTTAAAAAGCAGGCGGCACAATTTCGAGCCCTGTTTTTTCGTCGAGCCCGAACACGATATTCATATTCTGAACGGCCTGCCCCGCCGCGCCCTTGACCATGTTGTCGATGGCGGAAACGGCGATGAGCCTGTTCGCGCGCGTATCGATATGCAGCGAAATATCGCAGAAGTTTGAGTATTTGATGTCGTGGATGTCCGCGTACGCGCCGTCGGGCAAAAGCCGGACAAAATATTCATCATGGTAAAATTCCTCGTAGGCAGCCCTGATTTTTTCTTTCGTCGCGCCCTCGCTTAACATTGCGTAGCAAGTGGAAAGAATGCCGCGGTTTATCGGCAGCAGGTGCGGTACAAAGGTAATCGTCACATTTTCGCCCGCGAGATGGGAAAGCGTTTGCTCGATTTCCGGCGTATGGCGGTGGGCCGCCACCTTATATGGGTGGAACCCTTCGTTCAAATCGGGATAATGCGTGTTCTGGGACAGCCCCCTGCCCGCGCCCGTTACGCCTGATTTGCAGTCCGCTACAATACCTTTGGCGGAGATAAGCCCAGCGCTGATTGCGGGGGCGAGCGCCAGCGGCACGCCCGTCGTATAGCAGCCGGGGTTCGCTATTGTTTTTTTGCCCTTTATCTGGTCGCGGAACAGCTCCGGCAGCGCGTACACGGAATTCCTGTGCAGCTCCTTGTCCTTATACTCCCCGCCGTACCATTCCTTATAGTCGTCCTCGTTTTCCAGCCTGAAGTCCGCGCCAAGGTCGATAAAGATTTTTTCCCGCTCGTAACATTCCTTTGCGATGTCCTGGGAAAGCCCGTGCGGGAGCGCCGCGAACACCACGTCGCTTTTATCTATCACATCCTGCGCGGTTGTGCAAACCATATCGTTTAGCCGGCGGTATGCGGGATAAACGGAAGAAACCGGCTTTCCTTCAAAAGATACGGAGCTAATCGCGGCGATTTCCGCCTGCGGGTGCTGCATGAGCAGGCGCACAAGCTCCGCGCCCGCGTAACCCGTCGCGCCGATGATTCCTGCTTTTATCATAAAAGGTCTCCCCTTCTGTTTTCCTTAGTTACTGAATAATCTGCCCAGCGGCAGAGCGCGCCCGCTTCCGCGTCCTTTGCTCTATCGGCCAGCCATTATTGCAAAGCCTTACGTACCTTTGCGGCCTGTTCAAGCACGTTTTTGGTAGCGGGGCCGCCGTATGCCGCGCGCCCGTTGACGCACGCCTCCAGCGAAATCGCGTCAAAAACGCCCTCGTCGAACGTACCGCATACCTTTTTATATTCCTCAAGCGGCAGCGTTTCGAGCGTCAGCCCCAGTTCGATGCACTTTGCGACGAGCGTTCCCGTCGCCTTATATGCGTCGCGGAACGGCAGGCCCTTTTTAACCAGGTAGTCGGCGCAGTCGGTCGCGTTGATAAACCCGCCCGCGGCGGCACGGCGCATATTTTCCGGCAGCACCTTCATGGTGTCTAGCATCGGGGTAAAGGCAGTCAGGCACATCCTGACCGTGTCAACCGCGTCGAAAATGGCCTCCTTGTCCTCCTGCATATCCTTGTTGTATGCAAGCGGGATACCCTTCATGACGGTAAGCAGCGTCATCAAATCCCCGAATACGCGCCCGGATTTTCCGCGCACAAGCTCCGCGATGTCCGGGTTCTTTTTTTGCGGCATGATGCTGGAGCCCGTCGAAAACGCGTCGTCCAGCTCAATGAACTTGAACTCCCATGAACACCACATGATGATTTCCTCGGAAAAGCGTGACAGGTGCACCATTACGATGGAAAGCACTCCCGCCAGCTCCATACAGAAATCACGGTCTGAAACGCCGTCGAGGCTGTTCATGGTAATATCTGAAAAATCAAGAAGCTTTGCCGTTACCGACCGGTCAATCGGATAGGTGGTGCAGGCAAGCGCTCCCGAGCCGAGCGGCATAACGTCCATGCGCCCCCTGCAATCTTGAAGGCGCGACAAATCGCGCATGAGCATCTGCGCGTACGCCATAAGATGATGGCCGAAGGTAATCGGCTGTGCCCGCTGCAAATGGGTATAACCGGGCATAACGGTTGCGGCATACTGCTCCGCCTTGTCACAGATGACCATTACAAGCTCCTTGAGCAGGGCCTCAATGCGTCCGCATTCGTTTTTAAGCGTCATTTTTATATCGAGCGCCACCTGGTCGTTGCGGCTGCGCGCCGTATGCAGGCGCTTACCCGTATCTCCCAGGCGAGCGGTCAGCTCGCCCTCAATGAACGTGTGGATATCCTCGGCCTGAGGGTCGATTGCAAGCGTGCCGGACTCAATATCCTTTAAAATACCAGAGAGCCCTTCGCAGATTTTCTCCGCCTCGCTTTTCTCGATAATGCCGCACTGGCCAAGCATGGCGGCGTGGGCGATGCTGCCTTCTATGTCCTCTTTATACATGCGCTGGTCAAACGGGATGGAGGAATTGAAATCGTTTGTGGTTTTGCTGATTTCCTTCTGAAAACGCCCTGTCCAAAGCTTCAATGAAATTCACCTCATAAAATCAGTACACGGGGCGGAGAAAGATTCGTCCGCCCCTGTAAATGTTGATATTTTATTTTCTGATGGAGTAATTTTGCGCCGGCTGCCATCCGGCGTAAACACAAAATGCGGATATGTCAAACGCCAGCAGCAAAATAACGTGAAAAAATTATTTGATTAAGCCCTTTTTCGCCCGCACCTTAATCGGCAGGCCGAACAGGTTGATAAACCCAGCGGAATCGTTCTGGTCATAAACCTCATCCTCGTCGAAGGTCGCAATTTCCTCATCATAGAGGGAATACGGGGAGGTTACGCCCGCGTCCATGATATTTCCCTTGTAAAGCTTTAATTTTACGTCGCCCGTAACGGTTTGCTGCGTGCTGTCGACAAACGCGGAAAGCGCCTCCCTTAAAGGGGTGTACCACTGCCCATAGTAAACAAGCTCCGCAAAACGGGTTGCCACGGTTTCCTTATAATGCTGTGTATCGCGGTCAAGGCAGATTTCCTCAAGCTTGCTGTGCGCGGCGTAAAGGATAGTGCCGCCGGGCGTTTCGTACACGCCCCTGGCCTTCATGCCGACGAGCCTGTTCTCTACCATATCGACAATGCCAACGCCGTTTCTTCCGCCGATTTCATTAAGCGTCTTGACAATGGAAACCGCGTCGAGCTTCTGGCCGTTTACGGCAACCGGCTCGCCTTTTTCAAACGAAACCGTAACATACTCCGGCTTGTCGGGCGCCTGCTCCGGTGATACGCCGAGCTCGAGGAACCCCGGCTCGTTATACTTCGGCTCGTTCGCCGGGTCCTCAAGGTCGAGACCCTCATGCGAAAGGTGCCAGATGTTTTTATCCTTGCTGTAGTTTGTTTCCCTGTTGATTTTCAGCGGAATACCCTTCTCCTCCGCGTAGGCAATCTCTTCCTCCCTGGATTTGAACTCCCACGTCCTCCAAGGCGCGATAATCGTCATATCCGGAGCATACGCCTTAATAGCGAGCTCAAAACGCACCTGGTCGTTGCCCTTGCCCGTACAGCCGTGGCAGATGGCGTCGGCGCCTTCCTTAAGCGCGATTTCGACAATCCTCTTCGCGATAATCGGCCTTGCAAACGACGTGCCCAGCAGGTACTTACCCTCATACACGGCGCCCGCCTTGAGCGTGGGCCATACGTATTCCTCAATAAATTCCTTGTTCAGGTCTTCTATGTAAAGCTTTGACGCGCCTGTCTTAATCGCCTTTTCCTCAAGGCCGTCAAGCTCGGTACCCTGCCCGACATCGCCGGACACGGCAATCACCTCGCAGTTGTCATAATTCTCCTTGAGCCACGGGATAATAATAGACGTGTCGAGCCCGCCGGAATAAGCCAATACAACCTTTTTTATCTTCTTTTCCATAATAAATTCCTCCGTATCTAAAATATAAGCTGATTTTCTGTTAACCGTATGGCTATCATTATACACCCCTTATGCAAAAAATCAAGTCTTTTATGTATAATTATTCAAGATAAAGCGTTTTTGTAGCCCTCAACAAAAAGACAACGAATTGCGGCGGCGGAACTATACAAATTATGGGAAAGCTTTCAATTGCGCCGCTGCCTATATTTTTATTCCGACCGCATAACGTAAAGCCGCCGCCAGGCGGAAACCGCGCCCGAGTGCATATTATGCATAATTTTTTGTATATTATACACATCGGTGCTATAATCAGCATAAACTGAATCGACCAAAATCATACTTGGAGGGACTGCAAATGAAAGGCTTTCAGGAAATCAGCTGCAGCCAGCTGAAAGACAACCCCTTTACGCTCATCGGCAAGGACTGGATGCTCGTCACCGCAGGCACGGAAGAAAAATACAACACCATGACCGCAAGCTGGGGCGGCGTCGGTTTTTTATGGAACAAAAACGTCGCGTTTACGTTTATCCGCCCACAGCGCTATACGCTCGAATTTGTCGACCAGAACGAATATTACACACTTTCCTTTTATGGGGAGGAAATGCGTAAGGCGCTGTCCTTCTGCGGCTCGAAATCCGGCAGAGATTACGATAAGGCCAGGGAAACGGGGCTTGTGCCCGTATTTGACGAAAAAGCGCCGTACTTTGAGCAGGCGCGCCTGGTGCTTGTCTGCCGTAAGCTTTATAAGCAGGACTTTTCACCCGCCTGCTTTATCGACCAGTCGCTCGATTCCAATTATAAAGATAAAGACTACCACAAAATGTTCATCGGCGAAATCGTGAAGGTGCTGGTTAAAAATGGCTGACCTATACCGGCGGAGGAAGTGCAAATGGAAAAAACCGTACTCATTACGGGCGCGTCGCGCGGAATCGGCGCAGGCTGCGCCCAGCTTTTTGCGAAACACGGCTACAATATAGCGGTTCACTATAATAAAAGTGAAAAGCAGGCGCTGCAGATAAAGGCGCACGCGGAGTCCTTCGGCGTACTCGCCGCGGCATTCCAGGCGGATGTAAGCGACAGCGCGCAGGTAAACCGGATGGTAGCAGACGTGCTTAAAACGTTTGGGCGTATCGATATCCTCGTTAACAACGCGGGCATTGCGCAGCAAAAGCTTTTGCCAGATATTACGGATGAAGACTGGCAGCATATGCTCGGTACGAATTTAAGCGGCATGTTCTACTGCTGCCGTGCGGCGCTTCCCCATATGATACGGGAGCACCGGGGCTCAATCGTCAATATTGCGTCCATGTGGGGTATCACCGGGGCGAGCTGCGAGGTACACTATTCCGCGGCAAAGGGCGGCGCCGTCACGATGACAAAGGCGCTGGCCAAAGAGGTCGCGCCCAGCGGTATCCGCGTCAACTGCGTCTGCCCCGGTGTAATCCAAACAGAAATGAACGCGCAGCTGTCCGGCGACGCTTTGGATGAACTCAAGGCAGAAACGCCCCTCGGCCGCCTTGGCCTGCCTCTCGACGTGGCAAAGGCCGTCTGCTTTCTGGCGGAGGACGAGTATTCTTCCTTTATCACCGGCCAGGTATTGAGTGTAGACGGAGGGTTTGCCGTTTAAAACAAGGCGCCCCAGCATATGTTAAAAAAACAAGGCCATCCGGCTTTCTCAGAACCGGATGGCCTTGTTTTTCATTCTGCTAAATGAAGTATTGCGCTGTTTATCTTCTGTATGGCTGCGAAACATCCGTAAGCCCCAGAATATAATCGGTACTTACCTTATAAAACCTGGCCAGGGAAATCAGCATTTGTGCGGGCGTATCCTGTTCGCCCCGTTCACAGCGGGCGTATTTATCCGCTTTTACATTTATAATCGATGCAATTTGGTTATAGGTAAGGCAGCGCATTTTGCGTATTTCCCTCATCCTTTCATAACGGTTCATTTTTTCGCCTCCTTTCCAAGCCGCCCGCGGCTTCTCTCTGCCATTTAATTTTTACTGACATTTAATTTTACTGAAATATAAATGGGCAGATTCCCTGTTATTTTGAGATTTCCACCCCTCGATTTTACACCATTTCTTTTTTCATACGTGAATTTCACTTAAAAAGTCATAAGCGATATCCACTTAGGCGATAATTGTACAGGGGTGTCGCCATGAGATTAAGAATCAGAGATTTAAGAGAAGACCGCAATCTGCAGCAAAAAGATATCGCCAAATACTTGAACGTTCATCAAACGACGTATTCGAGCTATGAAAACGGAAAGCTGAATTTGCCGATCAGCGCGCTCGACAAGCTTGCCGATTTCTACAATACAAGTACGGATTATTTGATGGGCCGTACCAACAACCCGGATCCGTATGAATAGACCTTACATAACGGCAGAACAAAACGGTTATGTTCTGATTTTTTTACTATTTCTTCTTAGGAAATGTGCAGGCTTTTCTGGTATAATAAGGACAAAATAGAAATCGGGAGGTTTTACACATGCCGCAGTGGTTAAACAACGCAGTTTTTTACGAAATTTATCCGCAGTCCTTTTATGATTCCAACGGGGATGGCATTGGCGACCTGGCAGGAATTACCTGTAAACTGGATTACGTAAAGGGCCTTGGATGCAACGCCATATGGCTCAATCCCTGCTATGATTCCCCTTTTATGGACGCAGGCTACGACGTACGCGATTATAAAAAGGTCGCGCCCCGCTACGGGACGAACGAGGATTTAACCAACCTGTTCCGGCAGGCGCATGAAAAGGGAATAAAGGTTATACTCGACTTGGTTCCCGGGCATACATCTGACGAACACGCATGGTTCCAAAGCAGTAAAAACCCCAACCAGGATATGTATAAGAACCGATATATCTGGACAGACAGCGTATGGGAGGCTCCGCCCCAATACCGCCTGATGTGCGGAATCACCGACAGGGACGGCAATTACCTGGTCAATTTTTTCAGCTCACAGCCCGCGCTCAATTACGGATTTAAAGAGATTACCCATCCGGCCTGGCAGCTGCCCTGCGACCATCCCGACTGTCAAAAAACGGTCGGGGATTTAAAGGATATCATGCGTTTCTGGCTTGACCGCGGTTGTGACGGTTTTCGCGTCGATATGGCTGACTCACTTGTTAAAAACGATGAGGACAAGACAGCGACCTCAAAAATCTGGCGTGAAATCAGGGAGATGCTCGACAGGGATTATCCGCAGGCAGCGCTTATCTCAGAGTGGTCCTGCCCACAGCGCGCACTGAACCTTGCGGGGTTCCATGCGGATTTTTATCTTGACCACTACGGCAACGGCTACAATACCCTGTTCCGTTATACCGACAGGGAAACGGGCGAGGATAAAAGCTTTTTCTGCAAAGACGGCAAGGGCGATATCACGCTTTTCACCGAGGACTACTGCAAAAACCTTACGGAGACAGGCGAACATGGATACATCAGCTTTATCACCTGCAACCACGACACGCCGCGCATGAGCAAAACGCTCGGCGATACGGCGCGCAGGCTTGCCTACTGTACCATCTTCACCTTGCCGGGCGTACCGTTCCTTTATTACGGGGATGAAATCGGTATGCGGTTCATCGAGGGCCTTCAGAGCAAGGAAGGCGGGTTTTCCCGCACGGGGACAAGGACGCCCATGCAGTGGAGCCGGGATGAAAATCTCGGATTTTCGACAGCGCCCGCTGAAAGCCTGTACCTTCCTGTCGACAGCGCCCCAGACGCGCCTACCGTTGAGGAGCAGGAACAGGACGAAAATTCCATGCTTCATACGGTAAGGGAAATTATCGCGCTCAGGCAAGCACATGAGGACTTGCAGGCGAACGGCCCGTTTGAAGTGCTTTACGCCGAAAAGAACGCTTACCCGTTCGTTTATAAACGGGGAAGGTTTGTGGCTGCCGTGAATCCATCTGGAAAAGAAGTACAGGCACCCGTCCCCTGTAACGGGAACCCAGTGTTTGCAATCGGTAGTTCACGTCTCTCAGCTGATGGGATTGTGCTTGCGCCGCAATCGTTTGTTTTGGTTGAATGCGCAATATAAAATAATGACTGGAAACCGCCGTCGGTTGAACGGCGGTTTCTTTTTTATGGAGCTGCCCGCCCTTTAACCTGTTTTGGTTTACAATATTGTATAACCGGCATTTTTCAACGCCAGCACAGCCTGGGGAAACGCATCTTCCCGGCAAAGCAGGTAGTCGGTGTTAAAGGTCGATACCGCAAAAACGGCGATTCCGTTTTCTGCCATCACGCCGCATAATCCGGCTAAGATTCCGGTAAGTGAAAAATCAAGTACGCCCTGAACCCTAAGAGCGCGCCATCCGTTTTCGCGTATTATATATTGACGTGGTACATATTCTTCCGGGCAGACCAACGATACTTCCTCGTCCGTAACAGAAAGAAAGGTAAACGGCTTTTCCAAATCCACCTGGCGGACAGAATCGAGCCTGCAGACGGAGAAGCGCTCCTTTAATATTGCAAGTGTCATAAAAGCCTCTTTTTTGTTCATTTTTGAAAAGAATTTTGTCTAATAATAAATCACAATTAAATTATAACTGATTTTTTTATGGAAAACAATGGAATTGCTCAGAAAAAATGTATTACAAAAATTTAATTTTTATAATTCGGAAAAAGCTGTTGACAAGAGAAAAATTACAGTTTGTTAACTTTTTAAGTGTTTTTTTCATATTTGAAAAACTGTTGAAAAGTAAGTTTTTCACATTTTCCTTACTTTTTCTGTTAAATATGGGATTTCGGAGGCCAATTCTTCACACTTTCCACATAGTTTTCCACATTCATGTGAAGAAAGCGGGATTTACTGATTGTATAATCGTAAAGAATCCCTGGATACCGTATCAAAAAGCACACCTTTATTTTGTTTAGTTTGCCTGAACGCGGTTTTTATTATTTTTATATGTGCAGGCAGCCTCTGAAAAATGTATTTGTACCTGTATATATTGTAAATTCCCCGCCAAAAATAAAAATGGCGGAAGGAACGCCGGATACAGCTACATAAAACAGGCAAAGGAGATTTATTATGATAAAGGGCATCAACAGGCAGGTAATCGAAATAATGGACACGGGGAACCTATACTATGAGCGCGCGCTGCTTGTCGTCCGTCCGGAATTTGCGGGCGCACAGCGCGAGGTGCTTGAGCGCGAGGCAAAACGCATGGTAAGCCAAATGCGCGCGCCGTCGGCCATCAAACGCAAGCACGCGTTTTTCTACTGGTCGCTCCGGCTCGGCCTTGCCGCGCTTATTGGAGCGGGCGCCGTGCTCCTGCTCGCTTTGTGCAACGTCATATAAGAGAAGAATGCCGCATTTTTCCCCCGTATGCTCTCATATATTGTGGTGAAGAGCATAGGGGGGATTTGTTTTGAATCAAAGCCGGTTTTGTAAAATGGAAATCATGGGCGTCTTATTCACATTCCTGATGGGTACGCTGCTGCATTTCGTTTATACCTGGTCAAACGGAGCGGTCTGGAGCATCCTGTTCGGCGCAATCAACGAAAGCGTATGGGAGCACGTTAAAATCTTCGCAATGCCTTACCTGCTGTGGGGCGTTTTCGAGCTTGCCTGCGCCCGCCCGTATTTCAAGATGTTTGTCATATCAAAGGTAGTAGGGCTTTATTTTCTTGCTGCTGCCATTATTCTTTTTTATTACATCTATTCAGGCATACTTGGCAGCAACGTCCTTGCAGTCGACATTATCAGCGTTTTTGTTTGGATATCGCTTGCGCATGCCGTTTCCTACCGGCTTGCATTGCTTGAGCGGGACATCCGCGCATGGTTCGTACCCGCGCTGTTCGCCCTGCTGCTGTTTGGGGCGATGTATTTTGGCTTTTCAGCCGCGCCGCCGCGTATTGAGCTGTTCCGGGACCCGGTCACAAATACATACGGGCTTTACACGGCAGGGCTTTCAGCATATCAGTAACGCCATTCGCACGGAGAAAAAATGTCCTTTTTTTCGTTTACAGGTTCCTTTTCCGCCGTTTTGTGATATAATTTAATATTATTGCGCAAAACAAAAAGGAATGGCAGACGAGCCGGAGGGACGTATGGAAGAAAAAAGGGGAAACGACCTGATAATTGGAAGGAACTGCTTAAATGAAGCGCTGCGCGGCGGGCGTACGCTCGACCGCGTACTGGTAATAAAAGGTTTCCAAAACGGCGCCCTGCGTCCGCTTGTCGCAAAGGCGAAGGAAAGCGGCGCGGTTATCAAGGAGGTTGACGGCAGAAAGCTCGACCTGATTGCGGGAGGCGCATCGCACCAGGGAATCATAGCATACGCGGCCGTCAGGGAATACGCACAGGTGGATGACATTTTTTTACTTGCGAAGGAAAAAAACGAGGACCCGTTTCTCATTGTCCTCGACGAAATAGAAGACCCGCACAACCTCGGCGCGGTAATCCGTACCGCGGAATGTGCCGGAGCGCACGGCGTAATTATTCCGCGCAGAAGAAGCGTGGGGCTGTCCTACACAGTAGGCAAGGCGTCGGCGGGCGCGGTGGAATATATGCCGGTTGCGCGCGTGACAAATATCGCCGACACGCTCGAGTCGCTCAAAAAAAGGGGCGTGTGGGTATACGGCGCCGATATGGATGGCGAAGCTTGGTGCAAAGCTGATTTAAAAGGCGCGATAGCGCTTGTCATAGGCAGCGAGGGCAGGGGTATTTCCCGCCTTGTCCGCGAAAAATGCGACGCGGTTTTATCCCTGCCGATGCGGGGGAAAATCACGTCGCTCAACGCGTCGGTCGCCGCAGGCGTATTGATGTACGAAATCACAAGGCAAAGGATGGGCCTGTAAACGGGAAGAAGCCCGTGAAAAGGAGATGATACAGCGTGGGCGGAAAAGATAAGGACGCAAAAGGCAAGCCGTCAATTTTTGACCGGCTTAAAAAATTGATGAACGCGACGGAGCCGGATGAAAGCCAGATTGAAAACGGCGAAGTGGATATCAGCTCAGGCGACGGCCAGCCGCGGCCCATTATGGAGGAGATTTTCAGCGACAGCAACCAGAAAATGAAAACGACAAAAACCAGCCCGCTCGGCGACGCTGATAAAAAGGAGCGGCAAAAGCCCGTACACCTGCGCGTGGTTAAGCTTGAGGATATAAAAAAAGAAGCCGCGCAGGAAGAAGCAGAAAGCCCAAAGACAGAGAAAACGCAGGCAGCGCCTGCCGAAGCTGCACAGGAGCCGGAGAAAAGCCCGGAGCCAAAGGAAAGCGCCCCTTCTGAAAACACGCCGCAGAAGGAATCTGCATCAAAAGAGCAGGAAGCGCCGCGGCAGGATAAACCACAGGAGAAACAAAAAGAAAGCACGCAGGACAAGCCGGTACAGAATACGCGGATGGAACAAAACATACCCGCGCAAAGTAAAGCGCAGCAAAAACAGGAAGAGATTGAACCGGCAGCCAGAAAAGATGCAGCCGGGCCTGAAACGGCACTGCCGGATGAAGGAAAGGCCAAGGAACCTGAAAACGCTGCCGCCGCGACGGTAAATAGGCCTTCCCTGCCTAAGCAAGTAACGAAGGGGGCCGCAGCCGTTACAAATGAACAGCAGCCGGACGACCGCCTGCTCGATATGGAGGCTGCAAAGTCCGCAGCGCTTTATGATGAAAAAGAGAGCCTGCTCACAAGGCTTTCAGGCAAGCTTTCGGCATTTTGGGGCTTTGTCAACGCAAAGCCGGATGAATACGCACCGGACGAGGAAGACCCTGCAAGGCAGGAGGAACCAGCCCCTTCAGACGAGCCGATTGAAATTCTCAAAAAACCGGAACCAAAGCAGCGGCAAAAAACAGCCGCACAGCCGCCGTCAGTACCGGAGCCACCGCTCCTAAAGGGACAAAAAGCGGAAAAAGCGCCGCAAAAGGTACAAAAGGAAGCCGAAGAAACCTCTTCGGCGCCGAAACGCTACCCTGATTTCGTAAAGCTAAGCGTCCAGCGCCTGCCGGAGAGCGACGCTGAAAAAATGCTTGTCAACGGCGTGCGCGTGCCTGAATATATCCATGAAAACGACGTAAAGAAAATCGTACTTCCCGGCGACAAAATTCAACATACCATAAAAAAGGAATACGAGGAATATATCAAGCTCGAGGTTTTTAAGGAAACTGTCGGGAAAAAGGCGCCGAAGGAGGAAAAGCCTTCTGAAAAGGCACCTGAACCAGCCGCTAAGGGCGATACGCCGCCCCTTACGGAAGACCAGCGCAAAACGCTCAAGGACAAGCTGTTCGGCAGCTATGAGAACACAGCCGCCGATTACACCGAGTTCATCCATCCGCAGCCAGCGGAAGAAGCCATCGAGGATTTTGAACGCCCTGAAGACGTCCGCGCGGTACGCGCCGAAATCAACATGGAACGCCGAAAACTTACGTTCCGCAGCGTGATGACGGGCATTGCATTCGTTCTGTCGCTGATTGTCGTGATTTTGCAGCGCAATTTCCCTAGTATGCTTACGGAGGCCGTCCCGAACGCGGACATCATGTACTGTATTGTCAACCTGCTGCTTCTGGCTCTCGGCATCGCCCTGTGCCATGTAACGGTATTAAACGGGCTGCGCCCGCTGCTGACCTTCCGCGGCAACTCCGACACAGCGGTCGCGGTCGCCGCGGTCGCCGCGGCGGCGCAGGGAATCGTCAGCTTTTTTGACGCCCCGTCGTACTTTGCCGGAGAAAAAAGCCTTTACGCCTTGCTTGTGCTGTTTGCGCTGCTGCTCAATTCCCTGGGTAAGCTTTGGATTGAGCGCAGGTTACACGGCAACTTTAAGTTTATTGCCGCACCCAGCAGGAAATACGCGGCAAAGGTCCTAAATGATACGGCGCTCGCGGAGAAAATGCTCTCCGGCACAAAGGCCGACCAGCCGATTGTCGCGTTCCAGCGCAGGACAAAATTCCTTAAAAACTTTTTAAAGCTTTCCTATACGCCCGACCCATGCGAAACGGCGGCGGCAAAATTCGCGCCCATCTGCGCGGCGGTTTCGGTCGTGGTCGCTATCGTATTCGGCATTATATCAAAAAGCGCGTCCGACGCGGTTTCCGCTTTCACGGCGGTCGCGTGCGTTGCAGTCCCGGCCTGCTGCCTGCTTGCGGTCAATCTTCCCATGCGCAGCCTGTGCAAGTCAGCTGTACGCAGCAACGCGATGGTCGTCGGATTTCCGGCGGTGCGCCAGTTTTCAGATACCCGCGCGCTGATGGCGGATTCCCGCGAGCTCTACCCGCGCGGCAGGGTAAACCTGCTGAGCGTTAAAACGTTCAATTCCTATAATATAGACAAGGCGCTTATTAACGCCGCGGCCGTCATGAAGGTCGCGAACACACCGATGACCTATATGTTCGAGGACGTTATCGTCGACAAAGGGGAAGAGCTCCCGCCGGTTGAGAGCGTCAAGTATGAGGACGGCAAGGGCTTGATTTGCTGGGTGGGCGGCGAACGCCTGCTTCTTGGCACACGCGAGCTAATGGAGAAGTATTCCATAGATTTGCCCAGCCTCGATTTTGAAGAGAGCAACAAGCTCGACGAACAAAACTGCGTGACTTACCTTGCAAACGCGGGCCAGCTCGTCGCCATGCTTATTACTGAATATACGGCGGACAAGCATATCGTTTCGGAGCTCAAACGCCTGGAAAAGAGCGGCGTTACGCTCCTGGTGCGCACAGCCGACCCGAATGTCACGCAGGAAAAAGTTGCGCGCGACTTCCGGCTGTATTACCGCTCCATCAAAATCCTGCCGACGAGCCTCGGCAATCTTTGCAAGGAAGAGATGTCTGTAAAAGAAGACAGCTCGCGCGCCTATGTTTCTACCAGAGGCAAGCTTTCTTCCCTTGCCAGGGCCATCACGGGCTGTATCCGTATCAAGAGCAATATTTCAATCGCGGTCTTTTTACAGTGCTTCGCGGTGGTGATTGGTATCCTGTTTGTTTCAACCGTCGTGATTGCCTCCGGCGTCAAGACGCTCGGCACCATAGAGCTGTTCTTTTTCATGCTGCTTTGGGCGGCTGCCTCGGTAATTGCGCCAATGATACAAAAGCCATAAACCCGCGTTTTGATTTTGGGAAAGGTCTGGTGTTTCTATGAAAATCGCCCCGTCGCTTTTATCTTGTGATTTCTCTCAAATTGGCAATGAGGTCCGGCGGATGGACGATGCAAAGGCCGATTTTATCCATTTAGACGTTATGGACGGGCATTTTGTGCCAAACATCACCTTTGGCGCGCCTGTTATCGCCTCGGTGCGGGAGTTCACGGCTATCCCGTTCGACGTTCACCTGATGATAGACGAACCGCTGCGGTATATCGACGATTTTGCAAAAGCGGGCGCCGATTACATCACGTTCCATGTGGAGGCGAAATCAAATATACCGGAAACAATAAAAAAAATAAAAAGCGCCGGCGTGAAACCTGGCCTGGTAATAAAGCCAGGCACACCGGCGCAATCGGTCTTCCCGTATTTAAAAGACCTGGATATGGTGCTTGTCATGACGGTCGAGCCCGGTTTTGGCGGACAGTCGTTTATGGCTGACATGATGCCGAAGGTCAAAGAAATCCGCCGGGAGGCGGATAGGCTGGGGCTTACGATTCTCATCGAAGCGGACGGCGGCATCAATGAAGCGACCATCAAAACCGCGGCGCTTTCAGGCGTAGACGTTGCCGTTTCGGGTACCGGCGTTTTCAGGGCAATGGACGCAAGGCTGGCAATTGAAAATTTAAAACAGGCAGCCCTCTATTAACCGGCCATCGCGGAGCCAATCTGCATAATTGCGTGGGACGGCGCAATAGGCGAGCCATATTCCGTAATTTTGGCAGCCTCCAGCCTGCCGCTCATACAGTAACTTGCGTATTCGTTTAATAATCCCTGCGCCTTAAACGGCAGATATCCGCCTGTCGTCAGAATCAGGTAGTAAACACCTTCCAGAAGATATGCCTTGCTGCCGCGGAAAAGAAAGCCCGCCTGATACAGCTGCTGCGTGCAGGAGAGAAAGCTCTCCACGTTGTCAAACGCGCAGATGAAGCAGTCGCAGGGCTTTTTAATTTTATACGTCCTGCGTTTCTGTTCGCTTTTCGGCAGGAGTGTGACGAGAAGGATACAGCCTTCGTTGTGGGGCATCGCCTCCACCATCAGGCTCTTGTCGCTGACAGAAATGCCGGTCCGCGAGCCCGCAAGGGACAGGAGCCGTTTGAGCACCCTCCTTGAATGCGGGTCGTCGAACCCCATGCTTTCGTATTCCAGAGAGAACACCTGCATATCCTCGTTGCAAAGCGAAATGATAAGCCGTGTTTCGTCAAGCTGTTCAATCGTCATGTTTCTGCCTCCGTTCTCGCGCGGGAGACGTCCGCGCGGTGTAAAAAATAAACTCTATTACTATAATATTAAGCGGACAGGCAGTGTGCAAGGACGTATTTCTGGATGGTTCAAATTAACATGGTCAGACAAGCTTGTTATATGATATGATTGGAGTAAAGGATAGGTTCATCATGAAAATGACAGATTTCCACACACATAGTTTTCCGGACCAGCTCGCTCCCCGCGCTGTTGCATCGCTTGAGAAATCGAGCGGCGGGAAGGCCGTACTGGACGGCACCGCGGGGGCGCTGAAAAAGTCGATGAAACAAGCCGGCATTTCCTTGAGCGTGCTGCTTCCCATTGCCGTGCGCCCAAAACAGACGCCGACCATCAACACTGCCGCGATTGCAAACGACCACGACCCGTGCTTTGTTTCGTTCGGAAGCGTCCACCCCGGTTATGAGGACTGGAAGGGCGAGCTTGTGCGCATAAAAAGGGCGGGAATTAAGGGAATTAAGCTCCATCCCGATTTTCAGGAGGTATTCCTTGACGACCCAAAGATGGTCGAGGTCATGCGTACCGCTGCGGATATGGGGCTTTTGATTACGATTCACGGCGGGATGGACGTGTCTTACCCCGATTTGCACCGCAGTACCCCAAAGCGCCTTGCGCATATTTTACCCGAGCTTAAGGGTGCAAAAATTATCTGTGCGCATTCCGGCGGATTCCGGTACCTTGACGATGTGGAGGAGCTTCTGCTCGGGCACGAGGAAATTTACATAGATACGAGCTTTTCCATCGGGCAGCAGGGGATGGACACCAGGCAGCTGGAACGGATTTATAAAAGCATAGACCCTGCGCACATCTTGTTCGGGACAGATTCCCCATGGGACGACCAGAAAAAGGCGGTAGAGGCGTTTTTGGCGCTCGATATTCCCGACAAGGTCAAACAGGCGGCACTTTGCGGCAACGCACAGCGCCTGCTTGGATAATACATAGGAAAGGAAACGGAGTATGAAGGAAAGGAAACACGGCGGGCTGAAATATTTGCTTTTACTCTTTATCCCCGCGGCGGGCGTTCTTGTGTATTTTGCTTCTCAAAACGCATCCTTTGCGGAATGGTACGCAACAAATTTTTATAAATGGCTCTCCCTCGGCGTGGATTTCGTTTCTTCGCTCCTCCCCTTTTCCCTTGCAGAAATCCTGGTTTTGCTTTTTGCGCTTTGGGCGTGCATTTATATCGTGAAATTCGTCATCAAGCTCATTCGCGGCAGAAGCCCGCGGGGACGCACTGTACTCAGCTTCTTTATCAATCCGGTGCTTTTGGCGGGAATTCTGCTGTTTGTGTTTGTGACGAACGCCGGGATTAACTACTACCGGCAGCCGTTCGCCGAAGCGGCGGGGCTCAGCGTCACAAAGTACAGCGAGCAGGAGCTTACGGAGCTCTGTTATTATCTCGCGGAACAAGCAAACGGGCTGAGGAACGGCTTAAAGGAAGACAAAAACGGCGTGATGAAGCTTTCCGGAACATTAGAGCAGACAGCACAGAAAGCAAAGGACGTCTACGATAAGATGCAGGACAAATACCCGACGCTCACAAAAGGCTACGGGAAAACAAAACAGCTCTATTTATCGCATTATCTGTCCTACACACAAATTACCGGCCTTTTCTTTCCCTATACAATGGAGGCAAACGTCAACAGCGACGTATCGGGCTATACCATCCCGTCTACCATGTGCCATGAGCTCTCACACCTGCGCGGATATATGCGTGAGGATGAAGCAAATTTCATTTCGTATCTCGTCTGTACGCAAAGCGGCGACAGGGAACTGCAATATTCCGGCGTTATGCTTGCATTCGTACACGCGGGCAACGCGCTCTCCTCACAGGACCGCGCCGTTTATACCGAGGTGTTCCGAACGCTTGACGAGGCGGTCCAGCGTGATATCCGCGCAAACAATGCGTACTGGGCGCAGTTCGAAGGGCCGGTAGCACAGGCGGCAAGTTCCATCAACGACACCTATCTAAAGGCGAACAGCCAAAAGGAAGGCGTTAAAAGCTACGGAAGGATGACCGACCTGCTGCTCGCCTACTACCAAGAAACAAAAGCAGGAAATTAACCCGTCACAGCCTTCATTCCATTTTATTTGGGAACAAGCTTTTGTTATGATTATGGGTACAGGCCGGCTCCCTATTTTCGTAGGGAGAACTGGAAAGACAAGCGGAAAACAAGCCCGGGGACTGGCAGAAAAACGGAAGATGGATACAAAAAATGAAGTGGACCAGTACCGTTTTATCAGCGGTACCAGCATTTCATTTTACAGAGGCCTTTGCAGCAGGAAACCGGCTTGTAAAACTGCAGGAGGATACCATACAGCATAATCCAAACAATATGGGGCTGTGTTTTTGACAGGGAGCTTCGGCTATTTTGTAGAAAATTCGGAAAAACGCCCCGTATTGTAACACTCAGCGGCGGAATAGCTGGGGACAGTGTGTCATCCGTTTTTATGATTTGGACGGGCATTTGATGGAAGCCGGCAAAATATGAAAACGCCAGCGGGCCGTTTTTATCGCGCGGCATGAGTATGGAGGAAGCCTCGAAGAAAATGGAAGAACCCGTTTTCGGCCTTGAAAAACCGTTAACCGGCTAACCTGAGCTTTACAGGGCATTTCATAAGCATACAAAAACGCCCCGGCGGGGAAATCCGCCGGGGCGCCGTTGTGCAGTTTTATTATTTGATAATACTTTCGCCGTCCATTTCAGCCGGCTGCGGTAAACCCATGATTTTTAGCATGGTCGGCGCTATGTCGGCAAGCTTGCCGCCTTCGCGCAGTTCGCAGGGGTAGCCTATCACGCAGAATGGAACGGGGTTTGTCGTATGGGCGGTAAACGGCTCGCCGTCTTGTGCAACCATCTTGTCGGCGTTGCCGTGGTCTGCGGTAATAAGGGAAATACCGCCCATTTTAGCAATCGCGTCCGTTACTCTGCCAACGCACGTATCGACAGCCTCGACAGCCGCAACTGCCGCCTCGAACACACCGGTGTGCCCAACCATGTCGCAGTTGGCAAAATTTAAAATAATTACGTCATACTTCCCGCTTTCAATGCGTTCAACGCACTTGTCTGTGACCTCGTATGCGCTCATTTCGGGCTGCATATCGTAGGTTGCGACTTTCGGGGAATTGACCAGTACCCTGTCTTCGCCAGGGTACTGCTTTTCCACACCGCCGTTAAAGAAAAACGTAACGTGCGCGTACTTCTCGGTTTCCGCGATGCGCAGCTGCGTCATTCCTTTGTCTGAAACATACTCACCAAAGGTATTTGCAAGCGACTGCGGCTTAAAGGCGACCTCAACGTTTGGCATGGTCGCGTCGTACTGCGTCATGCAGATATAGGTGAGCGGGAAAAAGCCCTTTTTGCGTTCGAAGCCCTTGAATTCAGGGTCGACAAAGCAGCGGGTAATTTCCCTTGCCCTATCGGGACGGAAATTAAAGAAAATGACGCTGTCGCCCGCGCTTACCTGCGCATTTTCTTCGCAGACAACGGGAACCACGAACTCGTCCGTTACGTCCTGTTTATAGGACTGTTCAACCGCCTCGACCGGGTCTGCGCATTTGACGCCCTCGCCGTAGGCCATCGCGGCATACGCCTTTTCCACACGCTCCCAACGGTTATCACGGTCCATCGCATAGTAACGGCCCATAACGGTCGCTATCTTTCCCACGCCGATTTCCTTCATCTTCTCTACACACTGTATTACGTAGTCCTTGCCGCTGCTGGGCGGCACATCCCTGCCATCGAGCAGCGCGTGTACATATACCTTTTCAAGGCCCTGGCTCTTTGCAAGCTCCAAAAGCGCGTAAAGATGGCTGTTATGGCTGTGGACGCCGCCGTCCGAAAGCAGCCCGATAAAATGCAGGGCAGTCCCCTTTTCCTTCGCGTTATTGATTGCGTGGAGCAACGCCTCGTTTTCTTCAAACTTGCCTTCCTCCGCAGCCTTGGTAATGCGTGTCAGCTCCTGATAAACTACGCGGCCCGCGCCGATATTTGTATGGCCGACCTCGCTGTTGCCCATCTGCCCGTCCGGCAGGCCTACATTCATGCCAGAGGCGCCGATTTGGGTCAGGGGATTATTTTGAAACAGCCTGTCGAGGTTCGGGGTTTTCGCCGCGTCGATTGCATTGCCGCCGTCGTGCGCGCCGAACCCGAAACCATCCATGATGATTAAAATCAACGGTTTTTTCATAAGATTCATCCTTTCTGTTGTAAAAGACAAACTTTGTTTGCCCTTTCACCCGCCTATTCCTTATTTTGTCCCGTTTTGGAGTAAAAAGGTGAAAAAACAAACAGTTTTTTGAAGCAGGCTGCTATTGCCGCTGCCTTTTCCTTTTTGCTTATTATTACAGGGATTTTTTTGCCGGAAGCGGTAAAACCGCTTCCGGCCCGATTTCCATATTATTTGCTTGCCGCCTTGACAATTGCCGCAAACTTTTCAGCCACGAGCGACGCACCGCCGATTAACCCGCCGTCGACGTCCTCCTTGCTCAACAGCTCGTCTGCGTTGCCTTCATTCATGGAGCCGCCGTACTGAATGGTCATTCCATTTGCCGCCTCCAGGTCGTAGGTTTCTGCGACAACGTTGCGGATAATCGCACAGACCTCCTGCGCCTGATCTGCCGTTGCCGTTTTACCTGTGCCGATTGCCCAGACAGGCTCATACGCGATAATGACACGCTTCAATTCCTCTTTGCTTACGCCGTTTAACGCAAGCTTAGTCTGCGCCTCAACCAGAGCCGACGTAATACCCATCTCGCGCTCAGAGAGCAGCTCCCCGACGCAAAGGATAACAGTAAGCCCCTCGTCGAGCGCGGCACGCACACGCTTATTTACGGTAATATCGGTTTCTCCGAAATACTGCCTGCGTTCGCTGTGGCCGATGATTACATATTCAATGCCCATTTCTTTGAGCATTTCGGCGGAAACCTCGCCGGTAAACGCGCCGTTTTTTGCCCAATGGCAGTTTTCCGCCCCTATTTTAATGTTGGTACCCTTTGCCGCTTCCAGCGCCGTACACAAATCGACAAACGGCACGCACGCGATTACGTCGCAGCCGGCATCCTTAACGAGCGGGGCAATCTGGCTTATAAGCTCTTTTGCCTGTGCGGGTGTTTTATTCATCTTCCAGTTGCCGGCAATGACGGCTTTCCTGAGCTGCTTTTTCAATATAATGACATCCTTTCAAATTAGATAGATTGAAACGTTGAGGGCGGAACTTAATCCGCCCTCCGCAAATTTTTTATTTTTCGTTTAAGCAGGCGATGCCCGGAAGCTCCAGCCCCTCGAGGAATTCAAGGGAAGCGCCGCCGCCCGTGGAGATGTGGGTCATCTTATCGGCAAAGCCAAGCTTTTCAACCGCTGCCGCGCTGTCACCGCCGCCGATGATGGAAATTGCGCCGCTGTCAGCGACCGCTTTCGCCACTGCAACAGTGCCGGCTGCGAAGTTATCCCATTCGGAAACACCCATCGGCCCGTTCCATACGACTGTACCCGCGCCCTTGATGGCGTTTGAAAACAGCTCCATCGTCTTCGGGCCGATATCGAGCCCCATCCAGCCGTCCGGAATATTGTCGGAATCAACCGTCATGGATTCTGTATCCGCTTTGTATTCTTTACCAAGCTTATTGTCAACCGGAATGAGGAAATTGATGCCTTTCGTTTTCGCCTTTTCCATCATTTCCTTAGCAAGCTCTACCTTATCGTCCTCACAGATGGAGGTGCCGATGGTATAGCCTAACGCTTTAAAGAAGGTATATGCCATACCGCCGCCGATGATAAGGGTATCAACCTTGTCGATGAGGTTCTGGATAACGCCGATTTTATCGGAAACCTTTGCGCCGCCCAGGATGGCGACGAACGGCCTTTTCGGGTCGGCAAGCGCGCCGCCCATCACAGTGATTTCTTTCTGGATGAGATAGCCGCATACCGCGGGCAGGTAATCCGCGACGCCTGCTGTGGAGGCATGGGCCCTATGGGCTGTACCGAACGCATCATTTACAAAAATTTCAGCCATCGATGCGAGCTCTTTTGCAAGCTCCGGATCGTTCTTTGTTTCTCCCGGCATAAACCGGACATTTTCAAGCAGCTCAACGTCGCCCTCCTGAAGGGAAGCGGCAATGCCCTTAGCGCTCTCTCCAATTACGTCCTGCGCCATTTTGACCTCCTTGCCAAGCTTCTCGGAAAGGTACGCGGCAACAGGCTTGAGGGAATACTTCATATTAAACTCGCCCTTTGGGCGGCCGAGATGCGAGCAAAGGATAACCTTTGCATTATGGTTTACGAGGTAGCTAATCGTTTTCATCGCCTCGTCGATACGCTTTGTGTCGGTAATACTGCCGTTGTCATCAAACGGTACGTTGAAATCACAGCGCACCAGAACTTTTTTTCCGGCGACGTCAATGTCCTCCACGGACTTCTTGTTAAGATAATTCATGTTCGTACATCCTTTCATTTAAATGGAATAGAATTCACGCTTGATAATTTATTAACATGTGCAAGCCTATTTTATAACAGAACAAGGGAGAATTCAAGAGCTATCCTCCCATTATTTACAATAAATTCCTGCATTATAAAAGAAATTTTCTTTTATAATAATCAGCCAGCACCGTCCTCCCATTTAAGCGTATGCAGCTGTCCCTTACAGGTAAGCTGCGGATATTCCCATTGCCTGAGAACCTCATAGGCAGCAACCGCGACAGAGTTCGCAAGGTTCAGGCTGCGCGCCTGCTCTATCATTGGAATACGCACACAGCTGTCCGGGTGCTGAAAAAGCAGTTCCTCCGGTAATCCCTTCGTTTCCTTGCCAAAAACTAAAAAAGCGCCGTCCGGATAGCTGATTTTGGAATGTATATGGCGCGCTTTGGTGGAAAAATAGAAATAAGGCCCGTTTGTTTTTGTAAAAAAATCGGAAAGCCCATCGTAATACGTAATGTCAACAAGGTGCCAATAGTCAAGCCCCGCTCGCCTTACGGCCCGCGCGCTCGTATCAAAACCAAGCGGGCGAACAAGATGGAGGCGAGCTCCTGTCGCGGCGCAGGTACGTGCTATATTTCCGGTATTTTGCGGGATTTCTGGTTCTACCATTACTATGTTCAGTTCTGCCATTGTTTATGAACGGTCCTTTCATTTTAGATTTCTAAAAACTCACTGCGATAATATAGGGATGGAGTGGAAAAATAATGACGACGCGGGATGCGTTAATCACAATTAGTGAAATACGGAGGTGTTATACGTTGGCTAGAGGTGCAATGAATGTAGTCAAGGGAATCGGCGCGGGAATCGCCACCGGCGTGGTTGTAGGCTATATGGGCAGCAAAATGATGAAAAAAAGCCCCAAACAGATGAAAAAGCGCGCGGGAAAGGCGATGCACGCGATGGGTGAGCTGGTAGACGGCGTGTCCTATATGTTTAAATAAGGGCATTGCCGCAAGAAAAGGGGGAGGTATCCTCCTTTTCTTGTGGCATTTTCTCTTGACTAGCCAAAATCCCAAAGCTTATAATTGTCTGATACACAAAAAAAGACAAGAAACGCATATATGCTTTCCCTGTCTTTATCCCTTTTCTTCTGTTTCAATTATTCCGTCTATCAGATATTTATAGGTAACGTGAAAAATTTCTGCAAGCGCTTTAATTTCAATATCTGTTACATATCTTTTGTTCGTCTCTATCCTAGTAATCACGTTTTTATCCATATCCATTCCAATGGTTTGCAGAATACTTGCAAGGTCGCGCTGTGAATAATGATGTTCCTCACGAAGCGCCTTCAGTCGCGAACCAACCAAATTTTTCTCACCATTTTCCCCACGAGGCTTTGGCATTTCACTCACATTCCTTAATTTGTTTCTATCCATAAAAGTGCAAGTTAAATTCTACAATAAAATCATGCGCCAATCGGTTGTAAAAACGAGACAAAAGAGAAAAGATATTATTTTTTTACTAAAAATGAACAAAAAAAGAGAGAGTTCCATGTTCGTTCAGACGGCAAAATGGAACCCAAGACCTCTCTGAATTAACAAATATGTGCAATTTTTACCCGTGAAGCCCCTGCTTTCTGCCCGGATACGGCTCCCTTTCGTTGGTGCGCCCGATTAAATAATCTACACTTGTTCCATAAAAATCAGCCAGCTTGCTGAGTGTTTCAATCGGTATGTTGATTTTTCCATTCTCATAATCTGAGTAGGTCGGCTGGGTAACGTTTAAGTAATCCGCCAGGGTCGTCTGTTTTATCTCCCTATCCTCTCTCAGCTCGCGCAGTCTTGTCTTAATCAAATGGGTCACCCCTTTCAATTTAAATAATTAGTTAAAATGCTTATGGATAATAGAGTGCGCCGCTTGTCGGGCTTCTCCTTTAATGCGATTATAGACGATAGGTAACTCCTATAATTAAATTTATAGGTATTGCTCATAAAATAAACAAGTTGTAGAATCATTCCCCAAAAAATTCCGCAAAGAAAACCGCCCGTTCAATGAACTGGCGGTTCCTTTAATAATTCGTCAGCGGCAACTCCGAGTACTCTTGCAAACATCTTTAGTTCTATATCAGTTACAAAACGCGCACCGCTTTCAATCTGCTGTACTGCATTCTTTCCAATATCCAGCCCCTGCAGCTGAAGCTTTTCCGCAAGCATACGCTGAGAAGTCTGCGGGCTTTTCTTCAGCCGAAAATATCGTATCATCCTGCCGCTTATATTATTAGCGCCCCCGGGCGCCCTGTTTTTGAACACTATCATCATCCCCTGAATTCCAGGCGCGAATGTCTCCGGGTTTACGAAAACGGCGCCTGTGGTAGTCAGCCGTCATTTAAGAAGCATTTCATATGGCGTATTCAGCACTTTGGCAATTGCTTTCAGCTCAATATCCGTAACAAACCGGCTTCCGCTCTCGATTCGCTGTACGGCATTTTTATCTAAATCGACTCCATAAAGCTGAAGCATATCCGCAAATTTTCGTTGTGAGGTTCTTGGAATCATCTGTTCTCTTAGCCGCCTGATTTGTTCCCCACAAATATTGTTGCGCGTACCTGCCCTGTTCTTATACATTTATTTCACCTGCCCTTGACATTTAGTAATAGTCATTTCCAAGTATAAAATAATTCGAGGAACAAATGACATTAACTAAGTGTCAAACACATAAATAAACCACTTTCTGTGTTAATAAGCAGTAAACACATGGTGATTTATTCTATATTCACATAATTAATAAATTTATTTTTCTTTAAATATAAAATAAATAGTTTTTGTAAAAACAATGCACTTTAATAAAACCGAAAATCAGGGTATTTTTAAATTCAAATTAATCTCATTTTGTCTCACTTTCGACACCAATCGAATCTTTTGTATGCTATAAAATCTAGTCAGGTGCAAAAAATGATACAAAACTATTGGAAATGATGTGATTACATGCCAAAACCAAGGGCAAAAGACGGGAGAAAGAATTTAATAGGAGTTCAGTTAAAAATTTTACGTCGAGAGGCGGGAATGTCTACACGCGACCTCGCGACACAACTTCAACTGAACGGGGTTGATATCGATAGAAATGTAATTAGCCGTATAGAGAACAACAGGCGTTATGTCACTGATATTGAAATCAGGGAGATTGCCAAAATATTTCATGTTACATATGAAGAATTAATAGATGGCTGATTATAAAGCAGTTTTGCACCTAGCCCAAGTATCGGCAGTAAAGGGCCATAAATAAAAAGAGAAGGAAATGCGTGCATTTCCTTCTCTTTTTATTTGGAAAGCGCCGCACATGCGGCATCTACAATTTTCTGTTTGGCGTTCTCCAGCGGGCCTTCGATGGTACAGCCTCCCGCCGCGGCATGCCCCCCGCCGCCAAACAGCGCACACAGTTCACTCGCATTATAACCGTCGGTCGTGCGAAGCGAAACCTTGTATGCACCGTCGCGCCGCTCTCTCAGGGTAATTCCGATGCAAACACCCTCTACCTGCCGCGGAAGCGACGCAAGGCCCTCAAGCTCGTCATTCTCAGCGCCGCTTTTATCTATCATCTTTCTTGTAATGCAGATAAGCGCACAGCGGCCCTGTGCGAAAAATTCCATAGAATCCAGCACCATACGCTCAATTTCCAGCCTGGCCCGCGATTTCGTATCAAACATAACACGGTTGATTTCCGCAGAATGCGCACCGTAATCTACCATCTCCGCCGCAGTGCGAAAGCTCTGCGCAGTCGTATTCGTGTAACGGAAGCAGCCTGTGTCGGTGGTAATTCCGGTAAAAATGCAATCGGCAATTTCCTGTGTAATAGGCGCCTTCATTTGGCGGATTACCTTTATAATAATTTCTACCGTCGCGGCGGCCGTGCTGTCTACAAGGGATTCGGAGGCATAACGGGTATTCGAGCCGTGATGGTCGATACAAAAATCGATGTTCCCCTCATACTTTTCCTTTTCTACACCTAGCAGGCTTTCATCGGCAATATCCACGCTGCAGATAAAATCCTCATTAAATTGGAGATTCTCCATACCGTCGCAAAGATATTCAAACTTTTTGGGCAGCTCGCCCACCACACAAACCCTTGCTTTTTTCCCAAGCGATAAAAGCGCCCGGCAAAGCGCAAAACCAGAGCCGAGCGTATCGCCGTCCGGAAAATGATGCGTGAGTATAAGGATGTTATCGTGCTGCAGCAGTGTATTTGCCGCCTGTTCAATCGTAATCATTTGAACCGTCCTTTTCAAGGTCGTGCAGAATGCGCGAAATATTCGCGCTGTATTCGATGGAATCGGTTGCTGTAAACTGCAGCTCGGGCACATGCCTGAGCTTTAGGCGAGCGCCCAGCTCGCGCCGGATGTAGCCGCCCGCCGACTTTAACCCCTTAACCGCTTCCTTTGCGGCCTCCTGGCCCTCCATCGCGCTGATATAAACTTTACAATAAGACAGGTCGTTAGTTACCTCTGCGCGTACAACGCTTATCAGGGCATTCTTCACACGCGGATCCTTCAGCTCCCGTAATATCGCGGTAAGCTCACGCTTGATGTCCTCCGTCGTGCGGTCAATTCTGTGTCCGCTCATTTTGCCACATCCTTTAAACAGGTATTTCCTGTTTATTATTCCTGTCCCGCGCGCAAAACGAGCACGAAGGGCAGTGGTAATTTGTAACAATAAATTTTATTTATTCGGTATATTCCTCAATCGTATAGGCTTCGAGGATATCTCCCTCTTTGATGTCGTTGAAATGCTCCAGGCCGATGCCGCATTCGTAGCCGGCTGCAACCTCCTTGACAGAATCCTTAAAGCGCTGCAGGGAACCAATCTGGTCGTCCGCGATTACGATTCCGTCGCGTACGACGCGCACATTCGCGTTCCTCGTAATCTTGCCGGAAAGGATATAGCTGCCCGCAATGTTTCCAATGCTTTTTACCTTAATAACATTACGGCATTCTGCACGGCCGAGCTCAACCTCACGTGTTTTTGGAGCGAGCATACCCTTCATGGCCGACTCAATCTCCTCGATGCAGTCGTAAATGACGCGGTACAGGCGCATATCCACGCCGTCGCGCTCCGCGTTCTCTGCCGCGACCGGGTCCGGACGGACGTTAAATCCAACAATAATGGCGTTGGACGCGTCCGCAAGCATGACGTCGGATTCATTGACAGCGCCGACGCCGCCGTGGATGACGTTGACCCTGACTTCCGCGTTTGAAAGCTTTTCAAGCGACTGGCGCACCGCTTCGACGGAACCCTGTACATCCGCCTTGACGATGAGCTTCAGCTCCTTTACGTCGCCAAGCTGCATCTGGTCGAACAGATTGTCAAGCGTTACCTTCGTTTGGCGGCTGAACAGCTCTTCCTTCTGCTTTGTCTTGCGCTGCTCGACAAGCTCCCTCGCAAGGCGTTCGTCGGAAACAGCGTTGAAAATATCGCCGCCTGCCGGTACGTCGTCAAGTCCCGTAATCTCGACCGGGTAAGACGGGCCGGCGGTTTCTACCTTTTCGCCCTTGTCGTTTGTCATTGCCCTGACTCTGCCGACAGCCATACCCGCAACGATAATGTCGCCGGTATGCAGCGTGCCGTTTTGAATGAGCATAGTCGCGATAGGGCCTCTTCCCTTATCGAGGCGCGCCTCGATGACGGTTCCCTTCGCAGCACGGTCGGGGTTGGCTTTGAGCTCCTTCATGTCGGCAACAAGAATCACCATCTCGAGCAGGTCCTCAAGTCCCTGCTTTGTTTTCGCAGACACGGGGATACAGGGCGTATCGCCGCCCCATTCTTCCGGCACGAGCTCGTATTCAGTGAGCTGCTGCTTGACGCGCTCGACGTTCGCGCCTTCCTTATCGATTTTATTGATTGCGACGATGACGGAAACGCCCGCCGCCTTCGCGTGGTTGATTGCTTCAATGGTTTGCGGCATGATTCCATCGTCCGCCGCAACGACCAAAATGGCGATATCCGTAACCTGGGCGCCCCTGGCGCGCATGGTGGTGAACGCCTCATGTCCCGGCGTATCGAGGAATGTAATGTCCCTCCCGTTTATCTGCACGCGGTAAGCACCGATATGCTGCGTGATGCCGCCCGCTTCGCTCGCGGTAACATTCGCATGGCGAATGGTATCGAGCAGGGAGGTCTTGCCGTGGTCGACGTGGCCCATAACAACCACGACCGGCGCCCTGGAAACAAGATTCTCATCGTCGTCCTCGCTGTCGTCGATAATACGTTCTTCGATGGTGACGACGACTTCCTTTTCTACCTTCGCATGGAACTCCATAGCGACAAGCGACGCCGTATCGAAATCAATTACATCGTTGACCGTAACCATGGTACCCATCATAAACAGCTTCTTGATGACCTCGGCCGCCGTTGCCTTCAGGCGCAGCGCCAATTCGCTGACGGCAATTTCGTCAGGGATGGATACGGTAATCGGCTTGCTTTTACGCTCTGCCGCAATTCTTCTCAGGCGCTCCGCCTCAGTTTCCTTACGGGAATTGCGCGGCCTGCCCCTCTGCTGGGAACGCTGCGTAATCTTCTGCTTCTGGACAGTGTTTTCCGTCTTGATTTTTTCAGAGGCAAGACGGTCGTATTTCTCGTTGTACCGGTCGATATTAACGACGACCTTACTGGTATCTACTACTCTTTTATCGGGCTTTCCCTTAAAAGGTACATTGTTGTTTGCGCCTGTGTTCTGCTGGGGCTTCTGCTGCGGACGCTGCTGCTGTGCCGGGCGGGAAGGATTTGTCCCTTGTTGGGGTTTTTGTTTGTTCTGCTGGGGCGCGGCCTGCTGCTTTGTGCCTTCCGGCTTTTGCTGCGGCGGCTTTTTATCGCCCCTGAGAGCCTTAAGCGCCTCTTCCTTCGCCTTCTGGGCGCGCTCCTGCTCCTGCTGTTTTTCGCGGGCCCTTTCCTCCGCATGCTCCTCGATTGCGCGATCCCTTACGGCGAAGTACTCGTCAAAGCTTTCGGCCGCCATCTGCTGGGTATAGTAATCGAACACGACATCGAGCTCATCCTCGTTCAATGCGGTCATATGTTTCTTGGTCTCTCCAAAGTGCTTTTTTAAAAGCTCTACAACGTCCTTGCTTGGGACGTTCAAATCCTTTGAGACCTCGTGTACCCTGTATTTAATCAACATAAATTACATTCCTCCCCGTTGTTCTTGCTGCCCTGCGCAAAGCTTTTTGATTTTCTTTGCAAAGCCCGCGTCGTTTATGGAAACGACCGAAGCGTATTTTCCCAGGGCCGTACCGATTTCATCCTTAGTGCTGTTAAGCCGGATGAGGTCTGTGTGGTATTCTTCTATCAGGTAAACAATATCTTTTTCTGTGTTTTTGGAAATGTCGCCCGCGAAAAGCACGAGCCTTGTCTCACCCTTTAATATGGAGCTTTTTACCGGGTCGCAGCCGATTGATATCCGGCCGGCACGGCGGCATAGCCCCAGAAGGGACAGTATCGGATTATTCATCGCAGGCAAGCTCCCTCTCCATTTTATCATATACCTCGTCCGGTATCCGGCAGGAAAACGCGCGTTCAAGCCGTCTTGCCTTCCTTGCCGCCCTGAGGCAGCCGAGGCTTTTACAGACATAAGCGCCGCGTCCGGGCTTTTTCCCTGTCAAATCAAGGCTGATTTCACCCGGGCCGGTAGTTTCCCCGGCCTCGTTCTTCTGGTCAGGCGCTTTCACCACCCGGATGAGCTCTTTTTTCGGTTTCATTTCGCCGCAGCCCGTACATTTGCGCAGCGGTACCTTTTTCTGATGCATATGCTTCCCGCCTTTCCTTCGCAGGATTTTGCTATAACTATTTATTCCCCGGCCGTTTCTTCTTCGGGCAGGCTTCCTTTTTCTTCCTCCTCAGAGGCGGCAGACTCCACATCTTCTCCATAGAAACCGCTTTCCGGGCGGATATCTATCTTCCAGCCCGTGAGGCGCGCGGCAAGGCGCGCGTTCTGCCCCTTGTTGCCGATGGCAAGCGAAAGCTGGCCGTCCGGCACCGTAACCCTGCAGGCCTTGGCGTCGTCGGGGGCAAGCGTAACGTCAAGCACCGTCGCGGGAGAAAGCGCCGCGGCGATAAATTTGACCGGGTCGTCGTCGTATTCGACGATATCGATTTTCTCACCGCCTAGCTCGTTTACAATCGTGCCGACTCTGGCGCCCCTTGCGCCGATGCACGCACCAATCGGGTCGACGTTGCTGTCCTTGCTCCAGACCGCAAGCTTTGTGCGGGAGCCCGCTTCCCTGGAAACGGACTTGATTTCGACTGTACCGTCGAAAATCTCCGGGACCTCTGTTTCAAACAAGCGCTTGACAAAATCGGGATGTGTACGGGAAATGACCGCGCGCGGCCCTTTTTCGCCCTCGCGCACATCGACGATATAAACCTTGATATGCTCGCCCTCTGTGAACGCTTCTTCCCCGACCTGCTCGCTTTTGGGAAGCACCGCCTCAGCCTTGCCGATTTTGAGCGTAACGTTCCCCGTCCTGGGGTCGATTCTTTCAACTGTGGCAGTAACGAGCTCCTGCACCCTGCTCTGGAATTCCTGGAGCATCTGCCCCTTTTCCCCGTCGCGGATGCCCTGCCTGATAATACTGCGGGACGTCTGCACCGCAATCCTTCCGAACTGCTTTGGGTCCAGCGCAAGCCCTACCTTCTCGCCGACCGCGGCAGTCGGGTCAATTTCCCTGGCCTTCTCCGCCGAAATTTCAAAATCGGGGTCTTCTATATCCTCGACGACTGTTTTAAACAGGGTGACTTCGAAGTCTCCTGTATCCTTATCCATAACAATCTTGACGTCCTCATTGCCGCCGTATGTGTTTTTACACGCGATTACGATTGCCTTTTGAATCTGCGTGAGCATATAATCCTGCGGAATTCCTCTTTCCTTTTCCAGAAGCGCCAACGCCTCAAACAATTCGCGGTTATCCATTTTCCTACATCAGCCTTTCCATATATTACTCGTTGCTTTATTTTCCTTATATAAACACGGGTTACAGGTCAAAATCGTCAAGCTTTACCCATGCCGCGTCCTTTTTATCGATTGTGACCTCCTGCCCGTCCGCGTCCGCGATGGTAAACGTCAGTTTATCGCTGGCTGTCAGCGTGCCGCCAAATTCCCTGCCGAGCACAGGCAGCGGCCTTATCATTTTGACCAGGACGTCCGAACCGGTGAACCGCTCATAATGAAAATCCCGTACAAGCTCGCGTTCAAGGCCGGGGGAACAAACCTCCAGGCAATAGCTTTGCTCGATAATATCCGCCTGGTCGAGCGGTTCGTCGAGCGCGCGGCTGACCGCTTCGCAGTCCTCAATGGTAACGCCCGTTTCCTTATCGATAAATATGCGGAGGTACCAGTTCGCACCTTCCTTCAAAAAGCGTACATCCCAGAGCGCAAGCCCCAGCCCGCCGACAATCGGCTGCGCAAGCTTCCACACCGCCTCCGCGGTATTTCCTAAGCCATTTCTCGCCATCAGCATATTCCTTCCTTCGGCGGGTGCCCGCCTGCTTTTTCTTTTGCTCAAAAGAAAGGAGCGGGTTTTTCTTCCCACTCCTCGACTTTACACTATTCAACTGTATTAGTTTACCACGGTATCCATAAAAATGCAAGCTTTTTTCATTTTGCCCGCAATATTCCCGGCTTTGCACGCTGTAAACGGCTATTTCGCCATCCGGCATGATTGCTATTTGGTAAGAATCTGTCCATCCCGCATCTGGTTGTGAATCATCATCGTAATATCGCGCGCGGTTTTCTCCGTCTCACAGAGCGCGCGCAAATTTTTCTCATGGCTTTTTATAATAACCGCGTTTTCACTGCAGGAGACGCTGCGGACATCCTCCAGGCTAATATCAAAATCCACGTACCTTTCCTTCTCCCGTACAGTGCCAGCTTCCTGCACTGCCCTTCCCCGGATTCCCCCGTCATATAAAATGATTTCATGATTAGAAATGGAAGCGGACCGGTAAAGCATGCAGCCGCCGGTCAGGATAAGCAAAACAGAGATTATCAGCGCAAGCCCTTCCGGCCAAAAGGACAGCTCCGCCTGCCGGCTGATGACGATTCCAATCATCGCAGTACCAAGCGCCGCGAGCGCCCCGCCTGCCGATACCCTGCCCACGGAAACCTTCGGCTGCGAAGAGGCAATAATTTTCTGCTGCCCGTTATACACTGCTTCTTCCCACCCTTTCCTGCAAAGCAAGCCGCTTTTCTTTCTCCTCCAGGCATATCGTCCTATTTTTGTAGGCTCTTTTATGTGAGATTCTACATAACTGTATTTATTTTATGGAAGAAATGTACATTTTTCAGATATTTTAAAACAATTATGCTATAAAGTGATTGAATAAATGTTAAGGAGCGGTTATATGGATGAAAATAAAGAGACGGCAGAAAAGAAGGTATTATCGGAGCTTCTGCGAGAGCTGGAGCTTGACCCCAGCATCTTAGAAAAAATCGGGTTTGCAGTCAGGGCGTTCCATGTGTTCCGCACGTTCGACGTGGTGCCGTTTGGTGACTGCGAATTTGAGGATTTCTTTTGCCTTGCGTGTCTGGCAGCGAGCCTGATGGCAGGAGACAGGGACGCAGAGATTGAAAACGCCTGCGAGATTATCGCCTTATGCCTGGAGCTGAGTTGCGGCAGGCAGGAGGGCGAAAGATGGAAAGAGGGTGCCGCAAGTGATACATAGCAGCTATCTTGAGGAGCTGGACGGACTTTTGCGCCGAATATCCGAAGACCCACAGCGGCAGGGGCTTTGCGCCAAAGGCAAGGCGCTGGAGGGGGAAACAGAGCGCGAAGAGCTATATCTCGATTTCAGCTACCAAAAGCTCGACGAGGTTGGCTTTGCCCTTACCTGTTTTGAGTACCTGCGGGCGTTGGAGGAACTGCGATTTTCCGCTGAAGAGTGGGAGAGTTTAAAGCACAGCTTTGTCCTCGGCAGCCTTGTGGTAAGCGGCGGAAGGCCGACGCGCGAAGAAACTATCAAAAAAGCGTATGAGAGCATAAAAGAAATGCTCACGCGCTGCGTGGGCATATCCTGCAATAGCCGGCGGATAGGGCAAACCGATGAAGAAAAGGAAGCACGAAAAAACAAAACAGCCTTATCATAACAATATCCCTATCCCTGCATTAGACGGCTAGGATTGGAACAGCCGTTTTTCCCTCTACCGCAAATGTCGTTATAAGGCCGCACTGCATAAAAGTAAATAAATCAAGTAATTCAGCTGTGCGTTTTCATCGCTTCCTTGTTCAACTTGTATCTTAAAATGATTTTGAGATTATACTTTTTAAATTTTAGAAAATCACTATTTGGTCCATTTTTAAAATACCATAGTATTTATGAATTGTCAAGAAAAACTATACTATTGTATTAAAATCATGGATTGGATTGATTGTATGTTAAACGAACAAATCAAAACCCTTCGAATGGCTCAAAACATCAGCCAGGTAGCGCTTGCTAAAAAATTGGGGGTATCAAAGCAAAGCGTTTCCAATTGGGAAAACAATAATATCCAGCCCTCTATCGATATGCTAATGAAAATCGCCGCGTTTTTTGATGTTTCGACCGACTACTTATTGGGAACTGAACAAAAACAAACCATTAGTACGGCTGGCCTGGACGACGTAGAAATTTCTCATATTAAGCTTCTGATTTCGGACTTAATAAAAAGAAAGGGCGGTTCATAACGAACCGCCCCTTCTGTAATTTGTAAAGGAAATTATCCCTTGACCGCGCCTGCTACAACACCCTTGATGATGTATTTCTGGCAGGTGAGGTAGAAAATGACGACCGGAATAATCGCAAGCACAATCATCGCCATCATGGCGCCCATGTCGATAGCGCCGTAGCCGCCGCGCAGGTATTGGATTGCCATCGGCAGCGTGCGGATATTCGGGTCGGAGCCTAGAATCAGCGTCGGCAGCAGGTAGTCGTTCCATATCCACATGGTGTTGAGGATAGCCACCGTAATCGCCGTTGGCTTGAGTATTGGGAAAACAATCATGAAATACGTCCGCAGCGTGCCGCAGCCGTCTATCATGGCCGCCTCTTCAATTTCGAGCGGGATACTCTTGCAGAACCCGGTAAACATGAACACCGAAAGCCCCGCGCCAAAGCCCAGATAGATGAAAATGATACCGAACATGTTGTCCAAAAACAGCATATTGGCAACCTGCGTCATCGGGTACATGACCATCTGGAACGGTACAATCATGGAAAACGCGCACAGCAGGTAAAGAAGGCTTGTATACCACGCCTTGACCCTGACGATAAACCACGCGCACATAGAGGTGCACAGCACGATAAACGCCACGGAAAACACCGTGATAAACAGCGAAACGCCGAACGCTGTGAAAAAGTTGATTTTTTCAATGCCGCCGAGATAATTGTCCAGACCGGCAAAGGAGTCGGCGCTCGGCCACGCAAACGGCTCCGTACTGATAAACGCCTTTCCTTTAAAGGAGTTCATCAATACCAGAAAGATTGGAGCGAGCACCGCAATCGCGACGACTATCAGGATAACAAACTTTACCCAGTCCCTGCCGCGCATCCTTGTCTTGATTTTCTGGTTTTTCCTGGGAGCGGAAAGCTCCGCAGCTTTTTGTGCCGCCATCAGCTTTCCACCTCCTTACGCCTGGTCAGGTAAAGCTGGGTCAGCGCAATGGCCGCGACGATGACAAAGAAAATAACAGCCTTGGCTTGTCCCACGCCCTGCCATCCCGGCCTTCCGTAGAAGGTGTTGACAATATCGAGCGCAAGCATCTGCGTCTTTTTGCCCGGGGCGCCCGCTGTAAGCGCCAGGTTCTGGTCATACAGCTTAAATGAGTTGGTGAGCGTTAAGAACGTACAAATCGTAATGGATGGCATAACCTGCGGTATGGTGATTTTAAAGAGCTTCTGGAAGCTGTTCGCGCCGTCGATATCGGCGGCCTCCAAAAGGTCAGGCGAAACGTTTTGTATGCCCGCGATATAAATAATCATCATATAACCGACAAGCTGCCAGTTCATAAGGATGACGAGGCCCCAGAAGCCATAGGCGGGGTCTGTCGTGATGGTCGCGTTGGAGTAGTAAAGGATACCGTTGATAATCATCAGCCAGATATAACCCAGGACGATGCCGCCGATGAGGTTCGGCATAAAGAAGGTCGTCCTGAACAGGTTTGTTCCCTTTATAGCCTTTGTTAATAACAAAGCCAAAAGGAAAGCCAGCACATTGATGGTGATGACGGAAATCACGGTAAACTTGACCGTAAACCAAAGCGCATTGACAAAATCAGGGTTGGAAAAGGCCTTGATGTAGTTGTCGATTCCGACCCACTTTGCGTTGGTCACAGTGGTAAATTTGGTAAACGAAAGATAAATACCCATGATAAACGGGATAATAAACGCAACCAAAAACGCAAGCACTGTGGGGAGCGCAAAGACAGGAAACCACTTTTTTATCGTTTTTTGCATACAATCCTCCTTTTTTGTTATTAAAAAAAGCTATTTTACCCAATCCACCCCGTACCCGAAGGCACGGGGTGGACCAAACGTACATTTTCAGTTTCTAAGTCAGGATTATCCTAATATTCAGAACTATAATCAGGCGGTTGCCGCCTTTTCAGCAGCCCAGGAGTCGATAACTACCTGTGTTACGCCTTCCCAGTCCTTCTGGCCCTGGACATACTCGAGAAGGGCAGCGCCCATATCGTTCTTGAACTGCTCGCTCGGGAATGCCGTAAAGAGCCACTCGAGGTTGTGGATGTCGCCGCTTTCCTTAGCCTTCCAGGCAATGACTTCCTTAGCCAGCGGATCGTCCGGCTGGTCAGCCTCTGTAAAGGTGTTGAACGGAGTGATGAAGCCGAGGTCGTTTGTTACGGTCTTCTTACCGTAGTCGCTCGAGAAGAGCCATACGAGGAAGTCGATGGAAGCCTTCTGTGTCGCTTCGTCAACCTGGCTGTTGATTGCAAAATAGTTTTCTGTGCCGATGCAGATACCCTGCGTCTCTTCGCCCTTCATGCCTGTGTAGATTGGGAGGAACTTGACGTCTTCGGCTTTTGCTACGTTGCCCTTTGTCGCCTTGACCGTATTCCAGCCCCAGTTGCCGTTCTGAATCATGGCGCACTGGCCGAGAGCAAACTCGTTCATGGAATCGTCAACCGTCTTGGAGGACAGAAGGTTTTTGTCCGTAACGGAGTTATTGATGTAAAGGTCAAAAATGTTCTGGTACTCCTTGTTGTACTTAAAGGTGATTTCCTTTGAATTCAGGCCGGCAAGAATCGGGTTGTCGTAGTTCTTGTCTTCCTTGAACTCATAGTACAGCGGAATGTTTGCAAGGTGGGTCTGCCATCTCCACTGGTTGCCTTCAGACATGGAGGTGCTGCCGAATACGCCCTTGATTCCGAGCTCGTCCTTGAGCTTGGTCATGTCTTCGACAACAGCCTGCAGCGCCGCGAAGTTTGTGATTTCGTCAACCGATGTAAAGTCTGTGCCCTTATTCTTGGAAGCAAAGTACTTATCCATGATTGCGTTGTTGTAGATGATGCCGTAGCCTTCAATTGCGTACGGAATACCATAAACGCCGTCGCCGTCTGTTACAGCAAGGCCCTTGTTCTCTTCGGTGAGCATCTTGTAAAGCTCGGTATCCTTAAGGTTCGCGCTGTAGTCTTTCCAGTTCTGGTAGCCGACGGGGCCGTTAATCTGGAAGATTGTGGGCGGGTTGGATTTTGCGATTTCGGAGGTCAGGGTCTTCTCGTACTCGCCGGAAGCCGCAGTAACTACCTTAACCTTGACGCCCTTTTCTTTCTCATACTCTTTTGCGATAGCGTCGTATTTCTCAGAAATCTCGGGCTTAAAGTTTAAGAAATAGATTTCCTTGACGTCGCTGCCGCCCGCCGAGGAGTTGCCGCTGGCCGTACTGCTGGTGTTGTTGTTACAACCCGCAAAGATTGTAACCGCCATGCAGAGAACCATAAGCACTGCCAAAATTCTTGTAACCTTGCGCATGTGAATTTCTCCTTCTTGTCTTAAAATTTTATTTGGTTTTTCCCCTATAAAGCCGAGGCTTCGGCTTAATAAGCAATGTTGCGACAAGTTTTTTGTAAGTTTTTTACAAATTTTTCCATGAACGCTTGTCTTCATGAGTTATATTAACATTTTGGAGCTTCATTTGCAACAGTTTTTTCTGTAACGATTGCTGACAATATTGTAATAAAATAACAATGAAATTTTTTCACCACAACATCTTGTGTTTTTTGTAATCGTTTCCTATATATTGTGTTTCCACTCTCTCAAACTATACAAAAATATTGAACGATTTTTGTACGCGCACCATACGCATGAAAAAAGAGGCGCCGCAAGCCTGCGACGTCCCTATTATTTGCCGAAAGGTATCAAAATATTTTCTTATCAAACGAAAACAAGCTGATATTTCTTATTTTATAAAATTCTGCCGCAGCCTAAGCAGGTTCTCGCACTCTTCCTGTTGTGCTCGCCGCAGTCCGGGCAAAACCACGTGCCGTCGCTTTTTGGAACCACTTTGGCCGTGCGGCCGCTTTTGCCCGCACCGGCACCCAATGCCCTCGCCTGGTCCTCCACAACACGACCCGCCATCGGAGCGGCTGAAACGCCTTTCGCGCCCGCACCGGCAATATCCTTTAAATCAAGGCTGTCTAAAAGCGTTTTCAAATCCCTTTTTTTCGGGAGTTTTTCCCCACAGCCCTGGCAATAATTTGTGCCGGGCAGGTTCTCAGCGGAACACTTCTTACAATGTATTGTTTTTTCTTCCATGACGGCCAACGCCTTTCCCGCAGTCTGGTTTTGTTTTTTCTCCTGCATATTTATTATAACAGGCAAAAAAATTTTTAAAAGAAATATATGTCGAAAAACTGCACAAATATCTTGCCCCGCTTTTGTATAAAAACAACCGCGCGCCCAACAGGAGCGCGCGGAAAAGCTTTGGTTTCTTTATTTCGTAATTGCGTTAATCAGCCCGCCCTTTTGGATGATATTCTGGATAAACTCCGGAAACGGCTCGGCCTGATAGGTTTTCCCTGTCGTCTCGTCGGTGATAACGCCTGTGTTAAAATCGACGTTTACGGTATCCCCGTCCTTAATTTCCCTCGCGGCCTCGTCGCATTCGAGTATCGGCAAGCCGATGTTGATGGAGTTGCGGTAAAAAATGCGGGCAAAGGTGGAAGCGATAACACAGGAAATACCCGACGCCTTGATGGCAATCGGCGCGTGCTCCCTGGAGGAACCGCAGCCAAAATTCTTCTCGGCGACCATAATGTCGCCGGCGCTTACCTTATTTACAAATCCCTTGTCAATATCCTCCATGCAGTGGGAAGCAAGCTCCCTGTGAGAGGATGTATTCAGGTATCTCGCCGGGATAATAACGTCCGTATCGACGTTATCGCCGTATTTATGTACTGTACCGTGTGCGTTCATGTAAATCCTTCCTTTCTATATAAGCAGGTCAAACCTTCGCCGGGTCAGTAATATAGCCGGTGACAGCGCTTGCCGCCGCCACAGCCGGGCTTGCAAGGTAGACCTCGGAATCCACATGGCCCATCCTGCCTACAAAGTTCCGGTTTGTGGTCGATACGGCACGCTCGCCCTGCGCGAGGATACCCATATGTCCGCCCAGGCATGGTCCGCAGGTCGGTGTGGAAACGACCGCTCCCGCCTTGACAAAAATATCGAACAGCCCCTCGTGCATGGCCTGGAGCCAAATATTCTGCGTACCCGGGAAGATAATGCAGCGCACGCCCTTGGCGAGCTTTTTGTCCTTTAATATTTCAGCCGCGATTCTCAGGTCGGTCATCCTGCCGTTGGTACAGGAACCGATAACCACCTGGTCAATTTTCACCTCGCCGACGTCATCAATCGTTTTGGTGTTTTCGGGAAGATGCGGAAAAGCGACCGTCGGGCGTAAAGCGGACAGGTCGATTTCATACACCGCGTCGTACTGCGCGTCCTCATCCGCCGCATACTCGACGGGCGTTCCCTGGAACCGGCCGTCCGTATAGGCGCGCGTTATTTCGTCCACCGGGAAGATGCCATTCTTCGCGCCCGCTTCGATTGCCATGTTTGCAATGCAAAGGCGGTCGTCAATGTTGAGGTAATTGAGCCCGTCTCCCGTAAATTCCATCGACTTGTAAAGCGCGCCGTCCACGCCTATCATACCGATGATATGTAAAATAACGTCCTTGCCGCTCACATAGGGGGCGGGCTTGTTCTTCAAAACGAACTGGATGGCGGAGGGTACCTTAAACCACGCCTTACCGCTGATCATGGCCGCCGCCATATCGGTGGAGCCCACGCCTGTGGAAAACGCGCCAAGCGCGCCGTACGTGCATGTATGGGAATCGGCGCCGATGCAAAGACTGCCTGGGCCGACAAGCCCTTTTTCGGGCAGCAGCGCGTGCTCAATGCCCATTTCACCTACGTCATAGTAGTTTTTGATATCGTATTTGTCGGCAAACTGCCGCACCTGAAGACATTGCTGCGCCGCTTTTATATCCTTGTTCGGGGTAAAATGGTCCATAACCATTGCGATTTTTGTATTGTCAAACACGCCCTTCGCGCTGCTGTCGTTGAACACATTGATTGCAACGGGGGACGTGACGTCATTGCCGAGCACCATGTCGAGCTTTGCCTCGATGAGCTGCCCTGCTTTGACCTGCGGCAGACCGGCATGCGCCGCCAGAATTTTCTGTGACATTGTCATACCCATAAAGATAACCTCCTGAATATTGATTGCAGGGGTATTATCTCACAGCCCTTGATAAAAGAATGTAAACTATGCTACAATCTAAAGGAAATCGCAAATCATACGATAAGGTTGGGGTTTTATGGAACGCACAATGGCTTATTATGGGAACAACTACGCTGATTTGCCGGTCGGGATACGCGGCGTATTTGAAGGTATGCAGACCGGCAGGCTTTACGTCAAAGACCAAATGATTTATACGCAGGGTGAAATGGCCGGCTGCTTTTACTATTTAAAGGAAGGGCAGGCCAAGATTTTCTTCAGCTCCCCGGACGGGATGGAGAAAACGCTTACCGTCGTGGGCGCCGGGGCTATCTTGGGCGAGGCCGCTTTTTTTGACGAGATGCCGCGCGTATCCTCCGCAAAGGCACTGCAAAGGAGCATTATTATCGCAATCGACAGAAACCGCCTGCTTGCAAAGTTCCGCGAAACACCGGGGCTTGCCATGCAGCTTCTGAACCTTCAGGCGCGCTCTATCCGGATGCTCTCCGCCCAGGTGACGAGCATTACATTTTTGCAGGCGGACTGCCGCATTGCGCGGCTTCTGCTCCAGGCCAAAACCATGCGTCCCGACGGCAGCGCCGCGGTCGATTTGACTCATGAAGAAATCGGCAGCAGCGTGGGCGTTTCGCGCGTAACGGTCAGCAAAATATTGAACGGCTTTGCCCGTAAAGGCATAATTAAAACAGCCTACCGCAGCATATTGCTCAAAGACATGGATGCGCTCGCTGAAATTGCTGATTTTGAATAAACAGCTTAAATTCTTCAATTCGTTTAATAAATTATTATATTTGTTAAATATTGAAATTTATCTTGCAATTATAAAACCATATTGGTATAATTAAGCTGTGCCAAAATTCCGCCTGCGGACCGCAGGCATATTTCTCCAACCCCCTCCATACATATTGTAATGGAACCTGCCTACCTTTTAACAGAAGGGGCGGCCGCTAAAACGGCCGCCCCTTCTGTTTTATATTTTACTGTGCCGCCATGGCCTGGCGGGGTGAAATTTTCATCATGCTGTGTAAAAGCGTAAGCTCGCAAAGCAGCGGCACAATAATCGTCAGCAGCAGCGCCGCCGCGCACAAGGCAAGGAAATCCCACCAGCTTACCACGTATATCCGGTTGACGAACGCCCCGTTTGCGTTGATTAGGTTAATCACAAACACAGCAAGCGCCGAAATTCCTCCCCCGATTACGAACGCGCGCAGACCGAGCGCCGCCTGCTCCAGATAAAGGCACCAGAAAACCTGCCGGTTTTTGTAGCCGATAGCTTTGAGCAGCCCAATTTCCGCCTTCCGCCCGAGCAGGCTGTTCGAGGTAGACAGGAACAGGTTAATGACTGTAAGCAGTAATACAGCAACGGTAAAGAAGTTGCCCGCCGCGATAAACACGTTTGCAAACAGCCCCACGTCATCGGGAACAAAATGTTCTGTAGATGTGGATACGCTGATTTTCATATCCTCTAGCTGCTCGCGAACTTTTTCGACGTTTTCCGCCCTATCCACCAACACGGTAAAGCTGTGCAAATCCGTCCGTTTGAGCGCATCGTAATATTCCTCGATATATATTTCACTCTTAGTGGCGTCAACCGCCATCCGCTCGATTTGGTTCGCCGTCTCGTTCGAAACATAAACGGTTCTCGGATTTCCGCCGCCTTCATAGGAGGCATGGTACACGCCTACCACCCTGAATTTGTATTCCAGCGCCGGGAGGGAATCCCACTGCGTCATGTAAACGCCGCCGCTGTTTTTATAGTCCAGGATATCAAAGGAATCTCCCCATGCCTTTACCGTAAGCGTCTTTCCCAGGTAGTCCAAGCCGTTTTGCATATAACCGTCCTTCTTGCCTCCCTGTGTGTCATAATCATCAACAGGGCAGAAGGAATCCGGGACGATGCAGGAGAAAACAGGGCTTTCGTCGAGCCGCCTGCCCGCGACGACGTCTATTTTCTGCGTTTTATAGAGCGCCCATGTTTCTATTGACGCGTCCTCAGGCGGTACGGGCAGCATATCGGTACAGTCCCCGTTATCGTCTGAAACCTTGTTGATTTTAAAAAATTCGTAATCCATCCCGTCTTCCATATCGACCGACAGCACATGCTCCTTCTTTTCGATTTCCCCAAGTAGCTCCGGGGTTAACACCCGCATTCCATCTTCGGTAAAGCTGGTATCTATATACAGGCGCCTTGCCGGGTCCTGATTTATAAAGCTGTCTAGGGCATGGCTGAGCGTGGCAGTAAAGCTCATAATCAACGTAAGAGAAAACACGGAAAGCAAGAGCAAAACAAAAACCGCCCTGCCTTGCCTATTACGCTTTCTGTTGGCTTTTGCAAGAAATTGATAGTTTTGCAGCTTCATACTGTCACCTCTTTTCAGGAGCCGATATGCCGCCGGCACCCGACGCTCCGGGCGGCGCAGGCAGCACTGGCACTGGATTAACTTGAATTAATACTGCTGTGAAGTCACGACAGACGAGCTGAATCCGCCGTAGGTATTGTCGTAATAATGCACGCTAGAGCCATACGGTACCCTATCAAAATATATTGTAGGGTGTGAGGGGGAATTTCCCTGTAAGTAGTAGGGCTGTTTTTTATACGTTTTTCCGTTTTGAACGACCTTTGTTTCACCCTTGCTATAACTCTTTCCGTTATAAATTGTTATGTATGAATTAAACGTATCGGTCCTATTCCCGGTCTTTTCTGCATTGAACACAAACGATGTGCTCCCCGTTGCGGCACAGCTTACCGTGTGCGTCCAAGACTGTGCTGCCGCCGACGCCGAACCAATGCAGCCCGCCATAACCAGCATGGCAATCATGATTGCCGCTGCCGTCCTCTTTGTGAATTTACGCTTTGCCGTTTTCTTCGCTTT
>UQFO01000007.1 GCA_900540275.1 uncultured Oscillospiraceae bacterium | reverse complement strand
CTTCGGAGGACGATAACGAAGCCAGAGCCAGAAAAGCCCATGATTTGGCGCATTGCTCCCGGCATCCTGATGCCCATAACCCCTCTTCGAGCGCTTTTCCAAGGGAACCCTTTCGATGTATATCCCAATAAGATAGGTAACAGAAAACCCATAGACATAGGTAACAAAAAAAGGTAAACTCAAGGCATAAAAACTTGGGAAAGGGAGCGAAAAAAATGCCTTGGGAGGAACGAAAATTGAAAGCTTTATAAAAATAAAAACATATCTAAAATGAGGGGGGAACCATTTGGTTCCCCCCTCATTTTAATAATCGATTTTATCAAGAATCCCCGAAAGATAGGCAAGCACCACGCCGTAGTTTGTCATGGGAACCCGCTGTTCCTTTGCCTGTGCTACGCGCGACAGCACATACCGGCGGTTGAACATGCACGCGCCGCAGTGGATAACCAAATCGTACCCGCTCAAATCCCGCGGGAAGTCCGCGCCGTTTACATGGTCGATGGTGAGCTTTTCCCCATACCGCTTTCGCAAAAGCTTTGGGATTTTCTCACGCCCTATGTCCTCCTTCAAGGGTACATGCGTACAGGCCTCGGCAATAAGCACCCTGCCGTTTTCGCCGAGCAGCTCGAGCGCCTGCGTGCTTTTGACAAAATAGTCGATATCGCCCTTATACTGCGCAAACAGCGTGGAAAAGGAGGTCAGCCTGCTCTGCGGAGGCTTTCGCTCATATACGGCTTTGAACACCTGCGAATCGGTGATTATCAGCTTCGGCGGGCGGGAAAGGGAATCGAGCGCCTGTGTGAGCTTGTCGGTCGTAACGCTCATGACAATGCATTTTTTGTCGAGCAGCTCGCGCAGCGTCTGTACCTGCGGCAGGATAAGCCTGCCCTTGGGCGCCTGGATATCCTGCGGCATCACGAGCAGCACCAAATCGTTTTCCCCGACAAGGCTCCCGGTGATAGTGATTTCGGTAAGCTCATCCGGAACAGATTCAACCAGTGCCTGGCGCAGCTTATCGATACCCTGCCCCGTCACGGCGCTTACGACGACCGGCTCCCTTTGGCAGGCTGAGGCGACAGACGCTGAAAGCGCGTCGATATTGGCCAATATGTCCGCCTTGTTGATGACGGGGATGACGGGCGTGTTTTGCTTTTTCAGAAGGGCAAGCCACTTGTTTTCCTCGTCGTCCGGCTCCTGCGAAAAAAGCATAACGGCGACGTCCGTTTTCTCCATTGCCTTTACCGTCTGCTCCACACGCTGTTTTCCAAGCGCGCCGGTATCGTCAAAGCCGGCGGTATCGATAAATACGCACGGGCCGATTCCATGGATTTCCATCGATTTATACACGGGGTCGGTCGTCGTTCCCGCAACGTCCGATACAAGGGAAATCTTTTGGTTCGTCAGCGCGTTTACAAGCGAGGATTTCCCCGCGTTTCGTTTGCCGAACAGGCCGATGTGCAGCCGGCCTGCGCGTGGTGTGTCCTGAAGGCTCATATCACATTCTCCTCTGCGTTTGATTTCCCTGTCCCAAATTACTTTCCTGTTTTTAAAAACGGAAATCGCGTTTTCCTTCCTTGAGCTCCAGAAGGTACTCCTCCGCGATTTTCTTTACCTTTTCATTCGGTATCTTTTTAAGCTCCTGTGAAATGACGCGCTCACCCTTTTGCCTGGTGTCTTCACTTGCGTAATCCTCCAGGTATTCCTTGAGCGTCATCAAAGCGTTGGGCTGGCAGCAGTTTGCAATCTGTCCCGACTTGACCAGCCGCATAAAGCGGTCGCCCGTGCGGCCCTCGCGGTAGCAGGCGGTACAGAAGCTCGGGATATACCCAAGCCCCAACAGCCAGTTTACCACCTCGTCGAGCGTGCGCCTGTCGCTTACGTCGAACTGGGCGGAGTTTTCCTCCTCCGGCTCCGGCTCGCAGTAGCCGCCCACACTCGTGCGCGACGCGCCGCTTATCTGCGAAATGCCCAAATCAAGCACGCGCTCCCTTGTTTTCTGCGACTCCCTGGTCGAGATAATCATGCCTGTGTACGGCACGCAGATGCGGATAACCGCGACAATCTTTTCAAAAATTTCGTCGGAAATCGCGTTGGAAAACTCGCCGGGGTCAATATCATCCGCCGGGCAGATGCGCGGCACGCTGATGGTATGCGGGCCAACGCCGAACACCGCCTCCAGATGCTCGGCGTGCATCAGCAGGCCGACAAAATCGTATCGGTAAAGGTTCAGGCCGAACAGCACGCCGCAGCCCACGTCGTCGATACCGCCCTCCATCGCGCGGTCCATCGCCTCGGTATGGTAAGCGTAGTTGTGCTTCGGGCCTGTCGGATGGAGCGCCTCATAGTTTTCCTTGTGGTAGGTTTCCTGGAACAAAATATAGGTGCCGATACCCGCGTCCTTGAGCTTCCTGTAGTTTTCGACGGTCGTTGCCGCAATGTTTACATTCACGCGCCGGATCGCGCCGTTTTTATGCTTGATGGAATAGATGGTTTCGATGCTTTCCAGAACATAATCGAGCGGGTTGTTCACGGGGTCCTCGCCCGTTTCGAGCGCCAGGCGCTTATGTCCCATGTCCTGGAGCGCTATGACCTCCTGCCTGATTTCCTCCTGTGTCAGCTTTTTGCGGCAAATATGCTTGTTCTGGTGATGGTAAGGGCAATAGGTGCAGCCGTTTACGCAGTAATTGGAAAGATAAAGCGGCGCAAACATAACGATGCGCTTTCCGTAAAACCGTTCCTTAATTTCCTTTGCAAGCTTAAAAATCTTTTCGTTTTCCTCCGGTAAATCGCACTCTAAAAGGACTGCCGCTTCCCGGTGGGAAAGCCCCTTGCATTCCTTCGCTTTTTCAATCAGGCTGTCAATAAGCTCCCTGTTATGCCTGTTCTGCTGCGCGTATTCGAGCGTATCGAGGATTTCCTGATGGTCTATGAACTCCTCAGCCTTTTTAGATTTTGGATTATACATGCTGTCATTTCCTTTCTGTCCGCTGGATTTATGTAATATTAACGCTTGATTATACGATTTGTATATTGTGTTCCCTCCGGTTGATAATCTCCCCGGCCGGCCACAACCTCATAGCCGATTGACGACATCTTCTTTTTCAGCAGCGCAAGCCCCTCCGCCGCCTCCTCTCCGGTGCTGATTTTATTGTTGTAGAGCGCGTATTGCTTACGGCTGCGTAAGGGGGAGAGGTTTGGCATTACGACGTTCGCGCCTGCCAGTACTCCCTTTTCGCGCCCGTTCTTGTCTGCCGTTGCCAGCGCCGTAGTTGCTGGAATCAGGGCGTTTGGGAGCATCAGGCGTATTATCCCGATTAAAAAAAGGCAAAGCTGCGTGCTGCCCGGCGGTTCGTTGCGGAAAGGCGTGTCGCAGTGCGGCAGGAACGGGCCGATTCCAACCATCTGCGGATGGAGCTTTTCAAGATACAGCAGGTCTTCGGCAAGAAATTCCGTCTTTTGATACGGCGAGCCCACCATAAAGCCCGTACCCGTCTGGAACCCGATTTCTTTTAGGTCGCGGAGGCACCGCATCCGGTTTTTTAGCTTTAAATTTTCCGGATGGAGCCTTCCGTAATGGCCGCTGTCCGCCGTTTCGTGCCGCAGCAAAAACCTGTCCGCGCCCGCGTCAAAGAACGCCTGGTAGCTTTGCCGGCTGCGCTCCCCGATGGAAAGCGTAACGGCACATTCGGGAAACCGCGCTTTGATTTCACGGATGATGGAGCAGAAACGTTCATCTGTAAAATACGGGTCCTCGCCGCCCTGCAGAACAAAGGTACGAAAGCCGAGGCCGTACCCCTGCCCGCAGCAGAAAAGGATTTCCTCCTGCTCCAGCCGGTAGCGCTCCAGGCTTTTATTTGCCGCGCGGATTCCGCAGTAATAGCAGTTGTTTTTACAGTAGTTAGAAAACTCTATCAGCCCTCTTATGTAAATTCGATTGCCGAAATGCTCCCTTGCGGTTTTAGAGGAAAGGGAAAAAAGGTATCCGGATAAACCGCTGTCGTCCGCATGATGCAGCAGCTCCGTAAACTCTTCCTTGGAAAGCGTTCGTTCCCGGCAAAGCTTATCGATAAGCCCTCTCATATCCTGCCTCCCTTATTTTTTAGAGTAAACCGTTTTCGTCGTCATGCCGGAGAGCATACCGAGCTTTCCCGAAAGCGCGCTGATAACGTCCGCCGGTGCGTCTACCACGACGCTGATGACGTTGATATTCTTCTGCCGGTATGGGATGCCCATCCTGCCGACGATATAATCGCCGAAGTCGGAAAGCAGCTGGTTCATCTGGCCGACGCTCTCCTGACTCTCCACCAATATGCCGATTAGGGCGATTCTCGTTTCCATAATTTCATCCTTTCTGCTGAAAAGGCGGTTCGGGTTCCTTTCATAAAAAATCCCGCGTCCTCATAAAAAGGCGCGGGATGGGAGAAGGGCGCAAATACCCTCCGAATATTATAAATTCCCATGCCTTTTTACGCGGGACGAACCCTTGTAGTCAGTACATTACTTTCATTATATACCCTGCCCGTCTTTTTTACAATCCTTCTTTTCCTTTTTTATACGGTTTATATAAGCCGTCAGATAATTGAAGCTGTACGAATTCCTAATTTTTTTCCTTCGACAAAATGGGAGAATAAGGCCGATTCATTTGTCATATGATAGGCATGGAGAGAAGGTATATTCTGTAAAAGACTGAAAAAGAGGTGCTGTGTATGAAAAGAAAAATATTTTTGGTTTTACTTCCCGTCTGTATCATTTTAACGCTCTTATGTTCCTGCACAAGAACAGCCGTCCAGAGCGAGGCGGATGAGCTCAAAGCGAACGCCTGGCACGGGAAAGGGGACTATCAGTCCACAATCGATTTAAGCTTCAACGGCGATACCGCGGCGTTCAACATAAAAGCGGGCGGCGGCGCCAAGATGCAGATTGCAGGTGAATGCGTCGTTAACGACGACAGCATCACCGTTACGGACAGCAATCTGAACGAACGCTATGAATTCAAATACAATCTTTCTGGCGACCAGATTGAGCTTACCTATGGAGGCAATACGGTAACGCTCGAAAAAGTAAAATGACCGGCTTTTGCCGGTCATTTTTCGTTTACAATGCTCCAGTCGCGCATCTCGTCCACACCATACTGTGAGGGCTTGGCATTATGGTCCTCTATATCCATTTCATAATGCTCGGCGCCGGACAGCGTAATGTTGCGCGGGCCAACCTTCAGGCGCTGGTCAATCAGCTCGTCGGTCACGAGGGGAATATGGCGTTCGTCAACATAACTTTTTTTATCTTCCATTTATCACCGCTCCTTTAAAATAATACTATTATTCTATGCGTTGTTCCAATGAAAAACCGCGGAAAATTGAGGAACAGGTTTTCAAATGAAATAGTGAAATTTATTCTCATTTAGAATGAATTCTTGCTGTATTTGCAGAAAAATGGTAAAATACAGAAAAAATAGATTGTTTTACAACAATAAAAAATGAGGATGTGCGATGGGATGGGAAAAAAGAGGTTTGCGGCATTTACTGCGGTATATTTTTTCTTCGGGAATTTTTATTGGATTGTCTGGCAGTTCTTTCAGAGCGAAAATTTGTTTACCGATACGGCCAGCTCCGCTGTAATTGGGCTTGTCATGTTAGCGGCGGCTGGGAATTATTTTTATATGGTTAATAAGGAAAAAACAGAAAAGCTATCCATATTTTATTTTTTGTTTCCCTTAGCGTTCGCGCTCGCTGAGTTTCCCCTGCTTTTTTTGGGCTGCCGTTTTGTTGGTTTCTTTTCCGCAAAAGGAAGCTCGTTTTCTATTTTTCTCATGATAACAATTACGTTGTGGTATATGGCGTTTTGTTCCCTGTGCAAGTTAATTAGGCAGAAACAACTGGCGCTGCCGAAGGGCGTTACGCTGTCCACGCCGTCTATGGTTCGTATCGACTATAAACAAATCGCTGACCCGCATAATATACGGGACGCGAATCCGCAAAAGCGGTCCAGTATGCTGGCAAACGTTATTTTTGTCTGGGCGTCGGTTTGTGCCGGATTATTCCTGTTAACAGCAATTGTAAATTTAATTTACCCATTTATTGATATGAGTAAAATTTTCGTCAGGTTTGGATAAATATGTAAGCAGTTGAATGCCAGGACGCTTTTTTCCAATTGGATAATAGAAATGATAGGTACCATGACCGATTCTTAAAAAATGGAGCGTATTGAAAAAAATGAAATTTTTGATTATATGCAGATGAAACGTATATTTATAAAATTTGTAATTTTGTTTACTTTTTTGCTGACGCTTGCTGCGTGCCTCGGGTCGGTTGTCCTGATTGATAAAAACGCAGGGCAATTTGTCGGTAACGGTTTTTTTATGGGCTTTTCCCCGTGGACGTGGGGGCTGGTGATTGCCGGTGCGCTTACCCTCTGCGCAGCGTTTTTACTGTGGCTCCATTTTTCTAAAAGGCTGAGTCCGAAAGGGCTTACAATTTTTTCTGCGGTGCTTTTTGCCGTCTGCGCCCTGCTGTACGTTGTTACGGTCTGCAATTTCCAGTCAATCCCTACGACGGACAGCTACATCGTACAGGACCAGGCGCTTGTTCTGGCAAAAATCCCTAACAGTGTGATTGATACTTCGATTTCTTACTTTGCCCGCTACGCAAACAATAATTTGCTCATTCTTTTGCTGAGCGGATTTTTCAAAGCAGTATCTGCGCTTGGCTTCAGCAATTATTACCTTGCATCTATTATATTAAACGCTTTTTGCCTGTTTCTTTCGGAGATTCTTATTTATCTGGCGGTTAAAAAGCTTTTTGGAATCCGTTTTGCATGCAACGCGCTGTTTGTCAGTGTGTTGAGCCCCATTATGTACCTGACAGCTCCCTGGGTCTATTCCGTTTCTCTTTGTATGCCGTTTGTCGCCGCTTTGCTGTATTTGGGTGCAAGCTTGCTAAAAGAAACGCGCTATCCGTTCCTTGCGGCGGAGGCGGTATTATTTGCGGCGACTGCGGTGCTGGGGTACTTCATCCGTCCCATTGTCGCAGTCTTTGCAATCGCGTTTTTCATTTGCTTTCTTATCTGGTTTTCAAGGTCCCATAAAAAATTAATGAAGTCGCTGTTGATTACAGCTTGCTGTGTCTGCGTGTCCGTTCCGGCCTTTTTCTGCGTAAACGGCGTAATCGGCCGCTATTATCAGGATGGTTCCGGAAATTTTCCAATCACGCACTGGATAATGATGGGACTCCATACGAACGGCTCGGTCAATGCGGAAGACCAGCGTTTTACAGCCCAGTTTGAGACAAAGGAAGAAAAGACAAAGGCAAATATAGAAGAAATCAAAAAGACACTGCGTGAATACGGCATGCCGGGCCTGGCCGTCCATCTTGCCCAAAAACACTGCCTGACCTGGTCGGAGGGCAGCGCGGATTATACGGTGCGTATCAAGCAGAACGCGGCATATACGCCGCTTTATGATTACGTCGCGGGGGACAGGAACGATTTTCTTCTGCTCTATTGCCAGGTGTTCCGGCTCGCTCTGCTTTTGCTGGTGCTTGTAAGCCTTGCGGGGCAGTTTTTCAGTAAACGGCGTTCGCCGCTGTTTTTGTTTGTACTATCGCTGTTCGGGGGGATGCTTTTTTATTTAATATGGGAGGCAAAGCAGTCCTACTGTATTCCATTTTTGTTTCTGCTTACAGTGCTGTCCGTGCACGGGCTTGAAACAATTGACGGGTATATTTCGGGTAAGTGGAGGCGTAAGAAAACAGCTTGGAAAAAGATTGCTTTTTGTTCGGTTTCCGCAGCCGTTTTGCTCACGACGCTTTCCTTTGGTATTGCGCGATACGGCGATTTTACGCAGGAAATGGGAGAATACCGGGATGTAAGCATCCTTTGCAGCAATACCTCAAATTTAAAACAGATAAAAAACTTAGCGAAACAGAACAGTACGCTGACGCAGACGTTTTTTACGGACAAGGCCTTCAATACGGTCGAATTGCAGGCGGCAAAGCTTGGCGGGGATGCAAGTTACCTTATTACACTTTCAACCGGTGAATCGGGGGTCCTGCTGCAAAGCGCCGTTTCGGGCGCTGACGTGGGGAAGGACGGGCTTTTAAAGCTATCCGTACCGGATATCCGGCAAAAATCAGGCGGAAAATATACGCTGGAAATAAAAAAAGCGGAAGGAAAAACAGATTCCATCGGCTGGAGGTACTGCTTTTCCAGAGAGTCGGATATGTACCACGGGTCATTATCAGTCGACGCAGAAGTAAAGCCATTTGATTTAATGGGGAATATTTACAGCGTGTACAACGCGGTTTATATGCCGCCCATTATTTATATTGGCGTCTTTCTGTGCATTTTGATGTTTGAAATCCTGATAATTTGGCTGTTGAAAAAAGTATATTTGTAATGTCTGTTCAAGGTGGATTGGGCCTGCAGGGTATTGACGAATAAGGTATACATGCTCATTCCCAAACTTTTTCGGGCAGACAGGCAAACGTAAAGCCAGAAATAATTCTGAAAGATTAAGCCGCATCAGCGGCCAATAGGTTGCTGATGCGGCTTTACTATTTATATAAAAAAACGGGGCAGGAATTTTCCTGCCCCGTTTTGGTGGACGTTAACGGACTTGAACCGCTGACCCTTCGCACGTCAAGCGAATGCTCTAGCCAGCTGAGCTAAACGTCCAAATTTGCTGCTGTTCTATTATAGCCAAACGATTTAAAAAAAGCAAGTCCTTTTTTTGATTTATACGGATAAATCTATAAAACCGCCCATAAAATGGAACGAAGATACCTATTCTTTTATAACAAGTGCAAAAAACATGGCCCATTTGCCGGCTTACATTCCTGTTTTTTAATGAAGTGTAAATTAGGATTCTTTTTCTTGCCCGTAAAGTGCCTATATGCTATAATACAAGGATAGAATGACAAAATTGTGCTTTGACAGGGGAGGAACGGATTTCTGTGATTGTTTTGGGGATTGACCCAGGTTACGCTATTGTAGGATGGGGCGCCATTACGTTTCAGAACAACGCGTTCGCACCTCTTGGCTTCGGCGCGGTTACAACGCCGGCAACAGAGCCTTTCAACAGACGGTTAGAGGTTATTTATGACGAGCTTTGCGCCATAATTGAAAAGTATAAACCGCAGGCGCTTGCAATCGAGCAGCTTTATTTCCAGAACAACCAGAAAACGGCCATCAACGTGGCGCAGGCCAGGGGGGTTATCCTATTGGCGGCGCAGAAAAACGGCCTGGATGTGTTTGAATACACGCCGCTTCAGGTGAAAACAGCGGTAACCGGCTACGGGCAGGCGAAAAAGCCGCAGGTAATGGAGATGACGCGCAGGCTGCTGCGCCTCGAAAAGGTTCCAAAACCGGACGATACGGCCGACGCGCTCGCTATTGCAATCTGCCATACGCAGGCCTCCGGCAGCCGTCTGCGTGAAATGATGTACAAAAGGGGTTTGAAATAAATGCTCTACAGCCTGAGAGGGACGCTCATACACATGGAGGCCGGTTTTGCCGTAATAGAATGCGGCGGTGTCGGCTATAAATGCCTGACTACGCTTAATACCCAGCGCAGCCTTCCAAAGCTGCACGCGGAGGCTACCCTATATACGCAGCTCAATGTACGGGAAGACGCGGTCGAGCTGTTCGGCTTTGCATCACAGGGGGAGCTTTCCTGCTTTAAGATGCTGACCGCAATCAGCGGGGTCGGGCCAAAGGCCGGGCTTGCGATATTGTCGGAGCTCTCTCCGGAGCAGGTGGCAATGTGCGTTGCGTCGAACGACAGCAAAACGCTGACGCGCGCGCAGGGCGTCGGACCAAAGCTTGCCCAGCGTATCGTGCTGGAGCTCAAGGATAAGCTCAAGGGCTTTGCACCGGGCGGCGAGGCGTTCCTGCCGGGCGAAGCGGCGCAGGCAATTGAAGAGGGCAATATCGGTAAGGCCGTCGCCGCGCTTGCGGTACTCGGCTACAGCAGCGCTGACGTTACGCCCGTGCTCTCGAGGCTTGACGGCAATCTGACTGTGGAACAGCTCATCTCGGCGGCTCTGCGCGAGATGGGAAGACGCTGAAAGGAAAAACGGAATGGATACGGAACTCGATTTTGAAAACAGAATCCTGAGCGCGGCGGAAATTCCCGCCGACGCGGGAGCGGACGACAATCCGCTGCGTCCGCGCACAATGGAAGAATATATCGGACAGGAAAAAGTCAAGGAAAACCTCTCCGTCTTTATCGAGGCGGCAAGGCAGCGGCAGGAGTCGCTCGACCACGTCCTTTTATACGGCCCGCCGGGCCTGGGCAAGACGACGCTTGCGGGTATTATCGCAAACGAGCTGGGCGTTAACCTGCGCATCACCTCCGGCCCCGCGATTGAAAAGCCGGGCGATTTGGCGGCGCTGCTCACGAACCTCAATCCGGGCGACGTGCTTTTTATCGACGAGATTCACAGGCTGTCCCGCGCGGTGGAGGAAATCCTCTACCCTTCAATGGAGGATTACGCAATCGACATTATAACGGGCAAGGGCCAGATGGCGGCTTCTTACCATCTGCCGCTCCCGCGTTTTACGCTCGTTGGCGCAACGACCCGCGCGGGGCAGCTTACAGCGCCCTTGCGCGACCGCTTCGGCGTCGTGCTGAGGCTTGAGCTGTACTCCCCGGAGGAGCTTGCTACCATTGTAAAGCGCAGCGCCTCTATATTAAATATTCCTATCGACGAGGACGGGGCGCTGGAGCTTGCCTCCCGCTCGCGCGGTACGCCGCGTATCGCAAACCGCCTGCTTAAGCGCGTGCGCGATTTTGCGCAGGTGATGAGTGACGGCGTTATTACCTGCGAGACGGCGCAGACCGCGCTAGACCGGCTTGAAATCGACCATCTGGGGCTTGACGCGAATGACAGGCGCATGCTGACGGCGATGATAAAATTCTATAAAGGCGGCCCGGTGGGGCTTGAAACGCTCGCCGCCGCAATCGGTGAGGAAGCCGTCACAATTGAGGACGTCTACGAGCCGTACCTGATGCAAATCGGCTTTTTAAACCGCACGCCCAGAGGGCGCTGCGTCACACAGGACGCCTGCCGCCATTTGGGGCTTAAGCTTCCCGCATCGCAGGCGCCGCAGAATACAGGGCCAACGCTTTTTGCGGGGCAGGAATAAAGCTTAATTGATTATTATAACAGCCCTTTGCAGCGGGTAGGGCCTTACGGGGCTGTTTGATAGAAACATATATTTTGGAGGTTTTAAGATTGGGTAGACTATTTGGGACGGACGGCGCGCGGGGTATTGCAAATACGGAGCTTACCTGCGAGCTTTCCATGAACATCGGCAGGGCTGCCGCTATGGTACTTATCAGCGATGAGGTGGAGCATCCGACTGTGCTTATCGGCAAGGATACGCGCTTGAGCTCAGACATGATTGAAGGCGCGCTCGTCGCGGGGCTTTGCTCCGTCGGCGCAAACGTTTTGCTGCTCGGCGTCGTGCCGACGCCGGCGGTCGCTTATCTTGTTAAAAAGTACAATGCCGACGCGGGTATTATGATTTCCGCGTCGCATAATCCATTTGAATTCAATGGAATCAAGATATTCAGCATGGACGGCTATAAGCTGCCCGACGATTTGGAGGAGGAAATCGAGTCGATTGTGCTCGACCATACCATCCCATACCCGGAGCTTTCCGGCAGCCAGCTGGGCCATGTAAAATACGCGGACAGCGCCGTGGCGGATTATGTCTCCCATGTAATCGAATCGGTGCCGGAGCGCATCGACGGCATGAAAATCGCGCTTGACTGCTCGAACGGCTCCGCTTCACGCACGGCAAAACAGCTGTTTGAGGGCATTGGCGCGCAGTGCCACATGCTTTACGACGAGCCGGACGGCGTCAATATCAACGACGACTGCGGTTCGACCCATATGGAAAACCTGATGAAGTATGTAAAAGAGCACGGGCTCGACGCGGGCGTCGCGTTCGACGGAGATGCCGACCGCTGCCTGGCGGTCGATGAAAACGGCAATATTATCGACGGCGACTATGTCATTGCCATATGCGCCGCGGATTTGAAATCGCGCGGCCTGCTTAAGAAGGACACCGTCGTCGGCACGGTCATGACGAATATGGGCTTTTCCCGCTTTTGTGAGGATATGGGCATGAACTTTGTGTCCACACAGGTAGGCGACCGCTACGTGCTCGAAACGATGATACGCGAGGGCTACAACATTGGAGGCGAGCAGTCGGGGCACGTTATCTTTCTCGACCATTCCACCACAGGCGACGGGCAGCTCACCGCCGCGCAGCTTTTGAGCCTTGTCCACCGCAGGAACGCAAAGCTTTCAAGCATCGCGACGCTTATGGAGCGGTTCCCGCAGGTGATGATAAATGTAAAGGTGAGCCCCGAGGGCAAGCGCCGCTTCTATACGGATAAGGACGTCAAGGCGGAAATTGACCGTGTGAAGGAAACCCTCGGAAGCCGCGGCAGGATTTTAGTGCGCCTGTCCGGTACGGAGCCGCTGGTGCGCGTTATGGTCGAGGGAGAGGACTCTGCTGAGATTACGCGCCTTGCGAACCAGACGGCGGAGCTTATCAGGGAAAAGCTTTCCTGACGGCACTTGCTTTAGATACAGACAGAAAAACATCGGAGGAAGTTTATGCGTACAGCCTGCTGGAAGGATTATGAACTGCTCGATTGCTCCTGCGGGGAGCGCCTTGAGCGCTGGGGGGGCGTTATCCTGATTCGCCCCGACCCGCAGATTATCTGGGAAACGGAAAAAAAGCACCCGCTTTGGAAACAGGCGCACGCGCGCTACCTGCGCTCACAGACGGGCGGAGGCAAATGGCAGGTCTATAAAAACCATCCCGATGTTTGGGAAATCGGCTGCCATTCGCTCCGTTTCCGAATTAAGCCGATGGGCTTCAAGCATACCGGCGTTTTTCCGGAGCAGGCGGTCAACTGGGACTTTGTATCAGGCAAAATAAAACAGAGCGCAAGGCAGCTGAACGTATTGAACCTATTTGCCTATACAGGCGGCGCGACGCTTGCCTGTCTGGAAGCGGGCGCGAAGGTATGCCATGTGGACGCCTCAAAGGGTATGGTACAGTGGGCAAAGGAAAACGCGCAGGTGTCCGGGCTTTCCGAACGCCCTGTCCGATGGCTTGTGGACGACTGCATCAAATTTGTGCAGAAGGAGCAGCGCCGCGGCAACAGGTACGACGGGATTATCATGGACCCACCTTCTTACGGCAGGGGCCCGGGCGGCGAGGTCTGGAAGCTCGAAGAACAGCTTTATTCGCTCGTAGAGCTGTGCGCTGCCATATTGTCGGACGACGCGCAGTTCTTTATTTTGAACTCATATACGACGGGGCTTTCTCCCGCTGTAATGGAATATTTGCTTGGCGCGGTATTGACGCCGCGATTCGGCGGGAAGGCCTCGTCGGATGAAATCGGCCTTCCCGTTACGCAGACGGGGCTCGTGCTGCCGTGCGGTTCCACCGCAATATGGCAGTCGGGCGGTAAGTAAGCCGGAATAAAATGGGATTGGAAACAATATGGAAGATTTTATCAGGACAGAAAACTTGGAATTCCAATATATAAACGAAGACGAGCAAGGCGGACAGGCCATATCTGTTGATGTGTTAAAGGGCGTATCCATGGAGGTGAAGCAGGGCGAGTTCGTCGCGCTGCTTGGACATAACGGCTCAGGGAAATCGACGATGGCAAAGCAGTTCAACGCCATGCTCCTGCCTATGGGCGGTAAGGTATACGTCGACGGCATGGACACGCTCGACGACGATAAAAAGTACGATATCCGCCGTAAGGTCGGCCTGGTGCTGCAGAACCCGGACAACCAGCTTGTTGCGAGTATCGTCGAGGAGGACGTAGCCTTCGGGCCGGAAAACCTTGGAATCGAACCGGCGGAAATACGCCGCCGCGTCGACAGCGCGCTTAAAGCGGTCGATATGTACGAGTACCGCACGCACGCGCCGCATAAGCTGTCCGGCGGGCAGAAGCAGCGCGTGGCAATCGCGGGCATCATCGCGATGGAGCCGCGGTGTATCGTGCTCGACGAGCCGACTGCCATGCTTGACCCGCGCGGCCGCGAAGAGGTGCTCACAACTATCCGGAAGCTTAACAGGGAAAAGGGCATCACCATAGTGCTGATTACGCATTATATGGATGAGGCGGTGCTTTCCGACCGCGTTGTCGTTATGGACAACGGCGAAATTCTGACGCAGGGTACCCCGCGCGAGGTTTTTTCACAGGTGGAGCTGCTCAAGCGCCATAAGCTCGATGTGCCGCAGGCGACGGAGCTTGTGCACCGGCTGAAGTCGGGCGGCTGTAATATAGAGGGTACGGCGCTCGACGAAGAGGAATGCACACAGCTTCTTTTAAAGCTCCTCAAAGAAAACTGCCCGCAGAAGCAAGGGCGCTGAATTAAAGGAATGAGAACCCATATGTATGTATTGGAAACAGAAAATTTAACATATACGTACGGCGCGAACACGCCGTTTGAAAAGACGGCGGTCAAAGACGTGTCGCTTCGCGTACAAAAGGGCGAGTTTATCGGGATTATCGGGCATACCGGTTCCGGAAAATCCACGCTTGTGCAGATGTTCAACGGCTTAATCCGCCCAACCGCCGGCAAGGTCATGCTGAACGGCAGGGATATTTGGGAAGAGCCGAAGAAAATCCGCTCTGTGCGCTTTGAAGCGGGGCTTGTGTTCCAGTACCCCGAATACCAGCTGTTTGAAGAAACAGTTCAGAAGGATATTGCGTTCGGCCCTAAGAATATGGGGCTTGACGAGAACGAAATCAGGAAACGCGTGGTTTCAGCCGCGCGGTTTACGGGGCTTAAATCGGAGCTTTTATCAAAATCCCCATTTGAGCTGTCCGGCGGTGAAAAGCGCAGGGCGGCAATCGCGGGCGTTATCGCCATGGACCCGGACGTGCTAATCTTAGACGAACCGACCGCGGGGCTCGACCCCAATGGGCGCGACGTACTGCTTGCGCAGATTACGGAATATCACAAACAGCGCGGGAACACGATATTCCTTGTGTCCCACAGCATGGAGGATATTGCGAAAACAGCGGACAGGATTCTTGTGATGAACGCGGGAAGGGCCGTCATGTTCGACGAAACAAAAAAGGTCTTTTCCAAAGGGGACGAGCTTGAAAAGATGGGGCTTAGAGTTCCCCAGGTCACAAAAATCATGGCGCGCTTGAAAAATGAAGGATACCCTGTGCCGGACGGGGTTCTGACAGTGGAACAGGCTCTTTCTGAGCTGCTTGCGCTGATCGGCAAAAAGGGCTGACAGCGACTAACTGGAAACGTGGTGATTCTATTTGGTCAGGGATATCACGCTTGGGCAATACCTGCCGGGCAAATCGGTTATTCACCGGCTTGACCCGCGCACCAAAATTATATTGCTTCTGGCGTTTATCGTATTTATTTTCATAACGGGCAATTACTTTGCGCTTGCCATTACGACCCTGTCGGTCGTCGCTATCATGATAACGACGGGAATACCGGTCAAAATGTATTTAAAAAGCATGAAGGTTATCCTGTTCATTGTGCTGTTTACGGGCGTTTTGAACCTGTTTTACGGCAGGGGCGAGCCGCTGCTGCAGCTCGGCTTTTTGAAGGTTACGCTCGCGGGCATCAACAACGCCATATTTGTGGCGGTGCGTATTGCTTCGCTTATCATCATAAGCTCTGTCCTGACGTTCACGACCTCGCCGACGGATTTGACTGACGCGCTCGAAAGGCTGATGAAGCCGCTGAACCACTTGCACGTCAAGGTGCATGAAATCGCCATGATGATGACAATTGCCCTGCGCTTCGTCCCAACCCTGCTCGAGGAGACGGACAAAATTATGAGCGCGCAGAAGGCGCGCGGCGCGGACATGGAAAGCGGCAACCTCATCCAGCGTATCAAGGCGCTTATACCGGTGCTGATTCCCCTGTTCGTTTCGGCGTTTCGGAGGGCTTACGATTTAGCGACGGCGATGGAATGCCGCTGTTACCAGGGCGGTGACGGCAGGACGCGTATGAAAAGCCTGCATTTCTCAAGGCTCGACGCATTTGCGGCAGTCGCAAGCGTTTTAATCCTGACAGGAGTGGTTCTATGCAACGTGTTTCTCCCGGCGGCGGTCCGCTGAGGAATATCCTGCTGACAATCGCATACGACGGCAGCCGCTTCCACGGCTGGCAAATCCAGCAAAACGCGCCGAGCGTACAGCAGGCCTTTCAGGAAGCGCTTTTTCAAGTAATAGGAAACGAATTCGAAATCAAAGGATGCAGCCGCACAGACAGCGGCGTGCATGCAAATATGTATTGTTTGAGCGTCAAAACGGCGCACCGGATTCCGGCGCCGCGCTTAAAAGCGGCGCTCAACCGCTTTCTGCCAAGGAGCATTGCGGTGCTCGGCGCAAACGAGGCGCCGGCCGATTTTCACGCGCGGTACTCCTGTAAGGGGAAGGAATATTTGTATAAAATATGGAACAGCGAAACAAGGAACCCGTTTTTGGAGGGCTATGCCCTGCATTACCGTTATCCGCTCGATGAAGCGCTTTTACAAAAGGCTGCGCAGGCGTATGTTGGAACGCACGATTTTACGTCCTTCTGTACGCTCGATAAGCGGGAAAAGGGCAATTTTACACGGACAGTCAGGCATTTTACCGTTGTGCGCGACGGCGATATGGTGCTCATGCGCGTAGAAGCCGACGGCTTTCTTTATAATATGGTAAGGATTATGGTGGGCACGCTGCTGTCAGTTGCGCAGGGGAAAATACCAGCTGATGCGATAGCGGGCATATTGGAAGCGAAAAACAGGGAAGAGGCGGGACCGACGGCGCCCGCGTGCGGACTTTACCTAAACCGGGTGTATTATGAAAAGGAGTACGCAAATGGCTAACGAACACGATAAAAGAAAAGAAGCACAGGAAAAAGCCCCCGGGGAACCGGCGCGGGAAACGGGCGCGGTAGAAGAAGAGGAAAGCAGCTACGAGGACCGCTCTTTTCGGGACCTTGAGCCGGAAACGGCACGCCGGCCATCCATTTCCAAAAAGACCAAAGCGGTTATTACAATATTGCTCTTATGCATGGTGGCCGTCATTGTAGTCGCGGGCTGGCAGAACCTGTCTCCGGACAGGCTTGCCGGCAGTGTGGAGAAGAATTTTCTCGATAACGGCCAGGGCGATGGATTTCCGTCCTCTCTGGTCGGGACAAAGGTCAATAACGGCAATATTAAGCGGTGGGATAAAAACCTGGCCTATGTAAGCGATACCTCGTTTGTCGTGCTCAACAGCAGCGGCGGCAAGCTTTTGGACAGGCAGATAAGCTATTCCGACCCGGTAATCGTAACAAAGGGGAACTACTGCCTCATCTATAATTTAGGCGGGCTTGGCTTTGAAATCAATACGATGGGCGATACCATCCATAAAGGGGACGTTAAGAGCAACCTGCTTTCCGGCGATATCAATACGCGCGGAGAATACGCTGTTTTGTCCGAAACGGATGGTTATCTTGGAAAGCTCACGGCCTTTCATACGGACAACTCACAGAAATACGCCTATTATTTCTCAGATTTTTATCCGAGCAGCGTATCTATCAACGAAGAAGGCACAATGGCGGCCGTGTCGGGCGTTTCCTCAAAGGACGGGGTGCTGCGCAGCGTTTTGTATGTGCTCGATTTCACATCAGCCGAGCCAAAGGCAATGCTTGAGTTCGACGACAACCTTATTTATACGGTTTCGTTTATGGACAATGGCAGCATCGCGGTAATCGGCGACAGCTCAGCCGCGATTGTTAAATCGAATTACAGCGATAAGCAGACGGTTTCCTATGACAAGCTGATGTTAACCGCCTATGATATCGATATGTATAACGGGATTGCGCTGTCCCTGTCGCGTTCCGGCGACGGGCGCTCCTGCAATCTTTTGTATCTCGATAAAAACGGGAACGCGGGGGAGCCCATTACGACCGACCTCAAGATTACTTCCATCAGCATATACGGCGACAGGATAGGCGTCTTGAGCGGGGAGGAGCTGCGTACCTTTTACAAGAATGGAAACGAAGGCGCGAAGACGAACGCCGGCGTGGATGCGAAGGCTATCTGTATGGAATCAGAAAACAGCGCATATATATTGGGGATTAGCGAGATACGCTTTACCCGCTTCTGACGAATTCACAAAATGCTCATTGTTTTTTTATGGATTATATGATATATTGTAGCCTAAGGACGCGCAAACGGCGGGCTTCTGTTTGCCGCGCCTGGACTTTAAAGGATTGGTTTTAGCATATGAGTCTTGCTCTCGACATCATCATACTTGCCCTGCTCGCGGCCTTTTTGATTGGAGGCATGAAGCGCGGCGCGGTAAAAACACTGATTAACGTGCTTGGTACCATCGCGGCTGTGACGGTATCCATATGGCTCGGCCAGCATGCCGCGCGGTGGATATATACAACCTTCTTCCAGCAGGATTTGATACATAGCATGTCCCAGCAGATTATGGCGTCGGGCGGTTCCGACGTCCAGTCCGGCGTACACAGCGCGCTCGGGGCTCTGCCTGATTTTGTGCTTCGGCTCCTGCCGAATTTTGGCATAGACACAGCGCAAATCGGCCCTGCGGTACAAAACACGGCGGACGCGACGGCAAAAGCCGTCGAAACGGTAATTGCGCCTGTGATTGTCTCGCTTTTAAGTATTGTGGTGATGCTTGTGCTGTTTGCCTTGATGATGCTTTTGGTAAAGCTTGCGTCCCACGCAATCGGCGCGGTGTTCAACCTGCCGGTGCTGCACGGCGTCAATTCGTTTTTCGGCGCGGTGCTCGGCCTCTTGGAGGGCGTACTATTTGTGGTGCTCGTCGTGTTTTTAATCAAGCTTTTTGTTCCAACGCTCAGCGACGCGCCTCAGTTTTTCAACAGGGAAGTAATCGAAGGTACCTTTATATTTAAGTATATATACAGCTTTATCCCGCTATCGGGCATTTTTGCCGGATAAGGGAGAGGCAGGAATCAGAAAGCTATATTGGGAAGGTAATCGAAATGGAAAATGGCCGAAAAGCATGGAAGGAAAACCTGACGGTTCCAAACATTTTATCCGTGCTGCGCATCTTATTGATTATACCGTTTGTCTTCTTCTTTCTATCGAAAAACTATATTGCCGCCGCCGCAATGGTTATCATTTCAGGGCTGAGCGATATGTTCGACGGTATGATTGCGCGGAAGTTCAACCAGATTACGGCGCTTGGAAAGATTTTAGACCCGATTGCCGACAAGCTCACGCTTGTCGCGGTAATTATATGTATCGGCATCATCGTCCCGAAAATTATCCCCCTGGTCGTCATTCTCGTAGTAAAGGATTTACTGATGCTGCTTGGGGGCGCATACCTCATACAAAAAAAGATAACACCGCCTGCCGCCAAATGGTACGGCAAGCTTTCCACAATATTATTTTACCTGTCCGTATCGGTCATTGTGCTGCTTGAAATCATTACCGGCAGCGCAAGCGACTTTGCAGTGCTGACGACCGTGCTCATGCTGGTCACGACGGCGGCAATGCTGTTTTCTATGGTAAAATATTTTTTGATATTTTTAAGCCTGCTCAGGGAAAACAAACAGGAAGGTACGGCTAACAGAAAAGCGGGCACAAAAGATTAATTTTGCGGTTATATCCGCAACTGGAAAAGGAGAAACAATATGCTTTGCTGCAGATGTAAAAAACGGCCTGCTGTGGTTTTTGTCGCCACAAACGCAGAAAGCGAGTCGCAGGGCTACTGCCTGTCATGCGCCAAGGAGCTCGGAATCAAGCCGGTTACAGACATCATAGAGAAAATGGGAATATCCGAGGATGACCTGGACGCTGTCCAGGAGCAGATGGATTCCCTAATGAAAATGAGTGAGAACGGGGATATTCCCAATTTCGCGGAGATGCTTGGGCAGGACCCCGAAGCGGCCGCTGGTGAGGAAGACGACCCCGACAAGGAAGACGGCTTCAGCCCTGGCGGCGCGCCAACCTTTCCTTTGTTTAAGAATATTTTTAACCTTGCTGAAAAGAAAAACGACCAGGCAGGCGCCGACACGGAAACGAAGAAAAGAAAACGGGATGACAAAAAGCCGAAGAGGAAGCACATCGACACATACTGTACCGACCTGACCCAGCGCGCGAGAGAAGGAAAAATGGACCGCGTAATTGGCAGGGACAGTGAGATTGAACGCGTGATTCAAATACTGAGCCGCCGCTCAAAGAACAACCCGTGCCTAATTGGAGAGCCGGGCGTCGGCAAAACCGCCATTGCGGAAGGGCTTGCGCTGCGTATTGCGCAGGGCAACGTGCCGCAGCGGCTCAAGGACAAGGAAATCCAGCTGCTTGATTTAACGGCGCTGATTGCCGGTACGCAGTTCCGCGGCCAGTTTGAAAGCCGTATCAAGGGGCTTGTAGACGAGGTCAAGGCCGCGGGCAACGTCATCCTGTTTATCGATGAGGTGCATAATCTCGTCGGCACAGGTGATTCCGAGGGGACAATGAACGCCGCCAATATCTTAAAGCCCGCGCTTTCCCGCGGGGAAATCCAGGTGATAGGCGCGACGACGTTTACTGAATACAGGAAATATATCGAGAAGGACGCGGCGCTTGAAAGGCGTTTCCAGCCGGTCAAGGTCGCGGAGCCCTCCATTCAGGATACGATAGAGGTGCTTTTAGGCGTCAAATCCTATTATGAAGCACACCATAGGGTCAGGGTACCCGAACAGATTGTTAGGCGCGCGGTCGTTCTGTCCGAGCGCTACATCACCGACCGCTTTCTGCCCGATAAGGCCATCGATTTGCTTGACGAGGCCTGCGCGTGCGCGGCGCTTCGCAATAAGAGTATGGAGACATACGATAAGCTCAAGGAAGAGGAGCGGGCGCTTGCCACCCAGGAGGACGAAATTGCCTCCAACACGGAAAGCATCGATTATGAAAAGCTCGCCCTGGTACGGGAGGAGCTTGCGAAAACAACCAACAAAATCAAGCGCATCCAGAATAAGGCGCTTAATTCCTCCGTGGAGGAAAGCGACCTTGCGCATGTAATAGAGCTTTGGACGGGAATCCCCGCGTCCAGGGTACAGGAAAACGAGCTGAAGAAGCTGTCTGACCTGGAAGAAAAGCTCAAAGAGCGCATTATAGGGCAGGACGAAGCGGTAGCCGCTGTCGCCGCCGCAATCAGGCGCAGCAGGGTGCAGATAAGCCCGCGCCGCCGCCCGGCCTCCTTTATCTTTGTTGGTCCTACGGGCGTAGGCAAGACGGAGCTTGTTAAGGTGCTGTCCACAGAGCTGTTCGATACGCCCGAGACGCTTATCCGGCTTGATATGTCCGAATTTATGGAAAAGCACTCGGTATCACGTATTATCGGCTCTCCTCCGGGCTATGTCGGCTATGACGAGGCCGGCCAGGTGACCGAAAAGGTACGCCGCCGCCCATATTCGGTGCTGCTGTTCGATGAGATTGAAAAGGCGCATCCAGACGTGCTCAACATATTGCTGCAGATTCTCGACGAGGGCAAGGTGACAGACGCGCACGGCAGGCTCGTCAATTTTGAAAACACCGTCATCATCATGACCTCGAACGCCGGAAGCAACAAGAAGGAAGGGCTGATGGGCTTCGGCAAATCAGAGCAGGATATGCAGAAGGAAAAGGTTATCAAAGCCCTGTCTGAATTCCTGCGGCCTGAATTTTTGAGCCGTATTGATGAAATAATAGTGTTCAGGAGCCTGGACGACGGTAATTTCCGTAATATTGCGAAGCTGATGCTCAGCGAATATGTCGGTACGCTCGAGGAAAAGGGAATCAGGTTTTCCTATGACGATAAGGCCGCCGATTATCTCGCAAAGAAATCTACAGGCGGCAAAAGCGGCGCGCGTGATTTGAGGAACACCATCCGAAAGGATGTGGAGGATAAGATTACGAATGCAATTATCGAGCACAGGGAAGGCGATATTGCGGGAATCCATCTCTCCGCAGATGAAAGCGGCCTGAAAATGGATATTTTATAAACAGCGCAAATGTTTATTCAAGAGAAAACTTTTATGAACTGCTTGACAACGCGGCGGGTTATATGGTAAAATATAACCCGTCGCTTAAAAGGCAGACAAGCCGTGCGGATGTAGTTTAGTGGTAGAACTTCAGCCTTCCAAGCTGATCGTGTGGGTTCGATTCCCATCATCCGCTCCATTCGTTATTTACCGGCTGACCGGTTGAAATATCAGATTTGCGCCAATAGCTCAGCTGGATAGAGCAACTGCCTTCTAAGCAGTAGGTCAGGGGTTCGAGTCCCTTTTGGCGCGCCATATATGGTGGGTATAGCTTAGTCGGTTAAAGCGCCAGTTTGTGGCACTGGAGACCGTCGGTTCGAATCCGACTATCCACCCCATACGACCCATTAGCTCAGTTGGCAGAGCACTTGACTTTTAATCAAGGTGTCCGGAGTTCGAATCTCCGATGGGTCACCATTTTGTTTATTCCGGCGGAAACGCCGTGATAATATAGAGGAAGCAATCAAGGCTTTTTGCTATGATACCTTTCGTTTGGCTGAAAGCCATGGAATAATGGGCTGTAGCCAAGCGGTAAGGCAACGGACTTTGACTCCGTCATCCCGTGGGTTCGAATCCCGCCAGCCCAGCCAAAATTTTTGACTGGCGCGCGGCGAATACCCGCGTGGCAGTCAGAAATCCCCTTGGGGGAGATACAAAATACATAATATGGGCCCGTAGCTTAGCTGGGAAAGCGCTGCGTTCGCAACGCAGAGACCGAGGGTTCGAATCCCTTCGGGTCCACCACAACGAATACCCCCGAACCTTGTACATGCAGGCACAAGGTTCGGGGGTTATTTCAATATACCGGTTTAAAAGAATGGGTATGGCTTTCGCAGCGCGCCATACCTCTTTTTTTATAATTGGGCCTAATTATAATGTTTTTGTTTTGAATCGTTGACTGAAGCTATTTTAAATATCAGTATAGGGATGGGTGCGGTAATTTGCCGCACCCTGTTGTTTAAACATGAATTTTGTGATAATATTCTACTTAAAGATATGATTTTAAATGCCTAAAATGTAATACAGGATTATTTAAGGAGTGCTATAAATGAAAAATAGTGCGGAAAAAGGTTTTGAACTGACTTCGTTGATATTAACCTGTGCGGGGCTTTTGTGGTGGCCTGCCTCCGTAGCAGACAAAGGGTTGAAGGGGCTTCAGCTTGTACTAAAACGAAAAAATTATTTCGCGGAGAATATCAGCGAGACTGTTTCAGCCCAGTTCGAAAAGGCGTTTACCAAAGCGGTGAAAGAAGCAAAAAAGAGATTGCTGGAAGATGAGAACTTATATAAAAACAGCTACAAAGAGATATTGGACAACTTGAAAATCGGTTATCAGGGTGCGCGGGATTTAGAAGCATGTATTAAAAAAACGGAGGCATATTTGGAGCAGCTCCCATCACAGCGGGACGTCAAATTAATCACTGAGACGCTTTTTCACTGCTTTGAAGAAGAAATGGAGTATTATCCCGAGCTCAAATGCAATTTCCGGCTGGACAGGCTTGAAACGGAAATGAGCGCCGTATGGGAAGAAATTTCTGAAATCAAAGAGAACATGCAGAATACAACAAAAGAGCCGCGCCTAGTATTGCCTGGATGCCCGCCGGCTATGGAGCTGATAGGCCGCGGCGGGACGCTTAACGATTTTAAATCGGTAATAGCGCAAAACAGCAAAGCCGCGGTTGTAACGGGAATCGGCGGGATAGGAAAGACGGAGTTTATTAAGCGGTTTTTGGCGGACAATGCGTCGGAATACTCAAAAATTGGCTGGTTCGATTACCACGACAGCTTTAAAGAAACACTTTTATTTAATAAAAATGAACAGGGCGTAGAAGGAAGAGCAGAGGAGCTGGTAGCAAATTCAAACTTTCCCGTTGATGATACGGAAAACCGCTGGCACGAGCTTCTCAGGCTGTTAAATGAACTCGATAAGAACGTTGTGTTAGTATTTGATAATGTGGACGACGTCAAACAGGAGGACTTTGAGTCAATTCTGAAGCTGAAATGCAGCGTAATATTTACGACGCGCCTCCCCATGGCGGAACGTAAGCATACGTTAAGGATTTATCCGCTTGATTTTTTAACGCCCGAGGACTGCGCCAGGCTGTTCGAGCATTATTACGACAGGAAAGTGGAGGATGCGGAAACCCTTCAAAAAATTGTTGTGCGTGCAGGCTGCCATACGCTTGCCCTTGAGCTGCTTGCAAAGACATGTAAAACATCGCGCAGGACAATCGGGGAATTTTATGAGGAGCTCCAGAAAAGCGGTTTCAATTTGGAGGGAATCAAGGAAGAGGTCATGCGGGAAAACGGGAAAGAAAGCAAACGGTTTATCGAGCACATGACAAAGCTGTTCAGCCTTGCGGCGATAGAAAAGGGCTCTCTTGAGGAGCATATTTTAAAGAACCTTTGTACGATACCGCTGGACCGTTTCGATATTGCGACATTACGCGATTGGCTGGGGCTTTCGTCCTATAATGAGCTGGAAAGCCTGAACGATAAGGGCTGGATACGAATTTCAGAGGATGGTGAGACCGTAACCGTGCATAATGTGGTTGCGGAGGTTTTGGCAATTGAGCTGCAGCCGGTGCTGGCGGACTGCGAAAACCTGCTTGCATCGTTATGGAAAAGTACTGATTATGAACAAACGGATGTCCATATATATACCGCCCCGTATCTCCGGCAGGCGGAGGGTTTTTTAGCCTGTATGCGTGAAGAAACGGAGGAAATCGCCGCTTTAAGCGCAAATTTGGCATTTATATATGATGTCCAGGGCGACTATGGAAAGGCGGAGGAATACTACAGAAAAGCCCTGGAGATTGTGGGAAAAATCCTGGGTCAGGAGCATCCCGATACAGCGACGATATACAACAACCTGGCATTAGTATATCAAGCCCAGGGCTATTATAGGAAAGCGGAGGAATATTACAGAAAAGCCTTGAAGGTTATGGAGAAAATCTTGGGCCAGGAGCACCCTGATACAGCGACGATATACAACAACCTGGCGGGAGTATATCAAGCCCAGGGCGACTATGGAAGGGCAGAGGAATATTACAGAAAAGCCCTAAAGATTACAGAGAAAATCCTGGGCCAGGAGCACCCTGATACAGCAATGACGTATGACAACCTAGCGAGAGTATATAAAGCTCAAGGCGACTATGGAAAAGCGGAGGAATACTTCATAAAAGCGCTTAGAATTAGAGAAAAAGTCTTGGGCCAGGAGCACCCTGATACAGCGGCGACGTACAACAACCTAGCGGTAGTATATCGAACTCAGGGCGACTATCGGAAAGCAGAGAAATTCTATCAAAAAGATTTGGAGATTACAGAGAAAGTCCTGGGTCAGGAGCACCCTTCAACAGCGACGACGTACAACAACCTGGCGGGATTGTATCAAAACCAAGGCGACTATGGAAAGGCAGAAGAATTCTTCATAAAAGCCCTAAGAATCAGAGAAAAAGTTTTGGGTCAGGAACACCCTTCAACAGCGACGACGTACAACAACCTGGCGGTAGTATATCAAGCCCAAGGTTACTATAAAAAAGCGGAGGAATACTACAAAAAAGCCCTGGGAATCAGAGAAAAAGTTTTGGGTCGAGAGCATCCCGATACAGCGACGATGTACAACAACCTGGCGGTAGTATATCAAGACCAGGGCGACTATGGAAAAGCGGAGGAATACTATAGAAAAGCCCTGAAAATCATAGAAAAAGTCCTGGGCCAGGAGCACCCTAATACAGCGACGACGTACAACAACCTGGCGGGAGTATATAAAGCCCAGGGCGACTATCGGAAAGCAGAGAAATTCTATCAAAAAGACTTGGAGATTACAGAGAAAGTCCTGGGTCAGGAGCACCCTTCAATAGCGACGACGTACAACAACCTGGCATTAGTATATCAAGACCAAGGCGGCTATGGAAGGGCGGAGGAATATTACAGAAAGGCCTTGAAGGTTATGGAGAAAATCCTGGGTCAGGATCACCCTGATACAGCGACGACGTACAACAACCTGGCGGGATTATATCAAGCCCAGGGCGACTATAAAAAAGCGGAGAAATACTATATAAAAGCCCTGGGAATCAGAGAAAAAGTCTTGGGTCGGGAACACCCTGATACTGCGGCGATATACAACAATCTTGCGGGATTATATCAAGCCCAGGGCGGCTATGGAAAAGCGTTCGGCTATTACTTACGGTCATATAAAGTATTGATAAAAAAGCTTGGCCATGCACATCCAAACACGCAGATTGTTCATGACAATTTTAAAACGGCATACGAAGAAAGTTCCCGGTTCGATATGGATTTTGAGGCTTGGCTGGAAGCGCAGCTGAAGGAATGATTGCCGCCGGGCTTTCAGGCGGATGAAATATTGCTGGGAAGGAACAGCAAGCGCCGTAGAAATATACGCAAATTTAAACCCGCTTACAGCCGGCTGCATTCGCGCGTTTGCTCCAGCGGGAGCTGTACGCCGTCCACGGCACGGAAAACAGTGTAAGCGTTTAAAAATCCGCATGAAAAAGCGGAGCCGCCACCTATGGCTCCGCCTCCCCTGAAAAAGTTCAGTGAGCCCTCCGTTTAAAAAACAAGAAAGAATAAACGCAGGGGCTGTATATATTTTTTACTCCCCCTGCATTCGCGCGCTTGCTCCAGCGGGAGCTGTACGCCATCCCACGGCACGGAAAACAGTGTAAGCGTTTAAAAATCCGCATGAGAAGGCGGAGCCGCCACCTATGGCTCCGCCTCCCCTGAAGAAATTCAGTGAGCCCCCGTTTATAAACAAGAAAAACGAAGGGGCTGTATATGTTTTTTACTCGCCCTGCATTCGCGCGCTTGCTCCAGCGGGAGCTGTACGCCGTCCCACGGCACGGAAAACAGTGTAAGCGTTTAAAAATCCGCATGAGAAAGCGGAGCCACCACCTATGGCTCCGCCTCCCCTGAAAAAGTCCAGTGAGCTCCCCGTTTAAAAAACAAGAAAAAATAAACGAGGAGCTGTTTATATATTTTACTCGCCCTGCGCAGGGCCGCGCCTCCGGCCTGGCTGCCGCGGCCCCGGCGGGTGAGAAAATATAACGATGCTGTCCGGCGGCGCCCTTTCAGGGAAACCGCCGCCTTCCTATTTGCTGTCTGAGCGCCCAATCAGGTAATCGATGGATGTGCCGTAGTAATCGGCAAGCTTCACCAGGTTGCACAGCGGGATGGCGAGCTTTCCGGTTTCATAGCTGCCGTACGTCGTCTGGTGGACGCCGAGGGATTTTGCCAGCTCGTACTGGCTGATGCACCGGGACTCCCTCATTTCCCGCAGCCTGTTTGGGTAATCGCGTTCCAACATGACCGCCTCCGTGCGCTTGTTCGTGCCCGCAGCCAGGCTTTTGATGATTTTCCTGACTAATATGATATCATGTTCCTCTACACCCTCCACGCTGATTGCGTTTACGTCGTCCAGCCCGAGCAGGTAGTCGGCGGTCACGCTGAAAAACCGCGCCGCTTTTACGACGGCCTCGGTCGTGGGGTAACGGACGCCCAGCTCGTAGCTTGAAATGACGACGTTCGATACCGATAAAGCCTTCGCAAGCTCTTTCTGTGTCAGCCCATATTCTTTGCGAAGCCGCCTGAGCCTTTTTCCGAACGTTTTATCCATATCGAATCTGTCCTTTTTGTTGAAGTTCCTTAGCCGCGGGATACGCCCGGATGGAGGGGCATATCCCGCTTTATCAAAATACGGCCGGGAGCGGGCAAATGAAGCTTGTGAAACTGCGAAAAGGTTCAAATGTGCCCGGCCGTATGATGATTAAATTGATATTGTTTCTGCCGATTCTACCCATACGCCCTCTAAAATCCTGCCTGAAATATCCCTTGCGAGCGCAAACGATACGGCGCGGTAAATGCCGGGCGGCGGGCTGTTCAGTGGGATAGAAAGCGAATGCCCGCCCTTGCCCGGCTCGAACGTTTGGTTGATGGTTTGCAGATGGCTCCAGCGGGAATCCTCCCGCTTTTCCAGGATGATGCAAAGCTGTAAGCTTGCGCAGCCGGTTTTCATGCTGTAGCGGCAGGCGGCGGTGAGAAGGCCGTCCTTGAAGCAAATTTCGCAGGTACCCACTTCAAAATATTCCAGCCGCCGCCACCGCCCCCGCGTGCTCCCTATGCACGTGTGGGAGGTGGCGTCTTCGTCCGGCGCGCGCCAGTTGGCGGGGCTCATAACAGGCCGGGCAAACATGCCGGTGAGAAGGGGGGATGTGGAACGCTTTTTACCTGTGCCATGTTATCAGCTCCTTGTGATGATAGGGAATGCGTTAGACTGTGACGGTTTTTGCGCTGTAAATTTTGATAGCCTCTAAAATGTTACCATTGGAATTCAATGCAACAGCCGTTGCAGCGGCACGGTATGTGCCGGAGGGCGGGTTTTTATATGTAGTAGAAAGTAAATTTCCACCCTTGCCTGGTGAGTATGTCCGTGTTGTTGAATGAACCTGTGTCCAGTTCGAACCGGATTTTTTTTCAATCGCAATAATGAATGTAACGTCTATTCCATTGGCGAAACTGGTGTAATCCCCGGTTCCAACGACATTACCGTTTTTTAAAGAAACACCGACAGATACCGTTCCGAAATAGGAAAGGCGCGGTTGTATTTCCTCTGTGCTACCATAGCAAATGAAGGGTTCTTCCGTGGTTTGTAAAGTCTGTGCGGATACGTTCAAAAATGTAAAGGTGAACATCGCAAGGGCAAGAAAAAACGCAAAAGCTTTTTTCGCCTGTGCCATGTTATCAGCTCCTTGTAGTTATAATGAATACGTTATACCTTTATAGTGCGGGAGCTCACTTGTACAATTTCTAAGACGACTCCTTTACTATTCTTTGCAAAAACTGTCGTAACGTTGCGATAAGTACCGGAGGATGGCGACGGATATGTACCCGAAATACTGTTGCCGCCTCTCCCGGGTGAAAAGGTTCGAGACCATTGCTTTACTGGTTTCCACGTTGTACCGGATTGTTTTTGCAATTCATTTGTTAGGGTAACGTCAATACCGCTGGCCATGCTGACGTAGTCCCCTTGGCAGAGAAGTCCGCTATCTTTTTTACTTATATTTGAAGATACGCTGGCAAAATAAGTAAGACGGGGTGAAATTTCGGTAGTGTTTTCATAGCTTTCTAAAAAACTATATGCGGATGCGTTCATCAGTGAACAGGTGAGCATTGCAAGGACAACAAAAAACAATAATGCCTTTTTTGCCTTAGCCATGTTATCAGCTCCTATTTTTTGATTGAAACGCTCTCCGCAATAGGAATCAAATCAATAGGAACATTTGAGGTTAATAAAAATTGGTATTTCTCAGTCTGCCAGATTAGAATAATTTGCCCATCCTCTTTTTTTGAAAGTTTTCCTTGATATTCGCCGATAGTGACATCCTCAACTTCTGCGTTTTCGGTGTCAACAATTGTTAAATTATCAATCGGGCGTTGTGTAAAGTTTAAAATATTATAGTCCGAATCCATATATTCGACATTTATCACATCGCCATCGACTTTATAAGAGGAGAAGCTATAGCCCTTTGGCAAAATAGAAGGAGTATTTGCAGAAAAGGAGTCGCTAATGTTGGTCTTAGCATAAGTATTATCAAAGCTAAGCAGGAAGTTAATCGTATAATCCCGCAGGCTGGAAACAGACACAACGCCCACGAGCAATATAATCAGCAATACAGATACGCAGATTGTCACCTTGTTCAGCCTGCGGTAGCTGCGCACACGCCCGCGCCCGAGCCGGTAGGGGTGCTTCAGCCGCTTTTCCATCCCGGCAAGCTTTTCCGGCGTCAGCTGGTACTGCGGGTCGTTCTTTAATTTTTCGTTCAGCTCATTATAATACCTCCCTTCCTCCTCAATCGATTCATGAACCTTTTCGCAGAAAGCAGTTTCATCTATTATATTACCACTTTCTGGAATATCGTTCAATTTTTTATTTTTCATAAATAATCACCTTTCCCTCCCAATAATCTTTTTGCGCGGTCACGCGCCCTCTGCAGATAGGTGCCGATGTACCTCGGCTCGATTCCCAGCAGCTCCCCGATTTGCTTGTACCGGTAGCACATGAAATACTTGTACACGAGCAGGTGCCGGTCGAGCGGGGACAGCTTTGCGAGCATCGAGTTCACCGCGTCCCTCACGTCGTCCTGCTCGATAAGCTCCTCCGGCATAATCGCCGGAAGCCGCCGTTCCTGGTTTTCCTCGCGCTTCCTCCTGCTGAGCTCTTTGCGCATGTACGTAATGCAGACCGTTTCGACCGTCCGCGCGCAGTAGGAGGCAAGCTCGTTTTTATTGAGCCCCAGCAGTACGGGCAGGTAATCCATCAGCTTTATCATTGCGTCCTGCACCATATCGTCCGCGGTGAACCTGTCGCCCACTATCTTATACGCCATATAATTCATTAAAGAGTAGTATTCCTGGAAGATTTTTGATAAAATAGCATTCTCCTCTGTCGTAAAAAGAAACATCATCATAAAAAAATCCCTGCCTGCATGTTGTATTTTCCTTCTCATCTGCGTCTTACTTATGAAAGCATGTCCCAAACCCTCCAATTTTGAAACGGCGGCGCGTACAAACCCGCTGGAAAAATTGCCTCCCCGCGCGGGGATAGCCGCGGCGCGCGCGCAAACGGAAAAGCCTCCCCGCCGCTTTTGCAGAGGGGAAAGGGTCCGCGTAACGCCCTGCGTCACAGAAGGGCGGCCGCCGCCTGCCGCGAATATTTGCGGATTCCTATTACATATGCGTTTCTTATTTGATTTTTTACTAAATCCCTGCAAAAAACATTTATTTCTCTCTTTATGACAATCATATACTATATTTTTACATTTGTCCAGTATTTCAAGCAAATATTTTTAAATAATCTTGTGTGAATGTCATACACATGGATAAAATTGGAAAGAAGGTGATGCAAAATGCTATGCGATTTAGGCGAAAGACTACAAATTTTACGCAAACAAAAGAGGATATCGCAGGAACAGCTAGCCAAACGCGCGGGGCTGTCGAGGTCGAGCATTTCCGCGTATGAAAAGGGAATGACGATTCCTTCCGCCGAGGTCATATACGAATTGTGCGTTATCCTGGACACGACGAGCGATTACCTGCTCGGGCTGGATAATATCAGGAAAATATCTGTGGAAGGGCTGTCCCAAAGGCAGATTGACATCATGGTAGAAATGGCGGGCGCGTTTAAGTCAAAGAACGGATAACGGCTTTCTATGTGAAAATAAATCTCCCCTGTACGCGAAATAACCGCGTACAGGGGAGATTTTTGTATATCCGCCCAAAAAGAAAGCCGCCCTGTCCTGGGCGGCTTATAAATCGATGGGCTTCGTTCTTCCGGGAAGCGTGCCGGATACCGGATACGCCTGCCGTAATTTATGATGTAATGTTCAAATGCCTGGAATCCGCCTTAGGGGAATGGCCGTCCGCGTATTTTTTTGAAAGCTCCGAAAACCGCGCGCGGACATGCGCAAAGCATTCCAGCAGCTTGGGGGAGAAAGCGCCGCATTCCCCGTGGAGAATCATGTCGAACGCTTCGTCGGGCGCAATCGCTTTTTTGTAAACACGGTCGGTGGTGAGCGCGTCGTAAGCGTCCGCGATGCCTACGGCCTGCGCGCAGATGGGAATACCGTCGCCCTTCAGGCCGTCGGGGTAGCCGCTGCCGTCCCAGCGCTCATGGTGGTGGCGGCAAATCAAAAACGCGTACCGCAGGTATTCCTTGTCGTCCATGCGGTCAAGGCCGGATAAAATCTCACAGCCCTGCTCCGTATGCGTCTTCATAAGGTCGAACTCCTCTTTTGTAAGCCGCCCGGGCTTGTTGAGGATTGCGTCCGGAATCGATATTTTCCCAATATCGTGCAGCGCGGCGGCGCTCGCGATGATGGTAATCACCCGCTCGTTCAATTCGTACTCGGGGTAATGCTTCATGACATCCTCAAGAAGCACCTTCGTAAACATACGGATGCGCAAAACATGCTGCCCGGTTTCGACGCTGCGGTGCTCGATTACAGAGGAAAGCGCGTCCATCAGGATTTCGCGCGATTCACGCAGCTTGCGCGCCTGCTCCTCAACCATTTCCTCCAGATGCAGCCTGTGGCGGTTGAGCTCCGCCGCGTTCTGCACGCGCCGCTTTACCACATGCGGCTCGAACGGCTTCATAATAATGTCCGAAGCGCCCAAATCGAACGCGCGCACCTCGTTCTCCGATGAATCCTCAGAGGTTATCACAATGACGGGAACCTTTGAAAGGCGCCTGCTTTTCGCCATTTCCGCCATCACCTGGTAGCCGTCCTTTACAGGCATGACCAAATCGAGAAGCACCGCCGCGAGCGAGCCGTGGTGCTTTCTTAATAGGGCAAGGGCCTGCTCGCCGTTTTCCGCTTCAATAATATCGTACTGCTCCTCGAACAAAGAACGCAGAACCGCGCGGTTGATTTCCATATCGTCTACAATCAGTAAAGTGTCCCGATTCATCCCGTTTCTCCTTTGCCTGCGAAAGCCGCAGGACGGATTTTGTCTATGCCATACATATTACATTATACCAACTGCGTTTCATGATAGCAAGACAAGAAAAGCTTAATTTCGGTAATAACGCGGGGGAAGCCGCTGTTTTGGTATGGGAAATATATCCACCCAATCAAAAAACAGGCAAAGCGAAAGCCCCTGCCTTCGTTTCGCCTGCTTATCAGCTGTTACATGCCAGCCTCGGGAAAGCGCAAGATGAACACGCCGTTCCCGCTTCCCACGGACGCCAGTGCCTGCGCGGCCCGCCCGCAGGACAGCCTGCCCTTTCGCCGGCTTCCCTATGGGCCAGCGTCACGTCTTTTTTAGAAACGCCGTTCTGGCGGACGCGGCACGCCTCGATGCTTTTGGCCCGCCCTGCGCGGCACGCCTTCTGCGGCGGCTTCCTCAAAAGCGCTTCGGGGGCCTGCCGTCCGAAGCGTGGAACGCTGCGGGTACAGGGGGCGTTCACCCGGCTGCGCCGCTTCAGCCCGGCTGGGCAATAAAATCACCCGCGTTCTCCAGCTTTCCCATAATAAACGGGATGACCTCCTCGCGCCGGATTTGCAGCACGCTTGAAAATTCGCCGTACAGCATATCCTCCGCGTCCTTCATGATTTTTTCATCGGCGGCGTGGAATTTCTTCCCTTCGCTTAGTTTTTCCTCGCGCTTGAAATAGAGCGTTTTTATCATCTTGACCAAATCCCGGTGGTCGCCGCTCTTGACAACCGCGGTAAACGCTTCCTTGCGCCGTTGGTCGTCCTCAATCCATTCGACTGTGGTGTCCGGCATAATGCTGATTAAGCGATTGACCTCCTCCAGGGTGAGCAGCTTGCGCATCCTGATTTTATCGCTGTCCACCGGACAGTATATCGTCATATTCTCGTTTTCAGCGGGCTTTAAAATATAATACGTCATTTTTTTGCCCGCCAGCTTTTCCGGCCGGATGTCTACGATTGTACATACGCCTGAGTTCCCGTACATGACCGTGTCGTTGATAGAAAACATATAAGTCACCTTTGCTCCTTCTCTTCGTTCCATGGCATACTGCCGCCGTAGTATTTTTTTGCGATTGCGGCCTGCTTTGTTTCGTCCAGGCTCTTAAGGCGCCTGCGCCACCGCTCCTCATCCTGTGCGCCGTCGCCCGCAATGCGGACGAACGGGCAGGCTTTTCCAAGGCATTCCGGCACGTCCAGCCTGCCGCATTTGCCTTTCATCGATAGATACGAGCAATCGGGCAAAGCGCAGAATTCAAAATGTGCCTTGACGTCGTCCGTGCGGATTGCCCTGTGGGCCGCATGCATTTGTCTCACTCCTTTTATATATGGGCAGCGCGCAGTCAAAGCCGGCTTACGCGCGCTGTACCGGGGCCTGTTATAACCGTTTGCGGTTTTGCCCGCACGATTCCTTCATACCTATATTTTAACAGATAAATAGCCATGTTTTCAAGTAAAACCTTCTGCGCTTTTTCACTGAAAAACTATGAAAGATTAAATTCCCGCCTTCGCGCGTATTGAAACGGGCGGACCAGACGTGCTGAAAAGGGGAATACAGAAGGAAATCCGGCCATAATTATAAAGCGGGGGTGGTTTTGTTGCAAAACGGCCATATTACAGTAAAGACACATACAGAAGAAAAGAAATTGGCGTACAGGGGCGAGGTGGTTCTTACCTATCGGATTTCGTTTCCCGAATTTGTGACCTGCCGGTATGACGCGGCGCTGATGGCAATCAATAAATTTTACCGGTGCCGGGCGCGCGGGTTCAGGGAGCATGTGGAGAACGATTTATATCAGCAGGCGGTCGGGCAGCTCCAAGCTGCGCAAAAGGAGAATTATCCGATGCCCGCTTTTGAGGCAGTCAGCGAATTTACCGTTACCTGCAACGACGGCTGTATCCTGAGCCTTTACACGGACCGGTACGAATATACGGGAGGCGCGCACGGCAGTACGCTTCGCAGCGCGCAGACGTGGAACCTCAGCGGCGGGGGGAGGGTATCCCTCAGGGAATTTTTCCCGCCGCCGGTTGATTATAAAGACTGCCTGCTCAACGCGATAAAGCAACAGGCTGAAGAGGAGCCGGAAATCTATTTTGAAAATTATGAAGAGCTGGCCGCGGAGAATTTCAACGATGAAAATTTTTATTGTACGCCGCAGGGCCTGGCGTTCTTCTACCAGCAATATGAGATTGCGCCTTATTCCAGCGGAATCCGCGTATTTGTACTGCCATTTTCCGAAACGGTGCGTTCGCCTGAGCAGCTTTGCAGATAGGGGTTTTTGCCTGAATCATTTTCAGAAAATCAAAAAATGATAAAAATACGGAAAATCGATTTTGTCAAATAAGTAGAATAAAAAGCAAATAATCTAAGGGCTACCGTCAAAACGCCGGTAGTTCACATTTTTATTTGTGGTGATTATACGAAATCGGTATTATTTTCAATTCATGCGTTTGCATTATTTACAAAAAATAAAAACAGAACCACAGGAAAAAATATATTATTTTATTTATCGTCATTAACATTGACATTATAAAATAAAAATTATATAATGTTAATGAAATGAATCATCATCCATATCAATAATTAAATGTTGGCCAATTTAAGCCAACAGGTTATATTTACAGGCTATATTTAAAAAATTTATGATTGTGTGCTTTATCTACACAAATCAGGAGGAGGTTAATTAAAATGAAAGGGTTCCTCGAAAAAAGGTCCGGAAACAAATGGGCGGCCGTCATAGCGGCAAGCCTGACAATCGTGGTGTTATCCGGCTTTCTCCTTTCGGGGAGGAGCGCCGGGGTGGCCGGCGGCTTCTTCGGCCCACAGGTCATGCAGGAAAAAATGGAAAGTACAAAACAGGTGTCTTTGTTCAATAAAAACAGCAAAAGCCTGACATATAAGGAAACCATGAATCAAAGCGACCTGCCGGTGAGCGAGCGGGCCGACAAATACGGCACCTACGACGTTTTTGTGGACGACCAGGATACTCAGTATGTGTTCCTGGCGGACTCGGATTTGTTTTGCGGCTTTTTAAAGACGGGCGCTTCCCAGGAAACAGGCGGCAGGTTTATTTCAGAGCTGGACGCGCGCGGGATTGCGGACGCGTACCTTATGGACATACTCGGGGAGGACCAGCGGGAGTATGTATATGAGGGCATGTACTGCCAGTCGAATATGTACCATATTACGTACGCTTCGTACATCGGCGACTTTAAAACAGACGACGAGTGCATTATTTGGGTGAGGGGCGAAAGCGGCGAAATCTATGCCTGCTCCATGTTCAACCGCGGCAGGTACGACAGGTTCCGCGACAGCAGCCTGTCGTTTAACGACAGTACCTCCTTGCTGATGGAAAAGCATCCGGAGCTTGAAACGGATTTTAACGACTGTGAAGTTCTCGATAGGTACGTTACCTTGTCAGACGGCGGGAACCTGGTCGTCAATTATGAAGTGTATAACAGCCTGGATGGAAGTACACAGGAATATCCTGTTCCCGTATCCTGAACGGCGGCATAAACAATTATTACGGCGGCCGGAGCGCTTTTTGCCCTCCGGCCGCTTTTTCTGTTGTTTTATCAGGCTTCGGCGCGCGAAGGGGGAGCGGCGTTCGTCTGGCTGCGGCGCGCAAGCTCCTGCACGCAAAATTCAAAGCTTGCGTTATCGCGCGTTACGTCGAACAGCGTGATTTTCCCGACCATAAAATGAATACGTACCGTACACGCGGGGCTTTCTTTAATCACGCGCGCCATTTCCCCATTCTGGGGCGCCTGCAGCTTTTGCGCGCCGCTATCCTGAATGAGCTGTACGCGCAGGCGGTACGGCCCCTGTTCAATCAAAGCTTCCCTCTGGGAATATTTCAGTATTTTAGCGCCGCGGTAGGTGGCAAGGCGGTATTCCCGCCCGCCGTAATATACGCTTGCGATGCAGCCGGTAAAGCTTGTACCGGCAAACGGGATGTCCGCGATAGAGAGCATCGCGCAGCAGTCTCTGTTTTCAAACCAGCTGAGCTGTGCCCAGAGATACGATTTTGGAAAGGAGCAGCCCCAGTCTTTTTCAATATAGCCCGTACCGCCGGTGAAATCAAAAGCTTCCCCGTTAATCTCAAGCGTGCCTGTAAGGCTGTGCGTCAGGCTTAGAACACCGTGATTGCACTGCATCATCGGGACATGGCGAAACGGCCCCATCATATCCGTTTCGGGAGGCGTGAGCGCGCCGTACTGGAGCGTGCCCTTTACGCTTAATCCCTTTCCCTGCAAATCGACGTTGATTCCGGCGCTTGAAAAGGCGTTTGCGCCTACGCGTACGTAAAACCGGTTCTCCTCCGCGTGAAAGGCGGCAGGCGGAAAACGGAAGCAGTGCGAGCCGTTTTCCGTAACGACCTGAATCTGCGCGTAGCGTTTTTTGTCTTTACAGACGTGGAAGGAAGGGATAAACGCGATGGTTGTACCGTTGCCCTGGTGCTTTAAATACCAGCCCTCAAAAAAGGGATGGGTTTTGTATTTTCCGTGAAAATTACGCATGTCCGATATCCTCCTGTGCCGGATTGTCAATCAGGTTTCCTTTGTAATCAAAGCGAGAGCCGTGGCAGGGGCAGTCCCAGCTGAGCTCGTCGGGGTTCCATTCGAGCTGGCAGCCGAGATGCGGGCAGCGCGTGGGGACGAGGAAGGTTTCGCCCTGCTCGTCCTTATAGACGCCGACCTTTTCCCCGTTACAATCAACGACCCCGCCGTGGCCTGTGGGCAGCCTGTCTATTTCCGTTTTCGGCACGTGGAACAGCTCCTTTGAAAGGCCCTTGACCGCCTGCAAACCTTCCGCGAGCACCGATTTTGCGCCGGGGGAGGTCGCTGAGCGCTGCGGGCTGAACATTTCCGTATAGGGGCTTTCGTCTCCGGTAATCAGGCCTGTGATAATCTGTGCGGCGAGCATGGAGTTCGTCATGCCCCATTTATTAAAGCCGGTCGCAACATACCAGTTCGGCGTGGTGGAAGAGTAACGCCCGATGTACGGAACGCCGTCCGCCGGAATGCAGTCCTGTGCCGACCAGTGCGCGGTTTCCGCGCTGTCCGGCCAAAATTCCTTTGCCTTTTGCCGGAGCATTTTGTAGCTGCCGCCGGCGGAGTGCTCGCCTGTGCGGTGCCCGCCGCCCCCGAGCAGCAGAAGGTCGCCGGAGTTTCGGAAGGAAAGCCCGTCCTCGTCTATGCCGAGGAACATCCCCGAAAGCGGCTGCGCGTTTTCAAGCGCGAGCACATAGCTGCGCTTCTGGTGCATACGCGCGAAATAATAGCCCGGCATATTTATAAAGGGATAATGCGTCGCGAAGACGATATGGTCTGCCTTCACGACCATACCGTCCGCCGTGACGACGCTGTTTTCCTCTGCGCTTAAAACGCGCGTCTGCTCATAGACCGTGACCTCACGCGCGATTGCCTCCAAAAATTTAAGCGGGTGGAATTGTGCCTGGCGCTCAAAATACAGCGCGCCCGCAGCCTCAAACGGCAGCGGCGTTTCCTCTGTAAACCGCGCGCTGATTTGAAGCGACTGCGCGGCGCGCGCCTCATCCTCTAAAAGCTGGGGCCGGCGGCACGTGTACAGGCAGGCGGGCAGCTCCTCAAAGCAGCAGCTTATTTGATTCTCCTCGACGATACGGCGGTATTCGCTGATTGCCTGCTCGTTGCCGCGGGCGTACAGCTTTGCTTTTTCCTGCCCGAAGGTCTTTATAAGCTTGTGGTAAACGGCGCCGTGCTGGGACGTAATCTTGGCTGTCGTATTCTTCGTCTGCCCGCTTCCTATGCGGGAAGCCTCCAAAACAATCGCCTCAATGCCCTTTTGTTTCAGGTGGTAAGCGGTCAGGATTCCCGCAAGCCCGCCGCCGATTATCACCGTATTTACCCGTTTGTCGCCGTAAAGCGGTTTGCGCGGCTCTATGCTAGTTTCCCTGCTCCAGATTGATTCCATCATAAGTCACCTCTATGATAGGATTGACTATGTTGGAAAAAATAAACAGCTTTCATAAGTTTTTGCAGGATTGTCAAACAGGATGGATTTTTCATGATGTATCGCCTTACGGCGAAATGATGGATTGCTTTGCAAAATGATGTGCCTTCGCTTCGCTGCGGCATGATGTGATGTTTGCCCCTATGTCCCGCAGGACACATCATTGCCGAAGGCAGCATCATCGCACGAAGTGCGGCATCATTGCCCGAATGGGCAAACATCATTCAAAAGCTCCCGCAGCGCGTCCTCATCATAAGGAAAAATTTTCAGCTTTGTATTCCGGCGGAAAAATATGGTATAATATACCGCAAAAGGAATTTGGAGGCATATTACATGGATATCTTGTTTGTCAACTGCTGTATCAGCCAGAAAAAAGAGGAATCCCGCACACTCGGGCTTTGCCGCGCTTTTATAGAAGCCTATGAAAAAGCGCACCCGCAGGACCGCGTCAGCGAGCTTGCGCTGGAGGACGAAGCGCTTTCCTGGATGACGGCGCCGCGCCTCAACCGGCGCGACGGGCTGATAGGGAAGGGCGATTATGACGACGAGCTGTTTTGCTATGCCCGCCGTTTTGCGCAGGCGGATAAAATCATCGTCGGCGCGCCTTACTGGGACAAATCGTTCCCCGCCCTTTTAAAGGTGTATATTGAAAACGTGAGCGTAAACGGTATTGCGTTCCACTATACGGAGAATGGCCCTGAGGGCCTGTGCCGCGCGCGCAAGCTTTTGTACCTGCTCACCTGCGGCGGGGAAATCGGGCAGGCGGATTCCGGAATCGCATACCTTCAGGATGTATGCGATATGTTCGGAATCAAAGCGTTTGATTCGATTGCCGCCGAGGGGCTCGACATCGAAGGCGCGGACGTTAAGGCGCTGATGGAGCAGGCGTGCGGCGAAGCGCGGGCGCTTGCTGAGCTGTGGTGAGAATGGCTTTTTAAATGCGTTTATTAAGAAAGCGGGAGGCAAGCGCCTCCCGCTTTATGCATGTTTGCTTAAACCCGTGGAATACCGACGGCCTCCGCCATACCGGTCAAAATTTGTTCGCGTGCCCCGCTTGCCAGGGCCTTTGGGTCGGTATGGTAGCTTGCGTTATAAAGGCAGGAGAATAAGAATTCATTAAACGCGATGTTCCAGTGCTTATCTCCGTAGGTTTCATCCCGCGCCACCAAAAAGGTTTCAAAGCTGTTGAGCGCAAAGCCGATGGCGTAGAGCATTTCCATATCCCACTCGTATCCGGGCATGAAAACAGGGCAATCCTTATCTGCTGGGATAAAAGGGATTTTTGATTGATTCGTTTCATATGTAGCGTGCATAAATGCCTCCTGATGTTTGTTATACGCGCTTGCAGAAACCCCTTACCTGCGGTATAATAAATTTACCATAGGCGGGCTTCGGCCTGCGTGTGGGGTGTAGGGCGTTGTGCTGTCTTTGTTCAAGGGCGCAACGTCCGTTTTTTATTTTGGCTGATTACGTTTTATAGCCCGTTGCTATGGGAATTTCCTCCTTTCTTACGTACCTATCATAGCTGAAAATCGTATGAAGAGGATAAAAGTTGAAATGTATTCACAATATACTTAATAAAAATACTTATTGTAGCTACAATAAGTGATGAGAAAATAACAAATAAAAAATCCCTCCCGCTTCAATTCAAGAAACGGAAGGGACTGCTATTATCCGGTTTTACAGCTCGCTCCTGCCTTCGAGCGCCCTTGCGAGCGTCACCTCGTCGGCGTATTCCAAATCGCCGCCGACCGGGATGCCGTAGGCAAGCCGCGTGACCCTTACGCCGAGCGGCTTCAGGAGCTTTGAAATATAGATGGCGGTCGCCTCGCCCTCGACGGTGGGGTTCGTCGCCATAATAACCTCCTGCACGCCGCCCTTCTGGATGCGCGCGAGCAGCTCCTTGATATATAGCTGCTCGGGGCCTACGCCGCCCAGAGGTGAAATCGCGCCGTGCAGCACATGGTAAACGGCGTTATACTCCTGCGTGCGCTCGAGCGCAATCACGTCGCGCGGGTCCTCCACCACGCAGATGGTGGTATGGTCGCGCTTTTCGTTGCGGCATACGGGGCAGAGGTCGCCGTCGGTCAGGTTGCAGCATTCCTTGCAGTAATGGATTTTTTCGTGCGCGTCGAGGATAGCGTTCGCGAATTCCTCGGCCTGCGCCTTGGGAAGCTTTAAAATATGGTAGGCAAGGCGCTGCGCCGTTTTCGCGCCGATGCCGGGCAGCCGTTCAAACTGCTCGGTTAGCCTTGCGAGCGGGGCAACGTTATATCCCGCCATAATCAGAACAGCCCCGGAATGTTAAGCCCGCCGGAAATTTTCTCCATCGTCTGCGCCTTGTCGTCGGAGGCCGCGCGCAGCGCTTCGTTTGCCGCCGCGATAATCAGGTCGGAGAGCATTTCCACGTCCTCTGGGTCTACGACCTCGGGCTTTAAATCGACCGCCTTGAGCTCGAGCTTGCCTGTTACGGTCACGTTAACCGCGCCGCCGCCTGAAGATGCGTTGTATTCCTTTTCTTCAAGCTGCGCGGTGGCTTCGTCCATCTGCTCCTGCATCTTCTGCGCCTGCTTTGCCAGGTGCTGAATGTTCTGGGTACCGCCCGTATTGTATCCCTGTGGTAATCTTGCTTTCATGAAAAACATCCTTTCCTTCTACTCTTGCTTTATTTTAATTATCATAATCACCGTCGGCTTCCCCGGTTATCTCGGTAAGCGGCACGCCCGCTTCCTTTATTTTCTCCGCGAGGCTTTGGAGCGGGTCTTCCTTTTTTGCTTCCTCCTGCGTTCTCCTGTATGGGCCGAGCTTATAAACCCGCCCGGTAACCTCCTTGACCGCGACGCGCATTTTATCGCGCTGCGCCGACTGGCGCAGGAGCTTGAACGGAATATCGCTTTTTGAATCTATCAAAAGGAATTCCCCGCTCACATATGCCTGCGTCCCTTCAAATGAGGCGGCAATCGTTTTGGAGTATTTTTTCAGGATTTGCAGGACCTCGGCCCAATCCTCAAACGGCTCCGCGTTTTTCAGGATTTCCTCAAAATTGGGAGGCGCCGCCGCCTGCTTTGGCGGCGCGGGTACGGCCTCTTCCTTTTTCGGAGGCTGCTCTACGATGGGCGCGGGAGGGGGGGCCTCGTTTACAGGCTCGGGCGGCAGCTGCGGCGCGGGGGAGGGAGCCGCCGGTTTTTGCTTTGCCGGATTGTCCGCAGCGGGCTTATCCGCCTTGGGTATATCGGCTGCTTTTTCCGGTGCTTCCTGCGCCGCGGCGGGTACGCCGTATTTAACTGTGCGCTCAAGCCTTGCAATACGCGCAAGCAGCGCGTCCATGTCCGGGTCAAGCTGCGGCGAGCAGATTTTAATCATCGCCGTTTCCATCTCCGTGCGGCGGTCGTTGCCCCGGAGCATCTTTTCATAGGAGCTTTGCAGCACATCCATCGCGCGAATGATTTCCGCAAGCGAAAGCTTCTGCGCCTGCGCGCTCGCCTGCTCAAATTCGTCGTCCGCCATCACAAGCAGGCCGCGTGGGTCCTTCATGGTTTTTATGAGCATCAAACCGCGGAAATGGGAGGTAAGCTCCTCGCTTAACCGCGCCATGTCCTTGGCTTCTTTGTATAAGGTATCGATTGTGCCGAGCGCAAGCGCGCAGTCGCGCTTAATCACGGCGCCGGCAAGTGAAAAGAGGTATTCCCGCCCGGCAAGCCCGGCGACCTGCCGCACAAGCGCGGAGGTAATGTGCTTGTCTGTGCCAATGCAGCGGTCCAAAAGGGAAAGCGCGTCGCGCAGCGCACCGTCTGAGAGCGCGGCAATCAACAGCGCCGCGTCGTTTTCAAGTTCTGCGCCCTCCTGCTCCGAAACATACCGGAGCCTGTCCGCCGTCGCCTGGGGCGGAATCCTGTGGAAATCGAAGCGCTGGCAGCGCGACAGGATTGTCGCAGGAATCTTGTGTACCTCGGTCGTCGCCAAAATAAAGACGACGTGCGCGGGCGGCTCCTCCAGCGTTTTCAGCAGCGCGTTGAACGCGCCGATGGAGAGCATATGCACCTCGTCTATGATATAAACGCGGTATTTTGCGCGCGTCGGGGTAAAGGCGGATTCTTCAATGAGGCTGCGGATGTTTTCCACGCCGTTGTTGCTCGCGGCGTCGATTTCGACGACGTCCATAATCTCGCCGTTTTCGAGCCCTTTGCAGTTTTCGCATTCGCCGCATGGGTCGCCGTTTTGCGGGTTCAGGCAGTTGACGGCCTTCGCAAGGATTTTTGCGCAGGTCGTTTTGCCCGTTCCGCGAGAGCCGGTGAAAAGATAGGCGTGGTTAATCCTGCCCGCCTTCAGCTCGTTTTGGAGCGTAACGGTCACCTGCGGCTGCCCCGCAACGTCGCTGAAAAACCGCGGCCGCCATTTCCTGTACAGTACCTGATACATCTTTTCACACGCCCTTCGCTTTAAAATTATCCCACATAAAAAAGAGCAAGACAGACGGAAAACCCGTTTGTATATGAGAACGGCAGACTGACTGCATCGCATCGGGCATACCGCTTAATGCTGCTCGGTTCCCCGCCTGACATGGTTCACGGGTCCCAATCGCACAGGGCCTGCCGCCCACATATATAAACGAATCATTTTCTGGCTTGCTCTTCTTGCCGCCTAATCCGGTGACGGGAATTATTATACTATAACCTGAATCAAAATGCAAGAGCATGAAAGCCTTTTATTTCCGGTATATATTCGGAAATAAAAGGAACCCGGTTGCTTTTCCCGCTTAAATCCTGTATGATAAAAAGCCGGAAATTAAATTCCGAATATGGCAAAACCCGTGTTGAAAGGCTTTGCAGCTGCGGGTGAAAGCCCGCGCCAGCCCTCTTTCCTGCACGGCTGATTTTAAAAAATAAGAAATTCTGAAAAAATATCTTGCATTTTGGAAAAACATCTGATAAGATAACTAGTGTTGTAATTTCAAAAGCATGGAATAAGGAGGTGCAGACACATGGCAAAATGTGATATCTGCGGCAAGGATGTTGCTTTCGGTATCAGAGTATCCCACTCTCACAGACGTTCCAACAGGACATGGAAGCCGAACGTTCAGCGCGTAAGAGCGATCGTTGACGGCTCGCCGAAGCGTATTCACGCTTGCACCCGCTGCCTGCGTTCCGGTAAGGTAACCAGAGCAGTCTGATAAATTGTTTGACACTTAGGAGCCGAAAGGCTCCTTTTTGTTTTTTACGGGCGTTTATTCGCCGTTTATCCCTTGTATTTTTAAACAGCCTGCTGTATAATAAAAGCTAAATATTTTAATGGAAAGTAGCGTCTTTTTTACGGAGGATTTATTATGCTGATAGATTTAATAAGCGGCCAACTTAGTTTTACTTCTGCCCTGATGGGAATTCTAGCCAGCCTACTTATTATTTTCCTAGTACTGCCTTTTCACGAATGGGCGCATGGGTACGCGGCCTACAAGCTGGGCGATAAAACGGCCAAATACAGCGGCAGGCTCAAATTCAACCCGCTTGCCCATATCGACCCGTTCGGCGCGCTGTGCCTGGTTCTGTTTGGCTTTGGCTGGGCGAAGCCCGTGCCGGTTAACTCGCGCAATTTCAAGCGCCCGAAAACAGATATGGCGATTGTCGCGCTGTGCGGCCCGCTTGCGAACATCATTGCCGCGATTGCCGGAGGCCTTATTTTAAACGCAATTTTTGTGTTCGGGAATGCCATGCTCATAACGGGCGGGATTCTTTATTATATCGCGCTGTTTTTAAACTATTATATCGGCATTAATATATTTCTCGCGGTGTTTAACCTCATCCCTATCCCGCCGCTCGACGGTTCAAAAATCCTGTTCGCGTTTTTGCCGGACCATATAGTTTATAAAATTTACCAGTATGAGCGCTTTTTCTTCCTGGCAATCTACCTGCTGCTGTTTATCGGGTTCCTGACAGGCCCGCTCAACTTCCTGTCAAGCGCGCTGCAAAGCTTCGTAATGTGGCTGACGCGCCTGCCGTTCCTTCTTTTTGTTTAAGGACGGAGTGAATTGAAAGGAGGAGGGGCGTACCCATGCAGCAGGAACCCTATGTGCTACAGTATAAGCTGACCTCGTTTGAAGGGCCGCTCGACCTGCTGCTCTCCCTGATAGCGAAGAATAAGCTCAATATATACGATATCCAGATTTCTGAGCTGCTCGAGCAGTACCTGGAGCAGATAAACGCCATGCAGGAAAACGACATGGACATCGAAAGCGAATTTCTGGAAATGGCCTCCAGGCTCGTTTACATCAAATCAGTCATGCTCCTGCCAAAGCACGAGGAGGCCGAGGAGCTGAAAAAAGAGCTGACAGGCCAATTGCTCGAATACCAGGAATGCAGAAAAGTGGCGGCGCAGCTCGGGCAAATCGTAACCTATGATTTATACGCTTCCGCCCCGGCGGAGATAGAATATGATATGACCTACACGCGCGTTCATGAGAGCGCCGACATTGCGCGGGCATACCTTTCAGCGGCGGGCAGGGGAAAGAAGCGGCTGCCGCCTCCTGCCGATGCGTTTTCCGGTATCGTATCGCGTAAAATCGTTTCGGTCAATTCCCGCATTATTTACGTGATGCGCAGGCTCTATAAAGGGGCGGTCGTGCGCTTTAAGGCGCTTTTTCCGAACGGGAGCGAAAAAACGGAGCTCGTCGCGACGTTCCTTGCCGTGCTGGAGCTTGTCAAGGGCAAGCGCGTACGCATTGAGGGCGACGGCGAAAACGCCGATGTGAAAATGATTCAATAAAGGTGTCTGGAAAGGAATATCCCAATGGAGAAACAGGAAATCAAGGCGGCAATTGAGGCGGTACTGTTCGCGGCCGGCGCGCCGGTTGAGGCGGACAGGCTTGCAAATGCGCTCGAAACGGAACTGAAAGCCGTCAAGACAGCGGCGGAAGAGCTGATAACTGAATATAACGCCTCTGAAAGAGGGCTTACCATTATAAAGCTCAACGACAGCTACCAGATGTGCAATAAAAAGGAATACGGCGAATATATCCGCAGGGTAATGGATTTGCGGCGCAATACGCCGCTTTCACAGGCGGCGCTCGAGGTGCTGGCGGTCGTCGCCTACAACCAGCCGGTAACAAAGGCGTTTGTCGAACAGGTCAGGGGCGTGGACTGCTCCGGCGTAATCGGCAGCCTGACGGCAAAGGGGCTGGTAGAAGAACGCGGCCGCCTGGAGCTGCCCGGCAGGCCGCTCCTTTACGGTACAACAGAAAACTTCCTGCGGTGCTTTCAATTAAGCTCGCTTGACGACCTTCCGCCCTTGCCTGAAAAGGAAAAGGCGCAGGACGAAAACGGAGAAACCGAAATACAGGCGGAGGAAAAAGAAACGCAGCCCGCCTGATATCATCCAGTAATACGTAAAACGGACGGGAGGGCAATGAAATGACGGCGCTGCTTATCGTACTTTTGGTGCTGCTTGTCCTTGCTGTTTTGCTTTTCCTTCCTGTAACCTTGAAAGCAAGCTATCAAACGGAGCTTTTTGCCGAGCTGCGTTACCTGTTTTTTCGTTACCAGATAGCGCCGCGTAAGGAAGAAGAAGCGAAAAAAAAGAAAAAAACTGCTCCGAAAAAAGAAAAAGAAGAGCTATCGGAAGAAAAAAACTCGATTTGGGACATTATAAAGGAAGAAGGGCTCTCCGGGTTTCTTGATATCCTGGAAGAGCTGGCCCGTGCCGTAGGCGGTGCGCTTAAGGCGATTTTTCACCACGCGACGCTTTCTGAGCTGGCCCTCCAAATAGCAGTGTGCGGGGAGGACGCGGCGGACTGCGCAGTGAATTACGGCTATGTATGTACTGCGGTATATCCGGCAGTCGGGATTATTACGTCTTCCATCAGGCGTTACAAAAAGCTTGACGTTGACATCAGGCCCGACTACGACGGGAAAGAAACCCGCATCCAATGCAGGCTCCGCTTGAGGGCGCCGGCATTGTTTGTAGTCTGCTCCGCGGGGAAAGCCGTTTATACGGCGGTCAGGCAAATCATAAAAGCAAAACGGAAGGGAATACTATAAATATTTATTCCGGCTGTTTCATTAAGCCGCCGTCCGCAGGGACGGTACGGATTGAAATATAAATTACATTAAAGGTAAAGGCGGTGTTTTGTATGAGCGATCATCCCATTGAAGGGCTTATGAACGTAACCATGCAGAAAATCAAGGAAATGGTGGACGTCAATACGATTATCGGCGAGCCGATTTCTACTTCGGACGGCACGACGATTATCCCCATCTCCAAGGTAAGCTACGGCTTTGCGTCCGGCGGTTCCGATATCCCGTCCAAAAACGCGCCGAATAAGGAAATCTTCGGCGGCGGCAGCGGCGCAGGCGTATCGATTAACCCGATTGCCTTCCTTGCCGTACACGACGGAAAGGTCGAGCTTTTAAACATTGAGCATTACGACGGCACGGCCGACCGCGTCGTTTCGCTCGTGCCGGAATTAATCGATAAGATTTCCGGCCTGTTCAAAAAAGACAAGGACGGCAAAAAAGAGGAAAAAGAAGCGGAAATCAAGCTCGACGACCCCGAGGTCTGAGGCATAATCCATAAGGGTACAGGCATATTTATTGCTGTTAGGCGTTTTGCGCCCAATCAATTCTTTTTGGGAGAGATTGCCCTTGCGTAAGAACAGAAGAGCTACAGCAGTACTATGCCTTGCCGCTTTCTTTTTGACGGCTTTTTCATGCAGGCCTGCTTTTGCGGAAGAGGCCGCACCCGGCGTTTCCGCAAGAGCAGCCGCGCTGTTCTGCGTAAACAGCGGTGAGTTTTTATACGAAAAAAATGCCAGTGAAAGGCTGCCGATGGCAAGCACGACCAAAATCATGACGTCGCTGCTTGCGCTGGAGTCGGCTGCTGCCGCGAACAAAACGGTAACGGTCACAAAAGAGATGTACGCCGAGGGCTCGTCCATGTACTTAAAGGCGGGCGACCAGATAAAGCTTTCCGACCTTGCCGCCGGCATGATGATGGTGTCGGGCAACGACGCGGCGAACGCGGCGGCGCTCACGGTCGGCGGGACATATGAAAAATTCGCGGACCTGATGAATATGCGCGCCAGGCAAATTGGGATGAACAACACACATTTCGTCACGCCCTCGGGGCTCGACGACGAGGAGCATTATTCGACCGCGCACGACATGGCGCTGCTTCTTGACTGTGCGAACCAGAACGATACATTTGCCAAAATCAGCTCCCAAAAAAGCATGAAGGTAAGCTTCATCAAGCCGGAGGACCAGTCCTATACGTACGGAAACCACAACCGGCTTTTATCGCTCTACGAGTACTGTACAGGCGGCAAAACCGGCTTTACAAAGACAGCCGGCAGGTGCCTTGTCACGAGCGCTGAAAAAGACGGCGTTAAGCTCATAGCGGTTACGCTGCACGCGCCGGACGATTGGAACGACCACATGAACCTTTACAATTATGGTTTTTCCCAGCTTACGCGCGTTTCGTTCGACGATACGGCTTACCATATCAAGCTGCCGCTGACAGGCGGCGGCAAGGACCAAATCAGCGTCAGCGCATATACGACGGCGGGCGTCGTCGTGAAAAACGAAGACAAGGATAAAATCAAGCGGGAGGTGTCCCTTCCGCCGTTTGTTTATGCGCCGGTGGAGGCGGGGCAGGTGCTCGGCAAGGTCATATATACGCTCGATGGCAAGACGGTCGCGATGAACGACCTGGTGTCCGACGGCGACTACCCGCTCAAGGAAGAAAAGAAAGGCTTTTTTGCGTCGATTGCGGACTTTTTCGCAAACCTGTTCGGCGGTTAGGGCTTGTATATAAAGAACCAAGAAAAGATAAGGAAAAATGGTGACACAATGGCAGAGAAAAAACTCGTCCGTTTACAGAAGATGCTTGCCGACTGCGGCGTCGCCTCCAGACGGAAATCGGAACAGCTTATAGAAGAGGGCAGCGTCAAGGTAAACGGCAGGGTCGCGCATATCGGCGATAAGGTCGACCCGATGAACGACAAGGTGCTCGTCAAGGGCAGGAAGGTATCGGGACGCAGCAAAAACAAGCATTATTACATCATGCTGCACAAGCCGCGCGGCTATGTGACGACCATGAGCGACGAAATGGGCCGGAAATGCGTGGCGGAGCTTGTAAAGGACGTCCCCGCGCGGATTTATCCGGTGGGGCGGCTCGACAGGGAATCCGAGGGCCTGCTGCTGATGACGAACGACGGGGAATTTGCCAATAAGGTGACGCACCCCGCAAAACACGTCTATAAGGTATACCGCGTAACGGTCCGCCCTGAAATCACCGAGGAACAGGTCACGCAGATGTGCTCCGGCATGGTGATAGACGGCAGGAAAACCGCCCCCTGCGAGGTGCACGTGATAACGAAAAAAGAAGGGCGCTGTGTGCTTGAGATTGTCCTGCGCGAAGGCAGGAACCGCCAAATCAGGAAAATGTGCGAGCAGCTGGGCCTTACCGTTCCGCGCCTGAAGCGCACGGCTATCGGCCAGGTCAAGCTCGGCATGCTCCCGCAGGGCAAATGGCGGGAGCTGACACAGGACGAGGTAAAGCGCCTGACCGCAGCGCCGAATACGACAATAGACCGGTAGTATATATAGGAAAGGGCGGAATACAGATGCTATGCGTGAAACCGCTGGACGACCCCGGCGTTGTACAGGCTGTCCTGAAACAATTCCAGCTGTCCGTACCTGCGCGGACGGGCAGGCTTTTAGCTGCCCAAGAGCAGGGGAAAACGCTTGGTTTTGTCTACGTGGAGCAAAAACCGGACAGGCTGTTCCTGCATGTGTTTGAATTAACGGACTGCGCCGATTACGGCCGGCCGACAGGGGAAGACATGGAAATTGCGGAATATCTTGTCCGTGCGGCGGGAAACTATGCGTACAACAGGCTGCTTCCGGTTCTGGAATGCGCGCGCATTCCAGCCCTGCCGCTGCTTCAGCACTTTGGTTTTAAGCAATTTGACCAGAATTATCGGCTTGCGCTCGAAGTATTGTTCAAAAAGTGCGAAAATTGCGGCGGAACGTGATTTTGCTTGTAGTTCCCGTCCGATTTATTTATAATAAAATCGTATAGTTTTCTATTTTTGGCAGGATGAACGGAGGATTACGGATGAATAAAGCAGACAAACAGCAGATGCTTGCAAATGCAAAGGCTGAACTTTCACAAACAGCGGCTTATAAAACACTGGAGGCTTTTTTTGACGAGGGCCAATTTTCTGAGGTGGACGCCCTTACGGTATCCGAGAATGGGTTTACGGAGGGAATCGCCGCATACGGAACGGCAAACGGCTGCCCCGTATTCGCGTTTGCTCAGAACAGCGACATCGCCGGAGGCGCAATGTCGAAGGCGCAGGCCGCAAAGATTAAAAAGCTTTACGATATGGCGGAAAAAACAGGGACGCCCATCGTTGGGTTTTATGATTCGGTCGGTGCCCGCCTCAAGCAGGGCGCAGACATGCTCTCTTCTTTCGGGCGTATTTTAAACAGCATCGGTACGCTGTCAGGCGTCGTTCCGCAGATTTCCGTAGTGCTCGGCCCCTGCCTTGGCACCGCGGCGCTTTGCGCTGCGAGCGCGGATTTTGTAATCCTCACCGAAAAAGCGGAGCTTTCCCTCAATACAGACGGACAGGCCGTTTCCGTCAAGGAAAACGCGAGACAGGGCATCAGCCATATTACTGCGAAGAATACGGCAGACGCAATTGCCCAGGCGAAAGGGCTGCTTGCGTACCTGCCCGCCAATAATTTGAGCGTCGCGCCGATTGCCGACGCGTTTGACGCGGCTGACGCGCATTCAGGTGACGTCATGCAGTCCGTTTTCGACAGCGACAGCCTTTTTGAGCTTCAGAAGGAGTATGGACAGGGCGTCGTTACGGCGTTTGCAAGGCTTTACGGCAGCAGCGTTGGTGTAATTGTAACAAACGGCGGTACCATGAGCGGCGAGGCCTGCGAAAAGGCGGCGCGTTTTGTGCGCTTCTGCGACGCGTTTGCGCTTCCTGTCATTACCTTTGCGGACTGCGAGGGCTTTGAAAGCGTAAAGGACGCCGCGAAGCTTACTGCGGCTTATACGGACGCTACGACAATCAAGGCGACGGTCATCACGGGTGAAGCTTACGGCGCGTTTTATATGGCGGTCGCCGGAACCGGCGCAAACACCGACCTGACGCTCGCGTGGACGGACGCTTCCGTTTCCGCGCTTGCTCCCATCACCGGCGCTTCCATTGTATGGGAGGATAAAATGAATGTTCCCGCAAAAGAGCGGGAAGCGCTCGTCGAGGAATATAAAAATACACAATGCAGCGTATTCCAGGCCGCGGCCCAGGGCTATGTTGAAAATGTTATCAACCCGGAGGAGACTCGCCAAAGCCTCTTCGCGGCGCTCGATATGCTCGCTGGCAAGCGTGTGACGACACTTCCCAAGAAGCACGGCACAATCTAAACCTGTCATTTGTTATCTGTTTTATTATAAATTAATCTGTTAAAAGGAATGATACATGATGAAAAATTTGAAGATTACCGTAAACGGAACGGCTTACGACGTACAGGTTGAAGAAGCCGGCGCTTCTTCCGCGCCCGCGCAGGCTTCCGCCCCTGCGGCAGCCCCCGTTCCCGCGAAAGCGGCGGCTCCCGCACCGGCAGCGCCGTCTGGCGGCGAGCCTGTCAAGGCGCCGATGCCCGGTACCGTGGTTTCTATCAATGTGGCGCCCGGGCAGAATGTCGCGGAAGGCGACGTGCTCCTTGTTTTTGAAGCAATGAAAATGGAAAATGAAATTATGGCGCCCAGAGCCGGCGTTGTCGCGGGCGTGAACGTAAGCAAGGGCGAGAGCATAGAAGCCGGTACTGTGCTTATTACACTGAAATAACCGACTGGGCTTTCACTTTATACCGGAAAGGATTGGATTACACATATGGCTAAGAAAATTCTCATAACCGAGACAGTCCTGCGCGATGCGCACCAATCGCTGATTGCCACCAGGATGTCGACGGAAGAAATGCTGCCCATTCTGGACAAGCTCGACAAGGTCGGATTTCATTCCCTCGAATGCTGGGGAGGCGCGACGTTTGACTCCTGCCTGCGCTTTTTAAACGAAGACCCGTGGGACCGCCTGCGCACGATACGCAAGCACTGCCCGAACACCAAGCTGCAAATGCTGTTCCGCGGACAGAATATGCTTGGATACCGCCATTACGCGGACGACGTTCTGGAATATTTTGTACAGCGCTCTGTTGCGAACGGCATCGATATTATCCGGATTTTTGACGCGCTCAACGATATTAAGAATTTAAAAACCGCAATCAAGGCGGCGAAAAAGGAAGGCGCGCACGCGCAGGTTGCCATTTCTTATACGACAGGCCCTGTTTTCAATACACTTTATTATGTGGATTACGCAAAGCGCATTGCGGACGCGGGAGCCGATTCCATTTGCATTAAGGATATGGCGGCGCTTCTGACCCCGTACGAGACGAGAAAGCTCGTGGGCGCTATCAAGGCGCAGGTCGACCTGCCTATCCAGCTTCACACGCACTATACGTCCGGCCTTGCCTCCATGTGCCTGCTCAAAGGCATTGAGGCGGGCGCCGATATTATAGATACGGCAATGTCGCCGCTTGCTCTCGGCACCTCACATGCGCCGACTGAATCGATGGTCGCCGCGCTTAAGGGCACCGAGTACGATACCGGCCTCGACCTGGTTCTCCTGAATGAAATCAGGGATTACTTTATGACCCTGCGCCAGAAATACCTCGACAACGGCCTGCTCGACCCGAAAATGCTCGCGGTTGACGCAAACGCGCTGATTTACCAGGTACCCGGCGGTATGCTTTCAAACCTGCTGTCACAGCTTAAGCAGGCGGGGAAGGAAGACCAGCTGACCGAGGTTCTTAAGGAGGTTCCGCGCGTCAGGGAAGATGCCGGTTATCCGCCGCTCGTTACGCCGACCTCGCAGATTGTCGGTACGCAGGCGGTGTTCAACGTCATTACCGGCGAGCGCTACAAGATGTGCACCAACGAATTCAAGGATTTGGTTGCCGGAAAATACGGTTCCACACCGATGCCGGTTAAATCGGAATTCAGGAAGAGGATTATCGGCGATGAAAAGCCTGTAACCTGCCGTCCCGCTGATTTACTCGAGCCGGAGCTTGAAAAGCTGCGCGCCGAAATTCCAGAATGGATTGAGCAGGAGGAGGACGTTCTGTCTTATGCGCAGTTCCCGAAAGTCGCGCTTGATTTCTTTAAGAAACGCCGCGACAAAAAGGCGGGTATTGACAGCAGGCATGTCGATATGGAGAATAAGGTTCATCCGGTCTGATAAAATCGTTTCAAGGCTTTGTCGGAATAAGTCAAAAAAGAATAAGTTTTGTCGATTTTTCACAACAGAATCAAAGAATTGCCGCGGTGCGTTTTGTTATCTTAAACAAAAACGCACCGTTTTATTTTATGAAGTCGTGTGAAAAATGCACACATTCATAAAAAATCAAACAGAATTCGTCTGTGCATAATACCGAAAATTCGTTTATTTTATACATACTTAAAGTTTTACAAACTTAGAATACCGTCAAATTAAATATTGACATTATACTTATAAAAATAGATAATAATGTTGTAAGAGAGTTGCAAATTGTTTAATCATACAATTTGTACTTTCAGTGCTTAACGGGATAGGAAAAGGATGAAGTTTCACCTGGTTAAAGTGGAGATAGAGTAAGATTTCTGTTACAGGTAATCCAGAAATATGGTATTACATTCAAAAACAATTGTAAAAGATGATGAATCTTTTGCAAAATGAGTGAATATACATATGGCATGGATTAAGTTACTCGAAACCATATCCACTTTAAAAAACGGGGTGTAAACATGAAAAAACGGTATCTACGCGCAGGGCTTACTTTAATCCTTTCGTCCACGGTCCTCATGTCTTCCTTCAGCGCGGCCGCACAGGCCGGCACAGGTCAGTCGGACAACATCACTATACCGGACAGGGATGTACGGGACGGCATTGTTTACAGCAGCGCCTATCTTGACTATCTGTCTGCCGCCGAGCGGGGGGATACAGAGAAATACGGCGATGTAATCCCCGACAGCACTCCTCCCTTGGATTCTGCCGCGGTAACGAGCAGCCAGTACCTTTCCGGTACTTCACAAGAAACATTTGAAGCGGTCTACGACCCGCGCACGTTGGGCCTGGTAACTCCCGTAAAGTATCAGGGGTGGAGGGCTAACTGCGGTATTTTCAGCGCGCTTGCCAGTATGGAATCCTTTGCAATCAAGCCGAACAAGCTTGATAAAACCTACGATTTGTCTGAAAATTATTTTGATTATATGCTTGGCTCCAACGCGTTTGGAGACGATGTAATGAACCCATACGCGCCTGAATACAGGCCGATTGGTGTCGACGCCAATATGGGCGCCCGGGAAGAGGATACCTTCTATTCCGCGGTACTCAGGGGAGCAATCCTTGAAAGTGAGTTCCCTTATACGCCAAAATCCACCGTGACGCTGGAGGACGACTCTATTTTCCATACGGAGCCCTCCGCATATATGTACGGCTATATATATGAACGGCAGATTGACCGTTTAGTTGTAACTCCTCAGATTACCCAGAACAGGATTAAGGAAATCAAGCGGCTCGTCAAAGAAACGGGCGGGTGCGTGCTCGGTATCAACCCTTACCACGACCATTCCACTTCGGAATCGCAAACGCCAAAGTGCACCTACGCGCCGCTTACCACGGATATAATAAACGCCGGGCATTCTGTCTGCATCGTCGGCTGGGATGATACGTTCAGCAAAAGCAATTTCGTGCTGAAGCCGGAAAACGACGGCGCATTTATTGTAAAGGACAACGGCATGAGCGAGGATGTCAGTTACTTTTACCTCTCCTATGAGGACTATTTTGTAAGCACCGGCGCTTTGAAGACGGTTTCCGATATGTCTTCGGTAAAGCGTTATGATAATATTTACAGCCACTCGATGAAGTCTCCGGTAGTCTATCGAGTCGGAAAGGAACAGCCTGCACTCTATGCAAACGTTTATGACGTAACGGATGGCGCCGCGCAGCAGCTCGAGGCGGTCGGCGTCTACACCTTCTATGAAAATACCCAAATAAAGATATATGTAAACCCACTGGACGGCACGCTGTCAAACACAGGCCTTATCGAAGCCTACAGCGGCACCATCAAAACACCGGGCTACACGACGGTAACGCTAAACGCCCCGGTTTCGCTTGCAAATTCAAACGGTAAATACGTGGTCGCGGTTGAGCTGATTTCCGAATGCTCCGGCGATGACAGCAACTTCTATTTGCCAGTAGAACAAAAGGAAGTGAAATGCCAAGGCGATCCGCAAAACTGGACCTACCGCCCCTACACGCCTGGAACGAGCTTTTATTCGGCGGACGGCGGCGCAACGTGGGAGGACTGGACCTTCACCGGCTATGGCACGAAGTACAATTTCTGTATTAACGGCTATACAAACCCCGTTCCCACACAGGACAGCGAGGCGCTTGACATCAAGTTCTATAAGCCGTCGGGCTGGGATAATAATATCACGATTAAGCTCTGGAATGTAGAAAAAATGAAGGCCGGAAGCTTTGCGATGACCAATTTGGGTAACGGCGTGTTCGGTTACACCGCAAACGGCTTTACAAGGGCGACGTTTTCCATTTCGGACGGCTCTGGACATGTGAGCGCACAGGCTGACGCAAGCGGAAAGGTAACCTTTGCAGAAAACCGAATTGTCAAAAGAGCAGCTTATCCAATAAAAATTTCGTTCAAAAAGCCAGTAAATTGGAACGATACCGTCAAAGTTTACTATTATAGTAATAACGAGGATGAAGTGGAGCTGAAGGCCTGGCCTGGTTATGCCATGCAGAATGACGGCGGCGGCTGGTTCAGCTACACCATAACCGACATGGACGACGCCCGCCTGCTCTTTACCGACGGCACGTCCCGCCAGGAACCGGCATTGCTCCAGCCTGGCTATGAAGTAAAATCGGGGCAGAATTTTATCTATCAGGACCGGGAAGCTTTCTATGAGGACGATACGCCGCTTAACGTACAGTTCCGCAAGCCCAGCTCCTGGGGAAGCAATGTTTATATCCAATTGCTCGACCGTTCCTCTTCTAAGCTTGCAATGGCCTGCAATGAAGACGGAATTTACGAATTTATAGATTCGGATTTAACAGCCAGCAGCATCATTATCAGCGACGGAAACGGCCATCAGACAGCGACGCTCAAGGCCGCGGGGCTTGTCACCGTCAAGGATAACCACGTGTTCGCAAGGCCGAAAAAACCAATCGAAGTGTATTTCCGCAGGCAAACGAGCTGGTGGAAGGACATCAAAATCTACTATTATTCAAAGGCGAGCTACACCGACCTTACCGGCTGGCCGGGAACAAGTATGACAAACATAGGGCTGTGGTGGTACCAATACACCATAACCGATATGGATAACATACGCGTCATGTTTACAGACGTGACCAACCAGCTCCCCGGGCCGGGGGCAGACGGTATCGCTTTACACTCGGGCGAGAGGCTCGTGGTCAATAAAGATGGCACGTATCGAATTGAATCGACTGATCAAGAGGTGATTTTAGATGAATATTAAAAGAAATCTAAAAGGGGTGGCAGGCGTCTGCCTGGTCGTGATGCTTCTGATTTCTTCCTTCAGTATCACGGTATCCGCCCAGGGCGGCGACCCTGCACCTCATATAGTAGATACAAGAGCATTAAATGAAATTGTGTGGGATATCGATAATATTACGCCATGGATATTGGATTACTGCGACGAAACGGCGCCCGCATATTCCGCCTTTCTTGAAGCTCGCAAAACCGCTTGGGATATTCGTGAAAACAGTAAGGAAGCAACCCAGCAGCAGATAGACGAGGCGACGGAAAGCCTGCGCTCTGCATATCTTGCCCTGGAAGGTACGTTAAGCTGTGAAGAAGAGCAGGCTCTAAGCCTGAATCGAAATCTTTCGATGGCGCAAACCTATATAGAGCATGATATTTTTCGTGGGCTTCCGCTTCCAAATGATATTACCGCGGAATCTTATACTAGAATGGGAGAAGTGAGAGACTATATCTCTCGGCTTTCCACTCGACCGCCGGTACCGGAAGAACTGCTCGGCGCCGTAAGAATGCTGCAGGAAGCAATTGCTGCAATCGAAATTAATAACGCGGACTATACCGTATTGCGGGCGGTCTGGCAGGAACAATATGATGTTAAGGAAGTATCTTGGCAATATACCAAGAATTCCTATGAGAGATATATTGAAACCTGCCACATCTGTTACCGTGAATTTGAATGTATTCCAACGCAGGAAGAAACCGACAAGCTGGTTGCCAGAATCCAAGCCGCAAAGAATGCGCTTGTTTTAAAGGGCGACAACGACCAAGACGGTAAAATCAGCATCGGCGATGTGACGAATATCCAGAAGGATATGGCGCGTATTGAAATTTTGGAAGGCGATGCATATGATGCGGCCGACGTAAACTGCGACGGCGAAATTAATATGCAGGATGTCATCCTGTCGCAGAAATACATTGCGAAAACAATCGACCGTTTTCCCGATAATTCAGCCGCATAAAATTTATCTTCAATAGATTCATCAAATCCTCATGGAATTATTTCCGGTGCGCGGGCTCTGCGAAAGCAGGGCCCGCGTCCTTTTTTGTTGCCGCATAAGGCGTTTTGTGCTACACTGGACAGGTAAAAACCGATTGCGGGAGGCGGCAATGAAAAAACTGGGAATTGTTGTGCTTTGTTCGCTGCTGTTTTTCTTGAATTCGTGCAGCCCCGGACGCGGACAGAATGAGGCGGTAACGCAAAAGCTGTTTGGTATGGATACGGTCGTCGATATTACCGTGTACGGGAAAAACGCGCAGCAGGCCGTTGCAAAAGCGAACGAAGAGCTTGTACGGCTTGAAAATTTGCTATCCGTTACAAAGGATGAAAGCGATATTGCGAAAATCAATAAGAATGCCGGAACAAAGACCCCTGTATCCGCGGAGGTAATGGAAATTTTATCTAAGGCGCAGATGGTATCAAAGCAAACCGGCGGAATTTTCGACGTTACCGTATATCCTGTTGTGAAAGCATGGGGCTTTACAACTGGTGAGCGCCATATTCCTGACGGCCAAACGCTTCAAGCGCTGCTCCCCTATGTGGATTATAGAAAGCTTTCACTCGATTTCAATGAAGGCACCGTCGGTCTGGAACAGCATATGTCGATTGATTTGGGCGGGATTGCGAAAGGCTATGCATCACAGAAAATAGCGGATACGCTGAAACAAAATGGGATACAAAGCGCTGTTTTAAGCCTCGGTGGAAATGTACAGACTATCGGCCGGAAGCCTGGCGGCGGAGCTTGGGGCGTGGCGGTCGAATACCCCGGAACGCAGGAGCATTTTGCCAGGGTAGACGTAGGGGAGACCTCGCTTATCACCTCAGGCGCGTACCAGCGCTATTTTGAAGTAGACGGAAAAAAATACCATCATATCATAGACCCGCGCACGGGGATGCCCGCGGATAGCGGGCTGAAATCCGCAACAGTCGTCTGCGGCGACCCTGTGCTGGGCGACGCGCTTTCGACCGCGCTGTTTATCATGGGCGCGCAGGGCGCGCAGGAGTATTACCAGCAGTACGGCGGGTTTGACTATATCCTTCTGACCAGCGATGATGATGTATATATTACAAAAGGAATCGAGAACCGGTTTTCCTTATCAAACGGTTATCAGGATTTAAAGCTTCATGTTGTAGCAAGGGCGGCTTCATAGACGAAGCCGCCTTTTTGCTATCAGGAAACATTTTAACTGGTTTATGCAACATTCTCACCTGTTTACAGGCTCAAATACGGTTATAATGAGGCTGTAAGGGCAAGGCCAGGGCAGCATTAAACAGCTTATAAAACAGGAGGAACAGATTATGGGCATCGTTTTCCATGAGGGCAGCAAGACCTTTCATCTTTATAATAAGGAAATCAGCTATATTTTTACCATTTTAAAAAATGGCTCGCTTGGGCAGCTGTACTTTGGCAGGCATATCCGTGACAGGGAGGATTTTTCCCATTTGCTTGAGCTGCAGTACAGGCCGCTTTCACCAGGCGTATTCGAGGAGGATAAATTTTTCTCTCTCGACCAGATTAAGCAGGAATATCCAAGCTACGGGTCGAGCGACTACAGGCGCCCCGCATTTGAAATCAAACAGCCCAACGGCAGCAATATATCGGCCTTTGCATACCGCTCGCACCGCATTTTCGAAGGAAAAGAGCCCCTTGCGGGACTGCCCGCGACGTATGTAGAGCAAAAAGGGGAAGCACAGACGCTGGAAATTACCTTGGTGGATGAGCTGCTCCATGCGGAAATCATTTTATCCTATACGGTTTTTGAGGACTACGCCGCTGTCGCGCGAAGCGCAAGGTTTACCAATAAAGGCACGGAGGAATACGATTTGACAGCGGCGATGAGCATGTGCCTCGATTTGCCCGACAGTAATTATGAGTGGATACAGCTCAGCGGCGCATGGTCGCGTGAACGCAGCATTAAAAAAAGGATATTGCAGCAGGGCATCCAGGCAATCGACAGCGCGAGGGGGAATTCCAGCCACAACCATAACCCGTTTATCGCGCTGGCGCGTCCGAATACAGACGAATTTACAGGAGAGGCGATTGGCTTCAGCCTCGTATACAGCGGGAATTTTCTTGCACAGGCGGAGGTCGATACGTACGATGTGACGCGCGTAATGCTTGGAATTAATCCGTTTGCGTTCACCTGGCGCGTGGAGCCGAATGAAAGCTTCCAGACGCCGGAGGCGGTTATAGCCTACTCGGATAAAGGGCTCAATGGAATGAGCCAGACCTTCCACAAGCTATACAGGACGCGGCTTGCAAGAGGAAGCTGGCGCGATAAGGTGCGCCCAATCCTTATCAACAACTGGGAAGCTACTGTCTTCGATTTTGATGAGGAGAAAATCCTTGATATTGCAAGGAAAGCGAGCGAGGCCGGAGTCGAAATGTTTGTACTCGACGACGGGTGGTTCGGGCAGCGCAACGACGACCGGCATGGGCTGGGGGACTGGACGCCAAATTTACAGAAGCTCAAAAGCGGTATCAGCGGCATTTCACGCAAGGTGGAAGAGATGGGAATGAAATTCGGGCTCTGGTTCGAGCCGGAAATGGTCAACAAGGAAAGCGGTTTGTACCGTTTACATCCCGACTGGCTGCTTCAAACGCCGGGCAGGAGCCTATCCCATGGCAGAAACCAGTATGTGCTTGATTTTTCCCGCACGGAGGTCGTGGACTATATTTTTGAGAGCATGTCGAAGGTACTGAGCGAATCGAAAATTTCCTACATTAAATGGGATATGAACCGCTGTATTTCGGAATGCTACAGCGCGTCCCTGCCGCCGCAGCGCCAGGGAGAGGTATTTCACCGGTATATTTTAGGTGTCTACCGTTTATACGAACGATTGATTGAAGCGAACCCCAATATTTTATTTGAATCCTGCGCAAGCGGGGGCGGGCGCTTCGACCCGGGTATGCTTTATTACGCGCCGCAGTGTTGGACGAGCGACGACACGGACGCTGTGGAACGGATTAAAATCCAGTACGGGACGTCGATGGTTTATCCCGTCAGCAGTATGGGCGCGCATGTATCGTCGGCCCCCAACTGGCTGACCTCGCGCTATACGCCGGTAAAAACGCGCGCGGATGTTGCGTTTTTCGGCGCGTTTGGCTACGAGCTCGACCTCAATACGCTTTCGGAAGAGGAAATCGGGCAGGTAAAAGCACAAATCCAATTTATGAAACAGCACAGGGGGCTAATCCAGTTCGGGACCTTCTACCGCCTGGAAAGCCCGTTCGATGGGAACTGCGCGGCCTGGATGATAGTATCGGACGATAAAAAACAGGCTGTCGTTGCGACATACCGTTTTCTCAACGAGGTCAATACGCATTACAGAAGGCTCAGGCTCCACGGCCTTTGTGAAGATATGCTTTATGAAATAGAGGAATCCGGCCTTTCTCTTTATGGGGACGAACTGATGAATGCCGGCCTTGTTACGAGCGATTCAAGCTCCGGCGAGCCGCAGCCCGGAGACAGCCGCGCATACGATTTCTATTCGCGCCTATACGTGCTGCGCGCAAAATAAATAATCCCGGTACATTATAAAAGGACGGCATTATGCCGTCCCTGCCTGGTTTCAGATATCATCAAGTTTTTTTACGCTATGTGAAATTTCGTTCACAAGCGTTTTGTGATGTGCTTTCCTGTATTCGCTTGGTGCTTTGCCCGTTTTATTCTTAAAGGTCTTAGCAAAAACGAGCGGGTCCCTGTAGCCGCAGGAAAGCGCGACGCTTTCAATTGAAAGCGCTGTAAAAGAGAGGAGCTCCCGCGCGCGGGTAATGCGGAACGCGGTCAGGTATTCCTGGGGGGATTTTCCTGTAGCTTCGCGGAAAAGACGGTACAGGTAGCTTCGGCTAACAGCAGTGTATTCGGCCACATCGTTTACCCCGATGGGGTTTGAATAGTTATTCTGGATAAATTCGACCGCTTTTTTTACATAAAGGTTGCTCTTGTCCGTTCTTTTTTCTGTGTCGGTAATGGACGCAGCGGTTTGCGCGAGCACGGAAAAAAAGTCAAGCAGAAGGCTTTGGAGCTTGAATTCATTGTGGGGGCCAAAGGTATTGCGCCTGAGCATTTCGAGCACGATTTCCTTCAAGCGTTCTCCATTTCCACAGGTAAATACCGGTTCGGCGCCCGCCAGCCCCGCGTTCTTTAAATATTCCCGGACGTTAGCCCCGTTAAAGCCCACCCAGAGATAACGCCACGGCGTTTCACTGTCGGCACGGTAAAAGGTCTGTACGTCGGGCGGAATCAAAAAGCCCTGCCCCGCGCACAGCTCGTAGGTATCCCCGTTAATCTGGTACACACCCTTTCCCTCTAAAATATAGTGGAGAATATAATTGGGGCGTACGGCGGGTCCAAAGCTGTGGAGCGGCTTGCATTTCGCATAGCCGCAGAAGCACAGGTAAAGCTCACGGAACATCCGGTCCGGCAGCTGCATGACATACGCGTCCTCCATAACTCCAGCTCCTTCTGTTTCATTCTGTCTTTATTTTAGCCGGTTTTTCTGTTAAAGTCTATATTAGGGGGAAATAGAAAATGAAAAGAGGCGTTTTTTGTGAACCATATTGAAAAGAAACCGTTCGGAACTGCGCCGGACGGGAAAGAAGTGTTCCTGTTTATCCTCGTAAACGAAAACGGGATGCGTGCGGAAATCCTGAATTACGGCTGCGCCGTGCGCGCTTTATACGTTCCGGACAGAACGGGCGTACCGACTGATGTGGTGCTCGGCTACGACGGGCTTGACGGTTATGTCCGGCAGGATAAATATCTTGGGTGCATTGCGGGGCGCGTTTGCAACCGTATAGCAAAGGGTTTGTTTACCTTAAACGGAAAAGAGTACCGGCTGGCCTGTAATGACGGTGAAAACCACTTACACGGCGGCACAGAGGGCTTTGACAAAAAAGTTTTTACGCCGGAAATACTGGGGGATAAGCTTTGCCTTTCCTATACCAGCCCCGACGGGGAAGAGGGGTATCCCGGAACGCTCAAAGTTATGGTGACATACTCGCTCACGCGGGAAAACACGCTGCGTATTACCTACAAAGCGATAAGCGATAAAGATACGCTTTGCAGTCTGACAAACCATTCCTATTTCAATCTCGATGGCTGCGAAAGCGGCACGGCATACAGTCAAAATATAAGAATTAACGCCGATTTTTACACACCTGTCAATAAAAACCTGATACCGGACGGCACGCTCGCGCCGGTAGAGGGCACGCCGCTCGACCTGCGCAGGGCCGTGCCGCTTGGCAGCAGAATTGGGGCGGAGCATCCTCAATTTTCGTTTGCGGGAGGATTTGATTTTAATTACGCCGTAAATGGGTACACAGGGCAATTCCGCGAGGCGGCATATGCGCAAAGCGCCAAAAGCGGTATTACGTTGTCCGTATGGAGCGGGCTGCCGGGCATACAGTTCTATTCAGGGAATTTTTTGGAGGGCGCGCCTGCCGGAAAGGGCGGCGTGCCATATCATAATGGCGATGGCTTTTGCCTGGAAACGCAGTTTTTCCCCGACGCCGTAAACCATCCAAACTTCTTTTCGGCATTTTTGCCGGCGGGAAAAAAGGCCGAAACAGTAACGGAGTACCGTTTTGGTCTGATTGAATAAAAAAAGCAAGCGGCAGGGCGCAAATTTGATTTTGCTTCCTGCCGCTTGTATTTTTTATGAAAAAATGCATAAATTTTGAGAATCAAATTAAATAAAAATCGACCAAAAAAGAAAAAGTGAACAATTCTATTCCCGCCATGTTAGAACGTATTTGTTAAAATAGAACCAAAATCTGTTAATTTTTTAACAATTATTGACTCTGGAATATTATGGAATATAATAATAAACAGTGACTTGAACCAAGCCCATTATTTTACGACAGCATGCGTTTACATGTATTAAGAACGCTATTTTTTTATTTATTCTCATGTAAACGTTTACTTGGTGAATACGTTAAAAGAATTATTAGCTTTCAACAAAATTATATGAAGGAATTGCGTGGAATGAACTTCCATGTTTTATTTCATTTTATTGCTTTAGCTAGTTATCATTCTACCTTAAGAAAGGCGGTAAGCATAATGGTACCTGTCCTCGGAAAAATGCGGCATGGCGGGAAAAAGGCAATGGCGCTGCTCATGGCGGTCCTGATTTTTCTTTCTGCAACCGTTGCCGCGCTTACAGCCCTTGCGACCAGTTCGGCAAGCGCTGCTGCGGATGACTATCTTTACATCCCGGTATCGCTTTACGATTATAAATACAACAATCAAATTGAAAATTCGGGCGCAGCGCCCGATGCGGGAACCCGCTCTGGCGGGTTCCCAAATTACCTTCCATATGGAAAATTCAATGAACAAATTGCCCGGTCAGGTTACAGCGTCCCCCTGTACTTCGGCGATTTTTATAATGGATATGGCTCGGAAAACCTTACCAATTTTAAAGACGGCGCGAACCTTGCAAACCAAGGGAACAACAACGCGGCCGCGCTCGGCTTAGTCGACGATACCCTGGCTGACGGCCGGCTTACGCAGAACGGCAAGGAGCTTCCCTACTTCAGCCGCGAGTGGTTCAACGAAAACCGTTCTGAGGGAAACGGCCGGCTCAATACCGTTACCTTTGAGTTTTACTCCGACGGAAGCTGGTGGCATGATTCCGCCGACGATACAAAGCGCAGCTTTGTACAGGGCAATACTTATACATACACGGCCGGAGCCAATGGCTCGAGAACGTTTATACAGACCGGAAAGGGAGACGCCTCCCATAACACCACGTTTGTTATCAATCTGGACAGCTCAAACAGCTGGAGCAGCAAACCGGAAAGGGTAAGGCTCCACTTTACCTCGGCAAACGGGAAAACGGCGGCACAGGAGGTTGCGGTCAGCTCCAGCGGGACACAGCGCAGGGCGGCGTATGTATTAGAAAATTCGTCCGATTATGCGGTTACAGGCACGACGTTTGCGGATATTTATGAAAACGTGGAGTTTCCGTTCTACCAGACAGTGCGCGGCGGCGTGACGTATTATGAATTTGATTCCTCCCAGAAAAACCTCTATTTTGACGGGACAAGCCTCAACTATACCAACAACGCGGTATACGATACGGCCATGTCGGGCGGAGGCAAGCCCGGATTCTTTCCCTTCAACAACGGCAACCCCTCGGATAAGGGTAAGCTTGACTACGGCTTCGGCGCAAAGTTTGAAATCCCGTTTTCCATGACGGACAATGGAAAAATCAACGGAAGCGACATTATATTTGAGTTTACCGGAGACGACGACGTTTGGATTTTCATTGACGGAAAGCTTGTGCTCGATATGGGCGGGGCGCATTCCACGAGCGAAGGCAAGATTAATTTCAGGACGAAGGAATCCACGGTAACGACAGGCGTATTTGACGGCGACACAAACGATAGATACGCCCAGGTCACAAAGCCTTATACATATGATTTTTCGAACGCCGTCGACTTTTCCGACCCGACACAGACACATACCCTCACCATGTTCTATATGGAACGCGGCATGTGGGAATCAAACCTGAAGCTCAGCTTCAACTTCCCGCAGACGAATACGCTTACGGTTGACAGCAATGTTTCTTTTGACGGCGTGAACAGCGCGCTCCTTTCCGATACAAAAAAAGCGGCGGACGACAATGCCTTCTCTTATACGCTTGAGAACAAGGGCTCTACTGAAAACGGCAATTCCGGCCTTACTTATCCGGAAAGCTACGACGTTGTCAGAACAATAGAAGGGCAAAAAACCATACTCAATAAAGCGGGCGAGGCGCCGCAGGCCAGGCATACATTGATGCTTGACGCCTCGAAGGCGGGCTGGGCGGAAGCATACGCCTATACCTGGAACGGCAGCGAAGCGGGAACCTATACCAAGATGGCTGTGGACGCGGATTCGGGGTACTTTTACTGCGACCTTGCGTCCGTCCCTGAGAACGTGATATTCCGCAATACGAACGGCGGTACATGGACAAATATAAATTCTACGGACGACCTTTCTCCAGCGGGGAACAACCTCTTTACAATCGGGGATACCGATACCTCGCAGAGCAGGTGGAAAGGAAGCTGGAGCAGCTACGGCGGAAGCACGCCCGAGCTGGGGGACAATTTTATACCAGACGGGAACAACTGGGCTGCGGTTGAGCCGACTGTGATTCACGGCTTATATGATTCTTTCGCGGCGCCGAAAACCATGACCTCCAGAGGGCAAACCCTGATGTACGGACAGAAGATGAAGTATGTCAACCAGTTTACAAAAGGCAGCGACATGCGCCTGCGGCAAAGCGACGACCTGCAAAAGCCCTCCCGCGCAGAGGACGCCGCTGTCCAGTTTAATCCCAGCGGGAAAAAGCTTACCGACTACTACAGCACTTCCTGGAGGCTTTTGGATGTTGACGGTATTGTGCTCGGCTATAACGCCGGCAACGGATATATTACCGATAACCTGCGGTCGTCTTCCGATGACAGCTTTAATTTTTCAAACCTTGACCAGGACGACGCGGTCAGAAGCACCGCACAGACGGTAATCTATACAAACACGGTAAAGACGGCGAACATCGCGTTTTCCAAAGACTTGACGGCTCAGGCCATGAACAGCGGCCTGTATAATCCGGATGAAGAATATTCATTTAAGGTCGAGCTGAGCAATATCTTCGGCAGTGACGATAGTACATTCCGTACCTATCCCGTGGAATATTCGCTCGACGGCGTGCCGATGACTGCCGGCGGCGACGGAATTATTACGCTTAAAAGGACGCAGAGCGCCGTTATTACAGGCGTTCCCGTCGGCACCAAATATAAGGTGACGGAAATAAATATCCCGGGCTACCTCAAGGTTGAATCCGTCGGCGGAGATGAAACGAAGAGCATATTAAGCGGCACGCTGTCCCAGTTTGGCGTAAACGGCAGCTTTATCAACGGCCTCGTTTCCGCGCAGATTACAATCACTAAGACGATTGACGAGCTGTATTACGGAGCAAACGATAACCCGGCCGGACTATCTGGAAACACCGCGATTACAGAAACCAATATACCGGGCGACGCCCATGGCTACGAAGAATTCACAGGCGCGCAGCAGAGTTTTTTATTTAAGGTTGAGCAGTTCGATACAAGCGCCTGCGAAGGCGCGCCGAACAAAACGTCGTTTGTCGTCATCAGCTTTGACAAGACGGACGGCATGAACCTGACAAAGTCGGAGACGCTTTCGGTGGACCCGACCAAATACTACCGGGTGACCGAGGATACGAAGCTTGCGTGGAGGTATGACTTTAAATCGCTTTCCATCTACGACACGCTGGGAAATTCCCTGAAAGAAGGGAACGCGGCTATCCTTTACGGCAGCGAAGTAAACCCCGAAGCCGTGTTTGTAAACGCTAAATCGGCAGACAAACACAACCTTGAGGGAGACGCGGCGCTTGCGCAGAACAAATTGAAGGCAGCGCCCTGAATAGAAGGGGAGGGGGAACGCGCTTGAAAGCATTCAGAATCATCGACAGGGTATGTACCGGCATAATTGCCGCCGTACTGGTTCTTGTTTTGCTGATTGGTTTTCTGCCGCAGGTGTTCGGCTATAAGCCGTACACGGTGATTAGCGGGAGTATGGAGCCGCAGTACCAGGTCGGTTCCCTGATTTACGTCAGGCAGGTTCCGCCTGAAGAAATCGATGTGGGCGACCCCGTAACCTTCACAATGGGCGGAAAGACTATCACGCACCAGGTTATAGAGGCCGACCGCGAAACGAACACCTTCATAACAAAGGGAATCGCTAACCAAAATACGACCGAAGGCCCTATCCCGTATGCGGATATTATAGGAAAAGCAAGCGGCTTTTCCATACCTTTCGCGGGCTATGCGTTTACCTTCCTGTCATCTATAACCGGCAAAATTTTGCTTCTATGTGCCGTTGGCATACTAATATTGCTCGTCCTGCTGGAAAAGATTTTTTCCGGCGGGAACAAAAAAGAAAAACGGTAAATAAATGTGGCTTGTTTGGAGGTGGTTTTATGAGGGAAAATGATACAGGTGAGAAGAAAATCAGCGCGCTTCCCGGCAAAAAACGGATTATCGCGGTGCTCCTGCTGCTGCTTGCCGCCGGCGCTGTTACCGCGGCGACATGGGGCTTTTATACGGCGCAGAGCAATCACAAAACAAACCCGTTTTTTCCGATGACGGTGACCGATATCGATATAAACGAGCCGAACGGCTCAGAGTATACAATGGACGCCGCAGGAACGGTCACAACAAAAAAGGTCATAATAGAGAACCCTGACGGCAACGCAAAGAAACCCGTTTTCATCCGTGTGGCTGTCGTACCCTCAATAAAAGACAAGCAGGGCGGATACCTGAACAAAGAGGTAGCAATTGACCCCGCGACTGCCTTTCATGAGAACTGGGCACTCCATGACGGGTATTATTACTATAAATATCCCGTTATGCCCGGAGACCGGACGGCTGAGCTTTTCCAAAACAGCACGGTAACGCTCAATTGCAGCCTGCGGGATGGCGAATATGTCCAGCTCGACGTGATAGCCGATACCATCCAGGCGACGGCAAACGGCGATAAAACGGAAGCGCTTACCACACAATTTGCCAGGGAAGCCTGGAATTATGACAGCTTTATTCTGGAATAGGACTAATTCAGGAAATAACCCGAAAAATGTGGGTTAATTTATATCAGCAAACATTACTTTTAGGAGGAAAAGATTATGGAAAGAACAAAAAACAGCAGGCTGAAGAAGGTGCTGCTTGCAGCGGCGGCCATTATAGTCGTTGCATCCCTGACGGCGGGACTTACCATTGCCCTTTTGTCAGACACCGACACCAAGGCGAACACCTTCCCGGGCAGCTCGGCAATCAAGCTTCAGCTTAACGAACCAAAGTGGGACGGCTACACCGACGGCTCCGGCGACGGTACGTCAGTAAACCCGGCATACGCCGGCGCGGATACGCTCGGCCTTAAAATAGCGCAGAGCTACCAGCCGAATTCTGTCATCCCGAAGAACCCGTCACTTACCAATATTTCTGACGACAGCACGGTCAACAATGAATATGTCGCAATGAAGGTCGTTTATCAGGTACGCAAAAGCACGACGGGCGACGTAGCGACACAGGGAGATTTTATCAACCTTACATACGACCAGTTTGCGAGCATAGCGACAATCAATTTTGATACGGCCGCTTGGAACAAAACAGCGACCACAGCCGACAAGGGCGACGTTTACTGCTATGGCAGTTCCACTGCGCTCACCTCTGTAGAAAAAACGCTTTCTACCAGCGAGCTGTTTACAAACGTTACAGTAAAAGACCTGACGATGAATCCGAATGCTACGACAGAGCTTGATTTGGGCGGCGGCGAAGTTATCTCTTACGCGGCCAACTGCCTGCCCGAGTTTAGGGTACTCGTTTACGGCTCGGCAATCCAGGCAGACAATAATACCGATACCTATGCAAACAACGCGGCGGCGCTCGCAGCACTGTTTGCGTAAGCCGGACCCGAACATCGCTCATAATAAAAAATCGGATTAATCGAAACGGAGGATTTTTACATGGAAAAGACAAAGCGTTCAAATAAGCTGCTGAAGGTGACCCTGTCCGTCGTGGCCCTCATCCTGGTAGCAGCTGTTACATATGGCATTACTATGGCGTTCCTGACCGCAAAATCAAACGACAAGACGAATGTATTCACATCCGGCGACAACGTCGATATCACCATCAACGAGCCGAAGTACGAGCTTACCCAAGACCACACCTACAAGCCGGGCGACATCCAGGACAAGGACCCGTCTGTCGAGAGCCTTAAGGAAGAGGCTTATGTAGCCATGACGGTTGAGTTTTACGCAAAGGCTCCGGGCGCTGATAATTATACCGGCCCGATGACCTATGCGGATTTCAAGGCGCAGTATGCAAACATCGGTATTGAAAAGGAAGGCGTATTCGCAGCCGGCGAGTTCAATCCGCAGTGGTATGCTTCCGCCGATAATTCGGATGCTTCCACAAGGCTTGTGTTCTATTATAAGGGCGACAGCGCGGCCGACGAGCTTAAGGCGGTCGGACAGGGCGGCAAGACAGAGGAGCTCTTTACAAAAGTGAAGTTCAACGACGACATCGCGACGGTTGTAAACGCAGCGGCCCCCGAGGTCCGCATTGACGTCAAGGCATATGCCGTTCAGACGACAGGCACCAGCATTACCGACCTGAACGACCTGATGGGAATCTGATTTTATTGATAGGTTATAACAACAACCAGACGGGGTGATTGCTTTTGAAAAAGAAAAAGATTATATGCATAGCCGCGGCGCTTGTGCTTATTGCTGTTCTTTCAGCGGGCGTCACCCTGGCGGCGTTTACAGCAAGCAAGGACACGCTCAACGTCGTGACCTTCGGCAACGTACATATTACCCTAATCGACGAATATACGAAGCCGGAAGCGGGCGTTATGCCCGGCCAGACGGTTGAAAAAGTCGTCTCGGCGAAAAACACGGGCAGCAATACGGCGTTTGTCCGCTTAAAGCTTACAAAAAGCTGGTGGGAAAACGGCCAAAAGCGTGAGGAGCTCGACCCCTCCTATATTACCCTTGATTTTTCAAATGCCGATAAATGGGCGGAGGGCCAAGACGGCTATTACTACTATCAACTTCCGTTAAAGCCCGGCGAAACAGCGGAAAGCCTGATTGATTCGTTCAGCCTGCCCAAGGATTGGGATATGGACGGCTACACGAAGCTCGACGGCCATATAGACGCCCGCGCGGAAGCGGTGCAATCCGAAAACTTTACGCCGCAGCTGGATGATGCAGGAAAAATTACCGGCTGGAACGACATTGTCGTAGAAGAGGCTGTAGACCGTGTCCCTCAATTACCGAAAGTCGAAGGCGATACCGGAAGCAGCGTTATTTTCCAGAATGACGCCGATAAATTTGTCACACTCCCAGGCGAAGACCTGTTCCAGGGCTTCAAGGGCGTAATGCCGGGCGACACCAGGACACAGCAAATCGATATAGGCAACGATGACGATAAAACAGCTTATATCTACCTTTACGCCTTACAGGCAGACGAAGGCCAGTTTGAAGACGCACAGCAGAAAGCAATATCCGACGAGCTAATGAAGCTGCTTCAGATAGAGATTACGCAGGCTTCGGCCGACGGCAAGGCGGAGGTTCTCTATAAAGGAAAGCTCTATGGAGAGGACGGAGGCTTCAGTATGTACGGCCAGCCCCAAGCGGTTAGCCTGGGCAGCTTCGGCAAGGGCGAACGCGCCCGAATCAAAGTAGAGCTGAAGGTCCCCGACAACTTAGGCAACCGTTATGCGGACGCAGCGGCAAAAATCAAATGGATTTTCACCGCACAGCAGGCAGAACCGGATAACCCGCCGCCGTCACCGCCCGATATCGTAGTCACGGGGGATGCTTTCGCACCTGTTTTGCCAATTGCCCTGGCAGCCGCAGTGCTTTCGCTGGCAGCGGCAGGCGCCATGCTCTTCATAAAAAAGAAGAAGCAAAACGCCAAAAATTAATTTAGCTTACGACGAAATATATATACTTCTCCAGCGGCCCGTCAGGAATCTACCCGTTCCTGGCGGGCCGGCCTTTTGTTTTTTGAAAGAAAAAGAAAAAACATGGAAATAGCTGTAGCTTAATTCCATAAAAAAGGATGTTGTAAAGAAGCTTTATATGTGACAAAATTAAAAAGTAAAACAGGTGGCTCGCGCTTTGTTGACATATTTCCCGCTCCCTCTTATAATAGTATAAGTTAATAAAAATTGTATATATGCTTTGTAGATTATGCATATATCGCGATTGTGTATAGATATTTTATTTGAAGGGTGACTGTAATCATATGGGTATTACATCGGGACAAATCATTAAACTGTTAAAAAAGAACCTGCTCCTTATCCTTATTTGCGCGGTAGTTCTTGCCGGCGCTTTTTTCGGTTATACAAAATTGTTTATTGCAAACACCTACCAGAGCTCGGTGAAATTTTGTGTTTCCACTACGCTCCAGGGGGGGACCGCCTCCGATGTTGTGACACAGCTTGCTTATGAGCAGCGCCTTGTCAATACGACAATAGAAATCCTGGACACAAACAGCTTTTATTCCAAGGTGGCCGATAAATTATCCCAGCGTTATTCTGCCGGCCAGCTTGAAAAGATGGTTTTATTCTCAACGCTCAATGATACCGAGGTGTTCCAGGCACAGGTAAGCGCAAAGAGCCAGACGGATACCAAGCTTATCGCAGATACGATTGCGGAAATTGCCCCAACGGTAATTACGGAATATAAGAAAAACGTCCAGCTTAAGGTTGTCGATCCGGCTCTCGTCCCGCAGACGCCCGTCGCGCCGAACCCGGTTATCAACACCGCACTCGGGTTTTTGCTTGGCTTGGTTTTGTCGGTTGCCTTTGTCCTGATTCGGAATTATTTTGATATTCGCATCAAGTCGTCGGATGAGGAGTTTACCGCTCTGAATATCCCGGTACTCGCATATATCCCCAATTTTGAAAGCATGTTTAAACAGAACGGCACGGTTCAGTAAAGACGCCATAGAATCGGCAGACAGGGAGAAAGTTATATGTTTAAAAAATCCAGCCGTAAGGCTGTCCGTTCCAAAGATGATAATACGGCGCTTAATTTCCAGATAAAGGAAGCGTATAAAACAGCGAGAACGAATCTCGTCTTTTCCGTGATAAAAGACGGGTGTAAAAAGATTGTAATTACGAGCTCCTATAATTCTGAGGGTAAAACAACCTCAGCGGTCAACCTGGCGATTGCTCTTGCCCAGCAAATGGACATCAGGGTACTGCTGGTCGACTGCGACTTGAGAAAACCGAAGGTCGACAGGTTCTTCAGCCTTCCGGCCGCTCCGGGCCTTACCAATGTACTCGGACGCATCAATGAGCTTGACGAGGTAATCCACAAGACCAAGGTGGAAAACCTGGAGATTCTGTGCAGCGGCGTGATACCGCCGAATCCGTCTGAGCTGCTTGCCAGCGAAGCGATGAAGGAGCTTATCACGAAGCTGGAGTCCAATTACGATTATATTATTTTCGACACCCCCCCGATTAACGTGGTTGTAGACGCGCTGCCCCTGATTACAGACAGCGACGGCGTCGTGCTTGTCATTCGGGAAGGAAAGTCTACTTATCCGGATTTAAACAAGACGCTGACTACGCTTAAAAGGATTGACGCGAAGATATTGGGCCTCATTATGAATGGGGTTGAGATGAAAACCGGAAAGGAAGGGTATCTTTACCGGTATGAAAATCAGGTTTGATTATGAAAAGTGATAGGGGATAAGTCTGGAAGAGGTTTAAGGAGGAGAGCGCATGAATACGGTAAGAGAGAAAGAGTATGTACGAAACGATTCCCGCGCAAATACATACTACCTTGCAGGTGCGTATGCCGCGGCGGTATCGGAAGAAGAAATTGCCCCAATTGAAGATAGTGTGTACAGTAAGGAACAATACGGCGATTTTGGTGAAGAAAAAAATAAGTTTATGTATCGCGTCATAAAGCGGCTGTTTGACATTGTTTGTTCCGGGCTTGCGCTTATCGTGCTGTCGCCGTTCTTTTTGGTTATTGCGTTGATTATCAAGGCGGAGGATCCAGCGGGTCCTGTGTTTTTTTCGCAGAAAAGAGTCGGTATGGGCGGCAAAATCATCCGCATATATAAGTTCAGAAGTATGGTGTCAAACGCAGAAGAGTTGATTGCACATTTTACGCCAGAGCAGCGCAGAGAATATGAGGAGAATTTTAAGCTGGAGAACGACCCGAGAATTACCAAAATAGGTAATTTCCTAAGAAAATCGAGTCTTGACGAGTTGCCGCAGCTGCTTAATATTTTAAATGGAACCCTAAGCATCGTAGGTCCAAGGCCCGTCGTACCTGCCGAGCTTGAAAAATATGGAAGTATGCAGGATAAATTCCTCAGCGCAAAGCCGGGACTTACCGGCTATTGGCAGGCAAATGGACGTAGTGAGACCACTTATGATGAACGGATTGAGATGGAACTGTATTATGTAGACAATTGCAGCTTCTGGCTTGATTTAAAAATTATTTTTAAGACGGTCGCTGTGGTACTCACGGCGAAGGGAGCAAAATAGAATTGAAATCGAAAAATAGGATGTGGCGGGAATGAATGTATTATATGCAAGCGATGATAAATTTTCAGGAATACTCGGCACATCCCTTGTTTCTTTGATGGAAAATAACCGGGACAGCAGCGAAATCAATGTCTTTATTCTCGATGATGGGATTTCGCAGGGAAATAAGGAAAAGCTCAATATGGTTTTTAAGGATTACGGAAGAACGGGCGTCTTTTTAAAGGTGGATGACGTCGAGATTCCGGAATCCTTTATTTCTGACCGGTGGCCAAAGGTCGCGTTCATCAGGCTGTTTATTTCCGAGCTGTTTGACGAGCAGGTAAGCCGGCTTCTTTATCTTGACTGCGATACCATCATCAACGGTTCTTTGGAACCGCTTTGGCATATGGATATGGGAGAGAATATTATAGCGGGGGTGAACGACTGCCTCAGCCCCCGTTACCTGAAAAACCTCGATATGGACTTGAACAGTACCTATATCAACAGCGGCGTTTTGTTGATTGATTTGGAAAAATACCGTAATTTTTCCGTCAGGGAGAAGGTTTCGCGGTTTATCGAAAGCCATGCGGGAGTGATTCAATACCCTGACCAGGATGTAATCAACGCGGTATTTGAAGGGAAAATCCTGCCGCTTGCCCCGAAATATAATTCTATTACACTTTTTTACGATTTTGCTTACAGCGACATGCTCAAATATAGAAAGCCTGTCAAATATTATAGCAGGGAACAAATGAACGAAGCGGTGGAAGAACCGGTCATTATACACTTTACAACGTCGTTTTTATCCCTGCGCCCCTGGATAAAGGAAAGCGGTCACCGCTATGTGGGAAAGTTTATTTCCTTCCGCAATAAATCCCCTTGGAAGGACGAGCCTTTCTGGGAAGATAACAGGAGCTTTGTAAAAAAGGCATATCTTAAATTTTACCGCCTGATGCCCTTGCCCTTTTCTGTAGCGTTTTCGGGATGGCTGCATTCCACTGCTGTACCAATGCTGAAAAGGAAGGGATAAGGAGAAGAACAGTGGAAAAAAGACATTATGATTTTCTGGACGCAATGAAGGGGATGGGCATTCTCTTAGTAGTGCTTGGCCACGTCTCTTTGATTGAACCGCTTAATACAGTGATATATGCGTTCCATATGCCACTGTTCTTTTTTATTTCCGGATTTCTTTTCTTTTCCTCCCGGAAGGAACATTTTGCAGTGCGCAGGGTCAAATCCCTTCTGACGCCCTACTTCGTTTTTTCTTTGCTCACCTTTTGTTACTGGGCGTTTTTGGAGCGTAGGCTGCGTGGGCAAACCGGTATTCCGGTATTTGCTCCGCTTTTAAACATCTTTATCGGCCAAGGCGGCAATGAGGGCTATGCGTTCAATGTCGTGATGTGGTTTATTCCTTGCATGCTTATGACCCAGCTTATGTTTTATTTGGGAGAACGGTTTATTAAAAACAGGTATTTCCTTGCCGCCGCGATTATCCTTTTGTCGGCGGCGGGTTATCTTTACAGCCTGTTTTGCCCGTTCCGGCTGCCGTGGTGCCTTGATGCCATGACAATGGCGCTCCCCTTTTACGCGCTTGGATATATGCTTGCGGGGAAAGAAAAGCTTTCTTCTGTATCAAAAGGAAAAGCGGCTGTTTTGTCCGCCGTGCTCCTTGCAATCCTGATTCCCCTTGCTCTTTTCAACGGCAAGGCGGATATGAACAACAACATTTATCAAAACTATTTTTTATACTACCTTGCGGCGTTCTGCGGAATTGCATTTATCTGGGCACTCTCCCAGCTGTGCCGGTTCCGCTGGCTGAAATACCTTGGCAGCGCTTCTTTGGTTATCATGTGTGTGCATGAGCCGGTGAAACGTATCGTCATCCAGCTTACAGCCTCTGCGTTGCACACCGCGAGCGATGCGGTCAGGGTCAATCCGTTTTTCGTCCTGCTGCTAAGTGCGGCGGTTGTACTGGCTTGCCTGCCGGTTTATTACCTGGTCAAGCGATTCTTTCCGTTTGTTATGGGAAAGTACGGCAAATATTGAGGAGATTTTCTGAAAGGAATCATCCATGCTTTATTTATTTGAGTTTTTTACGTTTACGTTTCCAAAGGCAGGCGTGCTCGTTTCGGACGTTCCGTTAACGGTTGCGATGCTCCTTTTTGCGTTCGCGCTGCTTTGGAGCGTAAAGGGAATCCGTCCGGCTATCGATAAATTCCGGGGCTTTGCAATTGCATATGTACTGTTTGCCGTGTTTATCCTGATTCCGATGGTAATGAGCCTGTCGCGGCTGAGCCTGTATATGGTATCTATATCCATCGTTTTGATTCTGTCACCGCTTGCAATCATTATTGGAGGCAGAATGGATTTTGATAAAACAGTGCGTATTATTTCGGTAGCTCTGCTGATTGTTGGTCTTTACGCGGCCGTGCAGTTCCTGTTTGGAATTCAGGCGACTGAAATCCAAGGGCTCAATATTGCCTATGGCGATTCGTTTGAATCAAAGCCAATCGGATTCGGGCATGGAGGCGGCGGCCTCGATGCGCTTAAAATGCCCGCCACCTATCAAAACGGCAACGGCGCGGGATTGTTTTATGCGCTGTGCCTGCCGCTTATGTTTTTCTGGAAACCGCAGAAGCGCTACGATTCGGTTTTGCGTATTCTAGGGGCAATTGGCGGGTTTGCCGGGCTGTTTTTGTGCGGCTCACGTTCCGTGCTGATACCGTTTACCATAATTGCAGTCCCTTCCTTAATCGTATATATAAAGAGAAGGCTTCCCTCCAGGGCGCAGCTGTTATTTGTGGCAGGCGTGATTCTTGCATTTTGCGGTGTGTTTGCATATTTCGCAATTGCTAACAGCGAGTTTATTTCTTATTTTATCAACCGATATATTGTACAAACACTGTCCGACCCTACGGGAGCCGGAAGAACGGTGCTGTATCAGAAGTTTATCGACGCCGTAATGGGGCTTGGCGCCTGGGACTCCCTGCGCTTTATTTTCTTCGGAATGGACTGGAAGGACGCGCAGATGACCGAAGGCGTTATCTATGTACTGAGCTATTACGGTGTATTCGCTTTCCTTTCATTTCTATCCGTTCTTATTTATCCGCTCGTCTCGGTTTTTAAAAAGAACAAGCTGCTTTCTGTTGGGCTAATCCTCATGTTTATTGCTTTTTTAGTAGATACATCGTTCCTTTATCCCCCAAGCTTAATCAACTATTTCTTTATTGCGGGGCTTTATATGCAGCACCCCGAAAAGATAGTACGGGAACATGCGCCGCGGCTTGACGCCGCAGATAATATAAGAGTAGGAGCTTGATTACTTTGAACCATAAAGTTGCTGTGATAATTTGTTGGTACGGGCCGTTTCCCGCGTATTTTCCGCTGTTCTTAAAATCGTGCGCTGCCAATCCTGATTTTGATTTTTTGATTTTTACAGATACCCTTTACGAAGGACAGTATCCCAAAAATGTAAAGCCGGTTATCCGCGCCTTTGCCGATTTAAAAAGCCTGTTTGAGAAAAAGCTTGGATTTGCGGTTTCGCTAGAGCAGCCTTTTCGCTTTTGTGATTTCAGGCCCGCGTTCGGCGTTTTATTTTCTGATTATCTGGAAGGGTATGATTTTTGGGGCCACTGCGATATCGACCAGATTTTTGGAGATATCGGCAGCGTGATTAATGATGAAATACTCAGCCAATATGAGAGGGTGCTTTTTCAGGGGCATCTTTCCCTTTATAAAAACAATAAAAAAATGAACCGCCTGTTTGAACAGGACGGCGCTATTTATCCATATAAAACGGTGTTTACAACTGGTGAAAATTATGCGTTTGACGAATTTACCGGAATTTTGAAAATTTGTGAAAAACAGGGAATAAATTTATTTCGCTGTAAATGCTTCGTGGACTGCGACGTTGCCTATTCACGCTACCGTTTTGTGAACGACGAACGCGATACCGCCTATCAGGTTTTCTACTGGGAAAATGGAAAGCTATACCGGGCTTACCTGGAGGGCGGGAATGTCAGGACGGACGAGTTTATTTACCTGCACTTCCAGAAAAAGCATCCCGTCAACCGGGTAGCGGATATCGATTGCCCGTCCTTTTACCTGCTCCCGCAGGAATTTCGGGAAAAGCAGCCGGGCGCCCCTGGCGCGCAGGCAGTGAAAGAGCTGTCAGGCTACCTGGGGGAAGAGGCGGAACAGGCGGAGAAAAAGGCTTACATTAAAAAGAAGCTCGGCCAGTTTGCATCATGCAGCCCGAGACAGAAAAGAGTCTGGCTGAAACAAAAGCTCAAAGGATAACGTTTACATGCCGGCCTGGAGGAGCGTCAAATGGAAGAGAAAAAAATATCGGTCGTCGTACCTGTATACAACGCGCAGGATCATTTGGAGCGCTGTGTGAAAGGCCTCTTTGCACAGACATACCAAAACCTGGAAATTATTCTGGTGGACGACGGCTCAAAAGATAAAAGCGGCGCCATCTGCGACCATCTTGCACAGAGGGATTCCCGTGTGAAAGTAATACACAAACAAAACGGCGGCGTTTCCCGTGCGAGAAATACGGGAATGGAGGCGGCGTCCGGCGAATATCTCCAGTTTGTTGACAGTGACGATATGCTGTCGCCCGATTTTTGCAGTATCATGGCAAAGCTGCTTAAAGAAAGCGGGAAAAGCATGGTGATCTGTGGATACCGTGTCATTCATACGGCGCTTGGCTATGAAACGGTGTGCACAAGTCCCCGCGCGACAGTCGGCTTAAAAGAGAAGGACGCTGCTTCCTTTTTTTTGCAGCTCGACAGGGACAAGGTGCTTTCCATGCCCTGGAATAAGCTTTTTGTGAGAAATAAGGTCAAAAAGGGCTTTCGCGAGGATATTTCTCTTGGGGAAGACAAAATCTTTGTGCTGGATTTTTTGGAGGCAAACCCGGATTTTACTGTTACGGAAGAAATTCTTTATGACTATTACGTGGATAATGAGGGTACCTTATCCAGAAAATACTCACAAGAGCGTATCCGCTATGTCAAGGCGGTTACGGAGGAAACCTTCCGGTTTTGCAATAATATGTTTCCCGCGGGGTACGACACCGCGTATGTATATACCGATTTTATAGATTCCGTACGTTCTACAATTGATTTGTGCCTGCGCAGCGGTGCGCCCTTTGCGCAGAGGTACCGTAACCTGAAGTCGCTGGTGAAGGACGGGGAAACCGGTAACGCGGCAAAGCAAAGCCGTTGCGGGGGGCTGCATGCGCGCGCGGTAGAATGGTCTTTAAAAACGCAGTGCACACCGCTTGTGCTGCTTTTTGCTGAGGCAAAGGTTGCTGCCAGAAAGCTTTTGGAATGGAAAAGAAAGCTTATGAAAAGGGCGGGAAAACCGGAAAAAGCAGAGGAAGGGAAGAAAAGCTGAATGAAAATCGGTATTATCACATTTCACCGTGCGGTCAATTACGGCGCGGTACTCCAGGCCTACGCATTGCAGCACGCATTGGAAGGGCTTGGCGCACAGGCGGAAATACTCGATTACCGCAACAGGTACATCGAATCGTGCTACGACCCTTATTCCCTTAAGGGAAATAAACTCAAGGCGCTTGCAAAAATCGCCCTGCTTGGCGGGGTGCGGCGTAAAAAAAACGAAGCGTTTCGCTCTTTCAATAAGAAATATCTGCGTTTAAGCGAGGCTGTGTATAAAGACAGCGAACAGCTTGCAGGGGCAGAAAAATTTTACGACGCCTTTATCACCGGCAGTGACCAGGTTTGGAACACGAGCTGCGCCGATTTTGACCCCGCCTATTTTCTGACCTTTGTAAAGGACAAAAAAAAGAAAAATTCGTATGCCGCAAGCTTCGGGCTTTCTGAAATCCCGAAGGAATACGAAGCGGAATATAAAAAGAGGCTTGCCGGCTACCGGCAGATATCTGTAAGAGAAGCCCAGGGAAGGGCTTTAGTTAAGGAGCTTACGGGCAGGGATGTACCTGTCGTGCTCGACCCGACGCTTTTGCTCACTGAAAAAGACTGGGCGGCGGCAGCGCATGACATTCCCCATAAGGGCTATATTCTGCTTTACAGCGTTTTGGAATCCGACGGGATGTTCGCGTACGCGCGCAGGCTTTCAAAAGAAACCGGCCTGCCTGTTTTGTACCTCAATGATAAAAGCTTTGAGAACAGGGACCTTCAATATGTGCGCGGCGCTTCACCCGAGGAATTCCTGGGCTATTTTAAAAACGCGGACTATGTGATTACGAATTCCTTTCATGGGACGGTTTTCTCTGTTATTTTTAAGCGCCGGTTCCTGTCCGATACCGACGTAATCAAAGAGGGGAAACCGGGGAAAAACGAACGTTCACAGCAGCTGCTCGAAGCGCTGTCCCTTACACAGAGGATTTTAACGGATAAAGCCGATATCAATGCGCCAACCAACTGGGAGGCAGTCGAGCGGGAGCTTGATGGGCTGAGATGGAAATCTTTTGAATATTTAAATACGATTGTGGATGAAGAAGATGGCAAGTAGTAGCAGGACAAAAAAGTTTTTTTATAATTCCCTCTCAACGGGAATCTACCAGGTGGTCGTAATGATTGTCGGGTTCATCACGCCGCGCGTCATGCTCGCGTGCTATGGGTCGGAAATCAACGGGCTGGTTTCCTCGATAACGCAGTTTATCACATATTTTAACCTCGTCGAGGCGGGAATTTCAGGCGCGGCGGTATACGCGCTGTACCGGCCCCTTGCCGAGGACGACCACAGGGAAATCAACGGCATCGTATCGGCGGCGCGTATTTTTTACATACAGGCAGGGTATCTGTTCGTCGCGCTCGTGCTCGGCATGGCATGCATATACCCCTTCCTTGTAAAAACGCCGGAGCTTGCCCCGCTGCTTGTGGGGATGCTCGTCGTCATGCTCGGCGGCAAGGGCTTTTTTGAATTTTTTACCATGGCAAAATACCGCGCGCTGCTGACGGCAGACCAAAAGACGTATGTAATTTCGCTTGCGTCGATAGTTTACGCCGTGGTCAACCTGATTGTAATTGTTGTGCTTTCATTGATGAAGGTCAATATTGTTATCGTTTATGCTGCTGCGTTGACCGCGTTTTTCGCGCGTTCCGTTATTCTTGCAATCTATGTGCGGCGCAACTACAAATATATCAATTACAAAGAAGCTCCCAATAAACAGGCGCTTGACAAGCGCTGGGACGCGTTGTTCCTGCAGGTGCTCCAAACCGTCCAGATGGGCGCGCCCGCCGTGCTTGCTACGATTTTTACCAACCTGAAAACGGTCAGCGTTTTCACGGTATATAATATGGTGCTGACGGGAATCAACGGTGTGCTGTCTATTTTTATCAGCGGCCTGTCTGCTTCCTTCGGCGACGTGCTTGCGCGCAATGAGATAAAGACGCTGCAAAAGGCTTATAAGGACTTTGAATTTTCTTATATGTCGTTGATTACCGTCATCTACGCGGTTGCTTTTATCATGATTATGCCTTTTATCAGGCTATACACGACCGGTATTACCGACGCGGACTATAATGTTCCCTTATTCGGCTTCCTGTTCGTGCTCAACGGCCTTCTTTACAATATGAAGACGCCGCAGGGGATGCTCGTCATTTCGGCGGGGCTTTATAAGGAAACGAGGCTACAAACATCTATCCAGGCGGCTATTCTTGTTGTTGGCGGCGTCATCGGCGGCTATTTCTGGGGGCTTGCGGGCATTATGGCAGCCTCCTGCCTGTCGAATCTTTACCGTGTCATTGATTTGATGTTTTATATTCCGCATAACGTGACGAAGCTTCCGGTACATACTACGCTGCTGCGCTATATCAGGATGTTTTTTATCCTTTTGGTTATTTGTGTACCGTGTTTCTTCCTCCAGTTCGATATACAGAATTACTTCATGTGGTTCGTGTACGCTGCGGCTGCGTGTGTTTATTCAGGCGTGGTAGTCGCCGTATTTGGTTTTATTTTTGACCGGAAGCAAATGTTTTATGTCTTTGGCAGGCTTAAAGGCATGCTGAAAAGGGGAGGCTGACCATGGAACAGGTTTTTGAGAAAAAAGAGCTGTGCTGCGGATGCGGCGCCTGCAAAAGCATTTGCCCGAAGCAGGCGATTTCGATGGAACCTGACGGAAAAGGGTTCCTATATCCCGCTATTGACCGAGGGCTTTGCATCGACTGTGGGCTATGCCGGAAGGTGTGCCCGTTCCCGCAGGGCTTCGTCCATCCGCAGGCGCTTCCTTCCCCTTCTGTTTACGCGGCAAAAAACCGTACGGAGCAGGTACGTATGACAAGCTCGTCAGGCGGGCTGTTTGTTCCGCTGTCGGATGTTGTATTAAACAGGGGCGGCGTAGTTTACGGCGCGCGCTTCGATGAAAACCACCGTGTTATGCACGCCCGCGCTCAGACACGGGAAGAACGCGACCTGTTTAAATCATCCAAATATGTGCAGAGCGATTTGAACGAAATCTTCCGGGATATTGCGGCAGACCTTAAAAACGGAAAAGAAGTTCTTTTTTCCGGCACGCCCTGCCAGGCGGCTGGGCTGCAGGCATACCTTGGAAAAAGAAAAATAGACAGCAATAGCTTGACGGTCTGTGACTTTGTATGCCATGGCGCGCCCAGCCCTCGGATATTTGAAGAGTACAAGGCATATATGGAGAATAAATTCGGCTCAAAAATCAAGGATTTGACCTTCCGGGCGAAATCGACCAGCAAGAGTACGCAGGATATGCGTATCGCCTTTGAAAACGGGAAGATTTATCAGGCGGCTACAGCATGGGAAGACCCTTATTACCGGATGTTTTTAAACAACCTGATTCTCCGGCCGTCCTGCTACGAATGTACGTTTACCACTACGAAGCGCGCTTCCGACCTTACCCTGGCCGATTTTTGGGGTGTGGAAAAGGCTTTTCCACAGTTTGAGGATAAGAAGGGCGTGTCCCTCGCCCTTCTTAATACTTCTAAAGGAGAAAAGCTATTTCAAGCTGTCCTGCCGCAGCTTGAGGCTGTAAACACCGCGATTGAGTGCTGTGTTAAGGGGAATCCAAATCTGGAACATCCAAGTTCCTGTAAGCAGCCGGTCGAGCAGTTTTGGAAGGAATACGAAACGAATGGCTTTGGCTACCTGGTAAACCGTTATGGAGTACGCACGGCGAAGGAGCGGGTAAAGTCCGCCCTTGTGAAGGGGCTTGAAAAAACGGGCCTGTATGAGCTGATAAAAAGAAAATAACCTGCAAAAAGCGTCTGCTACAGGCGCTTTTTTATTTTAAAGAATAACGGGGCGGAGGAACGGCTTATAATACTGATAGAAAGTTTCTGAAAGAAGTGTTAATTATGAAAGCGTTGATTACAGGGGCAAGCTCAGGTATCGGCAGGGATATGGTTCGCGTGCTTGCGGATAAGGGTTGGGATTTGTTTATAGCAGCCAGAAGGCTGGACCGGCTCGAGGAGCTGAAGGGCGAGCTTGCCGGAAGTAATATCATCTGTATAAAAGCCGACGTGTCGACAAAGGAGGGCTGCCTTGCGCTGTATGAGGAGGTCAGGAATGAAAATATCGACATGCTGATAAACAACGCGGGTTTTGGAGTTTGCGGGATGTTCCTCAAAAATGATTTGGATGAGGAGCTTCAAATGATTCGGACAAATATTGGCGCGGTCCATATTTTGATGAAGCTGTTCCTGCGTGACTTTGAACGGCGGGGCAGCGGTTATATTTTAAATACGGCGTCGTCAGCGGGCTTTATGGCGGGGCCGGTGCTTGCCTCTTATTACGCGTCAAAAAATTATATCGTCCGCCTGACACAAGCAGTTTATGAGGAGCTTCGCAGGTCGCATATAGGCGTACATGTGAGCGCTTTGTGCCCCGGACCGGTCGATACGGAATTTAACGAGGTTGCGCATGTACGGTTCAGCCTCAGGGGAATGAAAAGCTATGACGTTGCGCGTTACGGAATTGAACAGGCGCTTAAGGGAAAGCTTATCATTATTCCAGGCGTACAAATGAAGCTTGCAAAATTTTTCGGACGATTTGCAAGCGATAAACTCATGCTTAAAATATCGTACCATATCCAAAAACGTAAGCTATGAAGTAAGATTATATATAAGAACAGCCTCTCCATGCTTGGGGAGGCCTTTTTGATGGGAAAACCGGCGGTGTGTTTTTTCGCCGCTTTTAATGTTGATTGAGCGGAAATAATACATTTACAGTCCGTGTGACTTATATCGAAATATAAAGTAAGAGGTATAACATAGAAAAACTGCAAACAGACTTCCAAATCAACCTTGTAAAAAGCAGAAAATGTTGTATGAATTTTATTCCACAGAAGCGGATAAATATAGACTGTTTATCGTTAAAAAACTTTTCCAAATTTTACCTTTCGTTAAAATAGACAAAAACAGCAAACGGATGAATATTAAACTAATATTTTCTTGCATTTTTTAACTTTATGCCCTATAATAATAGGTAAATTATTCATGGCGTTCATACGCCTTGCACAAAAAGAATCAACTGCTTTGCGTTTTAAGATTGATATTTTAAGGAGGAAGATTTCATGAAAAAAGTGGTAAGACGTTCTGTCAGCGTCCTGCTCTCCGTACTCATGGTAGTCTCCATGTTTGCGGTGGGTATTACAAGCACAGGGGCGGCGTCAACCAATGAGGACGCTCTTGGTGCGGCAAGTATTCCGTTGCCTTCTTACAGCGAGCCTGATTCAGGAACAATACGCTCCTATTTGAAGATTAATACGACAGGGATTGGTTGGTATGCCTCGTCTGATGCCGCGGCGGATTACAGGGCCTACAGCTGGCTTACCACGGGCCAGAATGTTTATAACAAAGCATGGCCTGGCGAGACAATGTCCGCAGCCGGCATTGCTGGCGGTTATTATGTTGATGTTGATCAGAGTAAGGGCTTTAACGCGATTATCTTTAATACCGTTAAGTGGGCTAATGATGATAAGCAGACAAATGATATTACAGATTTTAAGACACATGGTAATTATGTTTACTATGTTCCGAGTATGGTTTATAACCAGAAACAAAGTGGTACATGGAAAAATATTATCCAGACCCCTTCTGTTTTGGCAGGGAGTACCACGCTGAATGAAGGAGATACGACAAGCCTGTCTCTTTCCGCTACATCAGAAATTGGCGCAGTATGTTCCGGCATAAGTTTTTATATTTATGAAGGTTCAAAATTAATCGGCAGCCTAAACGGGACAAAGAGCGGCAGCTCCAATACATATACGGCAACCTATAATTTGACAACTGCCGATTTGACAGCTGGAAATCATATTTACACGGTTAAAGCCACCGATGGCTTTGCAACCAAAGAAGTCGATTCGGCAGAAATTACGGTTTCGGCTTCGGGCGTTGCCGTTCCGACCAACCTGAAAGTAGTGGCGGCGCCGGACGGCAATATTGTAAAGGGTGAAGGAACGATTAGCGCTCCTTTTGAGTATTACGACGGCAAAACCGCGTCTGTAACCGCTTCGGCGACGGCGCCCGAGGGCGCGACGCTTGAATACGCGTTTATAGACAGCAGCACTACGAAACCCACGGACAGCGATTTTTCATCCAACACGGTCAATACGTTTAATAATGATACATTCGCGGCTATGAGGAAGCGCTTTGTTTATGTACGCGCCGATATAGGCGGGGAGAAATCCGATCCGGTAATGGCCAGCTACAACACGCGCAACCTGGTACCGGCGGCGGAGGTTACCTCGTCCTTCCCGGACGGCGTTGCCCAGAATTCTGATTTTAACCTGACTGTCGCTTTAAACGGCGTATACCCCTATACCGGGTACGGCGACGCGGCCATAACGGTTAAAAACGGAGATACGGTTCTCGGCACCACAACAGTAGGGCAGGCGGAGCTTGCGGAGGACGGTACGGCAAGCGCAGTGGTCGCCTGCGGCGGCCTTGCGGCGCTCGGCGGCAACACCCTGACAATAACCGCACAGTATGAAAATGTCAGCTCGGCCGGCACCTCTTTTACAATCAACGTATTCGACCCGAGCGCGGTGACTGAAACAATCGGCCAGTCGGCGGAAAGCACGCTGCTTCTGGTCGATATGTCGAAGGTATCGGGTATGTTCAACAGCGCCGTGCCTTACCTGCATGTATGGGACGACAGCGGACATATTCTGACAAGCAACTCAGATCCCAGAACGGCGATGACGCTCGTGCCCGGAACTGCCAACCTTTATTATTTTAAGCCGACGACGGCGCAGGAAACCGCGATTGGCACCAACGCGCTCCATGTGCAGCTTTTGAAAACAAACACATGGTCAGCAGCGGGACCGCGTTTTGACATAACGGCAAAAACGCAGACGCTTATCAATTCCCTTACTTCGAGCTCCGTCACCCCGGTAAACGTAACGCCGCTTACGCTGGAATCCATCGCCTATTCGACCGGAATGAAGCAGAATACGCAATATGCCTTTACGGTCAAGGCTGACGGCGGCGTACCGTGGGTCATGTCAAAATATAAGGCTGCCGACGCAAGCTACAAGCTGACTGTTACGGCGACCCCGCAGGACGGTGCCGCACAGACAATCGTAAACGCGCAGAGCTTTGCCTATACCGCGGACAGCGCCGCATGCACATTTAACTGGACACCTGCGCAGGCAGGCACATATACGCTCACCTACACGCTTACAGATGAAGCTGGTATAGACACCGTCAGCTATCAAAAGCAGGTGGAGGTCACCGGCATAGAGGCGCCCGTCGTTACAGGAATTACACCGGCTGACGGTTCCGCGTTCAGCGTAGGCGAATCGTTTGACGTGACGGTTACGGCCGGTACGGCGCCCGCCGGTATTACATATTATTACGAGTTCTCCGGCGCTGGTGTGAAAACAGAAGACCAGACAGCCGGAACAGGCAGCGCCATTACGGTGGAAGCGACTGCCGATATGGTTGACAAGGACAACTCGATTACCGTGAAAACATGGGCACAGGATGCGGATGGCAATACCTCCGCGATTGTGGAAAATACGGTTCATTTTACAGTAGACTATACGCAGGTGCAAAAGGATTATAACGCGCTGAACAAGCTGGTCGCAGACAATCCGCTGACGCCCGCGATGGAGCAGTACTGTGTTAAAGCTACATGGGACGCCTATCAGGAGCAGCTTACACAGGCTCAGCCGCTGATTGAAGGCGGATTCCCCGCCTATACGGTAACGGAGAATGCATATGCGGCGCTGCTTGCTTCCATGCAGTCCACCTATACGGAGCTTTTGAATACCGCGGATTATCCGACGGTCGATTTTTACGCCGGCTCCCAGTGGTATCATGTTAATAATACTGCCGCGTGGGACAGGACGGATGTGCAGGTGACACAGCTTCCCGCTGATTATGTCGGCCCGCTCCTTGCACAATCGACGCCGTTTGAAGGCGCCGCGCTCGACTTAGGCAAGAAGACCGCGCTGTCCGATGGACGACAGATGTATATGTACAAAATTACAGGCGTACCGGCGGGCGCGAAGTTTATCCTGTCCGATACGCAGGAATTCACCTTCCCAGCGGAGGCTGACGCCCCCACGGCGGAGTATGGCAAAACCTATTATATTTATCATGACGGTACGGACAACGCGCTCGTGACAATCGACGCGATGTCTGTCGCATCGGTTGATGCCGACCCGCTTGAAATCCAGCAGGGCGAACTGGTTGCGCTTACTGCAGCCGACACAGTGCTGGGTAACGATATGGTAACGTCTGTCGGCGCGGCGGTGACACATACTTTCTCGCTGGAGGACGGGACAGCACTTGTACTGAATGAAGGCAAGTGGGACACGGCAGATGTTACGCCCGGCAGCTATAAAATTTATGTGACACAGTCCGATGCAAACGGCATGACCATCAAGTCCGATAAATTCGTGACGGTTACGGTTGCCCCGCGCACCGTTTATACGCCGCCAGCCACGGTCACGATTTCAGCTGACATGGAAACCTATTATGACGGGGACAGCATCGTTGTCACCTCGGCGGCATCCGGCTCTACCTACCGTCTCGAAACCGAAGCGGAGACAGACGCAAAAGACTACGATACGCTCGAAGGCGCGACCTATACCTACGAGCTTTACAATGGCGCTGAGAAAATAGGCGAAACGACGGGCCTCGCAGGCGCAAACGTTACATTTACAATCCCCGGTGTTTCTGACGCGGCGCAGTACAATCTGACTGTTAAGGCGTACCCGGCCCTTTCCAAAGGCAGCGCGTCCAAAACGAGCGGCGAGATTGTAAAAACAGTACAGCCGCTGGTTGCCTGGAATACAGCGGCACAGGCGTTTGAAGTGCAGAAGGATTCTGCCGCCGTAACAGAATACTTTGCCAATAACGGAGCCTACACACTTGTTTCGAGCGGAGTGACGGCGACTGCGCACGGTACGGACGCTGCTGTTTCTTACCGCTACAGTATTATAAATAAAGCGGATTCTTCAAGCGTAACGCCCGACGGCGGCAGCTGGACGCCGGTTGCCGGCAGCTACACGGTTACGCCGGTTGCGGTAATTACTTATGGCGGACAGGAATATACGCAGGAGCTTACCGCCTCAGATATTACCGTTAAAGCAAACCTTCTTTCCGACCCCGCGCTTACGGGTTCCATCGACGGCGCGCCGGTTGATACCTCGAAGGACGGAGCGTTCGACCTGAAAAATTATCCGGAAGACGATACGGCAAAGGGTAACCTCACGTTTAACGCCCTCGCAGCGGTTACGGAGCCTGCGGACGCATCTGCCGCTGTTTCCTACAGCTATACGCTGAAAGAAGACGACGCACAGCCTGCCGCGCTTGCCGGCACAGACGGCAGCGTTACCTTCAATCTCCGCGACAAGTGCAAAATGGGAAGCACATATGTGCTTACTGCCAGCGCGCAGGTTACTACCTCAGGCATTACACAGACAACCACAACAGCTTATACCTTCTCGGTGACGGATTCCGGCCAGCTTGTCACAGTATTTTTCGGCGGACCGACCTCGTGGCTTGATAAAATCCAATACATCGTATACAACGATGCGGATAAAACAAAAATAACGGGTACGCTTCTTGGTACCTTCCATACAAACGACCAGACAGCCGGGCTGACTGACGTTACTTACGATATTTACACAGCACAGATTCCCAGCGGACAGGAATTCTATATTGCCAATCAGGTCGTTTTTGACTCGTCTAATCTTTCCAACAGCACCACCGGCCTGTATACGGCGAAAGAAGGCGCGCTGTATTACATCTACGGCAAGAACAGCGTCAACTACGCCTATGAGGTAAACGAGACGACAATCGAAGACTTTAAAATATCTTCGGTCAACGGTACGGCGGTAACAGAGACAGACACTGTTTACACAGAGCTGGGGAGTACGGTAACGTTTAAAAACATCCTTTCAAGCCAGTATGCGTCTTATAAAACGCCTGTAAAGGTTGAGTACTATATCAATGGACATAAGATTGCAGCCTCTGCCGACGCATCGTCTGAAACCGTTACAACCGACGTTACCCTGGCAAATACGCCGTCTGACCCCGAAAGCTTTGTGTTCGAGGCAGGAAAAACCTATCAGGTCAAGGCGGTCGTAACTGAGGGCAACTATAGCATCACCTACGGCAATGTGGTGAATATAACAGTCCTTGGGCCAGAAGAACCGGTTACCTCTTACTTCCTCCTTTCCAAGGAAATGCTTAATGACCAGGCAAACCCATGGACAGCCGAAGGGCTAAGATGGGAAGCTGTCAACATTGCCGGCGAGGTTGAAGCAATGGAGATGGGCAATACGCCGGTCGAGATACAGCCTGACACAGTCGTCAATGGTATTCAGTATGATATCGACGGATATCTTTTTAAGGTCACCTACCACAGCAATATATCAAAAATCAGGTTCTTTATGGATGGACAGGGTACAGGCAATGAAACGGACGGCTACAGTAAGCTATCGACGAGCTATCTTGACGTTATTGGCGGCAAATATGCGGAAAAGGTCTATTATATAACGGATTATGCTAATTATATAGCTTCACCGAGTATTGCGCCCGGTGTCGAAGGGTGGTATAATCTCAAATATACGGCTACTTTCCAATATCCGAAAGAGACTGTGAGATTCTATCAGCAGGGTGCTTCTCTTACAGAGGAAGAGCTCAGTGCCGATAATTCTGTGACTAAGACAATGGAGCTTTATGTATCGGCAAACATAGAAAAGCTCTACCCAAGGGTAGACAGCCGTTATAACGAGTATGTTTGGCAGCCGTCGGCTTCATCCAAGCTGCTTGAAAATACCGGTACCATTATTCCTACAAGCGTCAATACAAGAAAGTATTCCCTTACGCTTGTTAATACCCCGGAAGAAGCGGCGGGGATTGAGGTATCTGCCGGTACGATGAACAGCGCGCCTGAAATCAGAAGTATCAGCGGCAGCCCGATTGAAGGAAGCGAAAACGTACCGTATTATATCTACCAGGAAGCCAACAAGCTGTCTACGCAGGTAGAATATATGTATGGCGTTCATATTGTTGCGCCGCTGCTTTCTAAAGATAAGGACGGCAACGACTGTGACTTTATTGGCTGGTACGATATTGATAAACAGCAGTATATTTCTTATCAGCCGCGTTTTGCGACAATTATAACGAATACCCATAAGCTGATGCCCGTTTACAGCGACAATACGGCGCTTAACGTGCTCCAGCCTGAAGCGGTTATCGACGACGTAACGTATGAAACCTATATCCAAAATTCAACCGATATGGTAAAGATGGTGTTTGCAACGCGTGTTATCACGCCTCCGGTTGAGGATTATACGAACCTCAAGCTGTTTGTGCAGAGAGTTGTCAAGGCGGACGGCACGGTCCCACAGGATTCCGAATGGTCCGCGCCGGTTGAGCTGACCAGCCAGATGAACAAGGATAAGCGCGTGAATGTCGCCATGAAGGCGGAAATTTACAGTGGCGGCGCGCTCAACACCAACCGCTACTTTATGCGCGCGTATGTGGAATATAACGATAAAGACGGCAATCTGCAAAAAGCATACAGCAATATTGTAGTTGCATCACCGGAATTAATGGCATCTGTTTAAAATGTGAACATAATTCCAAAGGAAAGGACACGGTGTGTATATGAAAAAAATATATGTTGAACCCGATCTTGAAAAGGTTTATTTCACATTTGAGCGGATTATGACAGGCTCTATAGATGGAACCGAATTGCTTGGGCCGACCGACCCCTCGATGGGTTTCAGCCAGCCAGGCTCAATTCCCGAGGTTGACCCTTGGGGCTGATTACAGATATATCAGGAGCGGATGGGATGATAGTATCCCGTCCGCTTTTTACTGGCGCCTTAGATGCCAGGATAAGCCGCGCGGGGGAGTGAGGCAGGGTTGAAGAGGATTCGTGAAAAGCATATAAAAACCTGGAAGCCGCTTGACGCGGTAATTATCTGTTTTGTGCTTGCCGCGGCGGCCTGTTTTTTTATAATGGCAGGAAGCGCAGCGCACGGCGGGCTGACAGCGGTCGTCCGGCTAAGCGGCGCGGTTGTAAAGACAATTGATTTGTCCGCGCTTGATTCTCCCGTTACCTATACGGTAAAAGGGGATGGGAACCTGTCTGTTACGATTCTGGCGGAGCCCAGCGGCGTCCGCGTATCGCAATCCGGCTGTAAAGACCAGATATGCGTAAAGACCGGAAAACTAACATATAGCGGCCAGACGGCCGTATGCCTGCCCGCTAAGGTGACTGTAGAGCTTACATCAGGTAGCCAGGCGGCGGAACCTGATGGGATTGACGCGGTAACGGGGTGAAATTATGGAAAATAGAAAAGAAATATCGCCTCGTATTTTATGGATGGCGCAAACCGGCCTTGTAAGCGCCGCTGCGGTTGTGCTGTCGGCATTTGAAGGAATGCTTCCCGATTTACCGGTACCGGTGCCCGGAGCCAAGCTCGGCCTTTCCAATATTGCCGTCATGTTTGCGGCCGACTGCCTGGGCCTTCCATCGGCGCTTGTAACGGCATGCTTTAAAGCGGTATTCGCGGGACTCACGCGGGGCGGAACCGCTTTTTTGATGAGCCTTGCCGGCGGGGTGCTCAGCACGCTCGCAATGTATATATTCCTTGCGTCGAAAAGCAGCCGCTTTGGGTATATTGGGATTGCGGTCTGCGGCGCCGCCGTGCATAATACGGCGCAGCTTTGTGTCGCCGCGCTGCTGACAGACGCTTCTATTTTTGCATATCTTCCCGTTCTCCTGATAGCGGCCGTACTTGCCGGATGCCTGACTGGCCTTGCGATGGGCCTGCTTGTCCCGCCAGTTAAAAAGCTTAGGCTGTCTGGCCACATATCAGGATAATAAGGGCTTTTTATTTACCAGCACAGGATTGACAGGGGTGTTTCACGCTGTTATACTGTTACCTATACGAACAGGGGGAGTAATCATGATGGAGTTTGCAGAAGGACCCATGAACTGAATATTCGGAATGCCGGCCTTGCGCTTTTTATTGAGGCTGCCCTCTGGAAACATGAAGCAACTGCCATGATTAGACTTCGTTTTTGCTCGTATGTATTTTAAAAATACGAACCGAAAGTAGTATTTAAGGAGCATGACGCGGGAGCGCCATGCTTTTTTTATGTTAAAAATGACGGCAAAGAGCGGAAAACAGCGCTGGCTTGCCGTTTTAAGAAGCAAGTAATACCGCGGAGAGACTATGGAACTCTATAAATTATACCATCCGGTTACAGCGGCGCCCTTTCAGGCTGACGCCTCTTACAGGGAAGTATTACCCACCGGAGCCCTGCGCCCCTATATCAGGTGCTTCTGGGGAACAGATGATTACAAAATGTATTCAGGCCGGAATGCAGGCAATACGAGGCTTATTATTCCAGATACCTGCATGGATATTATCTTTACGATAAACGCTACCTGCAACACAATCAGCGGCAGTTTTTATGGAATTGACGATTCCCCATACCAGACGGATAGCCGGAAAAACGGGAAGGAAGGGGCCTCGATTTTTGGAATCCGGTTTTATGCGTGGAGCGCGGCCCTGTTTGCGGAGGAAAGCATGAAAAATGTCTGCAATCTTTCCTTTGATGCGGGACAGTATTTTTCAAAAATAAAAAAGGAGCTGACGCCTTTATTATGGGAGAATAAAAGCCTGATACAGCGTGCTTCCGCCGCGGAGCGTGTTTTGATGAGGCATTTTCATTCCGACCGGGAAAACGCCAACCTGTTGAACGCGGTATATTTGATACTCAGGAACAGGGGCTGCTTCAAAGCGCTTGATATTGCGGGCGGGCTGCATATAAGCCTCCGGCAGCTGGAACGAATCTGCAAAGAAAATACAGGCGTTTCCCCAAAAAAGCTGTCCTCCCTGGTCCGTTACCAGTATTTATGGAGCGATATCCTTTACCGTCCGTACCGCGCTTTGGATGCGGTAGAGCGCTACGGGTATACCGACCAGGCGCATCTGATACGGGATTTTAAACGGTACCATTCCATGACCCCCAAAGCGGCAAGGGAAAAAGCGTTTTCCAATTTTTCTGAAAACCCGTAAAATGGGAGAAGATGTCGTAATTTTACTATACATAGTGTGCTGTGTTTTTGTAGAATAAAGAAAAAACGGAGGCGTTACTATGTCATCTTCAAAGGAATTTAAAAACCATGTGCTGGAACAATTGGGCGGCGCGCAGATTACGGCAAGGAGCATGATGGGCGGGTATTGTATCTATGCCGAGGGCAAGCTTGTCGGCGGAATCTATGAAGACCGTTTTATGCTCAAACAAACGGAGGCTTTGAAAACGTTTGTACGGGACTATAAGCTCGAATACCCGTACAAAGGCTCAAAGCAGCTGATGATTTTAATCGAAAATATTGACAATACCCCATTTATGCGGGAGCTGGCAAACCATATATGCGGGTGTGTGAAAAACACGATGAGTATATGCGGAACCGACTGCTCGGCCTGCGGTTTTTATAAATCGGCGTGCCAGGGCTGTAACCAGTGTGAGGGAAGCGTTTTTTACATGGAAGGCGGACAATGTCCGATTTACCACTGCTGCGCGGAAGAAAACAGCCGTCAAAGCTGCGCTTCATGCGAGAAGGTTCCCTGTGACATATGGATGCGGCAGAGGGACCCCTCCTATTCGGATGAAGAGTTCCAAAAGAATATCGAGGGCAGGCTGTCCAATTTAAGAAAAGGATAAGCAGGATTTTACACTGGTTCCACATCTAAAATTCATCGCGTTTATTTATATATTTTGCATAAAAACAAAAGAGGGTATTTTCATAATTATAAATAAATGATATAATAAATCCTATGAAATGAGCGTGGAAACTGATGATATATGCGGAACATTTAAAGAAAGAATTTAAAAAAACCATCAAACAGCCGGGACTGCTCGGAAGCGTAAAATCGTTGTTCCATCCGCAGACGGAGCTTGTCAAGGCGGTTGACGATATCAGCTTTTCAGTAGGAGAAGGGGAAATCCTTGGGTTTATTGGCCCAAACGGAGCTGGAAAATCAACCGTAATCAAGATGCTGACGGGGATTTTGACGCCTACGCAGGGTACCTGCCGTATCAACGGGCAGATTCCGCAGAAAAACAGGAAAGCATACGTCAAGGGCATTGGCGTTGTATTTGGCCAGCGCACCCAGCTTTGGTGGGATTTGCCGCTGTGCGAAACCTACAGTGTGCTCAAGGAAATTTATGAGGTGCCCGAACAGAGCTTTAAAAAGCGGATGGATTTTTTAAACGAGGTGCTTGAGCTTGACGAATTCATAAACAGCCCGGTGCGAACACTTTCACTTGGCCAGCGTATGCGCGCGGATATAGCGGCGTCCCTGCTCCACAGCCCGAAGGTGCTTTTTCTTGACGAGCCAACCATCGGCTTGGATGTCGTGGTCAAGGACAACATTAGAAAAGCGATTGCAAAAATTAATGCGGAGGACCGCACAACAGTCATCCTGACGACGCACGACCTGAGCGATATCGAATTGCTGTGTAAGCGCATTGTTATGATTGATAAAGGGAAAAACGTGTTCGACGGCAGCATTCAGGAGCTGAAAGCGAGCTACGGGCAGATGCGTGAGCTCTGCTTCGAGGTAACGCAGCCATCTGAGCTCGAAGCCCTTCATTATGAGGAAGCGTTTTCTGGAATGGAAGAGGATATTGAGCTGATAAGCGACGGGCTTTCTGTCCGTATACGCTTCGACAGCGACAAGATTCCGGTCAGCGACATGCTCCAGCACACGCTTTCAAAAATCCATGTAAAGGACGTAAGCGTCAAGGATGCGGACATCGAGGAAATCATCCGCCGGATTTATAAGCGGGAGGTAAACATCGATGCATAGGTTCTTACATACATATAAACCGTTTGTGCGCGCTGGCATTTTGAGCTTCCTCACCTACCGCTTCAACTTCCTCTGCTATGTAATTGGGGAAATCCTTTATTGCTTTATCATGTTTTTTGTGTGGCGGGCGGTCTTTGCGTCTTCAGGCGAAAGTACATTTATGGGCTTTACCATGACAGACATGGTGGTGTTCCTTTTTATTACGTTCCTGACGCAGTTCCTTACCTCCAGTGACGGCGCGTTTGCGCTTGGTGAAGAGATACGCGACGGAAGCGTTGCCATGCGTATGATTAAGCCCGTAAGCTTTGATATGGCGTTCCTGTTTCAGGAGCTCGGCAATAAAATTATCATGATATGCTTGTTTATGCTGCCGATTATCATCGGTGTGGAAATTTACCGTTTTACGGCGGTGGGGCAGGTGATGTTCCAGCCTGTGAATTTCCTGCTTTTCCTTTTGAGCGTGACGATTGCCTACTTGGTATCGTTCTACTTCAACGTTTGCTATGGGTTCCTGGCGTTTTTCTTAAAGAACCTGTGGGGCTCGAACATTTTAAAGGAAAGCATTGTCAATTTCCTTTCGGGAGCGGTCATCCCAATTGCGTTTATGCCGCCCGTTATGCAGGGAATATTGCAGCTGCTGCCGTTTGCTTCTTTAAGCTATACGCCCGTTATGATATATATGGGCCGCTATGGTCCCGTCCAGATTTGCTTTTTCATCGGAATCCAGCTGTTCTGGCTGTTTGCGATGTGGGGAATTTCAAAGCTAATCTGGCGCGCGGCTGTCAGGCGCCTGTGCGTACAGGGAGGTTAAGCTATGGATAAATTAAACACCCTGCGCCGCATGGCGAAAATGCACCGTATTTTTATTGCGCAGGATTTTAAGCGCATGATGGAATATAAAATCGATTTTTTGACGGGCGCGGTAAGCTTTTTGATTAACCAAGCCATCAATATTGCTTTTTTATGGATTATCTTCAGCCAGATTCCAGCGCTTGCCGGATGGAGCTTTGAACAGATTGTATTTATTTATGGTTTTTCTTTGATACCAAAGGCGCTCGACCACCTGTTTTTCGACAACCTATGGGACATCGCATATTTTACTGTGCGCAAAGGCGATTTCGATAAATATCTCACGCGCCCAATCAACCCGCTGTTCCATGTCCTGGTCGAAAAATTCCAGCCGGACGCGTTCGGCGAGCTGCTCGTCGGCATCCTGCTGCTCTGCTCTGTCATCGGAGGCCTGAACATCGAATGGAGCTTTTTAAACGTCTTGCTGTTTATCTTAGTCATACCGTTTGCGACGTTTATTTATACGGGTATCAAAACCGTGACCGCGGCAATTGCCCTTTGGATTAAGCGCAGCGGCAATGTAATGCATATGTGCTATATGTGCAATGATTTCGCAAAATATCCGACCACGATTTACAACGAGGTCATCCGCGGTGTTGTTACGTTTATCCTGCCGTTTGCTTTCACCGGCTATTACCCAGCCAGCTTTTTCCTGACAGGCCAAAACCCGCTGTTTTCCATTGGAGGAACGGTGCTGGTTTCTATCGTATTATTTACTGTTGCCGTGCTTGTTTGGAACAGGGGGCTGCTTGCCTACGAAAGCGCGGGCAGCTAAACGAAGGGAAGCTTGAAATACCGGCTGAAAAGAGATGGTTTTTGTTTATGCAAATCATTGGCGAAAACATTATTTTAATCATAAGCGCGCTGCTTTCCCTTATCATGCTGCTGCTGTTCCGGCGTGTCAAAAGGAGCAGCTTAAAGCCGCCTGGCATGGCCGGAAGCATCAAAACGGCAATCAATCTGCCGTTTCGGGAATTTAAAGCCCAGGTGCGCGGCCATTTCGGCGTGCCTAAGGTATTCCTTTTCATTCTGGTGCTTTTGTTTGCGGCCGTATCGTTCCTGTTTTTACTGTACCGCTTTAACCTGGCGGCTGCCATCATCCTCTGTATTCCAAGCGCCGTTTGTATTTCTTTTCTGTTCAGTGAAATTATTTGGCTTTTGGCTTACGGGGTAAGAAAGCTGATTGTGCTTGAAAACGCATGGATGAATACCATTTTTTCCATCGTTATCGTGATTTTAATTATGGTGTTTGTCAATATTTTGTTTTTTGCTGAAATGAAATCGACGGAGACGTTCCTGCTTGCCGTCTATAATCTTGTATTCTGCTACATGGCGACGGTTGCGTCGCTTCTGCTCCTGCTGCGGGAAGCGGGGAATAAGCAGCGCAGCCTGACTTTCCGCAACCTTTGGAAATCCACATTTTTGATTATCGCGCTGTTTCTTATAATTTTATCGGCGCTGTCCTATGTTGGGGCGCTGCATTATGCGCGCGCTTTTGACGCGGCCGGGCCGCTTACCTATTTTGACCTGTTCTATTATACCTGTGTGACGTTCGCGACAGTGGGGTTCGGCGATATCGTCCCGGTAAACCTATATGCCAAGGCGGTCTGTGTGCTTACGATTGCCACAAGTATCATATGTATCACGATTCTGCTTGGCACGGTGCTATCCGTACGGGCGGGAAACCAGGAGAAGGATTGACGTAAGGGTGTGGTGGTGAAATGGTTTTGAACCCATTTATCAGTGTGGACGAAACAAGCGGCGCGCAGTATCTGACGGAGAGCTGCTCGCTCAACAGGGTGGTGCTCAGCAAGCTGCCGGTTGAGGGAATCGAGGACGGGCTTGCAGGGCTTACGGCGGATAAAATATTCAGTACGCCTTCTTTAATTGAGGAGATTATAAAAAACGCGGACGCGCTTGGTATCGACGTGGAAAGCGCCCAGCGCATGAAGCTGCCGTTCCTTTTGGAGGACCGCTTGGTTTCCGGAAACGCAGAAAACGCGGCGGTGGCCAGGGAGATTGTAAAAAAGTTCGGTTACCGGCTGGGCATGATATTCCTGGCGCTTAAAAAAGGAGAGCCGGAAAACCGGGCGGCACGCCCAGACTGGACAGACGCGCACTGGGCGTACTGGGCGCAAATAAAAACGGTAATCCTCGTCGGTGGGCTTACAAACGGCCTGCTCGGCGTGCGCTTTAAGGAATATGCGCTGGAGCTGTTCCAGGCGGCGGGTGTGGAACCGTACGATTTTGTTTTATTTGAGAACGCTTCGTTTGTCGGTATCATGGGCTGCGCGTCAAAAATCAGCAGGCCGGAGGGGCTAAGCGTAGTATTCGACCTCGGCCAAACAAGCGTCAAGCGTTGCATCGTCCGGAAATCCGGCGGAGAGCTTGCGGGAATTACAACGCTTCCTTCTCTTGAGTCGAAGTATATGAAATCTTCGTTTGAGAAGCCTGAAGAAAAGCTGGAAACGGCGGTTGCCCTCCACAAGTACCTGATGAACCTCATCCTCAGCACCTACCGCGAGGCGGAAAAAGACGGTGAGCTGAGCGATGAAATTATTGTCAGCATAGCAAGCTATACGGTTGGCGGACGGCTCAACGATAAGCGCGGCGGCTACGCAAAGCTTACGCTTTTGTGCCGCAATTATGCCGACTGCCTGTCGGAGGAGCTTTCCGGCCGCCTCAAGCGCAGGGTAAAGGTCACGCTTGTTCATGACGGCACAGCGGTAGCACTCTATTTCAGCGGCTACAAGGATGCTGTCTGCATTACCATGGGAACCGGGTTCGGCGTGGGCTTTCCTGACATTTCAATTTAAATTTTACACGGCGCCCCTGGTTTTTGGGGCGCTTTTTCTTTTGCTTAACCAGTGCGGACGGATATTTTGTAGAAAGTGCAAAGAAATCGCATCGTAACTTTGGATTGTATGTAAGAAGGAAATATTATATAATAAAGTAGATAAAAACATTGCGAAAAAATCCCAGAATCTTAGCGGATTCAGAAAATCAAGGAGTGGTTCCAATGGCTAACCGGTATTACGAAGAAAAGATTGAATGCGCACCAAGGGAGGTTCTCCGCGAGCTGCAGTCTAAACGGCTTGTAGAGATGGTGGAGCGCTGCTACAGCAATGTCCCCCTTTATAAAAAACGGTTTGATGAAATCGGCCTGCTGCCGGGTGATATTAAATCGATTGACGATGTAAAAAAGCTGCCCTTTACATACAAGGACGATTTGCGGGACAATTACCCGTTCGGCATGATTGCTGTCCCGCATGACGATTTAATCAGAATTCACGCTTCTTCCGGAACGACGGGTAAACAGACGGTCGTCGGCTATACGAGAAACGACATCGACGTTTGGGCGCAGGGCTGCGCCAGGGCGATTGTCGCCGCCGGCGGAAGCAAGTCCGACTTTGTCCACGTTTCCTATGGCTACGGATTGTTCACCGGCGGCATGGGATTGCATTACGGCGCGGAAAAGCTTGGGGCGACCGCGATTCCTGTGTCCTCCGGCAATACGAAGCGGCAGGTTACCATATTGCAGGATTACGGCTCCGACATTCTCTGCTGTACGCCGTCCTATGCGATGTACATCGGCGAAACCGCGCGCGACATGGGCATAGACACGAAAAAGCTGAAGCTGCGCGCCGGCATTTTCGGCGCGGAATCCTGGACGGATAATATGCGCAGGGAAATCGAGCAGATTCTCGACATCAAAGCTTATGATATCTATGGCCTTTCCGAAATTGCGGGTCCCGGCGTTTCCTATGAATGCTGCGAGCAAACGGGCATGCACGTCTGCGAGGATTTCTTCTATCCGGAAATCATCAATCCGGACACTGGCGAGCAGCTTCCCGACGGGGAATACGGCGAACTGGTTTTTACCTGCATCGGAAAGGAGGCGCTCCCGCTCGTCCGTTACCGTACGCGCGACGTCTGCAAGCTGTCGCATGAAAAATGCTCCTGCGGAAGAACGCTTGTCAAAATGTCGAAAACACGCGGAAGAACCGACGACATGCTTATCATCCGCGGCATCAATGTATTCCCGTCCCAGGTGGAGCATGTGCTGCTCGACCTCAAGATGCCGCCGAACTACTTAATCGTCGTCGACCGGAAAAACAACCTCGATACCATGGAGGTCCAGGTGGAAATGACGCAGGAGAGTTTTTCCGATACGGTGAAGGATTTGGAGGGGATTGAGCGCAGGATTGCATCGGCGCTCGATTCTACGCTCAACATCAGCGCAAAGGTGCGGCTCGTCGAGCCTAAAAGCCTTCCGCGCTCTGAAGGGAAGGCCGTCCGGGTAATCGACAAGAGGAACAAGTGATTTTATACATATAGTATAAACACTCGAGAATATACTAATAGAGCGAAAGGAATGATTTTATGAAAATACAACAGCTATCCATTTTTGTGGAGAACAAATCCGGCAGGCTGGCGGAAATTACCGAGGCACTCGCGCAGTCTGATATCGATATCCGCGCCATGTCCGTCGCCGATACAAGCGACTTTGGAATCCTGCGTTTAATCGTTGATAAGCCGGAGGAGGCGGTGGTCGCGTTCCGCGAGGCGGGCATGACCGTTTCGCTCACAAGCGTTATCGCCATCGGCGTGCACGACAAGCCAGGCGAGTTTGCCAAAGCGGTGCGCCTGCTTGCTGACAACGACATTGACGTGGAGTATATCTATGCGTTTATCAGCAGGGAAAAGGGCAAGGCGTTTGTTATCCTGCGCGTAAACGACGAGGACAGGGCAATCGACCTGCTCAGCAAGAGCGGCTTTACTCTGCTCACGGCAGAAGAAATACATGGCATGTAGTAAAAAACACCCCGGCGGAATTACCGCCGGGGTGTTTTATATGTATTTGCTTTATTTTTCAGTTTGTAAAAAACGGTTCATTAGGGTATGGCCTTTTTCAATAAACACACCTGTTTTTGCGGCATTTTCCTCATCAAACAGCACAACGCCGCTTTCCCTTTCCTGGCTGCTTCGGTAAAGCAGGTAGGGGACGGGGTCGCTTATGTGTGTCCGTATGGACAGCGGGGTGGGATGGTCCGGCAGTACAAGGAGGCTGTAGTCGCCCAGCTTCTTCATTTCTTCCACGAGCGGCGCGAGTATATGCCTGTCAATCAGCTCGATTGATTTGACCTTGTTTTCGACTTCCCCGCGGTGTCCGCATTCATCGGGCGCTTCTATGTGGATATAAACGAAATCCTGCCCGGCTTTCAGCTCCTGTACGGCGGCTTCGAGCTTTCCATCAAAGTTGGTATCGATATACCCTGTGGCGCCGGGAACGTCGCAGGTGCGCATTTTGGCGCAGATGCCGATACCCTTGAGCAAATCCACAGCCGAGACGACCGAGCCCCTGAGTCCAAACTTGTCTTCAAAGCTGTCGAGCTTGGGCTTCTGCCCCTCGCCCCATAGCCATATAGAGTTGGCGGGACGTTTGCCGTTTTGAATCCGCTTTACGTTGACCGGATGGTTACGCAGCAGTTCGTGGCTTTTAACCATTAGCGTGAAGAGCTTCTGCGCGTTTTCGCCCTGCGGGGTGTACTCTTTGATTTTTTTGCCGGATATGTCATGCGGGGGAGTGAGTACGCCTGGATGTGGGTCGCCCTTGGCCCAGACAAGGCAGTGGCGGTAGCTTACACCGCTGTAAAATTTGAATTCGTTGTTCCCGAGCATCAGCTGTAAGTAATGGACGAGCTGGGCGGCCTCTTCGGTAGAAATATCATCCGCGCAGTAGTCCACCATGGTTTTCTCTTCATATTTTTCTTCGTCGGAGAGCGTTACGAGATTACAGCGCAGCGTTACATCGTCGTCCTTCAGGCTGATTCCGATGCTCGCGGCTTCAAGCGGTGAGCGGCCCGTATAATAAACCGCGGGGTCGTATCCCATAACGGAAAGGTTTGCGACGTCGCTCCCCGGCTTTAAGCCGTCGGCGACCGTCTTGACAAGGCCAACCTCCGATTTTTCCGCAAGCTCGTTCATGCATGGCTTTTCCGCGGCAGCCATCGGCGTTTTGCCCTGAAGCGCTTCCACGGGATAATCCGCCATGCCGTCACAAAGTACTACGGCGTATTTCATATATATCACCTTACCTTTATAAATTAGATGATGCAGCATTTTAAAAAATGTTTTTGCTGGCGGGGACAAAGCCATCGCAAGCAAAACCAGCACCGCTTTTCCGTGGCTAAATAAAAATATTTGATTGCCGTGTATAAAAAGCATGCATTTATTATATACTTCTTTTATGGGCGAATCAATACCGGATGCGGGCAGAAAAATGTAAAAAATTCGGCAAAAGGTATTGACATTTTTTTTGAAAACGATATAATAGTTATTGCTGTTTAGTGATGCGGAATTGTGTAATGGTAGCACGGCAGACTCTGACTCTGTTTGTCTGGGTTCAAATCCTAGTTCCGCAGCCAATAAAATAAGCTCCGATAAAACCTGTCGGAGCTTATTTTTCAAATGTTACATAGCACGGGATGTAGCGCAGTTTGGTAGCGCGCTTCGTTCGGGACGAAGAGGCCGCAGGTTCAAATCCTGTCATCCCGACCACAAAGACCGCTTATTTAGCGGTCTTTTTCTTTTTGTGTTGCATTTCGTGTTGCATAAGGCCTTCAAAGTGGTCAAATACAACCTTGTTTGTTTCCTGCGTTTTATCGCTTAGAGTATGCCTATACACCTGTTTGAGCGGCGCGTCTGACGACCATCCGCTGCGCTCCATAATGTATTGGTCGGGTATACCGAGCGCGTGCAGGATTGATGTGTGGTAGTGGCGCAGGGAGTGGAATTTAAAATGCGGAATGCCGTTTTTGGCTAGCAGCCGCTTGAATCCATTTGTAATGTGGTTGGGATTGAAGTTTGGTGCCCAGCCTTTTATCTCTTTGAATATCGCTTCGGGAAACTTAACGAGCCTGTCCCCGGCGTAGCTCTTCGGCGGTTTAATTACCCAATCGCCGTTATCATCCTGCACCATTGCGTTACATACGTGTATCGGATTATCCTCCGTGTCCGTTTTGTCCAGCCCACATATTTCGCTGCGGCGAAGAGAACCAAACGCCGCGAGCAGGATAGGCACGTATAAATCTGTTTCGCGTGCCGCCTCCATTATTACCTTTATATCGCCGTCTGTGGGCACGTAAATTTTAGGCTTAGTCTTTTGTGGCAAAGTG
>UQFO01000006.1 GCA_900540275.1 uncultured Oscillospiraceae bacterium | reverse complement strand
CGTTTAAGTATTGGTAGGTGTATTTTTCCCCATTGACCGTCTTCGTCGCGCGCACGCTTCCTGCATCATATGTATAGGATACCGCAGTGCTTCCCTTTTGTAAAGTGGCAAGCTGCCTGCCGTTCTGCCACGTCATCGTCATCCCACGGTAGGAAAGCGGGTTGCCTATCTCATCATATGTAATCGCTTTTCCTCCGTATGACGTCAGCTTGTCCTTCCAGTTTGTGTCCCCATACGCATAGTTCGTTACTGTACTCGAAATAACACGGTCGCCCGACCAGATTTCCTGGGTTTCTTTCAGCAGGTTTCCTCCCGCGTCATAGGCATACTTTTTCTGTTCCGAGCCGGTCCCGAGCTTCTCGAGCACGAGCTGTCCCAGCTCATCGTATTCGTAAGCAGCGACAGGCGTTGTATATCCCGCTTCTGTCCCGTCGGCGTGATACGTCATTTTCTTGATACTTGTAATATTGCCCCGGTCGTCGTATTCGTAAGCAAGCTTTTCGCTGCCGATGGTTTCTTCCTTGATTTTCGTCGTCCTGTACCGGTCGCCCCCGTCCGTGTTGCGCTTGGAGAGCCAGTAAACGTAACCCATATCGATTGGTTTCGTCGTCGCAATCGAGGTGCTTTTCAGGCGGTTCAGCGTATCGTATACATAGGTCACGTTCCTGCTGCCGTCTATCGTGTATTTCTCCGGCAGGTTGTCCTTGCCGTACACGTATTCATTCTTTGCCGTTTTCCCGTTTGCGATGTTTACAAGCTTTGAGACGTTGTTGTTCAGGTCGTACCCGTATTCCAGCGCGTAGAGCCGGTTCCCGCTGTTTTCCGTGCTTACCGCGCTCTGGCGCACAAGGCGGCCCGTTACGTCGTAGTCGCTGTCGTACTGGATTCCGTTTATTAAATCCTGATGGCGCGTGACAGCGCCAGTCCGGTCGGAGAACCACTTGAACGCTGTTGTCCCATTGTAGCTTTGCGTTGCGATGTTCCCGAACGCGTCATAGGTGAAGCCCACGGATTGGCCGGTTCCGTATGTCTGTTTTTGCAGCAGCCCGTTGTTCGCCCCGTACGTATACGTTGCGAGCGTCTGGCTGCCTACCATCGTCTTCGTCTTGTTGCCGAAGGCGTCGTAGCTTATCCCGTAGTTCGTACCGTTGTGCCCGATACGGATGAGGTTTTTGCCGGTCGCGTCATACACATACTGGTTCATTACGGTCGTCAAGCCGCCGTTTATGTCCTTCGACACGCTCTTGAGCAGGTCGTTGTTTGCGTCGTACGTGTAGTTGACCGTACCGGAGCTGTCCGACGCGCTTTGCAGCGTGCCGCGGTTCTGGTCGTAGGTATATGTGGCCGCGTTCCCGTCCTGGTCTGTTGACTTGCTCACATACGCCTTGTTCGCCGTATACGAAACGGTTGCGAGCAGGGACGCGCTCTTGCCTGGGTTCTGCACCTCCAGCTGCGTTGGTACGCCGGTATCATTGTCGTAGGTGTATTCAGTAATCATCCCGCGCTGGCTCGTCGCCTTCGTCATGTTGTGCTTTTTGTCATACTCATATGTATACGCGTAGCCCTTGGAATCAACTGATTTCGTCAGGTCGGCGTTCGTATACTCCATCGTTCCCTTTTGCTCGGCGTCCTTCTGTACGGTGATGACATGGCCGTCCTTGTCATACGTATAGCTCTGCGCCACGTCCTTGATTAGCTGGATGTTATCGAAGGTTGCCGTGTTGATTTGGTTGCTATAGTTGATATAGACCTCTATTTTGGCCGGTGTTTTCTTTGCGCTTGTCCCGTCGCTCAAAGTAAACGCGCTCGACGTGAACTGCCAGTCGGATACCGCGCTGTTGAAATCCGCCGCGCGCTTCCAGATACTTGTACCGTCACTGTATACTACTTTTACAGACAGCTTGAACTTCTTGTTGTTCCCGTCTTCCTCCAGCGCGGCGTTTCCCTTTGCCCAGCCGCTGACGATGTAGGTGTCCTCCTCCGAGCCGGTCACGTTTACGCTCTGGTACAGCAGCTTTTCCTTTGAGGGGTCGCCCGTAATCTTAAACGCGTAGCTGCCCGTGCGCGCGTCCGTCGTTTTTACGTCCGGCGAGGTCAGCCCGCTCCCTGTCCAGCCGGTGGGCAGCGCGCCCGTATAGCTTTCGAGGCTCGGGTTTTCCAGCATATTGTAGGTGTTTACGATGTTATACTCTTCCAGCTGCACCGCGTCGAAATACACCGTGCCTGTCGTGCCGCGCAGCGCGAGGTTCAGCCTCACCTTGACGGAATCAGCAGGCACCTTGAAGGTCAGCGTCAGCCGCCTCCACCCGCCGTTGATTGAGGTATCCGTCGTACTCTGGATGCGTTCCGACGCAAAATCCGTCGCCGTATTCGCGGAATTGAACGACGTCGCGCCAATCAGCGCGCCTGTATTCGCCGCCGTTGTATTGAACCCGGTCGTCTTGACATACGCCGACATTGTATAGGACGTGTCCGGCTTGAGCACGACGTCCTGGTACACCCTGCCGCTCGACGTGCCGGTTACCGCCGTCGTGTTGATTTTCATCGACTGCTTGCCCATGTATTTCTGCTCGGTCGTATTTGCCGCTGTGAAGGTGTTGGTTCCGCCCCACGCCGCAGACGTCCACGAGCCTGTGGCCTCCATATTGTGGTTTTTCAGCAGGTTGACCGCGTGGGAGCCGAGGTTATACTCGTTCGTTACACGGTTGATCATGCTCAGGTTGCTTCCGTCCGCATTGGGCGCTCCGCTCGTATACTGGCAGCCGGCAGCCCCCAGGTCACGGTTCCCCGTCTGGCTCTTGATAGACATCGTCCTGCCGTAATCGTCGAACTGCTTGGTTGTTTTCAGGTCGTCAGTATTGCCATAGACGCCATCCACGCCGGACGTCTGGACTACGGTGGAATTTTTCCTGGTGCGGTCGAACGTCACCTTCTGCCCGGCCTTCCCATCCGTGCCGTATTCCTGCACCGCCGTCACCTGCTTGCCCGCGGCAGCCGAGGAATAGCTGAAGCTCACCTTGTAGCCGTCGATATCCGTGACGCTTGTGAGCGAGCCGTCGTTGTCATAGTTAAAGTACACGCTCGTGCCGTCCGCGTTCTTAATCTGGCTCATATACCCGGAATGCCCTGCTTCCGTTGTATAGTAGAAGATGCACTGACGCCCCGCCGGGTCGGTCATGCGGCTTAAAGAGCCGGAGCCGCTTGAATTCGGCACAAAGGTGATTTTTTGGCCCGCGCCGTCATGCACATAGAGGATGGTCTTATCGTCTGTATCATACTTTACATAGATGAACTTTCCGTTGGCACTGATGATTTTCCGCAGCAGCCCGTTCTTATGGAACTCCATCTTGTTGTCTTTTTCGTCCGTTATGACGTACCGCGCGACGGTGCTCGACGTATTGACGGTAAGCTTCAGCTTCCCACCGTCCTCGATTACATATTCCGTCTTGCCGTCCGTTGTCTGTTTTACGAAATAGCGCTCCGTTGCGTCGCTGTCCGTGTAGACATACGGGTAGTTTTTAGCCGCGTCCCCTGTCAGCCCAAACTGGCTCGACGGCTGTACCGTCTGCTGGATACTGAGCTTCCAGCCCTTGCCCGTAAGCGGCGGCGCTTGGGTATACGTCACATTCGCCATGTAGTTGTTGAACACGTGGCTGATGGAAAGCGGCATTAAATCGCCGCCTGTGGAAGCATCGTTGTGCACGAACACGAGGTTGCCCGTATAGTCGTTCACATACGCGGTTCCAGCTGTACCCACGCCAAAGCTCGTATATGTCCAGTAATCCTCGAGCCCCTTGTTATTGCGGTAGATAATCGTAAAGGCAGGGCGGGGGATGGACGATTCAGGGAAATTTGAGGAGTAGAAGGACGCGCACTGTGCGTTTGCGGCTTCGTCCACCGGCTTTAACATGATGCCGTTGTTCACGTCCCCGTCGTACCACCGCTTGACGCTCTTCGTTACGTTCCACTCCACCCATGGGCTGTCCTTGGAAACGTCCTTGTACAGCTTTGTATAGTCCACGATATTCGCTTCAAAGTTCGGCCTGTTGTTCCATGTAACGGTGCTCTGCTTCCATTCGTCTTTCACATGGTACGCGCCGATATACATATTGTCGTAAAAGTCGTCGAAGTACAGATGCAGGTTCAGATATGCGCTGACGATGATATCCCCTTTATTGAGCGTGGGCAGCTTGTTCATCTTCAAAAACGAGCGGTAATTTCCCTGCCCGAAGGTTCCGGCGTATACCGTGCCGGTATAGCCGCTCTCGCTGCCGTAGCCGTAGGCCGTCGATGGATGCGCGCTGTCGATATATGAGCAGGCTGTGTTCTGCCAGCTCTGGCTCGTCGTAAATGACGGGTCAACTGTGACGGGGTACTCCCGTTTCGCGTCGTTCAGCCATGCGTCATCCGCGGAGAGAACAACCGTCAGCTTATGGTTTTTCTGCTCTTTAATCTCCATCTGGAGCTGCGTGCTCTTTTCGCCCTTGCTGTCCGTCATGAACGGCGCGTAGATTTCATAGACGGCTTCGCCATCCTTGTTTTTAAGAACGATGGTAAAGTCGTTTTTCTTTTCTGCCGTCAAGCCATTTATCTTATATGCAATCTCAAATTCAGTTTGCGCGTCCTTATTTTTGAGAATCATATTCTCTTTGATACCGGCCGGCGTGACAAAATACTGCAAGTCCACGTTCGGGAAAGCGTCCTTGTACAACGCCTCCTGCACTAAATTCTTGCGCGCGAGGAACTTGTCGTTGCCGGTAAGCTGCTCGTTGTTTTCGATGAATTTAACCTGGCTTTTGCTGACGCCGGGGAAGCCCCAGCTCACCTGATACCCGTCGCCCTTGATTTTGACCATATTGCCCTTCTTGGCCTTTTTTGCAAGGCGGATATCAAGGTCGCTCTTTTTGTTTTCATACTCTACGTTTTCTTCCGCGTCCAGGGAAGCGGGCTCGGCAGCGTCCGTCTCAGCTTCTGTCTCCCCTATTGACGCTGCTTCCGTTTCATCTTGTGAAGCCGCTTCATTTTGCGTTACGACGGAATCATTGGTTTCAGCCGGTGTTGTCCCGGATGCTGTAACAGACTCTGTTTGAGCTGCTGTTGTCTCTACGGAGTCCGTCCCGGCTTCGGTTTCGGTTACACTTTCAACCGGTACTTCCTTCATGGTGTTGTCGTAGTCCACCCATTCTCCATCTTTGTTCTGGAAATGGACGGGGTACTCGTACTGCACCGCCATGAAGCTTCCGTCATCCATGCGGAAATGCTTGGTGTATTGGTCGCGGTCTTCTTCCACCTCGGCTAAAATTTCCGCCGGCTTCGTCTCTTCTTCCTCAGCGCTGGTTTCATTGTCTCCCTGTGTGCCAAATGCTTGATTTTCTGCCGCAGAAAGCGCAGGCGGAACAATAGCTCCCGCCTGTACGGGGATTAGGGCGGCCATCAGTGCCGCAAGCACCATAGCCGTCACTAGCCGCAATTTCTTAAATTGTCCTGTCATGTTCTCCATCCTTTCTCTTTCATCAAAAAACATCGTACCCTTTAGGAAATATTTGGAATATTCCCTTAATCATATTATGGTTCAAACACTTACAATTGTCAATCGATTGTTTAGAAAAACGACGGAAATTATTAGATATATTTTAACACTTCAGTGTGTGTAGTCTACAAATTTCAGCAAGGAATAACTTATTAGATACTTTTTCTTACGATACTTGTTTTATCATCTGCGTTTTTTCGTATAAACAATAAAGCTAAGGGCAGAGGAATGAATCCTCTGCCCTATTTATAGCAGTTGCTCTTAAGTGGAGATTTGTTATCCGTAATACAGTATTAACAAAACATAATTAAACTACGGGCGTACCCGTGCGTGAATTATGTTCCTCTTTCGCGATATATTTCTGTATACAGAGGACATCCATTGTATTTACCACTCCGTCGGCGTTTACATCTGCTCTTTTAAGTTGCTCGTCATTTAAGTTGACCATGAGTGAAAAGTAGTGTTGTAATAGAAATATGTCGCTAACGTTAATGATCCCGTCGCCATCAACGTCCCCATAACACAGGGTAATCTTTTCCCATTGGGCGTGTGCGGTAATAACCGCTTTATCTTCTGAAGTTATTCTGCCGATTGCCTGTCCCTCCCTAAATAAGCTCTTTTGGGAATCAAGCGGCTCCTGACCCTCCTCAAGCCAGCCACCGGGGGTATAATGCCACTTTGAGCCTATTTGAAGATTCCATCCTTTGAACAAATAGCCGTCTCTGGTAAATGTGTTTGGTCGTAAATTTCCCGTACCATAGGTTTCATGTGTATCCGCCATACTTCCGGTTCCGCCGTTCGGGTCGTATTTGACGGTATAGGTGTGTTTGCGCCATTGTGCATACATTGTAACCACGTCATTATGGACGTTCGTACTTTTCGATACCAGGTTTTTGTTAGCAAACAATGCCTTATAGTATCCGCTGGGCTGAGAACCCTCTGCATACCAGCCCTGAACGCCGGTTGAGTTTGTATAGTACCACATGTTATCTGACTGGCGGTGAGCGTACCAGCCGATAAAGGTCGATCCGATATTTGTAAAGGCTAGGTCTCGCAAAGGGGTTTTTGTTCCCCAAATGACAGTTGTGTCCGCCATACTGCCGGTTCCGCCGTTCGGGTCGTATTTGACGGTATACGTGTCTTTTTCCCACTGGGCATACACTGTATAACTTTCTCCGTAGTCATGGTAATTTTCAAATAAAGTGGATTGGTCCGCGACAACTACTTTTACAGCGTCGCTGGGTTTATCTGCTTCGGTGTACCATAAATTACGACCATTTGGACGTAAATAATACCACTTAGAGTCCGACTGACGATAAATACTCCAGCCTGTAAAGTGGTAGCCTGGCCTCTCAAATTTATTTTTGCTGAGCGGGATTCCTTCGCCGCCGGGTGAATATGACGAAGACATGGTGCCGGTCCCGCCGTTGGCGTTATAAATGACGGTATTGTTCATATAGTCCTCGAACATGATATATGCGGCAAGTTTATGATTTTTTACTATGTTATATGAAATATATCCGTATCCGCCGATGCCCCAGTCGGTTCCCCAAGAGTTGATAAATTTAAAGGAACCCTTTTGATCGTCATAGCCGATTAAACAGACTGTGTGATACCCACGCGACGTTCCATATACCTCATCAAAGGTAGAATTCTCGGGAGATATCTTATCAAAGTCCGGGTATATTGGAACAGCGTCCAATATAACGGCAATCCCTTTGGAAAGCAAAAACTTCATATTATTCACATTTCCGCCTGTGATTTTACTTATTTTAGCAGCCTTGAAATTTGCCGCCTTAGCATATTGCTGCGCGTTCGGTTGGGTAAGGTAATCATTTTGATTATACGGCATGTCAGCCAGGGAGCATACTCCACGCGTAATTATGTTATTGATTGCGTCGGAGGTAAAAGCGCCTTCGTCCTTTCCCTTATTGGTTAAACTGTATATGAAGGCAGGGCTGAACTGATGACTTGCAGTATTCGGCCCCCAGTTACGCCTGACCTGTTCCTGATATGTTTTGGCCGCATATGCTGTGGCCCATGCGGTACAGCAATTTTGCTGACCCTGGTCCCCGGGCGTAGGAAACTTTGAAGTTAAATCCACTAAAGTCGGAAGTGCGTTTTTTGAATCAGCTCTGGTAAACGTAGGTATTTTATCCAACTGCTCCTGAGTCGGCGGGATACAACCCATGCCGTGTAGTTCCGCGACTCCCTCTGCAGGGGCGAGAGCCGCAGCCGCTGTTACCTGGAATAATATAACCAGGCTTAACAGGGCAACCACGATGTTTTTCCATTTCTTATTTTTCATTACAGTACTCTCCTCTTCTTATTTTGAAAACAACCCCAGTGCTCGTAGAAGCTTTCTCTATATCGCCTCCTTTAATTATAATCAAGGTAACATAGATACTATAAAATTACATAATATGGTAAAGAAATTTCACTATTTGATAAATTTTATTTATTCTACACTTTAGAAAAAATTTTATATTACCCAGAATACGAAGTTCCAAATAAAACAAGGTACACCGGAAAGAGTCAAGGCTAGCAGCCAGAACTCCGTTATCACACGACGAGAAGGCAATATTTAAAAGCGTCATTTGAAATGGAGGGTGGTATCAAGGTACAAGTCTCCATTGGGTGTGGTGAAGTCTTTGAATATGTGCAAAACGATTACGGTGATTATGAGATATCAATCGGCTCTTCTATAAATCTGTTTGTACTATAAGAAATATTTCTACTCTTATTGCGTCCCATTATACCAAACCAACAGCATATAAAACCAGCTGTAAAATCAGATAATATATTAATAGAAACATTACAGCAAACAATAAGGAGGCTATCGTTTTAGCAATAATATTCACTCGTCTGTTCTTCTGTATTTGCCCTTTTACTCTTTGCGGTAAAATGCTATTTCCGATTTTTATAAAAAGCTCAATTAACGCGTTTAATAAACCGTCCATAAGTTTTTAAACCTTTCCATTACCCTGTATCTTTGTATTTAGAATAATACCTCCATATCTGTTTGTAAAGTGAGTGTTTCTCACTCCAGCTCCTCCCAAAAATGCAGTAAAAGGCCGCAGCTTATTCCGCTGCGGCCTTTTAAAATATTTATTTTATTTTGCCGATGTCCCGGCGGTAAAACGCACCTTCAAACGTAATCCTTTTGACCGCGCTATAGGCTTTGTCAAGCGCGCCTTCAAGAGAAGGAGCCGCAGCGGTAACGCCCAATACCCTTCCGCCGTTCGTATAAAAATCCCCATCTTCATATACGGTGCCGGCATGGTATACGGTTGCGCCTTCCACCTGTCCGTCGTCATTAACGCCTTCAATCCGCAGGCCCTTTTTATAGCTGCCCGGATAGCCGCCGCTTGCCATAACGACGCAGGCGCATGCATCTTCCGACCACTCAATTAAAAGCTCGGAGAGCTTTTCATCGATGACCGCATCGCATATATCGAGCAAATCTGTTTTAAGGCGCGGCAGCACAACCTGTGCTTCCGGGTCGCCGAAACGCGCATTATACTCGATGACCTTCGGTCCGTCCGGCGTGAGCATCAGCCCAAAATAAAGGCAGCCCTTAAACGGGCAGCCTTCCTGCCGCATGGCGGCAATGGTTGGCTCAAAAATTGTTTTTTGGCAAAGCTGCGCCATTTCATCCGTATAGTATGGGTTGGGGCTTATCGTACCCATACCGCCCGTATTGAGCCCCTGGTCGCCGTCAAGCGCACGCTTATGGTCTTTGGACGAAACCATCGGCTTTACACATTTTCCGTCCGTAAAGGCCAGCACGGAAACCTCGGGCCCTGTCAGGAATTCTTCAATCACGACCCGGTTGCCCGAAGCACCGAACTTTTTGTCTTCCATGATGGCGCGCACCGTCTCGCGTGCTTCTTCGAGCGTCTGCGCAATAATAACGCCCTTACCGAGCGCCAGCCCGTCCGCCTTGACAACGACGGGCGTTTTGCCCCGCTCGTCAATATACGCGATTGCCTCATCAGGGGAATCGAACACCTCGTATCCCGCGGTAGGGATGCTGTATTTCTTCATCAGGTTTTTGGAAAATACCTTACTCGCTTCGATCTGCGCCGCTTTCGCGTTCGGCCCGAATGCACGGATGCCCGCCTGCTCAAATGCATCGACCATACCAGCGGCGAGCGGGTCGTCGGGCGCAACAAACGCAAGCCCGATTTTGTTTTCCTTAGCGAACGCAACCATTTTCTCTTTATCCATTACATTGATATCGATACACTGCGCGTCGCGTGAAATGCCGCCGTTGCCCGGCGCGCAATAAAGCTTGCCTAACCGTTTGCTTTCGTTGATTTTGCGGATGAGCGCATGCTCGCGGCCGCCGCCGCCAATCATCAGAACGTCCATATCCAGAATCTCCCTGCTGTATATTATCAGTGGTGGAACAGGCGGATGCCCGTAAAGCACATCGTTATGCCGTATTTGTCGCACGTATCGATTACGTTGTCGTCACGGATGGAACCGCCCGGCTGGGCGATAAATTCCACGCCGGAGCGCTTTGCACGCTCGATATTGTCACCAAACGGGAAGAACGCATCGCTTCCAAGGGATACGCCGCTCAAATTCTGGAGCCACTGCTTTTTCTCTTCCCTCGTGAGCGGCTCGGGCTTGACCTTGAAGAACTGCTCCCATACGCCGTCCTTAAGTACATCCATATAATCGTCGGAAATATAGACGTCTATGGTATTGTCACGGTCGGGGCGGCGGATATTTTCTGTAAACTGCAAGTTAAGAACCTTCGGGTGCTGGCGCAAAAACCAGATATCAGCTTTGTTTCCGGCAAGGCGCGTACAGTGGATTCTCGACTGCTGCCCCGCTCCGACTCCGATTGCCTGTCCGTCCTTCGCGTAGCATACGGAGTTCGATTGTGTATATTTAAGCGTAATAAGCGCTAAAATAAGGTCGCGCTTTGCGTCTTCGGTCAGTGTTTTATTCCTTGTCGGGATGTCCTGCATCAGCATGGCCTCATCGATTTTCAGCTCGTTGCGCCCTTGCTCGAACGTGACGCCAAATACATCCTTATATTCCTTTTCGGCGGGTTTATAGCCTTCGTCGATTTTTACGATGTTATAGTTGCCCTTACGCTTTGATTTGAGTACCTCGAGTGCCTCGTCCGTATAGCCGGGCGCGATAATGCCGTCGGAAACCTCGCGCTGGATAAGCCTTGCCGTCTGCACGTCGCAGATATCTGAAAGCGCTATCCAATCGCCGTAGGAGGACATCCTGTCGGCGCCGCGCGCCTTTGCGTACGCGCTTGCAAGCGGGGAAAGCTCCAAATCATCGACAAAGTAAATCTTTTTGAGCGTATCGGAAAGCTCTGTTGCGACCGCTGCGCCCGCCGGGCTTACGTGCTTGAAGGACGCCGCAGCCGGAAGGCCGGTCGCCGCCTTCAGTTCGCGCACGAGCTGCCAGGAGTTGAACGCGTCGAGAAAATTAATATAGCCCGGCTTCCCGTTTAACACGGTAATCGGCAGGTCCGAACCGTCTCGCGTAAAAATCCTCGACGGCTTCTGGTTTGGGTTACAGCCGTATTTTAACTCTAGCTCATTCATGTTATGATGCCTCCGTATCAAAAACTCTTATTTGTTTTTATTGATGATTCTGCTTTCAAAAGCGCCCGATTGTACATCGATATAGCGGACAAAAAGCGAAACCTTATTGTCCGCATTGAGCGCGTCCCAAAGAGCGGCTGCAAACGTATCTATGTCTTCGTCCCCAAGCCCAACGCGCTTCGGTTCGCCCTCAAAGCTCGGAAGCGGGCTGCCGTCGCACCTGTAAGTATGGATAAAGCGGCCCTCGCCTGCAAGCGGCGTATTGTACGAGAAGGTGTACCGTTCGCAGGATTCGGGATTTCCGCCAGCGCTCTTTAAAATGGAAATGGCATAATTGAAATCACCGTCCGAGCATTTTACCACGCCGGAAATTCTGGGCGTGTAGTTCGGCGCGTCCGGCTCAAAGGTACGGGTGCGGAGCGCCTGCTCAAACGTCTGCTGCTGGTTCATCAGGCTGTAGACCGTATCGGTCTGGTCGCCGTTTGTGACAATCGTTTTATTGCCAAGCACGCGTACCGGCGCATAAATAATCAGCGACGGGTCCAAGAGCTTGCTATCATCGAACGCCTGTGTGCGGATTCCCTGCCCATCCTCGACAAATATACGGTTACGGCTGTTTTCGCTGCGTCCCATAATAAAATAAGCAACCACCGCTTTTTTGCCGTCCGCGCTCTTACCAATCAGGATGCCGCGGCCCGGGTAGGCGTTTTGGCGCAAATCCTCATACAATGATATCATTTCCATTAAAAAGCCCCCTATGATTTTATTGCGAAATAACGGTTTTTCCGCCAACGACTTGAATTTTATCTTCACAGAAAAGAGATACGGCTTCCGGGAGGATTTCCCACTCGGCCTCTGTCATGACGCGCTTCTGTAAAAGCTCCGGCGTGTCGCCGTCTTTTACCGCAACCGCCTTTTGCAGGATAATCGGCCCGCCGTCGCAAATGCCGTTTACAAAATGTGCCGTTGCGCCCGTAAGCTTAACCCCGCGCAAAAGCGCCTGCTCATGCACATGCAGGCCATAAAAGCCCTCTCCGCAGAACGCGGGAATCAGGGATGGGTGGATATTGATAATCCTGTTTTCAAAGGCTTTGATTACCTGCGGGCCTAAAATCGTCAGGAAACCCGCAAGCACTACGACGTCCGCCTTTACCTCACGGAGCATTTCTGTCAAAGCCCTGTCATATTCTTCAAATACTTTGTAATCCTTTTTTCGGATGACGCGCGTATCGATTCCATTTTGCTGCGCGCGCGTAAGCGCATAAGCGTCCGGCCTGCTTGAGACCACGCAGGAAATCCGGCCGTTTTTAATCGTTCCGTTCTTCTGCGCATCGATTAGCGCCTGCAGGTTTGTCCCGCCACCGGAAACAAGTACGGCGATGTTTTTCACAATACGCGCCTCCCCTTACGCAATGATTACGCCTTCGCCGCCATTTACAACCTCTCCGATTACGCAGGCCTTTTCCCCCGCCTGGCTGAGGATTTCGATTGCCTTGCCTGCGTCTTCCTTTGCGACTGCCGCAATCATCCCGACTCCCATATTGAAGGTATTGAACATATCACGCTGCGGAATGTTGCCCACCTTCTGGATGACGTCGAAAATCGGAAGGACGGGAACAGACGATTTTTCAATCCTGGCTGTAAGCCCTTCCTTAAGCATTCGCGGGATATTTTCGTAAAAACCGCCGCCTGTGATATGGGATACCGCCTTGACGTTCACCTGCCTGATAAGCTCCAGCATCGGCTTGACGTAAATCCTCGTCGGGGTAAGAAGCGTTTCTCCGAGCGGCTTATCAAGCTGTGGATAGGTATCGAGCACTGTTTTTTCATCAATGCCGAACACCTTTCTTACGAGGGAAAAGCCGTTGGAATGAACGCCCGAGGACGCAAGGCCAATCAATACGTCGCCGGCTTTAAGCGCGCCGCCGTCTACCATCTTATTTTTATCCACAATCCCGACCGTAAAGCCCGCAAGGTCGTATTCGTCCTCCGGCATCATACCGGGGTGCTCCGCCGTTTCCCCTCCGACGAGCGCACAGCCGGACTGCACGCAGCCCTCCGCAATGCCGGAAACGATTTCCGCGATTTTCTCCGGTATATTCCTGCCTGTTGCGATATAGTCAAGGAAAAACAGCGGTTTTGCGCCGCAGCATATAATATCGTTGACACACATTGCAACGCAGTCGACGCCGATGGTATCGTGACGGCCAAGTAAAAATGCAAGCTTTAATTTTGTGCCTACTCCGTCCGTTCCGGAAACGAGGATGGGCTCCTCCATCCCGGCCAAATCCGGCGCGAACATCCCTCCGAAACCTCCGATACCGGAAACCACGCCGTCTGTTTTCGTCCTTGCTACATGCTTCTTCATCAGTTCGACCGATTTATAACCCGCCGTAACGTCTACGCCCGCCTCTTTATAGCTTTCACTGAAGCTCTTCATATCAGTGTACCGCCTTTCCTTCAAACAAATTATCAGACCGTTTCAATTTTTCTCGCGAACTTATCCTCATAAACGGCTGTGGGAACCTCAGCCGGATAATTCCCGGTAAAGCACGCGTCGCAAAAGCCGACGTTTGCTTCCTTTGCAATCTCCCTAAGGTGCGTAAGGCTTAAATACCCAAGAGAATCCGCACCAATTTTTTCCCGGATTTCCTCCGCCGTCATTTTGCGGCCGATTAAGTCGTCCTCGTTTTTAATATCCGTGCCGTAGTAGCACTGGTTTAAGAAGGGAGGCGACGAAATGCGCATGTGAACCTCTTTTGCGCCCGCTTCCCTCAAAAGCCTTACAATATGCGCGCAGGTCGTCCCCTTGACGATGGAATCGTCAATGATTACGATGCGCTTGCCTTCGACCGCTGCCTTGAGCACGTTGATTTTGATTTTGACCAGCTGCTCTTTAAACGCGTTCCTGTGGCCGGCAAACGTCCTGCCGATATATTTGTTTTTGATAAGCGCCATCCCGTAAGGGATTCCGGAACGCTCCGCATAGCCGAGCGCCGCACTGACGCCGCTGTCCGGCACGCCGCAGACCAGGTCTGCTTCCACCGGATACTCCTCCGCTAAAAAGGCGCCCGCGCGCTTTCTGGCATTATGGACCGAAACGCCGTCAATGACGCTGTCGGGCCTTGCGATATAGACGTATTCAAACATACAGACAGACGACTTGCCCGTGCAATTTTCCTTATAGCTGTGCAGGCCGTCCTCGTCGATAACCACAACCTCGCCGGGGAGCACATCGCGTATAAACTGGGCGCCCAGGCTTTCGAACGCGCAGGATTCTGATGAAAGCACATAACTTTCACCGATTTTCCCAATGCAAAGCGGGCGGAAACCGTTCGGGTCACGCACGCCGATGAGCTTGCTCGGCGACGAGAGCACCATGGAGAAAGCGCCTTTCAGCTGTTTGACGGCACTTAGTACCGCGTCTTCAATAGAAGCGGTCACGACGCGCTGGCTTGCGACCACGTAGGCAATCAGCTCCGCGTTGCTGTTGGACTGGAAAATCGCGCCGCCCTGCTCAAGCGTTTCGTGCAGCTCGGAAAGGTTTGTAATCGCCCCATTGTGCGCAATCGCAAGCGAACCCTTGATATAGCGCATGACCAGCGGCTGCGCCGCCGCGCGCACGATGGCGTCGCTTGCGCAGTAGCATACATGCCCAATAGCGATTTTACCATTGCCGAGCGAGCGAACCGCCTTTTCCGGCAGCGCCTCCGGCACGATTCCCAAATCCTTGGCGCAGCAAAACTCACCGCCGTCGTTGACGGCGATTCCCGCGCTCTCCTGCCCCCTATGCTGCAATGTATAGAGCGCTTTATAGGTTTCTTCCGTTACGTTGAGCTCCTCGTCGTTTTTATAGATGCCGAAAACGCCGCATTCTTCCTGCGGGCTTTCGTTAAACGGCATATCGAAATTTTCCGCCTTTATCACAGCTCATTCACCTTATCCTGGACAGTCTTGTCCTTCTTTATAACGCCCGCTTTCATATCCTCTTTTGCCTGTGCAAGCCTTGAGGCAAGCTCGCCATTTGAAACCGCAAGCATCTGTACAGCAAGGAGCGCCGCGTTTACAGCGCCGTCGATGGCGACCGTCGCCACAGGGATTCCCTGCGGCATCTGGACGGTGGCGAGCAGGGCGTCGAGGCCGTCAAGCGTGGAGGATTTGACCGGAATTCCAATCACCGGAAGCGTCGTATGCGCCGCGAGCACACCCGCGAGATGCGCCGCCTTGCCTGCCGCGGCGATAATCACGCCAAAGCCGTTTTCCCTCGCGTTTGCCGAAAATTCAGCTGCGCGCTCCGGTGTCCTGTGCGCCGACATTACGTGTACCTCGACCGGCACGCCATATTCCTTTAAGGTTTTAATTGCACCCGACACGACCGGAAAGTCGCTGTCGCTGCCCATGATAACCGCTGCCTTTTTGATTTCTGCCATTTTTTGAACGCTTCCTTTCTAATGATGCGCGGACTTGTTCCGCACAAAAAATAACGGGGCCGCGGCCATAGGGCCGCAGTCCCGTAAATTTTACAAAATACCGATTGTACGCAGGTGTCCCATGGTACCGGATTTTACAGCGTATGAACATTCAATATCCAGCAAAGACATATCAGAAGACCTCCACTACAAAACGATACCCTTATTTTATTTCATTTTTACATGAAATTCAATAGCCCGCGGCTGCGGATGGCTTATTTTGTATTAATATGGAAGGAAAGCTGATTTTAACACCATATTTTGTATATTCTGCTCATTACTGCTTGACGGGCTTATCGTCCACGACAAGCTCCTTAAGCGTTGTGGCAAGGCCCGCGAGCGACTGCAGCTCAGACGGGATGATAATCTTCGTCGCCCTGCCGTCGGCAGCCTTTTCAAACGCCTCAAAGCTCTTGAGCGCGATGACCTTATCGGACGGCGCCGCTTCATTGAGCATTTTCAGGGAATCTGCAAACGCCTTCTGGACGGAAAGGATAGCCTCCGCCTCACCGAGCGCCTCCCTGATTTTCGATTCCTTGACAGCGTCCGCCTGGAGGATAGCCGCTTCCTTATGGCCTTCCGCCACGAGGATTTCGCTGCGTTTTTCGCCCTCCGCCTCAAGAATCTTCGCGCGGCGCTCACGCTCCGCCTTCATCTGCTTCTCCATAGCCTCCTGGATTTCACGCGGAGGCAGGATATTTTTAAGTTCAACGCGCTTGACCTTGATGCCCCATGCATCGGTCGCTTCGTCAAGGATAATCCTGATTTTTTCGTTGATTGCGTCACGCGAGGTCAGCGTATGGTCGAGCTCCAAATCGCCGATGATATTACGCAGGGTGGTCGCCGTTAAATTTTCGATTGCGAAAATCGGCTTTTCCACACCGTAGGTATAGAGCTTCGGGTCGGTAATCTGGAAATAGACGACCGTATCGATTTGCATAGTAACATTATCCTTGGTAATAACGGGCTGCGGCGGAAAGTCGACAACCTGCTCCTTGAGCGTGACCTTTTTCGCAATCCGGTCGATAAACGGAATTTTCAAGTGAAGCCCCTGTCCCCAGGTGCCCTTGTAGCCGCCGAGCCGCTCGATGACATACGCGTTCGACTGGGATACGACTTTGATATTCGCAACGATGACCCAGATAACCAGAATCACAATTGCCGCGATGACAACAAGAGAAATTGGATCCATAATTTACCCCTCATTTCCTGATAAATCTTTTATTTGGCAGCCGCTGTTTTCTGCGGCACAACCATCATTTTAACACCCTCGACAGCCTGGATTATGACTGGCTCGCCCGACGGGATAACAGAGCCGTCGATTGTCCGCGCCATCCAAATGGTGTCGCCGATTTTAATTTCGCCCGTGCCCTTGTCGTTGTTGATTTCCGTCAGGACCCGGACGGTCTTGCCGATATTCATGTCTACATTCGTGTACTCCGCCTTGTTACGCTGCTTGAAGCGCTTGACAAGCGGCCTGGTGGCTATGAGCGCCGCGAGTGAAATCACGACAAAAACTGCAAGCTGGATTACAATATTGTCGGTAAAAACACAGGTGACCGCCGCGCCGATGGCACCGAACATAAACCAGATGGATACGAGCTGTGCCGTCGTGGCTTCCAGTATTCCCATCAGCAAAGCGATGCCAAGCCATATAAAAGGCATATACTGCTCCATGGTGTTTCCCCCTTATCTTTGGTTAAAATAACAGTATCATACAAAAATATCAATGTCAATCTTTTGCAGATTACAAATCATGACAAAAACATAACGGTTTCTTTACCAGCGGCGTGATTGTTATGAGACAAAATTCGACAGGACGTTTCAAAAGAATCCCTATACACGATTTTTGATTTATGGTATAATAAAATCAATAAAACAAGAAAAAAGGTGGGTTGGAAATGGATTTTGATGCATTATCGGAAGGAATTGCTCCCGGCGGTTTACGAAACAAGGACGACATCCGGCTGTTAATATGTTATGTACTCCACACTGTGGATAAACCCATGAGCGTCGAAAGCCTGACAGGTATTTTGCAGGAAACGGAACTGGCAAATTATTTTGAAGCGGTCGACGCCTGCCATGCCTTGCTCAAAAGCGGCAATATTGCCCCAACCGAAGAGGACGAAACGCTTTATACCGTGACCTCCAGCGGACGATTGGTTTCCTCCCAGCTTGAGGATGAGCTTCCGCCCGCAGTGCGCGACAAGGCGGTCGGCGCCGCGCTGATGCTTTTAAACAGGCTGCGCGCGGAAAAAGAAAATGCAGTCCACATCAAAAAGCTTGAAAACGGCTATCGTGTGAACTGCAGTATTTCCGGCGGCGATACGGAGCTTTTTTCGTGCAGCCTATATGTGCCGGAGGAATCGCAGGCCAGAATCGTCAAGCGGAACTTCCGCAGGAATCCCGACCAGGTCTATAATGTGATGATTGCCGCCCTGACGCGAAACCGCGACCTTGCGAAAACGGCGCTTGAAGAAATTGAAAGCGCGAAAAAATAATCAGAAAAACATGTTGAGCAGCAGCATAAGCGTTACGCCCGGGATTCCTCCCGCAGCCGCCACAGACAGGCTCAAGGTACTGACTGGTAGTGTAACGCCCGTAAAAAAGCCCGCTAGATTTACCGCAAGGAGGGATACGACGCCCAGCGCCATATTCCCGACCGCCTTGCGTATTGGTTTTTTTGTTCCGGTTGCAATTTGAATTACAAGAAAAATAACGAACGTCCCGCCTAGAATTGCCCATATCAGCCATTGAGGCATAAAATCAGCTCCCGCATACTTGGTTTGTGTTTGTCCTTAACACCATTGTATGCGGGAGCTTTTCCGTTCAGAAGCAACAGGATATTTTTCTTACATGGCTTTTGCCAGGGTTTTCTGCATTGCAAGCGCGTCGTTTAAATCGAGCCTTCCGTCGTCGTTAAAATCAGCCGCGAAATAAACAAGCGTGTAGGGTTCTCCCGGCGCTTCGATTATTTTTGCTATATACTTCTGCAGCGCGAGCACGTCGTTTAAGGAAAGCTTACTGTCATTGTCCCAATCGCCGGTAATTTTAACCCGGTCGGGAAACGCCTCTTTCACGTCGGCCATGTCGATTGCTCCGGCAAGGGCAGCCTCTTCCAGGCCGTAAACGGTATCATCGGTGAGAGATACGGCAGATATAAAGGTAGGATCGGGATTCCCCCAGCTCTCCGGCGCTGCTGTGTATCCGCCAATTTGGACGTGATAGTATGCCGGCTGTGTCAAAAACCAATTGTGGCTTGCATAGCACAGGGCAAAGTCTCCGGAATATCCGCAAACCTTAAAACGGTCGACTGGCCCATACTGCGGGTCTGTCACATAAGGCGTATAGCCGTAATGCGCGCAGAACTTAAGGTAAAGCGCGTCCGCCTGTTCATCCGGAGTTTCGCAGGCACCCGCCGGCGCGGCCAGCACGACCGCCGCAAGCATGAAAGCAAGTGCCAATGAAATTACTTTTTTTATTTCCACCACTCCTTTTTCGTCTGTATTCTCTATGACTTTGGTAAAACCTACGTGACTTTCCTACTATAAACACCGCCGCAGCTTCCAATTGGTGACATGTATTTTACTTCAAATTTGCCACCCCTTGGACAGCCAAATTGCCGGACTCTCAAACGGTATCGAAAGTCTATGGCCGCTATTGGCAGCCTGCCGTTACCAGTCATTTCAGCCTTTTATTTTTGGGCCTCTTTACCGGCAAGCTTCTCACCATATTTCAGGTACTCCTTCATCGGAAGCGCGGGGCTGTACAGGTACCCCTGGAAGAGGCGGCAGCCCAGCTTCATAAGTTCTGCGCGCAGCTGTTCGTTCTCCACAAATTCCGCCACCACCTCAAAGCCCATGGTTTGCCCCAGCTTTACGATAGAGGCTACAATATCACGGCTGCGCGGGTTATCCGGAACCTGCCGGACCAGCGCGCCATCCAGCTTCACGTACTGAAAGCCTCCGTTCTGCAGGTACTTGAGGGAGGTATGCCCCATACTGAAATCATCAATAGCCGCCTTCAGGCCATTTTCCGCAAGCAGCGCCAGATTTTCCGTAATGTTGTCAAACCGTTCGAGAGGCGTATTTTCCGTAATCTCAAGACATATGTTTTCCGACACGCCGCGCTTTCCCGCAAAGGAAACCGCCTGTTTCACAAAGTCGCGGTCATTGAGCTGCGCCGCATCAATGTTGACAGACACCACCAGCGGCCTGTCCAGCGTTTCGCACAGTATGGCTATGTCCGCCGCGGCGGTGTTCAGCACTTGCCAAGTAAGCGCGTCAAACAAGCCGCTCTCCTTTGCGAGCGCGATTGCCAAGGGCGGATAGACCGGCTGCTCCGAGTAGGTCCAGCGCAGCAGCGCCTCCGCCCCGACCAGCCGCCCCTTGTCGTCCACCTGAGGCTGATAGTATACCGGCAGATTATCATGCAGGATGTCGCTTTCGAGCTGTGCGCTCAAGGTCTTCGCAGCAAAGCCCAAATCGTCGCTGCGGTCGAGCAGCGGCCTAAACACCCCGGTATCTTCCTGTTCATGGAACGCCGCAGTCAAACGGGTAGTCAGCATGGATTCCCGCTGGCGCTGGGTGCGCTCCAGCAGGCGGATAAAGGGCGCGTATACCGCCACGCCGGCGACCAGGATTACGAGCTGCACTACCGCGCCATTGATGCTTCCCGTGGCGGCGTAACCGCTGAACAGCACAGGCGTGGTCCATGTCACCGTTTCGGTCACCACGGGAATGAAACCGATAAGCGTGGCTCCATAAGCAATCAGCAGCGACACCACCGGCACCAGCAGGAACGGGACAATCATGATAGGATTGAGGATAATAGGCAGCCCAAACACCAGGATTTCATTCATGTTGAAGACGGCAAAGGGTGCCGCGGACCGCGCAAGCTGCCGGTTGTTCCTTGTCCTTGAGAACAGCAGCAGCGCGCCAAGAAGGCACAGCGTAGCACCGCAGCCTCCCATCAACGCGAAGTTGTCTAAAAAGCTTTTGCACACGATGTGCGTCGGGTCAGCGTTGGCAGGTACAAGAAACGCGAGGGCAACCTGCTCCATCATATTACCGCCGTGGATACCGAACAGCCACAGCAGGTTAAGAATAACAGTGAATAGGATACCGCTGACAAGCTCGTTATCGATACTTTCAAACAGCGAAAGCAATCCGCCGGAAACCAAATCGTTTACATTGTCCACCTGAAGTCCGTGGCGCAGGCCCATGTTGATAAGCACAAACACCAGCAGGGTCAGCAAAAAGGGAACAATCATGGAAAACGCTGCGCGAAAACGGTAGTCCGCCCCGGCGGCATAAGACCGAAAACGGCGCGGCAGCACGCGGTACAGCAGCCGGAACAGCGCCGGAGCGCACACCGCACACAGGATGGCGGAAAATATGCCCACCGCGCTGAAATATGTAATGTCGATGGCGCCGTCCGAGCCCACAAAAGAAGCCACAAAGCAGCTCAGGGCCAACAGCACCGACAGGAGCTGGAAGGAGGTGTTTCCCGGGCGCAGCACACCGGAAAAGTAGTAGCTGACGCCACCCACCAGGTATACAGACAGCAGCCCGAAGGTAGCCCCATACACAAGGTTGCATAGCTCCAGCAGCAGGCCGCCCACACCGCCCTGCAGCAAAAAATCCTGAAAGCCTGGCAGCGGGAAGCTGCGAATCATCAGCGCAACCGAGCCGATAACCAGTACCGGAATCAGCATCAGCATGCCCCGCTTGACAGAGGAGAACACCGCGTTCCCTTCAATCATATCAATCAGACGCAGCAAGCTGGCGCGTCCGGCGTTTTTATTCGTATCCTCCACTTAGCCCGTCTCCCTCTGGCAGATATTGTCATTACTGATTTTAGCATATATTTATTAAAATAGAAAGCCGCCGACTCCAACAAACTATTGGATAATCCTGTCAATTAAAAGCCTTACGGACACGGCAAAACAAAACGCACCCCGCCAAGTGAGGTGCGTGATTTGTGCAGGCACGGCCCTGCTTATTAGCGCTGATAAAAAATCCGCATCAGCTCAGAACATACAGCTCTTTGAAATTTTAAATTCTTAATATAGTATATCAATTTTTAATTTTCAAGTCAATATAAATAAAGTTGAAGCTATCATGCAAAAAGCGCATCCCAAGGGACGCGCTTTTCATAATAATCAAATTTTTTATTTGACCATACCGGCAACTTCTTCTGCGAAGTTGTCCTGGCGCTTTTCAAGGCCTTCGCCTTTTTCAAAGCGGACAAATCCGGTAATGGCAATGGAACCGCCAAGCTCTTTTGCGGTGTTTTCGGTATACTTCTGAACGCTCAGGTCAGGCTCCTTGACAAACGCCTGGTCAACAAGGCAATTCTCTTTGTAGTATTTTCCGATTTTGCCCATGACAATTTTCTCAGCAATTTGCGCAGGCTTGCCCTCGTTCAAGACCTGCTCGGTCATAACCTTCTTTTCATGCTCGATAACGTCGGCCGGCACGCTCTCTTTATTGAGGTACGGCGGCATTGCGGCCGCGACCTGCATTGCGATGTCCTTTGCATAGGCGGCAAAGCCTTCCTTATCAGCTACGTCTGTATCGAACTTAACCATAACGCCTATTCTGCCGGCAGCATGGATGTAAGTGACGACCGTACCCTCATAACGCTCAAAACGGCGGATTTTAATGTTCTCGCCAATCGTGAGGACTTTATCCTGAAGAAGCTCGGCGACCGTCTTGTCGCTGCCGGAAGCCTTGCATGCGAGCAGCGCGTCGACATCGGCGGGGTTCTGCTCAATGACAGTCATCGCGCAGGTCTTGACAAATTCCTGGAAATCCGCGTTCTTTGCGACAAAGTCGGTTTCAGCGTTGACCTCGATAACGACGCCTACAGTGCCGTCGTCATTCGTGCATGCAAACGCAACGCCCTCCGCAGCAATCCTGCCGCTCTTCTTCGCCTGCTTTGCAAGCCCCTGCTCTCTCAGGAAATCAACAGCAGCGTCCATATCTCCATTGGCCTCGGTAAGCGCCTTTTTGCAGTCCATCATACCGCAGCCTGTTTTCTCTCTTAAAGCTTTAACGTCCTGTGCTGTAAAAGCCATTGTAAACATCCTTTCCTATATATAAAATAATTTATTTTCTGTTCATATATATGATTCGGGCAGGCACGAGTACCCGCCCGAACAAGCCGCGTTTATCTTTATGCCTGGGCTGGTGCCTCTTCCTCAGCCTTTTCTTCCTCTTCCCTGGCTGCGGCGCCCATCTGGCCTTCGTGTCCTTCGATGACGGCGTTCGCCATGGTAGCGGCAATCAGCTTGACGGCACGGATTGCGTCGTCATTGCCCGGGATTACATAGTCGATTTCGTCCGGGTCACAGTTGGTATCGACAATAGCGACGATTGGAATGCCGAGCTTCTTTGCTTCCGCAACGGCGATTCTTTCCTTGCGGGGATCGACGATGAAGAGCGCACCGGGCATCTGCTTCATTTCCTTAATGCCGCCGAGGAATTTTTCGAGCTTCTCGATTTCGAGGTTCAGCTTGATGACCTCTTTTTTCGGGAGCAGTTCAAAGGTTCCGTCGGTTTCCATCGTACGCAGCTGCTTTAAGCGTTCGATTCTTCTTTTAATGGTTGTAAAGTTTGTGAGCATGCCGCCGAGCCAGCGCGCATTGACATAATATGCGCCCGCACGTTCGGCTTCCTCCTTCACGGAGTCCTGCGCCTGCTTTTTTGTGCCGACGAACAGAAGGCTCTTTCCTTCCATGGAAAGGTCGCGGACGAAGGAATATGCTTCCTCCAGCTTTTTGACCGTCTTCTGCAGGTCGATAATGTAGATTCCGTTGCGCTCGGTGAAGATGTATTCCGCCATTTTAGGGTTCCATCTTCTTGTCTGGTGGCCGAAATGTACGCCTGCCTCCAAAAGTTGTTTCATAGATACGACTGCCATTGTTGTGTCCTCCTTAGGTTTTTTTCCTCCGCCAGGCCCAGACCGGAACAACCGTTTTTAAAAACGGCACCCTTCCGGCGCGGCACCGGCGTGCGTAATGCCTGAATATTATAGCACAGCGCTTTTTTAAATGCAAGTCTTTTTTTCTGGTATTTTGCGATTGCAATGCGGTTTTCTGCCATGCGGTAATCTGCGCGTGGACAGGGGCGCTGTACCTGTTCGCGGCAACGCGGCTGAATTTCATGAAAAAAGGCGTATTAGGCTTTAAAAAGCACGGAAATTTGCATTATCGTGTTGCTGTCCGGCTGCAAGACAATGAAAAGCCACTGTTGTTTCAGGAAAACAGCATAGGCCAAAGTAAGGGCGTCAAAAATAAACATAACACAATAAAAGCCGGCACAGCCTGTTTTGCCATGCCGGCTTCCGAATGTTTTTACCGTATTTAACGCGGCGCTTCCCTATGTTTTATAGCTTGCAGGATGCTGTCAGCGGGTAAAGCCGACAAACGGGTTTTTGAATTTCCGCTTTTTCTTATCCTTGCAGCAGTGGTTGACGAGGATGGTATCTTCCCCAATCAACTCGATTTCGTCCCAGCAGATTACGATATCGTCGCACCGGCCGAACAGCCCGAGCAGCTTTAAGCGCCCATAGATGATGATAGCCACGAGCTTGGCCGTGCAGGTGTCCACCTCTACGTCATCGACAAAGCCCAGGCGCATTCCGTCCTTTGCGTTAATCACTTCTTTATGGCGCATGTCAACAATACGGCAATTCATATAACGACCACCCTTTCCGTAAGACAAATGAATAAGACCATCGCTTCTTATCAGTATATTCTGAATTTTGTGATTGTATCACCTGTGAAATTATGGTACAATTACAGCAATTCATATTTGGAGGTTGTCAATGAACCAGTATGCTATCGTATCCGACGGCACGCTCGATTTAAACGCGCAGTGCTGCAGGGATTTGGACATTCACGTAATCCCGATGGAATTCACGCTCGAGGGAACGCCTTATAAGCACTATGCGGACGCAAGGGAGCTGTCGTACCAGGACTTTTACGACGCAATGCGCCAGGGCAAGTTCTCCACAACGAGCCAAATCAACTACAAAACGTTTACAAGCTTTTTCAAACCGTTCCTTGAACAGGGACAAGATATTTTATATATCTGCTTTACCTCCGGCATGAGCGGTACCTACAACACCTGCCAGATTGCCGTAGCGGATTTACGGGAAAAATACCCGCAGCGTAAAATTACGGTGGTGGATTCCCTGTGCGCATCCGTAGGCGAAGGGCTCCTTGTATACAATGCGGCATTAAAACGCCGCGAAGGCATGGAGCTTGACGACCTTGCGAAATGGGTGGAAAACAACAAGCTGAACGTCTGCCATTGGTTTGTCGTAGACGATTTGGAGCATCTGAAGCGCGGCGGGAGAATCGGCGCGGTTGCCGCGACGTTCGGCAAAGCGTTTCAGATTAAGCCGCTTTTGAGCGTGGACAATGAAGGCAAGCTTACGACAATTGCAAAAATCAGGGGTTCAAACAAAGCGCTTGAAACGCTTGCCAACCGGCTGGTTTCAGACGGTGAAAACACGAAGGAACAGGATATTATCATTGGACACGCCGACTGCCTGGAGGACGCGCAGAGGCTTGCGGCCATGATAAATGAGCAGGAGCTTGTAAAAAATATTATTATCTGCGATATTGGGCCGGTCATCGGAACGCATGTCGGCGCGGGGATGCTCGCGCTTGTCTTTATGGGTCGCAGGAACTTTGATAAAGAATAATTTTCACATTCTTTACGAAATCATATCCTTTATGGTAAAATAAAACCTATGGAAATAAATCTCATGCAGGAGTTGGGTAAAATGAAGAAGTTAGCAGCGCTGTTCCTGTCTGTCTTGCTGTTCGTGGGCGTGCTTGCAGGATGCTCAGACAAAGGCAATATGACGATAGACCAGGCAAAGGCCGCAAACCCGGATTATGTTGGAAGTACCTCGAACGGTGAATATGAATATGACGTCTACAAGACGCATATCGAGCTGACAAAATATATCGGCAAAAACGCCGACGTCGTCATCCCGGAAAAAATAGACGATGCCAAGGTAACGAAAATCCTATCAAAAGCCTTTACCGATACAAAGGAAAAGACGGTCAAAAAAATCACGATTCCCGCGACGATTACAGACATCGACACGCACGCTTTTTATTGTGTGATGGGACTTGAAGAAATCTCCGCAGACAGCAAAAACACGGCATTTGTTTCAGAAGACGGCATTCTTTATTCCAAGGACAAAAAGGATATTATCGCTTATCCGATTGAGCGCAGCGCGGAAACCTATGAAATTCCCAGCACTGTAACCGTTTTGCAGAACAGCCGATTTGCCTTCTGTTCAAAGCTCAAGAGTATTAAAATCCCCGACAGCGTAACGAAAATCGGTGATTATGTGTTCCAGAGCTGTACCGGGCTCACGGAAATGACGATTCCTGACAGCGTAACGCAGATGGGTTCCTCTGTCTTCCTGGGCTGCACGAACCTTAAAACGCTGACGCTCCCGAAAAACCTTGAAACAGGCGATCAGACGATGGTTTGGAACTGCCCTTCCCTACAGATTATCAAGGGATATACCGGATCGCCCGCGCAGGAAATTGCAAAAAACACCGAAGGGGTTAAGTTTGTAAGCCTTGGCGTATACGAAAAACCCACAGAAGCTGAAACGCAGCCCGTAACCGACGCATCCAGCAACGACGCGGATAACCCGTACCAGGACCCGATGGAATAATTTTTAGAAAAATTTTCGATAAACACACACATTAAAAAACGCTGAGGCACAAAGCCCCGGCGTTTTTTGCTTGCAATAAACTTTTTGACATGTTGCTTTCCTGAATTTTCATCAGCTTTTTCGAAGCATTCTTCTTGGATTTTTCATGATACTTTCTATTTTTAATCAAAAGAAGAGAAACCGTTTCGGCGGTTCCCTCCTTCTTTTTTTGCAACGTGCCATTTCATGGCTTTTTATTTGAAACATGCCGTTTCTTGGGTTTTTTCATAAAACTTTCTATGTTCAATCAAAAGGGAAAAACAATTCTCTGTTTTTCCCTTTTGCAAACCCTTTTCATCGACAGGGAAAACCTCGTCGCAGGTTTTCCCTTGACCCTTTCCAGCCGAGCAAGGGGCTGCGCCCCTTACAAACCCCACACGATAGAAACCATGCCGTTCCTCGTTTAATGTACGGGGCGTAGAACAGATACTGCGGGACGTTTCAGCGCCGCGCCTGCGCGCGGAGTTCTACGTGACGGCGGTACTTATTAAAGCTAAAAAAGCGCTATTTCCATTTTTGGGTGAGCGTTTTTCAAGTTTTGAACTTTTTGTGCCACAACCAGATATAATTCTAATGTGTGGAACAGAAAGCGAGGTGTTTTGATGAATCCACGAACCGGCAGACCAAAATCAGCAAATCCCAAATCATATGAGGTGAAAGCGCGTATTGACCAGAGTACAAACAATCTTCTGGAACAGTACTGCAAAGAAAACCATCTCACTAAAACGGATGTAGTCCGCGCGGGACTTGAGCTGGTTTTAAGCCACAAATAAAAGCGGAGAAGCGGTTCCCCGACGAAAGGATAGGCCGCTCCCCCAACACACCAGCCATTGCAGGGCAATGACGGCGTAAATATTATACCATGCGCGCATCTGCCTTTCAAGCGGCGGTGAATTTTACAAACATGTATTATAGAACGTCTCACCGCGGTTCAAAACATTACATAATACAGAACCGACTACAATTAAACAAGTATGATAAGTACCAATCCCACCTACTCCGCTAACTAAGAACCATCTCATGGAGTACTTTTCGGGAGTGGTACTTATTTTAAACCACTTTTTGAATCTAATAAAATTTTTCCATTTTTTGGTGAGCTTTTTTCAAGTTTTCAACTTCTCGGGTTCCATTGCTATTATAATTTATTTGTGGATTCCGGAAAGTGAGGTGATATAATGTCTCCACGTACCGGTCGTCCAAAGTCCCATAATCCTTTAAATGTCGATGTAAAAGTCCGACTGGATGAGTCGACAAATCAAAAGCTACTTGCCTATTGTAAAGAGCATGGGATAACAAGGGTTCAGGCAATCCGAAATGGGATTTTTAATTTACTTAAGGACGACGAAAAATAAAGGAACGCCGTGCACACCTCGAAAAAGATAACACAGCGTCCCAACCTCACCAGCCATTGCAGGGCAATGACGGCGTAAATATTATAGCATGCGCGCGTCTTCCTTTCAAGTGGCGGTGAATTTTATAAACATGAAAGGTTGTACAGATTTTATGAATATCATCGAAGAGCTCTATTACGGCAATATCAATCCGGTTGAAAAGGAATTCAAACGCGATTCCAGTTACGCGAAATTCATGAAAATTTTCTCAGAAAATGAACATAAGCTTTTTGCTTTTTTTGAAGAGCACAAGGAAGAAAAGGAATTATTTACCGCAATGTGCGGCGTGCGCAATGCCCTGCTCGATTTTGGGGAACGCGAGCGCTTTATCGAGGGTTTCCGGCTCGGCGCGCGTTTTTTGCTCGATATGCTCATTACGGAACGTCCCGCCGCGGTTCAGGACATTACATAATGGCAAGACCCCTGTTTTTAAAAAACGCTGCAAAAGGAGAACAAAATGAAAGATGAAGATTTAAACGCGCTGTTCAAGCTGCTGGAACAGCATATTTGTCCAGAGGCGGGGAGCAAAAGGAAACAGGAAGAGCAAAGGGAAGAACCGCCATATCAAAATGAATATCCCTTTACTTTTCATGACAGGTTTCTTGAATACATTGGCTTTGCCGCCAGCAGCTTTTCAATTTTTCTGGAATTCAATCCATTTGCGAGTAAGAAGGAAGCAGATTTTCTTTTCAGCCAGTTTGTTTTATCGTGTATTGCGCGGTGTGCCGGAGACACGCATGCTGATGAAATTGCCGGCAGCGGATATTGTTATATAACGGACGCGCTGAAATACTGCTGTTCTTCCCCTGATGCTTGAGCCGGACAAAGAATACCGCCACCCTGCCTTTTCACAATAACATAGTAAGAGTATTACGCACGCCAAAAAAGCACTATCCAACGTAGAACTCCGCGCGCAGGCGCGGCGCAGAAACGTCCCGTACTATCTTTTCTACATCCAGCGCATAAAACGAGGAACGGACAGCTTCCTCTTAGGGGGATTTTCAAGGGGCTTTGCTCCTTGAATCGGCTGTGGAGGGATAGGCGGAGGGCGGCGCGATGCTTCGCCGCCCGTAAGCCGTAAGGGAACCCATCGAAAGGGTTCCCTTGTACCGACGAAAAGGGTTTACAAAAGGGAAAAACAGCGGATTGTTTTTCCCTTTTGATTGAACATAGAAAGTTTTATGAAGAAATCCAAGAAACAGAATGTTTGTAAAAATAAAGGCGGCGCATAAGCGCCGCCTTTATTTTTGTTTATTAGATTTTTTCGGTTGGTATTCAACTAAATCTGATAAATTGCAACCCAAAGCGTCACATAAACGCATTAACGTCTCTATCTTTAACGATTCAACGTTTACGTTACGGTATAACTTGTTAATTGAGTTTCTACTTACTCCTGATAGTTCTATTAACTGAGTAATATCACAAATTTGCTTATCTGCCATACGGTGTCTTATATAGTTTTTTATCATAAAAATCCTTCACTCACTCTTTAATAATTAAAAATATACCTGCAAAGTGAAAAAATATCAATAAAGAGTTAGAAACTTCTTGACAAAAAACCCTTATAAGGTTAAAATTTAACTCTATAAGGTTAAAATTTATTTTCAAGAGGATGATACTTATGCGTAATAACACGAATGAAATCCATGAGGAATTCCGCCTGACGCTGATTGACCTGTTGAGCGACGCATACGCAATCGAACAATTTGCAGAAGAGGAGAAAAAGGAGGACGCGCTCTACTCCCCGGCCGTTACCGAAGAATACAAGCAAAGGCTGGAGGATTATTTAGCCCAGCACACGCAGGATGTATTAACGCTCGGAACGCGGCTCCTCCATTGCGGTATAAAGGCACGGGAAGGCTGACATACGCAAAAAAGGAGCGGATTGTAAAGCCCGCTCCAATCGTTATTCGTCGTCCTGCTCCGCCTCGCCCGCGTAGTACTCTTCGAGCAGGGAGCGCTTAATCATGCGCCCGTTGTGGAACACATATTCCTCGCTCCCCTTCGCCTTCTCCCGAAGTAAGCTTTCCGCCTCCGGGTCGTCTTCGAGCGCATCCTCAAGCGACTGGGAGGGCGCTTCCCTTTCGTCGTGCTCTTTGCCCTTTTCCGCTTCCTTTTGCCCTAAAATCAGGACCTTTTCAATTTTCGGGAAAGCAAAATAGTTGATAATCGTCGAGACATACGCCGGAACAACCAAAACGGCAAGCACGCCCGCGATGATAAGGTTGGCGGTGTAGCTGCCCGTGAGCATAAAAATTGTACTGATAACGGCTGTCAGAACGACGATTCCCAGCAGAGCGCACAGGTTTGCCGGAAGCTCCCAGATTGCCATAAGCGCCGCGTTTTTGTAAATATGGCGCATCTTCTGGTCAATCGTGACCGTAATGAGCGGCACATAGAAAAACAGGAACACCAAAAACAGCATGACAACCAGGCAGAACCCGAACAGGAAATAAAACATCCCGTTGGTCTTTGCCGCCGCGTAATAGAACACGATGGAAAAATAATCAATCAAAACAGCCAGGTACATAATCACGCCGTGAATCAAGAACTGCCGGAAATTGTTTTTCAGCCCCTTCATAAAGGTCTCAAAGGGCTTTATCTTCTTGCCGCGCACCAGCTCCCGTGTGACCTGCGTGACGCCCGCGTAAAACGGCATACAGATAAGCAGCGGCAATAGCTGGAAAAAAATGTTGAGCGGCATGACATACGCGCCAATCAGCCACACAATCAGCGCGGACACGGCAAGCGGAACCGCAAACAGCAGGTTTGCGATGAGCAGCTTCGGGTATTTTTTGAACAGGCAGGCAAACAGCTCGCCTAAACTGCGCCTGGCTGTTGTTTTTGTATCGGTTAAGGCCATTTAGAATTCTCCGTTTCGTTGAACTTCCCTGTTATTTTAACATATCGCGCCAGAAAAGGAAACTATCCCTGATACAACCGTCCAGGATTTATGTAAAATGAAAGATGCCGGAAAAGCACATGGAAAGCAATACGTCCACACCCGCGGCCATTGCTGTTAAAATAAGGAAATAGCTGCTTTTGAGCAGGTACTGCACAAATTGTGGCGGCGCGTACTTTTTGCCCTTCAGGCGGTCGGGCAGCAGCGTGTAAAGAATCGTCTTGGAAAAATAAAACGCCTCTTTTCCCTGCAGCAGCAGCGCGACCGACGACAAAAACGCGCCGGGCAGCATCATCAGCAGGTAAAAGCCAAGCCCCTGCAGCCCATACGCGCCGCAAAGGTAGCCCGCGCATAAGCCCGTTCCAAAGCCCTTGAAAAATGAGGCGATAGGCATGATAACCGTGCCCCACGCTGTAAGCCCCAACAAAAATTGTATGAGGTAAAAGATAAAGTAAGAGGTAAGCGACGCGGCGAAGGTGAGGAAAAGCGTCTGTTCAAGCCTTGCCTTAAAATTCGTGATGAACAGGAAATCAAGGCTTTTAACCATCTGTTCGTCCGCCTGCCCGGCGCTTAAGGACCCGAATACCATCCCAATTACCAAGGCAAGTCCCAAAAAAATGAGCACGCCATAGCGTTTGAGATAGTACGTCACATCCGTCTTTTTGATTCCCGCGTTCGGGATAGATAAAACAACACCCTTCATAGCAGCACTCCCGTTCCTGTCAACGTCTTTTGTCATACAGGAATATATGAACGGGAGGGACAAATTATGCCCTCGCTGCTGTCCGGTCAGCACTTTGCCCGGGCGTCCGGTTCTTTGATGATTTTTTACTTCCGTTTTTTAAGTACAAACTGAGAAATCAAACTCGCAATACAACAAAGCAAAAGTATGGCGCCAATCGATTTATTCTCTTCCAGTACAATTACAACGGCACTTGCTGCGCACCCTAATACCGAGCATATTATGCCTATATCAGTTCCTGTTATTTTAATCTTCTTATCCATATTCGCAAATTCACTCCCGAATTCCTCTTGGAATTAACGTCCCATACATAGAATACCGCAGATGGATTTTTTAATTCTGACCTACTTCCTCAGCGCGGCGGGTACAGCTTGCCATTGCCTCTTTGATTGCTTCATAAAAATGGTTCTGCTCAAGCGTCTTGAGCGCCTCGAGCGTAGTGCCGCCCGGGGAAGATACCTTTTTAATAAGCACGTCCGGCGTATCGCCCGAATCGAGCAGCATCTGCGCGCTTCCCTGGAGCGTCTGGCAAATCAGGCGCATGGCCGCCTCTTCGTCGATGCCCTGCTCCTTTGCGTAATCTGCCATTGCCTTTGCAAACAGGTATACATACGCGGGGCTGCTGCCGTTTACCGCGATGATGGTATTCATCTGGCTTTCGGGCAGGATTTCACACACGCCGGAAAGCGCAAACATATTGTATACGGTTTGAAAGTCCTCGTCGCTGATATTTTCAGACGGGCAGAGCGCCGACGCGCCCAGCCCCAGAAGAAGCGGCGTATTCGGCATGACGCGCACACACGGGCAGTCACAGCACAGGGCTTTCCTTACAAAATCGATAGAAATCCCTGCTGCAATGGATACGAACACCTTTTCTTCTGTAATGTCAGCGCGCAGAGGCGTGAGCACGTCCTTATAATTCTGCGGCTTGACGGCAAGGACGATTATCCCGCAGGCCTCTACAATGCGCCGGGCGCTGTCGTGTACCCTGACGCCCTTGTCCGCCATGGCGTTAAGCTTGCCGTTGTCAATATCGAACACATGGATGTCTGACGGCGAGAACGCCCCGTTCTTAATCATGCCGTTGATGATTGCGGTCGCCATATTCCCGGCGCCGATAAAACCGATTTGCTTTTTCATGAAAAATCCTCCCTGCGCAAAACGCGGCCGAAAGCACGGCTTTCGCCGGACTCTCGGCCGGTTTGCTGATAAATATGAATTATTGAGCGAAATTAGCTTTCGCATTATAATTTTTTTCCCGCAATGATTACATGGTTGCTGGCGCCCAGTACAGATTGTTCCCTGCATACGCTGTAATGATAACCGCACCAGGTCTTGAATTCGTCTTCCGTCCAGCTATCAGCTTTGCCGGCAAATAACGGCGTAAGCCCGTCCTGGGCAAAATGGTCGGTTACCTCTACGTTATACTGTGAATACATACGCTCCATTTCAGCTGCGGTCGAATAATATGTATCCGTCCAGAAGCATTTCTCGTCGTCATGCGTTAAAACACCTGTTCCGACAATTTGCTCCGCGAGCCGTTTGTCTAAATATTTGCTGTCAGACATAGCGGCAAACTGAAAAACATAATAGCGCGGTATATACGCGGTAAACAAAAGGCCGCCCTTTTTCAGTACCCGCAGGGATTCGGACATGCACCTGTCCCGCTGCTCTTTTGATATTAAATGGTAAAACGGACCCATATTCAGCACGGCGTCGAACGATTCATCTGCAAAGATATGCATATCTGCCGCGTCTAAAACAGCCGTCCGCATTTGGTATGCTTTCTCTTTTAAGGTTTTATCTATTATGTCTATATGCCTGGGCGTGATATCGGTCGCGGTGACCTGATGCCCTTTATCAGCCAGGTAAAACGAATAAATTCCCGTACCCGCGGCACAATCCAATATCTTCATATTCCCGTTCAGGTGTTCATCTAAAATGCGGGCCGTCGTAATAAATTCAATTTTTCTGGCGTGGTTCGTGGTCAGCCTGTCTTCTTCCCGGTAATTCTCATAGTTGTCCACTACATGGTTTCGCACAGAAATATCCTCCGTCAGCCGCGTTTCGGATTTGTCTGGAAAAGCCTGCAATCAGCAGTTCCAGCGGTATGCCATATTGTATTTGTTCGACGAGCCGTCCCTTATATAATCCCCGTAGAAAAAAACCTCAAGCTCGTCGATGCGCCTGTACAAAAGCCCCCAGACGCACTGGCCTCCGGCGTGATGCCACTGAATCAGCTCGCCGATGACCGCGTTCTTGTTTACAAGGTTTAAATTGCGCACGCTGGTAGAGGCAAACGTAAGGTATTCGCTCGCACAGTAACCGGTTGTACCGTCGGACAGCTTGACCTTATACCAGCTGCTTGTCGTTTTTTCAACCACCGTAACCTTCGTATTATAGGTCATTACGGTAATGATATTATAGCTAGTACCCGGCCCGGTGCGCAGCATCAGCCCGTCGGACGAGTTGACAGACGCTGTCGAGCCTGTCGGCGCGGTGGAACCGGATTCCACACAGTCGAGCAATACGCGCTTGACGTCGGAATCGCCCAATACGCCCGCTCCAAGATTATACACCATCATAACCAGCGCGTCAAACTGCTGCTGGTTGAATTTTACATTGTTCGACCGCATGAAATTATTTACGGCGTTCGTGTAGGAGCTACCGTTCATCGTCTGGACGAGATAAGCGTATGCCTCGTCCTTTGAGATATTGTTATAGAACTGCTCGCCCGCCGTGACGACCTTCCCGTAGCCGAGCGTCGGCGCGTCTGATACGAGCGGGTCGTCCGTCACGGAGCCTAAAAAGCCCTCGTAATCCGCATTGAGGCGCAGCAGCCCGTCGCTTGCGCGCCGTTCATTAAACGATACGGTACCCGCGCTCGCAACATTTGACACGAACACCGACGTTTTGCCGTCCGTACAGGTGGACCATACGCCGTTTTTGCTCGTATATGCCGTAACGGAGAACGTGCCGGAGGAGCTGAATTTCATGGAGCCCTTCCAGATATAATGGCTGCCGGAGGAATCGGTCGTTTTACTGGTGGCCGTAACGGAATAATCCTTGCCGTTGACAGTAAAATTAAATTTCGCTCCGTCGCGCGTTTTGTCTGTAATCGCGTAGAAGGAGACGGTATCGCCAAGCGCGGCGGAGTTCGGGGAGGTATACGCAAAGCGTACGGGCGCCGCGGCTGTAACCGTAACCGCACACGTTTTCACTTTGCCGTTGGCGCTGGCCGTTATAATCGCAACCCCTGCCTTTTTTGCGTAAACAAAGCCCTTTGAGCTGACAGACGCCACTGAGGTATCGCTGCTCTTGAAGCTTGTGCCTGAGGTATAGCTTTTCAGATAGAAGGTCTTATCCGCCGCAACGGAGGCCGTCGTATTGGAAAGTGAAACGCCGCCTGACGAGGAAACGACCGTAATCGTATAGGTGTTTTTCACCGAGCTTTTCGGGTCCTTGACGGTAATGACCGCCTTGCCCGCGGAAACGCCCGTCACAATACCGCTTTGCGTAACGGTGGCCACTGACGTATTGCTGCTCGAATAATTGACCGTTTTATTGGCGGGCGTGGTGGCCGCATTGATGTATGCATGGTTCCCCGTATAAATGGAGGAGGCCGTAGAGGTAAGCAGTATGCTGCTGATGGCGTCCGCGCTGACCTTGACGGTACAGCTCGCCGAGACGCCGCTGCCGTCGGCCGCCGTACAAGTAACCGTCGCCGTGCCGGAGCCAACCGCTGTTACTAAACCCGCGGAGGACACTGTCGCGACGCTTGTGTTGCTCGATTTCCATGTTACGTTTTTATTCGTCGCGCTGCTTGGGGAGACAGACGCCTTCAGGGTGCCTGTTTTCCCAACGCTCCAGTTCAGGCTCGAGCTGTCGAGCGTAATCGACGTAACCGGCTGGTAAACCGTCACCTGGCAGGAAGCCTTTGCCCCGCCGCCGTCGGCAGCCGTACAAGTAATTGTCGCCGTGCCGGGGCCAACCGCTGTTAACAGGCCCGCGGAGGAAACTGCCGCAACGGAAGTGTTGCTCGATTTCCACGTTAAATTTTTATTCGTCGCGTCGGCAGGCGATACGGAAGGCTTATAGCTTCCTGTTCTGCCAACCGGCCATTTTATCGCATAGGTATTGAGCTCGATGTTCTGCACGTACTTTGTGCTGGTAACCGTCACAACGCAGGAAGCCTCCGCACCGCCGCCATCGGCGGCTTTCGCCGTAATGACCGCTGTTCCCGCTGAAATTGCGGTAACAAGGCCTGCCGAATTGACTGCGGCGACCGACGAATTGCTTGTTGACCAGCCCACCGCGCCGCCTGCAGGCGTTGTCGAGGCCAGAAGTATTTTTGTGCTGCCTTTTGACAGTGTGACAGACGTTGGGGAAAGCGAGACGCTCTGCGTCTTTTGTCCCGATACCGTCACCTTGCAGGAAGCCGCCCTCCCTGAGCCCATAAGCGTCGCCGTAATGGTTGAAACGCCCTTTGAAAGCGCCTTGAGCTGCCCGGCGGAAGTAACGGAAACAATGGAAGGGTTCGAGCTTTTCCACGTGACCGCCGCCTGCGCCCCTGCCGCGCTTGAAAGAAACGCTGTAAGGGTTTTGCCGTCCCCTTCTTCCAGGGAAAGCGCTGTGTCGGACAGATATAAGCTGCCATTATATATGTTATTGGAGGAATCCCCCCCAACGATGTTGTCCGCTATTGAATTTTCAAACCAGCCGGGACGCGCCGTATTCGATTTGGCGGGCTCGTCGTCGACGCTGCCGCCCACGTCGTCTTCATCCTTCGGCAGCGTAACGTTTACCGTGGCATAATCCCTGGAAATATAGCCGGTCTTGCCGCTTTTCGCCTTGACCTTAATCCACACGTTGTCGGTATTGTCAAGCACGGTCGTATCCACTCCGTCGCCGAGTACCTCGAGCGAGGAATAGCTTGTCCCGGCACCGCTGCGCAGATTGAGGTAATCGGTCGTCCTTGCCGTGACCTTCATCCCGTCAAGTCCGTCCTTTACGGAAATAAAATCGGTGCTGCAGTAGCCCGTCTTCCCGTTTTGCGCTTTTGCCTTGATAAAGCCCTTCGAGCTGTCCGCCAAAAGCGAAACGGTCCAGCCCTTCTCCATCAGGCAGACCGAAGAATACGACGTTCCCGCGCCGCTGCGCAGGTTGAGCGCCGCCGTCGTTTTAACCGTACTGCCCGACGCGGCGGATACGCCTGTCATACCAATCGCAAATACAGAGAGTAAAATAGTAAAAGAACAGATAACAGAGATTACTTTTATGTAAGATTTATGGCCCGTTTGCACGGGTTTTGAATAGGATAGCATCCTTGGCGCTCCTTTCCTGAAATTTTCCCGCAGCCGTGCGGAAAAATAAAATTAAGGTTCAAGCTTTATTATACTATCCGATTCAAAAAATGACAAGTTTTTAACTATACTGTTTGTAATTTAGGTGGATATGACAAGAAAACGCCCTCGATTTATTACAAAATTGACATAAATTCCTTACTGCTTCCTGATTCCCTTAAACAAATGCTTCCTCCATACGCGGACATACAATATAACTAGCCTTGTAACGGCTATATCGTAGACGATGAAAAACACATTGCCCGCAAGCAAAAACAGCCATGGGATATAAATACCGAAAATGACAAATTCGCCGGCCGGAACGGAAAATACATAGAGCGCGAGGAAAAACGCGGCGACCATACTGGCATTGAACACCGCAAGCTTTAAAATACGCTGCGGCCACTTTTTTGCGAGCGTTTCTATCCTTGCCTTGAGAATGGGGTAAAAGCCGAAGAACATGACGAAATAGAGCGCGGCCTCCTTGTCTCCCGCGAAAAACAGCGACAGGATGGAAATGGCCGCGAACACCGCCCACGCCCATTTTGCGCCGAGCTCAATCACAACGGCGATTAAAAGGATTCCCGCAAGGGCAGGGCATGCGTAGGTTCCTATTGGGATAAACCCGGTCAGGAGCATAATTGCAAGGCTCAGCGCGGCCATTACGCCGCCGAGCGCTACCTGGAAGCTTTTGTTCATCGCGACATTCCTCCATAAAAAAGGGAACGCTTTCACGTTCCCTTGCGTTTCTTTTTAACAGCAGGGAATCAAATCCCCGCCCATGCACTCGCAGCAGCAATCCGCGCAGCAAAGGCCCGAACATAAATCGCAGGTCGAGCATCCTCCGCCGACCGGCTGCTGGGTATTGTATCCGCCGTAGGCTCCGCCTCTCCTGCTCTGTACGTAGCCCATCGCCTGCCTGTATTCCCCGTTGCCCGGGTCCATGGCGCACGCCGTCTGCATGTGCTTATACGCCTCTTCCGTCCAGCCCTTTTTAAGCATGATTGTGCCTTTGAGGAAATGCCATTCAGCGTCGCGCCCCTGGGCGGGCACCCCATCGAGAATCTGCTCCGCGTCGGCAAGGCGGCCGGTCTGGATGAGCACCCTGACGTCCGAATACTTCGAGGATGAGCCGTACCCCGGGTTTGCGTTGTAATAGCCGCCGTACCCGCCGCCCGGATTCCCCGCGTTCCCGCCGTTTCTGCGCGCGTTCATTACGGTGTCGTACGCCTCGTTGATTTCTTTCATTTTCTCCGAAGCAACGTCAGAAAGCGGCGTGTCCGTGTAATTGTCCGGATGATATTTTTTTGCAAGATTCCGGTAAGCCGTCTTGATTTCTTCGTCGGTGGCTTCCCTGGAAACACCCAAAACCTGATATGGATCCTGCTGCATATACTTTTCTTACCCCTTTATACCGGTATCCGTACCGTCAACGGACGGCGCCGGTTCTTCCATCTTTTCTTCCCTAATTTGTTTGGGAGAAACCTCCCGTTTATCAAACAAAACCTTTTTCTGCATCTGCGCGATTCCGGGTCCTGTAATATTTTCGATGATTTCCCGAAACACGTGAAGCTCCATCAGGTGAAAGGCCGAAAGCATCATACTGACGTTACAGTTTAAAACCTCGTTGCAGTACCGGCTTTCCTCCTCTTTTGCAAGAGGCGCCCGCCTCCCCTCAAGCTCCTTTAAAAACGGGTTGAAGCTTCCGCTTTTTTTGTCCTTTTCCATATCATCTGCCGCATCAATTAAATAAATCCATTTTCCCAGATAATAGCCGAAGTGGGAGTAAACCTTCCGCTGCGTTTCATTTTCCGCCATGCGCCCCATCAGCCGCTGCATCATGTGCGCAGTGGGATCAGCCGCACGGTCCAGGGAGCATCCGGGCGTTTGCTCCGCCGCAAGCTGTTCCTGAAGCATTTGGGAAACAATCTCGTCGAGCGGTGAAAATTCCTTCAGCGCCTTTTTGCGCCAGCGCCCCGCTATGGGCTTCAGCAGCTTTTTAAAAAGGGCCTTCAAAAAGGGTTCGTCCGCGATGTCGTCGAGCAGCTTGTAGTAAAAAGTCACGACGCTGAGCGCCGCCGCTTCCCTTAGCGTTTCCTGCGAGCCCTTGCAGAAGGTGCATTTTTTCAGCGGGTTGAACGTGCACCTGCCCTGCTCGAAGCCTGGGCATTCGCCCATAAGGCTTACGCGTACCATTGCGTAAAACGTGCAGTCGTAGCTCAGGATAAAACGGGAGAGAATCCCATAATCCTTACCGAGGCGCTTGCACAGCCCGCAATATACACCCTTGTACGCTTCATATTCTTTGATGCGCAAATCCGGCTGGTAGGGCTTGATATATCCGAACAAAAAAATTTTCTCCCTTTTATTATTTTCTTTTTCTTATTCTACAATACTTTCCGGCGATTAAAATTAACTAATTGTAAATTTTAACAGCTTTTTGCCTTGTAAAAATCTGTAATCAATATTATAATAAGACAATAATAGGAATTCTGGTGGTAGTGTGAACGTTTACGATTTCGACAAAACGATATATAACGGCGACAGCACCAGGGATTTTTATTTGTATTCTCTAATTAAACACCCAGAGATGCTGAAATATGTGCCGAACGCCCTGACGGGCGCTTTTTCGCACTATATTTCAAAAAGCTGCACAAAAACACAGTTCAAGCAGAAAATGTACACGTTTTTAAGCTGCGTGGACATACAAAGGGACGTACCCGCATTTTGGGGCAAAAACCGCCATAAAATTAAAACATGGTATTTGCTTCAGAAACGGGAGGACGACGTAATTATCTCCGCTTCCCCGCGTTTTCTGCTCGAACCAATCTGCGCTGAGCTCGGGGTGCGTTTTTTAATAGCGTCCGAGGTCGACCCGATAACGGGTGTGTACTCGGGCGTTAATTGTCATGGGACGGAAAAGGTCCGCCGTTTTTACGAGATGTTTCCGCAAGGGCAAATTGATGCGTTTTATTCGGACTCCCAGAGCGACCGCCCGCTTCGCGACATTGCGTCAAGCGCCTTTCTCGTAACGGGCGACAGGCTCACCGACTGGGATTGATGCTTTTATGCAGCTCCTATCATCATAATAAAGGAAGGAAAGAACCATGAAGAAAGCATTGGCAACCATTCTCTCGGCGCTCATCGTTTTGAGCGCGGCGGCGCTTGCCTCCTGCGACGGCAGCGCGCAGCCCGCAAATGCATCGCAGCCGGGCTCGTCCGCGCAGGCGACGGAGGCAGCGACGGAAAATCCCGACGACGTGAAAGACAAAAATCTTACCTACGCGGAATTTAAAGATTACAAGCTGGAAACCGGCGTACCTGTAAAGAACATTATTTTGATGATTGGCGACGGCATGGGCCTGAACGCCATCAAATGTGCTGAAATCCAGAAGGGCGGTAAATTTGCAACCGCCGCCATGCCCTATACGGCGCAGGTCACAACCGACTCCCTCTCGGGTACAACAGACAGCGCCGCCGCCGCGACAGCGCTTGCCTGCGGTGTCAAAACGTACAACAAATATATTGGCGTGGATAAAGACAACGACCCTGTGGAAAGCATTACAGAGGCCGCAAAGGGCTATGGCATGAAGGTCGGCTTTGCCGTGACAGAGCACGTGGCGCACGCAACGCCCGCGGGATTTACGGCGCACGTGGGGAACCGGGACGCCTTTATGCAGATTCTGGGCCAGCAGCTCAAGGCCGACATCGACGTGATGCTCGGCGGCGGGCAGCAGTTTTACAGGAAGGGCGTGAAAAAGCTCATCGAAGAACACGATTATACTTATGTTTCCACACCCGCTGAGCTTGATGCGCTCAAGCCCGGCAAAAAGGTGCTTGGCATGTTCCGGTATGAGAACATTCTCGCGGGCTACAAACCGTCGCTCGAGACAGAAACAAGAAAAGCGCTTGAGCTGCTTGAAAACGACAACGGCTTTTTCCTGATGGTTGAGGGCTCCGATATCGACACGCGCGAGGCGCTGCTCGACATGGACGCGACCTTAAATGAAATGAAGGTGTTCGACCACGCAATCGACACGGTGCTCGATTACGCTTCCAAGCACCCGGGTACGCTCGTCATTGTTACGGCCGACCATGAAACGGGCGGCGTAAAAATTCCTGAGGGCGCGACCGCGAAAGACCTTACAAGCGACCTGTTCACCTCAGGCGGCGAACACACCAGCACACCAGTCGGCATTTTCGCGGCGGGCGCGCAGGCCGATACGCTGTTTGACAAAGAGCTTATCGACAACACCGATGTTGCCAAAATGATGAAGCGCGTGCTAAAGCAAAGCCATGAAAACCTGTCTTCCAGCGCGGCGGCGTAACACGGATTTTTTAAACTGGTATAAAACCCCCGAAACGGCTATGCGTTTCGGGGGTTTTTGTCTTTATATAGAATCTTCCTTGTTCCGGCGGCGTTTATAAAATAAACCGGCGCCCTATGGCGGAAGCGTTATATTACTTCCATGTAGCTGGGTAATCCAGATGGCCCGGTATTTTTGTATCACGGCTGCCCTTTGCGGAGTTGATTTGCCCCTGAGTAAGAAAAACCGCTTCCCGTAAATCCGCGCTTGTGAAATTTGCATCCCTTGTATCGGCGCCAAGAAAAATTGTTCCATCAAAGGTACATCCCGTAAAGTCGGCCGCAATCAAAAGCTTCGTGCTGAAATCCAGCCAGCTCAAATCTTCTCCTTTAAATGCCTTTCCTAAAAAGCTTTTCGGGCTGCGCTTCCCTTTACTATGTAAATTCTGCCGCAGCAAGGCGCAAATTTGCTTTAAAACCGTATTTACGCTGTTTCGATATGCGTCCACGTCAAAACACAAGATATCGTCCGGAGAGCCGCTGCAGATTATAATATTTTGGTCCATCATATCCTGAACATCACGCTTGTAAGGGGCTGCGGGATTGAGCGTCAGCGCCTCAGTTAAAAAATACCTAATTTGCTGTATTTGAAAAAGAACCGTAAACACATCGAATATTTCGGCAGCCTGTTCCGGTAAATCCCTCCATGCTTTCCCTTTGTAAACAACCTGCGTTACCTGCTGTCCCGCGCCAAAACAATCATATCCGATACAGCCCTTCATTTTTTGCTGTTCCAGGCATGAATGTATTTTGCAGCGATAATTCCCAAGCAAATTGATACATGGTACGCCCGCGGCTTTATTCTGAGGAAACCCGTCTGTCTTTGAGAAAAACAGGGCTGTACAGCAGAGTCCTGCGCATTTCGAACAATCTGCCTTCGTTTGTTCCCACAGCCTGTCATTTTTCAGATGTATCTTCATATATAAATAAACCTCTCAGGTTTCATTTTTTCAGTATACGCTTTCCCGCTGCTCAGATTTGCGCTATTTATTTTTCGCCTTTTTTACCAATATCATTGTCGCCGCAAAAAAGCTCAAGGCCGCACCGGCAAACGCCTGGAGATGGCCTGTAAAACCCGCAATACAAAAGCATATCCCCACTAAATACAACGCGAAGCTTAAAATTTTCATAGCTTGCCACCTCTTAAACCTGTTAAACCTGATTTGCCATATCACGCCTTACCGTTCTATTTTTTAATAATCGCCGCGCTTTTTGAGCCAAGCTCCGTAAAACGCGCGTTTACCTGTTCCTTCGGGTAGGCAATACGTCCCCTGTTTTCATATGGGTCGTTGAAATAATAATAAAACCTGTCGTACCCGGTCAAAAGCAGGCAGTGCTCTCCCCTTGGCCATGTAAAAAGCTCCCCTGTGGATGGAACAAGCCATTGTGCGCCCTCTGCGGCGGGCTGCATATCGACCGTCGCCCAAACGAGGACAGGCGTTCCGTTTTTCACATATTCACGCGCAAGCTGTTTGAGCGATAGGCCCGTCGTATCGGCCGGCCGCATCCCTTCGGGCACCAAGTCCTCAAGCGCGCGGACAATCACCGGCGGGTAGCAGCCGTAGCCGCTTTCGCTGTATGGGTCGCCGATAAACGCCTCATCCGGGCTGGGCGCGGTATATCCGCCGCCTTTCGGTTTCAGCTCACCAATTACCATATGGGAAAGGATGTCCTGAGCGCTTGCGTCCACGCCCAGATAGGATAGCGCCATCATGGCGCTGACCGTTTCGCAGCCGGTCGGCAGCAATCCCTCCTGCGTGATATATGGAACCGAAAGCTGCGCGCTGTCCATGCTGTCAGCAAGCGCGGCAATCCCCCATACCGCAGCGCAAAGAATCACAAGGGCGAAAAAAGCACGCAAAACGCGCCTTCTCTTTTTATTTGGAGCCGCCTCTTTTTTATATATCGGCATTCTCTCTCCTCTTTCCTGACGCATGTTGCACTTTGATGCTTCTTTTCCAAAACGAACGGCCTTCTGCTCAAAGAGTAGCACCGCGGAAAGGGAAAGTCAATTTTATTGTGCCGGTTTTCATATTACATAAGCCTAAAAAGGCGCGGGCAGCCGGCCGAGTTTGCCTGGGCCCGCTTTTAAAACAGGCGGCTCCGCCCGGAACCGCCCGCCGTGTTTGCCTTTTATTTTATTCCCAGCAGCCCGGCCTGCATATAGGAAGCCCAGAACAGCTCCGCACAGCGGAAGCCGCATTCTCTCAGGAGCTCCAAATGCTCTGTTATCGTGATAGGAAAATACGCATTTCCATACCGTTCCATATGCGCCCTGCTTTCCGCAGCTCCCCTGCCGTTTTCCAGCTGGAAGCGTCGCCATCTTTCCAGATACAGCTCTTTTCCCATTTGGCTGTACGGTGCAAAATTTTCAAACGAGAGGAAAAGCCCGCCGCTTTTGAGCGCGTTAAAACAGTTTTTTACCGAGCTGCGCCTGTCGCCGCGGCTGAGATAATGGTTGACCTGGATTGCCGTCGCCACGTCGAATTCCTCATGGAAAGCAAGCTCCTGTGCCGGACACAAAATGAATTGTGTGCCGGAAAAAGAGGAAAACCTGTCTTTCGCCGTTTGTAGCATCTCCCGCGAGATGTCGCAGAACACAAACCGGCCGATATCAAGCCGGCGGTAAGCCGACTCTGCCATTTTACCTGTTCCGCAGCCGACGTCCAGCCAATTAAGGCCGGTTTTACCCAACGCCGCCGCGGCACGTACCGCCTGATTATAAAATTCTTCATAAAAAGGGAGCGTCCGTTTGATTTGTTCGTCGTATTCCCCTGCGCAAAAAGCGGATGGATTGCACATCAGGTCAAACTCCTTCCCTTCTGCCCTGCCGAACAGAGAAGCTTATTTCTCAAGGAATTTTTTCAGATACTGCCCCGTGTATGATTCTTCACACTTCGCAACCTGCTCCGGCGTGCCCTGCGCGACGATGAAGCCGCCCTTGTCGCCGCCCTCCGGCCCCAAATCGATGATATGGTCGGCCGTTTTGATGAGGTCGAGGTTATGCTCGATGACCACAACTGTGTTTCCGCTGTCAACAAGCTTTTGCAGCACGTCAATAAGCTTATGGACGTCCGCAATGTGCAGGCCGGTCGTCGGCTCGTCGAGAATATAAATCGTCCGGCCTGTCGAGCGCTTGGAAAGCTCTGTCGCAAGCTTGACGCGCTGCGCCTCGCCGCCTGAAAGCGTGGTAGCGGGCTGCCCAATTTTAACATAGCCGAGCCCCACGTCGCACAGTGTGCGGAGCTTGCGCTCGATTTTCGGGATGCTGCTGAAAAATTCAAGCCCTTCCTCGACCGTCATTTCCAGCACGTCGTGGATGCTTTTGCCCTTGTACTTGATTTCAAGCGTTTCCCTGTTGTAACGCTTGCCCTTACAGACCTCGCAGGGGACGTAGACGTCCGGCAGGAAGTGCATCTCGATTTTCAAGATGCCGTCGCCCTGGCACGCCTCACAGCGCCCGCCCTTGACGTTGAACGAAAAGCGGCTGGAGGTAAAGCCGTGCATCTTTGCTTCCTGTGTGGAGGCGTACAGCTCGCGTATATCGGTAAACACGCCCGTATAGGTCGCGGGGTTGGAGCGCGGCGTCCTGCCGATGGGTGACTGGTTGATATCGATGACCTTGTCGAGATGCTCAAGCCCCGTGATGCTCTTATGCTTTCCCGCGCGCGTTTTCGCGCCGTTTAGGTTTGCCGCAAGGTGCTTATATAAAATCTCGTTGATGAGCGACGATTTGCCCGAACCGGAAACGCCCGTTACGCAGACGAATTCGCCCAGCGGGAAATCTACCGTAATGTTTTTCAGGTTGTTCTGCTGCGCGCCCGTAACGCGCAGCTTTTTGCCGCTGCCCTTGCGGCGTTCCTGCGGTACCTCTACCCTGCGCTTGCCGCTTAAATACAAGCCGGTCAGGGAGCGGCCGCACTTCTTGATTTCGTTTACGTCACCGCAGCAGACGACCTCGCCGCCGTGTACGCCGGCGCCCGGCCCGATATCAACGATATAATCCGCGGCGTACATGGTGTCTTCATCGTGCTCGACGACGATGACGGTGTTGCCCAAATCGCGCAGGCGTTCAAGCGTTTTCAGGAGCTTGTCATTATCGCGCTGGTGCAGGCCGATACTCGGCTCGTCGAGAATATAGAGTACGCCCATCAGGGAAGAGCCTATCTGTGTTGCCAGGCGGATGCGCTGGCTCTCGCCGCCCGAAAGCGTGCCGGACGCGCGCGAAAGCGTAAGATAGTTTAGGCCTACGCTGTTTAAAAAGCCAAGGCGTTCCCTGATTTCCTTCAGGATTGCTTCGGCTATCATCGTTTCGCGCTCGGAAAGCTTGAGCGAATTGATAAATTCAAGCGCGTCTACAATGGAAAAGTCACAAAATTCGCTGATATTAATGCCGCCGACCGTCACCGACAGGCTTTCAGGCGACAGCCTGCGCCCGCCGCACTCGTCGCACGGGATAGCGCTCATAAACGACTCGATTTCTTCTTTTATCCAGTTGCTCTGCGTTTCGCGGAAACGGCGTTCCAGGTTATTGATGACGCCCTCGAATTCGGTCTGGTAAACGCCGCTGCCATACTCGTTTTTGCGCACAACCTTAATTTTCCTGCCCTTTGTGCCGTAGAGCAGGACGTCGATTACCTCGTCCGGCAGCTCGCCTACAGGCGTGTCGAGCGAAAATTTGTATGCCTTTGACAGCGCTTCGAAATACATGGCGGCAATCGTGCTGCCTTCCATCGCCCAGCCGCTCGCCTTGATGCCGCCCTGGTTGATGGATTTAGATTTGTCGGGCAGGATAAGCAATGGGTCGATTTTCATAAACACGCCCAGGCCCGTACATTTTTTACATGCGCCGGACGGGTTGTTGAAGGAAAACATCTGCGGCGTAAGCTCGTCGATGCTGATTCCATGCTCCGGACAGGCATAATTTTGCGAAAAGGCCAAATCCTTGCCGTCGATGACGTTGACGACAATCAGGCCGCCTGTAAGCGAAGAAGCCGTTTCGATGGAATCGGCCAAACGTGAGCGGATGTCACTTCCTATTACAAGCCTGTCCACTATAATTTCAATCGTATGTTTTTTATTCTTTTCCGGTGTGACCGGCTCCGAAAGGTCATAGATAATGCCGTCGATGCGCACGCGCACATAGCCGCTCTTCCTGGCGGCGTCGAGCTCCTTCAAGTGCTCGCCCTTCCTTGCGCGCACAACGGGCGCTAAAATCTGTATCTTTGTTTTTTCCGGTAAAGCGAGGACGCGGTCGACAATCTGGTCGATGGTCTGCTGCTTGATTTCCCTGCCGCATACCGGGCAGTGCGGAATGCCGATGCGCGCGTACAGAAGGCGCAGGTAGTCGTATATTTCCGTTACCGTGCCCACTGTGGAGCGCGGGTTTTTCGATGTTGTTTTCTGGTCGATGGAGATGGCGGGAGACAGCCCCTCGATGTTGTCTACGTCCGGCTTTTCCATTTGCCCTAAAAACTGCCTTGCGTAGGAGGAGAGCGACTCGACATAACGGCGCTGCCCCTCCGCATAGATGGTATCGAACGCAAGCGACGATTTGCCCGAGCCGGAAAGCCCTGTAAGCACGACGAGCTTGTCGCGCGGGATTTCGATGTCAATGTTTTTGAGGTTATGCTCCCTGGCGCCCCTGACGATGATATTTTTTGAAGACATGTTTTTTATTCACCTGAACCCTTTTCCTATATCCCTCTTGTTTTAAAAACGGGACGGGAGCAAGCCCCCGTCCCGTTGCCTCTGTTACCTAAAAATCAATGATTGACTTCTCCGTCCGACGAATCTTCAAAAGCGGCGGGAGCTTCCTCCTCCGGCTCTTCCACATAGGTGCCGTTCATAACGGCCATAAACTGCTCGTGGTCCATCTTCTCATGCTTGATGAGGAATCTGGCAACCGCGTGCAGCTGCGGCATATGCGCGTTGAGGATTTCCTCGCAGCGCTTGTAGCTGTCGGTCACAATGCGGAAAACCTCTTCGTCTATCTTTGCGGCCGTTTCGTCGGAATAATCCTTGACATGGCCCATATCGCGGCCGATAAAGACCTCGTTTCCGCTTTCGCCATAGGCAATTGGCCCTAAAATCCTGCTCATACCGTACTTTGTAACCATGGCGCGCGCCGTCTTGGTCGCCTGCTGGATATCGTTCGACGCGCCGGTGGAGATATCGCCCATAATAAGCGATTCCGCAACGCGCCCGCCCATGGCGACGACGATGTCCTCTTCCATCTCCCTGAGGGAGTTGTAGGATTTATCCTCCGCCGGGAGCGGCATGGTGTAGCCGCCCGCCATACCGGTCGGTATGATGGAAATCTGGTGGACGCTGTCCTGCGTCTCGCATACCTCGAACGCGATGGCGTGGCCCGCCTCGTGGTATGCCGTAAGCTTCTTTTCCTTTTCGTTCATGACGCGTGTTTTCTTCTCCGCGCCGACGACAACCTTGATGGTCGCTTCCCCGATTTCCTCCATCGTGATGGCCTTCTTGCTCTTCCTTGCGGCGAGCAGCGCGGCTTCGTTCAAGAGGTTTTCAAGGTCCGCGCCCGTAAAGCCGGCAGTCGATTTTGCAACGGTGTCGAGCCGCACGTCGGGCGCGAGCGGTTTTTTGCGCGCATGCACCTTAAGGATGGCTTCCCTGCCCTTGATGTCGGGGTAACCGACGACAACCTGCCTGTCGAAACGGCCGGGGCGCATCAGCGCCGGGTCGAGGATGTCTGGCCGGTTGGTCGCCGCTATCATGATGACGCCCTCGTTTACGCCGAAGCCGTCCATTTCTACAAGCAGCTGGTTTAAGGTCTGCTCACGCTCGTCGTGCCCTCCGCCGAGGCCTGTGCCTCTCTGGCGGCCGACCGCGTCGATTTCATCGATAAAGATGATACACGGCGAATTCTTCTTTGCCTGGTCGAATAGGTCGCGCACACGCGACGCGCCGACGCCGACGAACATCTCGACGAAATCCGAGCCGGAAATCGAGAAGAACGGAACGCCCGCCTCGCCCGCGACAGCCCTTGCCAGCAGCGTTTTACCGGTGCCCGGAGGGCCGACGAGCAGCACGCCCTTCGGGATGCGCGCGCCCAAATCGTTATATTTCTGTGGGTTTTTAAGGAACTCGACAATTTCCTCGAGCTCTTCCTTTTCCTCGTCCGCGCCGGCAACGTCCTCAAACGTCGTCTTGCGCTTCTCGTCGTTCATATCCTTGATTTTCGCCTTACCGAAGCCCATCTGCTTGGTTGGGTCGCCGCCCATGCCGGACATCTTGCGGAAGAAATAAAGGAACAGCACGACCATCAGCACCGTGATGATGATATTCGGCAGGAGGCTTAAGAGCCACGAATTTTCGTTTGCCGCCTTATAGTCGTATATCATCGGCTTGTCGGGGTTTTCCAGGTTATAAGCCTTGATATAATCCTTGATGTCCTCATAAACCAACGAGGGGCTGGGCGCCGTGTATTTGATAATCTGGTTTTTCGTTTTGTCTTCCTGCTGATTCTGCGCGTTATTGCCCAAAATGTTCGTTTGAGCCTGCGGCTGGGTCGCCTCCTCACCCGTTACATCCGAAAGCTTCGCGCCTTCCTTGAGCTTGATTTCCATCGCGCCGGAACCGAGGTCCATCGAGAATTCCTCTACCATGTTCTCTTCAAACAGTTGGACGATATGGGAATATTTGATGGATACCTGCGGCTGCGACCATAAAATCGTCGCGACGACAAGAATCAGCACAATCGGGATGCCAAGGTATATCAGCAGATTACGCAGCAGCGTCTTGTTATTTTTCTCCAATATGTTCACTCCTTAGGATAGTATATGTAAAACAAAAGGCGTTTAAACAGAATAGATTTCAGGCTTTAATACGCCGATATAGGGAAGGTTGCGGTAATACTCGGCATAGTCGAGCCCATAGCCTACGACGAACTCGTCCGGGATAACCGCGCCTGTGTAATCGACCGGCACTTCCTTTTTGCGGCGGTCCGGCTTATTGAGGAGCGTACATAATTTTACGCTGCTTGCGTTCTTTGCCTTGAGATAGTCAAGGATAAAGCTCAGCGTTACGCCGCTGTCGATAATATCCTCCACGACGAGCACGTCGCAGCCGTCGATTGGAGCGGACAGGTCTTTTAAAATATTGAGCCTGCCGCTGCTCTGTGTGCCGCTGCCGTAGCTCGAGGTTACCATAAAATCGATTCTGCACCTTGTCTTGAGCGCGCGCATCAAATCCGCCATAAATACGACGCTTCCCTTTAAAAGGCCGACCATTACAAGCTTTTTGCCCTGGTAGTCGCGGTCTATCTGTTCAGCCAGGTTTTGCACAATCGCTTTGATTTCCTCTTCGCTTAACAGTATCCTTTTAATATCCTTTTCCATAATTCCCTCCGAAGCAAACGGAGCTTACCCCTCCGCCGTTTCAACATTAATAATGAGAACGCGCTGTGTTTTATCGGAAACCGCGGCATGCTGCGACACGCCGTACCCGTCAATCCACAAAACCTCGCTGCCCCGAGCGAGCAGAAGAATTTTACCGCGCTGCTCGCGCGGTATTTTGTATTCATTAAAAAGCTTTTTTACTGTTTTTGTCCCGTTTTTACCCAAGGGCAAAAACGTGTCCCCTTCCCTCCGCGTGCGGAAGGCCGGATGTTTACTTATTATAGCATAGTCCATGGAGTTATTTAATAACTTTTTGTTAAATTTCGTTTTTTTGTCATATTCCATTTTGGAGCAGACGCAAACGTTTAATTTTTTGTTGTATTTCGTTAAGGAAACTGCATCAGTCAGGGGAATTTCCCACTTTTCGGCAGGTTTCTCCTTTTGCACAATGCGGAACATCCCCTGCGACACAATGGCCTGAAGGCCGCATGGCAAATCGCACGCGCCGGCCCCCTCATATATAAACCCGCAGACAGCGCTGATATGCTTCTGCTCCATGCACCGGCAGGAAAACGCCTGCGCGCACAGCATGACCGCGCGCGCAAGCGCCGGCGCGGGTAACGCCGCAAGCCTTTTACCGGAGTACGTTCCGTTCCCGAGGCGCGCGTTATCGAGCGCGGCTTCCGCCTGTTCCATAAAGTACATATCATCGTGCGAAAGCGTTTCGGACAGGCGCAGCACGCCCTTTTCAAAGCTTGGGTTGATTTCTTTGCACAACGGGACGAGATGGTGGCGCAGCCTGTTGCGCGTATAGTCGTCGCGCAAGTTGGTGGAATCCGTAAGGTACGGCACGTCGTATTCCCGGCAGTAGGCCTCCACCTCTTCACGCGTTATTTCGATAAGAGGGCGGACAATATTGCCGCGCACTGGCTTTATGCCGCTAAGCCCGCGCGTTCCCGTTCCACGTATCAGGTGGAACAGTACGGTTTCCGCGTTGTCGCTTGCCGTATGGGCGGTCGCAATCGATGCGCCGTATTTTTCCGCAAGGCCTGAAAAAAAGCGGTAGCGCACGTCCCTGCCGCAGGCTTCCGTCCCCTGCCCGCTTACCTTTGCAAGCGCGTTTACATCAGCGTGAAGCACCTCAAATGGTACTCCATGCGCCTCGCACCAGCTTTGCACGAATTCCTCGTCGCGCTTTGCCTCTTCCCCGCGCAGGCCGTGGTTTACATGCGCGGCTATGACGGTAAGGTTCCAATCTTTCCTTAAAATATAAAGAAAGTGAAGCAGGCACATAGAGTCTGCTCCACCCGAAACACCGGCGACAATACTGCCGCCGGCCTCAAGCATCCGGTATTTTTGTATGGTTGTGAGGATTTTAGTCTCCACGGCCCACCTCCGGCGCGGTAAAGCGCATAAACTCGCCCTGCCAGTGGAGCTTGACCGAGCCCGCCTCGCCGTGGCGGTTTTTCGCAACCAGGCACTCGCCGCTGTTCTGGTCGGCGCCGTCCTCACCCGCGTCCTTTTCATAGTAGCCCTCACGGTAGAGGAACAGCACGATGTCGGCGTCCTGTTCGATGGAGCCGGAGTCCCTCAAATCTGAGAGCTGCGGGCGGTGGTCGGTCCTCTGCTCGCTTGCGCGCGAAAGCTGCGACAGCGTAATGACGGGTACGTCCAGCTCCTTGGCCATAATTTTCAGGTTCCTGGTGATTTCAGAGATTTCCTGTACGCGGTTGTCCGTCCTCCTGTTGCCGGCCATCAGCTGCAGGTAGTCGATGATGACAAGGTCAACGCCGCGAAGCCTCCTGAGCTTTGCCTTCATCCCAGGAACAGAGATGCCCGGCGTGTCGTCCAGGTAAATTTCCGCCTTGCCGAGTACGTCGCCCGCCTCGACCAGGCGCGTCCATTCGTCGTTGTTGAGCTTGCCGGTGCGCAGCTTTGTACCCTCGATTAAGCCTTCCGTTGAAAGCAGTCGGGAGCCGAGCTGCTCCTTCGACATTTCCAGGGAGAAAAACGCGACGCGGCGCTTGCCCTTTACCGCCGCGTGGCGGGCGATGTTGAGCGCAAAGCTCGTCTTGCCCATACCGGGGCGCGCCGCCAGCAGTATCAGGTCGGAGCGGTTGAGCCCGGTAATCATCCGGTCTAAATCGGCAATTCCCGTGGAAATGGGCTTAATCATCTCGCTGTCCTCGGAATTAAGCAGGTCAAGCCGGTCGAACGTTTCGATAATGACCTCGTCGATACGCTGGAGCCCCTGGATATTTTTACCCCTGCGGATATCAAAAATTTTCTGTTCCGCGGAATCGATGAGCGTTTCGGAATCGTATTCGCCCTGCGCCGCCTCTTCCACAATATCGCGCGCCGCCATAATCAGGCTGCGCACCTCGTATTTTTCGCGCACGATGCGCGCGTATACCTCTACGTTGGAAATGGACGGGACAATCTCCGCAAGCTGCATCAGGTAGGTTTTTGCGCTTGCCTCGTCAAACGTCTTGTCCTGCTTTAAGCGCTCGTTGACCGTGACAAAATCGACCGTTTTGCCGACCGTGAACATATCGAGCATAGCGCCGTAAATCGCGCGGTGGTTGGCAAGATGGAAATAGTCCGGTTTGGGCAGGAGCTCTGCCACCTTGTCCAGGCAGGTAGGGTCGAGAAGGATTGCGCCGAGGACGGATTGCTCCGCCTCCGGGCTGTAGGGCATCTTCAGGCCGTCATATCCGGTTGTGATGTTCATTTCCGCCATTTTTTAATCCCATTCCCTTTGCGCATACGCTTTGTTTCCAGCTTGATGCCGTGAAGAAAAGGGGGCGCGAACCGCCCCCTCCGCCGTTATTCCCTATTATAAAGCAATCAGGCCTTTTCTGCAACTACCACGTTGACTGTGGCCGAAATGCCCGCGTAGAGCTTTATGGCACACTGGAAGGTGCCGTAGGCCTTGATGTCGGTATCGAGCGTAACCTTACGCTTGTCAACCGCAATTTTGAGCTGGTTTTTTATTTCCTCGCTGATTTCCTTTGCCGTAACGGAACCGAACAGCTTGCCGCCCTGCCCCGCTTTGGCGTAAATCTTGACAGTCGCGCCGTCTAGCTTCGCTTTCGCGTCGTTTGCCGCGGCTTTATCAGAATCAATTTTAAACTGCTTGGACTGCTCTGCGTTTTTCAGCTCGTTCATCGCCTGTGTATTCGCTTCCTTGGCGAGCTTTCTGGGTAGGAGGTAGTTCCTTGCATAGCCGTCGGAGACATTTACAAGCTCTCCTTTTTTTCCGCTGCCCTTGACGTCCTGTAAAAGTATGACTTTCATATCGGTTCCCTCCAGTAAAATTCTGTGCGATTTATGAATCGAGATGGCTTATAATTTCAATCAGCTTGTCGCGCACAGCGCTCAAAGGCTGCCCTTCAATTTGGGCGCCCGCCATCGTCTGGTGGCCGCCTCCGCCGAGCTGTTCCATAATGACCTGAACGTTCACATCGCCGAGCGAGCGCGCCGAAATATTGACACAGCCGTCCGCCGAATAAATGACGAACGAGGCGCGAACGTCCTGAAGTCCTAAAAGCTCGTCTGCAGCCTGCGCCGCAGTTACCCTGACGTCCGGCGGGACGTCCTCCGCGCACGCGACGGCGCAGGAATTATAGATTTCAGCCTGTGAAACAAGCTGGTATTTCGCTTTGTAGGCGTCGATAGAATTAGAAAACAGCCGCTTGACCTCGACCGTGTCCGCGCCGCGCTGGCGCAGGTAAGCGGCCGCCTCAAACGTGCGCACGCCCGTTTTGAGAACAAAATTCTTTGTATCGAGCATAATGCCGGCGAGAAGCGCCTCCGCCTCCAGCCGGGTCAATACGTTGTCGCCCAGGTATTGTACGAGCTCGGTCGCCATCTCCGAAGCGGACGAGGCATACGGCTCATGGAAAAAGACGATAGAATTTTCTATCCGGTTGACCATCATCCTGTGATGGTCGATAACGACGACCTGCTTGCATTTCTGGTAAATCTCGGAGCTTTCCAAAAACGCCGGCGAATGGGTATCAACCACAATAAGAAGCGTTTTGTCATTCACCGCGCCGAGCGCTTCGTCCGGCTCCATAAACATGTTGGCGCCGCCCGCGTTTAAAAAGCTGTCTATCAGCGGCCCCGCAAGCGACTGCCCTTTCCTGACGACGACATGCGCCGGCTTTTGCAGCGCCTTTGTAACGGCGCTCCACAGGCCGATTGCCGCGCCCACACAGTCTAAATCTGAGTTTTTATGGCCCATTAAAAGCACATGGGAGCTGCCCTTGATATGCTCGGAAAGGGTGCTTGCGATTACGCGGGTCCTGACCTTGTCGAACTTTTCATAGCCCTTGGATACGCCGCCGAAGAACCTGAACTCGTCCCTCGTCTTAACGGCGGCCTGGTCTCCGCCGCGCCCGAGCGCCATTTCAAGCGCCCTGCGCGCCCAAAGCTCACTTTCCTTAAAGCCCTGCGCGCCGCGCCCGATGCCGATAGAAATGGTAGCTTCCCTGTTGTTTGCAAACTTAATGCTGCGGATTTCCTCAAGAATCGGGAACTTTTCTTCCACGAGCTTGCGTACGAAGCGTTCCTCAAAAATCACCATATAACGGCTTCCGGAAACCTTTTTAAATAACGCGTTGTATTTTGCCGCCCATTTTTGAAGCGCGTTTTCAATGGTTACAACGGCGTGTGCGCTCTGCTCGTCGTCGTTTTCCCGCTCGAACTCCTCGCGGTTGTCAAACACGACCATCGCTACCGCCGGGCGGCTTTCCACGAATTCCTTCGCGGTATTCTTGTAATATGTATCGTCGATAAAATAAAGAACCGCGCCGTCCGCCACCGAACAGGCAAGCACCGTATAGCGCCTGTTCCCGTAGGAAACGTCCGCGCTGCCATGGTGCAGGATTTCGTCGACGGTAAAGCCCGGTATGTACTGGCTGATAAAGTCGCCTGTCGCCTCCCGGCCGCTGCACAGGCGTTCCTTGAACTTTTGGTTGTACCACATGACGTCCCCCTGGTCGCCCGCGACGGCGACAGGGACAGAGAATTTTTCGAGATAGCTGGTATTGACCCCCTTAATACCCGCAAGCGTGCTTTTAATGACGCGCGCCGTATACCGCTCAAACCGTTTGAGGTTGACATAAACGAGCAGGATGGAAAGGATGGCGACAGCAATTTCGATGTAGAATACATAAATATTCCAGCGGATGGAGTAGAGCGCCATTCCAAGAATAACGCCGGAAAAAATCAAAAAATAGGGAGACAAGGTCCAAACCTTTTTTTTCATTACCATACTCCTTCCGCCGGAACCAATATTTTAACCCTGGATCAGACCTCCATAATAATCGGCAAAATCATCGGAGTGCGCCTGGTCCTGTCGTAAATGAGGTGTGAAACCTCATCCTTGATTTTATTTTTAATGACGTTCCACTCGTGGATGTTGTCGTACGCGCAGTCGTTGAGCACAGCCTCCGCGGCCTTTCTCACCTCATCGAGCAGCATTTCAGATTCCCTGACATACACAAAGCCCCTTGAAACGATATCCGGCCCCGCGATTAGGTGCGCGTCGTACGCGTCGATAGACGCCACGACGATAATCAGGCCGTCCTGGCCGAGGTGCTTCCTGTCGCGCAGGACGATGCTTCCGACGTCGCCGACGCCAAGCCCGTCTACAAACACCTTGCCCGCCTGGACGGATTCAAGCTCCTTGAAATAATCCTGGTTAATTTCAATCACGCTGCCGACGTCGCCCACAAATACGTTTTTATGGTCCATGCCCATGCTGTAGGCCAGGTTCGCGTGCTTTCTCAAATGCTTCTGCTCACCATGCACCGGGATAAAATACTTCGGCTTTGTAAGCCCATGAATAAGCTTTAATTCCTCCTGGCAGGCATGGCCCGAGACGTGCACCTCATACATCGACTCATAAACAACCTCACAGCCGCGCTTCATCAGCTCATCCACAACGGTACCGACTGTCTTTTCGTTGCCGGGAATCGGGTTTGCGGAAATAATGATGAAATCTCCCGCGCCTACCTCAACCTTGCGGTGGTCTGCAAACGCCATCCTGGACAAGGCCGACATTGGCTCGCCCTGGCTGCCCGTCGTGACAAGCACTATCTTTTCCTTCGGGTACCGCTTCAGCAGGTCGATATCGATAATCACGCCGTCGGGTACGTCTATATATCCGAGCTCCGCGGCAACCGTCATATAGTTTATCATGCTGCGTCCCGAGAAAGCGACCTTCCTGCCGTAATGCGCGGCGCAGTTGATAATCTGCTGGACCCTGCTGATGTTGGAAGCAAAGGTCGCGATGATAATCCTGTTCTTTTCCGCGCGCTTGAAGAGCGTTTCAAACGAATTGCTCACCTTTTGCTCGGTCATGGTGTAACCGGGGCGTTCGGCGTTGGTTGAATCTGCAAAGAGCGCGAGCACGCCCTCTTTTCCAAGCTCCGCAAAACGGGCGAGGTCTATCATTTCGCCGGCAATCGGCGTGCAGTCAATTTTAAAGTCGCCCGTGTGCACAAGCGTGCCCGCCGGCGAATGGATAGCCACGGCGACCGCGTCCGGAATGGAATGGTTGACATGTATCATTTCAACATCCATACAGCCAAGCGAAATCGTATCGCCCGCGTTGACCTTGTTGAGCTTTGCCTTATAAAGGAGATTATGCTCCTTGAGCTTGTTTTCCACCAATCCGAGCGTCAGGCTCGTGCCATAGATAGGGAAATTCATATTTTTGAGCAGGTAAGGGATGGAACCGATATGGTCCTCATGGCCATGCGTGATGACAAGCCCCTTAATCCTATCCTGGTTTTCCTCGATATAGCTGAAATCCGGGATGACCAAATCAACGCCGAGCATGTCGCCGTCAGGGAATGCCATTCCGCAGTCGAGGATGAACATATCGCCGTTGCACTCAAAAACGGTGATATTTTTGCCGATTTCGTTTAAGCCGCCGATAAACGCGACCTTGATAGACGGCTTTTTCGCGGGCTTTCTGCCCGGCTGTCTTTTTCTCTGCGGGTAGCGCTGTGTCTTTTTAGCAGCCTCCGCCGGTTTTTTGGCGCTGCCGCGCGCCGGGGCGGCCTTCTTTTGCCCGTTCTCCTTAACCGCCGGTTTTGCGGCCGGCTTTGAGGCCGGCTTCCTGGAAGCCGTCTTCTTCTGAGACGGCTTATTCTGATTGTCTGATGTCACAAATAAACCTCCAATTTCATTCGTTATGTATTGACTGTATTGTATTGTTTTCTTCTGTGCCGCAAACGGTGCCCCATGCACAGAGTCATCGATCTTTTAAAACACATTTTCTTCAAACAAAAAACGAATCCGGTCACATACGTTGCCTCCATTTTATTCTATTTCAACGGTACTGTCAAGTGGCACATATGGGCGCGCTTTTTTCCCCTGCGGCAATTTATTCAGGTGTTCCGCGCCGTTTTTCTGAATAGGCCGCGCTTTTTCCCGTAAACTAACAGGGCGGGATGGCCCGCATCTCTTCATTTTGCGCCGCTGCGCCGTCACACATATCATGGCACAATCCGGCGGCAGTTATTCCAACGGACAGAACAATTGGAATAAAATCAATTTTGTTGCATTTGCACCATCAGACGCGACAATAATTTTAAAAACGCCGCCCTTAATTTGTGATTTTGTTAAGTTATGCCGCAAGGCGCCGCGAAAGTATTGAAAACGCCTGCCGGAAGGGGTATAATAAGCGCACTACCACAAGATATAAGGAGAATCGCCTTGAAGCACGTTGAAATTTACACCGACGGCGCCTGCCAGGGAAACCCGGGGCCGGGAGGCTGGGGCGCGGTCATGCGCTATAAAGGGACGGAAAAGGAAATATCCGGCGGCGAAAGAAACACGACGAATAACCGCATGGAGCTTTCCGCGGTAATTGAAGCGTTAAAGCTGTTAAAGGAGCCGTGCAGCGTCACCTTGTACAGCGATTCCCAATATGTCTGCAACGCCATTAAGCTCGGCTGGGCGAAAAAATGGCGGGCAAACGGCTGGATGCGCAATAAAAAGGAGCCCGCTTTAAACCCGGAGCTCTGGGATGAGCTTTTAAAGCTCTGTGAAAAGCATACGGTCGAGGTGGTTTGGGTCAAGGGCCACGCCGGGCATCCGGAAAACGAACGGTGCGACGCTTTGGCGGTCGCGGCGGCACGGCGGTATCAATAAATAATCTGCAATACGGAAGGTGATATATCATGAGGAAAATTTACGCCGACAACGCGGCGACGACAAAGCTCTCCCCCAAGGTGCTTGAACAGATGATGCCGTATCTGACAGAATATTACGGCAACCCGTCGAGCCTTTATTCGGTGGGCGCGCAAGCCAAGAGGGCGGTTGAGACAGCAAGGCAGGACATTGCGCAGTGCTTGAACGCGCTGCCGAATGAAATTTATTTTACCTCCGGCGGGAGCGAGTCTGACAACTGGGCAATCAAGGGCGCTGCCCGCGCGCTTGCAAAGAAGGGCAAAAAGCACATTGTAACCTCCGCCTTTGAGCACCACGCGGTACTGCACACCTGCGCCGCGCTTGAAAAGGAAGGGTTCGAGGTCACATATCTTGACGTGCACAGCGACGGCCTGGTCCGTCCCGAAGAGCTGGAAGCGGCTTTACGCGAGGACACGGCGCTCGTCACCATTATGTACGCAAACAACGAAATCGGTACGATACAGCCGGTTCCTGAAATCGGGGCCATCTGTAAAAAGCACGGCGTACTGTTCCATACCGACGCGGTCCAGGCCGTGGGTAATGTCCCGATTGACGTAAAGGGGCAAAACATCGACCTGCTTTCCCTGACGGCGCACAAGCTGCACGGCCCCAAGGGCTGCGGCGCTTTGTATATCAGGCGCGGCGTGCGGCCGGAAATCCTGATTGACGGCGGCGCGCAGGAGCGCGGCCAGCGCGCGGGCACGGAGAACGTTGCCGGAATCGTAGGCTTAGCTGCTGCGGTGAAGGAAGCGGCTGCCACGATGGACGAGCGTAACGCGCGCATTACGAAAATGAGAAACCGCCTGGTTGACGGGCTTTTAAAAATAGAACGCTCCCGCTTAAACGGCGACCGCAACAAGCGCCTTGCCGGAAACCTCAACATGTGCTTTGAGGGAATCGAGGGCGAATCGCTCCTGCTAAAGCTCGATTTAAAGGGTATCTGCGCGTCCTCCGGCTCGGCCTGTACCTCCGGCTCGCTCGACCCCAGCCACGTGCTGCTTTCCATCGGGCTGCCGCATGAAATCGCCCACGGCTCTATGCGGCTTTCGTTTAGCGACGATACCTCGGAGGAGGACATCGATTATATCCTGGAGACGGTTCCCCCGATTGTGGAATACCTCCGTTCGATTTCCCCGCTGTGGGAGCGCATCATAAAAGAAAACAACTGACTCGGAAAGGATGAAGGGTTATGGCATACAGTGAAAAGGTAATGGAGCATTTTGCGAATCCGCGTAATGTCGGAGAAATTCCCGACGCGGACGGTATCGGCGAGGTGGGCAACTCCAAATGCGGCGATATTATGAAGATGTACATCAAGGTTGACGGCGACACCATCACAGACGTGCGCTTTAAGACGTTTGGCTGCGGCGCGGCGATTGCGACAAGCTCCATGGCGACCGAGCTTATCAAGGGCAAGACCATCGACGAGGCTTTAAAGCTTACGAACAAGGCGGTTATGGAGGCGCTCGACGGGCTTCCGCCGGTCAAGGTACACTGTTCTGTTTTGGCGGAGCAGGCCATCAAGGCGGCGCTGAGCGATTATTACACGCGCAGGGGCATCGACCCGGTGCCGATTGTCGGTGAAATCAAGGAATGCGGCCACGACCATGAGGGCTGCGGGTGCAGCTTGTAATTGATAAAAAGGGGAAAGCAATCATGCTTTCCCCTTTTTTAAAACCCTATTTATTTTTTATACGCAAGCTTTTGATTTTTGTTTTCAATTATGTTTATTCAAATGAGGATAACCCTTTCGGCGGTTTCCTCCTTCTTTTTTGTAACGTGCCGTTTCTTTTTTTATTGAATGAAGCAATCCAAGAAACAGCACGTTTTCTGAAAACCAAGAAGCAAATGCTTTAAAAAGGAAAAAGCGGATTAAAAAGGGGGAACCTTAAATGGTTCCCCCCTTTTTAAGGTTTTTCCAGCAAATCGGAAAAACAGTCAATATAATAGTCAGCTTTCTCCAAGATTCTTTCCCTGTCGGAACGGGAATAAAAATCGGCAACGCCGACGGTAATAAACCCGCCCGCGTTCGCTCCCTCTATCCCCTCTAAAATATCCTCGAATACGGCGCAGTCCGAAGGGTCAAGCCCGAGCTTTTTTGCCGCCCTTCGGTATATTTTCGGCTCCCCTTTCCTGCCGCCGCACTCATTCAGCGTGGTAAACGCGTCAAACCAGCCGTAAATACCGTTGTTTTTCAAAGCGGGCACATAAAGCTCCTCGCTCAAGGCGGTTGCGACCGCGAGCCTCACGCCCCTTTGCCTTAATTGGGTAAGATACGCTTTCGCATGGGGCTTCAAGGAAACCGTATTCCCATAGGCATACGCCGCCATAGCGCTCCATTCCCCAATGAGCGCCTGCGGTGTTTCTTTTAATTGAAACCGTCCGATGGTATAAACCGCCGCGTCGTAAAAGCCGAGCGGCGTGACCGCCTCAATATAATCCTCCGGCACGGCAAGCCCGCGCTTTGCGAGAAAATCGATGTCGATGCGCTCCCAAACATTCATTGAGTCGAGCAGTGTACCGTCAAGGTCAAAAATCGCGCCCTTTATCCGCTCCATTACGCATTCCCCCCGAACAGCGAGCGCATTCCGCGCGCCGCCGCTTCGATGTCCGGCTGAGCGACGATTGCGGACACGACAGCAAGGCCGTTTATGCCTGAGCCTTTGAACAGCGGCGCTGTTTCCTGATTGATTCCGCCGATTACGACAATCGGCACGGAAACCGCCGCGCGGATTTTCATAAGCTCCTCCATCGTGACGAGCTTTGCGTCCGTTTTGGTTGCGGTAGAAAACATCGCGCCAACGCCGATATAGTCGGCGCCGTCCTCCTGTGCCTTTACCGCTTCTTCAAGCGTTGAAGCGGACACGCCGAGGATTTTATCTGCCCCGATAATTCTCCTGACGACAGCCGCCGGCAAATCGCCCTGCCCCACGTGAACGCCATGCGCATCTGACGCAAGCGCGATATCCACGCGGTCGTTGATGATAAGCGGCACGCTATACCGCTCTGTTACCGCTTTGACACGCAGGGCAAGCTCATAAAACTCGCGGGAAGGGCATTCCTTTTCCCTAAGCTGCACCACGGTACAGCCGCCCTTTACCGCCTGCTCTACGCATTGTTCCACTGTGGGCGCGCGCATAAGCGCCCGGTCAGTACAGAGATAAAGGGAATAATCCACATCATGCTTCATAAAACCGCGCCCTCTCTTTCAGAACGGCGGAGTCAAGCCTCGACAGCGCATCCATAATCGCAATATGGAAGCTGCCTGTCCCTTTTGCGCCCGCCGATTCATACGCAAGCTCACCCGCGATTCCCATAGAGCACACGCCGGCAGCCGCCGCTGTAAGGAAATCACCGCCGCACGCGCCCGCATAAGCGCCCGTAAGCGCGGTGGCCATACAGCCTGTACCCGTGACCTTAGAAAGCATGGGATGGCCGTTTTCAATTTGAATGACACGCGTGCCGTCTGTAATCACATCAACCTTCCCTGTGAGCGCGGCAACGCATTGGAGCTTCTGCGCGGCTGCTTTCGCAACCGATACGGCGTCGTTCTTTTCGTCCGCCTGTGCGCTGTCCACGCCTTTTGTCGAAGCGCCGAGACCCGCGATAAAGGAAAGCTCCGACAGGTTGCCCCTGATAACCGAAAGCGTTACCTGCCCCGTGATTTTCCGCGCCGTTTCGTTGCGAAATACGGACGCGCCCGCGCCGACCGGATCGAATACGACGGGCACGCCCAGCTCGTTTGCGCGTTTTCCCGCCGCGAGCATGGATTCGACCGTTCGCTTATTGAGCGTCCCCATATTGAGTACAAGGGCGTTTGAGATGGCTGTAATATCCGCCGCCTCTTCAATATCGTCCGCCATAATCGGCGACGCGCCAATGGCAAGCACGGCGTTTGCCGCATCGTTTACGGTGACATAGTTTGTTATGTTATGTACAAGCGGGACTGTTTTTCTGACGTTTTCTAATAATTGGGCGGCATTTTCCGTGATTTGGTTCATTTTACTGACTCCTTTTCCTTATTGTTTTCGTCCTCTTTGGGGCAGAACGTGACCTTCTCCCCGTTTAAAATCCGGTTGGTCGTACGTACGGCGCACATCCGCCCGCACATAGAACAGGTATGCCTGTCCTGCGGCGGCGTGCTCTCAAAGTAGGCGCGCGCCTTTTCCCCGTCGAGCGCAATACCGAACATCTCTTCCCAGTCAAGCTTATGGCGGGCCTGCGCCATGCGGTCGTCGCGCTCGCGCGCGTGCGGCACGCCCTTGGCGATATCCGCCGCGTGCGCCGCGATTTTGCTTGCGGCAATCCCTTCCTTTACGTCGTTTAAATCAGGAAGGCGCAGGTGCTCCGCGGGCGTGACGTAGCAGAGGAAATCCGCCCCGCTTGCCGCGGCGATTGCGCCGCCGATAGCCGCGGTGATATGGTCGTAGCCCGGCGCGATGTCCGTAACGAGCGGGCCAAGCACATAAAACGGCGCGTTATGGCACAGGCGTTTTTGCAGCTTCATATTGGCCGCGATTTCGTCCATCGCCATATGGCCCGGCCCCTCTACCATAACCTGCACATCCTTTTCCCACGCGCGTTTCGTAAGGTAACCCAGCTCAATCAGCTCGCAGAGCTGTCCCGCGTCTGAGCTGTCGGCCAGGCAGCCCGGGCGCAGCGCGTCGCCAAGGCTTATTGTCACGTCGTATTCGCGCAGGATTTCGAGCACGTCGTCGTAATATTCAAAGAACGGGTTTTCGCTGCCCGTCATTTCCATCCAGGCAAACAAAAGGGACCCGCCGCGCGAGACGATGTTCATCCTCCTGCCCGCCCTGCGGAAAGCCTCCACCGTTCTTCTGTTAATTCCCGCGTGTATGGTCATAAAATCGACGCCCTCTTCCGCGTGGGCGCGCACGACCTCCAGAAAGTCCCGCGCCGTAATGTCGCAGAGGTCTTTCTCCAAATAACCGATTGCGTCGTACATCGGTACGGTGCCTATCATCGCGGGCGACATGGCGATAAGCTCGCGCCGGAAGGTGTTCGTCTTGCCGTAGTTGCTCAAGTCCATGATGGCCTCCGCGCCGAAAGAGAGCGCGCAGCTTACCTTTTTCATTTCGGTTTCATAATTGAGGCAGTCGCCGGAAACGCCGAGGTTTACGTTGATTTTTGTCCGAAGGCCCTGCCCGATTCCTTCCGGCGACAGCGTTTTATGCGCAATATTAGCGGGAATTGCGACAGTCCCGGCCGCTACGCGTTCCATTACTGTCTGCGTGTCCACGCTCTCTTTTTTCGCGACAGCTTCCATTTCCGGGGTGACAATCCCCTTTTTCGCGGCCTCCATCTGCGTATGGTAGGTTCTCATTTTATCCATCCTTTCATCCGGTAGAACTCGTAAAAGTGGTTTGTGGGCCCGTGCCCCTTTCCTATGGGCAGGGCATGACGGATTGCCTGTGTGACGTAGCCCTTCGCCTTGTCCACAGCGTCCCTCATAGACATGCCGTTTGCGAGGTTCGCGGCAATCGCGGAGGACAGCGTACAGCCCGTCCCGTGCGTGTTCTCTGTTTTGACGCGCTCTTCCCTGAATTCATAAAACGCGTCCCCATCATAGAGGATATCCAGCGCGTCTCCCTCCAGATGGCCGCCTTTAATGAGTACGCTGCAAGCGCCCAGCTCCTTGATTTTTACCGCCGCGCGCTTCATGTCCCGCGGCGAACGGATAGCGTCCCCCGTAATTTCCTGCGCCTCCGGAAGGTTGGGCGTCACAAGCGCACAGAGCGGAACCAGCTCCTCCTTGAGTACAGCCAGCGCCTGCGGCTCCATGAGCGGGCTTCCTCCCTTTGCGGTCATGACGGGGTCAAGGACGATATACGGCGGACGGTACTTCTCAAGCCGCCGCGCGGCGGCCTGCATTATCTGCGCGTTTGACAGCATCCCAATTTTCACGGCGTCCACCGTTATGTCCTCAAACACCGCGTCTATCTGGCTTTCCACGCATGAAACCGGCAAATCAAAGACAGACAGCACACGGCTGGTATTTTCCGCGACGACAGACGCTATCACGCTCATGCCAAACGCGCGGTTTGCGCTGAACGCCTTCAAATCGGCCTGTATTCCGGCGCCGCCGCTGCAGTCTGAGCCGGCGATAGCCAGGCAGGTTTTCATAACAAACAGCTCCTTTCTTTTTCTGGAGCAAAACAAAAAGACGATACCATACTACAAGGGTAAAGGTATCGTCTAATCATCCATGCTGCTCCCTACGATAGTATTAACTAACAGGTTCTAAGGGTCAGGTTTTACCTTCTCAACTCCGAAGAGTCCCCCTGCAAACGATATTCAGTTTTTATTATTCTAGCACACCGGCGCACGCTTGTCAAAGCACGGACACGCACACACATATCTGCCTCGGCGTAAAATAACAGGGTACGGGATTTTCAAGCTACATATTTTAGCCGTACCGCTTAATCCGCCTTTTCATAGCCCATACTGTTGATAATCAGCGTTTCTCCGTCGAAGGAGTATTCTTCCTCCATCGTGCTTTCCTGTCCGGCCATATTGTACGTAATGGCAAGCGCCTTGTCCTTAATGGTATAAACGCCGTCGATGCGCATGCTGTCGGATTGCAGGATAATCGTACCGTCCTGGTTAATCGTATAGGTTACATTGTTGGTGCTGTCCTTGAGCTTCCAAGTTCCAATGATTTTATCATCCGTCTTCCTGTCCTCGGCGGGCGTCAGTGTGTTTTCGGGAAGCGAGGAGGAAACAAGCTTGAGCGGCTCTCCCTCGCCGGAGGAAATTTCAAACGTTTTGCCCGTAAAAATGTTGCCGGAAAGCGTATAGTCGAAATCGCCCTGTATAGCGGAATAACCGACCGGAATATAGAGGTTTATTCTTTTGCTGCCGTCCGTATCAGACAGGGCGTAGGTTCCCTTATACCGCACCGTGCCGGCCACAAGCTCCACCGTCCCGTTGTTGTCGAACACATAGTAGCTCGTACCGCTGCCGTCCGCGGGCGCCCACGTGCCGGCCGGGGTGTTATGGAAAAACACAAGGTATGCGGCCCCCGCCGCTGCCGCCACGAACAAAATCACAATTGCGATAATAATGCTCGGCATTAAAAAGCTTTTCTTTTTTGTCACGACAGCAGCCGCGCCGGGCTCCAAATCCAGCTCACCGAACTGGGAAGCGTAGCCGTCCGCCGGATTGTCAAGAAATGCGCTGTCTTCATCCTGGGGCTCATCGGAAAGCGGCGCGACATTATCCGGCAAAGGTGTTTCCTCCAGAGGCTGCTCCGCCTGCTGTTCTGCCGGAATATCGCCGGTAAATTCCTGTTCGCTGTCCCGCCCCGTTTCCAGGCCGTCTTTTTTCTGTGTATCGTCCACTTTATTTCCTCCTTGTATGTCTTTGCATGATTACAGTTTTTTCTATTGTACAATAGAAATCTTCGCGGCACAAGCACAAATTGCCATCTTAAATAAATATTTAAAGGTTTGGAACAAAAACTTCATAAACTCAAGATTTCGTTTCCTTGTGAATTTTTTCACATTTATTCTTAATTTTTCCACACCGGTTTTTATTTATTGTCTTTTATCCACAAGAAAAACGCGTATTCGCCGGGATATATTTATAAATAAGAAAAAAAACGCCTATGCTTTACCGAAAACGCCCGTATTTTTCATCTTGTTTTTATTATCAAAATTTGTAAACCGCTGTAAAATGTGGTATATTAAATCCGTATTTTTTATTAAATTTGAATCCCATCTTATCCTGAAAGGGTGACCCAAGCATGGAAACAAAAAAACTTTATGAATTATGGCTTAATAAGGCGGTCGAAGATAAAGACCTTACCGATGAGCTCCAATCAATAAAAGGAAACAACGACGAAATTTACGACCGGTTTTACCGCAGCCTTGAGTTTGGAACCGCAGGGCTTCGCGGCATAATCGGCGCGGGAACCAACCGCATGAACATATACAATGTCCGCCTCGCGACACAGGGGCTCGCAAATTACCTGAACAAAAAATACGATACATCCGCGGTTGCGATTTCGTATGATTCCAGAATAAAATCCACACTGTTTGCGAAAGAGGCCGCCAGGGTCCTTGCCGCCAACGGCGTAAAGGCGTATCTATCCAGGGAGCTGGAGCCGACGCCCGTGCTGTCGTTCGCCGTCAGGGAACTGAAATGCCAGGCGGGCATTATGGTGACGGCAAGCCATAACCCAGCGGCGTACAACGGCTATAAATGCTATGGCGCGGACGGCTGCCAGATGACCGACATTGCCGCGGGCGAGGTCTATGCGGAAATCCAGGCGACCGACTGTTTTGACGGTGTGAAAACAGCCGATTTTGAGCAGGCGGCCGCAGAGGGCTCGATTGAATATATGGAAGACGGCCTCTATGAAAAATACCTTGAAAACGTGTCTGCGCAGGCGATTAATCCCGGCATTTGCAAAGACGCGGGCCTGAAGGTCGTCTACACGCCTTTAAACGGCGCGGGTAATAAGCTTGTTAGGGAAATCCTTAAAAGGACGGGTGTTTCTGAAGTCACCGTTGTTAAGGAGCAGGAAAACCCGGACGGCAACTTTACAACCTGCCCTTATCCAAACCCTGAATTCAAGGAAGCGCTGCAGCTGGGGCTTGACCTCTGTGAAAAGGTTCAGCCGGATTTGCTGCTTGCGACCGACCCGGACAGCGACAGGGTTGGCATAGCCGTAAAGGACGGCTCCGGCTACCGCTTGATTTCCGGCAACGAGACGGGCATTATGCTGACGAATTATATCCTTTCCTGCCGCAAGGCGCAGGGTACGCTGCCGCAGCGCCCGATTGTGGTAAAAACGGTCGTTACAAGTATACTAATCAACCGTATCTGCGAAAAGTACGGCTGCGAGCTGCGCAATGTTCTGACCGGCTTTAAATATATCGGCGAGCAAATTCTCGAGCTGGAACAGATGCATGAGGAAAACCGCTATGTATTCGGCTTTGAGGAGAGCTACGGCTACCTTGCGGGGACGTATGTCAGGGATAAGGACGCGGTGGTCGCGTCTATGCTAATCTGTGAAATGGCGGCATATTACAGGAAACAGGGCAAAACGCTCGCAAACGTCATCGACGAGCTGTATGAGGAATACGGCTATTACCAGAACACAACGCTCAATTTTGGTTTTGAGGGTGCCGCCGGCCTTGAAAAAATGAATCATATCATGACAGGGCTGCGTTACCAAGCCCCTGCAGCCATCGCGGGCTTTGCGGTCGTAAAAACAGACGATTACCTGCAAAGCGTTTCCAGGGACTGCAAAACAGGCGAGGAAACGAAAATCACACTGCCCAAATCGAATGTTATCGCATATTCCCTGGAAGGCGGCCATTCGGTTATCGTCCGTCCAAGCGGGACAGAGCCGAAAATCAAGCTTTATATTACCGCTGTAGGAAGCGATAAGCAGGACGCGCACAAGCTTACCGATAAGCTTGTGAAAGATAGCGAGAAAATAATGGGCGTAAGCTGATAGATTTCAAATTACAAAAAGCCTCCGGAAAAAATCCGGAGGCTTTTTTGTTTATAGCGCGAAAGCGCGCTATTTTTTCAGATACAGGGATTCCACACGCCTTTGGCGTTTGTTTTTAAAAAGCACCGACAGCTCATGCGCGCTATGTACCAGCTCGCGCTCACGCTTTGCCTGTGTTACAGCTACCATCTGCTCTTCCATGGAGGGCACGGGAATTTCAAGCGCCATTAGCTCCTGTACGGTAATCCCACGAATTGTCGTACCGCGGGCATGCCTGAAAATTTCCTGCCTGAGCCCCAGGTATGCAAGCTCAAAAAACTGCGGAAGAATCCGCTTTGTATCGAGCACAAGGCCATGCAGGTCTTGGCTGATTGCAATATCGTAGGGCACGTATGCAATTTTGCCGAGCCCCACGCGCGTAGCGACGATAATCTCCCCCTTGGGGATGATATGCGTAGCGGAATGCTGGAGCCCCTGGCGCGTAACGTACTTTTTTACTATAATCCTGCCGTCCTCTTCGATGTCCGCGCTCGTTATCCATGGGATGTCCCCGTTCCAGTATTCCGGGTGCTTTGTGGAAGGGGTTCCCCCGCTGATATCGCCGGTACATAGCGAACCGATTGTACACATGCGCGTGCCGTTCGCAAGTAAAAGGCGCGGATGGTACGACTGTACCGTACATGCCGAATATGAGATGATTTTATCATATTCCTCAAGCTCCCGCGCAGCGTTTTCCTGTTCCTCCAGGCTTGGCAGGGGAATTGTAAGCCCGTAAAAAAGCTCCATATCTATATTTTTCTGCGCCTGTCCGCGCGCGCAGGCGAACACCTCGCGCTGGCGCCCCATCAAAAGCCTTCCAACATACGCTTTGCTGACCTGTGAAGCGGTCTCCGGTTTTACAGTAAAGGTGAAGCCTGAGTCGAGCAGGTAAAACCGGCCTTCCACAAAACGGACGCAGCGCTCCGAAACGCCGAAACGTGATATGACAAACTCATTTTCCCGGTTATACAGGTCTGTCTGGAAGGATGGGCCGCCGCCTCCGTATACCGGGTAGCTTGTTCCGCTGTCTTTTCTGCGTGTAATGCGTTTGCCGTAATGGATATCGAGAATTTCCCCCAGCCTGACTTTTCGCTGCGATAATACAGGGGCTTCCATTTTGCTGTACCTGCCCCCAACGAGAACGAAGCCGTTTTCTTTTACGCGGCCCAGCGGAATTTCCTGAAAACCGGCCGCAAGCATCTCCTCTTTCTGGCCGGAGTCAAGCTTCCTGAATTCCATGCAGCGGTCCAGGTCGTTTTGCCCCTGCAGCTTGTTTCTGTGATTGTCGAGCGTATAGCCGTCGTTTTTGGCTTCATAATACCAAAAAGATTCACGTGGGGTATACCCAATACCGGCACGGTGTTTGCGCGACGCGTAAATAATATTTGTTTTTACGCCTGTATATGGCAGAAAAACGCCGCGCGGAAGGGAAATTATGCTGTTGATTTGAAATTCACGAAGCAAAAGCTCGCGTGTTTTGACAAGGTCCTTACGAAACAGAAAGCCTTCCGGCACAACGATAGCCAGCCTGCCATTTTCCGCCGCGGCGCTTACCGACCTCATGCAGTGCTGTACACAGATGCTGTCGCCGTTGTTGGAAGGCAGGTCGTAAAGGCTGCCGTATTTTGTTTTCTGAGAATAGGGCATATTCGCGAGGACAATATCATAAATACCATCTACGGGCGAAGCGAGGCTGTCGCGCATATGGATATTGCCCTGCCCTCCGCCCGCGAGAATCATATTCATTTTTGTAATACGCGCTGTGTTAGTAATTTCATTGCCGTAAATCGTGTTGTCCCTGAGCATTTTCATTGTGGTAGCGTTTCGCGGCATCGTATTGAATATATGGCGGTAGCTTTCGATCAAAAAGCCGCCTGTCCCGCAGAAGGGGTCATATATCTTTTCGCCTATCTTGGGATTGACAATTTTCACCATAGTCCTGACGATGTGGCGCGGCGTGAAATATTCGCCCAAATCGTTTTTGGCGGCGGTGGATTCCTTCAAAAAATACTCAAAAGCGTCGCCTTTTACGTCGGAATCCACGTCGGTCAGCGTCAACGGGTCGAGCTTGTCCATAATATCGCTGAGAATTGTCGTATCCCGAATAGTTAGCGGCGTAAATATCCTGGTACGGTACCTCGCGTTCAATTTTTCATATACGACCTTATTGATGTAATCGATGCGCGCGTCGGGCCGCATCTCCCGTATGACGTCCCAGTGGCAGGTGCAGTCAAAGCCGGAAGGTATACCGCCTTGCCTTTTGACGTTCTCATTTTCGCTGATGAGCTTTAAAAACAGGATATTTGCAAACTCGCCGAACCGTTCGATGCCCGCGCGCAGGCCGTCGCCGCGCAGCATATTGTTTGCCTCGTCGAAAATTTTAATCAATTCCTTGCGGTCAACCTGCACTTTTTCAGAAATCGTGTTGACCTCGGGCGTATCCAGGTATTTCAGCGCCAGCCCCTCGCGCGGGAAGCTGTCCAGCTCCTCGCCGTTTAATACGGGCGCGCGTTCAAACACAGTATGGTATGACCGGCAGAAAAGGCCGTCGGTCGCAAAAACAAGAGGCGCCCTAAGCTTTCTGGCATAGCTTATGCCCTGCTGCAGCGCGCTTTCAATGCGCGTCCCTTTTTTCTTGGCCTCAATTACGATAAGCGGCCTGCTTTCTTTGCCGGATGCGTAAAGCACATAATCCGGGCGCCTGCCGCCAAGCCGGCTTTGTTCTTCCTGAGTTTTCGGCTGTTCAAAAAATACGTTTTTTTCCGGACCGGACAAGCTCCAGCCCAGGTTTTCGAGCGTCTTGTCAATTAAAACCCTCGTTTCCGCTTCCAACGGGAGCGTATTCATAGATATCATTCCATTTCTCTCCGTTTATTTGAATCCCAATATGTGAAAAATTGTCACTATATTAGTATCATAGAGGTTTTATTGTAAAACGTAAACTACTTTTACACAACTTTGTTAAACATAATAAATTTATCTTGATTTCGATGTAGAAAACGTACAAATAGAAATCGTATCTATAATGCTTTCTTTTTCGATATTTGAGCATACAATAAATATTTTATTTTATAATGACGAACGCAATGTTTATATTTTACAAAATTTATATATTAATTTTTACTAATAAAATTTTAATATATATTGAAGTTTAAAAATAGATATTGTATAATTTAGGTGTAAAAATTATTACATTATGCGCGCATAAAATAAAAAAAATATTCTAAAAGGAGGAATCATTATGAAAAGCAAAAAAATCCTTGCGGTGGCTGCCGCAGCCGTGCTGCTGGTTTCTACCGCGGTCATGCCCGCGGGGGCGGTGTCGGCTTCCTGGAGTTTGGCAAAAAACCAAACGGACGCTTACTCCACAACACTTGGACTCTACAGCAAAGGAAATGTCGAGTATTTAAGGACCAGCACATCTTCCAACGACGGGGTAAATTTGTATTACGACTATGCATTCCCCGGGAAAGGTTGGCAAAATGCCTATCACCTCTTCTGTGACCCGGGCCAGAATGACAGTGCAACAGGAACCTACGACCTGGGCGGCGTTGCCAGTTGGCGGGGGCATATGTGCTCTTGGTACTGGCTGGGCACCGGATGCGTTGCAAGCGGCAAGGTTCATGCCTATAACTAAATAAAGCATAGCCCATGAACGCCCCGTATGCCGTCCGCTCAATCCCAATACGGTATGCGGGGCGTTCTAAAGCCTTCAGAACAAAGGAGTGAACGCGGTGCTTCAACTGAAAAAGAACCTGCAGATTTTTATACGGGACCGCCATATTTTTATTGTGGCGTTTCTGGCAATCGTAGGCTTATTTTTTTATCTTTCTTATAGATGTTATACGATTACCATGAACTGGGATGTTTTAAATTATTTTCAAAGTACACAGGAATGCAGCCTGCTTGCCTTTATTGCGGGCCTATACCTTTCTTATGAATATTTTTATAAAGTAAAGCAATGCGGGATAGAGGAAAGCCTGTCCGCCCACAAAAAAGGCCGACTGAAAACATACGGCGGTATGTTCGCCGTGCTGACGCTGCTGATGTTGCTTGCTTTTTTGATTGCTACCATATTCAACTTTGCGATCGCGGCAATCGTAGATGTAAACGCTCTCCATTATTACCTTCATATCGTGCTGGTTAACTTCCTAAATTTTTTCCTGCTCAGCACGCTTGCAAACCTGCTTGGGATGTGCCTTGCGCTCAGGTTCAAGCGCGTACCTGCCTATTCGCTGATGGCGCTCTCTATTTTTATTGTAAGCCCCGTGTCAGACATGCTCCCCGGCATTGCGACCGACTCCTACGGTTTTAACCTGTGGCCCGCCAAATGGTTTTTCAGCAAAATCCTGCCGCCGAACCTGACCTGGGTAGTCGATATACAATACGGAATGTCAAACGAAGCGCTGCGCTGGAATTTAATGCTGTTCTGGATATGCCTATTCCTTGCAATCGTAATTTTCTCCATCCTGCCCCAAAAAACAAAAACGCGGTTTGCCGTGACGGCGCTCGCCGTAATTCTGGCGGGCGTGAACCTCTACGGCTATTCCCTCGGCGGGAGCGAGCTCGTGCTCGGCCCCTACCCTCAGAGCATCACCCGTAACGATAACGAATACTACCGGGAGCACGCCTCTAAAATCATGGCGGCTGGCTTTACCATCCCTTCCTACGACATGAAGCTCAAAATCGGCAGGGAGCTGGAGGCAACGGTGGACATGGCGCTCTCCCCCGCCGATACAACAGAATATGCTTTTACGCTCTACCACGGGTACGAGATTTTAAGCGCCGCCGACCAAAGCGGCAACGCCCTCCCTTATACGCGGGAGGACGATTACCTGACGGTCGTTTCCCAAGCGCCGCTTACGGGCCTTACACTTTCTTATAAGGGCAGCAGCCCAATCCTTTACAGCAATTACCAGGCTGTTTTGCTGCCGGGGTGCTTTCCGTATTACCCCATGGCGGGGTTCCATCAAATTAGTAATGGCCACCAAGGCTACCGGAAGGTTTCAAATGGCTTTTCCTCGCAGTACAGCATTGAGGTAGAGGCCAGCAGGCAGATTTTCAGCAGCCTGCCGGACGCAGGCGGCAGGAAAAACTGCTTTGCCGGAGAGGCGGGCGCCCTAACCTTAATGGGTGGCAATCTACAGGAAGAATTATTTGGAAGAAACACTATATATAAATCAAGTATAGGTGGCTGGGGATATGAACCGCTTAATAATGAATTTCTAAATAAGCTGCAGCAGAAAATCACAGAGATAGAAAAAAAAGAAAATATAGAAAACCACCTCGATTTGGACAGCATGACGATATTCCAATCGACGACGGAGTTTATCAATTTCGCGCAATATGGTCCCGCAGCAATATTTGATAATCAGGTTTTTTTAATGTCTGGAGATCAAACGCGCATTCCAGAATACGCTAAAATGCTGTTAAAGGAGTATAACGATGCTGAAAATTGAAAACTGTACCAAAAAATTCAAAAGGAAAAGGGCGCTCGACGGCTTTTCCGCGCAGATAGACGGGCGCGGCGCGTTTGGCCTGCTGGGCCCCAACGGCGCGGGTAAGACGACGCTGCTGCGCTGCGTCTGCGGGCTGTACCGGCCCGACGGCGGCAAAATTGAAAAGCCCGAAGGGTTTATCGGCTACCTGCCGCAGAAATTCGGTATGTTCAAAGAGCTTACCGTGTATGAAATGATGTCTTATTTCGCGACGCTTAAAAAAATAGAGAAGCAAAAGCAAAAGGAACAGATTGAGCAGTGCGTGGAGGAGGTAAACCTTACCGACCGCCTGCACGACAGGATATCCACCCTGTCCGGCGGAATGGTACGGAGAATCGGCGTGGCGCAGGCGCTGCTTGGAAACCCGGAGCTAATCCTCTTTGACGAGCCGACCGCGGGGCTCGACCCTGAGGAGCGCATGCGCTTTAAAAACACGCTTGCACGCATCAAGGAAAGCTGTACGGTCGTTATCTCCACACATATCGTTTCGGACGTAGAGGCGGTCTGCGACAGGATTTTGATTATGGACGCGGGCAGGCTCGCGGCAAACGGTACGGGAGCGGAGATTGCGCAGCTGGCCCAGGGCAAGGTGTATTTATTAGAAGCACAAAGAGAAAACGAGCTTACCGGAAGCTTCTTTGTCAAGGACAGGATAGAGGATAACGGGCGCGCTATGCTGCGTGTGCTGTCTTCCTCTAAACAGCCCGGTGAGAAACAAACGCCTACGGTGGAGGACGGTTTTTTATGCGCGCTGAAAAAGCTATGAGCCTGCTGCGGCTTTGTTACTATAACCTAAAAAGCCTGAAGCTCCTTTACTTTGTGCCAATCGCCGTTTTGTTTCTGCTCCTGCCGTTTTTCAGCGTGGGACATTACCTTTCCTCCGGATTGAGTAGGAAAGCGTTTGAGCTTACCTTTATGGAAATGCAGCGGTATATTCCTTTTATGGCCACGTGGTGGGTCGTTTTCGGGCTGAGAGAATATGCCGAGGGAGATGGCAGGGAGCTGCTCCGCGTATACAAAAACAGCCTGTTGGGTGATTTTTTCCTGATTTTTTTCTGGTATATCCTGCACGCTGTAGTGCTTATTTTTGTTTATGCAATATTTTTTGAGAATTTCTGGATGGACTTTCTCCTGTTTTTTATCCAATCGTTTGTTTTTGCGGGAAGCACCTTTTTCCTGATGCTTTTATGCCGCACAATCGCAATTCCGTTTTTAATCAATGTGTTTTATGAGATTTTCTGCATCTATTCCAATGTAGAAGCGCTTAGGTTTATCAACATGGTATGCAACGGGAGAATCGGGCGCTTTGAGACGCTGCTGCTTCCCTACCTGCCGCTGCTCGTATTCTCTTTTATCCTCATTTTTTCCGGAAATTGGATTTACAAAAAAAGGTTTTCTTTAAAATAACCTGAAATTTTGCCCGCAATAAATTTATGCCCCATCCAGAGGATGGGGCTTTTATTTTTTTGGTTACCTGATGCCTGTTACTTCTTTTCCGGCGGGCAGCTTTTCCCGCATTTGTCAAAGGACGGGTTAAACGCGTAGAAGTTTTTGCTGTCGAGCTTATCGGTTGTGATGCGCAAGCCTTCGCCGAAGCTGGCTTCTGGTAACTACAGGAAACAAAAAAGAACTCGCTATAATTTCCAAAAAATCCTGATGTATTCGTTTGTCGCCTCAATCCGTTCAATCAGCGCCCAAGCCGCCCGCTGCTTCTCGCGCATGCCAAGCCTGTTCCATTTATCGCAGCACGCCTGCGCCGGGAATGCAGGCGCGTCATCTGTCTTTTGCCTTTTACGCTGCGCGAGCGCATAAAGCGCTTCTCCTTTTTTTCGTTCCAGCGCTGTGATGCTTTCGTCGATATGACGCGTAAGCGCCTCACCTGCTCCCGGCAGCTTTTCCATAAGGCTTTCTATTTCTTTTTCCACGCCGGTGATTTGCTGGCGGAGCTCCTCCGTGCGCGGGTCCGCCTCTTTATTATCCTGAATTACCAGCGTACGGAAGGCCGCGATTTTTCGGAGAAGCGCATTTTTAATAATCTCCTCAAATTCATCCGCATAGAGCGTCCCCGCTCCTGCGCAGGCCCTTGCGTTCATTTTATGGCTGCAAAACAGATAACGCGCGTCTTTTCCCTTATACTTTTTAAAGGTGAGCGCATAGCCGCACCTGCCGCATTTGACAAGCCCCGCCAGCCAGGTGTTAATTACCTTATCAGCCGTACGGATTTGCCTGTTGCGCATGGTTTTGCGCTTGCAGATAAGCCATGTGTGGGAATCAACAAGCCCCTCATGCGGCGCGAGCACCAGCCTGCGCCCCTCGAGCCGCGTATATTTAGAGCCTTTTCCCTGGTAAGTATAGAGATAACAGCCGTTTGTCCCTGCAAAATCCCCGCGCGGGCTGCATAATACCGCGCCCTGTTCGCTGAAAAAATCATAGACCGCGCCGTCGGCACGTACATAGACGGGGTTTTTTAAATGGTCGGCAATCCTGGCGCGGTCCCACGGCTTTCCGCGGCAAAAAAGCCCCCGGCTGTTAAAGGTGTTGAGAATATCGCCATAAGAACAATGTGGGTCGGAATACATCGAATACATCAGCCGTATTTGCATCGCTTCCTCTTCACAGATTATATATTTTCCGGTGTGGATTCCATTCATTACGGTCTTTTCCAGCCGATAGCCATACGGCACCCTTCCGCCCATATAGTAGCCCTTTTCGCTTCTGGACAGGAACGCGTCGGTCACGCGCTGCGCAATCGTCTCCCGCTCGAGCTGTGCGAATACGATACAAACGCTCAGCATTGCGCGCCCCATAGGGGTCGAGGTGTCGAATTTTTCACTGCAGGAGATAAACTCCACGCGGTGCTTTTCAAACAGCTCCATCAGATTTGCAAAATCGAGTACGCTGCGGCTTATCCGGTCGAGCTTATAGACGATGACCTGCTCGATTTGCCCTTGCCTGATTTCGTCTAAAAGCTGCTGGAACTGGGGCCGGAGAAGGTTTTTTCCGCTGTAGCCCCTGTCACAGAAAACCCTGAAGTTTTTGTCTCCCTTCAGCTCATAGGTACAAAGCTCTATCTGGCTTTCCACAGAAATACTGTCCGCCCTGTCGACCGACTGGCGCGCGTAAACCGCTTTCATCCGCTTCCCCCTTACAATAAAAAACAGACGCGCAACATGTTACGCGTCCGCTTTTTCCTTTTTTCCCATATACCTTTGAAACACCTGTACAAGCTCACTGCCTGCTTCTATTTCTTTTTTTTCCACCGCTTTATCTGTAAGGCGCGGAATATAATGCTCCAAAATCATCTGCTTTTCACGCATCCACACCGTTTCTACTTCCTTACGATAGCCCGATGTGTCATAAATCAAATTAACCACCCGTCTATTTTTATGTGCGGCTTGGCAAAAGCATTCCAAAATGGCGAAGAAAACCGGCAGCCCCAATAAAACAGGCCGCCGGTTTTGTATAAACGATTACCGTCATTCCCCGCAGACAGCTTTGACTACGCGCAGGAACTGCTCTGTGTCCCAGCTTCTGTCGTCAGCAAAGATACCGTCGCACACGCCTTCTGTCAGCATATCCACCGCTTCCTGACCGCGCATAGGCCCGCCATAAAACACAGGCAGGGGCTCCGGCGCGCCCGGAACGGTTTCAGCGAGGGCTTTCCTGATAAACGCGCATCTTTTGCGGACATCAATGGCAGCGTTTTCTTTCAGGCGCGGCTGGTAAACCACGCCAAAGCGATAATACGCATATTCAGGGATTTCCTTACAGCCATATTCAAGCTGGCGAAGAAGCGCCGCGTCCGCCCGCGAGCCGTCCTCCCGTCCAATGGTTTCTGTCACGCCAAGCAAAGATTTGAAGCCGCTTTTTATAATATCCGTTAGTTTTTCACCGCAAAGCTCGTCGCTGTCCCCGCAGTACAGGCGGCGGTCGTACGCGCCCGCCATTGCCATATCCGCGCCATTAAGCTTGAGCATTTCCGCCGATGTCTCGCCCGAAACCTGGCCCAATCTAAGGGGAGACATGTCCTGCGCACCAATTTTGACAAACCTGTGGTCCGCTTTTTTTGAAACAGCCGAAAGGGCTGTGGCGGGAACAAGCAGGAAAACCATCATATCCTCTTCCCTGTCGTACCGCTTCGTTTCGCGTGTAATCAGCTCTGTGCCGCGGATGATTTCCTCCTCACAGCGTGCCTTCATAAAGTTATAGATAAAAAACTTCATATTTTCTCTCCCTCTCTTGACAGGATAACCAGCGTGCTGTTGAGCCCCAGCGTGCGGGAATACGACACCTCGTCCGCGATTTTGTTCATGACGCTGATATTGCCAAAGCGCTCTTCTTCCTCCGGTTCAAGCAGCATGGCGTCGAACGGCCTGCCGTCGTCGCGCAGGCTTAAAATCACACTGTCGGGACGCAGCCTGCACAGGATATCGACGTCAACCGGCCTGCCGCCCTCGTTCTGTGAAGCGATACTGACGGACGCTTCCTCAGCCATCAGCCCGACAAGGCTCGATGTTGTGCCGTCCAGGCCGTGCTTTTGGCAAAAGCCAATCAATTCCTCTGAAACGTCTACCGCTCCTTTGACGCCGCTCTTAATCGTGACATCATAGGTAAATTCCCGCTCCGGCGCTTTTTCATGCAGTAAAAGGCCGGTATATTTTCCTTTTGAGCGCACGGCTTTCCATTTGCAGGCAATCAGGGTAACGGCCAGGGTCAATATTTCCGCCGTCAGGAAAGAAAACCAAATGCCGTATGTACCGAACATCTGGGAAAAAAGCCATGCGCACGGAACCGTAATCAAAAAACCGCGCAGGATAGAAACCATGACGGATATATTTTTTTGCCGGATTGTCTGCATGTAGTACATGACCGTGATTGAAATCCCCATCAGCAGGAGGCTCAGGGCGAATATGCGCAGGGCGGACACACCCATTGCAAGCTGCGCGGCTCCCGTTATATTAAACAGGCCGAGAATCTGCACGGGGAAAACCTCCATCAGGAAAACCGATACGGCGGAGCATGCGCCGACCACGAGGAATGTCCTTTTTACAACAAAGTCCATACCCTTCCTGTCCTTTTCCCCGTACAGCATACCGAGCAGGGGTACCATCGTTTCCGCCCCGCCGGACACGAACATTGAGACGAACGAAAGGGAAAAGCTGCATACGGAAAAGACAATCATGCCGTCAGTACCCGCCGTGCTCATGACGATACGGTTGAGGAACAGCGTTTTTAAAAACAGCAGGCAGGTGTTGATAAACGACGCAAGGCCGCTGTTTGCAATTTCGCCAAGGCAGCGCAGGTCTTCCTTTTTGATTTTGAGAAAGGAAAGCGTGCGTTTTTTTGAAAACAGGTACCAAAGCACCGGGACAAAACCGACCGCGTACCCGGTTACGGTCGCGAGCGCCGCGCCGCGGATGCCCATATGGAGCACGTTGATATAAACCAAATCCATCAGAAGGTTCACAACGTTTGCAAGCAGCAGGATGCGCGCGGAGAGCTTTGGCATACCGTCTACGCGTACAAAGTACACCATACAGGGGACGGCAATCATAAACGGGGCGCCGAAAATCAAAATTTGCAGGTATTCGAGCGCAGGTACAAAAAGCTTTGGGTCGTTGCACAGCACCCGCACAAGCGGCTCTATGAACACGCTGCCCAGGACCAGCGTAACGAAGGAGATTGCGAGCATAGACAATACGCCCAGCGTAAAGGCGGCGTTTGCCTTCCTTTCCCTGCGTTCGCCCTTTGAAACAGCTACAAGCGTGGAGCCGCCGATACCTATCAGGAAAAAGACCGCCTGGAAAAAGAGCACGGCAGGCTCTGTTACATTGACCGCGGCCATGGCGTCAGGGCCGATGAACTGGCCGACGATGATACCGTCTACAATGGAGCCGAGCAGGATAGACATGCCGCTGATAACCGTCGGAAAAAGATATTCCTTATATTTTCGGCTGAGCAGCCGGTTGTTTCGTTCAAGCATGCCGTCCCTCCTGTGCCGAATCCATATCGAAAAAGCCAAGCCCATCGAGCGCTTCGAGGAACCTGTTCATATAGGTACGCGAGGTCATAGACCATTCAAAGCCGAGCCTGTAAAGCGCCTGCGTCGTAAGCTCGTTCTCTGTTGCTATCATTTCAATTTTTTTGCCCGCATCCATGTTTTCATAGGCGAGCAGCGTAGTGAGCACACGTGCCTTTACAGGGTCTTCCTTTGCTTTTTGCAGAGCGGCTTCAAAGGCTTCGTCCTCTACAAGCTCAATTTTCATACCCATACGCCTCATTTGCAGGATGATATCGCCGAGCGGCACATAATGATTGTTATACGGATGGAACACGCGGCATTGCTCCGGCGTTTTGCATAGCATCAGGATAGCCTGCGCCGTGCTGTCCACAGGCGCCATTTCCACCATTGCGTTCATTGCGCTGTACGGGAACGCCCCGATGACGAGATACGCCTTGAGCCTTCCCATAAAGCCATTGGTTGTAAAGTTCAATTGGAACTCTCCGTCGCTTTCCCTCGCGGCAAGGTTCCCGACGCGCATAATTTTTACAGGCACGCCCTGGAGCGCCGCCTCCAGGACCAGGCGCTCCGCCATAAACTTGCTGTGGACGTACTGGTTGTCGATATTCTGGCCGAAATAGAGCTTTTGCTCGCTGAGCTTCAGTTCCCTGGAGGGATAGCCGTCTACGCGGTCGCCCGCTATGCTGCCGGTCGATACCTGGACCATCATAGCGCCCGTCTTCCGGCAGAAAGCAAGCAGGTTTTCCGCGCCGCCGGCGTTTACGTCCTCAATATCCGTTTGATTTGAAAAATGCTTAACGAGCGCAGCACAGTTTACGACGGTGTGGATGGGTTTGCCTTTTAGCCCCTCCATCCATCCGGTCTGCGTAACGTCGCCCTCTACCAAATGGATGCGCTTACCGAATTGCTCTTCGTAATTGTCTTCAAAATAATAGAACAGCTTTGCCTGCAGGCGCATTTTCGCCGTGCGGTTTCCAAGCCCGCGCAGCAGGCAGGTGACCTCTCCACGTTCCTTTTCAAGAAATTCATGCAGAATGTGGATGCCTAAAAATCCCGTCGCGCCGGTTAAAAGCAGGTTGCCAAGCGTACCCCGCGCTCCATTTTTAAGCGCCTCAAGGGTGTTTTCTTCCAAGATTTTATCAATGCGGCTGTAGTCATACCGCATTTCGCCGCCCTGCTCATCCTTGCCGCCGAGCAGCTTCTGCGCAAGCGCTCTGGGCGTTTTGCAGGTAAACACATCTCCGTAAGAGACGGCAAAGCCCCTCTCGTTTGCCTTGATAAGCACGTTTGTTACGGTAAGGGACGTTCCGCCTAAATCGAAAAAGCTGTCTGTCGCGCCTATTTTGCCGAGCTGGAGCGTCTGCGCAAAGATTTCGCACAATGCTTTTTCAGTATCGTTTACAGGCGCTGTAAATTCCCCGCCATGCGCCGGAACGGGAGCGGGAAGCTTTTTGACGTCGACCTTGCCGTTAGGCGTCACCGGCAGCCTTTCAAGCTGGAGGTAAGCGGTCGGCACCATGTAGGCCGTCAGCGCTTTGCCGAGCGTTTCCTTCATTTCCTGTGGGGAAATGGCTCCATCCGCTGTAAAGTATGCGCACAGGTGCTCCGTACCGTTGATTTCGCGTATCATTACGACCGCCTGCCGCACGCGGCTGTCTTCGAGCATACACTTTTCAATTTCGCCCAGCTCGATTCGCAGCCCCCTGAGCTTCACCTGGTTATCGGTGCGCCCAAGTATGGCGACATCCCCGCCCTGCGTCCATTTCGCATAATCGCCGGTGCGGTATACGCGCATGCCGCGGTATTCTGTAAAATGCTTTCTTGTCAGCTCCTCGTTGTTCCAGTAGCCCCTTGCCACACCGGCGCCGCCGACGAGCAGCTCGCCGGTAACACCCCAGGGCAGGGGGTTGCCGTCACAGTCGACGATGAATTCACGCACGTTGAGAAGCGGCCTGCCGACTGTCACCTCCGTACGGCCCGTAAGCTCGCAGGCGTTGCAGGATACGGTGATTTCCGTCGGGCCGTAGGTGTTGAAAATGCGCGCGCCCGTAATATCTTTAAGCCGCGCGAGCAGCTTGGGGGAATACTTTTCACCGCCGCACATGACAACCCTGCAGCCTGCCAGCGCGTCGCGGAACGCGGGTAGCTCCAGATACTGTTCCATACGCGAGGGCGTCGCATTGAACGCGTCGCCGTTGACCTGTTTAAACAGTCCGGCAAGCTGCGCCGGGTTCTGCGCCTGCTGTTCGCTTGCAAGCGCGAGCGTCAGGCCGCTGCTCAGGATTGCAACCGTCTCTTTAAGCGACATATCGAACGACGCTGTCGTGACGGACACCATGGTGTGCGCGTCCTGCCGGAGCGCGCTGATATGGATATTGGCGGGATGGCCGTAAACATAATTGGTTATGCCGCCGTGCGTTAGCATGACGCCCTTCGGCCTTCCAGTCGAGCCGGAGGTATAAATTAAATATGCCAGGTCGTCCGGCTGCAGGGGAATTTCGGGTACGGGGGCATCCTTGCCGGTAAGCAGCGTTTCCACATCGATTGCCCGGTCCCGGGGAAGCTGCGCCGCCCTTTCCTTTGTCGTGAGGATAAAGCTTGCCGCGCTGTCAGAAAGGATATAGCTTATCCGTTCCTGCGGATATTCCGGGTCACACGGGATAAACGCCGCGCCCGCCTTCAATACGCCGTACATGGACAGCAGCAGGCGGCTTGTTCTCGGGAGCAGCAGCGCAACGCGGCAGCCGGCTGTAACGCCCATTTGAACCAGGGCGTTCGCAATGCGGTCTGACAGCCTGTTGAACTGAGCATAGCTAAACGCTCCGTCGCAGGCAATAAGTGCCGTCTTTTCCGGATTTTCCCGCGCCTGCGCTTCCATCAGCTTATGGAGCAGCCGCTGCGGGACGCAGGCCGTTTCACCCATGCCGAAGCGTTCGATGAGCGCCTGCTGTTCATTGCTTAACAGGGAAACCGCCGCAATATCGTTCTCCGGCGCTTTTACCATGTTACGCACGGCCTGCGCAACCGCGTCTGCGAACTGCTGCATATACGCGCGGCTGTACAGCGCGTCGTTATACTGCACGCAGACGGCAGGCGCGCCGTCTTTCGATTCAATATGGATGGAAATATGGAATTTCGGCAGGGGGTTCGTAAGTACCTCTTCCCTTATCGGCTCCCCCTCGAGCGTTACCGCCGCGTCCACTCCCAATTGGCAGGCGTAATTGATTTGGGGTGCATACCCGTACTGGCCCGAACGCTTGACAAACGGATACGCGCTGTGCTCGATTGCGCTGCGCATTGCCTTGCCCGCGCTTTTTATAAAGGACACCGCGTCCGTACCGGGCGTAACCTGCGAATAAAGGGGCAGCGTTTTGACAAACATGCCGAAGGCATCCTGATACATGCCGTTTTCCCTGCCGCTGCAAATCATGGAAATATAGACGTTCCTGTCCGCAGTATAGCGGGACACCGCGTAGAACGTTCCCGAAAGGAACAGCGCGGCGGGCGTTACGGAGTTTGCGCGGCAGAAATCGTCGATTTCTTCCCCGCCGAGCACGCTTACGCATTCGCCGAGCGTGCCGTCCTCCTCTTTGCCCTGCAGGTCGCCGGGAATGTCACTTGCGTTTTCAAAGCGTTCAAACAGCTTGTCGTAATAATCCTCCGCTTCTTTTCCCTGCGGGCTGAGCAGGATTTTATTCTCCTCACGCGCCGCGTCGAAGAACGTGGCGCTTTCCCCCGCCGGCTTTCCCGTTTCATAGGCGCGCCTCAGCTCTTCTAAAAATACGGACATGGAAAGCCCGTCGAACACAATATGGTGGGTATCCATCAGCAGTGCCGTGCGCTCCGGCGTTTTTACGATTTCCATCCGGTACAGCGGGCCTTCAAACAAATCAAACGGGCGGGCAAAGCTTTTCTTTTCTTCCGCAAGCCCGTCCCCCGCCATTTGTAAAACCGCAGGTTCAGAGGGCTCTGCCCCTGAGAGCACCTGTACGACGGTTTCTTCTTTTTCGATAAGATGCGCCGTCAGGACAGGGTGCGCCCCGATTACCGCCCGCGCAGCCCGCGCGAGCCGCTGCGCATCCGTCTGCTTTGAGAAGGTAAACATCATCGGGATATTGTAAATCATCGCGTTAGGCCGCTTCATGCAGTCGTAGAATACGCCGAGCTGTGCCGAGGAAAGCGGCAGCTCCGCCGGCTGCCCCTGCTGCGGACGTTCTTCTGGCCCGCCTTTCTTTTGCTCCCGCGCAAGCAGCCCATCCAGCACCGTGTTTTCCACATCGAGCATGGAGGATTCTTCTTCCAGCAGCTTAGCTACATTGAGACGGCAGCCAAAGCGTTCATACACACGGGAGGCAAGCATCATGGCGGAAAGGGAGGAAAGCCCGGCGGCTATCAGGCTTGCTTCCATGTCGAATTCGCTCTGGCCTGTAATTTCGGCGGCCATATTTTTAAGCTCTTGCTCCAAACGGTTGAGCGGGCGGGCAGTATTTAAGCTTTTCTTTGCCCCCATTTCAGGCTCAGGCAGGCGGCGCTTATCCACCTTTCCGTTTGGGTTGAGCGGGATTTTATCAATCCGTGCCGTGACTGACGGCACCATATAACGCGGCAGCTCCTGCGCGATAAAGGCGTTGAGCGCGGGGATATCGACCGGATTATCCGACACGACATAAGCTACGACCGCTTTTCCGCCCGCCGGGAGGTCGCGCGCAACGACGCATGCGTCGGTTATTCCGTCAAACGCGCGGATGCGGCGCTCGATTTCCGTCAGCTCAATGCGGAATCCGCGGATTTTCACCTGTTCGTCCCTCCTGCCGACAAACTGGATATTGCCGTCATAGAGGTAACGGCACACGTCGCCGGTCAGATATATTTTCTCGTACCCGGGCGTGCTGTTAAACGGGTTATCTATATATTTTTCTTCCGTCAGGTCAGGGCGGTTGAGGTATCCGCGTGTGACGGGACAGCCCGCAATGCACAGCTCGCCTGGAACGCCCGGGGGCAGCAGCCTGCGGTATTTGTCTACGATATAAACATCGCAGTTGCCAAACGGCTTGCCGATGGGGACGGAAGCATAATCGCGGTCAATCAGGAAATCGGTGACATAAATGGTACACTCGGTTGGGCCGTATGTATTGTAAAACGGATAACCAGGCGGCGTGCAGGGTACGAGCTTTTCCCCGCCGACGCTCATCCCCCTAAGCGTCGGGCTGTCCGGGTAAGCACAGACGTACTGGCGCCCAAGCTGGGTGGTACAGTCCATCATGGTGATTTTGTTTTCTGTTACAAGCTCATGGAGCCCCGGCAGGTCGAGCCTTGTTTCCTCGGGCACAATATATACGCACGCGCCCTTCGTGAGGTATGGATATAAGTCCTGCATGGACGCGTCGAAGCCGAAGCTGCCGTACGCGGTCGCGCGGTCCTCGCAGGTGATACCAAACTTTTTTTGGAAGGACAGGCAGAAATTTACGATATTCCTGTGCTCTATCATGCAGCCCTTCGGCTTGCCGGTCGAGCCGGAGGTATAAAGCAGCGCAAAAAGGTTCTCCGCTTTTGGCGGCTGGAGCCGGACGGTAGCATCGGGCACAGCCATTTCGATATCTTTTGTATAAATCACCCTGCCCTTATATCCGGGCAGCAGCTCCCGAAGCTCTTCATCCATTACGACGACAGGAGCGCCGGAATCCTCGAGCATATATTGCAGCCGTTCCTGTGGGTAATTTGAGTCGAGCGGCTGGCACGCACCGCCCGCCTTCTGTATACCGAACGAACAGACCGGAAAGATTTCGCTGCGCCTGACCATGAGGCCGACGGGCACCTCCGGCCCGACGCCCTCTTTTGCAAGCAGGTACGCGAGCTTTTCGGAAAGCTCGTCCAGACGGCGGTAGGTAAGGGTTTTATCACGGTAAACGACAGCGTTTCTTTCTGGCGTTTCCGCCGCCTGTTTTCTGAACAAATCGACAAGCGTAAGGCCGCGGTCGACCGCAACCGTGTTTTCATTGAAGCTTTTGTAGGCCGCCAGGTCGTCTTCGCCGCACAACGGAATATCTTTAAGCAGTCCGCCCGCAAGGAACCCTTTAACCGCGGAAACCAGGAGCTTTGCAAACTGCTGGATTGTCCGCGGTGTGTAAAGGTCGCTGCGGTATTCAAACGAAAGCGTGTAATCGTCGTCCCGTTTGAGTACGTCGAGCGAAAGGTTTGCCATGCTGTCGCCCATTTTATGGATTTGCATGGGGACAAACCTTCCGCCGAGCGTAATGCCGTTCAACGTGTCGCCCTGATAGACGAAAATGATATCCGACTTGACCCCATAGTCACTTGCAAGCTCGACAAAGGAGCAGCTGTCGTGCTTGATGCATTGGAACAGCTGGTCCTGCGTTTCCTGAAGGAAACGTTTTGCCTCCTTTTCTTCGTCGATACGCGCATAAAACGGGAGCGTCCTTACGAGCATGCCCATGGTGCCGCGTAAATCAGGCGTATGCCTGCCGTTGTCTACCGTGCAGAACAATACCTCATCCTGCCCGTTTTGCTTTGCAAGCGCATAGGAAAACGCGCCTAAAAACAGCGTGCTTTCCGTTATGCCGTACCGCTTTACCTGTTCGCGCAGCAGGGCGATGGGAAGGTGGCCGCGCAGGCTTAAAAGCTCCACACTACAGCCCTTTTCCCCACCTGTCTGGAAGGGTTCGTCCGGCAGCAGGTTTGAATCCGCCTCTACCCCGGCCAGTAGGCTGTCAAAGAATTCCCTGCTCTCCTTATATTCCCGCGTGTCCTTTAAGCCCAGCTCATAATTGGAAAGCATGAAGGAGTCGACCAGCTCCGGCTCGGGCGCTGCGCCCTCATAAGCCATAGCCATCCTGCTGAAGAACAGCGCGGTGGAGGTGCCGTCCGTAATAATATGGTGCATATCGCCGAGCAGCAAAACGTCCCCGTTTTTCAGTATGTCGATTTCAAAGCGGAACATCGGTCCGGCCTCCAGGGAAAACGGCCTGAAAAAGGATTTCGCGAGAGCTGTGGGTTCTGTACTGTCAACCCGCCTTACCGGTATTTCATATGTCAGCGTTTCGTTCGGGATGATGCAGGGAACGCCGTTTTGTTCCTCCACATGTATTTTCATAAACGGGAAGCCTTCTATAACAGCCGTCAGCGCGTCCCTGAGCTTATATGGGTCAAGCCCCATATCCCGCGGGAACAGGAAGCTTGCCAGGTTGTTGTACATCAGGCTTTCCGGCTCGCGCATACATTCAAGGTAAATACCGAGCTGGCTGTCGGTCATCGGGTATGCGTCCCTGCGCGTATCCATACCCGCATAGCGGTTTTCTTCCCCGCCCTGCGCAGAAACGGACAGCGCGATTTTTTCCGGCGTCCTGCCTTCAAAGATTGCGCTTGAGGAAAGGTTTAACCCGCTTAATTCCTCCTGGAGGATGACGACCTTGATGGAGTCGCCGCCGATAGAAAAGAAATCGTCCCTGATACCGATATGAGAAAGGCCGAGCACCTTTTCAAACCCCTTGCAGATTTGCTCCTGAACCTCATTTTCCGGCGCGGCATATTCCTTTTTAAAACGCGAGGCCTCCGGCGGCGCGAGCGCCTTGCGGTCGAGCTTGCCGTTTGCGTTGAGCGGGAATTTATCTACCTGGACCAGAAAACGCGGAATCATATAGCCGGGGAATTTTTTTGCAAGCTTTTCGCGGATTTCGTCCTCCGCGACGGGCCTGCCGCACAGGTAATAGCCGCACAGGTAGGTCTGGCCGTTATCGTCCTCAAAGCTTTTGACTACAGCCGTTTCTATCCCGTCGATTTTCCCGAGCTGAATCTCGACCTCGCCCATCTCGACGCGCTGGCCGTTGACCTTGACCATCCAGTCCTTCCGGTTGACATACAGGATGTTCCCGTCGGGCAGGCGTTTGCCGACGTCGTTCGTATGGAGCATGCGCCGGTCAAGCCCGCCTGACGCGTATGGATTTTCCACAAAGGTTTTTGCCGTCTGCCCGGGCAGGTTGATATAGCCGCGCGCAAGCGGCCCCGCGATGCATATTTCACCCTCTTCCCCTTCCTTTACCTGCCTGCCTTCCTCGTCGAGCAGGTAAACGGTAAAGTCCTCGAGCGGCTTGCCGATAGGCGTGTTGTCATAGGGCTTGTCGAGCGCAAAGGCGATGGCGATACTCAAGGTTTCGCTCAGGCCGTAGCTGTTATAAATGGTCTGGTATTCTTTATAAATATTGCTGATGCGTTCGCCGCCGCAGCAAATATTTGTCAGTGTGCTTTTCCTGTCCGGCAGGCGTTTTAAGAGCTGCGGGCTGATGACGGAAGCGGTGATACCATGGGCATCGATATACCCATCAACGGTATAAATATCCTTGCGGTCCTGCTCGGACAGGATATGAATCGGCGCGCCTACCCAAAGCGGGACGAAGATGTCCGCTACGGAAATCGCAAAATTAAACGGCGTTACGCTCATTTCCACCCCGTCAGGCTTACAGCCTACTGGAAGCTGGCGGATTATCGCCCTGGTAAAGCTGAAATGCTCGTGGACAATCCCCTTTGGGTTTCCGGTCGAGCCGGAGGTGTAAATGACCATCGCCGCGTCGTTCCAGGATACCTCCGGCAGATTTGTAAGCGGCTGGCATTGCCTTGCTTCTTTCATAAATGCCGCGTCAATCAAAAAATCGCACGCGCAGTCTTTTTGAATATAGTCCACCCTGTCCTTCGGATATTCCACCGACAGCGGGGAAAACGCGGCGCCCGCCTTTAAAATGCCGATTTCCGACGCGATATAGTCGATGCCTCTCTCCAGTACGATGGGATAAATCTTTTCCTTTTCCGCTCCACGCTCAAGAAGCCTTGCCGCGATGCGTCCGCTCAGCTCGTCGAGCTGACGGTAAGTCACCCGCTCGTTTTGATAGACGAGCGCCGTCCTTTCGCCATTGCTTTTTACAATATCCTGAAACTGCTGTACAAACGTTTTCATCCTGTTTCCTCCTGAACTTTTCGTTTGCCCGGAAATCCTAACGGGCCAGAATTTTATCTTGAGGGCGGCGGAGTAAAAATATCCCAAGAATCCTATAGGAATCGGCTGCCGCTTATGGTATACTTTTTTTGTAAGGGGGCTTGTATATGTTAATTACCCTGCCTGCTAAACGGGAAAACTGGCCGGCGCTTTCCTCCAGCTGCGAGGAGTTCCTGAGAAAATCCGGCTGTAATGAGAGACAGACGATTACCTTGCTGATTGCGATTGAAGAGATATTCATCAACATTGCTTCCTATGCGTACGGCGAAAGCGGGGGCCCGGCGGCGATTGAACTGAAAAGCGCGCAAACATCCGCCGATACTGCTGAGATAACCGTGCGCATCGAGGACAGCGGCGCCGCGTTCGACCCGGTTGCCTATTCAGAAAGCAGGGATGTCAAAAAACAGGCCGCAAGCCTGGTTCCGGGCGGATTGGGAATCCATCTTGTCAATAGCAGTATGGAAGACCTTTGCTATAAGCGGCAAGATGAAAAAAATATCCTGACCTTCCGTAAAACGCTCAACAATACGGGACACACGGAGGAACGCGCGCTATGACGGTAACCAGAATAAATGTAAAACGGCACCTGCTTTATTTTTTGGTTTCAATGGGAATTTACGTTGCGCTGCTTGTTCCCTTTAAGCAAATCCAGCTGCTGGAAGGCTTCGCGGATTTTCGCATTTCCGCCATCTTCCCTGTCATGGCCGGGCTGTTGATGGGGCCGGCGGGAGCCGTTGGATGCGGCGTCGGGAACCTTATTGCCGATGTGTTCGGGACCCTGAACGCGGCCTCCCTGTTCGGGCTGGTCGGCAATTTCCTTTTTGCGTTCCTGCCGTATAAGCTGTGGCATACGCTGATTCCGCTGAACAGGCATAAGCTCTGTTATCTGTACAGCGCCGATTCGCTGCTCAAGTACCTGTTGATTACGGCCTTTTCGGTTGTTACCTCCATGTCGGTAATCGGCGCGAGCGGTGAATTTCTCGGCCTGTTCACCTACAATAGTTTTTTAAGGACGACCGTACTGTGCAACATCTGCTTTTCCGTATTTGGCGGGACAATTTTCTTTCTGCTTCTTACCGAATATTTCGGCATACGGCCTTATGTGCCGCAAAAGGTTTACCAGTATGCATACGACCATAAAAAATATACGGCGGACTATTTTTTATGCGCCGTTATCCTTCTCCTGGAACTGGCTACCTACCTGCTGTCCAGCTATTTAGGGCAGGACCGTACGGCGCTCCATGTCCTTTGCGGCGTAATGCTTGCGGCAATCGCGGCGCTTGCCGTTCTTCCCCTGCGGCGCAGCAAGCGGCGTATTTCATCGGCGCCGGCTCGCTATGTACCGCAGAGAGGGCTGCAAAGCCAGCTTTTAATCGGGTTTCTTTCTTTTTCGTTTATAGAAATCCTCGTTTACTCGATGGCAATGTATTTTTTAATATCAGGAAACTATCCGCACGGCGCGGACAGCGGCTATTTTTCGGACATGTGGCTGCTGATATTTGAACACAGCTTTGTAGGAGGCGTTGTCTTTTTACTCGCGCTTTATATTGTGCTGCGCTGGACGGAACGGCATGTTACCGCTCCAATCAAGGAAATTGCCGGGTACGCGGAGCGCTTTGTGGCTGAAAAGCTGGAAAGCGAAAAGCCCCGGCTCCCAAAACTGAATAACGAAATCCAGACGCTCGGCGAATCGGTATCCAAGATGACTGACGATATTATTCAATATGTTAAAACCATTCAGGAGCAGGCCAAAAAGGAGGAACGCAACAAAGCCATCCTTTCGGTCGCCCATGAAATCCAGATGGGCATATTGCCCGACCCCTGGAAAAAAGAGACGCCGTGGCAGGTGGAAGCCTATATCCATACGGCGCAGGAGGTCGGAGGGGATTTCTACGACTTTTTCCAAGTAACGGACGACCGGTTTCTCGTGTGCGTTGCCGACGTTTCCGGCAAGGGGATTTCCGCCGCGATGTTCATGGCAGAAGCGAGCATGCTCGTCAAGACCTTCCGCGAATTGCCCCCGAATCAAATGCTTGCCGCTATCAATAATATCCTGTGCGACAACAACAGCGCACAGATGTTTGTTACCATGTTCATCGGCGTGCTCGATACAAAGAAAAAGGCCTTCGAGTTTTCAAACGCCGGCCACAACTATCCGATGATATCGGACGGGAAAAGGGACCGGTGGCTGAAGTCGGAGCCGGAGCTATTCCTTGGGATGATACCCGGTATGGACTACACCCTGCACCGCGTCCCGGCCAGCGGCCCGTTTGAGCTTTTTTTATACACCGACGGAGTAAATGAAGCGGAAAATGAAAGCGGTGAATTTTTTGGCAACGAACGGCTGGAACAGCGCTATAGCGAGATTGACAAACGCCTGCCGCTGGCGGAGCAAATGGAGCTGTTTAAAAACGAGCTTAGGCGCTTTACCGGAAACGCAAGCCAGTCGGACGATATTACGATGCTTCTGTTACGATACCAAGAATAGCTAACTGCCGTAACAGAACGCTTAATGTATGGTAAGAAACTTTTTAAAACCGCTCATTTCAAATATTTCTTCAACCGCAGGCTGGACGTGTACGATTTCAAGTGCCGCGCCCTGCGCGTCGGCAGTCTTTTTTCCAATCATTAAAGCGCGCAGCCCCGCGCTCGATACATAAGCGGTATCGGCCATATCGACAACTAGTTTTTCAAACTGCATCGTCGCAATCTGGTCCGCAAGCTCCGGCGCCGTGTTGGCGTCGAGCCTGCTGCCTGTTTTAATTGTAATCGTTTCCTTTTGTCTTGTGATGTCCACAATCATTCCCCTTTCGGTCGCTTTTTCTCATTCTAACATACAGGCTGGCGGATGTCTATCCAAATCCTGGCAGTAAAGCTGTTTCACAAAAAATTTACAATAAATAAATCCACTATCTGTTTCGGAGCATGAAAACGGAGAGCGGGAGGTTAAACCTCCCGCTCTCCGCTGCGTTTTCGCCAATTTTATGCATTTAATTCGCCGTGCATTTTTTCTTTTCAACCGCGACCCAAATTTCGCAGGTATAATCCGGCGACGATACATCCGCTGAAGGATAAGCTTCAAAATCGGTCCCGCCGCAGGGCTGGTATTCACTCGTGGGAAAGAATTCGCTGATTATCCGCTGATACAGCGTTTCAATCGCTTCCGGCATTTTCCCTCTGCATGGGAACACCACATAGGTATGGGCCGGAATCTCCTCGACCACCAGGCCTTTTTCTGTCACAGGCGCGCCGTTGTATATAGCCCCAATTGCATACGGAAAGTCTGCGTCTGCCGCATCATTTCCGAAGCTTGCGCCTACAATACAGTCGCCGAACAGGTTTTCTTCAGGGATATACCTGCACAGCGCTTCTATTGTGCCGTCCTCTATACACTGCTGCCAAAATGCGGAAATCTCAGCAAACGGCAGTTCGTTTGTGCAGGCCATCTTTTTCTTTTTCATGATAAGTTTAAATGGGTCCTTTTTTTCAATCCGGTAATCCATTGCATTTCCTCCGCTTAAAATTAGTTTTACGGAAAGACGGGAATAGGATTTTAAGGCAGCTCCGTTTGCTTTGGCTTTAGACGGGGAAATTCCGTGGAACCGGGTAAACGCCCTGCTAAAGCTCTCCGGCGTCTCGTAGCCGTACTTCATAGCAATATCGATGACCTTTCCCTCACCGCCTGCAAGCGCGCTTCCTGCAAGCGACAAGCGTCTTGCGCGGATATATTCGCCCAGCGTGAATCCGCACATAATGCTGAAAATCCGTTGGAAATGGAAGCTCGAGGAATATGCGCGCTTCGCAACCTCCTCGTAATCAATCGGTTCCGTAAGATGCGCTTCCACATAATCAATTGCTCTTTGAATGCCTGTAATCCAATCCATTGCCGCTCTCCCTCCGTATGGCTTTATTATAGGGAAAATAAAATTATTTCTCATGACTTTTTATGCTTAGCCATGACTGGAATCATTATAGCACATAAGGGTGAAAATATTTGTCTCCGGTTTAAAAAATGTACTTATAACCCCAACGCTTCCTCTTTTATGTTCAGCAGGCTGGATTCCGCTTCGTACTCATTCTCCGCAACGGAGCCGCAGGTAAAAAAATGCTCCTTTTGGATGTGGCGAAGCTCATGCTCCACGGCTTGCTTCTGTATATCGGGCGCATGTACGCTGTTGATATAGACGTTATAATCGCAATTCTCATCAAGCACGGTAATTCCTTTGACCTTGCCTGGCAAGGGAAGCATGCGTATTATAATTTTGTCCATGTAGGATACCTCCATATTTTTTAAGCTCAAATTGAGTTTAAATATTTCAAAATAACCTCTAAACGAGTTGACAAACTCAAAAAGAGTTGGTATAATAAACTCATAAAGAGATGTCACAAGGTTGGTTGCGGCAACCGGATGGCTCGGTAGTTTTCATCATACCATTTTTACTGCACAATAAAACGGACTTCACTTTCATGGACGGTCTCAGGCGGAAATATGCCTGAAGCGGTATTTATGAAAAAACACAGGGCGTTTTGACCGGCAGGGTTTCCTCTCTTCCGTGCGGGGGAAAACTATGGTTCTCTTTGGATGAAAATGAAAAAGCCGCTGAATGTTTCTGCAAAAGATAACGGCGCCGCTGCCCGGCGTATCTTAAAAAATGCGGAAAAATGGCTGAAAAACACAGAAGATAAGTCAGGGGGAGTAAAATGAAATCAGCGGGACTGTTTTTGGGAGGCATATATTATTGGATTGCGGAGAACAAGGTATTTTCTTACTTTTTTCTGATTGATATTGCGGTTTGCGCCGCCGTACTTTATTATCTCCGCGTATTAACCGGCTTTCTTTTCTTTTTGCTTTGTGCTACTTTTCTCTTTTTGACGGCAGGGGTAATCTTGTCTTGCTTTATGCAAAAAAAGAGCACCCGCATAAGGCGGGCGCAGAAGTGGAAAGGAGGGCGAAGGTTTGTGCAGCACATGTAATTATTGTATTGCAAAATATACGGATAAAAGCCTTGTCTGCGTATGCACGCAGTCTGAATTTTACAGGGACGCCGTTTGTGCGGAGCATATCTGCGACTGCTATGAAGAGCAGCCGCGGGAGCTGTGCGCGATGGACCGGGGAACTACCTGCGAAGCGCTCGTTGACAAAAACTGTGAAGGCTGCCGGTTTTACATAACAATGGAAAACCTCCGATCAGCTCAGAAAAACAGCGTGCGCCGTATCAGGAAACTGCCGCGTGAAAAACGCAATGCGATAAAGGAAACCTATAAACTAAACTTTTGAGCTTGTTCAGGCTCAGCCCTCAGATGCGATTTCCTCTAACACCTTAATCAAATCGCCAAGCGTACAAATGCGGACGTCTCTTTTTAGTATTTCATTTTTCAAGTCGATGGAAAGCGTTTCAAAACGGCTTTTCATCTCAGGCGCGACATATGACATACAATCACCTCCTGTATAGTATTTCCCGAATTTTTTTGCTTCTATCCATACCGAAGCGGAAGGAAGGCGTTTCACATGCTTTGGATTGGCTGGCGGTTGGTTTGTCCTTGTATTGCGCTCGTTGTAACATTGGCCGTAATTACCGCAGGCAGAGAAAAAGCTTGATAAGGATAGCTATCCCGAAAATAAAGGAGAAAAACATGAACGTATATGAAAAAAAGGAGATATTGCTCCGATTCAAAAAAAACAGGACACGCCGCCCGGACGATTCAGACGAAAGAAGGCTGGAACAAGAAATACGCTCGGCAATTTTAAAGCTCAAAGATGAAAAACAGAAAAAGGCGATGCTTTTTCGATACATGGACGCATTGAGTGTGGAACAGGCGGCAGAGCAAATGGATTTGAGCCCGCGGCAAGTGATTCGTATTACAAACCAGGCACTGGAAGAGCTGGAGCTTTCATAAATTCATACGCTTGTGATGAACATTACATCCTCCTCTGAACGCAATTGAATCACGAATTGAAAATCCAAACAATAGAAGGTTACAAGCGCTTTACCAGCCAGCTGATAAATGACCAGTATCCGGATAAAATAAATATAAAATCGAGAGACGGTATGGGAGGTTTCAAATGGAACACAGCTGGAACTTGCAGGATGCAATCGAATATTGCCGCAGCCAGAATCCACAGCAGAATCAGCAGGCGCTTGTAGGGCTATTGCGTGAGGTGCAGAAGGAAAGCGGCGGGGTTATTCCAGACGTGTCGCTGGATGAAATCTCTGCCGGGCTTAAGCTTAAAAAAACATTTTTGACAGCCATCATAAAGCGCTATCCCAGCCTGAGGACGGAAGAGGCGCCCCACCGGTTGGAGATATGCGGAGGAGAACGGTGCGCATTACGCGGCTGCCGGGAACTGCGTTGTTTTGTTGAAGAGAATTACCGTGTAAAAAATGGAGGTGTTAGTTTAAAAGGCGGGTTTTCATTTCAAGTAACCGGATGTATGAAAAACTGCCTGAACGGTCCCAGCATAAAATGGGACGGGAAGCTTTATTCGTGTGTGGATAAAAAAACGCTTTGCGGTATCGTTGAAAAAAACTCGAATATGTAAAACAGATGCAGCCCCCAAAAAACTGTCCCGGGGATGGTTCGGGCATGGAGTTACCATTGTGTGGATTATGTTCGCCGAAGCGCTGGTAATGCACGACCTCGCGTGCGCGCAGGAACTTAATCGGGTCGATAACGTCGGGGTCATCGCAGAAGCGCAGGATGTTGTCATAGGTCGTCCGTGCTTTCTGTTCCGCGGCCATATCTTCATGAAGGTCGGTAATCGTGTCGCCCTTCGACTGAATGTAGGCGGCTGTGAACGGCACGCCTGCCGCTGACGCAGGGTAAATACCCGTTGTATGGTCTACAAAATAAGAGTCAAAGCCCGATTTCTGGATTTCTTCCGGCGTAAGGTCACGGGTGAGCTGGTAAACAATTGCGCCAATCATTTCAAGATGCGCCAGTTCTTCCGTGCCAATATCGGTCAAGATTGCCTTTAATTCCGGATAAGGCATGCTGAAGCGTTGGCTGAGATAGCGCAGAGACGCGGCTAGCTCGCCGTCAGGACCGCCGTACTGCGAGATAATAATTTTAGCAAGCTTGGGGTTGGTACGTTTGATATTGACCGGATACTGTAATTTCTTTTCATAAACCCACATTTAACAGTTCTCCTCCTCTGCTCTGTCCCACGGCCATGGATTTGCAATCCATGCCCAGCGGTTTCCGCCCTGGTCTCCTGGCGTCAGCGGTCCGTATTTCTGTTCGTATTCTCTTCTCAGCGCGGCGCTCTTTGCGGCAAATTCCTCGAGCCTTTCCGCCATTTGTTTATCATTCGGATGTGTATCCAGATATAAATGAAGCTCAACAACCGCAAAGTCGTTGGTAGCAATTTTCCTCATTAAAAGTTCTCTTTCCGTCATGCTCTCCTACCTCCACAGCCCGTAAAGGGTTTATTGAGTACCGGGAACATCGTTCCCATCACGATACCTTGCTCGGCAGAATACATTTTATCGCTGTTCTGGAACGGCACATACGCCATTGCCGGAACAGGGTCGCTTGGAAGCGGTGAAATACCATATTCCATTGTTTTCATTGTAAAAATATCGTCGTTCAAGACAAAATTCTCCTTTCTTATTTTTCTCATATCCTACGGTATATTATATGCCCCTCCTTGCGGACAGGTTACAGTCCGCCGGCGTACAGCGGCATAAAGCATGCAGTACATGTCTTACTTTTTTGTAAGGGAAGCCATATTTTGTTGCAGACTCCCGAATTATGTGTTATATTGCGGTTAAGAAAAGGAGTGGAGAAAATGAAAAAAGCAGGTTCATTTTTTATTGCGGTTTTTTTATTGGCCATAATCTGCACGACGGCTGTGTCTGCGCTTACCGACTATTCCGGCGGTGTTACGGAATATATGCTGGACGACTATGATATTTCTGTAAAGGCGCCGGACAACTGGATGAGCTTTACGTGGGACGTGGAAAAGGACGACGAAAACCTTAAAGCACGCAATACAACAAAGGAAAAGCTCCTGACATATTTTCAGGAGAACGATATTATCTTTGAAACAGCTTATCCCGGTAAAGGTACGATTGATTTGTTTTTTCAGAATAACAGGGATACTCAGCAAATCTATGACCTGACCAACCTGACGGATTCTCTCCTGCAAGTCATGGGCAAAGCCATAGCGGAGGGAGAATACAAAGGCGGTGACGACGGATATACATACAGCGATTATGATTTTTATTATTATAATGAAACGCAGTATATTGTACTCGATTTTAAGGGCGGAGGAGACGGCAATAAGCAGGGCGTCGTTTACTATACCATTACAGAAGGCAAAGAATACCGGTTTATCCTGACTGCTGAAAAGGGTAAGGTGACCGGCGAGCTGCGGGATACCTTGAAGCAGATGGTGGATGATACCGTCTATTATTATAACGAGTTCTGGGACGACCCGGATTACGACAATAATTGGGGCGAATATGTACAAAACCATCCTGATGAATTCGATAAAGCGGTTGGGACGGTCGGTTCCTTTGGCTTTGCAATTATTGTGGCGTCTATCATTGGTTTTTTAGTTTTCGCAGCAATAATTGTATTAATCGTTGTTTTAGCCGTAAAAAAAAGCAACAAAAATATAGCCACAGTGCAGGGCTTCGACATACGAACCGGCCCGGATGGAAGGCAGTACTATTATCCGCACAATGCCGGCATACCCCGGCAGGACGGCGCTTTCCAGCCTTCCTGCACTCCCCAGACAGGACAACCGCCAATACAAAATGACGAAAACAAGCAGGAAAACCCCTATGACGGTTCAAAAAAATAAGGCGAACAGCCAATACAAATAAAACAGGCCGCCGGGATTAATCCCGGCGGCCTGTTTTATTTGTATGCTTTTTTAAAAAGGAAAAAGGAGCCGCCCACCAGCAGCTCCTTCTCCTAGGAACAAATAATTCCCCGTATCTAGACGTCTGAACAAAAACAAAAAAATGAAAAAAAAAGTTCAGAACGCCTTTTTGTAATGATACTTTCGAAAGATTTAAGTTACCTGAAAGGTAACCTTCATTACGACTATATTTTACCACACTGTTTTTAAAAGTCAACCCCATTATGCAAAATAATTAAAAATTTTTACAAGTTGCATAATATAGTTGAAAATATTTCACATCAGTAAAACAACATGCTTAATCAAAAGCAATAAAATAAGAAATTTTTTATTTAAATCATATATAATTAATTTAGTGATTTATATAATTTATCATTTATTCCAATGCAAATTTTTTTCATCAATCACTCTAAGCTGTTGACAAATATAGAAATTTTAAATATTTTGCGCTATTCAAACGCTCATCTTCTTGCAAACAAATAAAATTGGAAAAACCGCGTTTATTCGTATTCTCCATTTTACTGTGACCGGAAGTTGGATTTTAAACGGGCGGACGCATATACCTGCTCTCCGCCCGTTTAAATTAATCATACTGCTTATGATTTACAAATTCCACTTTCAGCGACAAATTATCAATTTCTATTATTTGTATCAGGCCGGTCTTATTATCGCACGTCACCTTAAAATCCCCGGAATCGCAGCTTCCCGTATAGACACACTGATTATCTTTATTTTCGGCTAAAGACAGGCTTTCAGGCGACGTGCAGGTATTCAATACGTTGACGATAGCGCGGGCGAAGGATTGCTGCGGAAGGTAGTCGGAGGTTGTTTGACAAAACAGCTTATTGTATTCGATTGAATACGCCCCGCCGAGCCATTTAAAGCACAGCCCCTTGAGTCCGTCTGGCTTTGTTACCGTCACGGCAGACACGCCTTCCTTCGTATGGCTGACCTCGCAGGAGAGCTCTGTCCCCGCCGTATCTACCTGAGCCTCCGCGGAAAAATCCGTAACAGGCTCCGCCGGCTGTGCGGCGCCCTGTGAACAGGCGGTAAACAAAATTGCAATAACAGCGACAGCAAGTATCAAAAAAAACGAACGGCGCATAAAACACCACCTGTATATAATTTAATCGTTTATACAAATAGTATTTTACAATTTCCCAGCCCTCCAAGCAAGAGCATTATTCATTTGAAAATTCTTTTATTAAAGCGGGAAGCTCACTGATTAAATCGGTCGGAAGCATGGAAATTTTCCCAAGCGCCTGCGCGCACCGGTCTCCGGCAAGCCCGTGCAGGTATACGCCCGCGACAGCCGCGTCAAACGCCTGCGCCCCCTGCGCGAGGAAAGAAGCAATCATTCCTGCTAATACGTCCCCGCTGCCTCCGCGCGCCATACCGGCATTCCCGCTGGTGTTAACGAATGTTTTCCCTCCTGGGTGGGCAATGACCGTTTTAGCCCCCTTAAGCACCGCAACAACGCCGTAACCGCTCGCAAGCTTTTGAGCAAACTCTATCCGGTTATTCTGTATGTCGCGCACCTGGGCGCCGAGCAGCCTTGCCGCCTCCCCTGGGTGCGGGGTCAGGATAACGGGCGCATTCGCTTCTTTTAATATATCTATATGCTGCGCTACAGCGTTTATGCCATCGGCATCGATGACCATAGGCGCTTTGCTTTCGCGCAGAAAGCTTTCTACCAAAAGCCTGATATCCTCTCCGCCTCCAAGCCCGCAGCCAATCAAAATGGAGCTTGCCTTTTCCGCCTGGGACAACAGGTATGGTATGCAGACACGGTCAATTGTCCCGCCCGCCGCCTGCCGGACCGGCAAAAAAACCGGTTCATTGAGCTGTGCGGAGACAATGGGATAAATAGAGTCGGCCGCAGCGATTTTCAGCAGCCCGACGCCGCAGCGCAGCGCGGCCTTCGCGCTCATGGCGCAGGCGCCTGCCATCCCGCTGCTGCCGCAGATGGTAAGGAGCTGGCCGCGGCCCCCCTTGTTTTCAGAAACGGAAAGCTTTGGAAGAACCCGCCTGACGTCCTCTTTTTCGGGGGTTTCATACAGATAAGGGCTTTCCGCCATCAACATGGGCGGAATCCCAATATCGGCAACGGCCGTTTCCCCACAATAATCCATTGCGGGAAAAAGCACGTGCGCTGGCTTGAGCGTCGTAAACGAAACCGTAAGGCTTGCTTTTACCGCGCCGTTGATGACGCGGCCTGTATCTCCCTGCACGCCGCTGGGCAGGTCGATAGACATAATACGCCCGGCTTTTTCCTCGTTGATTTTTTCTATAAACGCCGCCATATGGTCTAAAAAGCCGTCTTTAAAGCCAATCCCGTAGAGCGCGTCGATAATAAATTTCGATTGCCTGATTTTCTGGTCGGCAAGGCGCTGAGATTCCCAGTAGCGCCAGGTCGTGACGCCAATTTCACCAGCGGCCTTCAATGCGGCTCTTGCGTCCGCGCTCCTGGGCTCGCCGTCCATTAAAATAATGGAGCTGTTTACCCCCCGCTGCCTGAGATACGCCGCCGAGATAAAACCATCGCCGCCGTTACGCCCTTTGCCGCAGAGCACGGCTACCGTATCGTCCGCTTTGACGCCCATCCGGTCCATCATCAGCTGGGCGGCGGAGGCGCCCGCCATTTTCATCAGCTCAATCATTGTTGCGCCTTCCTGTTCTGCGGCGCGCTCTAAAGCCCGCATTTGCGCTACAGACAGAATTTTCATGCTTACCACTCCCTGTTATAAAATAAAAATGGGAGAACGCTTTGTTCCCCCACCATTACCGATAAAAGCGAAACAGCAGGTGAATTTGCCTTCCTTCCGCCTTATTTTTTAATAAAAAGATTGACGGCGATGTCCCTCTTTAAATAAGGGCGCATAGCCTCCAGCACCTTTTCATTTGGGGAAAAGAGCAGCAGGCAGTTCCCGTATTTTTCAATAAAAAATACAGCGGCATAAACGTCTGCGCCAAAATCGGAGGCGGACGCAAACATCAGCTTGTCATACTTGCGTTTTTCGTAATCTTTATCGTCAAATTTTCCCATTTCCTCAATCTTTTTAATATCAAAGCTGACGATACGCTTTCTCTTGCGCTTGGCGATGACCTTATCCACCGTAATGTTGCTGTTGGTAACGCTGTATTCGTATTCCACGTTCTGCGCGGTAATAAAGTACCACGCGCCGTAAACGGCGGCAATCAGCACAAAAAAAGCAACCATGATAAAGTAATAGATGCTTGTAATATAAGCAAGCGCAACGCAGGCAAGCGGCAGCAGTACGACGCACAGGACGATACATACTGTAATCAGCCGGTCGCGTACCGTTTTTTCTTTCTTTACGAGCTGTTCTACAAAAATATCCATGACTGTAACATCCGTCCTTTTGTGTTTTTCCTATTTATAGAATGATAACACAGAAGACCTCTGTTTACAATATTTATTGTTGGATTTGTTCTTACGCCTATTGATTTTTTTTAAAATTGGTGTTATAGTCTGTAATAAGCTGAATCAATCACCAAAACGCAGCGATAAAGGAAGTAATCCCTCATATTACCCCGTTTCCAGAGAAGGCGCTCCCCGGCTGAAAGGGCGTCCGGCGGGTTTGAGGCGGTGAAGTTCCCTTTTGAGCGGCGCGGCTGAACGAGCAACTCCACTAGGCCGCGACGGCAGGCACCGTTATATGCCGCAGGAGTGTTTGCTCTTTTGCAAAAAACAGGGTGGTACCGCGGAAGTTTGCTTTCGTCCCTTCGGAGGACGGAGGCTTTTTATTTTGCCAAAATCTTCCCATACTCTTGCATAAAGGCTTAATAACAACTGATGAAAGGAAGAAATCCACGATGAAAAATCAACTGGAGTCCATCCGCGCGGCGGCAAAGGAAGCCCTTGAAGGCTCACATGCGGCGGCGGACATCGAACAGCTGCGAATCAAGTATCTCGGCAAAAAGGGCGAGCTTACATCTATTCTAAAGCAGATGGGCAAGCTCACGCCTGAGGAGCGCCCGGTTATCGGGCAGCTCGCGAATGAGGTGCGCACCTTTATCGAGGATGCAATCGAGAGTAAGGTACAGGAGCTAAATGAGAAAAAACAGCTCGAGCAATTAAAAGCGGAAAAGCTAGACGTAACGCTGCCGGGAAAAAAGCCCGTGCTCGGAGCAAAGCACCCGCTCACGATTGTGCTCGACGAAATCAAGGAAATCTTTGTCGGCATGGGCTTTGATATTGTGGAAGGCCCCGAGGTCGAAACCGATTACTACAACTTTGAAGCGCTTAACATGCCGAAAAACCATCCCGCGCGCGACACGCAGGACACCTTCTATATCAACGACAATATTGTGCTGCGGACACAGACCTCCCCCGTACAGGTGCGCACAATGGAACAGCAAAAGCCGCCTATCCGCGTTATTTCGCCCGGCAGGGTTTACAGGAGCGACGCGGTCGACGCAACGCACTCTCCCCTGTTCCACCAGATTGAGGGGCTTGTCGTTGACAAAGGAATTACCTTTGCCGATTTAAAGGGTACGCTTGAAACCTTTGTCAAGCGCTTATACGGAGAGGATTCCGTCGTACGCTTCCGCCCGCACCACTTCCCGTTTACAGAACCGTCCGCCGAAGTAGACGTGCAGTGCTTCAGCTGCCATGGAGAAGGCTGCCGCCTGTGCAAGGGCGAGGGCTGGATTGAAATACTCGGCTGCGGTATGGTGCACCCGAAGGTGCTTTCAAACTGCGGCATTGACCCGGAGGTATACAGCGGCTTTGCGCTTGGGCTGGGTTTGGAGCGCGTCGCCATGCGCCGCTATGGAATCGACGATATGCGCCTGTTCTTCGAGAACGACGTGCGTTTTCTGAATCAGTTCTGATGAACCCAAAAGAAAGGAGTTGCGTATAAAATGAATCTTTCCATGAAATGGCTGAATGAATTCACCAAAGCCCAAATGCCGCCAAGAGAATTCGCGGAAGCGATGACGATGAGCGGCTCGAAGGTGGAGGGCTATGAAATAGAAGGCGAAAAAATAAAAAACGTCGTAGTCGGTAAAATCCTCTCGATTGAAAAGCACCCGGACGCCGACAAGCTCGTCGTCTGCCAGGTGGACGCCGGAGGGGACGAGCCCTTACAGATTGTTACCGGCGCTTCCAACCTCAAGGAGGGCGACCTGGTTCCCGTCGCGAAGGACAATTCTGTTTTGACCGACGGCACGAAAATCAAAAAGGGTAAGCTGCGCGGCGTTGTAAGCTGCGGGATGCTCTGCTCTCTCGGCGAGCTTGGGCTGACACAGCATGATTTCCCCTATGCAGTCGAGGACGGTATTTTCGTTTTGCAGGAGAGCTGTGAAATCGGCCAGGATATCCGCAGCGCGATTGGCCTAGACGATACGAAGGTGGAATTTGAGATTACCTCGAACCGCCCGGACTGCTTTTCCGTCATCGGCCTTGCAAGGGAATCGGCGGCGACCTTCGGAGAGGAGCTAAAGCTCCACACACCTGTTGTAAAGGGCGGCGGCGGAGACTGTAAAGGCCTGCTCGACGTTAAAATCGAAGCGCCGGATTTGTGCCGGGTTTACAGCGCGCGCATTGTAAAGAACGTGCGGGTGAAGCCCTCCCCGCGTTGGATGCGCGAACGCCTTCGCGCAATGGGCGTGCGCCCCATCAACAACATTGTCGATATTACAAATTATGTAATGCTGGAATACGGCCAGCCGATGCACGCGTTCGACCTGCGCTATATCGACGAGGGAAAAATCCGCGTGCGCCTTGCCAGGAACGGTGAAAAGATTACGACGCTCGACGGTATCGACCGCGTGCTTACGGATAACAACCTCGTCATTGCGGACGCGAACAAGCCGGTTGCGATAGCCGGCGTTATGGGCGGCGAATTCAGCGGCATTATGGACGACACGGCGACCATCGTGTTTGAATCCGCAAACTTTTCAGGAAGCTCCGTTCGCCTGACGGCAAAACAGCACGGCATGCGTACAGACGCCTCTTCCCGATATGAAAAGGGCCTCGACCCGAACGCCTGCCTGCCTGCGCTCAACCGTGCGTGCGAGCTGGTTGAGCTTTTGGACGCGGGCGACGTGATGGATGGAATCATTACGGATTTCTGCTACCAGAACGTGGAGCGGCGGATAGGGCTTGACCCGCAGTGGATTAACTCGTTCCTCGCAACAGACATCCCGCGTGAAAAAATGGTAGAAATCCTCGAGAAAATCGAGTGTCAAATCGACGGCAGCGACATCATCGTTCCGACCTTCCGCCCCGATTTGGAGCATAAGGCCGACATTGCGGAGGAAATTGCCCGTTTCTACGGCTATAACGTGATAAAGTCCACGGCAATCAGCGGCGGGGCGCAGGGAAAATACAGCGCGCGCCAGAAGTTCGACCAGATGCTCAGCGAATCCATGCTTGCGATGGGGCTTTCTGAGATAATGACCTATTCGTTCATCAGCCCCAAATATTACGGAAAGGTACTGATGCCGGAAACCCACCCTTTGAGGAATTCCGTCGTCATCTCCAACCCGCTCGGCGAGGACACGAGCATTATGCGTACGACCGCGCTGCCCTCCATGATGGAAATCCTTTCTAAGAACTATAACAACCGCAACCCGCAGGCACACCTGTTTGAGCTTGCGAAGGAATATATCCCGACCGCGCCCGACGAACTGCCAATTGAGAAAAACAAGCTTATAGCCGGCATGTACGGCGGGGATATCGATTTCTTTACCATGAAGGGCATTGCGGAGGCGCTGCTCGACAAGGCCGGCGTGTACGGCTGGGACATTGAAGCGAGCAGCGAACCGTTTGGATATCATCCCGGCCGGTGCGCAGTGCTTACAATCGGCGGCGAGGAGCTCGGCGTACTCGGTGAAATTCATCCGGAATGCGCCAAAAACTATGGAATTGCCGGAAGGGTTTACGCTATGAGCCTTGACGCCGACGTAATGTACAAAAACGCGCAGCTTGCTAAGAGCTATAAGCCGCTGCCGAAATACCCGGCCATTACAAGGGATCTCGCCGTTATCTGTGATGAAAACATCCCTGTGCTGACGCTTGAAAAGGCGATATCCTCCGCCGCGGGCAGTTATCTCGAATCCCTCAAGCTGTTTGACGTCTACCAGGGCAAGCAGATTGAGGCAGGCAAAAAAAGCGTTGCGTTCAGCATTACCTTGAGAAGCGCTGACAGCACGCTGACAGACGAGCAGGCTTCCGCTACTGTCAAGCGTATTATGAAGGCGCTCGACAAAGTGGGAGCGGTATTACGCAGCTGATATGCAAAAAGATAAGGAAGAGGACTTTGAAAAGTTCACAAATAATTATTGAACTTTCCCATGCCGCGTAGTACAATACAAATACCGGAGGTGGAATCATGTTTGACAAGACGATGATATTCTCGCTTGGAGGAGACAAGGACGACGAGATTAAGCGCGCATTGACGACCGTTTACGACGCGCTCAAGGAAAAGGGCTATAACCCTGTCAACCAAATCGTTGGCTACATCCTTTCAGAAGATCCCACATATATCACGACGTACCACAACGCGCGCAACATCATCAGTAAGATAGACCGCGACGATCTTCTGGAGGCTTTGGTTAAGTCTTTTTTGAATAAATAAAATGTGTGTTCAGCTCCCGCTGAATATCAGGCTAACCCTAAAGGGCCGGCGTCGAAGTGACGCCGGCCCTTTATTTGATGATATTGGTTCTATTTTGAATTTCAGACAGCAGAGTACTTATAAACGCGGCGGCTCATTCCGTTCGGTATTAAAAACGCCCTTGCTCCCCCTTGTTTATATAAACAAAATTTTTCGACAAAATTCTATCATATAATGCGAATAGCATATTTTTTCCTTTACTTCACAGTTTTACTCCTATATAATAAAGGCAGCACTGCTCTGCCTTACGAAAAAACGTGAGCCACCCATACGGCAGGCTGATGCGTGGCCCAAATCGTTGTGTGACAATGCTGCGAAATGAAGAAAGGAATTGATTTATATGAAAACTAAAAGAGGCGGTATTCGATTATTTATATCACTGCTCCTGACCGTTTGTATGCTGTCCGCCATGCAATTTCCGGCCATGCGCGCGGCATCCCAAATAGCCCTGCCGGACGGCTCGGCACAGGCAAAAAGCAATTCTGAACCGGCAAAACTGGTTATTGGTATGGTCTATTTCGGGACAGACAGCTCGTCCGCCGGAACGCACAGCTTTGTCGAAATTTACAATCCCAACGAATTCAGCGTGAGCCTTTCGGATACATACTCCCTGCAGTACAAATGCATGGATTCAGATAAAACGCCTGGCTGGGAAAAGCTCGACCTTGAAGGCGAAATACCGGCGCACCATTCATTCCTTGTCAACATGGGCGACGAAAGCGGTTCAGCAGGCGGCACGGGCACCAAAGGACGCCTTGACCTTACAGGAAAAACGTTTGACCAAAATTTTGGGCTGCCGCTTGCAAAGCTCCACTCAAAAGGCGTCAAGGTAGTTATCATGGCAAACCGGCAGCTGCTCCCCCCTTCGCTTCATAATCCTTTTGACGGCGACGGGGCAGGCAGGACACAGGGCTATGTCGATATGTTCGGCGTTTCCGGCAATGACGGCGCGCCCACCGTCCCTTCTCAGCAGGCGGACGGTTATGAAACCGCTTGCATCATGCAGGGCGCGTCAGATGCGCAGTCCAAGCAAAAAGGTTACGTGCGCTTAAGCGCAGGCAGCGAGCGGTATGTGGATACGGACAACAACCTTGTGGATTTCCAGCAGGTGGATTTCAGGACATCTGACCTCGACGACCCGCTCTTTATCCCCCGCTGCCTTGCCGACGGCACATGGGATTATCAGGCCGGAAATGATAAAAAAACACCTGAATATGTTTTAAACGGCGCGGCAAACACACTGTGGGCGGATGGTTCGGCGCTGGTTTCTTCTGACATCTCGGCTGTTAAATGGCATAAAGATACGGATGGCAAGTATTATCTGTTCTTGCCGTCAACCGCGGATTTGGAAAGCCTGACCATCTGGCATACCTTTGAGGGCGAAGCGCGCGTTGGTGAAACGGCGCTTATAAGCGGCGAGCCGACCGCGGCATTCAGCGCCTCAAACGGCGGAGAATTTGTTTTGACAAACAACGGGAAGCGCTACAATATCGTCGTAATGAAGGCGGATGATTTACCCGCTATGTTTATTACGACGGAAGACGACCTGTCCCTTGTCCATCAGGATAAAGAATTAAAAATGCCTGGTAAAATGATGCTGGCGGAAAAAGGAGAAGCAACGGCTCAATATGACGGGGCGCTCGACCATATCAAGGGCCGCGGCAATACCTCCTGGACTTTGGACAAAAAGCCGTATAACATAAAGCTGCCCTCCGCCTCTTCCCTGCTGGGAATGGATTCCAGCAAAAAGTGGAGCCTTCTGGCTGTTCACAGCGAGCCGACCGTATTCCGGCATAAAATCATGCATGATCTTGCAAGCGAAATCGGCCTGCAATATTCGCCGCATTCAGAATATATTGACTTGGTGATTAACGGTGAGTATTTCGGCATTTACCAGCTGATTGAACGGGTCGATGTCGGGAAAAACAATTTGGTGAAGATTACCGACCTTACCAAAAAAACGGAGGACGTCAATTCGGATGAGCTGGACAGCTATCCGCGTTTTGGTCCGAACGACCCTGAGGCCGACTCGATGAAGGGCTATGAAATACCCAATAACCCGGACGATATTACCGGCGGATACCTGCTGGAATTTGACGATTACCGCTATTACAGCGAGCCCAGCGGTTTTGTAACAAAACGCGGGCAAAGGGTGACGATTAAGTCGCCTGAAAACGCATCGAGAGAACAGGTTGCGTACATCAAGGGCTTTGTTGAGGATATGGAGGAAGCCATCTACTCCGAAACAGGCTACAATTCCAAGAGAAAGTATTATACCGACTATATTGACGCACAGGCAGCGGCGAAATTCTATCTTTTGCAGGAGCTAGCCGTCAATGTTGACGCGGGCAGGAACAGCTGCTATTTTTGGAAGGATACGGATAAAGCCGGAGACGGTAAGCTCCATTCAGGCCCAACGTGGGACTGGGATGCCGGGCTGGGATTTCTGGGTACGCAGCATGGCGTCGATTTGAGCGACCCTTACACATGGTGGGTAAACCAGAGCAGGCGTATCAGCGACGCGGAGCATACCATTTATTCGGCGCTTTGTATGCACAGCGATTTCCAAAAGCTCGTGATGGAGCAATGGACGGGCAATGTATATCCCGCGGTACGCATATTGCTCGGTGAAAGCCAAAACGGCAGCAGCATATTAAAAAGCCTCGGCGATTACGGCAAGTCGGTAGCTTCCTCCTATGCCCTGAATCAAAAAAGATGGAACCGTGCTGGTTTGGAATCAGGCATCAGCCAGCTGCAGGGCTTCATAGAAAGCAGGGCGGACTTTTTCAATAGCGCGGGTTTTGTGTCCGCAACTGCGGAAAACATCAGCGGAGCAATAAGGGAAGTAAAGACAATGTCTTATAAAATGCCAGAATACGCACTGACAAGCGCCGAAAAAGAAAGGTTCGAAAACAAGAAACAGGATGTGCTTGGCAGAATAGAGTCCGCCGTTTCCTGCGCGGAAATCGCGGCTGTTTTGCAGGAGTACGATTACGATATCAGTCACTTTTTCTCTGAGCCGCACGACGGTAAAACAGCAAGGACAGTATATTATGACAACTCGAGCACCAGATGGTCCGTTCCGCATTATTACATATGGGGTGCTCAAGGCTTTGAAGAGCAATGGCCCGGCAAAGCAATGACGAGGGTTAGCGGCGATATTTATATGGCGACTGTTCCCGCCGGATTTGACTGGATTATTTTTAACAACAACGGCTCTCCCCAGCTTGCAACGCAAAGAGTTCGTGCCCACGACAGCTTGATTTTCACTAGCAATGGGCCTGGATACCAAAGCACCGTATCTGGAACCGACGGCGTTTGGGCTGTGTACCAGGGTACTGAGCAAGGGCTTAACGGCGCTGTTTCGCAATTTTCTGACGAGCTGAAGGATTTGGCAGCTTCCATTGACCCCGTTCATTATACCGAGGAAGAAATTCAGAGCCTTACCGAGCGCCTGCAAAACGGTATCAGGAAGATACATAACGCCACTCTTGTATCAGACGCCGCTCTTGCAAAGGAAGCGGCAAAAAACGAAATACTATCCCATATTAAGCGGGTCGTATACTTTGACAATTCAGCGACAAAATGGACGACGGTGAACTTCTACACCTGGAATTCAGGCGGAGAGGCGTTTAAGTGGCCTGGCCAGGAAATGACATATGTAGGAAACAATATTTTCAAGGCCGTTTTGCCCGCGGGCTACGACCGTGTCCTTTATAATAACGGCGAAGGACAGCAAACATATGACCTGAACGCGCCGGATTTGGAAGATAAAATTCATATTGCGATGGAGCATAGCGGGGGCGGAAAATACAACTGTGCAGCCGTAGCTTATCATCCTAACACGGCTGTTACCGTTTTGGTAGGCGACGCGGATGAAAACGGCACAGTCAACCTTTCAGACGTTCTTTCTATGCAAAAGCATTTAGCCCGCATAAAAACGCTCGCTGGAAGCGGCCTGACAGCAGCTGATATAAATAACGACGGGGACGTCAACATGGCAGATGTGCTTCTTGTCATGCAGTATTTGGCCCGGTATTCAAACGATTATGATATTGGACAGCCGAGACAGACATCTGTGTGGTCTTAAATCATATTAAACTCATAGCAAAAAACGGACAGCAATGCGGCTGTCCGTTTTTTGCTGAAAAGTCAGGGAAAACACCGGGAACCGCTTTGGTCCTGTGGCCACATTGCTAAATCAATTTAATCCCATCAGGGAGGACCAGACGGGTAACTGTTTAGATTGATTGGATACTCACAGATTACGTTCATAACCAACCCTGAATACGGACATTCATAAGTTTACAGTCTGTTTTTATCTCCCACGGCCGATAGGCAAGCTGCTATTAAGTATTCTCTGTATAAATCCGCAAAGAAGAGCAACCATATTCATAGGGAATATTAATAAAAAGGAGATAACTATGAATCGCGAAAAATTAATGCAGGAAGTCAAGGATATATACGCCAGTTTCTCACAGCAGGAAACACAACAATATTTTTCTCAAACGGGAAGTAATACGAATCCAGAACAGTATTATGAAAAAATACTCAATATGGTTTTAAATGAAATTTCCTCCGGAACCTTTGACAGGTTCGACTCTGGAAGGTCAATTGTTGACGCCGTAGCAAAAGATAAACACAAGTGGCTGTCAGAATGGAAACAATCGATAGAAGGCTGAAAAAGCACTCTTTTCTGATTTTAGAAGTACATTCGTGTATAACGCCTGCCATAAAGGCAGGCGCTCTGAAACAGGGTTCGAAAGATTGCCCTTTAATTTTCTATCAAAAGTCGGCTACAGCCACCCCGCCTCCGGCGTGTTACCGGCTGTGATGCTCTTCGCTGAAAACGGTCCACCGGACCGTTTTCTTTGCGCTCAGACCCCAAGTTGGACTCGAACCAACGACCAAATCGGTCAGAAACAAAGGTCGCCTCAGCGCCTTGGAGCGGCGCTGATTCTCCCTGTTTCTTCCTGCGCAAAGCCCGCCTGCTTCCGCCGCTGGCGGCGGCAGGCCTTGCGCCAGTTAACAGCCGGTGCGGCTGTTCCCACGCAGGGTTACTGCCGCGCACCCATATTGTATAACAAAAAACAGGAGCACCCATCTTCGATGGATACTCCTGTTTTTGGCTCCCCAAGTTGGACTCGAACCAACGACCCTGCGGTTAACAGCCGCATGCTCTACCGACTGAGCTATTGAGGAATATATATATACATTATACAAAACAAATAAAAAGCAAAAAGCCGGCATTGATATATTTTCCCAGGACGTCACCGTCCAAGTATCTTCTACGCAGATGAGCTTAACTTCTGTGTTCGGAAAGGGAACAGGTGGGACCTCATCGCCATAAACACCGGCTGACTCTTTTAAATTGAACAGAAAAGCAAAGATTTGAACTCTGACAAAAGGAAAAGCCCTCGACCTATTAGTATCCGCTGGCTTAACATGTCGCCATGCTTACACCTCAGACCTATCAACCTCATAGTCTTTGAGGGGTCTTACTTACTTACGTAATGGGATATCTTATCTTAAGGCCGGCTTCACGCTTAGATGCCTTCAGCGTTTATCCGTTCCGCACTTAGCTGCCCAGCTGTGCCACTGGCGTGACAACTGGTACACCAGAGGTGCGTCCATCCCGGTCCTCTCGTACTAGGGACAGCTCCTTTCAAATATCCTTCGCCCACGACAGATAGGGACCGAACTGTCTCACGACGTTCTGAACCCAGCTCGCGTACCACTTTAATCGGCGAACAGCCGAACCCTTGGGACCGAATACAGCCCCAGGATGTGATGAGCCGACATCGAGGTGCCAAACCTCCCCGTCGATGTGGACTCTTGGGGGAGATCAGCCTGTTATCCCCAGGGTAGCTTTTATCCGTTGAGCGACGGCATTTCCATTCACATACCGCCGGATCACTAACTCCAACTTTCGTTACTGCTCGGGCCGTCACCCTCGCAGTTAGGCCAGCTTACGCGTTTACACTCTGATGCACGGTTTCCGTCCGTGCTGAGCTGACCTTTGAGCGCCTCCGTTACTCTTTCGGAGGCGACCGCCCCAGTCAAACTGCCCGCCTGACAATGTCCCCCGACCAGATTCATGGCCGCAGGTTAGAATTCCAGCAACCTAAGAGCGGTATCCCAACGTTGACTCCACCAATGCTGGCGCACTGGTTTCCTAGTCTCCCGCCTATCCTGTACATAGATTACCGAAACCCAATATCAAGCTGCAGTAAAGCTCCATGGGGTCTTTCCGTCTTGTCGCAGGTAACCGGCATCTTCACCGGTACTACAATTTCGCCGGGCAGGTAGTTGAGACAGTGCCCAGATCGTTACACCATTCGTGCGGGTCGGAACTTACCCGACAAGGAATTTCGCTACCTTAGGACCGTTATAGTTACGG